>DUNO01000056.1 GCA_012839295.1 Clostridiales bacterium
TAAGCTCTTTGTGAATCTCAGCGCCAATGCAGCCGATCCGGACGGAGATACCGTGAGCCTTGAATACTCGGGAAATACAGTGGATGGCTATTATGCCGTTGGCACCCATACCGTAAAGGTTCGGGCCAAGGATGCATGGGGGCTGTATTCCGACTGGACGAATGTCACCTTTACGGTAGCAAACTCTGCTCCTGCAACGCCGGTGATTAACCGTACTCCTGACGGCAACAGCATAGCTCCCGGTGTGCCAATCACCATCACTGCCTCCAGCACTGACCCCGATGGGGATGCCATCACCTATGTATGGGAAGGCAGACCGGCACAGACCAGCAGTGCCTATCCTTTAGGCAAGAATGTGGTTCGTGTCAAAGCTGTGGACTCCACCGGAGCAGAATCTCCCTGGGCTGCTATTGTATTTTTTATAGCTGACCCCAATAGGGGCGGCGGCATGACGCTGACCGGTCCGGAATCGGTAATCCTGGAACAGGGAATCGCTGGAGCAACCATCACCAACTACACCTTTACAGTGCCGCCTGTTTCAGGTCATTCCGGTAACGACTATGGTCGTGTCCGCGGTTATAATGTTTTGACCAGGCAATGGGATCAGCTGGACTATGGTAAAACCACCAACGGCATCACCTTCAGCCGCAATTTGTCGCCTGGACTATACAGCCAGCTGGAATTCTACTATTACACAAATCATGACTGCATGTACAACAAGAGCAACATCACCTATTCCGTCACCTTCTATTTTCAGTAACACAGCAGTCCTTTTGGGAAAGGAGGAGGCCTAATGAGCGGAATTCAGATCAAAAACAACCGAATCCTCTACTACGGCAACACAGCAGGCTATATCGAAAAGGGCAAAGCCATTGTCGATCCGCTGTTTCAAAACGAGGAACTCAGGTCCTATCTGAAAGAGAAAAAAGGACTGGAGCTGGAGTGGAGAAACGGCACTTACGAGAGGCTGGCAGATGGAAAGCTCGATCTGGAAGGCAACCTGCAGGTTCTTAAAAAATGCAGGGTCCATCAGCTAAAACCTGATGTGGATGTGATGATGAAATTCATCGGGTACGACGAGCTGATGGAGCGTTTCGGAGAACCTGATCCGCAAAACTACCGGGTGGTCTATGACGGCGAGGTGGAAACTAACGATCTGGAGGGACTGTACGCCAAGTTTAACCTTGACCATCCGCCCGGCTACGAGGGGCATAGCCTCTCTATGTCAGATGTGGTGGAGCTGTACGATGACTCAGGCAGCGCCTTCCACTATGTTGACCGCTTCGGCTTTAAAGAAGTATCCTTTCAGGCGCCGGAGCAGGAGCTGTACCAGGGACCGAAGATGAGCCTGTAAACTTACCAGCCGCAGCCGGAAGGCTATTTTTTTACTCATAAATTAAAGGAGGAAACATCCATGAGCAAAGAGCAAAGCCCAGCATCTCGGGGTACCAGCCAAACCTCATACTCCCGGCCTCCCGACATGAAACTTCCGGAAAACTACGTAATCCGTGACGGGTTCTTGTGTAAAGAAGATACGCCCGCATCCCTTGTGACTTCAGGAATTATGGAAGCTGCGGCCCAGGGCTTTCTTCATGTGGATGGAGCGGGGGAGTACGAAACCAAATAAGATTTCACAGGCAGTTTGACACCGGCTTAAACCACCGGTGTTTTTTTCTGCCCATAAGGAGGTGGTAAACACGAAAGTAGTGGAGCTAAAACTGGATCTGATAAGAGTTGTATGCGATCCCAACCCTCTTTTTAAGTATCAGCTGCTTTACAAGGACGGAATGGCCACAGGCATGGTTGGAGTATACAGCTTTGATGAGGACTGGTAATACCTTTACAAAGATGACACGGAAAGATATAAGGTCAAGCGGTGCAAAGACTTAGAAGGTATCCCGCCCGTCTTTACCTATAAGCAGCAGCGAAGAAGACAGGAAGATAAATCGGATAACCCAAAACCCCTTAAGCAAAGTGTAGCGGACGCGCCGTCCGCATTGGAAGAAATACCGGAGCAGACTGCCGGCATGAAAATGTCGGGGTTATAGGCCCCGTCGATGTTCTTTACTTTACTACTGCGATAGAAATTCGCACGATGTAAAAATATGAATTTGGAGGTAAACCACTATGAAAAATCTTGTAACCACGGTAAAAAACAAGCTCACAGGCAAAATACTGGAGGCACAGGCAATGCTTCGTTCCCAGCACGGGGAAGGCTTTGTGGATACGGCCATCAAAATCCTGATGGCGGTCGTTATCGGTGCACTCGTCCTCGCCGGCCTGTACGCTCTGTTTGGCGAAACCATCCTGCCGACCTTAAAGCAGCGTATTATCGATATGTTCAACTATGGGGGTTAATTTGCTGCTTCTTTTGCAGGGAGGCCTTTTTAGTGTCCTTTTGCTTGCGGCCTCCCTCTGGGATGTCAGCAAACGGATCATCCCCGACAGCCTCTGCCTATTTATCGCCTTAGCTGGACTTATCACATTTGAACCGATGAAATTGTTTGGTATTTTCGCCGCCGTGCCCTTTCTGCTCGCCGCCCTTGCTTTGGGCGGCATGGGCGGCGGGGATATCAAGCTTATGGCAGCGGCAGGGTTGGTGCTGGGTTTTCAAAAAAGCATGGCCGCCATGGTCATGGGATTAACAGGCATGCTGGCATTCCATGCAATCTGCTTTATAGTTCAGAAATTGCGCGGGAGGGATGCTCCAAAAGCATATCCACTCGCGCCTTTTCTTTCTCTCGGCTGCCTTGCAGCATATTTTTTAATTTAAGGAGGAACACCCTATGAGTTTTTTTAAAAACCGCACGATGCTTGGCGTTATCTGCATTGTGCTGTCTTTGCTTATTTGCTTTGCCCTAACGCCGCTGTTTAACCAAAGCGCGGCACAGAAAACAACCATTGTCCGGGTAGTAAAGGATATAAAAGCCGGTGATGCCATTTCCAAGGATATGGTGAAGGCCGTGGAGGTTGGCGGCTACAACCTGCCGGATAATATCGTAAGGCAGCCGGACACGGTAATCGGCAAATATGCGAAAGCGGATCTGTCCCCCGGCGACTATATCCTTTCTACCAAGCTGACCGATGTTCCCGCCGCAGAAAATGCCTACCTGTATAACTTAAGCGGAGGAAAGCAGGCGATTTCCGTAAGCATCAAAAACTTTGCGGAGGGTCTGTCCGGCAAGCTGATTTCAGGAGATGTTGTATCGGTTATCGCACCCGACTATAAAAAGCAGGGCATAACTGTGATCCCCCCGGAGCTGACCTACGTGGAAGTGATTGGTGTTACTGCCAGCACGGGCTATGACACCGATACAGGCGAGCAGAGCAAGGATGAGGAAGAAAAGCAGCTTCCCGCCACAGTTACCCTATTAGTATCTCCGGAGCAGGCAAAAATTCTAGCGGAGCTGGAATCGGGCGGCAAGCTCCATCTTTCCCTCGTGTACCGCGGTTCTAAAGAGAATGCCGCCAAGTTTACCGACCTGCAGGATAAACTGATCAAAGCTCTGTATCCGGCTACGGAGGAACAAGAGGCCGAACAAAAACATGAATCTGCGCCGCAGCAGGAAGGTGCAGCAGATTTTGAAAATATCGCACCGGAAAGTGAGGGGGAATAAATGCTCAACTTTATGAAGGGAAGCATCTTCTCCCGAAATCAATTAGAACCTGTACCGGAAGAAGCGGGACAGGATGTACAGGTGCTGGCGGTATGGGGCAGCCCCGGCAGCGGGAAGACCACAGTCAGTGTCCGCCTTGCCAAGTATCTTGCGGATCAGAAAAAGAATGTGGCATTATTGCTCTGCGATATGACAACGCCCATGCTGCCCTGCATTTGCCCATCTGCCGAACTGGAGTGTGAACGATCCCTGGGCAGCATCCTTGCGGCAACCCATATCACCGACACCTTAATCAAGCAAAACTGCATCACTCATAAGAAAATCAGTTACTTAACCATCATAGGCATGTTAAAGGGCGAGAATGTTTTTACTTATCCACCCTATACCCAGGAGCTTGCGGCCGAGCTTATTGACCATCTTAGGGACATTGCCCCATACATCATCATCGACTGCGGCAGCTCCATAGCCCATGATATCCTGTCGGCGGTTTCCCTGCTGGAGGCTGACTCGGTGCTGAGATTAGTCAACTGTGACCTTAAATCTATCAGCTACCTGTCAAGTCAGCTCCCGCTTTTAAAAGATCAGAAATGGGATGCGGATAAGCAGTATAAGGTTGCTTCCAACATCAAATCCAACCAGGCGGGAGAACACATCGAGCAAGTGCTGGGCAGCGTGGCTTTCAAGCTCCCGCATTCGGACGAACTGGAAAACCTGGCCCTTGCAGGAAACCTGCTGGGAGAGCTGGCTTTAAAGGAAAGCCGCAGCTTTCGCAAAGAGATTGCTAAAATCGCAAAGGAGGTGTTTGGCGTATGAGCAGGAAGATCCTCAGATCTCATGATGCCTCACCGCAGGCAGCAGCAAAATCCGAAAGGGCTGCAGATGCGGCAAAAGAAAAACCAGTCTCCGTCAGCATGACAGGCAATCAAAGTCTGTTTTTTTCATCCAACGGTGCTTCCAGGGAATTTGGTTCGGTGCTTCATGAGATACAGGAGTACATCTCCAGCAAATATGCGACCCTCATCACCGATGGCGGTACAGAGGAAGTCAAGGCACAGGTGAAGCGGTATATCACCAAGTATATTCAGGATTACCGCATTGCTGTTGCAGGCATGTCACAGACGCAGCTGGTGGATGCCCTGTACACCGAAATGGCCGAGTTTTCCTTTCTCACCAAGTATATCTTCGGTGCCGGTATCGAAGAAATTGACATTAACGCATGGAATGACATCGAGATTCAGTACAGCAATGGTTCTGCTGTTAAACTTGATGAGCATTTTGAATCTCCGCAGCATGCCATAAACGTAGTTCGCCGTATGCTCCATGTGTCCGGCATGGTGCTGGACAATGCCAGTCCCGCTATTCTGGGGCATCTTTCTAAAAACATCCGTATTGCCGTATTGAAAACCCCGCTGGTAGACGAAGATGTAGGCGTTGCAGCAAGTATTCGTATTGTTAACCCACAGAGTATGCAAAGGGATGATTTCATCCGCAGCGGTACTGCTACGGCAGACATGCTGGATTTTCTCTCAGAATGCCTGCACTACGGCGTATCCATGTGTGTGGCAGGAGCCACCAGCTCCGGAAAAACAACGCTGGCGGGATGGCTTCTGACCACCATACCGGACAATAAAAGAATATTCACCATTGAAAACGGCTCCCGTGAGCTGGCATTAGTGCGCCGGAAGGATGAAAGGGTGTGCAACAGCGTCATCCATACCCTGACCCGCATGAGTGAAAACGAGAAGCAGAACATCGATCAGGAAATCCTGCTGGACATGGCTTTGCGTTTCAATCCGGAATACATCTGTGTCGGAGAGATGCGCGGGCCGGAGGCCTATGCTGCCCAGGAGTCTGCAAGAACCGGGCATACGGTGCTGACCACCATCCACTCCAACTCCTGTGAAGCCACTTGGCGCCGTATGGTTACACTGTGCAAAAGGAAATATGATATGGCTGACAGCACCCTCATGGATCTGGTAACGGAGGCATTTCCTATTGTGGTGTTTGCCAAGCAGCTCGAAAACAAGCAGCGCCGCTTAATGGAAGTCATGGAATGTGAAATCCTGCCGGATGGTAGCAGAAACTACCGCAGCCTGTTTCAGTTCCAGATCACCGAAAACCGGGTGGAGGACGGGAAATTTATCGTGAGCGGTCAGCACAGAGCGGTGCAGGGAATTTCCAAGAGCCTGCAGAAGCGCTTTCTGGAAAACGGGATGCCCGAGGAAACCTTGCAAAGAATTCTTAAAATGGGAGGTGATATCTGATGACCGTAATCCTTTTAATTGCTTGTGCCGGCCTCATCACCGGTGCCTTTTTGCTTTTAGGCCTCTCTCCGCTTGAATTTACCGACAGTCTGTTTGGATTTTTGACCCGGAAAAACGTAAGTATTCGGGCACAGATCAACGAGGCCGCTCATAGGAAAAAGCTGTCTTTCTTCCGCAGGGAAATTGCCGAGGTACAGGAAATCCTTGCCATTACCGGACGAAGCAGCCGTTTTTCCCTTATCTGCGCGGCATCTCTCCTGTTCTTTGCTGTGGGTGCCAGCCTTGCCATCCTGATGGGAAATGTGTTCCTTGTGCCGGTGCTGGCGGTGGGTATGATGTTTATACCCTTCTGGTACATCAGGCTTACTGCCACCCATTACAAAAAGAACATTGCCGCCGAGCTGGAAACGGCCCTGTCTATCATCACCACGGCTTATCTTAGAAACGAGGATATTCTCACAGCGGTGCAGGAAAGCCTTCCATACTTGAACCCGCCTGTGCGGGGCGTATTTGCCGGGTTTCTGACCCAAGTGAAGCTTATCGACCCGGATGTTGATGCAGCACTCCATACCATGAAGCCCGAAATTGACAACGATGTGTTTCATGAGTGGTGCGATGCCATTGCCGCCTGCCAGTATGATCGCAGCCTGAAAACCACCTTGACCCCGATTGTTTCCAAGCTAAGTGACATGCGCATCGTCAACGCCGAGCTGGAATACCTGGTGTTTGAACCTCGCAAGGAATTCATCATTATGGCCATGCTGGTTATAGGCAATGTGCCGATTATGTATTTTCTAAATAAAAGCTGGTACCACACCCTGATGTACACTGCGGTAGGACAGGTCATCCTGGCAATTTGTACCGCGGCAATCTTTATCTCCACGGCCTTTGTCATCAAGCTGACCAAGCCCATCGAATACAGGAGGTGACAGAGATGATGATACTACTGTTTTTCGCCGGTATCCTCCTTGCCGCAGGGCTGTATTTTGTTCTGGCAGATGTGCTGAAGCTCCCGACCATGAAGGCGGCAAAAGCCATGCTGGGAGCAGGAAAAAGTGACAAAAAGCCCACAAAAACGCTGGAAGCCTGGCTCATGTCTGGAGCTGTAAAGCTCTCAAAATATATCCGTATGGATGAGTATAAGCATAGCCGCATGGCAAATGTCCTCAAGGCAGCGGGGATTTCTATGACACCGGAGGTATACTCAGCATATGCCATCGCAAAAGCTGGGGCAATCATGCTGGGGGTAATCCCATGCCTGATTCTGCTTCCTTTGCTCTCTCCGGTACTGATTATCCTTGCCGTGCTGACCTATTTTAAGGAAATCAAGAAAGCCGATGAGCGGCTCCGGGAGAAGCGGGAACAGATTGAGGGTGAGCTGCCACGGTTTGTTGCCACCATTGAGCAGACCTTGAAAGCCAGCCGTGATGTGCTGGCTATGATAGAAAACTATAAGAAAAACGCCAGACCCGATTTTGTAAGGGAACTGGACGTGCTGACAGCGGACATGCGCTCGTCTTCCTATGAGGCGGCGCTGACAAGGTTTGAGGCAAGGCTCAATTCACCGATGCTGTCTGATGTGATAAGAGGACTCATCGGTGTCCTGCGGGGTGATGACAGTACTGTGTATTTTCAGATGCTGTCCCATGACTTCAAAGCCCTGGAGCTGCAGCGTCTCAAAGGACAGGCGCAGAAGATCCCGCCGAAGATCCGTGTGTTTTCCTTTATCATGCTCATGTGCTTCCTGCTCACGTATTTGGCTATCATCACTGTAGAGATCCTAAATTCCCTCGGCAGTATGTTTTAGGAAAGGGGGGAGTTAAAAAGTGGACGATTTAAATATAAAGTTTCAAGAGAAAATCAAGGGTGATTATAAAGAATACATTGCTGAACTGATGACTAAGGACAAAGAGGAATTAATAAATCTATCGGAGGAAATCAGCGCAGTACGTCAGATTTACCAAGCCTTAAAGTCCGATGTTCCCATGGAAAATCACCAATTGGAGTATCTGCTGAGGTTTAAGCACCCGTTAATGGTTCTCCATGATCAGTGTTTGATTATGGATAACGACCTATCTTATGCACTAGAAACTTTGATTAATGATATCTGTGATAGGAGGGATATCGAGCAAGACTACCAGATGGAGGATGATCTAATGGAGCCCAAACAGGAGGGGGTGCGGATGTGCTGACAATACTTAAAAACAAGGACGGTGAGGGATATATCGATGTGGCGGTGCTGGTGCTGTGCGTAATGCTGGTAATGGCCGTGGCGGTCAGCGTCCTGCCGGTGTTTGCAGCCAAGAACCAGCTGGACACCTATGCCGCCGAGCTGTGCCGTGAAGCGGAAATCACCGGGCGCGTCGGAAGCGAGACTACCCTCCGAGCGCAGGTTCTCACCGAAAAAACCGGGCTTAATCCCAATATCTCCTGGTCAAAAACCGGAAGGCTCCAGCTCAATGAGGAATTCACCGTAACAGTCACCACGCAGATGGATCTTGGCCTGTTCGGCGGCTTCGGGAGCTTTCCCGTCACCTTGAGAGCGCAGGCGTCAGGCAAAAGCGAGGTGTATTGGAAGTGAAAGAAATAAGTGGTATAATTAGGAATAAAAAAGGGACATCCTTTCCGCTCATCGTTGCCGTGACCCTTGCCCTTGTAATCATCTTCTGCGGTATATCCGAATACCTTCGGCTGATGATCATAGCACAAGGTGTTCGGGATGCGGTTCAATCAGCTGTAATTTCGACAGTTAATGACAGTTATGATGATGTGTTTCACGGAGTGCGGGAGGGCTACAGCGGAGCCTATCAGCCCTCGGCAGATGAATTTGAGGAAAGCCTGGACTACGGCGATATATATGGCAGGCTAGATAAGCTTCTGGGGCTTAGGCAGGAAAACGGCTCACATGTGAAATATGCCGGAAATGCGGTTGAGTTCCGCTTGTCGGGTCTTTCCATTGACCTTGAAAACATGCCTTTTGCCCCTGAGAGTCCTGATAATTCCAAGGGATTTCTTGCAGATGCGGGCATAAGTCTTGAGGTTCCGGTATCCTTTGGCAGGAAAAGCCTGCCGCCTATGAAGATCAATCTCAAGGTAAAGGCCAAGTATATGCCTTTATTTTAACTGATTTCGGAAGGTCCATAGACTTCCGGAAAATTCTGTAGTATGGTGTGGTTGAAAAGACTAAACCAAACAGCCTTTAAAAGGAGGTAAACCTTATGAAACTAACTGACAGAGCAAAGAAAAGGCTCACTCTCACCGGCCTTGGTGTGGTGTGCGTAGTCCTTGTCATAGCAATAGTATCCCAATTTCAAACGGAGCAGCCCAAAGATGCACCAATACAGCCTTCTTCCACAATATCGGACGCAGTCAGCCCCGTTACAGAAATTCCAACGCCCTCCGTTGAGCCGACCAAGACACCGGAAGTAACAGTGCGCCCTATTGACCCGGCTGTGACTCCTGCGAAGTCCACGGACACCGGTGATTCAACCGGTACCGAGCAAAGTATCCAGGTGGAGGTTACAAAGCCTGCCGAACCGCCGCAGACGGCAAAAACCAATCCTTCCAAAACTCCCGATGGACAAAAGGTAGATAAAGTGACACCGGTGGAGCATGATAAGGTGACAAAGCCGGAGAGCAGCACATCTTCGTCTACGCCAAAGGCTGGTGACAAAAATGAAAAGGGGCAGGTATGGTTCCCAGGTTTTGGCTGGGTCGACGATGAAGGTGGTGGTGCATCAGGCACTAAAGCAGAAGATATGTATGAAAACGGCAATAAAATCGGGGTTATGGATTAACCCTATCTAATTACTTAAATAGCCACAAAAAGCACAGCGACGATGCTGTGCTTTTTTGCGTTGCAAGGAGGATTTCATGAAACGACTACTCAGTATTATGCTTGTGCTTTTGTTGCTGCTGACTGCATTTCTGCCGCTAACCGCCTATGCCATTGGGGACGGAAATGTTGATGGAGGCGGTGGAGGCCTCGGCAACGGTACAAACACGGATTACTGGAATACTGGCGATGAAGGTGTAAGGGTGACGGTCATTAGGGTAAGCGACCATGCGGTTGTGACAACACCCATTGACCTTACAAATAAGACACCCACCAGCACAATTTGGCATTTCAGTAAAGTAAGCAAAATATCATATTCTAATGGAAGGGCACTGACTCCTAAAACCAGTGAATATATTTACGTTAACCCATCCCAGCCACTTCCAAAGATCATCAGCACCTCAAGCGGAAACGGCAATATCGCCGCAATTAAAAGTTATTTTACTGACGAGCAGGTTATTCGCAGTATTGCAAACCTCACCGGTATGAATTTTGATGTGCTGATCAATGGGCAGTACCGGCTGCTCCTCGAACCCATCGCCTATATGACCTTCGGCGGTATCAAGTATGCCATGACCGCAACAGAAGCGGCACTTTTTGACAGGCAACTGGATGGGGGCCTGCGGAGCAAGATGGTATCTCTCAGCCACAAGAACCTGCCTCTGGCGATGTTCCTGGAAACCCCGGATCTCGGGTATCCCGCCTGGGATGGCTCCACAACCAAAGCCGCATCCAACACGGACATCATTTCTTCCCTTGGGCTCGGTATTGTGCGCTTCAATGAAGCGGAACCGGAGCCTCCGAAAGTTGATGCGGTTGATTATGAGTACCGGGTCAATACGGAGGTTATCACCTCAGTCACTGTGAGCGGCGGTCAGGCAGATCCGGACCATCCCGTCACGGTAAAATTTACAATTGGTGGTCGGACCTATACCGTAAGCGGCGTATATTATCCGGAGGGTGACAGCCAACTGGTATGGGTACGCTGGACAACTCCTGCTACTCCGCAGACCATGACCATTCATGTGTCAATTTCCGGCGGTTCAGCAAGTCAGGAGACCATTACCGCAAAGATTGTAGACCTTTCCGGAAACGATCCTCCCAATCCGGTGGCCGATGACCGCAACGACTCATATTCCAGGGTTACCGTGCCCAATAAGGCACAGAAAACCTCAGCTTCATGGGGTGTATGGCGCCCATGGTGGTATTCCTATTGGGTATGGCACGGCAGCGATGAGGATGGATACTGGTGCGATCATGGGTGGTGGGAGTTTGACTGGAACGCTTACAGCGCAAGCCTTTCAGCCTCCATGAGTATTGTTCCGGATGCAAAAAATCCTACTGCATCCGGCAAAACTATGAAAAGCGGGTATGGGGTCAATCAGACCACGACCGCCCGTGTCAGCACAAACCAGTCCTCAGCGGTAACCGATGCACAAAACGCGATTACTTATTTCCCTGAATTCCAGTACAAAACTTATTGGAGATTACTGGAGAGAACAAGCCGTGGATACAACTCAAAATTTGAGTTTGCATCCAACAAGTATTCAACATATAAGCGGCGTACACATTTCACGCCTATCTGGATGCCGGATGGAAGCTATACGCCGTATACCTGGCTTATTGACTGCTGGACACCGGCAGGCATGCTTTCCATGAACCTCACTGACTCGGTGAACATACAGGGGAATTTATGGATGGACTGGCACATCGCGCCGGTAAGACCATAAACAACAGAAAAAAGAAACGAGACCGCAGGGTAAAGCTTTGCGGTCATTTTCTTTGCAAAAAATTAATTTTGAAAGAGGTGGTAACACTATGAAACTGAAACAAATCCTGCCCGTTCTTTGTATCGTCTTCCTGCTGGTCTGCCTGTTCAGTACGAATGCGTATGCTGCACCTCCCGGAGATGTAGCAGGTGCGATTGAGAATACCTGGAATGATGCCTCCAGCCAGATCAAGACAGTGGTAAACAAGGTAGTATTTCCGGCCATTGACCTGATTCTGGCAGTGTTTTTCTTTGCTAAATTGGGCATGGCATATTTTGATTATCGGAAACATGGAATGTTTGAGTGGGCTGCTCCTGCTATTCTTTTTGCTTGTTTAATATTTACCCTAACTGCCCCCTTATATATTTGGCAGATACTTGGAATGTAGGAGGTAAAGCTATGAGCTACTTTGAACAGGAATTGCGCAGGCTGTTCGAAAATGACACTAGTATCACTGATAAAAGGTTTGTCGGAAGGACTTTCTTCGGCAAGCTTACCGACAATCTCCGTGTCAGGATTGAGTTTGTCACGCTGGGTACGGCTGACCATTACGAGGCAATCAAAGCAACCGTAATAAACCGTAATGACGGCCCGGTAGATGCCCTTACGCTGCGATTCTCCGATCTGCTCGGCAAGAAAATGGTCAGCAACCAAAATTTCAGGAATGGAATCACCCCGTATATATGGAAGTATGAGGATAAAATCGAATGGTATGTCTACAAGCCGACAAATGCGGACTACGACCAGATCTCCGGGACTCTTAATGATTACTTAGACGTATTTCGAGAACCAACGCTGGATATGGAGCAGTCCGGCCATAACCAAAAAGGAATGACAATGCAAGGTATGTAAATAGAGAAGTTTTCGGGGAGTCTGTGGGGTTGCAGGCTCCCATATTTTTTATCCGAAAGGAGGTGACCGCCCATGTTTATATGGGATTTTGTTGCCGACACTGTGCTCGGCCAGATCATTGACTGGATCTATGGCCAGATTATTGGTTTCCTTGGGAACTTTTTTTCAGCTATGGGTAACATGGGGGCCGACCTGTTTGAGATGAGCTGGGTTCAGTCCATTGTACTATTTTTTGTTTATCTGGCCTGGGCTCTCTATGGAACCGGGCTGGTTGTGTCCGCTTTTGAATGCGGCATTGAGTATCAGTCTGGCCGCGGCAGCATTAAAGATAGCATGCTCAACGCCGTCAAGGGCTTTATGGCGGTCGGTCTGTTTTCCACCGTACCGGTGGAGCTGTACAAATTATCTGTTTCCCTGCAGAGCAGCCTCACGGCGGGTATCACTGGTTTTGATACCGGCATAGGCACCCTTGCCGGCAATATCATCAGTGAGCTCTCCGACGCAGGGGGCCTTGAAAATGCGGGGACTGCGGGAGTGTTCGGGGGTATGGGAGTCATCACCAGCCCCGTCATGATGCTTTTTATCCTCATCCTGATGGGATATGCGGTAATCAAAGTGTTCTTCGCTAACCTTAAACGCGGTGGTATCCTGCTCATTCAGATTTCGGTGGGCAGCCTGTACATGTTCAGTGTCCCCAGGGGATACGTTGACGGCTTCGTCAGTTGGTGCAAGCAGATCGTAGGCCTGTGCCTTACGGCCTTTCTGCAGTCCACCATCCTTGTTGCCGGGCTTATGGTGGTAAAAGATCATGCCCTATTGGGGCTGGGTCTGATGCTGTCTGCTGGAGAGATCCCCCGCATCGCTGGAGCCTTCGGGCTTGATACCAGCACCAAGGCCAACCTCATGAGTGCCGCTTACACGGCTCAGACTGCCGTTAACATAACAAGAACGGTTGTAAGAGGGGTGGCTGCAAAATGAAGCTGGTCTACATTTGCTCTCCTTATGCCGGGGATATCGAAAAAAATATTCGGTTTGCTAAAGCCGCCTGTCATTATGCCATGGAGCAGGGCTGTGCGCCGGTAGCCGTTCATCTTCTGTACCCGCAATTTCTGAACGATGCAGTTCCATCGGAACGTGGAGCCGGTATCCGGATGGGACTGCGGGTGCTGGCATCCTGTGAGGAACTGTGGATCTGCGGAGAAAGGATCAGCCCCGGCATGAGCTGTGAAATTGAGGAAGCCAAACGGCTCGGCATTCCCATTCAGAGTATATCAACCAAACAAATACGAGGAGGAATCCATATGAAGCAATATGGGATCTGGGCGCGCCGGAGCGCTGCTTCGGTCTGCGGCCCAGCGAAAGCATGGCTGAAGCGTGACGGTAAGCCTGTAACTTTTGATACCTATGAGGAAGCGGCTGCTGAAGCTTCAAGGCTTATGAATAAAATCGGCACAGCTAATGTGTCCTACCATCCCAAAGAAAGGGAAATTGAGCTGGAGGAAGCGCCTTCTCCCGGCATGAAGCTGCAATTGTGAATGTTTTGCTGACCCTCGGCAGTCTGTTTGACGGGATCGGCGGATTTCCCCTGGCAGGCGTCCGGCAGGGCTTTACCCCTGTGTGGGCCAGCGAAATCGAGCCGTTCCCTATGGAAGTTACAAAAATACGGTTTCCGGAAATGCTCCATGTAGGAGATATCACAAAGCTTAAGGGTGCGGAGCTGACTCCTGTTGATGTGGTCTGCGGGGGCTCACCATGCCAGGATCTCTCGGTGGCCGGCAAGCGTGCCGGACTTCAAGGTGAGCGTTCCGGACTGTTTATGGAGCAGATCCGGGTGATCAAGGAGATGAGAGCGCATGACAAAGGAAGCGGAAGGACAGATGACGCTGTTCGACCTCGATACATGGTGTGGGAGAATGTACCCGGAGCCTTCTCCAGTGCAGACGGAGAAGACTTTCGAGCGGTACTTGAAGAAACCTGCCGAATTGCGGACGGTACCGTATCTGTACCTCGACCTCCGCGAGGGGTATGGCTCTCTGCTGGGGCCATATTGGGATATCAATTCTCCCTTGCTTGGAGAATTTACGATGCTCAATACTGGGGCCTCGCCCAAAGACGCAAGCGTATCTTCCTTGTCGCAGATTTTGGAGGCCGCACCGCACTCGAAATATTATTTAAGCAAGACCGCCTGTTTGGGGATTCTGCGCCGGGCAAAGAAACGCGGCAAGGAGCTGCCGTCGGTACTCCGGAAAGCATTGGAAATCCAAGCGGGAATCCATCCTGCGGCGAAGGAATAAGCAGAGGTTATAACGCAGAATCAACAGAAAAAAACAAGATAATCATCCCAATCAATACGCAAATAGCCACATGGCATAATCAATTTGGAGAAAGAACCGGGCTGGGCATCGGAGAAAACGGTGACCCGGCTTTTACTTTGCAGGCGGCACATTCACATGCTGTTTTCAATCTGGATGACGATGTGTCCGATGCCGGCTGTATTGCTTTCGCCTGCAACCAGCGGGATGAGGTGCGTGACCTTCACGATGTGTCTGCCGCACTGCAGGCCCAGCCGGGCATGAAACAGCAGACCTTTATTGCCGATGTGGAGAACATCCAAGCGCCGGAAAGCGGCATGAACATGGTACCAAGCGTCCTTTGTCTTAATGACCAGGGCGGCAATCGGATGGATGTAACAGAAAACATCACCGCTACACTGCGTGCCCAAATGGACGGTCACCCGCCCCTTGTGCTGGGCAGCCAGCAGGGCGGTGCTGAAATTTGCGAAAACCTGTGTCCTACTATCACCTCAGCGGCGGGAACAAGCGGGAACAACCAGCCGGTGCTGTTTGAGAACCATGGCATTGACTCCAGATACACAGGACCCCATGCCGTGGCTCCTACTATGTCTGCACGGTATGGTACAGGCGGCAATAACGTGCCGCTAATTTCTCAGCCCGCTGTACTTTCTGAAGATGAGTGTGCCGAACTGTCATCTGCAGAAAGCTACTGCATAGCCGGAAATATCATTGACCGCCAAGACCACAACGGAGGAAACGGTATGGGTTTTCAGCCCAACATCAGCTATACATTGAACACTGCGGACCGGCATTGTGTCTTCTCTCAGCAGCGGAGTGACGAATATGTGTCAAACGATGTGGTCAGCACCCAGAGCGCGAGGCAATACAAGGACTCAACAGACCTTGTGTGTGAAATAGATGTTGCGGGCTTGGACTGCCGAAACGGTACAGAAAACAAAGATCTGAGCGGGACCCTTCAATCCAAGACGGACGGAGGATATTCCCTGAATAATGTGCATCCTGTCCGTATCGGAAAGCTGATCCGGAGGCTGACGCCGCTGGAATGCGAGAGGCTCCAAGGCTTTCCCGATTACTGGACGGCCATCCCCGGTGCCTCGGACAGCGCACGGTACAAAGCCCTTGGCAACAGCGTGGCGATTCCCTGTGTGGAGCATGTGCTTCGGGGGATCGCATATTTTTTGAAAAATTCCAAACGAGAACAGGAGGAATCGGAATGTACATCTACCCCGACAACCTAAAATCCAAAGCGGTATTGTGGCTGTGGCAGCTGCGCGACATCGGCATCATCGGCGTCGGCCTTTTGCTCTCTGTGTTTGCGCTGGCGCAGCTTAAGCTTCTGCCGCCTATCGTCGTCACGGCTCTCTATGCTTTTTTGACCATCCGTTTTGACGATACCAGCATCCTGGACTTTATAAAATACGCTTGTGCCTTCTTCCTAACTAAGCAGCAGACCTACGAATGGGGGTATACCAAACAATGAGCAGAAAAGAAAAAAAGGCGGAAAAGCAAAAACAGTTCACCCGCCAGCTTATAAACACAAAGGCCGTCACCGACCACAGCCTGTTGACCTACCGGGGCGATGAACTGGTGTACTTTATCATCAAGCCCACCAATATCTCCGTTCTGTCCGAAGCTAGCATATCGGCGCGGATCTACGCCCTGATGACCGTCCTCAAGGGGATGGCGGAGCTGGAGTTCCTGTGCTTAAACAGTCGAGAAAACTTCGAAGACAACAAGCGTTTCCTGAAAAGCCGAATAGAACAGGAGAATAATCCGGCTGTGCGCAGGCTGCTGGAGCATGACCTGACACACCTTGACCGGATACAGGTACAGATGGCAACAGCGCGGGAATTCCTTGTTGTCATCCGGCTTAAGGGTGAAAAGGAAAACGAGGTGTTCCCGTATTTAAACCGTATAGAAAAGACCTTACGTGAGCAGGGATTTTCTGTTAAAAGGGCAGAAAAAGAGGATATCAAAAGGATTCTTGCTGTATATTTTGAGCAGAATGTTACGACCGAAAAATTCGAGGACTTTGACGGAGAGCGCTGGATCATCCTTAACGACTGAAAAACCCTGTTCTCTTTGCTGGCTTTGTCCTATAGACTTGCGGCCGGTTCCTTAAGGCACTGGAAGTGATCCGGAAAAGCAGCATGACCCTGCAACCCGTCAGAAATAGAATGGGCTGTTTTACAAATTTGATATGTAAAATATTAACTTTCGGATAGCTATTGAAAAGTTTGTGTGGTAGTGTGTGTTGGGAAAGTGAGGGGTAATTAATGAAGATAAATTTTTATAAACTTGCTCCTGCTGTTTTAGCAATCACAGGTTTTATCTTCAGTTTGTGCATTTACATCATTGCCAGATTTTCACCATCTGGCACAGGTTTGCTATTATGGGGGGCTCTTACACTAGGTCAAGCATTTTCAGGATTGCTGTTTGGACTGCTAGTCACAAGGCTGCATAACAATTCAAACAGTGACGCTTTAACAGGATTACAAAACAAACACTGCTTTTACAATAGGCTTGCATATGAAATGGGACGCTTAAAACGGGTAAAAACAGCAGTATCAATTGTACTTATTGATGTGGACAACTTTAAAAGCATAAATGACATATACGGGCATATAGAAGGCGACAGGGTCTTGCTGGAACTTGCAAATATTTTTAAGGCACATGCACGGGCAAAAGATACAGTTACTGTTTGGGGCGGGGATGAATATGCAATCATCCTGCCTGATACAGACATCAATGGGGCAGAAGCGTTTGCCGAACGTATCAGAAGTGAGGTTGAAAAGCATAACTTCCCTTATAAGGTCACTATTTCTGTCGGCATCACGTGCACTGTTAAGGAAGATGACGTGGAGAAGCTTATGGTATTAGCAGATAGGGCATTGTATAGGGCTAAAGAAACGAAGAACAAAGTGGTAAGTTTAGAAGGCCCATTATGTGCTGAATTGACATGACCTTTGTTTGGGTTACTGGATAGGGAAGATCAGATAACTTTCTACTGGATGTCAGCCCATATATATTTGGCTGATTTTTTAATGCAAAAAATCAAAGGTTCAAGAGCAATTCATACTAACGGGATGAAAATATAAATCCAGAGTACTGTAAGAAACAGTGTTTTTATTACCAAAACCTGAAAAAAGAAAGGTGATGATTTAGTGACTAAAACAAAGCAAATTCATTCAGATGATGATGTCCGTATCCAGGAATTCCTCGATATGATCGCCCCCTCCATCATCAAATTCAACACCGACCATTTCATCTGCGGCAACACCTACCGATGCGTGTGGGTACTCCGTGAATATCCCACAGCCACCGAGGAACAGGCCATCCTCCGTCATCTTGGAGAAAAAGAGGGCGTGACCTTGCATATCTATACCCGGCATGTAACACCAGTGGAGGAAAAGAAGATTATCTCAAATGCCGCCAACAAGAACCGGATGCAGCGGAGCAACACCCAGGATCTGCAGCAGACAGTCACCGCTGAAAGCAACCTGCAGGACGTTGTCAACATCGTAGCAAAGATGCACCGGAGCAAGGAGCCTCTCCTTCATGCGGCAGTGTACATCGAACTGTCTGCCCACGACCCTGACCAGCTGAAGCTTTTGCAGACCGAGGTACTGACCGAGCTGGTGCGAAGCAAGCTCAATGTAGACAGGCTCCTGCTCCGCCAGCAGCAGGGTTTTTTATCGGTCATGCCCTCTGGCTGGAACGTGTTTTATGACCAGTTTGAACGGGTGCTGCCAGCAAGCTCGGTCGCCAATCTCTACCCCTTCAATTATTCTGGTAAGACCGACCCTAACGGCTTCTACCTGGGCAGGGACAAATTCGGCAGCAACATTCTTGTGGATTTCAACCGGAGAGCAGATGACAAGACTAACGCCAATATTTTGATTTTGGGCAACTCCGGTCAGGGCAAGAGCTATCTGTTAAAGCTCATCCTCACCAATCTGAGAGAATCCGGCATGAAGGTGATCTGCCTTGATCCGGAAATGGAGTTTGAGGATCTCACCAATAACCTGGGCGGCTGCTTCATCGACCTGATGACCGGCGAGTACATCATCAATGTTTTAGAACCAAAGACATGGGATGAAACCGGTGACCCTATAGATACGGAAGCGCCCCAGGCGTTCCGGCAGACCTCAAAGCTCAGCCAGCATATAAGCTTCTTAAAAGACTTTTTCAGGACATACAAAGATTTCGACGACAGGCAGACAGACACCATTGAGATTATGCTGGGCAAGCTTTACGACAAATGGGGCATCACCGACCGCAGTAATTTTGACCGCTTAAAACCCTCAGATTATCCTATCCTGTCCGACCTGTATGAGCTGATTGAGTCGGAATATAAGGAGTTTGATGAAAGCCGTCGCCAGCTCTATACCGCGGATACCCTGCGGGAAATCTGCCTTGGGCTCCACTCCCTGTGCAAGGGTGCGGAGTCTAAATTCTTTAACGGGCAAACCAACATCACCAGCAATGAGTTTGTGACCTTTGGCGTCAAGGGTCTTTTGCAGGCCAGCAAAAACCTGCGGAACGCCTTGCTGTTCAATGTGCTGTCATACATGAGCAATGAGCTTCTCACTACGGGCAATACCGCTGCCAGCATTGATGAATTTTACTTATTCCTCACCAATCTGACCGCTGTGGAATATGTCCGCAACTTCATGAAACGTGTAAGGAAGAAAGACAGTGCCGTGATTCTCTCTTCGCAGAATCTGGAGGATTTTAATCTGGAGGGCATCCGGGAGTACACCAAGCCGCTGTTCTCCATCCCTGCCCACGCTTTTCTGTTTAACGCGGGCAACATCGACAAGCGGTTCTATATGGACACCCTCCAGCTGGAGGAATCGGAATACAATCTGATCCGGTATCCTCAGCGGGGTGTTTGCCTCTACAAGTGCGGCAATGAGCGGTACAACCTCATGGTCACTGCCCCGGAGCATAAGGCGAAGCTCTTCGGAAAGGCGGGTGGGCGGTAATGGAAGGAGTGAGAAAGTATGGACATGAAAGAGCAGCGCTTCGGCATTGAAATCGAAATGACAGGTCTGTCCCGCCAGAGGGCTGCACAGGTGCTGTCAGAATACTTCGGGCGGCCTGCAAGTTTTGACGGTGGGTATTACGGAGAATATTCCGTCCTGGACAGCCAGAGCCGCCGGTGGAAGGTCATGAGCGACGGCAGCATCACTACAGAGAAAAAAGAAGGGCGACGGGTTGTTCCGGCCGACAGAACCTACAGCGTCGAGCTGGTCAGTCCCATATGCCGCTATCAGGATATCGAAACCATACAGGAGATTGTGCGTAAGCTGCGGGGGGCCGGAATGCTGGTGAACAAATCCTGCGGCATCCACATTCACCTGGACGCATCGCCCCACAATGCCAATACCCTTCGTAACATCACCAACATCATGGCCTCCAAAGAGGATATGATCTACAAGGCTATGCAGGTGGAGGTGGCGAGGGAGCGGCAGTATTGCAAAAAGGTGGAGCAGAGCTTTTTAGAAGAACTAAACCGCAAAAAGCCCAAAACCTTAGATCAGGTCAGCCGGATCTGGTACAACGGCAATGACGGCAGGCATGAACATTATCACAATAGCCGCTACCACTGCCTCAATCTCCACAGCGTGTTCCAAAAAGGCACGATTGAATTCAGACTTTTTAATAGCACCACCCACGCAGGCAAGATCAAGGCATATATTCAGCTGTGTCTCGCCATCTCAGCGCAGGCTCTCAACCAGCGGTGCGCAAGCCGCCAGAAAACCCGCAGCACCAATGAAAAATATACTTTCCGCACCTGGCTTTTGCGGCTGGGGCTCATCGGTGATGAATTCAAAACCGCAAGACTTCATCTGCTGGAGCATCTGGACGGCTGTATCGCGTGGAAAGACCCGGCACAGGCTGAGCAGCAAAAGCAGCGGTTAAAGCAGAAAAAAGAAAAAGAACTGGCCGAAGCCGCTCAATCCCAGACAGTACAGCAGGAGCAAACAATTGAAAATGAACAGGAACAGGCCGAGGAACAGGAAGAAAGCCCCGGCCTTTCTATGTCCATGTAGCAAGGAGGAATGATCAAAAATGAAATCTGAAACCCTGTATATCGCTTACGGCAGTAACCTTAATCTGCCGCAGATGGCCTTTCGCTGTCCGACGGCTAAAGTTGTCGGTACCAGCGAAATCAAGGACTATGAGCTGCTGTTCCGCGGCGGGCGGAGAAGCTCTGTTGCGACTGTGGAGCCGCTCAAAGGCTCCAGCGTTCCTGTTCTTCTGTGGAAGCTGAAGGAAAAAGATCTGCAGGCCCTCGACCGCTATGAGGGGTATCCTCATTTCTATCGCAAGGAAATACTTCCTGTGGAGTTGAAGGGAAAAACTGTTCCCGCTATGGTCTACATCATGAATGAAGGCCATCCCTTCGGTGCCCCATCGGACTATTACCTGAATACCATCTTGGAAGGCTACCGGTCGGCGGGCTTTGATACCGAAATTCTGGAGAGGGCTGTTGAAAAATCTATACACCTGGCACAGGAGCAGCAGGAACAGGGATCGGAACAGGGGAATCTGTTCGACCTGAAATGGTGGTGATGCCCCATGGCAGATCCCACAGCCATTACCCTGGCGGTCAAGGCCGCCATTGCTTCCGCTGCCGACAAACGGACATGGAAGGCACTTGGGGTGGTTGTCGCCGCCATTTTTACACCTGTTATCCTCATCATCGTGATGATCTTAAGTCTCCTCTCCGGCACCGCAGACCACAACAATACGGCGGTTCAGCTGTCCTTTCACGGAGGAGTAATCTCAGGTAACGTGCCGGAGGACTACCGCCGGAATATCGAGGATATGCGAAGCAGTTTCTCGGAACTGGACAATGCAATTGCTGAAATCACGCCGATGATCGAAGAAGGAAGTCTTGACTCCACACAAATCAAGGCCATCTTTTATTCTCTGTATTTCGGCGCCGATTCCCTGTTGGGCATAGACTACCGGGCGTTTGCCGACTGCTTTGTCCGTTATGAAACCCATACCCGCACTGTGGACAATGGCGATGGTACAACATCAGAGGAAGAATACACCGTGGCTGTACCGCTTAAATCACTGCCGGAAATCTATAGAAATCTTGAAACAACTCTCGGGAGGACGATCACCCATGAGGATCAGGCCAACGCCTCGGAGATATACTACCGCATTAACTATGGCGGGAGTGTTCCTACCTATGGAAAAGAATTTGATGCATGGGTAAACGGGTTGCCCCTGTCCGATGCACCCTTTATTGGTGCGGATGGCTTCTGTTCCCCCCTTGGTGAAAACTGGCGCAGCATGGTTACGTCGGAATTCGGCTATAGACTTGACCCCTTTACCGGGCAGCGTAAAGGACATTCAGGTCTGGACATAGGTGTAGCTAAAGAGACACCTATCCGTGCAGCACTTGATGGTACGGTGCGGTTTGTTCGTTACAAAACCACCGGATACGGCTATCATCTGGCCATTGATCACGGCGGCGGTTTCATCACCCTCTATGCTCACTGTTCAAAAATTCTGGTCACTGAAGGGCAGGTGGTCAAAGCAGGGGATATCATTGCCCAAGTCGGTTCCACGGGACGAAGCACCGGACCGCACCTGCACTTTGAGGTGCGGGCAAACGGTGAAATGAAAAATCCAAGAAGCTATCTGCCATAGAAGGAGGTATGATGTAATGAGCATTCAATATAATGACCCACAAAAAATAGGAGCAGCGTACCTGGAAGAATTAGAGAAATCGCTGCTTGACTTGAGGCGCCTGCACAGGAAATGCGAGGCTCATGGCGTGATGAAATCAGCGGAAGAATTGCTTTTACAGATAGAGGAACTAGAAGAAATTGTAGAGGCTGAGCACAATATTTATGATATGGCAATGGCAAACAGATAATCAATCATTCGGATAGGTTTTCAAACTAGTGTGAAACAGGAGTGCAAGAGCCTATCAGGTTTTACTGAGGGCATTTAATTAATTGAATAACACGGTAACGGAAGTCATCTCGAAAGGGATGGCTTTTTTGTTTCACAAAAAACGATAAGGAGGGAAAGAAAAATGCTAAAAACCAAAGCCGTCTTCGAAAGAAAGACCGATGACTTTCAGCCTAGGGACTGTGTAATTGAAAAAATAATTGAGCTTGCCTCTCAGGAGTATGATGCATTTTCTAAAAACATGCTGGATGATTACGATTTTATTAAAGACAACATTGATCTCATGTACTGTGACGGAGAGGGTGTGTATCATTGCCTCTTGGTTGTAGGTCAGGACAGGAGGGATGGAATTCTCGTAGAAAGTGAGGGTAGCAGCTATGCACGCTACTCTTCATTTCTTCCAAACGCTGCTGATTTTTTAGCAGCACAGCAGGAACAAAAGCCTGCTCCGGGCTTGAAGCTTAAGGATTTAATGAGCATTTCTCTGCAGGATATTCACCTGGTCCACATTGATGAGGAGATAGAGCTTGCAACGGTCTGTGAATTGAAATCAGATACGCTGACTTTGGAAGGCCGTGAGGAATGGGCTGATGTTTTGAACGCTGATGTAGTGAGAATTTTTAATGGGATCTATGGCGTGCAGGTGGAGTGCAGCGGCGTTAAAGCGCAGCGTCTCTCCGATTTTTCACTCATGCTTGCGGGGCACTGCCCAGCACAGGATTATGAAAAATGGGTTGCACAGGAACCGGAAGCTCCGGAAATTCAGATGAAACAACTATAAAAGGAGGAAAATATTATGAGCACAACTGAATTAAAAATCCCTTTCCCATCGGAGAAGCTGGATGCTCTCCGTTTTTTCATGGACAAAAAGGAACAGACCGTGGAACAAGAGTTGAAGGATTACCTCAACAAGACTTATGAGCGTGTAGTTCCAGCACAAGTCCGGGAGTATGTGGAAAGCCGCATGGAGACGGAAGCAACACAGGAACAAGCGGCGGAATCTCAGCAGACTCCTGTTCCGAGAGAGCGTCCGGCACGACAGACCCGCCGACAGCGTGAACAGGCTATGGCCGAAGTTCCTCCCGCTCCGCAGGCTCAAACCGATGCGGAGAGACCGGCTGAGGAAGAAACCCAGGGCATGACCATGAGCATGTAAACCCTAGAAAAGGAGGTATTGATTTCAATGATTAAGCTTGGTGTGGACAACGGAAATTACAACACCAAATCTTCGGAGGGGATGCTCTACGCCTCCGGTTATGCGGCAAGCGACAGGGAATTCATCACACCGGAGATGCAGCTCTTTTTCGAGGGTAAATATTACGCCATCGGTGAGCGACGCATGCGTTTTCAGCAGGATAAAACCAGGGAGCCGGATACCTTTCTGCTGACGCTTCCGGCTATAGCGGAAGCGATGAAGCGAGTAGGAGTCATCAATGCGGAAATTGCCCTTGGCGTTGGCCTGCCCATCGACAGCTACGGCACACAGAAGGAGGCGTTCCGGCGATATTTTCTGCGTGACAATATTTCGTTCCTGTTTGAAGGAGTTTCCTACCGCTGCCGCATCGTGGAATGCAAGGTGTTCGCCCAGGGTCATGCGGCACTGTGCCGGTATTATCAGAAGCTAAAGGATTACCGCAGCATCACGCTGGTGGATATCGGCGGGTACACGGTGGATATCCTTACACTTCACGACTTCCGGCTAGACAGGTCGAGCTGTGCCAGCCTGCGCATGGGCACCATCACCCTGTACAGCCGGATTCAGGATACGCTCCAGCGCAGTGACATCCTCCTGTCGGATGAGCTCATCACCGATGCCATCCGCGGGGAGATCCAGCACGCCGACAGCAAGTTGATCCAAACCATTGTGGAGCAGGCTGTGGCGGCCTACTGCAAGGAACTGTTCAATGCCCTGAGAGAGCGCGGACTGGATCTGCGGCTTCCCACGGTGTTCGGGGGCGGCGGTGCGGAGCTGCTGGAACCCAAGCTCAAAATGGGCGACCTCAATACTGTTGCTGTACTGAACCGGTTCGCCAATGCAGACGGTTACAAGCTCCTAATGGGGTGAGCCTATGTCCGAGCGAAAACGATACTATCTCTCCTTCGATATGGACAATCCAAGGCATCGGGAAGCAGAAGCACTGTTCGCACAGCAGGCCAGCAGGCAGCGCACCGAATATGTTGTCAACAGCATCCTGACGGCACATCAGACGGAAAGCCTGGAGCAGATCGTCCGGCAGGCGGTCAGGGATGAACTGCGAAGTATCAAACTGCCGCAGCAAACCACGCTGCCGGTGGAAACAGACACTGATGTTAAGCTGTCCGATCTTCCCGGCAGTCTTATACATGCGCTGGAGGAATTGTAACCATGTTGGCTCACTTTCCTGCCGTCCTTATACCGGATGGTTGAAAAGTACACCAACATGGCTCACTTTTCCGCAAACAACACCTGTGCATCAGGAGTATTCAGAAGAATCCGAGGAAACCCGGAGCATGACAATGAGTATTTAGGAGGCGAACATGGAGAAAAAGATAAAAGTGTTAATGGTGGAACCGATGAAGGAACCCTATCCTGCTGAAGTTGAAAACACTTTGGAAGGATTGCAGAAGGCGGTTGGAGGATATATTGAAACGGTATATCTGGATGATTATGTTGTTCTGGTTTGCAATGAAGAGGGAAAGCTGATCGGGCTTCCTGGCAACCGTTCTCTTGGAAACGACATCATTGCCGGTACATTTTTTGTGGTTGGCAGCAATGATGATGGGGATTTTGTGTCGCTGACTGAGGATAAAATCCGGCAGTACAGTGATCGATTTCAAAAGACGGAAACCTTTACCCAGGAACAGGTGGAGGATGCTTCCGTTATATTTTCATTAGATTTCAGCGAATGAAAGGAGTAAAGCTGCATGAAAAAAGCTACTGTACAAATCAGCTTTGAAGCTGAAAAGCTTCGTGCCATACACCAGTACATGAAGGACGGAACAGAACTGCAGGCTGAACTGGATACATTGCTGCAAACACTGTATGAGAAGCACGTTCCCGCTCCTGTCCGGGAGTACATCGAAGGTCGGGATAATAGCGTGATGGACGCCCCTAAACGCAGTACACGACCGGCAACTCCTGGAGGACAAAGCAGTCCAGCTGCGGACAGCGAGGGATAACAACCAACAAACGGGGGTGTTGCCGCCTGTGTGCCCCTGTGCCGCGTTTTGGTAGCAGGGGTGGCATCGTAACACCTGTGGGCAGGATAGTGCCTCGTGTTGAGGCTTTGTGGAAGGGGAAAAAACCATCCTCCGGACAAAGCCTCATAAAAGCCGCTTTGAGGGGTGAACCATGGGGTCGAAAACCATGCAGGTTAAAGGCAGGTGGTCGCTTTGCGACCTCCTGCCGCCTCACACCGCCCCGCAACGCGGGTCGGAGAGTTTGGACGGGTACACCTGAAATGGAGCTTGGTCACCCTTCAGGTGGTCAAAAGCTCCTAAATGTTGGCTTAAACATAGAAAATACAGGCTCTTCCGGGGTACACCCAAAAGGTGGTCCGGAAGATTTTAAAAAGGAGGACTCACTATGCAGGAAGAAACCAAAGACCGCATCCCGCTCTGGCTCTACCCCAGCACAATAGAGTGTATGGATGCGCTTTTAGAAAAGGATAACTGCAAAAGCAGGAGCGAATTTATTGAAAAGGCTGTCCGGTTTTACAGCGGCTACATTTCGGCGGAGGATGGCATGAAGTTTTTGCCGACCGCCATCACCTCGGCTATGACGGGTATCGTCAACACCTTGGAAAACCGCATGGCGCGTCTCATCTTCAAGCTGGCGGTGGAGATGTCCATGATGATGAATATACTTGCTTCTACTGCTGAGGTTGATGAAAACACCCTGCGCCGATTACGCGGCAAGTGTGTAGCTGACGTGAAGAAGTCCATCGGCTCTGTAACCTTCGAGGATGTTGTGAAATTTCAAAAGGGTGAATAAACATGCCGGGAATCATCTTCAAATGTCGATACTTAAAAAACTCAGCGGTTCATCTTGAGAATCTTGTGGAGTATGTGGCGATGCGCGACGGCGTGGAGAAAATATCTGCCGTCTCCCGCGACAGTCCCGCCTCGCAGAAACAGAAAATGCTCATCAAAGATATCCTCGCTCAGTTTCCTGATACCGCAGATGTGTTCGAGTACGAGGACTATCTCAAACACCCAACTGCTGAAAATGCTTCGGAATTCATCAGCTCAGCACTGGATCAGAATCCGGATCAACTGTCCCATCAGGAGATCTATGTCAATTACATCGCTACCCGTCCCCGTGCTGAGAAGCTGGGAACACATGGACTGTTTTCCGATGGGGAAAAGCCGCTGGTGCTGTCAAAGGTGATGGAGGAAGTTGCCCACCATACCGGAAATGTCTGGACTCCTATCATTTCTCTGCGGCGGGAGGATGCCGCCCGGCTTGGTTATGATAATGCCGCCGCATGGATGGCGCTGATCCGAAAACAGCGGAATATCTTTGCCGAGCAGATGAAGATTGCGCCGGGAAACTTTCGTTGGTATGCGGCCTTTCATAACGAAGGGCATCATCCTCACTGCCACATGCTGGTGTACTCAGTGAATCCCCGTGAAGGGTATGTCACTAAGCCCGCTATCGAAAAGATGCGGAGCAGTCTGGCTAGGGAGATCTTTCAACAGGATCTCATTCAGATTTATGCTGAGCAGACCGCACAGAGAAATACGCTTTATGAACAAAGCCGTGAAGCCCTGAAAGAAATCATCGGCAGAATGAGCAGCGGCGTGTGTGAGAGCGGTATCACTGAAAGTCTGCTCTCACATCTGGCAGAGCGTCTCAGGCATACTTCCGGCAAAAAACAATACGGCTATCTCAAATCGCCCTTGAAGGCCATCGTGAATCAGATCGTGGATGAGCTGGCAAAGGATGCGCGTGTGGCAGAGGCCTATGTAAAATGGTCAGAGCTTCGCAGCGAGGTGCTGCGCACATATACGGATAAGCTCCCCGATCCTGTTCCGTTATCGCAGCAGAAAGAATTTAAGCATATAAAGAATATGGTGATCGCAGAAGCAATGAACATTGGCGGTCACCATTTCACCTTTGAGGGGGATAATCCGGCAGACGAACTGCTTCAAGAAGCCGAAGAATCCATTTCCGTGATACTGGGGGATGAATACATGCCAGTCACGGATGAAGCACCGGAGGACAGTGAGGATATACCGTCCTCAGCTTCGGAGGGTTCACCCCGCCAGGATTCGGATGAGACTGATTCCGGAAAACCGTACATCGAGTGGAGCAATCTATATATGGAGGCCCGTGCCTTTCTCTATGGCAGTGATGAGGCGGAGCCTGACTTTGAGCGGGCCCTCCGCTTGTTTTTGGAGGAAGCCGAGGGCGGAAATGCTCTAGCCATGCATGACCTCGGCAGGATGTACACTGACGGGCTCGGTGTGGATATGAACGCAGAAACCGCATTTGCCTGGTACGAAAAAGCCCTCTCAGCATTCCTGGACATTGAAGCAAATAAAAAAAGCCGGTATGTGGAATACCGCATCGGCAAAATGCACGCGGCTGGGCTTGGCACGGAACAGGATTATGTGGAAGCGGCAGGATGGTTTGAAGTGGCAGCTTCCCGAAATCACAAATATGCTCAATATTCTCTTGCCAGTCTGTACTGCCGGGGGCAGGGCGTGGAACAGGACTATGAAATGGCGTTCCGGCTCTACGGTAAATCTGCCGCCCAGCGCGTTCCATTTGCTAATTACGAGCTGGCGAAAATGTACCGGGAAGGTATCGGCACAGAGAAGGACACCGAGGAAATGGAGCTCAATTTTGAGAAAGCCTTTTATGGCTTTAAGCGTCTGGAGGAACAAAGCCATGACGATAAGCTCCAATACCGTCTTGGGCAGATGCTCTATACCGGAACCGGAACGGAAAAGGACCTGGATGCGGCTATCGGATATTTTGAAAAAGCCGCTCGCCTCGGCAATGTCCATGCTCAGTATATGCTGGGCAGGGTTTATCTCGACGAGAACAGAGGACACAGAAATTCAGAGAAAGCTGTCCTGTGGCTGACCAAGGCTGCGGATAACGGCAGCAGCCCTGCTCAATTTGTCTTGGGCAAGCTCTATCGTGACGGCAGTCATGTGAAGAAGGATATTGCAAAAGCGGTGGAGCTGTCCACGAAAGCAGCAGAGCAGAACAATTCATTCGCTCAGTTTCAAATTGGGAAACTGTTCCTGATGGGACAAGATGTACCCAAGGATGTAGAAACAGCTGTCGAATGGCTGACCGCGTCTGCGGAGCGGGGCAATCAGTATGCACAATATGCTCTCGGCAAGCTATTCCTTATCGGCGAAGATGTTCCCTGTGACCGCGAAGCCGCAGTACGCTGGTTTACCTTGTCTGCTGAACAGGGTAATGTTTATGCGCGGTATTTTCTTGACCATATGGACTCTTTCAGTAATCCGTTTCTGTTCCTTGCGGCGACAAGGCTCCTGCATCACCTGAGCCGGATTTTCCGGGATGAACAGCAAAGACTTTCCGGTGGTACCGGCATGCAGACGGACAGCAAGCTTCGCCGAAAGATCCGTGAGAAAAAGATCGCCCAAGGTCATGCCAGGGATGATCATGAACTTAAGCAAACAACCTATTAATACAAAGGAGGGCGTCCATGCAGATGCAATATCCAAAACAGCTCAGGAAAAAAACCGATTCCCGAAAAATTCAAACCGACATCACTCAAACCATCTGTGCACCGGCAGGTGGCTTTTTTTCGCCGCTGCGGTAAGCGTAAACGCTGACAAAGGAGGTAGTGAAGTATGGCATATATTTACTTTACAGACGAACAAAAACAACGGGCCAATTCAGTGGATTTGGTGGACTTCCTTCAACGGCAGGGCGAACAGCTCGTTCGCTCAGGCCGTGAGTGGCGCTGGAAACGCTTCGACAGCGTGACCGTGCGCGGCAGTCAGTGGTACCGCCATTCGCGGAAAGAAGGCGGCCATGCCATCGACTTCGTCCAGCAGTTCTATGACATGAGCTTTCCCGAAGCGGTAACGCTGCTCCTCGGCGGCGAGTCCGGTGTGGAATGGAACCAGACCTCCAAGAGCGCGCCGCCTCCGCGCAAATCCTTTGCGTTGCCGGAAGCCAATCAGGATATGCGCCGAGTGTTTGCCTATCTGATCAAGCAGCGCTTCATAGACCGGGAGGTGCTGACGCACTTCGCCCATGAAAAGCTGATTTATGAGGACAAGGAATATCACAATGCAGTATTTGTGGGGTTGGATAAAAACGACGTTCCCCGTCATGCTCACAAGCGCGGAACCTACACCCAGGGAGAGCCATACAAGGGCAATGTAGAAGGCAGTGATCCGAAATACAGCTTCCACCGGATGGGGGAAAGCGATACACTGTACGTTTTTGAGGCACCTGTGGATATGCTGTCGTTCATCACCCTGAACAAAGATGGCTGGAAGCAGTACAGCTATGTCACGCTTGACGGCGTGTCGGAACACGCTATGCTCTGTCAGCTGGATATGTATCCACGGCTGAAAAACATCGTACTGTGCCTGGATCATGACGAGGCGGGCATCGAAGCCAGCGGCCGCCTGAAGGATATTCTACGGGATAAGGGCTATGCGAATATTTCTGTACTTCAGTCACAGCACAAGGACTGGAACGAGGATCTGAAAGCCAGGCATGGCGTCACTCCCATCCCGGCGCGGGAGCATCCGAAGCTGGAGCTTCTGCCCAAGGTGTGCGCAGAACTGCACGATTTGTGCAAAGCTCTTTCAGCGCATAAAGATATTGACTCCTTCCTAGCAGAGTGTGCCGAGACGGTGGAACCGCTTCTTGCCTCCGGCAAAACAGCGGCTATGAATATAGAAGCTGTTCGGGATTGTCTGCAGTGTATGGCAGCCGGCGCACTGACAGCCATGCAAAGGCAGCTGTGCCAGATGGAACAGCCGGTAACAATGGAACAGCTCATTCAAAAGCTGCAGAACAGCTACCGTCCCCATGAAGATCGGGGCTGGCTTCGTACCAAGGCGGAGCAGCTGCGCCAGGATGTCTCGGATATAAGACGTCAGTTTCAGACATCCGGTATCCGCACGCTGGAGGATAAAGAAAAGCTCCTGTCCTCCTATCAGCGTCTCGCAATGGACAGCATCAAAACCATAATGTTTGTTGAGCAGGAGCTGCCGTCAATGCTTCCGGCGCAGGAGCAGGCAGTAAATTTTTCGATGACCATGTAAAGGAGGGATCAAGTTGCAGACATCCCAAATCATAATTCTATTAACTGCCGGACTGTCTATGTTCGGGGTTATCGGCTTGTTATCGCTCATAGCGCATTACTACACTTTAAACGGCATCAAGTCCAAAACTGTCGGCGACGGTCAGCACGGTACGGCGCGCTGGGCAACGAAACAGGAGATTAAAAAGACTTATACTGAAGTTCCCTACGAGCCGGAGAAATGGAGAAAGGGAGAAAGCCTTCCGAAAGCGCAGGGTCTGATAGTCGGATGGAGGAAAGCATCGCTGTTTGACGTCACAGCCTCGCACGGATATGCGCTTGTGGACGATGACGATATCCACTGCCTGATGATCGGTGCCGCAGGTGTCGGCAAGACCGCAAACTTTCTATATCCGAATCTGGAATACGCCTGCGCCTGCGGAATGAGCTTTGTGACTACCGACACTAAGGGAGACCTCTACCGCAATTATGCCGGGATCGCAAAAGAAAAATACGGATACGATGTTGCTGTCATTGACCTGAGAAACCCCACCCGCTCGGACGGAAACAATCTTCTCCATCTGGTCAACCGGTATATGGACGCATATCTCAATAATCCTCAGAATCTTGCGTTTAAAGCCAGAGCGGAGAAGTATGCCAAGATTACCGCAAAGACTATCATCAACTCCGGAGGTTTCGATACAGCAATGGCTGGACAAAATGCCTTCTTCTATGACGCAGCGGAAGGACTGCTGACATCCGTGATTCTGCTTATAGCGGAATACTGTGAACCGAAGCAGAGGCACATCGTATCCGTATTCAAGCTCATTCAGGATTTGCTTGCGCCCAGCGGCGTCAAAGGCAGGACTTTGTTTCAGCTGCTCCTTGCTCATCTGCCGAATGAGCACAAGACCAAGTGGTTCGCCGGGGCGGCACTCAATTCGGCGGAGCAGGCCATGCAGAGTGTCCTCTCCACTGCCCTATCCAGATTGAACGCTTTTCTGGATTCTGAGCTGGAACAAATCCTATGCTTTGACACGGCAATCGATGCGGAGAAGTTCTGTACAAACAAAAGTGCAATATTCCTGGTAATGCCGGAGGAAGACAACACAAAGTATTTCATCATCAGCCTGATCGTCCAGCAGCTTTACCGTGAAATCCTGTCAGTGGCTGACGAGCATGGAGGAAAACTCCCCAATCGTGTGATGATGTTCCTCGACGAGATCGGAACCATCCCCAAAATCGAGTCGGCGGAGATGATGTTCTCTGCTTCCCGATCCCGCCGTGTGTCCATTGCAGCCATCATCCAGAGCTTTGCACAGCTGGAGAAAAACTATGGCCGCGAAGGCTCTGCCATCATCATAGACAACTGCCAGGATACCGTGTTCGGCGGCTTTGCTCCCAATAGCGAATCAGCGCAGATTTTATCAAAAGCCATGGGAAGCAAGACTGTCATGAGCGGCTCTGTCAGCCGGGGTAAAAACGATCCTTCGCAGAGTCTGCAGATGATTGAGCGCCCGCTGATGACGCCGGACGAGCTGAAGTCCATGCCCAAGGGGCATTTTATTGTCACCAAGACGGGCGCTTACCCGATGCGTACCAAACTAAAGCTATTTACGAAATGGGGCATAACCTTCGGCAAGCCTTATGAGATTGCCGAGAAATCGGCTCGAAAGGTGGAGTATGCCGACAGGCGCAGAGTAGAGGAAGAAATCATCAGCAGGCACTCTGCCTGCGTGGATGTGACGGATGAAGCTGAAGCTGGTGCAGCCGCATCGGGCGGATTGCTTCACTTACCGATACATGAGCCGGAAGCGCCTGCCAGGACAAAAGCACCTGTTCGGATTGAATAGGGGGTGAGGCTGTGGGTTACTTTTCTTCTCTTTATTCCTCGGAGCTTCCGCATCGTGCCAGGGCTGTCTATATGTATCTTCATGACCGAGCAGATAAGGACGGCAAATGCTACCCGGCGATTGGTACCATCGCCAGGGAGTTAAAGTTGTCCCGAAGCACCGTCAAACGCGCCATAGCTGACCTTGAAAAAAGCGGACGTCTGCGCAAGGAGCAAAGATGGCGTGAGAACGGCGGCAAAAGCAGCAATCTGTATTATTTAGTGCAGACGGATTCAGGCTGATAGGCTAAAAATGACCTTCCCCGCCGAGGGGAAGGTCTGTCTGCTTGTTGGACTATGGAAGGGTTCATGATGAACCGTGAAGGCGAACTTCTCACTCTAAGAACGTTTATCAACAGAAAAAGAACAACAATCTATTTATTAAGTATGATGATTATTAGTGTCACCATAGGTCTTTCCTACCGATGGACTATGGAAGGGTTCGCCTTTAACCGTGAAGGGAACCTCTTATTCTAAGAATATTCAATCATCATAAAAGAAACAAGAATGTTTCTTAAGACTTCAGGTTATAAATTGCAGGAGGAAAATACACATTGAACCTTGACGCTATGAATTACTATACGGCTTCTGTTTCAAAAGGTCTATATCTTTAATGTTCATGGTATAGGCAAGGATTCTCAGGCTCAGGATGAACTCATTGCTAATAAGACAACTTACTGCTTAATTGTGGTGCAAAACTTTATGAGACACCATACTCAAAGATTGTTGTTTGCAGCCTTTAAGAGTATCACCTGCTTTTACCCACTTTAGAGTTAAACAACTACCAATAAAGGTACTGAAAAGAGCCGCAAAGCACAAATCTAGTACTCGGCGACTCTTTTTATTCTTTAAATTTATGGAAAAAAAAGTAATTTATTTTGGCAAACTAAACCATGAAATGAAACAATGTCGAAATTTTGTTGCATTTTTTATTTAGTATCATTTTATATTATCACTACTGGAATGTCAACATTATCAGTTATTATGTCGGCTATTATGTTATTATGAATAATTCAATAAATCCACACGAAAAACAACTTTTTATAGTTGAACAATAGAATACAGCTCATCTTTTTGATCTTGATTGATACCAATATAGCGTAGTGTGACACTGGCTGAGCTATGATTAAAGGTATCCATAATAAGCCCTATGTTGTATTTAGATATTTTGTAAGTCCAATAACCCCATGTTTTCCTTAAACTGTGAGTGCCAAAGTTTTCAATGCCTATTACAGTTGCAGCTTCCTTCAGCACCCTGTAAATCTGGATTCTTCCTAAATAACCGCCTTTTTGACTTTGAAAAAGGTAGTCCTCTAAAGTAAGATTCTGAGTTTTAACATAATTATGAAGACACTTGCGCAAGGTTTCATTTAATTTAATTTTCTTTTCTTTTGATGTTTTCTTTTCATTTATGATGAGATACTCTTTAAATTGCAACTTTTCATTAAAAATATCATTCACCTTAATAGATATGATATCGCTGATTCTCAAGCCTGTATTAATACCAAATTTAAAAATCAACGCATATTTAGGATCACTTCCATTCAAGTATTGATAAAGCTGTTTGATCTTGACTTTTTCTCTTATCGGTTCAACAGTCATAATTATCATTGTCCTCCTAATGTATCTTTTTCATATTATATTATACAAAAAAGATAAATTAGTATACAAATAAAAATTGTGCAGATTTCAAAATTATTTAGCCTAAACCGTTTATATAAAAGGGTTTCTTTAATACATAAAATGCAACAAAATTTCGAAAATGTTGTATTATCAATTCGGTTAAGGGGTAAGATTCTTTATAATGAACATTCGGGGACTAAAAAAACAAAGGTTAAAAAGAGACATTGAAGAAACAAGGGAAAAACTAAATGTGCTGGTGGATCAAAATGCACTAGATATAACCGAGGAGGTTTTGGATACAAGCCAGAGATTGGATATACTTATAGTGAATTATTATTGCATCCTGGCAAAAGAGGATAAATAACAAATTGATAAAGGCAAACCCGTCGAAAGATGGAGACGCAAAGCCGCAAGTCTAAAGCAAGAAATTGCCATGATAGTTGGGCTGCCAATAGATAGGAATATGGATTAAGGGATTAAAGTTCATATAGAAGGATTACTTGTAGCTTAAACCATATAACATCTTAAAGTAGGCAGCTTGTATACTGCTTACTTTTTTTATTTCGATCTTACACTTTGGAAAGAAACATTTTATCCTGGTGAGGAATTCAAATGATCATATTCCTATGTGCTGGGACTTTTTAAAAACGAACTATTGGGAATTGAAATAAACATAGAAAGGAGTTAGTAAAGTGTCAGAATATTTTACAAAGAATGATATCTACGATAAAAATGGGACATTGCTACTAAGTAAAGGTCAAAAAATGACGGATGCGATTATTGCAAAGCTGAAAAGTCTTGGAAGCTATAAACCAGAAGAACTGATCAATTCTGATGACAAGCAAAGAGTTGTTCTTACTCCGATTTCCAAGGCATTTGGAGCAAGAATGAATATCCGTAACGATCGCATTCTAGAGCAACCTAATAAGGTATTAAGCACTATAATATTTGAGTCTAAAACTAAGCCTTGGTGGATCTATGTCAACGCATTGGCTAATTACGTGGACTGGCTATATACACATTCGATTGATGTTGCCATGATTTCGTTGATGATGGCTGTGGAACTGGGATACAGAGATGATGAACTTTTGAATATAGGATTGGGTGCTTTTCTGCATGATGTAGGCAAACTGTTGGTTCCAAAACCTATCATACAAAAACCTGGACCTTTAACCGAGATAGAAATGGTTTATATGCGGCAGCATTGCGAGTTGGGCATGAGTTCTCTCGAACCGTTTAATCTTCCAAAGGAATGTACGGATATCATTTTGCAACATCATGAGCGACTCGACGGAAGTGGATATCCAAAAGCACTAAAGGGAGATGAAATATGCCGCAATGCCAGAATTGTAATGATTGCCGATGCTGTTGATGCAATCACATCCGGTCGGCCTTATAAGCAGCCACAGGAAATGGAAGTTGCAGTAAAGATACTAAGAAATGACGAAGAAAAATATCATCAAGAGTTAATTACTTTGTTGGAAAAAATACTGTAATAATGCTGACGGTGTTATTCGCTCGCCATGTCCAGTATAAAACAAACTCTATGATTGGATTTTGTATAGCGGAACTGATATAAATAACAAATATTTAAAGTCGCATAAGCATGGCAGTATCTGGGGTCTCTTTACATACTGCAGCCTGCTCAGTGCTTCGAGAATTTTATTATAAGAAGCTATATTGAAAATAGCTCTGTTAGCTATATAGACAAGGAGTAGCCTATGAAGCGACAAAAGATAAGACGCTTAATGACGTATATAAAAATAGAGTAAGCAGAAAGCAGATAGTCCTAACTCAACGAAAGTTGAAATGAGACTATCTGCTTTTTTATATTCGACAAGATTTTAAATAATATGACAAATAGGATTTTAAACACAAATAGATAGGCGGTGACATTTAGTGTTGTCGGCAAGTTCAGATGATGAAATATGTTTTTTAGCATCAGTCTTAGAACTGAATAAAAATCATGTAAATTGCGGCATCGGCAGTATTCAGTGTCATCTGTACCAAGAGGGGAATACTGCTGTATCGGTGGTTGGAGATGACAGGATATGGATTCTACCATATGTCCTATTAGGATGTTCCGCAGCCAATCAGCACGTATTCCTCCTAACGTACATACCATCCAAAGAAAGGCGAGAAGAAATAAACATCATCAACAATTAAAAAGCAGATGCGGCACCAAAGATGATGACGGGCCTGTTAGCGGCGGATTTCTTAATAGAGCTATTTTACCAGCCGGGTTTACTAAAATTAGTAAGCTCGGCTTTTTTGCATTCTTATGTTACTCAATAGGGTGCCGATCTCCTCCGCTTGTTCTTCATTTTTCAGATTCCAAAAAAAATCTTGAAATGGAGGACAAGCTCATGGAACAACATAATAAATACACGCTTGTAGTTAACAAAAATCGGGTTACGGTGACTAAGGAAGTCTATAAGGCTTATTACCGCTGCCGGGACAGGGAGAAGTACCTGGACAAGCTCGCGGAGGAAAACAACATCTCGCTTGAAGGCTGCGCTGAGAAAGGCATCTCCGTTGAATACATAATCTCTTCGGCAGAGGACTCCATGGAGGATACGATCATATTAAAACACATGATCGCGAGGATGCTCCATTGCGTCAAAATGCTCAACGAGCCGGAAAGAACGCTCATTACTGAACTGTATCTGCGGGGCAAAAGCGAGCGCCAATTGTCCAAGGAAATCGGCGTTCCTCCCATGACCATACATGATCGCAAGAGTAGGATACTTAAGAAGCTAAAAAAAATGATGGAAAAGTAAAAATATTTCCGTGCAACCCCTCACTTTTTTCCCTAAAGAAGTGAGGGGATTTTTTTATTCCCTTGTTGCTCTTTGAGAACATCATATCCGGCAGCATAAATACATGAGCTGTCCAGCCGTGTGAAAAGCGGCAGCGACGTTGGCGGGCGCGCCAAGACTGCCTGCGGATGATTTTCATCCGTCGAACCGATGGCATCGAAGGTGACGAGCGGGAACGCCCGGTCATTAAACAGTCCGTGGTGGACTGTTTCGCAACGAAATGGACAGTGATAATGCTACTTCCGCCTAGCCACAGACTCAAGCAATGGGGGCGGCTCGCAGAGATCCTGGGAGAGGTTAAATTCCTATGGCGTTTGCTGACCACAAACCGTTTATGCTGCCGCCCTGAGAGCCGTAAGGCTTATTCGCTTCGGGAAGTTGTGTCGAATAGAAGCGGCAATTCGTAATGAAGAACAAGCAGATCATTTTTGATCTCAGAAACTATGCGGCAGGATGGACTTTTACCGTCCTGCCGTATCCTTCTGAGATTAAATTCAAAATATCAAGGAGGAAACGATATGGAAAAGGTTGCGTTGGCTGAATTACTAAAGAAGGAGCTAATAATCGGATATGTGTATGGGCTTGACGGAGAATATCAGGAATTCTATTTTGAGAAATCCCCGTCCAGCATTGCAAGCTTTATCATGCTGAAAAAAAAGCATGCTGACAAGATGGTTTTGACAGATACGCTGGATAGGCTGGTTCTGGACACCTTCGGCGAATTTATCAACCGCTGTCCGGATCAGAGGCTTCTGCAGGAAATTTCGAGAGAGCTGGTACCCATGCAGCTGGGCGAAAAGGAGCCTGTAAATATACCGATTGTGAGCGTTGATGAGGCTCTTGAGTTTTTAAGCCATGGAAGTCAGAAGCGAGCATGGATTTACTGCCGGATCGACGCGCCGGAGGATATCCACGGAGCCCTGAAAGGCCAGAAAAAGGAGCTTATGGATTACTCCTTACAGATGGGATTTGTTGTTGTCGGCGAAGCAGAGGATATAGGAAGCGGGCTCGATTTTGAACGCGCCGGTCTTTCTGAGGTTATGAAGGCCGCCGGAGATGGTGAAATGGATGTATTGCTTGTAAAGAAGCTTGACCGCATGGGGCGGGATACAGCAAAATTGCAAGAGCTTCTCCGAGGCCTGGAACAGCTGGGCGTCGAGCTTTATTCACCGCTGGAGGGCCGAATCCGGCTGGATTATCAAAGCTCTCCCCTTTCTCTGAAGTGAAGGGATGGTGAGCAATATGTCAAAAAATCAGGCAGCCAATGAAGTGAAGTATAAGGCAGCGTTAAAGCTGCTGGATATCTTGCTCCGAAACGGCCTTATCTCTCCTGCCGAGTACAAAAAAATCGATGAATTGAACCGTCAAACTTTCACACCGGAGCTTTCCAAGGTATATGCGTAAAAACACCTGGATATCTCAAAGCTTGTGTGGTATTGTGTGTTGCTGATAGGAGGCCAAAAACGAGAGAAAGGAGACAAAACTATGGCAAAAAAGATAACAAAAATTGATCCTGTCAAGCAGCAGGTCGTCCGGCAATTACAGCCAAAAAAGCGGGTTTGCGCCTATTGTCGGGTAAGCACCGACTCCCGTGAGCAACAGAATTCCTTCACCGCACAGCTTGAGTATTATACCGCCTTGATTGAAAATCAAGAGGACTGGCAGTTCGCCGGAATCTACGCTGATGAAGCAAGAAGCGGGACAAAACTTCAAAAAAGAGATGATTTTTTACGGATGCTGAAGGACTGCGAGGACGGCAAAATTGATATGATCATCACGAAATCCTTGACCCGCTTCGCCAGAAACACAGTAGACAGCATCGAGGCAATTCGCCGCTTAAAGGCACTTGGCGTAGCCGTATATTTTGAAAAGGAACATATCGACAGCCTATCAGAGAAAAGCGAGCTGATGCTGACTATTTTAAGCTCTCTTGCGCAGGGCGAATCCGAAAGCATCTCCACCAACAGCAAATGGTCGATAATAAAACGCTTTCAGGACGGTAGCTTCATCCTCGGTACTCCCGCTTACGGCTATACCAAGGATGAAAACGGCGAGCTTATAATTCAGGAGGAAGAAGCCGCAGTGGTCCGACGCATTTTCTGTGAATACTTAAACGGCAAGGGCACTTATGCAATTGCCAAGGATTTATCGGAGCAAGGACTCCCTACCATACGCTCGGCTGAAAAATGGAACGACGGTGTGATAAAGGAAATACTGCTTAATCCCATTTACACTGGAAATCTGCTTCATCAGAAAACCATGACCACAGAGGTACTGCCCTTTAAACGACAGAGAAACAGGGGCCAGCTTCCTCAGTACCTGGTAGAGGACAACCATGAACCTATTATCTCACATAAGCAGGCGGAGGCGGTAAAGGAAATCTTTGAATACCGCAGAATGCAGATGGGAATGGACGATTTGGAGAAATACCAAAGCCGATATGCCTTCAGCAGTAAAATCCTCTGCGGCGAATGCGGAGGTACGTTCCGAAGACAGAAAATCTACATCGGCAAGCCCTATGAGAAGGTCCAATGGTGCTGTCGCCAGCACATTTTGGACAACACCAGATGCAGTCAGAAGGCAATCCGGGAGGATGACATTCAATGGGCTTTCACCGTAATGTGGAACAAGCTCGTAAGTAATTATGCCGAAATTCTCACCCCCCTGCTGGATACCCTTAAAAAGCTCCGTATGGATGAACAGCAGGAGCAGGAAATCGGGGAATGCAGCAACAAAATCATGGAGCTTACAGAACAGGGTCATATACTCAGCAGACTGGTATCAAAGGGATATATTGACCCTGCAGTATTTATTGAGCGGCAAAATGCCCTGACCATAGAGCTTGCCGCTGTGAAAAAGAAAAGGAGCCAGCTTCTGGACAATAACGGCTTTGATCAAGAGATCGCCGGATCAGAACAGCTGCTGGAGTTAATCGGAAACAATCCTCACGTTATTGAAGAATACCGTGAGGATTTATTTTTACAGGCGATAGTTAAGGTTATCGTACAGAAAAACGGACAAATCACCTTCCGGCTCATCAACCGGCTGGAGCTGTCCGAACCCTGCAGGAAGGAGGCAATAGAGGATGATGCAAAGGCACATGCCCATCGGGTATAAGCTGGCAGACGGCAAAATATATCTGGATGAACCAAAGGCGGCTGTTGTAAAAAAGATATTTGCAGACTATCTGTCCGGTACTTCCACCTCTGCCCTTGCAAAACAGCTGACTGAAATGGGCTTTTCTAACGCCAACAGCAAAGCTTCCTGGAACCACGGCTCTATCGGCAAGATATTGGAGAATGTCAAATACCTTGGGGATGAATTCTATCCGCAGATGATTAACACCGAGCTTTTTGAGCAGGTGCAGAAACGCCGCAAGGAACGCTGTGATCAGCTGGGGCGAAGCATCCAGCCAAACAGTGCAAACCGCCAGTATCCATTCACCGGAAAGCTCCTGTGCGGAGAATGCGGAGAGGTTTACCGCAAATACATTGAGCACTGCGGCAAAGTATCGGAGAAATCTTTCTGGAAATGCAAGAAGTACATTTACAAGAACCGCGTTTGCTGCCGGTGCGGTTTCCTCACGGATGAACAGATTGAAAAAGCCTTCATCGAGACAGTCAATAGGATTCTGGCACGGATACAAATTCTCGACCGGAAGCCAAAGAAAGAGCCAATTCCCAATAACCCCGAATTTAATAGATTGGATCAGCGCATTAAGGAGCTGGAAGCAGAAGGGCGGTATTCGTCCAATGAACTTCCGGCTCTTATTTTTAAGCGAGCACAAGCTTTTTATAAAACGGCAAAAATCGATGACGCTGAATATAACACCGAAAAGATGAAGCAGGCGTTTTCAGACAGACAGCTTCTAACGAAATTTGATGAGAAACTGTTTCTTACAGTGATAAAGCAAATCACGGTATACGCTGACCATCGGCTGGTGTTTGAATTTATAAACGGATTAACCATAGAAGCCGGATACTAAACCAAGGAAGGAGAAACCATGATGCAGACAGCGACAGCCAAAAAGAAAAGCATATCCCTTATACCCTCCAAACCAGAGTATGACAGGAGTATAAAGCCTCAGTTTAAAGCCCTGCGGGTAGCGGCATACTGCCGCGTCAGCACCACACTGGAGCAACAGGAAACCAGCTATGAAGCCCAGGTATCCTACTATACCGAAAAGATCAAGAGTAATCCCAATTGGAAGCTTGCCGGAATTTACGCCGATGACGGGAAGAGCGCTACAAACACCAAAAAGCGTGACGACTTCAACGCTATGATCGAGGACTGCATGGCCGGGAAAATCGACATGGTCATCACCAAATCGGTCAGCCGTTTCGCCAGAAACACGGTGGACAGCCTGCAGAATATCCGCAAACTCAAGGAAAAGAATATCGCTGTTTTCTTCGAGAAAGAGGGAGTGAATACACTGGAGGGAACCGGCGAGCTTTTAATAACCATCCTGAGCAGCCAGGCACAGGAGGAAAGCCGGAACCTGAGTGAGAACACCCGGTGGGGTCTTGTCAGACGGTTTGAAAATGGCATCGTCTCGGTCAACCACAATAAGTTTTTAGGCTACACCAAGGATAAAAATGGCGAGTTGGTCATCGTACCGGAGGAAGCGGAGCTGGTAAGGAGGATTTTCCGGCTTTACCTTGAAGGGAGCAGTATCATACAGATTACCAAGATACTAGAAGCCGAAGGTATTACCACGGTAACAGGAAAAAGTCAGTGGTGTCCCGGCGTAATCGACAAGATGCTGAGCAACGAAAAATACATGGGCGACGTCCTCCAGCAGAAAACCTATACCATTGATTTTCTCACAAAAAAGAGGGTAAAGAACAAAGGCATCGTCCCCCAGTATTACATAGAGGATGACCATGAAGCCATAATCCCCAAGGAGCTTTACTACCAGGTGCAGGAGGAAAAAGCGAGACGGGCAAGCCTTAGCAAAACTGCGGCAGCCCGAAGGGCAAAGCAAGAGAAGGAGAAAAGCAAGTACAGCTCCAAATTCGCCTTAAGTGACATCATGGTATGCAAGGAATGCGGCCAGCCTTACCGCAGGCAGGTATGGTCTAAATATGGTCAGAAAAGCGCTGTGTGGCGATGTGAGAACCGCTTGAAGAACGGAACCAAGAACTGCAAGCACTCCCCCACGTTCAAAGAGGATATCCTGCATGAAGCGATAATGACCGCAATAAACAGCGTCGTGGAAAACCGAGGTGAGTTTGTCGGAGCCTTCCGTGAGAACGTCATCCGAGTCATCGGCAGCTACTCCACCAAGAATGTACCCACCGAATATGACGGGCAGATTGAAAAGCTGCAGGGCGAGATGCTGGCCCTGATAGAGGAAAACGCCAAGCAGGGCTCCATCAAGGATGATTTTGATGAGAGATACAGGAGAATCGCAGAACAGATCAACGACTTGAAGCAGAAAAAGCTGGAGCTGGCGCGGGAGCAGAAAATGGCGGAGAATTTTCAGCAGAGGCTTGACGATATGGATGCATGCCTGAAGAAAACCACCTGCGAGGTCAGGGAGTTTGACAACGACCTGGTCAGGAGGCTCCTGCAGAGTATCAAAGCAGTCAAGGACGATCTGATAGAGATCCAATTCAAATCCGGAATCGTGATGAACCAGCGGGTTTCATACTTTGATTATTAAAGGCAGGAACAGCGGTGTTCCGACTGTTCCTGCCGAAAAAGCTGTCTTGGCGAAAACTCTCAGAATACTGAGGGCTTTCGCGTTGGCAGGTCTTATGCCGATTGAAGATTTTATAATTTGAGAGCTTAAAAATGGAGGATAAACAAAAAGGACATTACCTGCATAATACCTTGAATACCTCGAATAATGTATAAGACTATATGAGGATTCGTTGACAATTTAAACTGTAAGTTTTATAATTTCTAATATAATATTTCAAATGTAAAGGTGAAAGTGGATGACTATATCAGAACAAATAAAGGTTTTGTGTGTTCGTTCCAATATAAGTGTATCTGAATTAGCACGGAGAGTAGGTACTACTCCACAGAATTTTAATGCCAAAATGAAGCGTGGAAGCTTTACAATTGCAGAATTAGAAATGATAGCAAGTGTTGTAAAAAGCAAGTTTGAACGTAATTTTATTCTTGAAAATGGCGATAGAATTTAGGAGGATGTATTTGATGAATGCGGTTAAATACAACGTCGCTCCTTCTAATCATGATCTAGAACTACTCGATAAGCATTAATATTGCATGCACAAGGGGATTGGTATGAAGAGAGATAGTCTAAATTTTATAGATTTATTTGCGGGAGCGGGGGGGCTATCCGAAGGTTTTATGCAGAAAGGATTTAATCCAATTGCTCACGTTGAAATGAACCAATATGCAGTAATGACCTTGGAAACTAGAAGTATATATTATTACCTGAGAAAAGCCAGAAGATTAAATGTTTATCATGATTATTTACGAGGTAATATTTCACGAGCTCAACTACTGGAAGCAGTTCCTCCAGAGGTATTGCAAACAGTAATTTGTGAGGAGATGTCTACAAAAACGATTGTTAATATTTTCGGGCAGATTGATTTAATTATGGAGCAGGATGGCGTAAATCACGTGGATGTAATCGTCGGAGGACCACCATGCCAGGCATATTCTCTTGTAGGCAGAGCACAGAGTAATCATATGGAAACTCCAATGGAACAAGATCCAAGAAATGAATTATACAAAATGTACACGAGGTTTTTGACAAAATACCAACCCAGGATGTTTGTGTTTGAAAATGTAGCCGGAATTAAAAGCGCAAGAAACGGTGCTGCATTCAGAAACTTGCAAAGTCATCTTAAACGAGTTGGTTATGTAATTGAATATAAGGAACTGAACGCAAGTGACTTTGGGGTTCTACAAAATAGAAAGCGAATGATTATTATTGGATGGAGAAAAGGAACAGATTATAGATATCCGGATTTTCCTATCGTAAATCCACATGCCGTGGTAAATGACCTTTTAGTGGATTTGCCAGCATTGGAGAAAGGACAAACATTAAATGAGTATCGACCTAATGTCCCTATAAATCAGTACCTGAGACGGTTTAAGATTAGAACTGAACAAGATGTGCTATCGCATCATGTTTGCAGGCCGAATAAGGACAGGGATATAGAAATATATAGACGGGCAATTGAACTTTGGAATGATAATCATGGCCGACTAAATTATAATCATCTACCAGAAGAATTGAAAACGCATAAGAATAGAACATCATTCGTTGACAGGTTTAAAGTTGTTGAGGGTGACATGCCTTATTGCCATACTGTTTTGGCTCATTTATCTAAGGATGGGCATTACTTTATCCATCCGGATATAGAACAATGCAGGTCAATTTCTGTAAGGGAGGCGGCAAGATTGCAATCATTTCCTGACAATTATTATTTCGAAGGACCACGGACAGCACAATTTGCGCAGATAGGGAATGCAGTTCCTCCACTTATGGCAAAAGGAATTGCAACAAAGATAAAAGAACTTTTGGTAGATTAAAAATGGAGGCAGTATGGATAACTTGCTGATAAGAGAATATGGTAAGCTCAAACGTCAAGAATTGCATGCTAACCCATACAGCTGTCTTGATTCTGAAAAAATCGACATTAACCCGCATCAGATAGAAGCGTTCGTTTTTGCCCTTTCTGCTATTCGTACAGGTGGTGCAATACTAGCGGATGAGGTTGGCCTTGGCAAGACAATCGAAGCTGGACTTGTGTTGAAGTATTTGCTGAAAAAAGGTCACAAAAAAATATTGCTCATGATGCCGGCAAGTATTAGAAAACAATGGCAAATAGAACTTGAAGAGAAGTTTTCCATAGATACTGTTATCATAGATAGCCAAAATCTCGATTCCTATTATGATTTTACAAGAAAAGAACAGTGTGTGGTAATCACTTCTTACAATTTTGCTGCAATACGAAGAGAGATTCTTTCTAAGATATCATGGGACTTTATGGTTTTTGATGAAGCACACCGTTTGCGTAATGTTTATAAGAATAGCAGTAAAACCGCAAATAAGATATATGAACTTTCAAAAGGTATTCCCAAACTCATGCTGACAGCTACACCAATGCAAAATACGTTGCTGGATATGTATGGTTTAGTGCAGTTTATAGATGATAGAATCTTTTTGGATAAGCGTGTGTTTAGCCAAAAATATATTAAAAATCAAGATTACACAGAACTTAAGGTAATGCTTGAGCCTGTTTTGCAAAGAACACTTCGCAGCGAGGTTGCGGATTATCTTCAGTTTAAATCAAGAATAGGCATGACCGTGGATTTCACGCTTACTCCTATGGAAGGTGTATTGTACAAGCTTGTTAATGATTATCTGAAAAAGAGAATCTTGTATGCTATACCCTCTTCAAATCGCAGCTTAATAACGATTGTCGTTCGTAAATTATTAGCGTCCTCCAGTTCTGCTGTTGCGAATACGTTTGAGGTGTTGAAAAAGCGACTGCAAACGTTGAAAGAAACTACAAGAACGGAATCTGTAGACAAGAGCCTTAATTATTTTTTTGATTTTTTGGATGATGATTTTGAGGTAGAGGAAGTAGAAGAGACGGTAGAACTTTATGATAGAGATATGGTTAATGAATTTATTCAGCACGAAATTGATGAGATTGATAAAATCATAACCGTTGCTAATAAAATAAAAACCAATGCAAAGCTGGATGCCTTGAAAAAGGCATTGCAGATTGCGTTTGACAGACAAAAAGAAATCGGTATTACTGAAAAGATTGTTGTGTTTACGGAATCCGTCAGAACGCAAAGTTATCTGTTTGAAGAACTGTCTTCATTAGGGTATGAAGAATCTATTCTCATGTTTAACGGCAATATGTCGGATGACAAGACGAAAGAAATATATCGTGCTTGGAAAACGAAAAATTACGGTAGAGATTTAGGCAGTCGAAGCGTAGAAATTAAAAATGCCGTTGTGGAAGCATTTAAGAACGATTATAAAATTTTGCTGGTTACCGATTCTGGTTCAGAAGGCTTAAACTTACAGTTCTGCAATACTGTAATCAATTATGACTTACCATGGAATCCGCAGAGAATTGAGCAGCGAATCGGTAGATGCCACCGTTATGGACAAAAAAATGATGTTGTTGTAATCAATTTGCTCAACACAGAAAACTTGGCGGATAGAAGAGTTTATGAAATTTTGTCCCAGAAGTTTGAACTGTTTCAGGGTGTATTCGGTGCATCGGATAAGGCAATCGGTCTTTTGGAAAGTGGGGGAAATTTTGAAAAACGTGTGCTACAGATTTACCAGCAATGCAAAAGTCCGGCTGAATTCAATAAGGAATTTCAAAGTCTGGAAAAAGAGCTGGATAAAAAACGCAATGTGAAATTCAGAGAACTGAAAAATTTGACTTCAAAGACATCGGAAGTAGCGCACAAACAAGAGTTGCAGGAAATTCTTGCAGAAGTCAACCGCTATTTTGAAGATAAAGCACTTTGGACAAGGATTTCGAAAAAAAACTCAGTTGCACACTTTCCTATTGCTTATAAAACGAATAAGATACACATAAATGGCAAGGAACAGCATGGATACATCATCATTGGTGGTTTCTATAACGGTCAAGAGCTATTATCGCCGGTTTTGGAAGTGTTTGACATAAATAACAACCGCATTGTATTAGCGGAGGGTGATATCGTTCAGATGCTATCAGTCTTAAATAACATGGACTTAACAGAATGTGACCTCAAACAAAGCTTAGTGGAAGGCTGCGGTACTGTATTATATGATGTAAAATTACAGCAATATCAGAATAGTTACCGAAAGCTTGTTTCTAGGAACAATATCAAAATAGACAATTGGGTCGCACTTCGCTGCGACGAATATAATTTGCTGATAAACGAATTCAAAATCAAACTGGATGAATTGAATTCGGTATACATAGAAGAAAAGAATTTCAGGGCTAAAATTGAAATTAAAAAACAAATGGAACAAATTAAGCAAAAGCAGGATGAAATGAGCTTTAAGTTTCACGAATTTACGGCAGAGGTTCAAGCTGAAGCCGCAGAAATGAAGCTGGCTTTTGAAAAAGAGTTTGCCATAGAACCAATGCTTATTGCTAAAATAGTGGTGCAATTCTGAGGAGGATAGTATGCAAAAAAAAGGAAAGCTGGAGTTGACTTGGGTTGGCAAATACAATGAAGAAAAGCTGGAACCAAGGATTCTAGTAGAAGATAAAACAAAATCATATGGTAATCCAAATACCGAAAATATGCTTATCCACGGAGATAATTTGATTGCGCTAAAATCCTTGGAGCAAGATTTTGCAGGAAAGATAAAGTGCATTTATATTGATCCACCTTTTAACACGGGGCAAGCATTTGAAAACTACGATGATAATTTGGAGATCTCAATCTGGCTTAGTCTTATGAGAAAGAGATTAGAAATCCTTCGCAATTTATTGTCTGAAGACGGAACTCTATTTGTTCATATAGATTCAGAAAATCTGGGCTATTTGATGGTATTATTAGATGAAATTTTTTTGAGGCATAACAGATTATACACGGTGACCTTCAAACAAGGAGCTGCAACTGGACACAAGGCAATAAATCCTGGTTGTGTAACAACAACAAACTTCATATTGATGTACGCAAAAGATAAAAGCCAATGGAAACCCAATAAAGTATATACTGCAAAAAAAAGAGATGATAGATATGGGAAGTTTATTACTAATATTCAGGATGATTGCAGAAAGTGGAATATTGTGACGCTTACCGAAGCTTTTGCTTCATATAAGAACACTGATATAAAAACTGCGCGTAAAATCATAAAGGAAAGCCCAGAAGCAATTGAACGCTTTGTAATCGAACACAGTGATGCTGTAATTCGTACGGCCAGACCTGATTACGAAAGTGTTGGAAAAGAAATAAAGGACAAAATCAGTGAATCTAAAGCAAAAAGCAATGAAATTCTCTATTTAAATAGAGATAATAATTCGGATATGTACTTTATTAACGGTGAAAGAATACTGTTCTATAAAGACAAGCTGAAACTTATTGATGGGCAATTGATTTCGGGCGAACCATTGACAACTTTGTGGGATGATATTCTTTCGAATAATTTACATAACGAAGGTGGAGTATCTTTCCCTAAAGGGAAAAAACCAGAGTATCTAATAAAAAGAGTTCTTGAACTCGCCACCCAAGAAGGTGATTTTGTTCTTGATAGCTTTTTGGGTTCTGGGACAACTGCTGCAGTAGCGCATAAAATGAAAAGAAAATGGATTGGTATAGAGATGGGTGAGCAGTGTTACACTCATTGCCTTTTTCGCTTAAAGGAAATTGTAAACGGAGAACAGGGTGGAATTTCTCAAAGTGTAAACTGGCAAGGTGGTGGTGGTTTTAAATTTTATGAACTGGCAGAGTCATTGCTTGTGAAAAGTAAAGTTCTCCCTATCTATCAGCTTAACTCGAACTACACTTTTGATATGGTGGTGGAAGCTATTTGTAAAATTGAAGGATTCAAATATAGCCCATATGGTGAATTCCATGGATATTCTTCCGAAAATAGATTTATCCATGTTACCTCAGAGTTTGTAAACAGCAAGTACATTATGTCCTTAATGAAATCATTGGGAAAAAATCAATCACTGCTGATTTATTGCACGAAAATGCAGAGTGATATGAATATCCCTGATAATGTTGAAGTAAAAAAGATTCCCCAGGCTTTATTGGAAAAGTGCAATTTTGAAAGCGAGGTGGAACAATGAGTATTATAAGTAAAATCAACTGGGCAATGAGTTTGCGCGAGCCACAGTATGAGGCTTTACAGTATTTTGATGCCATCAGTTCCAACCTTGACTATAAGATAGCTACAAAAGAAAAAGCTGAAAAAGTCGCTACGGAAAATTGCGAGGATAAAAAGAACATTAAGGTGGACAAGGAGTTCCATTTCCCTTCTTTCTGCTTTGATATGACCACCGGTATCGGTAAAACGCGATTGATGGGTGCTGCTATATATTATCTATATAAAACCAAGGGGTATAAGCACTTTTTCATCCTTACTCCTGGTAATACGATTTATGATAAGCTGAGGAAAGAAACCGTGCCCAGCCATCCGAAGTATATGTTTAAAGGCTTAGAGACCGAAATGGGTAGGCCAAAGGTTTATGATGGTGAGAATTATCTATCCTATCCGGTAAAGTTTGAGCAGGGCGAAATCATATATGAAAAGACTTCTGAAATTCAGCTGTTTATTTTTAATATTGGCAAGATTTTCACTCGTGGCGATGTAAGCTTTAAATTTCACGATTTCAATGAGAACTTGGGTGGATCTTTTGCAGATGTACTCAAAAAATTTGACGATCTTGTTATTTGTATGGACGAGGCTCATCGCTATTACGCACCAGCATCTATGAAGGCTATCGATTATCTGAACCCTATTTTAGGTTTGGAATTTACCGCTACGCCTAAAGACAGCAACAAAAATATTATTTATCGTTATGACCTCGCTAAAGGCGCCGGAAAATATCTGAAAATCCCAGTTGTAATGGGTAGAACCAACACCGCAGGATATTCTGCCGATGATATTGAGGAGATGAAACTGAAAGACGGCATCAAACTCCATGAACGCAGAAAAGCAGTGGTATATAAGTATTGCGTGGATAACAATTTGGAACAGGTAAAACCAATTGTGCTGGTTGCCTGTAAAGACACGACACACGCAAAGAAAGTACGAGAAAAAATCGACGCTGATTCTTTCTTCGCTGGCAAATATGTTGGCAAAGTTATTCAGATTGACTCAAGCACAGGAACTGTTGAAACGGAAGAGAACATCCAAAAACTGCTTACCATTGAGGAAAACACGAATCCTATCGAAATAGTTTTGCATGTCTACAAGCTAAAAGAAGGATGGGACGTAAACAATCTGTTTACCATTATCCCACTCAATGCAGCAAAAAGTGACATTTTGGCACTGCAAACCATTGGGCGTGGTCTTCGTCTTCCCTTTGGCCAGATAACCGGCGTTGAGGAAGTGGATACCTTAGATATTGTTGCACATGATCATTATCGTGAAATCATTGATGATATTAAGGACAACCCTATTTTCAAGAGCAAAGACCTTGATAAGGATGATATTCCAGATACTACATTGGTAGAAATCAATACAAGCTTTGAAAATGAGCAACTATCATTGGTTGATACTGCTATCCAAGAAACAAAAGTAAAGTCTTTTCAAGATTTTAATGATGCGCGAACAGTTGAAAGCATATATAAATCTTATTTGTCTGAGTATGCAAAGAAAATAACTACTTCAAAGATGTCAAAGGATAACCAAGGTCAATTATCACTCTTTGACCTTGATCCTACAGCAAAGACTGACACAGAAACACCAACTGAGCCATCCGGTGATTCAACAGTAGATACTGAGGTAATCGTATCTGCCAAAACAAAAAAACCAATAATTCCAGCACTGAAAAAAGAGGAATTTGAGCAAAAGTTAAAACAGTTGTCACAAGTTGCAATTTCAGTACCTAAAATTAGCATTAATTATAGTTCTACTATCACGTTCAAACCTGTCACTGTTAAAAGAAATCATATGGAGTTTGATGTAGCGGCATCTCAAATAGAAAGATATGACGTTATTAATGAAAGGCTTTTATCTGTTGTAGAGGCAGATGCATTGATTGAAGATGAGCCGGAAAATGCTCTTGCTTGTATGCTCCTTGAGGAGATACCTGAATTCAGTGCAGATGATGCGGAGTATATCCTAGATGTGGTAAATCAGTATATGTCGTTAATCGAGGGCGATTATGAACAAAAGAAAAAGATCATTAGAAGATATGCTACGGTTATCATCAATGATTTAAAGAAACAGATATATGCTGCAAAAGAAGAACACACTGAATTTATACATCAAGTACAGAAAGACTTGATTTTGTTTGGAAGATTTGTTAAAAATATGAGAATTAACGGCAAGGTGAATTTTAAGAAAGAAGTGGATGATAAAAAGAACATTCGCCAGTATCTGTTTGAAGGATACAAGAAATCTTACTATCCAGAAAATTCCTTTGACAGTGATGACGAACGTAGACTTGCAGTAATACTGGAAGATGACTCTGAAGTATTAAAATTCATTAAACCACCACTTAATCAACTTGGTCTTTTCTACAAGGCAGGTAAACAATATAATCCAGATTTCTTGGTAGAAACCAAAGATGCCAAGTATATGATCGAGGTCAAGGCTTCTAATCGTACTGCTGACGAAGACGTTCTTGAAAAGGCACATGCAGCAATCAAGTGGTGTGAATGTGCCACAAGCGTGGATTCAGATTCAAAAGAATGGCGCTTTAGGCTCATACCCGGAGAGGATATTGTTATAGGCAGCACATTTAAATACACTGCAGGTAAAGCCGTGGTAGTAGAGGAGGAACAATAATATGGTAGATGAATTGGCTTTTAAATATGCAAAGGCAAGGGAAGAAATTCTCAAAGCCGTTCGCATGGATTTAATTGGGCCTCAGTGCGAAAACGAAGAATTGGATGAAATGCCTACCAACAGTTATATTACGGGTATGCTATTTCCTGCTGAAACCGAAATGTCAGAAGACGAGGATTATGATGCTCAAAGCTTTGAAACGGATTTTAAAGAGGACAACGACACAGGCACAACGGTGGAGGATGTTGACCCGGATGATGACAAACCAAAGGGAGGATTTAAGAAGCAATCCTCCTTTGGCGTATCTTGCTATGTTAGTTCCGATACTACAAAGATGAATGTAAACGTTGCCTGGGGTAGATATGAAAAAGAGTCTGTAAAAGTGATGGCTATGATAAAAGGTGTAGAAAAAGAAGTAAACAAGACTCTATATATTAGGGAACAAGAAAACGATGCGATTACTATCGATCTGCAGTCGTTCGATCGATTTACTAAAATTCCGCTAAATATAGATTCGCATTTGATTCTTCATATCATAAAGGTGAATTTGGAAAATGCAAACACCATGCTTTCCGTATATCTGTATAACCAACGTCCGCATAGTGATAATGAAAAAGATTATGAAAAAGTTCTTTATCAAGTTGAAATGACACTGTGTGATGACCAGCAATCACCTATTTTTTTGCCAGAACATAAGTGCAGAAAACTTGAATTAGAAGATGAGTACTATTACGAAAGTCGTGCTGTGTATGCCAGAGGACGTGGATGTGCTGCGACTTGGGAGAAAACAACGGATTCGGAAAATGCGATTGCAATAAAGAGCATGTTTATTCCGGATTATGAAATTAGCGGAGTTAGCCCTAATATCCCCGATTTTGAGAAAAATACGTTTTCTATGCGTTTTATGTCGTTGGCTAAAAATAGGAACGCAACGATTGAACGTCTTTCGATGCTTTCAAATCTGTATAAAAAATGGATAGAAAAATTAAGTGACAGTCACCTTATGGACAATCCATCATTTATACCCAAAGGACAGAAAATTATAGCAGAATGCCAAACCGCGCAGCAAAGAATTCAAAGAGGAATAGATTTGCTTGCCACTAATGACAATGCTTTTTCGGCTTTTTGCTTTATGAACCAAGCTATGTATACGCAAAGAAGTATTGCCATGTTTGGCAAGAAGAATAGCCAAGGGATTCCTTGTAGTCTAAGTGATTTTATGATAGAGGATCACAGTGAGTGGCGTCCGTTTCAGATTGCTTTTGTCCTTTTAAATTTGTTTGGTTGTATGGAGCCCACCTCTAATGAAAGAAAGAATGTCGATTTGTTGTATTTTCCCACGGGCGGTGGTAAAACAGAAGCTTACTTAGGGCTGATTGCATTTGTTATTGGTTATCGCAGATTAACAGCTCCACTGTGTAGTGAATATGAAAAGGATGGCGGAGTAACTGTATTTTTAAGGTACACCTTAAGATTGCTGACTACTCAACAACGAGATCGTTTAATGAAATTGATTGTAGCTGCTGAAATGATTCGTGAAAAGCATCCTGATTTATATGGAAACAGCAGAATTTCTATAGGTTTTTGGGTTGGCGGTGGTGTTACTCCTAATAACTTCAGTGACTATGATGACCGGGAAAAAAGGAAGGATTTCATCAGGAAAGTTTCAAAGCAAGTGATTGTATGTCCTTGTTGCGGTAAGCCTATTGAGCAGTCCGATTATGAAGTGGATTCTAAGTTGCAGACCGTTAAAATTACTTGTTCTAATAACAAGTGCTATTTTTATAAACATAACAACCATACGTTGCCTGTATATCTTGTTGACAGTGAAATATATAGAAAGTGCCCTACTGTAATTATTGCTACTGTTGATAAATTTGCAAGGTTACCATGGGATGAGAAAACAGGGTTGCTTTTTGGAAATAAGGATAGATATTGTGCCAGATGCGGATATATTGCTAAGGGCGAAGAACATAAAAGCCGGCATAATAAGACGGGGGATCTCCCAAGAGTAGATGTCGTAGATGTCAAACCGTTCTATCCTCCGGAATTGATTATTCAAGATGAGTTACACTTAATAACTGGGCCGCTTGGAACTATTTATGGCGGTTATGAAAATATAGTTGAAGAATTATGTTCCATAACCGAAGGTGATAAAAAAATATTGCCAAAATATATCGTCTCTACTGCAACAATCAAAAATGCCGGAGAACAAATACGGTGTTTATATGGTAGAAACCAATATAGTCAATTTCCTCCGAGTGGAGTTGATATTCGGGACTCATATTTTATAAAGGAAATTTCGCTTGAAGAAAAGCCATTCAGAAAGTATGTAGGTATTTGCGGTAACGGACAATCAGTAAAAACCACATTGCTTCGTACCTATTCTATTATTCTTGAAACTGCATTTGATTTATCGAGACAGGAAGAGTTTAAGGATTTTATCGACCCTTATTATACTTTGATTGGTTACTTTAATAGTATAAGAGAACTTGGCGGTGCGGTTCGTTTGCTTGAAGACGACATTAAGAGCCGAATTGAAAGGTTGCAGAAAAAGTATGGACACGAGATGCAGAGATACCTTAGGAGGACAAAGGAAATTACTTCTCGTATACCGTCATACGAAATTGCGAAAGTCTTAGAAGATTTAACAGTCGCATATGACAAGAATAAAGCTGATAACAAGCAGGATTGCTATGATGTAGTAATAGCAACTAACATGATTGCAGTTGGTATGGACGTTGATAGATTGGGATTAATGACAGTTGTTGGACAGCCGAAACAAAATTCTGAATATATTCAGGCAACCAGCCGTGTAGGGCGTAGTTACCCTGGTATCGTTTTTACGGTATATAACCCATATCGACCACGAGATTTATCACACTATGAAAATTTTGAAGGCTTTCATTCACAGTTGTATCGTTATGTAGAAGGTACAACAGCAACACCTTTCTCTGCGCGAGCAAGGGATCGAGTGCTTCATGCAACTGTTGTAGCTTTGTTAAGACTGCAAAATGAACAGATGGCCCCTAACACGGGTGCTAATGAAATCGGTAATATTTCGGAAGCTACCTTGCAGCAGGTCAAAGAGGAAATATTAAACAGAGTTAAGGTCGTTGCGCATAAGGCGTATTACGATGTGGAAAAGGAAATTGACCTGTTCGTCGAGGATTGGAAAACACTAAGTACCGAAGAAAAGACTCTGACTTATTTTACAGGTGATATGGGCTTAGAGCGAGTCAATCGTCTGCTGAATTATTATGATAGATACTGTACTCCAAAGGAGAAGCCAACACTTAACTCAATGCGTGAAGTTGAGCGGGCAGCCACCATATATTATTTTAACGAGGAGGATAACTAAATGAATTGGAACAAGCTTGGAGAAGTTAGACCGAATCAGTTAATTACTACATATGGGCCCGGCTCTATTATGGATGCCAAAAACGACTCTGTAACCGTTCTCGATATTGATTATTGGAAAGATACAGGGAAAACGATCATTGATAATCGCCTCGCTAATTACTTGGGAGTATATAATTTTAAGACGCCTAAAACGACAGAGTATGATGATATTCCAGTGGTGTCGTTTCCCTATTATCATGTATGTGCAAATTCCAAATGCAACGCCCTATTTGATATACGTGATGGATTTGATAGGGACAAATACATAAAGGACAAGGGACCCAAATGCCCTTATTGTGGCTGGGATGCGTATCCTGCAAGATTTATTAGTGCCTGCGAAGACGGGCACATGGATGATTTTCCTTGGTCACGATGGGTACACAGAGGTGACTCAACTTGTAAAGGAAGATTGAAACTCTATTCTACAGGCAGAACATCATCATTGGGTGAAATGTTTGTTGAGTGCTCCTGTGGTGATAAAAGAAGTATGGCGGGTGCGATGCAGCGTGAAAATCTTGATGGTTTGATTTGTTCGGGGCATCACCCTCATCGTCCATTGGATAAGAATAAAAAGTGCAAAAAGTTGGCGATTCCATCTCAAAGGGGTGCATCAAATGTTTATTTTCCTGTAATCCGTAGCGCGATTTCCATCCCACCTTGGACTAATCCTATTAATGACATTATTAATGCTAATCGTAGAGTGATTGAGTCATACGAAGAAGATTTTGGAGAAGTTGGCTTACAAAAGGCATACGAAAAATTCTTCGCAAGCAAATTCACCAAGCGGGAGTTTGATGAGGCTTATACCAGAATCAAAAACAAAATCAAAGAGTTTACAGAAATCAAGGAGATGGAATACGCTGCAATTGTAAATCACACGGATTTAGCTTATCAAAGGGATGTTAAATATTTTCAGGCAGAAGAAGTTAAAATCAATAACGGATTAGATAAATACTTCTCCAGAATAATTAAAATTCATAGACTGCGAGAAGTAATGGTTTTGCTTGGATTTATGAGAATGGAGGCTCCTGAACCCGAAGTTGATGATCCGAATCATATTTGTAAACTTAATAAAAAAAGTGGACATGAGTCTTGGCTACCTGCAGTAGAAATTAATGGTGAAGGTATTTTCGTAGAGTTTAAAAAAAGCACGATTAGTCAGTGGAAAAACATACCCGAGGTAAAGGAACTTTCTGATAAATATAAAAACTACTATAATGAGTTCTGTAAAAGTAAAGGATGGACGACGTATAAAGAAAGAAATGCCGAGTATGTTCTTTTACATACATTCTCTCACATCCTGATTAAGGAGATGGCAATGCAGTCAGGATACTCGTCCTCGGCTATCAAAGAAAGAATATACAGTAGTGACACTATGTGTGGAGTTCTTATTTATACAGGAAGTTCAGATAAAGAGGGCTCTTTGGGTGGACTGGTTGAACTAGGTGAAATGGACAAGTTCTTACTACTATTAAGAGAGGCTCTTCAAAACGCTCTCACCTGCACAACCGACCCGGAATGCTTTATGAATTTACCAACAAAAGACAGAATTAATGGTGCTGCGTGCCATTCTTGTACAATGATTTCCGAAACAGCATGTGAAAACGGAAACAGACTACTTGATAGAGCATTGGTGGTTCCGGTATCGGAAAGGGAATCTTGTGGATACTTTAGGGAATTGGTGAATGAATTATGTGGCACGAAGATTTAGGGATAGATATAATCGTTCAAACGCTGAAAGATGAAATTGAGCAGTATACTCTTTTGAATGCGATGGATGCTTTCAAAAAATCTATCAGTTTAATTGAAAAAAGGTTTCCCAACTGTGAATCCAGAGAAATTATGGATATTTTGCAGATGGCCTGTAAGCTATATGATTGTAGTTCAGATGAACGCTGTGAGTTGGTGATTACAGCACCCAGTAGTTTCAAGCTGAAAGCCCGGAAAACCAAGTTGGTAGTAAATAGCATTTTATCTTCTGCAGAAAAAAGCATTACTTTGACAGGGTATTCTATTTCTGAATATTTTAGCGAGATGATAGAACTAATTATTCAGAAAAGTACACAGGGGGTTTACGTGAACCTATATTTGAATGATACTCAAAAACACCAGGACGTCATTGAACGGCTGAATACCTATGCAAGCAAGTTTATAAAAATATTTAGTTACAACCAGAATAGCGATGATAAGATGTCAGCACTACATGCAAAGCTGATTGTCGTGGATGGACATACATCATTAATATCGTCTGCCAATCTATCGTATCATGGAATGCAAGGTAATGTTGAAATGGGTGTACTGATTGAATCAACGGGGAAAGCACAGGCAATTGAGTCATTGCTTAAAACACTGAGAGAGCAAAAGGTATTCACTAAATTTAAATAATAATCCAAGTGATTGAATTAATAAGGTTGTAAAATGGACAGTTTGAAGGAAACGGAGACTTAAAGGCTTTAGGAATATGGTTCAGTAAATGCTCTGCTAAAATTGGAGACCATGTGAAAGTTCTTTGGACATCTCCTACAGATATTATAATAGAGCTTATATAGTCTATTTTATCTGAAAGATTAGACTAATTTGGAGGTGCGACTATGCCACTAGAAATAATCCGTAATGATATAACGAAAGTTCATGCTGATGCAATTGTCAATGCGGCAAACACATCTTTGCTCGGAGGCGGTGGCGTAGACGGAGCAATCCATAGAGCCGCAGGATCGGAACTGCTTGACGAATGCCGAACCCTTGGCGGCTGCGATATCGGACAAGCAAAGATTACAAAAGGGTACAAACTGCCTGCAAAATTTGTTATACACACTGTTGGCCCTGTTTGGCACGGCGGCAATGACAATGAGGAAAAACTGCTTGCTGATTGTTACAAACACTCACTTGCATTGGCTAAAAAACATAGATTGGAAAGTATTGCATTCCCGTTGATATCTTCAGGCGCTTTTGGATATCCCAAGGACAGAGCATTGAAAACAGCAATTTCCGTAATTGGTGACTTCCTTTTGAGCAATGATATGACGGTGTACCTGATGGTGTTTGATAAGGCAGCATTTACTCTGTCCGAAAAACTGTTTTCATCTATAACGCAGTACATTGATGACAAATACATAGAAGAGCATCCAATTGACCGAAACAACAGATTTGAAGAACGACATATTCTGAAAGAATACTGTTTGGAAGAACCAATGCTTTCACCTATGGAAGCATCTGCACCAGCGTCAAAGCGCAAACGCAGTCTTGATGATGTTGTAAAACATATGGATGAAACCTTCTCACAGATGTTGCTGCGCCTAATTGACGAAAAAGGCATGACAGATGCGGAAACATATAAAAAGGCCAATATAGACCGGAAACTGTTTTCTAAAATCCGAAACGACATAAATTACAAACCGAGCAAACCTACCGCTATTGCCTTTGCCATAGCATTGAGGCTGAACCTAGATGAAACCAAAGATCTGCTGCTTAAAGCCGGATTTGCTCTTTCTCACAGCAGTAAATTTGATATTATCATTCAATACTTTTTAGATGAAGGAAACTACAATATTTTTGAAATCAATGAAGCCTTATTTGCTTTCGATCAAAACCTGCTAGGAGTTTAGCTGAATTAAGGATCTATTATTTGCTTAACAGTAAAAAAAGAGGTTAATACAAATGAGTTACATAACTACGAATTCAAAGATTCATTTTACACCGCATAACCCAAATAAAGATGATATAGATATTAACGATATTGCCCATGCATTAGCATATATGTGCAGAGCAAATGGGCATTTTAACAGTTTTTGTTCTGTGGCACAGCATTCAATAAACTGTTCTTTGGAAGCAAGAGCAAAAGGCTATTCAAAAGACGTACAGCTTGCTTGCCTGCTCCATGATGCAAGTGAAGCATACATGAGCGATATAACAAGACCTGTCAAGAAACTGTTGCCGCAGTATCTGGATATTGAAGAAAGGCTTCAAAAGGCAATATACGAGAAATTTAACGTTTCGGATGTAAGTCCGGACACGATTAAAGAAATTGATGACGCTTTGCTTTATTATGAGTTTATAAATTTGCTTGGTGAAAAAGTGTTTGATTGTGAACCGGAGCTTAAAAGCCGACCGGATTTTACGCAACGGGATTTCATAAATGTGAAAAATGAGTTTATCGATATATATAACCAGCTGACATCAGATGCTCAAATATTTAAAACAGTCGGAATTGATGGGTGCGACGGCGGTTGGATGACAGCGGTGCTTTCGGGCAGAAGATTATCAATCGCACGATATAATAGAATAGCTGATGTGCTTGATGCACACAAAACAGCTGACAAATTCATAATAGATATTCCTATAGGTCTTGCAGACAGCAGAGAAGAAGCAGCACATCGACCGGAGAATGCAGCGCGCAAAATCCTCAAAGGGAAATCGTCCTCGATTTTTCCGGTTCCGTTTAGAAGTGTGGCCAGGGCAAAAACAGTTGCAGAAGCTTGGAATATAAGCAAAGCGTTAAATGCCGGCGCAAACTATATGACTATGGGCATTCGTGATGCAGTTAATGAAATTGATATTTTCCTTCAGGAAAACGAAGCGTGGAAAAATGTTTTGCATGAAAGTCATCCCGAAGTTTGTTTTGCCTTGTTAAACGGCGGCAATCCAGTTATGGAGAAAAAATCAGAAGAACAAGGCATTGAAAAGCGTCTGGAGATTCTAGAAAAATACGGGATTGGCCGGGCGGATGTTACTCAACATCCGCTTTTTACAAAATACAGGGATGACGTTGTGGATGCAGTTTGCTTGGCTCTTGTAGGAAGACTTGCTGTTAAAGGAAGAAGTGCAACAATACCTGATGAGGACGAGATTAAGACCGATGCCACAGGATTAAAGATGCAAATGATAATTCCAAAATTATAGCAATTTGTCGCTTGTCATGCGACCGATCAGAAAATAAGAAATGTTATCCTTGAATCACAATAAATGACGATTTGGAGGAAAACATTATGAAAAAAGATTTAACTGAACTGGTATTTATTCTTGACAGAAGCGGCTCGATGAGCGGTCTTGAAAGCGACACAATTGGCGGCTATAATGCCATGCTTGAAAAACAGAAAAAGGAACCCGGCGAGGCTGTTATTACCACAGTTTTATTTGATGACAAGTATGAGCTGCTGCATGACCGCATCAATCTTCGGGGGATATCTCCTATTACAGATAAGGAGTATTATGTGCGTGGTAATACTGCGTTGCTGGATGCAGTGGGTAAAACAATTAATAAGATAGGTAATGTCCAGAAGCATACAGCCGAAGATGAGCGTGCCGAACATGTAATGTTTGTGATAACCACAGACGGCATGGAAAACGCAAGCCGTGAATACAGCTATGATAAAGTGCGCCAAATGATTGAGCATCAAAAAAGCAAATATGGCTGGGAGTTTATCTTTCTTGGCGCAAACATAGACGCTATTTCAACTGCAGAACGTTTCGGCATTAGTAAAGACAGGGCAATAAACTATAATGCAGACAGTGAAGGTACGTTATTAAATTATGAAGTGATCAGCGAAACGGTAAGCTCTATACGTGCTAACCGCTCGATATCTGAAAATTGGAAGGAACGTATTGACGAGGATTTCAAGAAACGTGGCGGCAGGAGATAATTATGATCGGTGCTATTATTGGAGATATAGTAGGTTCGGTTTATGAATGGAACAATATAAAGACCAAAAATTTTCCTCTATTCAACTCCGAATGTTTTTTTACTGATGATACGGTCATGACACTTGCAATAGCAGAAGGATTGATGAATGGCGGCGATGATGAAGATTTCATTGCCGCCATGAAAAAATATGGTCGTTTATACCCTGATTCAGGATATGGTGGACGTTTTGGCAGTTGGCTGTTTTCCGATGACATCAATCCATATAACAGCTGGGGGAACGGATCGGCTATGCGGGTTTCACCGGTGGCTTGGGCTTTCGATATTATTTCAGAGGTAGAGAAATATGCTAAGATCAGTGCTACTGTAACGCATAATCACCCGGAGGGAATCAAGGGGGCTCAGGCAACAGCTGCAGCCATATTCCTTGCTCGCATGGGAAAAACAAAAGAAGAGATTAAGGCTTATATTGAGAATAAATATGGCTATAATTTAAACCGATCTCTTGATGAAATACGCCCAAATTACCGTTTTAATGAGAGCTGCCAGGAAACAGTACCCGAGGCGATAATTGCTTTCTTAGAAAGCGTTGATTTTGAAGACGCTATACGAAATGCAATTTCACTAGGCGGTGACAGCGACACTCTTGCGGCGATAACTGGCAGCATCGCTGAGGCGGCTTATTGTATTCCAAAAGAAATCAAGGAAAAAGCTTTATCGATTTTGGATCAGGGCTTACTTGATGTATATAGGGAAGCGCAATCAAGAATGAAAATCCTTATTCGTTAATTGGTATGGAGGTTTTGCGTGCACGTTTGTCATGTTGAGGAGGTAGAAGAATGCTTACTGTTGAGCAGTATATTTCACAGATGAAGAAAAAGGACAAGCTGGATGAATTCAATTTCCAGAATCATGCTGAAAACATGACGACAGTAATAAAGTATGTTATGGATTATTTTAATAACTACCTTAATCCTGAAGCATATGACTACGAAAATATCAAGGTTGAACAAACTCTTTTAAAAATAGATCAGGAAATTGGAGCCTCATATCCTAAAAGCAAAGATTTTATTTTCCGGTATTATAAGGAATACAAAAGCCGCATAGACCGAACCTTAAAAAATTACATATCTGATTTAAAGTATTATGATTTATTTTACTGTAAAGAAGATTACGAGAACGCAGTTGATGCATTTTGCAATAGCTCAAAGGTAAAAGGGATCGGCGTTGAAAATTTCAAAGAGGATTTAGTAGTATTAGCACAAGAGATTAAAGATAATGGAACAGAAAAGCCTTCTTTCTCAAGCTACAGACTCCTCGACGATTCGTTGATAGACTGGGTTAAGAGTGCATACAGGGAATATAAAGTAAACATAATTCAATTTACAGAAGGCTATATGTGGAAGTACAATGAGCGGTATGTTGAAAGAAAATATGATAGCAAGTCTGAAACGCATTATCGCATTAACCGATATAATCACCGATACAACAATAATCCCTTTTCAATCGATGAAGTGTACCAAGAGAATTGTAATCGTCCATTTATCGAAGGCAAAAAGGGTGAACTGGAAATGCTCATGATGTACGATTGGATATTTGATAATGTAGAAGATTCAGATTACTGGTCTGAATATGTAAATCTTTGTATTTCAACCCAAAGGGTTAAAATAGTAAAAAACATTAACGCTCTGATTCCGGTAAAAGTTAAAGATATTGCATATCCGCCGGATGTTCAATGCAGTAAATCGTTTATTGAAACATACGATGGTTTCATAAGTAACAATCCGGGAACATCCTACATTCTCAGGCTATCATATAATAAGGATAATGATGTGATATGGAAGGATGAAAAGGAATTAAAGAGTGTTATCAGCAATTTACATGAAGCCTTTTCAAAATATTGCGCACCGTCCGTATTAGAGATTTTTCCGCCGATACGATCAAACAACTATGGCGAAGAAGAATTTTTTCAAAAATATAGTATATTAGAAAAAGCTATGAGAAAATATTCCGATTTGAAAATTGTTATTGTTAACGGCCATGAGAGGTACCATTCAAAACCAAAATACTTGGTGCAGACTGTTGAGGACATATTAAATATAAGAAAGACAGTAAAAGAGAGGAAATACCATTTAAAACTTGCAGTTGATATCTCTTCGCTTTTTAAAAAGAAGTGCTATGGACATGAACTCGAAGAGAAATTAGATAAGTTAAGTGAAATAAGAAATAGCATATTGGGAATTCATTTGTCCAATATTCATGATGTTTATAGTATTTTCAGCGAAATAAGAAAAGAAGACGATGTATACTTAAATTCATATGGCTACCGTAAATATTCGGATTTTCTTGGCGGCATTTCTGCACTTTTTAATGATAATTTGCCCCGTTATTTTGTTCCGGAAAGCGTAGCTGGCAGCGAGGATCTGGAGGAGCTTGTCGATGTCCTCCTCAGAGGAGGATTCTCATTCCGCACAGAGGAGCAAAAGTATGTATAATGAAGATGATTTTCTTGCGGAACGGGAAAAGCTTTTTAACGAGGTATGGAGTGAGCCAATGACAACCGTCGCAAAGCGCTATGGCTTGTCTGATAATGGATTGCGTAAAAGATGTATAAAGCTTGAAATACCCCTGCCGCCTGTAGGCCATTGGGCAAAGCTCCAGGCAGGTAAGGAATCGGCTGCGAAGCCCAAGTTGCCACCTATGAAAATAATAAAGCAAACTATTCATGCGGAGGATAAAAAGCATATTATAGAAATTAAAGATATTTCCGAAAAAACTGATAGCGAGCTTGAGAGTACGGATGGAATAGAGCTTCTGACTCCAAAATCGAAAGAAAACTTTATTCAATGGTGTGAAAAAATTCAAGTTCCCAAGAAAATCGATAATTATAACCAATTAATAGTTGAATATCAGAAAGAAATTGAATATAGAAAAGCAAGAGATGAAGAACATAGATTTCATGATGTTTTTAGATATACCGATCTCTATTGGACTGTTCAGCATAAAACGCCATATCGTGATAATATAGCCGTTCTGCCGATATCAGTCTCGGAGAAACAAACCAATAGAGCACTGAGAATAATGAACACTTTAATCAACCTGGTCAGTGAATTAAGCGGAAAGGTAATTGTTAACCGTGGTGACAAGGACAATGCCACATTCATGGTTTTTAATCATGACTTCACTTTCGATATGAATGAAATCATGATAAAGCAAAGAACCAAGTTGCTGGAGGGTAAAGAAGTTATTTCAAATACAGAGTTCAAACCAATGTATGAAAAGTTGCACAGTGGGTTGCTGGAAATTGGTTTTGCTGAAATCTCTGACAATCGGACTAGAGAAAAATGCACCAAAAGGCTGCATTTTCAGGATTCTTTAAATGAACCGCTTGAAAAGCAATTGGGTGAAATTTTCATATCCCTATTCAAAATTGCAAATGAAGCTGCAATTGCTAAATATATTTCAGAACGGGAATGTGAAAAAAGAAAAAAGGAAGAGCAGCTGCTACGTGAGATCGAAGCGGAGAACTTAAGAGAAAAACAAAAAATAGAAGCGAAAAATCAAAGGCGAGTTAAATTTCATCAGAATATAGATCTCCATATGGAAGAATGGTTTAAATACCAGAACCTAAAGAAATATATCGATGACCTTAATGAGCTTCTGCCAACAATAGCTGATCCTGAATCAAAGGAAATAATCGAAGACTACCTTTTGGCTTTAAGAGATAAAGCGGAGAAAGCTAACCCTCTTAATAACATTATTTCAGAAATAAAATCACTGAAAGATGACTGAAAGGGTTGCAGGCAGAGGGTTAAATAAAAGGTGGATATTTAACATCGTCGAATTGGTAGAAAATTCGATAAATTACCTTCAATCATATGGTATAATATAGAAGTTCTCATATGAAAGCGTGTTATTAAAATTAAATTAATCAGAGAGGGGGTATACTGTGTCATTCCTAGATTTTTTCAGAAGCAAATCGAAATCAGTTCAAAGTAAAAAAACATTTTCACAGAACGGAGTGACGGCCGGAAATGTAAAACAGCCCAAAGCCAATATATCATCATTCATAAAGGTGACAACAGAAATTATACCCTCTGTGGCGGAAGACATTGTTCCAGCTGAAAAGAGAATGCAAAACGCCATCGTCAGCAAGCACGAATTATATCCTCACGAGGTGTTGGTTCTTGATTATGCTCACTCGTATTATACAGAAGGCAATTCTTTTCAAGGTTTTTGGTGGTACAGGTACGGAGTGCGGGATGTCGACAAATGCCTTCGTTCCCTGCTTGAACGGGGATTTTTGCAAATCGGAGATTTGCAGAGCGCTATTGCCTTAGAGAATGCAACGGTGCTAAAAGAAGAACTGAAAAAGCACGGGCTTAAAGTGAGTGGAAAAAAAGATGAGTTGATTCAACGCCTGATATCTGAGGTATCTCACCAAGAACTCAACTCCCGTTTTGCCAAAAGAACATATCAGTTAACTGAACTCGGAAGGCAGGCACTTGAAGAAGAAAGTTATGTACCATACATACACCGGCACGCTCTTGAGGATCTAGATATATGGTCGCTCAATAGAATAATCCATCAGCCGCCTTATATGTCTTATCGAGATAAAATATGGGGTTATCTCAATAAGCGCAGCATGGAGCATTTCGCAGCTCGTGACTTTGGATTATATAGAAACTGCAGGCATTATATGTCAACCTTTCTTATGGAAGAAAAGAAGATAAAGGATGCCTTGGGCATGTTAGCGGAAGTCGTGTTCTATGATTTAAGCGGTCTTGGTAATGGCTACGATCCGCAGTTTCTTGACATATACGCTCAGAACTTTTTCCCTTACAAAGATTCAACAGTCACAATGGCGCCGGGTATAACAAGTGCAGTTATCCATTGTCAAAAAGAGCTTAATTTGTTAGATGAAGAACTAAAAACAATAATGCTTGACCGGATGAATCGCTTGAGTGCTCCGTTACATCTTTTTACGCCAGAAGAATGCGTAGATATTGTTTTAATGGAGAGCCATGAAGATACTGAAGCATTAACAAAGATATATGCCAAGGCAAAACGGCGATTTAAGCAGAAATTTCCGGACATTAAGTGTTGATTCAGGAGGTAGACAATCATGGGTAGAGTGACAACTCCACGCGTTATTACACCGGAGATTCGAGAATTATGCCGGACTATATCTGAGCACGAACCTGCATTTGTTGCTGTTAACGTTGATCCAGGCAGCCTTATTAACGAGTGTTTTCATAATATCGATACTTATATAGAGGAGCATGGCGGTCAAAGGGTTCTAGGCAGGAGCATTTGGCAAAGGGCGAATGCCTTAATTGAAGCCGAGGCCCATGCTATATGGAAATCTCCTACCGGTGAAATGTTTGATATTACTCCACATACAAATAATGAAACATCAATTTTGTTTGTAATTGACCCTAAAATGACATATGCCGGTAATTGCATACCTAATATCCGAAAAGCATTGACCTCATCCCCGTTAGTGGCTGAGTTCATTGTTCTTTTTAATGAGCGTGATCGAATAGCGGCAGAATCAAAAGAGAATACATTTTCATTACCAACTGATATGGTCAGGCGGATGTTTGAAATTGAGCAAATCCTTAACCAGCGGGTCGGACGCAACGATCCGTGCCCATGTCAATCCGGGATAAAGTATAAGAAGTGCTGTGGCAAGAACGAAATATAAACAAAATAACTCTGTTAACAATGGTGGATATATGCCCAGAAGAAGGTGTTTGTAATAGACTCAAAAGTATATAACGAAATAATTAAACTTATTAATAGAAAAGTTGAGGGTGACTATTGGGATTACAAACAAGAATGGCATAGTGATAATGAACGCCTTCTTCTTGATATATTATGTTTTGCCAATACCGTCCACAATAAAGACTGTTATCTAATAATCGGAGTTGCAGATAATGGTGATATTATAGGACTAAATAAAAATAGCCCAAATAGAAAAAATCAGGTGGCTGTAATAGATTTGTTATCAAACTCGATGTTTGCGGGAGATTTTGTACCTGAGGTTTCTGTTGAAACCATATTAATTAACAAAAAGGAAATAGATGTACTTACCGTTTTCAACTCATACAATGTACCCTTTTATCTTCGTTCAAAGTCGAGAAAGTATCATTCAATTGTAGAGGGATATATCTACTCCAGAAAAAACGATAGAAATACTCCTATCTCTGAAAACAGTTCAATGCAGCAAATCGAATTGCTCTGGAAGAAAAGGCTGGGCTTATTAAGTCCGCCGCTGGAGCAGATTATTTCAAGGATGAGGAACAAATCAGAATGGCAGGAGATTGGTGATACTTATTATAATGTGTTTAACCCAGACTTTAAAATAAAAGAAGAATGGGATCAAGAAGAGTATAGGGATTATAAGCGAGAATTTTATTCATATAATCAATATAATGAAAGTACCAATTATATCAATCTATATATTTTATGTAGGGAAACCGTTTTGAAAGAATTCCAGGTGGTCCTTTTAGATAGTGGCAGATATAAAACTCCTGCTCCTACTTGGGGGTTCATTAAAGATCCAACCAGATATTCAGAGTCTTTATATGCTTATAAATATATCGTAAAAGATAGTTTGGATTACGCTTTACAACAGTTTATATATGATGAAGATAGTGAAGAAGCAAGGATTGCTAAGGGAAGATTTGACGAGGTTGTTCTATATTTTGAAAATAAGCGAGAACAAGTAGAATTTCATCAATTAATAGAATCTTATCCGGCATGCGTTGAGAATTATATAAATGACGCGAAATTAAGGAAATATCATATTTCTTCTAACAACAAACTTGAAATAAAAGACTGCACAGAAAAGTTGATTACAGCTTTTGCTTTTAAAAGATTTTTGTCTGATAATCATAGGAAAAAAGCAGGCGTTGATGTTAAGAGAATTAAGTCTATTAGTATAATAAATAAATCGTTAGGTTTGTTATGTTCTTCCGATATTGCGGAGCATAGAGTTGATATCAATGAAACTGGAAAGGTGAAACATTTTCTTTATAACGGAGAAAGCAGAAAAGCAGCAAATTCATATTATTATAATGCAGATAAATATTGGACAAGAGATTTTCTTAATTTCGTAGAGCCGATAACAACAGATTGGGAAAAAGACTACTCAATTGATATGTGTGATGGTTATGAGTGGAGATGTGATTTAAAATATGACGATGGCACTTCTAAACTAATTAAAGGGAATGTACCTCCTCCTTTTTCCGATGATGTTGAGCGACGAATAAGAAATCTAGTCGCTTTTGATGAGGCTCCAATGTTATTCACTTAAATCAATTATGAAGAATACTAGGTGGCAGGAAAATGGCACAAATATTGTTTGATTTTTTTAATGAAACTCATACTGAATGGCTAAAATCTTTCTGTGCATATTTTAGGCTTAATGAGGAGGAAGTAGCCTCTTATTTTAATGGAGTGAATCCAGATGAGTTGACACCTGGAAAATTGACACAGGATTTAAATATGAACTTGACTGATTATGATAGCAATAACTTATCTATTATCTGTCGCCATATGACAACTGCTTCAGAAGCCGATAAACAAAGCTATATAAATCGCGGCATTCTTGATTTAAGAAGAATGCTTCAAGAGAAAACGCCTTTATCTGATTTTATTAAGACTTATGGAATAACGGTAAATGTTGACAATCGGGAGATGTTCATAAATCAACAAGCATATCCGATTACGTCCTATGGTGAGCCTTGTGAATTCTGCTTTAAGGGAAGGAAAACGCCGTGTAATGCATACTTCAAATGCGAACCAAGAAAGGATATGGAACATCTCGGATTGAAACTGTATAAATACGGAGCTACAGTAGAATTTTTTATCCATGCAACTATAGATGAAATGGAAAGATACTCTTCTATACGAAAGTGTCCAGAAGTTCTTCAAACTCTGGATCAGATTGTTTCGGGCATAAATGGATTTAGTACATCGGCTTACAAAATGAGCTATGACTGGATGAGAGTAAATAATGAATGTTATATACTTGAATTCCCTGTACAATTGAGCAATATGGAAACATATGCACCAATTGATTATGACCGCGCATGGTATGAAATAGATGATTGCTTGGAGCAGAGCGGTTATAATTATGACGATTATTATGAGAGACTAATTCCTCAAAATGTATTTGATAATATGGTTTTTCTTAGATGGTTTATTAGTATTTATTTTTATGATTCGGAGGTACTGGGTTCGTTATTACCAGATAGGGGCATTGAGCCCGACGAAATAGGAATAATAGGATTGAATAACAATAAGAGTGGTTTGGTAAATTGTATCGAATAAAGCCTTCAAGAGGTCAACACACTTTTGAAGGTTTTATTGCTTACAATTACTTAAATTGTAAAGCAAAATCAGGCACCGAAACACAAAAAAATTGGCCTACCCAGGCGACTGTTTCCGAAATATAACCCGCCGCCAAGGGGATACCAGATTGATTCGGCATCTTTTTTGTATCCTCAAGGCATGTGGAGACGGTAGTATTGATGTCAAGGGTAGCAAAGTAGAGAGGGCTGAAAAGGCTTGAAATAAGGTGCTTCTGATCATGGGGCTTTCCGAATATGAATATGAGCGGAGGGTGTCATTGCCCGGAAACCCTTGCTTTTTCTGTTGGGAGAACAATCCATGATATAAAAAGGGATAGGGTTGAGGAGACAGAATGGATGTTATGTAGCAATACACGTCTACTACTGGTAAAATTTCTGTTATTTTACTCAATTCAAGCTGTAGATAATATTTTGTAATTTTTATATTTGTACTGTAGAGAAATTTCGAAATGGCACATTCTCTTTTAATCTTGGCTTATTCTTATTTCTCAATGATTTTTGAGGTATCTGATTGCATCTACTAGGTGGTATAATAAAAGCCACGGTCATCCGAGCCGCAGATTAAAATGGGAGGATACTATCGATGGGATTAAAAGATATAAAACTTTGGGAAAAAAATGTTCCTGATGCCTACTTAATTTCTACTATTGGGGACTTGAATAACGAAGGGTTACCTACCCTGACCCCTTATTTATTAAAAGGGGAGAAACCCCGCCCTGCAATTATTGTTTGCCCGGGCGGATCATTTCAATTTAGAGCGTCAAGTGAAGGAGAACCAATTGCAAAATGGCTAAATCAAATAGGAATAAATGCTTTTGTTTTAAATTATCGGGTTGCTCCTTTTACTCCATTTACGTCAACCAAAGATGCAGTACGAGCGGTTAGGTATATTCGGTATCATGCCCTAGAATTTAATGTTGATCCGGAACGGATCGGCATGATAGGATTTTCAGCTGGCGGTTATCTCACCGCTTTTGTAGGAACTCGTTTTGATAATGGAATTATAGAACCGGATAGTCGAGATGCGCAAATTATGTCGATGCTTTTGGGAGAACCAGATTTTAATGATCCGATTGATCAAACGAGTTCTAAACTTAATGCGATCATTTTATGTTATGCTGAGACATCCCCCTTTTCTAAGAAAAAATTGCCGCCAGATTCTCTATTAACAAAAGATATTACAATGGATGAATTGATAGATTTTACTTCAAATCATAAACATGTTTCAGCGAAAACACCACCGACTTTTCTATGGGTTACAGCGACCGATGAATGGAATTTTCAGCGCCAAAACTTACTTTTTGCTCAAGCACTAAATGAGCTGAATCTACCATTTGATTTACATATATTCTCCAAAGGCCCCCATGCTTTAGGTTTAGGCGAGGCTGAACCTACGGTAGCAATCTGGCCAAAACTTTGTGAAAATTGGCTTCAAGGATTATAATATTCCGTTTATTAATTCCACTCTTACAATCTCAGCATGGGAAAATGAACGTATGATTGGGGCTATGAGGGCGTTGAGCGATAAAATGTTCAGATCTATAATTTATGTTTTACCGAAATTTCAAAATAAGGGAATAGGCAAAGAATTACTAAAATGCCACATTGAGCATTTCCCAAATTCGGAATGGATAATTCAAACAAAGCTGGGAATTTTGATTTCACGCAATATCTAATGAAACAAGAAAATCAAGTTAAAATGAATCTTAATCTAAGAAGGATTAAACCGTCTTTTATTATGGAATTTATAAAGTTATTTTATAAAAGTAAAGTTTGAGAGGTATAATTATTGAAAATATACCCTTCCGCCAAGGGGCTACCAGCCCTCTATGGTCATCAGAATCACAGCAACAAGGCATGTGGAGACGATAGTATTGATGTCAAGAGTGGAAAATTAGAAGGGATTGAAATGCCAATAGATAAAGGATTTTCAGATATTGAGCTTTTCTCTAGGCTATAATGCCGGAGTTGAGGATGAGAAAATCATTTACCTTTTGCAAAAATATTGGGATTTACGCACTAACGAGGCCAAGGGACTTTGAGGCAAGAAAGATATACTAAAGAGAATCGACTATACTGTGCACAGATTGTCGGATGGATAAATGCGTCCTTTGATAATATTGATGGTGAAAGGAGGTTGTTTGATGGATACTTTAAGTAGTATGAATAATGCATTGTTATACATTGAAGAGCACTTAACTGAGGATATTGATTATAGTAAAGTTTCTAAAATCGCTTACTGTTCAGAGTATCATTTTAGGCGGATGTTTTCCTTTTTATCAGGCATAAGCTTATCAGAATATATTCGGAGAAGAAGACTGACGCTGGCTGCACTTGATTTGAAAGATAGGGATTTGAGAATAATTGATGTAGCCGTCAAATATGGCTATAATTCAGCTGATTCATTTTCCCGTGTTTTTCAGTCCCTGCATGGCATTCTCCCTTCTGAGGCAAGGAGTGAGAATATACAATTAAAAGCTTATCCTCGAATGTCCTTTCAATTATCAATTAAAGGAGGAAGCGAAATGAACTATCGTATTGTTGAAAAAAAGTCATTTAAGTTAGTAGGATTTAAGAAAAGAGTTCCAGTTATTTTTGAAGGTGTCAATCCAGAGATTGCAAAAATGACCGAACTTTTAACACCGGAGGTTATTAAACAATTAAAAGCAATTTCAGATGTAGAACTAAGAGGTATCATTAGTGCTTCGACTAATTTTTCAGAAGGTAGAATGGAGGGGGAAGGAGAATTAGATCATTACATTGGAGTAGCAACATCAAGTAATGAAACTGCAGATTTTGATGTATTAAAAATTGATTCTAGTACATGGGCTGTATTTGAATCGATTGGACCATTCCCGGAAACACTTCAAAATGTGTGGGGCAGGATATACGCAGAGTGGTTTCCATCTTCAGGATACGAGGCAGTCGAAGGTCCTGAAATTTTATGGAATGAGAGTCCGGACACCGAGAGTCCTAAGTATAGAAGTGAAATTTGGATTCCAGTAAAGAAAAAAGACCATTAAGTAAATCAATGTTTATAAGGGCGATGGGCTGTGAACCGCTCCCCGTCAGGGACTATCCTAAAGTTTGTGTAAACCTTCAAACTGGTGTAAAATAAAATTACTCAGTTTGGAGGTTTTATTTTATGGCGAAAAGAAGAAGGGACGAGTCTCCTGAAAGACAGGCACTACGTGAAA
>DUNO01000057.1 GCA_012839295.1 Clostridiales bacterium
ACGGCGGGTACTTTATCTTCAGCAGATATCTTTCCTTTTGACATAAAATAAACTCCCTCCTAAGTAAACAAGTTTTTATTATTTCACTTGTCTACCCAGAAGGGAGCATATCACACTAACTATCTGTTAGTTTTCAACAGCCCCTTTGTATAACCCACACCGTAGACCGAGAGGAGGTGACCGGTGGAAATTAGAATTGCGCTCTCATTGGTATCGTAGGCTGAGCCATCAATCCGAGTGACATTGGCCTTTGCATCCATACACACGCCGTAAAGCTTCATTTTTGATTGGTTTATAGAGGATAGAGATGGTAGCAATTCCGCCCGTGAGTTTACATGCAGCTTTTTGTAAATGGCTGTTTGATAGGTATTGGCGGTGGAATACCCAATGCTAAGCTGTTTTGCAGCCTCTTTCAGGCTATAACCCCCCAACAAAATAAAAAACGTCTCTTTTTCTCGGGGGGGTAAGACTTTCCATCAGCTCTGATTTTTCGACAGCGTCAAGCTCCAGCTTTTTCCCATAACGCGTCGGAGTACCGGGAATCGCCGTTTCCATCTCCAGTACCTCCATCGTTTCTGATTTTGATTTGATAAAAATTTCTTTAATCTTACTCATTAACCCCAAGTCAATCACCTCCTAATCAGCGTTTTGGAATACTTAAAATATAGCCGCAGAAACACCCGGCGTCACTTCAGTAATTCACGTGATATACGCAAAAATCCCCTCTCATTAGTTCTAATGAGAGGGGATTAAAAGAGGATGCAAAAATCAATCCTTATAACAACCATGGCGGATTCCCAGCCCCGCTTAGGAATAAAACCATAATCAACTCCACAGCTATCAATTTTGTGTCAAAATAATAATTTGCAAAAGATTTCATCCCGCAAATCTACACAATAAAAATCAATACAAATACAAGCGGAGGCTATTTTGGAATAACCTCCAAATTAGCTCAATTATACAATTTCTCAATTAATATCCATTTTTTTAACCATAATCACCAATATGAACAACACGTTGACATGCTAAATCAATAAATTCATAATCATGGCTAATTATAATTATTACAGTTCCCTTTGTAGATTTTTCTTCTATTAATTTGACAATCTGTTTCATGTTTAATGCGTCTAATCCGGAAGTTGGCTCATCAAAAATCAAGATATCAGGTTGCCGCATCAAACCCACTGCAAAAGTCAGACGCTGCTTCTGACCACCTGACAAGGTTGCCGGATGCTGCTCCCGATATTCCCAAAGATTCAACTCTCTAAGAAGTTTTTCTGCCAATTGTCTGTTTGATTCACTTTGCTCCATACCGAGCATCATTTCATTTATAACGCTATCAGAAAAAAGTTGATAATCTGTATCTTGTAAAACAAACCAAGAATGATTCAAACGATACTTGGAACGAATTGTTTTAGAAGCAAGTTTGATTTCTCCGCTATTTTCAATCAACAATCCGCAAATTGTTTTGGCCAGAGTCGTTTTACCAACACCATTCTTTCCTGTAATTGCAACAACATCACCCTTTTTAAAATCAAAATTCAAATGAGTTAAGATTGGCTTACTAAAACGATTATATGATATTGCCAAATCATTAATTTCCAGATATGAATTTGAACCATCATGGTTTTTTTCAAGAGATTCTTTTACTTTCAGCTGCTTCATCTTATTGCTTCGCAGCCCAAAGTAATCAAGCTCTTTTTCAGTTAGTGCAGCAAATTCGTCCAGCGTCCAACGTGCATCGATTTCTCCGTTTTTCATATATACTACTTCATCAAGAACTTCCATCAAGAAAAAAAACCGATGTTCTGCAATTATGATTGTCTTTCCCATATCTTTTAATTGTTTAATCAATTCAGCTAAAAGCCAGGCAGAACGATTGTCAAGATTAGCTGACGGTTCATCAAGGACATAGATATCCGGATCATTAATCTGAGCTGCCGCCATCGCTACTTTTTGTTTTTCTCCACTTGAAAGATTTATTAATTTTTGGTTTTTAAGATATGATATTTCATTGTATTCGAGAATCGAATTCATTCTTTCCTTAATCCATTTTGGGCTTTTTCCATAATTCTCAGCGGAAAACGCAACTTCATCAATCACAGTTGAAGTAAAAAATTGTGACCGTGCATCTTGAAATACACTTCCTACATATAACCCATATTCCCAGGCTTCCATTTGATTGGTCTTTTTATCATTAATAATGATATCCCCACTTAATTCGCCCTCATAATAATGAGGTATGAGTCCGTTAATAAGCCGGGTCAATGTTGTTTTCCCGCATCCAGATGAACCCGTGATTAAGATACAAGAACCTTTTTTAATATTTATAGAGATATGTTTTAACTGCTCTTCCGCATTATTATAACTGAAAGACACATCGACCAAGCTGATTATGTTTTTACTTTTCGGCATTACCAAAACTCCTTATCTTATAAATAAAAACACACAGATGCTCCACACAACAAAAAGAACGACCATTGAAACATCGAACCATTTAACCTGAATGACGTAAATTGAGGTTCTCATTGCAGGGTAATCAATCCCCTTGGTACTTGCAGAAGCAGCAAGTTCATCTGAAATCTTTAGGGTACGCATCATGAGTGGCACAATTGTATATTCAAAGCTATTGAGCGGGTGCAGCCAATTCTTTGGCTGCTTAAACGAAAGTCCTCTTAATTTTGAAGACATTTGAATTGCCTCGCTTTCATATTGCATGATTGGAAAGAATCGTAATGTCACCGAAAACGTAATTAAAATGTTCTTTGGTATTTTAATTTTTTGCAGCGATGCTATGAGTCTTCCAGATGGCACATCCTGCAGCACACTTGCAATTAACAAAATTGGCATGAATCTCAAAGCTAAAAATGTAAAGAATCCCAATAACTTAATGAACTGCTGATCCGACTGTTGAATTACATGATGCATGCCATAAATTAAAACCAGAAATACTATTGAATTAAATGCTTTTCGATATTTCCCGTTTAAAATAAGAAAAAGAAGAGAAAATCCATTTAATGCCATCAACTGATTTACATTTGCAAATAGCACCAAACATCCCATTAAGATAAGAATAATTAACTGTATCCGTGGATCAATCTCTATTTTTTTGTTTTTCATTGATTTACCACCTACATTTTGAAGTATTTTCTAAGTGCAAAAGAAAGTCCGACAAGATGTATCGGACTTTTTAATGCTTGAACTATCAACCAATTGATATAAAACCAGATTTCACAAAGTGTTTCTTTAAAAGTTTATATCCGAACAAGCAGCCTAGGTAAATGCCACCAACAACAGCGACGATTGCCACAACGATCCAAACCGGAGTTGTCATATACTTAATGTAAGCATCACGTAAAGCGCCTTCAACCTGCATCGTAGATAAGTAATATTCAGCCGAAATCGCCATAACAATATAATTACAAAAGCCATATATTAAATTATAAATAATATAGGCAACCGCCTGACTTTTAAAACTTCTGTACTTCCCACTTTTTGCCAATACAATCTCACCAAGCAATCCACCGACCAAAACAAACGGTAAGACAAATGGTGCTCCCATAATGGTATAGAACAAACCATTAATTACGCCAAAGATAAATAAAGTCCCTTTCTTCCCCACTTTAAAAGCCATCAATAAATAAATTGGACACGTAAAGAATAAAACAAATGCCGTTGCGAATGGATAAGCCCACACAAGGAAAGGAATCGTAAGCATTGATAAAGCAAATGAAATTACCAAGCTTACCACTGTATAAAGACCAATTGTCAGATAATCTTTTGATATTAATTTTGTTGAATTTTTACTTTTCATTCTATAATTCCTCCTACATAATAATATATTTTAGGCATAGAATACCCATCTGAGAGTTAAGGAGAGTAATGCGTCTGCATATGTATCGCCGCAGCCCGCCCGGTTCTCCGCAAAACAGGAGTCACGCATGAAGAACAGCGCGAGTACAGCACCCATCACCCATTCGTTACCATGCCAAGGCTCTCACCTTTGTTAAAAAGAGTATTAAGGGGAGTCGACCAAAGGGCAAGTAGGGGCAAAAGAGCATCATACCGGGATATAATCGATCATTCCTGTCGCGAAGAACAATACAAAGTAAAGTGCCGTGAAGATGCTACCGTGATCAGCTTCTTGGCATCCAGTTTGTTTTCCATCAGTTGCCGGGCATTTCAAACCAGACCTAAGCCTGTGTTTCCGCGCGGATTCTCCAGCTTTTTGCCTGTTGGCGCCGTTGCCAGAGGTTTTTGTACTGCCCCTCCCTGGCAAGAAGCTCCTCATGTGTGCCACGCTGGACGATGCACCCGTCATCAATAACCAGAATCTGATCGGCTCGCTTGATGGTAGAAAGCCTGTGGGCGATGATAATCAGCGTTTTGTCGCGGACCAGCTCGTTAATGGCCTCCTGAATGTATTTTTCATTATCAGGATCAACGCTTGCCGTCGCCTCATCCAGCAAAACAATCGGCGCATCCTTTAGGATGGCGCGCGCGATAGATATCCTCTGCTTTTCGCCGCCTGAAAGCGTTGACCCACCCTCGCCGATCACCGTGTCATATCCGTCCGGCAGCGCCGCAATAAAGTCATGGCAGCGGGCCTTTTTCGCGGCTTCAATAATATCCTCACGGGTGGCGTCCGGGCTTCCGAAACGAATATTGTTTTCAATCGTATCATGGAACAGATACACACGCTGGAATACCATGCTGACATGGCGCAGCAGGCTGTCGCAGGTCATTTCCCGCACATCAACCCCGCCGATCTTTATTGTCCCCTTTTGTGCGTCCCAGAACCTCACAATCAAATTGGCAATGGTGGTTTTCCCGGAGCCGGATGCACCGACAAGCGCCGTCATGCTCCGCTCCTTCGCGGTGAACGTAATGTTTTTCAGCGTTTCTTTTTCTTCATAGCTGAAGGTGACGTTCTCAAAGGTTATATCGAACGAGTTCAGCAAAATGTCCCTGCCCTGTGCGTCAATAATCGGAACTTCCTTCAGCTTCTCATAGCGGTCAAGTCCCGCTTCCATCACACGCATCATAGCCGCTCCGCTGGCAAGGCCCATTGCGGGCTGATAAATCCGAAAAATGAACAGCACAACCATTGCCACGACAGGCAAACCCATTTCGCCATTAAAGAACTGCCAGAAGGAGAGGAACAGAACCGCCGCAATGGCGAACGCGTAGCAGTGCAGATAGCGCGTGACCGGCTTCACCATGTTGTGTTCGAATTCAATGGCATGGCGGCGGTTATCGTCTATTGCGCTGTCAATGCGTTTGGCGGCACTTCCCGACATACGAAGCGCTTTGATCACGGAAATTCCTTCTGTATATTCCAGGACTGCCCCCGTGATTTTTGCCGCTTCCTCCTGCCGGATTTTTGCCTGGCGCCTGGTCACCTTCTCAATGGCATGAAACGCGACAAGCGCAAGGACGCAGCCGACGATGGAAGCCATCGCCACACGCCAATCCACCCACAGCAGAAAAGCGCAGGCGATGACGATGGAGATCAGTCCGGATATCACATCATCAAGCTTTGTCATGCCATAGTCCTCCGCAAAACTCAGGTCTCCGGTAATGACGCTAGTCACATTACCGATGTTACCGTCCGTGAAGTAACTCATTGGAAACCGTTTGAATAAATCACCGATCTTAACTCGCTCGCGGGCGGCGACACGGCAGGCCGCGTCACTTTGCAGCCGTACAAAGCTATAACGCAGCACCCACCGAACCGCAAGGGAGGCTAAAACCATAAAAAATGCCGTCCACGCGTAGACAGAGGTGAGCGTATGATCCGTAATTTTGATGATCACCAGCAGCGCGGCATAAACCGGGAAGTTGGCCAACATGCCCTCCACAAAACTGATGGCGGCAGCCACTTTAAGCTTCCAGGCATCCTTGCCGGAAAAGCGCAATAAGCGCGAGATGAATTTAAGCATGTTCGGTACCTCCTATATCCCAGTCCATTGACTCCATATGCGCATCCCACAGCTTTTTATACAGCGGGGAGTGCGCGATCAGCTCCGCGTGCTTCCCTTGCCCTGCCACCCGCCCGTTTTCCAGCAGGACGATATTGTCGGCGTCTATGATCGTCGACAGCCTGTGCGCCACGATAATGACGGTCTTGCCCGCAATCAGCCTTGAGAGGGCTTCTTGTATTTTGTCCTCGTTTTCGGGATCGGCAAAACTAGTCGCCTCATCAAGGATGATAACCGGCGCATTTTTCAGCATGGCGCGGGCGATACAAATCCGCTGCTTCTGACCGCCGGACAGCTTATCTCCGGAGGAACCGACAATCGTATGGTAGCCATTTGTCATTTCCTGAATAAACTCATGACACTGGGCGAGTTTTGCCATTTCCACAACCTCTTCGTCGGTGGCATTCGGTTTTGCGAAGCGTATGTTCTCCATCACTGTGGCGTTGAACAAAAAATTATCCTGGGAAACATAGCTGATTTTGTCCATCAGCGAGTCAGACTTAATATCGCGGATGTCCGTACCCCCAATTTTTACGGCTCCTTCCCGTACGTCCCAGAAGCGCATGATGAGCTTTGCCAGCGTGCTTTTTCCCGCACCGGATTCTCCGATTAAAGCGGTGACGGAATTCTCGGGCATAGACAGCGACAGGTTTTTGATGATATCGGTGTCGCCGTAAGCAAAGGTGACATTATCAAAGATGACGTCATGCCGCGCCGGTGCGGGTTTCATTCCTTCCGGCATATCGGGGATTTCAAACATCCCTTCAATTCTTGCGGACTTAAATTTCAACTGAGGAAATTGAGGAATGAAATTGATCAACCGCATGGCGGGTATGCCGACGCTCATTCCCAGCAGCAACGACAGCACGAAGGTGGACAGCGCCAGCGTCCCTCCGAGGTACAGCCAAATCCCTACAGGCAGCATCACGAGCAGCGCGGCGGGGAGCAGGATTACGTAACTTGTCATATAGATAAAGGAATCCTTGTACCATGTAATGGTCTCATTACGGTAATGGTCGGTCGCGTCACTGTATTTTTTGAAGGAACGGCTCTGTTGTCCGAATACCTTGATGACCTCCATGCCGGAGATGTACTCAATGATCGTACTCGTCATCTTTTCGTTTGCGGCATACCACGAATGCATGCGCTTGAACCCGTCCACAATCATAAACATAACCGGAATCATCCCAAGGATAATCGTAGCCAGCGCCGCAAGTGCCATGCGCCAATCCACAACAAACATCGTGAGCAGCACGATCCCGAAGGTAAACAAATTAGCAAAGCCCTCCGGTATGGCATGGGCTAGAATAAGCTCCATTTCCTCGATGTTTTCCACAAAGTTTTTCTTTGCTGCGCCCTTGCCGTAAGCCTGAACATCGCCCATGGAGATTTTCAGCATTTTGTCTGCCACACGCCGGCGCATTCCGGCGAGCGTATGATATGCCAGCTGATGAGACGCGTCAAGCCCCATGCCGTTCAACTGGTTTTTCAGAAGCAGGCAAACAAATATTCCCGCTGCCATAGAAAGCAGCCACGGCAACGAGGGGGTGCCCTCTCCAAGGAACCTGTTCAGCACTAAGCTGACGATAAAGAACGGCACGACTGAAAACAGCACCGACAAGGTCAAAAAGAGAATGGCCTTGGTCATAAGCGGTTTTTTGTCTCCCGCATAGGATAATACGCGTAAGTAATCTTTCATAACACTCCTTTCTTCGGTTAACCCCGAATGCCCAAAAGGGCTTTCCCGGCTGGGTTGGTTGGCGAGTTTAGAATCGGGGTAAAACCGCCTTATTGGCTGGCGCGTGCAGAGCGAAAATCCGCACGCGCCGTCATAACCTGCTATTTTCCCTTTAATGAATTCAAGAGCCGCTTTCAAATATATGTAAACAAGCTATCTATCACCCTTCCTCAAACCAATGACTGATTATTAATCATAAATGCAAATGAAACGCATTTGCATTTATTTTATAAGAAATATATTCCAATGTCAAGACCATACGCCCAATTATGCCCCTGATTTATCTCTTGATTATCTAATCCCCCTATCTCGATAGGGGGATATTTCAACCTCTCGGTCGGATTTTATCCATCGATGCAGGGCATAACAAAGCACTCTTTCTTGGTTAGTTACAACTAACCCCTGCATAAAAAAATATGCGGAGACTATTCCATACCGAGAACGGGGTCGACATATAACCGAAGCCCCCACATGAGTTAGAGAACTCTAACTATTATGTCCAAAATAATGCAAATGCAACCCGCTCGCATTATTTATTATAATTTATGCTTATTCTCTTGTCAAGTATTCTTTCCTAAAAATCGAATTTGAAAAATCGAATTCTGAATTATAAGCAAAAGCAAACAGAGCCCTGCCATTTTCCCAGTGAATAATCCGGAGCTAATTACACCGTCTGTCCGGTGACAGGAAACCGCTATTCCGGTTTAGTGGAAACCGTCTTTCCGTTGATGGAAACCGTCTAGATATGTCCTTTATAATGTATCCATGCACCATGCGGTGTAAATACATTTAAGGAGGTCATCACATGACCAAATATCGCGAAATCCTTCGCCTTTCAAGCCTTGGATTCATCCAACAAAACATTGCTTATAGCTGTAGTGTTTCCAAGAAGACAGTCAATAAAGTTTTGAAGAAAGCCCAAGAGCTTAACATCTCTTGGCCATTATCTGAAACCCAGACCGACGCTATACTAGCAGAATTGTTTTTCACATCTGCTAAACCTCTTGCTGAAGGCAAAACCAAGCGTATGCCTGACTTTGCCTACATCCGTAAGGAGTTACTCCGTAATGGAGTCAGTAAAAAACTCCTATGGACTGAATACATGGAGGCGTGCCGCTTGAATGGAGAAGAACCACTCATGTATTCCCAGTTCTGCTATTATATCCAACAGGATGAAGAGAAACGACGTGCAACCATGCATATCAACCGAAAACCCGGAGAACAGGTTGAGGTTGACTGGGCAGGAGATCCTGCACATGTCATAGATCCCGATACGGGTGAGATCATCAATGCCTATGTATCATTCCGATATGGTGTAGCAGTAAACAGAATTTTTTTACAATTAAAATTGTCAACAACTGTTTTCCAAACATCTGCGTACTCTCTATGTCCCTCATCAAATATGACCAATCTAATATGAGAAGTCAATTCCGAAAATTCTTCTTGTCTTTCATTGTAAATTGCACATAGTTGCTGTATGGTAGTAATTATTATACATGAATATGTAAAGTCTATACTTTTCGTATCAATTACATTTGATAACATTATTATTTTCTTGAGTCCGACATATAAATAATCAATTTTCTCCCAAAACTCGGTACATATCTCCTTGCTTATCTGTCCAGGAAGTGTTGAGTTAGGCGTTATTATTAAAATGCTGTCATTATCATTAATTTCAGAAGCAGTAGCAATAACGCCTGTTTTGCCTGTTCCTGTTGGCATTTTAATAAGGATTTGTCCCATTTCCTCAGTCCTTAAATAGCTTTCTATCTTATTTACAGCATCCCTTTGATATGATCTTAAATGACTTTTTATCTCATTTAATACACCAAGCTCCATATAATTCCTCCCTAGTCAAATTCAAATATATCTGGGTAAATGACTTTACAATTAAAAAACATCAAATATCCATACAGTGGATTTAGTTATAATATCTTTTTCTAATTAAGATATTGCCTTCTATTTGAATTTCAAATATTATAGCTATCCTTTTTTTCATCAAAATCATTCTGGTTCAGTTTTTAGAAACTATCACCTTAATATCCTTGGAATTTCTGGTATTCCCCTACCTCGTAGTGTACATTATACACTATACTCGCTAAATAACATGCTAGATAGTAATCTTCTAATCATCCTCCAGTCGAAATAATAATTGTCTCCATATAGCTTCATTGCCCGACTGGTCTATTTCCAAAGAAAATAACTTCTTTTCTTTAGCTTGCTTACTTGGAGTTCCATAAAATTTATAACTGTCATCCTCAAAAGATATAGACACCTCAAATATAAGAGCTTGATTTTTCTTTTTCAATATATCTAACAAACACTCCTTATTAATAACAACAACATTTCCATAAGTGCTATGTTTTTCATAGCCACTTTCATCCTCTGTTTCACTCCAATGATATACATGAACAGGAAAGTCATCAGTATCATATATTCTTGAACGTAGTATTTGCTCCTCTAGCGTTACAGACATGTACTTTGCGAGATTATCAGATATCCCCATTAAGTAGTTTGATGAAGTCAGATAATCTTTTAATAATAAGTCTTTCTTATCAAGTGCATAATCTGGGAAAGTTGTGATTACTTCGCATGTTGGATAAATAACGATCTCTGATGGTTCCTCAATCCCATATTCATCTTCCTCATAATAAAAGTAAGGAAGTACATTATATGGCTTTTTCATTTCTGCTACTAACTTTTCAATATCCTCTTTCTCTACAAATGCACTATCAACACGGATGTGCCTATTACTTTTCTGAAAATGAGCAGAATATTCCATATTAAGTGAAACTCCCAGACCATTTTCAATCATTGTTAATGCTAAATCGCTCGGAATAAAATATCTACTCGCTGGTACATCTTCCACCGTTTTTGTAAAATCCCACAGAAAAGGGATAAGTGGAATATGGTTACGGAATTCAAAACACCAAAACCCTTTTTTCCCTGGCAAATATTTATTCAGCCAATCTTCATATGAAGATTCTTCATCTTTGATTTCTTCCTTTTTCTGACGATATTTATCTGCTACATAGAACATAGAATGCCATTCTGCATATTTTTCCAACGTTTCTACAGTAGGAATAGTGCCATGATCATTGTAGGTCTTATCGTATTCTTTTTGAAATAAGTACCGCTTGCTCCACTCGCTAACATTCTGATTTGTAATCCCAAATTGGGCAACAAAATAGTCGCATTCAGTCGCTACCTCCTCTTCACTGCATGCAAACATCCCTGCTAAATCATCATACCAATACCGTAAAGTATCCATTGTATCAAAATCGAACTTCCAATTCTGGGTACTGTTTCTATGTTTACGTTGATAATTTGGCTTTTTTCCCACACGTTCATCGCTAATCATACATCGATCACATGAGGATAATGTATCTATATCATAGGGCGCACAATAGGGAGCTACTTGTAAGCAAATTTCTCTAGCTATTCTACGATGCAATGCATGTATCACTCCTTCAGCACATGCGATAGACCTGAAAAAAGGATATGATGGTATTAATAATTTGGAATTTGCTTTTCCAATGCGTAGACAAGTTGCTAGATACCAAAGCCTTGCTGACTCTATGAAAAAGTAATTATTTTCATCCAAATATCCTTGGAGCGACGATCGGTGGTATAACACAGAAATCTGCTCCAATATACCTACATCTCCAAACAAATTCGAACGCAATAAAACATGGGCTGCTTTACAGCGCACTCCTTTATCTTTATGCCCCATCAAACGCCATATAAAGCATGCAACACTACTAATAGAATTCTCATTTGCTTCTATCTCCGGTTTATAGCTTTCTCCATCTCCAGAAGCTGGATGAATTTTACCCATTTCAATCTCTGTCGTCCAATTTAGTAATTCTTTTGCATTTTCTATGGTAAGAGCAACGGACATTCTGCAGATAGCCTTTACAAGCTGCTCGTCAAAAAGTCCAATATGATTTGATACATATTCTAAAAAGGCATCATATTGTGTGGCAGTATCAGCAGGAAACACGCGTAGTATTGTCATAAATGCGTTATCATACCCGTTATATAAATGTAAAAGTTCCCTCGAAAAAGCTTGTAAATAGTGCTTTTGTTTCTGGATATCATTACACCACTCATCAATTTGCGGCCATACTTTTATACTATCTATAAAATCTGCAATGATTCGCAATATTTTGGTACTTCCAGATCGATAATAATCATTTGAGATAATCTCTAACAACCACGTTAAAGCCGCCGTATACTCATTTGGCGAAAGACATTCTAGCCATTCTTTAACAAACTCCTCTCTGTCAGTAGTGTTTAATGTTAACAATCGCTTTTCCAACGACTGTTGGGATACTATATTACTTTCAGTAACATACTGCTTTATATTTACTTCGCTGTGTGTATTTGATGTGCTACTATCATAGTCTCGCTTTTTTGTCTCCAATTCTTTCAAAAACCTGTCCATCGCTCTAATTTTGTCCGTATTCAGCTCTGGTGAATACACGTTCAAATCTAAATATTTCACAATACAATGACTTCTGTATTTCTTTTCGTCCATAGGAATATTAAAAAGAACGTCATGTATTAAAATTTCAAGTATAGGTTTCTGTTGTCCAGGTGTAAGTCGTGAAATTTTCTTCAAAATAACGTCTACTAGATCATTGTACTGTGATGATAAGTCAGGAAGTAGCAATCCTAATAAAGCTATTGCATTTTCAATAGAAATTTGATTTCTTTCTAATAATGTATTTAGTACAATAGGTATCGTATCTTGCAATGAAAATCCCTCATAATTATCCCTATCATCCAAACGGCAAATTGCTCCCCAAATGCTTTTAGGGGAGAGCAGTGAGGCCGCTGATAATGACTCCTTATAAGGAAAGTTTTTTGTATCACCCATTTTTCTGCAAAAACCTTCACTTAAGCGAATAATTCTATAAGCTAGTACAGTATTACTAGGATCATTTTTATCAATTTTATCAGCAAGTGTTTTATAAAGATAAATTTTTCGATAAGATTCATAATCCAGTCCCTTTGTACATTCAATCGCCTTAGCAAAATATTTTAGCCCAAGTCCTTTATCAATTCTTCGCCCCATTTGGGCACAACTTAAATACACCTCAGCTGTTTCTTTGGCTGAAGCAGGGTATTTTTCATAAGTGGTATTAATTTCCTCCAATATGACTAACGCTGCCTGATAAGCACGTTCATTTGATATCAATTTTTTTAATAGATCCAACTTAAATTGGGGTGTTGTACTGCATATTCTCAGAGTTTTATCAATTAAGCCCTTTATCTCTTTTTTATTCAAACTTTGTTTGAAACAAATCGACTCTGTGAAAACCAACATTCCTATTTCTAGAAATTTGTGCTTCTCGTATGAATGAAAGCTCCACGAAGAACGATCAATTTTTGAAAGTATCTCGCTACATGTTGTTAGAAAATTACCGTCCTCACTTTCTTGTATACAATTTAACCGGAATACATAAAGCGGCAATAGAAAATCCACAATTTGTGTTATAGATTTCTTATTATCCTCTGATTGACGCTGTTCTGAATCCTCTTTAAATCTCCAAAAATCAATGGAATTAATCGGGGTTCCTTTACATATATGCCTTAGTGCATAATATTGTAACGCTCTAGAAAGTTCTTCCTGCTCATCTTCACTATACAAAGAAGGAATGCTTGAAAACTGAATTTCTATGGAAAATTTATTTATGAGCTCTGCTACGACATCCTTTGTACCTTCGATACGAAGTATATACTCAACAAACATCAGTACTTGTTTGCTACTGAAACGACTTTCCGGAATAGCAGACATCCGATTAAATAATTTTAGAAGATAATCAATATACAATTGTGGGGGCACTTTCCCTAATGAAATATACGCACAAACGATAGCCAGCATATTGGGGCTTGCCCATTTTTTCAATAATAAGGCTTCATAAAGCTCACAATTACCATATTTTAAAAGCTTTTTAAAAAATTCATAAACAAATTTAGTTGCGGCTTTCTTAGGAATCCAACTACATATCAACTCTATAGCTCTTTCAATTTGTCCCAATCTCAACATTGCTTCTGCAATATTAATAATGTCTGTTGTTCTGGGCCGTGAATGGATCCTCCTATCATCTTCTTTTTTATTATAGTAAACTTTAATTGATGCCTGATAACTATTGATATATTGCTGCGAAAGAGTTCTATATATTGGCAAGCATGAAAAAACAAGAGCAGCCTTTGCTAAACCATCAAAATCATTAGATTCTGTATAGAAGATATTATATACTGACAATTCATCACAGTACATAACAGCTTCATCTGGTGCACTCAAGAGTAATTCCTTTAATGCATCCTCATTGGCATTATAATCAATTAGCCTATACACTAATTTACAAGCCATCAAACGATTTTGATGGACATGCATCTCTTTTCTTTTCAGAACACATTGTATGCGCTGCTTCATTATTTGGTTTGCTTCTGCTATTCCAATATTAACATCATCAATTTTTTCATTTAGGGCAATCTGAACTAAACAGTCGAAATAATTCGCCTTATCAATAAAAATATGTAAATATCTAGAGCAGTATGGATTTATCACTCTATTTTTGTACATATAATCAGCAATAAGCTTGATTGCATTTTCATTGTTCTCGTAACAAGTTCTTAGATATGCTTCAAAATCCTCATCCTTAAGAAATATAAAAGAATCGGTTATATAAAAACCACGACGGCATTCCACACTCATACTCATCAAGGTATCAACCGTTATTGAGCAAAGTTCACATAACATTTTAGCCGGTATTGGTCTTGGCAAATTTATTAGTGCAGAAAAAAGAATTTCTATATTCACTATACCGTTATATTGCTCTTTAGCGCCATGAATAAACTCTTTAAATAAAGAGTCCATTGTCTTCCCTGCTGGTTTCATCTGTGACAATAATCCATCTATTGACCTAGCTTCAGATAACATATATGCTTGTAAGCGCGGATTTCTATCTGTAAGTAAATGGAACTCTTCACACTCTAAATCAGTTGCACCTGAAAATACAGCACGAATATGCTGGGAACTTTCATGCAATTCAAATGGAGGAAGATCGAGAACTTCCACTTCGTCTCCAAAAGGAATAAGATGCTTTCTTTCTTTTCTTGTGGTAACGATTATCCATACACCATCAGGAAGAGTTTGATTTAATAGTCCTTGTAAAAAGCAATCTTCCTTAAACGTATTAGCAGCAACCATGCTGTTATCTGCTGCATCTATAATAATCCCTACTGTCGCTGACGGATTTTGCTGTTTAACATAAGATACTGCTTTTCCCAATCGGTCGTTTAACAACCGCCAATATTCATAATCTTTAGAATGTCTACCAACTAACCACTCTGTCCCACATTCCGTTGCTAATGTATTACAGATTTGTGGAATTGCTACTTCCGTTAGATGTCTTCGTTCCCCAGGTTGTAGAAAAGTACCTCCACCATAACAATCATATAAAACAGTTACTGATTCTTCTGGTAAAATATTTTGTATATGACTTACAAAAGTAGTCTTACCTGCGCCTGCAGTGGCTTGTAAGCAGATAATCTTTTTCTGGTTTTCTTGAATGCATCCAACAATATCTTTTCTGACACCACGTTCAATATAAGTATCTAAAGACGATTCGATTTTTATCGGTGCTGGAAACACCTCATTGATGTTAGTATCAAGCGCTGCCAAAACATATTCTCGATTCATCAAAAATCCAAGTGTATTTTCTGGTAGCATCATTTCTTTTAAATGCATAATTAAAGAATTATATCTGCTTCGTATATCGCGTGTGTTCCAATTGTCCAATTGTTTTATTATTTCTGCTCTATGGATACTTCGAATTTCAGTACCACAATCATCAAAATTCAGATTAAGCAAAAAGCCGATAAAAGCATTAGAACTCAAATTTGAGGTTTTATATATTTTATTGATGTCTTCTATACATTCAGAAGTCAAATTTTTTATTAGATCCTCTGTACGCCTATACTTCTTTTCCTTTAGCATGGTTATACATTCATCTATGTGAGCTGAAAAATCTAATTGTAAACTACGGTTGCTGACTAATTTTAGAACAAGTTTCGAATCGACATTATCATACTTCTCACAAAATCCACTATACGTGTCCGCCAAACGACGAATGATTGAATTGTTATTGTTTGAACCAGAACATAGATTAGATGCTGTCCATGGCTTATCCATCTGATATGCACTGTATTTTAACTGTGAGAAAACAATTCTCTGTGCTTGTTCAAAGTTATTTCCACCATAATACTCTGCTAAATCAATAGAATATAGTTTTTGTTCATCCTCAATTTGAATCGAATCTTCCAAAGTAGGGCCTTCTACTGATATAGCTGTCAGTTCACTATTGGGTTTTAATATTTCTAAAAGCTTCTTACATGCCCAGATCAGATGAAAATCATCACCTGCATTTGATGCTACTGCACCCGCATTGTTTCTCTTTTCCATTAAAGCTCACCACCTTCTATGTAAATATGTAGCTATCCCATGGTGTTAGTAACAATCATCGGATTATATGATTTCAAACACCATTTATTATTTTCGTATTCAAAATATAACCCATTAATATTTGCTATTTCACAAAAAGGAAGTTTATCAGTTGAATTCACTTTTACATAAAAATAGCCATCACATGAAGCTAGGAAATACTCCCCATTACTCTCCCGAACGTACAATTTGTCAGGAAGCTCTGTTTTTTTCCATGTAAAAGCCGGGAATGATACCTTATTAAGTGCTTGTTCCTTAGCTGATTCCGAAAGTAATTCAATCCAAGCTCTTGTACCATCTGAAACAGCTATTCTTTTCACTATAACAGCTCATAATAGGTCTATGCAATTAGAATCGCTTTATTATTTGGTAATCACACCTTTATTTAAAACTCTTTGACACAATAACTCCAATAACATCTGTCAAGGCTGACTCAAATCCCCTGCTTACATCATCTTCCCCGCTCTTAGCATGCATGCACTCATGAATTAGAGTCCCTGCAAAGCTTTTTAAGTCTTTTAATTGTCCCCGTTTGATAATAATTAAGCCTTCCGATGGTTCCCATAGTCCAACCGTTTCTGAGAATATTTCCGATTCATATATTGTTTCTGAAACTTTAATATTTTTCACTTTATTAGGTTTCCCGCCTATCAGTTCCAATATATTGCCCTTCTTTGAATAAATTTCCTTCTCGTTTGGATTCAATCCGGATTCGTCTACGAAAGTATATTTTTTCTTTTCTGCCATATCTTGAATAAATTTATTTGTTGTCAAAATCGGAGTACTATCCTCTTCTGTTTCCTGGTTATAATCATCTATCTTATTAACCAAGTTTTCTGGAACTACTATAGGTTCAAAGCCTTTTTGCTTCATTTCATCAATTATGCTGGGTCTACTAATAGCTGTGTCCGATGTAACGAAGACCACATTTTCTTTAAAATCCCTCACTTTTTTGGAAGCATACATTGCAACATCATTCCATGCAAGTTCATCATGCCGTAAGCCTGAATTATATTGTTGTAAATCATCTATCAACTTGTAAATAACACATTCTTCCCTGCAAGCCAGTAAAATAGTTTTTATTCTATCTGAATACGCGGTTCTCCCTACGTTTGTCCGTTCTCTGTTTAAAGCCTTTTTTATTTGTTTTGTCAAAGATGTAATATTATACGAGAATAGAAAATTACTCTCTTCTGCAACCTTTACTCCATTTATATATATGTAAGAAATATCACTGTTTTTAGAAATAATCTGTCCATAAGTCGTTTGCTCAAGAATACTGGAATCAGTAAATTTTAAAAAAAGTGACTTGGCAATTTCTATATCTTTGTCTGTACACCCTATTAATGCAAAATCTGTACCAATCATTTTTTTATTGGGTGTTTCATCAATCTTTGCGTGAAGAGTGATAATATCATCAAATCCTGTTTTTGATGTCTCCAGTAAAGTAATAACTCCATATTTTGAAGTAATGCTAACATTTACATTGTGCCGGTATAATGTTGCTAATGCATCTTTTAAGCCAACTCCAAATCTCCCTATTAACTTGTCGTTATTCAGTTTCTCTTCATTTTCATTTTGTGTTAAATGGTGATAATTAATCCCTCTACCATAATCAATAATATGCCATTCATTATTTTCTTTAATTATCTGTATGTCCTGCGTATCAGTTATTACCTGTTCATCCAATGCATTAGCTATTATTTCTCGGATGGCATGATACACTTCCCAGTTTTCAAGTATTTTTTCAATATTTAAATCAAATTCTCGATTTTCATTACTTTTAGTGGTATTTGCTTCGACTGACTGATGCTCAAGTGTTGTTGAAAGAGGAATATTAGTTTCATTATTAATCAATATTTTATTTTTCTTAAAAAAAGCCATATTATTTTCACCCTCAACTTCTCTGCATTATATTGTTAGAAAGTCTAATACTAATGGATCCATTAGCATTTAATATAATTCTCATTATTACTTCTGTTTCATTTCTTTTAAATCTAATTAGTTTATTAACAGTTATTCAAATTTTTGATTTTCCAGCCAAGCGCTTTTAATTTTTCCTGGGTATTATCATTTACTGAATCGATTGGTATAGCTAAACACAACAATCCCTTTGCTCTTGTCATGGCTACGTAATGACATTTCAAACGAACTTTATTTTGTGTACTTACTTCTGTCTTAGGTGGTGCTGCACATAAATAAGATAAAATCGATTTTAAATTATGTGAATTCGAGAAAGTTTCAAGCACCAAAGTTGCTAAATGTGTTCTTCCTTTTACGGAATGAATACTTCCAAATTCAAGATCAACTGTCCGCCCGAATGAATTATAATATTTATAATGATTTACAAGTCCATTTTCCCGATGAGTACCTTGTTCATCGTCTATACTTTTTTCATTTGACCACATCAAAAATTTCCCAAGATTTTTATCATTATAATCTCCGAATAAAGGTAACATCTTCATAATTGATTCTAATAAAACATCCCATTTTTCTTTCGTCCCAATTTCTGTAGATATAAATTGTAAAAAGGTATATCTAAAATCCATATGCGCTTCAGGCTGTATTTTCTCCATCATGGCTTTAAAAGGATTTTTTGTTGCAACTATAAAATTATCCTGCTTTGCTATATTAATTAAGCGGCGAATTCCTTTTGCTATCCATTCGGTTTGTCCACCTGTTTCACCTGTTCTGTCAAATTCCTCTTTTCCATTACGGAAATATTCTAATAATGTTTGTGGCATTCGATTTTTATTTCCCTTCTTGGCTTCATAGCATTGCCAATAATCATAAATTCCTTTTGGGAAATGTTTTGGTTGTGTATCTTCTTTTTTATCATGTACCATTCCAATAACATGACAGCCTTTTTTATGATATTTTGCCAATTCATCATCAGAAAATGTATCCAAAACTAATTGTGAGAACTCTTCTATAACTTTTCCAATCTTATCTTTTTCAAAAAGGTACACTGTGTGGGGACACAGTTTCTCTGATAATTCATTATCACATCCTATCATTTTTTTACATGACAATGCTGCTGGATTTGCTAACGCTGCTATTCTGCTGTCAAATCGTCTGCTTTTTGTAATAAAAAGCGGATCTTTTCTAGGGAATTCTACTTTTTCAACATTTTCATTAACATAATTAAATATAGCTTGATTTTCGTCTCCAAACCCCTGGTGTACAGATAGATCTCCATCTCTATTAAAAATTTGATGAATCAGTTTCCATTGAAAAGAATTAGTGTCTTGTGCTTCATCTATGAAAAGTAACGGAAATCTAAATTGCATTGACTCTGGAAGTACCGAAATATTTTCAAGGGCTTCTTGTGTATATAATAAAATTTCGTCAAATGTAAAGTCACCTTGCTTATGGGATTCCTCGATTATTGATAAGACTGCTTTATAAGTAGGAGTGTGGGACCCAATCCTTCCCAAATTTATATTTCCAATACTCCCTTTATAGCTACAAACAGACTCATTTAAGTTGCTATATTCCAATCCACTGCGAATCTTCCATGGGAGACACCTCCACCTTACATTTTGTACTAGACTGGTATCAATCATATTAATCTTAATACCTTGGGAACGCAGCCAGGGAATAGAAATATAAGTATCAAAAAATGAATGCATTGTTCCTATAAAATGCGGATAGGAAAGAAGGCTCTTACCAACTTCGGTATTTCCAAGACGCTCTTCTATTTCCTCCCTCGCTACATTGGTATGTGAAAGTACACATATACCTGAATGTGTAAAAGGCCACTTTTTTGCCAAAATAGCTAATTTTGATACTAATACAGTTGTTTTTCCACTTCCCGGAAAAGCTTGAATATCAACCGTATCCATATTTTTAATTATATTTCGTCTTTCTTCATCAAAGTGAATATCATTATTCAATATTGATTCGGCCCAATCAATATCTGCATCATCAATTGCAATATTTTTCAATCTATCAATTCCCATATTTATTATCCTTTGGCTATATACTCTATTGCGTCTACTAAATATCCAGGGGTTACTTTCTTCAAATCTTCTGCTTTTCCTTTATATGTATTTTCAAGTTCAAAAGCCAACTGCTGTGCAAAATCGGCTTTTGAGGTGCGATTCTTAGAGAAAAAACTATAAAAATAAGATGCTTTTTCTTCCATTTCTTTATAATCATTAATTATTTTGCTTATTTCTAATTTCTTTGATTCCTGATTTGCCTTAACATAAGTGACTTTCACCAATGCTTCCAATAAAGCGTTAGACATAATAGAATCCCTGAATCCAGCATAAGCTAAGTCATATTCTAAGGTCCACCTATCTGCAATATATGTTTTAACTTGCTGACCATCCGCTCTTTCACAGATTTTCTTTATATGTTCAGATACTTCTTGTGGCGTAGAAAAGTCTGCTTCCGCTTTCCAGTTACGATCTTTCTCCTCCGGCCAAGTCTTTTTATCAGTTGTATATTTTTTGTCAATACATATACCCGGTGCACAATCAGGCATTACATCACGGTCGGTTACACAAGCTACATTAATACGTAAGAGCTCTTTCGAATCCTTACGCTGGAATATACGTGCATACCGACGTAGCCCGGTACTTCTTACATCAACCAAAGATGCACCATAATCGGTAAAACTAAACCCAAGAAGTTTTGCTAAAGTAGGCATTAGTAATGCTTCTCCAGGACCTTCTACTATAATTACGCTTCTTGCAAAAAATAAATTGGCTTTTGTAGCATCTAGGTATTTTTCTAAAAACAGATAATCATCTTCCTCTAGCTCAGTATAGTTTTTAGATAAAGGATAGACGTTTCCATCTTTTACTATAACAATATTTGATAATTTCACCACCGAAGCCAATAATGGGGAATGGGTTGTAAGAATAATCTGTTGACGTTTTTCTTCAGCTTCATGTTCCAATGACTGAATCAATTTTAATTGCCGTTGTGCATGTACATGAGCTTCAGGTTCCTCTATAAGCAGAAACGAAGACCGTTTAGCTTCTTCCGATTCTTTATGCAAAAGAAGTTCACATGCCATACTCATAATATTACTTGTGCCTAATCCTGCTTTTCCTTTCATTGAACTAACGTCTTTATCAATTGCTAAATCTAGTTTTTCTAAAAGAGACATTAGCTTTTGTGTATCACTGTTATTGGAGCCAGCTACTTCCAGTCTTGTCTTTAGTGTGTCTCCTTTTAACAGCATTTGCTGAGTGAGAATATCTGTCATATTCTGATTGACTGTTCTTAATGCAGAGTATTCAGCTAATAACTGATTTGATAAATTTGTTATACCAACAAGAGACAACTCATCTAAATTCATTCCATCTTCATATTCTGATTTTCCAACATTTAGTAATGGAATGTTTTGAATTATCTGGGATAAACGCGAATACCTTCCTGACTGCATGTCATTATAGGCATCTCGTAAAGCTCTTAAATATGTAATACGCAATAATTCTCTTGCTTCAGCTGCAGGAGATGGACCGTTTCCATCTTTTCCTGTAGATATAGAAGAAACTGTTCTAGGGGGCTTAAAACTTGTAAGATACTTACATCTCCAATGAAGATAAAGGCATGGCTTTTGGATACCATCATTGCTTTCATAAGTTAAACATTCCAGAAAAGCTGCCTGCTCATCTTTTGATAAGTCCCAAAACTTACATATAATGTTTATTTCTAAAGTCATGTCTTCTTTATAAAAGTCAGATGATTCAATACGGTACCAACTAAAATCCGTAGTTCCTAAAACAAGACGTATAGCATCCATAATAGCTGATTTTCCTGAATCATTTTCCCCGACTAGTACTGTTAATCCAGGATTAAATGTAACTATATGAGAAGTGTCGTCAAAGCATCTAAAATTTTTGAGCTCCATTAATGATAAATACATGCATTATCTCCCCCTATGATATTAATTTTTTGTTATTCGTTTAATCTTGTTAAATTCTTTTAAAATTCGTCTTTTTCTCTATAATATTCTTTCACAATATATCTAATAGCTTTATTAATAACAGCCAACAAACTTTCTGACATAAACAAATACAATAATGTATAATAAATCGAATCAAATGATCCTGACATTAAAAAAAGGGAAACTATTATTGTTTCAATACATAAAGCTATATTTTCAGCTAAATCTGATTTCTTTTCAGTCCAATGCTTAAAAACAAATATCGAGATTCCGATGATGCAGATTGCTCCAATTATAGCCGTGATCTCATTTGTAAAAGATAAAATAGTAATAAACATGCAATTTATTATTAAAAGAATACTGCTTGTATATCCACCTGTATCAGAACATCTTTCAGCCAACAAATAAAATATATAAAAATATGTAATTATAAATAATCCTAGGATTAATTTTTCATTCTCTTCATTCGAATTTACTGAACCCCATAAAACAATTAGAAAAAACAAAAATCCTATTTTTTTAAGCGTTTTTTTCATTTGGAACTTAAATTCGTAACTACCATTACAATCAAGAACAACTCTTATTATTATACAAAGTAAACAAATAATCCAAATCCAGGATTGTTGATTTAATAAATATATTAATTTCACTTTTACCCCTAAAATAACATTTATTTTTTTCTTCTCTGGTGGCTCATGTTTCTAGTGGCCTTTAGTAATAATTAAGCATTATACCACCTATATTTTTTCGTATTTAGCTAAATCAAATAGCTATATCCATTATATACCAACAAATTAGAAATATCAAAGTATTTAACCATTTTTCTACAGTAAAATACACCCATATATGCGTAAATACCTGCAAAACAAAAATTTTAAAATTTATATGGTTTTATATAAATATACAAACTGTTTCTATATGCTTTGGGAAAATAAAAAGATGCAAAGCAATGGGTACTGTAATGTATAGAATCGCTAATCCTTTGCTCTGACATAAAGTCGCGCAACAACTTAGCAATATTGGACATCATTGAAAGAACGTGGGTTTTGTCACCCTTTCCATATAGCTTTATCTGTGCCGGAAGATCTATCTGTATTGAGGAAACTGTTAAGTCTACTCCACCCCTGGTACACTGGTTTTTGGGTATTACAAATTTTTTTCTTTAAAATAAACCTCTAAGTGCATTCAGCAGCTAGAGGCTTTTGTCTTATTCTATAACTTTGGTTCTATTTTCACAAAAATGGCTTTCTTTGCTGTTACATTTATGCCCCAAGGATACTTATTTCCTCGTTGATAATGAAAAACTACAACTTCTGAATCATGCGTTTTACTGAATGCTTGTCCAAGAGCAAAAGTAAAGGCAACAGAAGAAGCAATACAAATTTTAATCTTCCCTATTTTATGAGTCTTTTCTATGTTACCGATTTCAGTTTTTATTTCTTGAACATATTTATACACTTGCTTGCTCGAATAAATCATGTCAAAATCTTTCTCTGTTGAATATTTTAAGAAGTAATCATTTTCCGACCTGATTTCACTAACATCATCACCAGTTATATCAAAACTTGTTGCTATACATAATAAAATATCACTTAGCTCATTTTTATTACTGGGGTATTCTTCTTCCTTGGTAAGCTTAACAGGAACAGTATTATCAGATAATACCTGGAACTTATCATTTCCTTCATATCTATACTTATGAAATAATACCGCTTTATTACCATCACCGACATCATACCCTAACATAAATATTAAAGGAGTATGAGCAATTCCTACATATCCTATACGGTATCCACGCCTTTTATATTTTTCAATTTTGGGTAATTTATTAATATAGGATTTTATGTGTGCCAATACTTTTTTATTATCATTTATGGTGGTATTGGTAGTAATCAGAGACTGATCTAATTTGAGACTTCTTGTAAAGTAATCAGAAAGCTGCTCCTTTTCATATGTAATACTTAGCGGTTCAAATGTACTATGTTTTATTAAAAGTAATTTTTCTTTCCAATTCTGTGTAACCCAATTAATTATTATTGCAATAACAATAGCCGCATATATTATTAGAATTATCCACAATATTATATTTCTATTTTTGTTTGTACATTCCAAAAGATAAACATATAATCCTGTATCTTCTGAATAGCCAAATGCCTTTGTCCATTCAATAGGAATCAAATTAAGAACAAATAATATTGGAATTATTACTGAAAAGAATAAACCTGTAACGATAATCTTACCTATGGAAATAAACATATTTAGTATATCAAATCTTTTAAGTATTTTTATACAAACCACCATCCTTTGGACATTCAAATATTTCCTTGATTTTTTTAGTTTTTAAATCGCCCACCCATATTCGTATTTCATCAGTCCCTGCAATTATAAAAAAGGCATAATCACAAGCTGTTCTATCATGTAATAAAGTTTCATTCCAATCAGTATAATCCATACCTGAAGGACTAGGTATTACTTGTGGATGGGTATGCCATACTCCCATATAATAACTGTTTTTTCTTTTAGCAGTTTCTAAAAACTTAAAATGAAAAGCATCTTTAATAAAAAATCTAATTCTATTTCTTATATCCTTCTCTTGCGGTGTAGTAACATTTTCAAGCGTTATATTCCCTGTATTTAAGTGCTTGTAGCCTAATATAAAACCGCCGCTTTCAGGCAATGCTGCACCCACCTGTAACCATTTACCTATTTCGATAAAAACAGAATCTAAGATATCTACTGTCTTACCATTAGGGAGCTTGAACTTTTTACACATATAATCAATTTTCATTGCAGCACCTGCACTTACTTTCATAAAACCCCAATTTTCGATTATCTACTTTTTGGGGATTAATATCTATCAGAAAATTTTCATCACAGTTCTCAGTAAATATCTTCTTTAATGTATTAATGATAACACTTGTCGTTCTTGAAATAATCTCTGTACCATAAGCTACTCGTGTTCCACCGCAACTATTACGGATTGTCCTTTCTTCTATTACACCCTCATTCGCCACGTTAACCTTATTATTCACTAAAGCTCCTCCAGTATCTGTAAATAAGCACTGAAAACAGCCATGATTTTTATAGTCCACATACAAAACATGGCTATTAATGCCGTCAGCTTCCAGCCAGGCATAAATTACTTTTTCTTTATTATGGGCCTTTGAAAATTCTTTATTGCATTCCAACTGGGTATCACTACTACCAACAGTAAAAATAATAAGATCATATTTGCCTGATGTTATAGTAACATTATCTTCAAAAAACCTTGCTGAAATTGAATTAACTAAGATTTCAGGGTGTATATGTTGAAGCGTAGCTTTTAACGCAATTACCTTTGTGTATCCTACCCCACTCATTCCTATTGTATGACGTAAAATATTTTGCTCTGACAAAGTGTCATCATCATAAATTGTTAACTGTTTCACCCCTGATCTAATTACTTCATTGGCTACATAGCTACCTAAGGAACCCGCTCCAATAATAGCTACTTTTTTATCTAACAAGCTAATATCGTTACCGATCTGCTTATTTAGGAATTCATAATCGCATCTTGTAGTCTCTAAGCAAGCAATATTATAGTCAGCAGAAAGTAATTTAGTTAATAATTTATCCTGTCCTCCTAAGCGAAACGTAATACTGCAAGCAAAAGATATAGTATTATAAGGCGTCTTCATTCCAAATACTAATATAAGCTCTCTTCCTGTAAAATTTTGCTCTGAAAGAAATTTGTATGTGTCATTACTTATTTTTGAACATTGCCTGTCATCAATGATATTAACAATATCTTTTTTAGACCATTTTCCCTTTAAAGTTGGGGGTAAAATCCCCCTATTATCTATAATAGGAATATAGTAAATAGGAGGATTTGGATCATGCTTCCATTGTGCCTTATCATTTTGCTTAATATTATTAGAAATAAAGCGAGCGCTGTTTTCCTTTTTATACTTACTAAGTTGCTGCACTTTATTATCTTCTGATAAAAGTAAGTAAATCCTGTCTTCATTTTTACTTGAAGCATCCCAGTAGTATAAGAACTCTTTTTGATATTCTTTTTCAATCTGTGACTTACTCAATTGGAAAAGACGCAATAGTTGCTCTATAAGTAAAGAAATTTTTTCTTCTAAAGACAAAAGAGATTTGACAAAATCAGTGCTTTCAAGCAAACATATATATCTAATTTTCTTATCTTTATATTCATACTCTCCCATAATATGTGGATAATCAGCTATATCATTGTTAGCAATGATCATGGGCATTTCTGTTATTGGGTCTATTTTATTAACAACAATAGAAAATTGATTATTTTTAAAAGCAAATCCAACAAAGGCCCAGCCCTCATCCTCTAAATCTACATCATTAATTTTAAGTTCCTCATATTTTTGAAGAATTCTTTTTACTTCATCAATATCAGCCAAAACCATGCTCCCTTATATTTTTCGTTGTAGCGGCTGCAGATTTCTTTTCTGGTAACTCAAATTCATCCCCCAGAACCTTTTGAACATAAGTTGCCGCGTCATATTCAGAATCAAGATTATTCGCATTCTCTAGGTTATCGCACGCCTTTTTTAATCTATTGTAAAACTTTACTCCGTGATCATCACAACTCTTCATTTTACAAAAAATGTCCGAATACGGAGTGACTGGTAAATTACAAAATATTTCAGCTTTAACCAACTGACCACATTCGTAAGTTAAAGAAAATGCGCTCACTATGTTTTTTATTGTTCTATAAAGTGACTGTAAATCATCATCACCTTCGCTTGAAGTACTGCTAAAAAAGTTTGTACATGCAAGGAGTGTCAGACCTATACTTGGGGGAATCGAATTCTTACTGTCTGAACTATTATATTTTTCTTGCTTCCACTTCTTTATATAACGAACTATTCTTCGCAACTGGTCATTATCAACTAAGTAACTATCAAAATAACTATTTAGTCCTTTGGGGTCAGCTTCTTCCCATTTATATTCTTCAGAATTTTCCTTTCCTCTTGCTAAATACAATTTACCGTTATGTTTAGCATACATCGGGAAGTCGATATGTAAATACTCGTCTTCCTTTTTTACATAAGATACTGTGATACAGGGTTCTTTTATTTTGGGCTCACGTACATTGTTGATTAATAATGCTTCTCTGCCATACTTCTTTAACTTTCTTGGGTCACCATTTTCATTGATATTCAGAGGAAAAGTTACTGCTACATCTCTGTCCACACAACCATCTTTGTTCCTAATAGTAGTATTTAATCGATAGCTCCCTTGATCAAAAAACTCCATATCACTCTTATTTACGCTGATATCATGTTCTTTGCAGATTCCTGGGAAATAATCTTCAAAATCCTTTTGAAGAGTTTCCCTTTTTTTAATCATGTCATTAGCTTCTGTCGAAATCCTAATACTGTCATAAAAATTGCTGAATTGCTTCTTTAATTTGATCATGTTTTACCTTCCTTTGTTTATTATTTTCTCAACTAGTCTATTAGTTACAGTATACTATATATTAATTTAAATGCAATACTTTTCTTCGAACAAATGTTTTGCATCTAGTATTAACAGAATTTCATATACTATATATAGTCTTGTTAATTAATAATAACACATCATATGCCAAATTGCAATATTTTCCTCCGAACAAACGTTTCATATATAGTCTTAATAAAAAACAGCCTGAATAAATTCAGACCGTAGAAACTTATATGCTATTTCTTACTTTATTTATTAAAACATGACAGGTAATATATAAAGCAGCAATCACAATAATAGCTATCTTATTCCAATCAAAAAATCCACATAATAATAAAAGCCCCACATGAACAAAATAAAATATTGTATACAGAATACTTCCAACAGCCGGATTGCTGCCTCTATTATAGTAAATGCCTACTACCCCAAATGTCACAGTATGTATAAAAGGTTCAGCTATATAATTTATTAGTTCTCCGTTTGCTAAGGACGAGAATGGATTGGGTATGTAATAAAACCTTATTAGAACACCAATAAGCTTAATTATATTATACAAGAATACCTCCTTTTGATTCATGTTATAGACATATTATATCATATTATTTCCAATTCTGGTTTAAAATCTAATTATGAAATCATTAAAAAATGGAAAACTTTTGAAAGCAAAGATTTTATTCTCGCATCCATTGATTTCCATGCTCTTTGAATTATAAAATGCATATATAAAATATTGAGTGACATAAAATTTCTCCTCCCATGCATGGTTTTCAATGGATGGTCTATAGAATGTTCAGCATTCTATACTCCTCGCTTTTATTTAAAGGCTCTGTGTGTAATTTCATTTCAACATAATTGAAGCAAGCTCTCCGAGCCGCAACGATACCTCTTTCCGGTAGTATTGGCTGGCATAGCCTGCCAGTCTAACATAATCCAATTCATTTTTCTGTATATACTCCAAAAGAATTTGATCCGGCTCTAGTGCGTCCATGGTCAGCTTCTCTTTATTTTCAATTACATCCAGCAACTGCAAATAACGACAATTATCATTGGTAACCTCAGCTGGCGGCTTACGAAGGATAACTCCCAGCTTTTCCTCCACTCGGTTGCCCTTTTGTCTGAATGCATTGGTGGCATAAGTTTTGTACTTCGACAGCTGTGTGGTAAGTCCAATTCTATTAAAGAAGGATGGACCCGTTTCATAACCAATACTCTGTCCGTCCTTGACCAGATACAAATCCCGCATAATCTGCACCGGATTCAATTTCGTTTTTCCAAAGGGTGTTTCCTGTGCTTTATAATAGATTCCTTTTTGGTAACGCTCCAAGCCATTGTTATCTGCAATGCGTTTCAAATTCACATTGACAAGTATTTTTGCCTGGTAAAGTTCGATTTGAAATTGTCTTGCCACCTCGTGGGCAATTTTGTCCGTATAAATGGGAACGCCGAAGGGGAAGCTGCGGATATTATCCGCTATATATTGTCCATAGCCCACTTGTTCCATTTTCTCACCACCTCCACACCTTTACCGATCTCCTCGTGGTTTTTCCTGTTCGGTCCAAGTCTCGCCTTTAATATTTCCTTCACCATCCATATAATACAAACAATTATAGTTCAATCGACCAAAGAAGTGCGTAATATGTGGAGTGAATAACTGTTTTTCTCCGCCAATAAGACATATTAATATATAGTTGTTATTCTTTAACCATTCACAAAAGACTTTCTTTTCAAACAATGCACATGACTGGGTATTAATGTTCAAACCTGGGTCTCTAAAAACAACGACATTATTCTTCATCCATTCTCCAGGATTTTCTTTATTGTTTGTTAGTCCCACTTCTTCGATTATTTTTTTGGAAGGCATATAAAATGATGAGTTTTCATCCTCCATGTGATCAAAGCTACTTGTTGAAAGCTCATATTCGTATAATGGAACATGATATTCACATTCTGGACCTTTATCGTATACCTCTTTTACAGACCAATCGGCAATATTATCATAGCATGGATGCCAAGGATATTCTCCCCAAAACCGCTGATTACCTGTGTTCGGTACATAAATCCAGTCTGGGCTCCCTAACCGTTTGCCAGAAAAATAAGTTTTATATGCATCAAAAGCTCGCTGGTTAATTATACAGGTATTGTCTGTATCATAATTCAGTTCTCTATGTTTATCATCATCAATTATAGTTCGTTATAGTTTTTATTTTCCAAGACCACTCGAAATGCACCTTTCACATTTTCAAACTTAGGTTTCACAGGTCCCCCTTTATAGCAGCTAATTATCTTACTAATTCCTGTGCCATATACATCTATTAGCTTCATCCTGTAAAATAAGCCTACAAGCTTTTCATTTCTATGCTTTAATGCTACCAGTATAACTGCCTCCAATGACAATCCTGAAACTAATCCACCTAATGAGATAATCTCTAAACGGTCAGAATATAGGTTAGTAATTGTACGCCAGAGGTGAAATTTCATTTTGCATAACTAATTCCCTACTTTTCTTTACCATCACCAAGCAACTTCATTTCCATATCTTCCAATGCTTTTATATAATCCTTTTCTGCATTAGAAATCCCATCTAAATGCAATACTTTAAATTTCTTATATTCTTCTTTCGCCTTTAACTCCGCTGTCTTTGCACTGATCTTTCCGGCATGAGTCAGTATTTCATGTTTGGACAGTTTCAAAAAGCCATCCAGCGTCTCAATCCAATCAGACATATACATGGGGATTCTTCTACGAGCCTGCATCTCTGCAAACTCAAGATAAGCAGAAACAACACTGTTCAGTGCGGATAATTCTTCTTCCGTACAATAATTTTTTGCTACCAATGCATCCGCCTGAGTGGGTATTTCTCCTTTGAAAAAACTGAACATACCCATATATGGCTTTTGTGCATCCGCTGAATAATATATTTTCTCTGCTGCAGTCTGTCCATGTGCAGCCCAATGCATTTTATTTTGAACGGTTTTAAAAAACATCATTGACACTTCTGTTCTTGGATCGTAATCAATACTTGTAGCATAGATATCCAATACTTTTCTCCAAAATACCTTTTCAGAGGAACGGATGTCTCTGATTCTTTCCAATAACTCATCAAAAAATATTCCGCCACCATTATTTTTCAGCAAATCATCATTCATTGCAAAGCCTTTTCGCATATACTCTTTTAATACGCTGCTCGCCCATATCCTGAATTGTGTTCCCCTTAATGATTTTACCCGGTAGCCAACAGATATAATAACATCTAAATTATAATAATCAATCTTATATGTCTTGCCGTCAGAAGCAGTTGTTGCATAATTTGCAACAACTGAATTCCTAGCCAGTTCGCCTTCTTCAAATATATTTTTTATATGACGCGAAATCGTAGACTTATTACGCTGAAATAGCTCTGCCATTTGGTCAATAGAAAGCCATACTGTATCATCATCAAAAGTAACTTCAATTTTTGTTAACCCGTCTTCGGTCTGATACATGATTATTTCAGAATTCATTTTATTTTCCCATCTTCTCTCATGTTTTATTTAATTTGCATGTTCTACCATCTTTTTACTTAAAACCTTAACATCATTTTATGATAAATTGTAAAATAATTCAATCAAATAATTACAGTTTGACTCATTATTCGATTATTCCAGTATGTCGTATAATGGGGTACTTGATAGTAAATACATGATGTCTCTTTACACTGAGTTCATTTATTTTGTATATCCAGTGATACATCAAGCCCAATGTTTATTTTTTCAAAAATATCAACCACTTTTCATGCTGTCTAAAGCGAAACACCTTTCCATTTCAAAAAAATGGCTACGCCATTAAAGTAAAATATGCACATTAGGGCAACTGGAAAGTGACGTTCTCTGAATGCTTCAATTGGCAGTGTTAAGTTGCATGTCCAAAATAAAATTATAAAATTTTCCATCCTTGCAGAAATTACATACATAATGCTATGTTTATCAGGTGTAAGGACAAGCTCAAAGCTGACCTTACACCCATTATGTACCTTGACAATTTCATAGCACCCACCGGAAGTTATACAGGTTTCGCGGACAGTGTGCCAAGATGCTGAATCGGCAGAGCACGCCCACGTATGAAACAGCGCATAGCGCGGCCTGAAAAGACGCGGTCAAAATAAGCGCAGGAAATGAGCCGGTATGGGTGCGTATGTTCAGAAAGCTTAGTATATCGGCTTTTAAAAAAATGCAGAATGGAGAAAAAAATGAAAAGACAATCTTTATACAGTAAGCAGTCTATCAAACGGATTAGTGACTATCCTGATGTCCTGACCGTCGAAGAAACAAGTGAGATCTTGGGGGTATGCACTAAGACGGTTTACAAGATGATTAAAAAGGGCGATCTGAAAAAGCAAAATGTCGGACGTCTTTTCCGCATCCCTAAAAGTTATATTATTGCCTACCTTGACATTGAAAACAAAAAATAACCCCCATCTCATAGTGTGAATTTGGCATACGTTGTTGTAGTTTGTTGGCGAAAAGTAGTATAGTATTATATGTCAATGGTAGGTGGAAAAACCGCTGAAAGGAGTAATGATTGATTATGTTAGCGGGATATCTACAAGAAAAAGGCGGAAAATATTATGCCGTTTTGAACTGTAAGCACCGTGACGGCAAACGTTTTCCAAAATGGATTCCAACTGATTTACCGGTGAAGAAAGGGAACAACGGCTAGCCAATAAAAAACTTGATGAATTCCGAAACCTTTACAATGAATATGGTGAACTTATTTCAGAAACAGAGAAAATAGTTTCTCCTCCAATTCCGGAGAAAAGCAGTACTGTTGTATCCAACACCGCAGATATGCTGTTTGCGGATTATATGCTGTACTGGCTTTCTTATAAGGAAACAGAGGTTGATCCGGTAACCTATGCCGGATATTGTGATTCGGTTGAAAATCATATTTACCCGTATTTCAAAAAACTTGGCCTAACGCTGTCTCAACTAGAGCCGAAACATCTACGTGAATTCTACAGACTTGAACGTATTGGAGACCCTGAACACGGAAAAGACGGTAAAAAAGGAACTACCGTTGTGCGCTACCATTGCAATATCAATAATGCGTTGGAAGTGGCTATGGAAGACGGATTGGTTGGAAAGAACGCTGCCCATAAGCAGCGCCCCAAGACGGATAAATTCATTGGCAGTTTTTATCTTCCGGAAGAGGCACTGGAGTGTATACGTCTGGCAGAGGGTACCTGGCTGGAACTTGCCGTTCTGTTCGGTCTGTTCTATGGGCTTCGCAGAAGTGAGATTGTTGGCTTGAAATGGCAGAATTTTGATTTTGAACGAAACCTGTTTACGATAGCCCATACTGTCACCACATACCAGCGCAAAGGTCAAAAGAGAGTATGCTATGCAAAAGACAAGGCGAAAAATAAATCCAGTATGAGAACGCTTCCGCTTATCCCCTTATTCCGGGAAAAGCTGCTGGCCTTGAAGGAGCAGCAAACGGAACACCGCCAGCTCTTTGGCAATTCCTACAACCGTCAGTATCTGGGGTATGTTTATGTCAATGAAATCGGCGAACTTATTAAGCCGGACTATATCTCATCGACTTTCTCAAAGTTCCTGAAGAAGAATGTCTTGCGGCATATCCGGTTCCATGATACCCGGCACAGCTGTGCGAGCCTATTACTGCGAAATGGTGTCTCCATGAAGGAAATCCAAGCCTGGTTGGGTCATAGCGACTATGGTACCACTGCAAACCTTTATGCACATCTGGATATGGAGGAGTCTATGCTGATATCCGCAGAGCGGCTGAGCACCGGTCTGTTCGAGACATTACCCGAATCGGCAAACCCTGACTCTGGAAAGCCTAATCAAAGTACCGAAAAAAAAGAAATGGTTACGTAGGATAGCGTAACTCCGTTGCATTTCATAACCGTATAATTAAGAAGAATGAAGGGGTTTGAATTCACTTCACAGAAAGAGTACGATGCCCGGAGGGACATCAACGGGGAAACGTAAAAAAGAGTTGTCAGTCGCAACTGACAACTCCCTCCATAACAATGGGTTTCAACCTTCTCAAAGCTGACCCATTGGAAAAGACTGACGGAGAGTTAGGGATTCGAACCCTAGGTACCGGTAGGTACACTGGTTTTCGAGACCAGCTCCTTAGGCCACTCGGACAACTCTCCATATTAATTTTAATCAACCGGACTCATCTAGACGATGGTACCACATTCCATCCAAGTCCAGGAAGTAAGAAAGAAAACTGGAAAGAAACATGAAAGAAAATGTTTCAGTCAAAACCAAAAATCCAGTATTCATGCGGTACTAGAGCTACCAAAGTTCCACGAAATCTATTACCTTTCGAGTGCAGTCCCTTCGGCCTCTTGGGTACATCTCCTTATTATGTTAATATCCTTGTCCTTTCTATTTCCAACAAAATCAAGCATTGGAAAATGAGGAGAACAACAAAATAGAACAAGCAAAACCTTTATAACTAAATACCTTCGGAAACATAACCAAACTGCCGCTACCTCTTGCTAAAGGTAACAATAAATAGCTCCACGCCGATTTTCTCAAGCATTCTTCCTGTCTTGATCTGCTCTTCAATGTCCGCGCCAAACTCCAGCGCTTCCCTCAGCTTCTTCATGGAGAAATTTCTTGCCTGACTCAGGTACTTATTCACCGCAAAGGGCGGAACACCTACTATCTCACTGATGCTGGGGGAATTATGGCCAAGAGCCTGCAAATTCTTTGCCTGCATCAATATATTAAAATGCCTCGTAATCAGGAACAGGATCGACATCGGCTTCTCCCTGACGGATAAGAGGTCATAATACAGCTCCAAAGCCTTACCCGGCTGCTTGCTCCCGATTGCATCAATCATCTGGAATATCTTTCCCGTAATCTGTGTGGTTACCACTGCATCAATATCCTGCACTGTTACCACATCCCGGTCAGCGGTATAGCTGATGAGCTTCTGGGCCTCATTGCAGAGATTTGTCATATCCGGGCCAGTTTTATCAAGGAGATGGGTAATTGAGCCTTCTGTTATCTTCTTTCCTTCCTGTTCTAATAAGGAAGCCACAAAAAGCTTTAAATTCTTCTCATCCAGGCCATTCATCTCCGAGACAGTACCTGCATCCCGAAGGAATTTAAACAGCTTGCTGCGTTTATCAATCTCTGTCTCCGTAAAAATAATAATTGTGCTGTCCGGCGTGCCCTTTAACAGTTCACTCAGCTCGTTCTGGTTTTTGAAAAACCCGCTGTTTTCTACAATAATCAAGCGTTTTTCACTAAAAAATGGCAGGGTCTGGGCATCCTCGGCAATCTTTTTAGGATCAATGCCATTTCCCTCAAAATGGGAATAGTTCATATCCCCCCCATCCTGGAGGATGGCCGCCTTAAGCTTATCCCGATAGAGCTTTTTCAGATATTCCTCGCTTCCATACAGGAGATAAAAGGACTTGAAGCTTCCTGTTTTGATATGCTCTTTAATTACCTTCATAATAAAATGATACTCCTGTCTTTCCAGAACATTATTCATTCTACCTAATTTCTATAGAAATTGCAAGCAGAAAATAAGATGACATATTGTTATTATGTTACCCTTTGCTTATTTTACAGTACCAAATTTGCTCAAAGGTGCAATCCTTAAAACGACTTTCCCTCCGATATTTTCCTTCTTCACATTGCCGACTTCCTCAGAACGGCTGTCCTTGCTAATGTTGCGGTTATCCCCGAGTACAAAATACTCATCCTCCCCCAGGGTGACCGGCTCTGCTGCCCTTCCCGGGCTCTCCATCGCCTCTTTCCCATAGTGCTCTTCCAGGAGCTCCTCATTAATGTAGATGTCCGTACCGATAATTTGTACTGTTTCCCCGGGCAGGCCAATGATCCTTTTCACATAGTACTCCTCATTTTCCCTTCCGTAGGGGTAAAATACAATAATGTCAAAACGGTCTAAGGCATCAAAATGATAGGAGACCTTCTCCACATACAATTGTTCTCCATTATGTAGGGTGTTTTCCATGGAAGCCCCATCTACAATTGTCCTCTGTATCACAAAATTTGGAAGGACATAAACACATACTATGATTAATACGGCATAAAAAACCAAATCATATACCATACTTCTCACTGTTGGCCTGGGTTTTTCCGCAGGACTTAGGCTTTCTTCCTTCCCCTTGGCCCTATCCGTCCGGACAATGTCATCCGCCGGCTTCTCTTCCGGCATGCTGATATCCTCTGCAGCCATAGCACTCAACTCTTCTTCCTGTTTATTAGACATGGAACACTTCCTTTCTGTCAATGCCATGTATCTTGCGTCCATGTAGGGTTAGCTACACGATAAAGCACTTTCACATATTTTCATATGAAAGTGCTGCTTTACGATACTTTTCTATATGGCAGATAGCAGCAGAATTTACTACTGTCCCTGCTCTTCCTCTTGATCATCATCGCCTACGATCTTAACCTTGGAGCGGTACAATTCTTCAACTGCGATTGACAACGGCTTCGGATAAGTGACGTCAACCAATGGTGAGGCACCGTCAATTATCTGCCTTGCACGCCTTGCAGTTGCGATAACGATGGAATACCTGCTGTTTACCACCGGCTGCTCTCCCGGCTCCACCTCGCTATTAACGACTCTCATTAAATCTGTATATGATGGATGTAACATAATTATTTCTCCTTCCTAAAATCCCTTGATTATTAAAATAAGTAGCCAAAAGCCGCAGTTCAAGTTTTACCGGAAATATGTCCCGCTAACCATTTACCTCTAATATTTTCTGCTGCTCATTTGCCGAAAATACCTCATGGGCGTCCACGCTTTCCGTTTCCTTTGGGTTCACCCTTCCGGCAATCGTCTCCGGCAGCAAAGATGACAGGATCAGGTGGCCGCTGTCTGTTACAATCACGGCTTTTGTCCTTCGCCCACAGGTTGCATCAATTGCCATCCCGTTATCCTTGGCTGTCTGGACCAGCCTTTTGATCGGTGCAGCCTCAGGGCTGATAATTCCGATTATCTTACCGGCGTTAACCACATTTCCAAAACCTATATTAACTAACTTATTCAAAGTTATTCCTCATTTCTGAAGCTTCTATTCAATATTTTGAATCTGTTCCCTGACTTTCTCAATTTCCGTCTTTAAATCGATCGCTTTATTGGTAACCTCCAGGTCATTTGCCTTCGACAGGATCGTATTCGCCTCACGGTTCATCTCCTGTGCGATAAAATCCAGCTTTCTTCCGACATTCTCACTGTCCTCCAGGGTTTCCTTCATATTAATGATATGGCTCCGCAGACGTACTGTTTCTTCATCCACACATATCTTATCAGCAAATACGGTAACCTCCGTGACCAGGATACTCTCCTCTACCTTGGTATCAGCCAATAATTCCGCGACCTTGGCATACAGCTTATTCCTGTATTCGTTCACCACTTCCGGGGATCTTGTTTCAATAAAATCCACCAGCCTAAGCATTCCATCCAGCTTCGATATGATATCCTGCTTAAGGTGCTCCCCTTCTGCAATCCGGGTCTCTACAAAACGGCCTGCCGCAGTCCTGACAGCCTCCTCCACAAGAGCCCATAATTCCTTTTCGTCAATGGTTTGCTCTTCCAGGGAAAATACCTCCGGGTATCTGGACAAGGTGGACACACGGATGTCATTGTCAATCCCAAACTCCTTGCTCATCTTCTCCAGGCTGTTATAATACTCTCTTGCCAAATCTGCATTATACTTAACACATACATTATTCTCGGTATAATCTTCGTATGTAATATAGATATCAATCTTACCCCTGCCGATATATTGCTTCAACACATTGCGGATACCTGCTTCAAAAAATCCAAGCTTCTTCGGCATCTTTATAGAAATATCGCAGTACCTGTGGTTTACCGCCTTCATTTCAACGGTGATCTTCCGGTCTACCTGGGCAATTTCACAGCGGCCAAAGCCAGTCATACTCTTTAACATAGTTATACACTCTTTCATATTCGGCAATCATGGCAATGTCCCACCACTTTGCTATTATTATATCCAACTTATTATAAAGGAAATAGTAAAACAAGTCAATATCCGAATTCCAACCTCTGAAATTTTATGCTTTGACTTCTATGCCTTGAAAACCATGGCGGTATGATCCTGGATCCCAAAAATTCTAATGAAACCTTAATTTGTATTCCCTTTGCCAAGGCCTTATAATTAATCTAGATAAATTTACAAATACAGCCGGCCGCAACAGCCAGAATACGAAAAGAGGTGACGTTTATGTTTTTTTGGAACAGGGTTGAGATATATTCCGGTCCTTCTTTAGAGGAGTTTTCCGATCTGCGCAGCTCATTAGCTGGAGCCAAAATCAAGTATGATTACCGCATGAAACAGCCTGCAGCAATCAATACCCGGCATAAACTCCTGCCCCGGGATCCTTCGCCGGATACCCGGTATTATCTTTATATACATCAAAAGGATTATGAACACGCCATGCATCTTACCTCAAACCGGCAATCCAGGGGATGAACCACATTTCTTTCCCCATGGTGCAGAAAGGACTGGGATAAAGTGATGGAAAAGCTTGAAAATAGCAACTGGCTTTCCTCCCCTTATCACAGTCCTTTCTGCATTATATATTAACCTCTAAGCTTCCTACATTACTTCCTTAAATCGACTTTCCTGTATTAATTTTTCCCTGTCCAACTTTTTTCCCAAGCATTCTATTATCTACCTACGCTTCAAAGGCCTGCGCCAGGTCATCAAGGATATCCTCAATATGCTCGGTGCCGACGGATAGCCTGATGGTATTTGGTTTGATTCCCGAAGCCAGCAGCTCTTCTTCATTCATCTGTGAATGGGTTGTGCTTGCAGGGTGGATTACAAGGGATTTTACATCCGCCACATTTGCAAGGAGGGAAAATATCTGCAGCTTATCAATAAATGCTTTAGCTCCATCGGCATCCCCCTTGATCTCAAAGGTAAAGATTGAGCCGGCCCCGGAAGGAAAATACCTGTTATACAGGGAATGGTAGGGATTATCCGGTAAGGACGGGTGGTTCACATTTTCCACCTTCGGGTGCTTGCTTAAAAACTCCACTACCTTCAACGCATTGGATACATGACGCTCCACACGTAAGGACAGGGTCTCCAGTCCCTGGAGCAATAAAAATGAATTGAAGGGGCTGATGGTTGAACCCGTATCCCTCATCAAGGTTACCCTGATTTTGATGATATAAGCCAGTGCGCCGACTGCTTTGGTAAATTCAACTCCGTGGTAGCTGGCATTCGGCTCCGTTAAGGAAGGAAATTTTCCTGAGCCTTCCCAGTCAAACTTACCGCTGTCGATAATGACACCACCGATGGTAGTCCCGTGGCCGCCGATAAATTTGGTTGCGGAATGTACGACTATGTCTGCCCCAAGCTCAATGGGCCTTAATAAGTACGGGGTTGCGAAGGTATTATCTACAATTAGAGGGATCTTATGATCATGGGCGATTTTCGCCAGCTTTTCGATATCGACAATATTTGAATTAGGATTTCCCAGGCTCTCAATAAAAATCGCCTTGGTATTTGGCTGGATCGCTTTTTCAAAATTAGACAGGTCATCCGAATCAACAAAGGTCGTCGTAATCCCGAAATCAACCAGGGTATGGGCAAATAGATTATAGCTGCCACCATAGATGGTCTGTGCGGATACAATATGGTCTCCTGCATGTGCAATGTTCTGGATGGAATAGGTGATTGCAGCTGCGCCTGATGAGGTGGCAAGTGCTGCCACTCCGCCCTCCAGGGCTGCAATCCTCTGTTCAAACACGTCAGAGGTAGGGTTCATTAATCTGGTGTAAATATTCCCGCCCTCGCTTAAATTAAACCTGGCCGCTGCCTGTGCACTGTTATCAAATACATAGGATGAGGTCTGGTAAATCGGAACACAGCGTGCCCCGGTTGCCGGATCTGGCTGTTCCTGACCTGCGTGTAGCTGTAATGTTTCAAAATGCAATTTCTTTTCCTTTGCCATAGAATCCCTCCATCATAATTTGTTATTTGAATTTGTTATTTGAATTTGTTATGTGTATTTGTTATGTGTATTTTTTACTCATATTTCATTTATGTATATTTCATACTTACTTTATAGGTTTTGTATGAATTTATATTATCATATCCTTTACCCCTGCTTTTGTCAAGTATTTCTGCAATTAATTTTATCTATTAATTTTGTCCTGATTTTATCCTATTCCCATTCCCGCCGCGGACATAGCCTGTCAGCCATAAGTCCACGGCTCTTCCAGACGGTTCTAAATGGTGTCTCCACCGGACATCTTATTTAAATGCCGTTCCACCAGCTCCTGGAGTGTAATCCGGTCAACAACGGAGTTGATTACCTCGTACAGCTCCGTCCATACCTCCCTGGTCACACATCCTTGATGCCGCTTGCAGTCACTCCTGCTTTCATCAATGCAATCCACCGGCATAAGGCTGCCTTCCGTCAGACGCAGAATCATCCCAACAGTATATTCCGCAGGCTCCTTCGCTAACCGGTATCCTCCCTGGGCTCCCCTTACACTCCTGACATAGCCCGCCTTATTTAACAGGGAAATAATTTGTTCCATATACTTTTCTGATATCCCCTGTCTTGCCGCTATGTTTTTTATTGTAATATATTCGCCGGTATCATTTAGCGCCAGATCCAGCATCAGCCGCAGTGCATACCTGCCTTTGGTCGATATTTTCATGACAACCCCTCCCTCTCCTCAATTCATTTTTTAATATATGAAAATTCATTTTTAGCTTCTTAAAAAAGACGCCAGCCTTGTACCGCACATCCTGATAGGCATCCTGACACTGAACAGCCCGATAATAGGAAGCCGTATTCGCTCCCTACCATCATTATAGTATCATGGGCTTCATAGGATTTCAACCAGAACGTCCTGTGTTTAAGCTTCCTGGCCTCCCCTCCATTACGATTCGATGGAATCTGCAGGCAGGATGGAACCATTCTCTTTCGCAAGCAGGACGGAATCACCCTTTTTTACAAAAAAGCTCAGCTTTGTCTCTGAAATAATAACCGCAATGAATATCAAAAAGAAGCCGCTGAATAAACGGAAGGTCAGCCGTTCACCGTAGAAGAAGATAGAGAACAATACTCCGAATACGGACTCCAGGCTGAGGATAATTGCCGCCGGCGCCGGATTTGTGTATTTCTGGCCCACATTCTGCAGAAGTAATGCGACTGCCGTAGCAAATACAGAAAGGAAAACCAGGCTGCCTATCACCTGCCCGTTCCAGTCCTTAGGGAAATCCTCAGAGATGAGGGCGACCACCCAGGAAAATACCGCCGCATAGCCAAACTGCAGGATTGTAAGCAGCACCGGATCCTTATCCTTGCTAAACTTAGCAACCGCAACCATGTGTGCAGCAAAAACCACACCGCTTACCAGGGTCAGGGAATCACCGATTCCAATGGAAAGATTGCCGTTTACAGATACCAGCCCGATTCCAAGCAACGTAATTACCGCCGCTAAAATATTATACTTATCCGGTTTTTTCTTGTCCACAATCCAGAAGAAAAACGGTACAAGCACACAGTATACGGCTGTCAGGAATGCGTTTTTCCCCGGTGTCGTATCCAGGATGCCGATTGTCTGCAGGCTATATGCAAGAAAGAGGCAGGCTCCGATAACTGCACCCTTAATAAAATAATCCTTATTCAATAACCTTAATCTTTTATGGAATATAATACATAGTAAAAGACAACCGGCGGTAAAACGGAATGCCAGAAGCATATGTGGTTGTATAACATCCATGGAATTCTTTACTACAAGAAAGGAGCTTCCCCAGATCAGTGCTGCTCCAAATAACGCTGCCTTTGCGCCTATATTTTTTTTCAAGCTATTTTTCAAAACATTTCCTCTCCTTGTCCAATTTTGTCCTATAATAGCCCTGCCATCCCTTCGGATAGGAGGCTATCCCTTGCGGGTTTTAGTTCTGCTCATTTTATCATACTCTTTCCCATTGTTCAACAAAGATTAGCGGAATCAGATATAAGCTGTGCCAAAACACTGGGTTTTGGCACAGCTTTACTCTTTCATTGCCCTCTTATTTTGGATAGGGATATCTCTTTGCCGGATAAGCGGATGGGTAGGGCAGGATTTCCGGCTCAGATGCCCTCCCACGGGGAGTGTAATCCGCCTGCTGAAAGCATAAAAACCAGTCAACGCAGTAGATATCCTCCTTCACCTGCTGGTCCCGTTCCTTTGCAGCCCCACAGGTTCCCGGCGGCGGAAGGATCACATCCTCATAGGGGATCCAATTTGCAGGGGTTGCAATATTCTCGCTGTCAGACTGCTGTAACGCAATAATCATACGCTTGATCTCATGGATATTCCGCCCGGTGGAGGCCGGATAATGGAGGACTGCCCTTATGGTACCCTCAGGATCTATGATGAAGACCGAACGGACCGTCTGGGTGCCTGATGATCCGGGATGCAGCATGCCGTATTTTTTAGCTACCTCCATTGATATATCGGCAACCAGTGGAAAGGTTACCTCCACATGCTTCATATCCTTCCAGGCAAGCTCCTTAATTCTCCGCAGCCAGGCTATGTGCGAATAGATGGAATCGATGGACAAGCCGACCAGCTCCGTACCTAATGCTTTAAATTCATTTATCATTGACGCAAAGGTGATGAATTCCGTCGTGCAAACCGGCGTAAAATCCGCCGGATGGCTAAAAAACACGACCCACCTGCCGTGATAATCTTTAGGAAAATTGATATCTCCCTGCGTTGTGACTGCATGGAATTCAGGTGCCTTATCTCCGATGAGCGGCATTCGATAACTATTTTCCATATTTTAACCCCTTTCATATCTCAATACTGATAAAAGGCGCTGTATTTGCGCCGTACAAAGTGTGCCCTAAGGGGCACACTGATTATAGGAAGACGTATTTTTCTTCCTATACTATAAAATATGTGGACTTCAGAGCTTTGCGACAAGATTTCTTGTTTCCTCTTCATATTATATAATTATAATTTGGAAACAGCGGGACAATGTGAAAGAAAAAGTCACTGGCCTCCGGCCATACTTCAGAATATACGCCTCCGGGCGTACAAGTAGAAAAAGCCGTTGGCAGGGACCAACGGCTAAAAAAATCATTCAATTCCATCAGGCAGGTTGTCAAACAGGATATAATCCCAGATTTCATCCATATCCCGGAGAGCTTCCGGGGACGCCATATTTTACAAAAATAATAGGCAGCAAACCCGAATATAGGTCAAAAATCCAAATCCCGTTAGTCTTCCAGGACTGTTCCATCCGTACCAATCGTTATTACTCTCCAGGGAATCATCTGCCCGCTGTTTGTAAGGGCAGTTTTCACTGCATTCACGATACCGCCGCAGCAGGGAACCTCCATGCGGATCACGGTTACACTCTTAATATTATTCAGGCTCAGGATCTGCGTCAGCTTTTCGGAATAATCTACATCATCCAGCTTCGGACAGCCAATCAGGGTTATCTTATTCTTCATGAACTGATGGAAATCACCATAAGCATAGGCTGTACAGTCCGCCGCAATTAAAAGGTTGGAATCTTCAAAAAAGGAAGCGTGGGGTGCCACCAATTGGATCTGCACCGGCCATTGTCTCAGCGCGGAAGGCGTAGCTGTACGTGCTGTACCGGCTCCCTGGGCGGAAGGATTTACTTCCTCCCTCTTTATGCTCATGGTCCTGGAGCCCGGGCATCCGCCCCCGACGTGCTGATGGGCCGCAAAATGCGCCGCCTTCTTTGCTTCCTGCTGCTCCATAAGCTTCTTTGCAGCTATGTTACGGTTTACTTCCTCTTCATTATATTCCAGAGCTTCCCTCTCCTCAAAGCTGATTGCATTTGTAGGGCAGGCGGGCAGGCAGTTACCTAAGCCATCACAATAATCATCCCTGAGCAGCTTCGCCTTCCCATCAACCAGTCCGATTGCTGATTCATGGCAGGCATCCACACACAGGCCACAGCCATTGCATAACTCTTCATCAATTTTAATTATTTTACGTATCATAATAATAAATCCTCCATTCTATTTCTAACAGCCATAAAAATTTCATTTATATCATCCGTACCACTGCTTCTTTTGTCCTTCTGGAACCATCATATCGGAAAACCGGAGGCAATGATGTAGCCACTGCTACAAAAAACAAGTATCCAGAAAACCACCATCATGTCTCCGGATACCCTTTCTCACCATATTCACTTTAAAAATCTTATATATCAATTACTATCACCTAAGATCCATAAAGTTTTATCATACAACCCTTATAATACTTACCCTGCCACCATTTATCACTCCTATTTACCTAACAGCCTACCCCAAACTCCCTGCATATCATAAGCTTCCCTGCTCCTTTTGCCCGTTAATATAGCACTGGTAGCACATTGCCGTATATCTGTCGTTTCCCCCAATCAGGACCTGTTCCCCCTCGGTGATAATCCTCCCCTTCTCATCTAACCGGACATTGACAGTGGCCTTCCTGCCACAGGAGCAAATCGTCTTAATCTCCGTAATAGAATCCGCTATTTCCATCAGCCTCTTACTGCCTGGGAACATCCTGGTACGGAAATCAGCCCTCAGCCCAAAGCAAAGGACCGGGACGTTATAGTCAATGACGAGCATGGAAAGCTGGTCCACCTGCTCCTCCGTTAAAAATTGTGCCTCATCTATGATAATGACATCCACCGGGTCATGCAATTTCCTATAGCCCTCATATACATTTTCCGAAGCAGGTAAAATATATGCCGGGGCAGATAACCCGGCCCGGGATTTTATCAGGTTGTCCCCATCCCTGTTATCAATCTGGGGCTTGATCAGCCAGACCCTCATCCCCCGCTCTTCATAATTGAACTTTGTGATTAAAGCCTGGGCTGTCTTAGAGCTTCCCATTACACCATACTTAAAATATAATTTTGCCATAGTTCCTATTCCTTCATCCGCTTATATTCTTATATATTTTTTTTATTTATTTTACTCTTTCCCAAGTCACTGATACAGATGTTTCAGTCTCTTTAAGATCATCGCTCCCAGAATTCCGATCAGGGCACCGGTGAACACTCCCGATATCAACAAGAAGGGCAGATAATAAACAATATTAATATTTTCTACCACAAATACGGCTGTCAGGATCTGGCCCACGTTATGAAATATACCGCCAAGGATGCTGACCCCTACAAAGCTAAAGAGCTTCCCATTCTTAAACAGAGCCATAATCCCCCAGCTGAGAAGCCCCCCTGCCAGGCTAAAAAGCATTGTGGAAGGGCTGCCATAGGTAAAGCTGACTAGTATGATACGCAGTATGGACAGGGACAAGGCCTCCTTGATCCCCAGGGAATATAGCGCCGTTATTACCACTAAATTAGCCATACCCAGCTTAATTCCAGGAATTGGGACGGGGATTGGAATCAAATTCTCAATATAGCTTAAAATAAATGCCAATGCAACCAGCAGTCCATAGGTTGTTATTCTGTTTATCTTTTTCTTTTCCATAAGTCCACCCTAATTCGCTATGATATCAACTTCGCCTTCTTCCGCGCCCACCACTTCCAGGATCACTTTATTGGGAAGACAAACAATAGTCTCGTGGTTATGATGGATACCGGCCTGGTTCACGCATAGCTTGTCCGGGCAGCTGGCATCAATCATATCTACAACTCCATCCGTTATTTTAAAGGTATTATAGGATCCGTTATCACCCTTCACCGTATAGACGGTATCCTCCTGCAGCGTCAGGGTATCATACAGCTTGCCATTCATCATAACCTCAACCCTGCTGCCGGGCGCTTCCGTCATTTTACGGTAGGCAAAAAATCCGATACATAGCAGCAAAATTATGCCAACCAGGATAAGATCATTTTTCTTCAGCATTTTCATCGGTACCTTTCTGTGCCGGGTATAGATTTGATATACCCTAGATAAAAATCCAACAGGACAATCTTAATATTATCCATTGTAAATGTCAAGGCAATAGAATATCTCAGTTTAATTTCAATTTAAAATGTAAATAATGTTAAAAATCAAGTATATAAGTATTACCCTTGGAGGCATCATGAAAATAAGTTCCCAGCATCCCTTATTATTAAAAAAAGCACGTAAAAATACGCTCTTTGGCATCCTCCTGTTACTTTTTGCCTTCTGCTGCCTCTCCGGCTGCACCGCAGCGGATGCAAAAGGAAGCACGACCGGGAAAATCTCCGGAACAGATTTCCTGCTGAACACGGTTATAACCATTTATCTCTATGATTCAGCAGATGAGGATATCTTAAAGGGCTGCTTCCAATTGATAAAAAAATATGAGGATATCTACTCCAGAACCCTCAGCACCAGCGAATTATATGCCCTGAACCACAGGATCCTGCAAAGCAGCAACGGCAAATACCGGCTATCAGAGGAGCTTTCCGACCTCCTGTCCTATGGCTTATACTATAGCAAATTATCAAAAGGAGCCTTTGATATCACCATAGAGCCCATTTCCTCCCTATGGGATTTCACCTCTGATCCGCCCGCTCTTCCCAGTAAAGCAGCCATTGAAGGCCAGCTGCCCAATGTCAGCTATGAATATATTCATTTGGACGGTAGGGAAATCTCTTTTGCAAAGGAGGGAGTGCGGATTGACCTGGGCGCCATTGCAAAGGGCTATATTGCTGACCGTGTAAAGGATTATCTGACCGGTAGGGGTGTCCATAGCGCCATCATTAACCTCGGGGGAAATATCCTGTGTGTCGGCACAAAGCCGGACGGTGCCCCATTCCAGGTGGGGATCCAGAAGCCTTTTGCCCCACAAAACGAAGCCATGGCCGTCCTGGAGATATCCGACTATTCCGTTGTCTCCTCCGGGACTTATGAAAAATACCTGAAAAAGGACGGCAAGCTCTACCACCACCTGTTAAATACAAAGACCGGTTATCCCTACGACAATGACATTCTTTCCGTGACCATCATCTCCCCAAAATCCGTGGACGGTGATGGCCTCAGCACTACCTGCTTTGCCCTTGGCGTTGAAAAAGGCCTGGAATTAATCAGCAGGCTCCCGGATACCTATGCTGTCTACATTACAAAGGATTATAAGCTCCATTACTCCCCCGGCATGGAGGGAAACGTGTGCCCACCGGGCACACAAAAATAAAGGAGCAGGAGTAATCTCCTGCTCCAGCTTCTACTACAGCTTTTCTAACACATCAGCAATCGGATCCAGCCAGTCCCCCTCAAAAAGCTCAATCATGCCTTTATCGCAGGCTCCTGCCAGCTTCGGATTGATCGGAAGCTTCGCATGGATCGGGATTTCAAAATCTTTGGCAACCTCAGCAATCTTGCTCTCCCCAAAAATCTGGTACTCCTTGCCACAGTCAGGGCAGGTAAAGTAGGACATATTTTCTACCAGCCCAAGGATCGGTACCTCCATCATTTTTGCCATTTTAACAGCTTTTCCGACAATCATGGAGACAAGCTCCTGTGGTGACGTGACAATAATGATGCCATCCACCGGCAGGGACTGGAATACCGTCAGGGGAACATCCCCGGTTCCCGGGGGCATATCAACAAACATGTAATCCACATCATTCCAGATGACGTCGGACCAGAACTGCTTTACCGTACCGGCAATGATGGGTCCTCTCCACACTACGGGATCTGTCTCATTATTTAAAAGTAAATTAATTGACATAATCTCAATCCCGGAACTGCTCTTAGCCGGAAATATCCCGATCTCATTCCCCTGTGCCTTTTCTTTAATACCAAAGGCCTTCGGAATGGAAGGTCCGGTTATATCCGCATCCAGTACCGCACTCTGGTAACCTCTCCGGTTCATGGTAACGGCAAGCAAGGAGGTCACCAGGGACTTTCCTACGCCTCCCTTTCCGCTCACGACACCTATTACCTTTTTGACATTGCTCATCTCATGGGGCTGTACCGTAAAATCCTGCTTCTCCTTCCTGTCAGAACAGTTAGAGCTGCAGCTGCTGCAATCACTTGAACATTCACTCATGGTCTTCATCCTTTCATTTCTATTTATAAATTTAGTCAATTGCAAACCCAAAATCCGCTAATTATACTGTTTTGCAACCGGCTGAAAACTTTCGCATTTTCTTGCCTCATTATACGCCAAATCTGTCATATGTCAATATGTAGGACGACTTTTTCCCAGGCAAATTTGCCCTTCCAGCCTTGAACAACCGCAGTGGGTTCCGAATATTATGGTATATAACATAAGTCAATTCCATTGGCCGGGGGCCGGCTGGAATTGATTGAAGGCCGATGTGAAACGGCTTTTGGAAAGGAGCTGCACTATGCTTACGATAGGAATGGATTACGCCTTCATATTAAATGCTGTTGTTTTAGCATTTTTATCACAAAACCTTGTCCTTCTGATCATTATCGGAGCCATCCTCTTATTATTAATATATATTATTCACCGGGTCCGCCTCAGAAACAGTAGGGAACGCAAAATTATACGTCCAGTTACCGAAATGCTGGGAAATGTCCCCGAGCGCATCAGGGAGTTAAACAAAGAGATTGAGCCCTTTGGCTTTGCCTATGAGCCAAACCAAGACATCTTCTATTCCCTTATGTACCCCTGGCAGCGGAAGCTTGGTTATTGCCGGCTTTATGATGAAGCCTGTGCTGCCATGAGCATGATAATAGATTGCGAGCCAATTACCTTCGAATATGCTGGCAAGAAATGGCTGATTGAGTTCTGGAAGGGTCAATACGGCATGAATACGGGTGCGGAAGTCGGTATCTACAACACGACAGGCCCAAATTTAAATATTCCCGGTATTTTTAACGGTACCTTTTATTTCTGCGTAAAAGATGAGGAATGCATCGATATGTCCTTTATCTTCCGCAAAAAAGGCAACCTCCTATTTACCCGGAGCGGACATCACTGGTGGCTTACCGGCTTCAAGCTCGGTGAATATTCCAAGCCCTCCGAATTGTCCATGGATATTGAGCTGATGCTCTATGACAAAAAGATGGCCTCCATCTTTGGAAATGCCTTAAAGGAGGCCGGATACCAGCCGGATGAATATAAGGTCCAGGGCCGTCGGGTACTGATCCGCTTTGATAAGCCCCATACGAAGCAGCCACTGACCAGGACTGCATTAACCGATTACCTGATGATGCGCAATAATGCGGATCTCTGTGATTCCTATAATACACTGACCGCTGCCTACATCGACACCCCGGATAAGTTAGAGCTGTTAAAGCTTATGGATCCGGGTATGTATGGCCGGATTATCGCTCTCGGCAAACCGAAGGAGGTATTCGAAGCCTACAATACAATTAAAGGATATCTTGACCTGTCCAAGGATTCAGAAAGGGAGTGAGCAAAATGTCAACCTTTATGCGTCTGTCCCAGGTTCTTGAAAGATCCCAGGTGATACAGTTTGATGATACTTCCAGAATAATTATTATGAGTGACTGCCACCGCGGAAATGGCAGCTGGGGAGATAATTTTTTAGGAAACCAGAATCTATTCTTTGCCGCCCTGTATTACTATTATGAAAATGACTATACCTACATCGAACTCGGTGACGGTGATGAGCTTTGGGAAAACCGGAGCATGGAGGATATTATAAGTGCCCACAGTGATGCTTTTTGGCTCATGTCCCTGTTATACCAGGAACAGCGCCTGCTGATGCTCTTCGGAAACCATGATATCATCAAAAAAGACCCGAAATACACCCACACAAGATGCCATTCCTTTTATTGTGACAGCACCCAATCAACCATGTCCTTATTCCCCGGAATAAAAATAATGGAAGGGCTGATCCTGCAGTATAAGGACACGGCACATAAAATTTTCCTGACACATGGACACCAGGGTGACCTGCTCAATGATCCCCTGTGGAAGCTCTCCCGCTTTTTAGTCCGCTACCTGTGGAGACCCCTGGAGCTACTTGGTATCAAGGATCCGACCAGCGCGGCAAAGAACCAGGGGAAAAAGAATACGGTAGAAAAGAGGTTAATGGCCTGGGCTGATGAAAACCAGCAAATGCTTATCTGTGGCCATACCCACCGTCCTGTTTTTCCAAAGGTGGGAACATCCCTGTACTTCAACGATGGCAGCTGTGTCCATCCCCGCTGCATCACCGGGATCGAGATACGCGGCGGTATGATTGCCCTGGTAAAATGGGCAGTAATGACAAAGCCGGACCGTACCCTCTTTGTCGGACGTGAAATCCTTGAGGGTCCGGTTCCATTAACCGAATATTTTAATTCCCATATCCCGGCGGCCTGACCCGGCTTGTAAAAAGTATGCCTTGTTCCCCGGAAGGAAGCTGGAAATCCGTTATGTAGAAAGAAGGAACCGGAAAATGCTGCATCTTCTCCGGTTCCTCTAAATATCGGTTCTATAAATGCTCAGTTCTCTGAATTACCGTTTCTTCTGAACGGAATACCCGAATTTCCCCAATCTTTTGCCAAGCTCAAAATATTCCCCATGGGAATAAGCTACCAGACCCGTACTGTTCAAATCGAATTTTCCTGTACCCGACATATATTTCTCGTCCACATTTACCCCTACCACCTCGGCAAGGAATAAATCATGGCTGCCGAGAGGCTTTATCTCAACTACCCTGCACTCAATATTCACCGGGCTTTCCTCAATCCCGGGAGCCTTTATGACCTGTGATTTACTTGGGTGCAGCTTCATTTCCTCAAATTTATCAATATCCCTGCCTGATTTTACTCCACAATAATCGCAGGCAAAGGCCAGCTCCTTGTTCACCAGGTTCACTACAAATTCACCCGTTTCCTTAATAATGGCATAGGAATACCGCTCCGGCCGGATGGAAATTGATAACATCGCCGGTGATGAGGCTATGGTACCTGCCCAGGCAACGGTAATAATGTTTGGCCGCTCCCCTTCCCTGCCGCAGCTTACCATAACTGCGGGTACCGGATAAAGCATATTGCCGGGTTTCCAGTGCTGTTTTGCCATAAATGTCCTTCCTTTCGATATAGCCGCATGTATAATGCCGGTATACACCAGTACGGACTCCAGCAGTCATACACGGCAATGCCAGAGGATGCTGCAAAAAGAAAATTTCATACCATATATTGCAGGATTATCCTTTGATATCTGCAATATATGGTATGTTTTTTCCATTTTGTAACACCCTCGTATAAATTCATTATACCTGATTGATGTTTAAAGGTCTAGCATTATTTGGATCATCCACAAGCCTTTTTCTGTTTTCGCTATTCAATTCACTCGTTGTAAATACCTGTATATCCTCAAGACAGAAGTAAAGTCCCTTGTCCTTAGCAAAGTTTAAGATAATTTTAGTGATATCTTCTTTATATTTTTCTAAACATGCAACTGCGATCTCATCCTTTATACCCTGTGGCATAACTGACAAGGCTGACTTTATTACGGTTGCTGATAAAGAACTATTTTTCCCTACCATTTTAGTTATAAATCCTGCTTCCTCCTTTTCAGACATTTTTTCAATAATCGTAGGGAGAAAAGCCTCAATCGCTGTTCCATAATCTGTATCACTGATTTTAATCTTCATTTCAATCATATTATTACCCTCCATTTTTTAAATTTATACAACTTTGTTATCATCCTCTGAATTCCATCCTGCATCCACTCTTCCTTCCCCTCTCATTTGCCTGACAGCACGGTCTGCACCGGCGTAAACCCTCGCTGTTCCAAGATTAGTTGCCGCATAATCCATTGAAAATTTTTCATCAATGCCAATGGATGCTGCTTCTGCTGCAGAATCAATATTGGCTCCCATAAATATGAATTGCCAGTTATATTTTTGGGTCTGGTGAGTTATCATTTCCTTTACCCTGTCTTTATCATATTCTTTACTGGAATTTTCCTGTCCATCTGTGATAATCACTACAATTACTTTGGACGGACGCTCTTCCTCAGCCAGCATTGCCAGCCTATGGCCTATATCAACAATGGTTTTTCCAATCGCATCATATAGCGCAGTCATACCCCGCGCATAATACTCCTTATTTGTCATGGGCTGTACTGTCTTTATGTCTGCCGCATCATAGAGAAGTTCATATTTATCATCGAAAAGTACTGTTGTGACCCATGCTTCTCCCTGATCTTCTTTTTGGCTTTCAATAAACCTATTGTATCCTCCGATTGTATCCAATTCTAACGTTGACATGGAACCGCTACGGTCCAAAATACACACAATTTGCGTAAGATCATTTCTCATGCTTATACCCGCGCCTTTCACTTTTTGATGACCTATTCAAAAAGTGAATAGGCCTTAATAAATAGTTTGAAAGTGACTTTCTTTCAAACTTTTCCTTCTTATATCATTGATTGATATTATCATGACAGCAATGAATATAAATACCCATTAATATAATATCAAGGATAATTTCTGCTCCATATCCCACAAATGGCAAATAACCACTGCTGAAAAATGGAAGCAGGTTAAAAAACACCAAAAAACAAAATATTACTTTTATCAAAATATAAATAGTAATTGAAAACGCCAGCTTTTTTGAAAAAATCCCCTCAATTCCTGAGGTCAAACGAAACATATTCCATATCATTAACAGCAGCAGCCCCAGAATAACAGCAAATACACTCCATCCAAAGAGAATAAGTATGGTGGGCAATATTTCGCCGCTAAATTTATTTGCATAGGAGGATCTTCCAATCAGAAGAGCCGTTTTCATAATCTCAAAATCCTGGATTTTCATATATCCCTTACCCTGTGCGTACTGATATGGATCCATCCATACAGAAATATTTTGTATGTCCTGTTCTAATTTCAAAAAATAGTAGCCGACAATAACAACCCCATATATTGCCAGGCTGCCCATATATATCAGTGTATGTTTTCCCTTTCTCCAAGGAAGCATTGCCGAGAACAGGAGGGTTGCAATAAATATATTTCCTGCATTACCGTCAACTGCAATGATCATGATAAATAATATGCTCAGTCCACTCATTATGGGAAATGTGTACCTGCTGTTTGCGGGGAGCTTTCCTTGCATTAGGACAAATGCAAATAATAGAATAATAATGCTAAGGGTGGAGGTTCTAAATCTTATAAAAAACACTTCTATGTATCTGATGCCTGAAACGGAAAAGAAAAAGGGCAGTTCTGATGGCAGCAGGCTAAGTGCTGCAGCAATAGCAATGAGTATGCATGCCAGGAGCATTTTCTTTTTTATTTCTATTTGAGGGGAGAGAAAATAGACAGCTGCAGCTCCAATGATGCCAAACAACATATATACCAGCATTTTTTCAAAATAATAGGATTCGTCCAAATACTTTGAATTAACAACTCTAGAATACTGGCTGTAAACGAATAATCCACTTAATAGCAATAAAGCTGCAGAGGCCACGATAACTGTAATTTTTTTTCCCTTGTCCAAGGTGCTCCCTCCATCGTATTTTCTATATGGCATTTTATATATGGTATTTCCTATATTGCCTTTTCTATTTTAGTCTTTTCTTTTTTTACCCCTGGCTCCTGCTCTTTACCTTTTGCTCTGCTTCCATTCTGTAGTTCTTCTTTTCTTCTGTATTCATATCCTGAAATGGGATTATAACCCGTCCCAGGGTATCAATGTATGCATATACTGTTGTTTCATTGCAGTTTTCTCCGCCAAATCCGTCTTCATCTTCAAAATACCGACCATCCGGATACAAGGTCCACCATACAAAAGCGACTCCGTTAATAAAGGATTCTATACCAAACCCATAGTGCACTTTTAAAGCATGCGCATTATGGGAGTTCTCAAGCCTATCAACCTTTTCGAAATCAATATCTCCGGGCTGCATATTCGTCAGAAGGTTGTATTCATTCATAATCATGGCCTCTATATGGGCAATGGTATTTTCAAGAATAATTTCGCCTGCCTTCGTATAGTGAATTATTACGCCTTCTCCCCGGCGGTATGATTCTTTATACCGGTTATCTGCCCTGCCCAGTGCGTTTTGCACCCTCTTCCAAAGGAACATACAAACCACCTCCCTTTCACCCCAGCTAACTCTTCCTTCTGTACTTTCATAGAAAGCAGGACTAAGAAGCTTTGAATTTTCTACTATACTCTATTTGATTAGAATATACTTCCAAGTAAACTAATTAGGAAATACTCTCCATAATGTATTTAATAGCCTTGATTCTATACTTTTCTGAACTACCGATTTGGGAGCTGTTTAATATAGGATCCTTCAAAATAGCCCTCAACTGGTATCTGCAGGCAGACATAACCTGGATTTTAAAGGTTTTGCAGCTGCTTTTTTCTCTGCAATCCGGTTTACCAAACAACCGGATGGAATTTCCGGTGCACACTGGGCAAATACCGTCCAAGCTGCATTCTTCGCATAAGTGGTTGTTCATCTCGCCGCAACGGGTACCCACCTGCTCATATCCCTTTATTTGTCCATGTTCTTTTATTTGTCCGTATTTCTGTATCTGTTCTTTACTTAATACCAATGGTGAAATCAAGTGGCAGGAATATCTCTGCCCATCCCAGTCATATGTTATTCTGCTTTCCCCCAGTCCGCAGCCTGCCCTCATGAACTTCCTGTCTTCCAGCACAGGTAAAAGATTAATAGACAGCAGGTTGCTAGGCGTAGCCTCAGCATGTTCCAAATAGTAATCAGCCAAGATATCAAGCTGTTTTCTTAGAATATCCAGTGATCCAGGTTCCCATTCCGGCACCCCTCCGGCAAAGCTCGTATTAGCCCTGACACCCTTCTCCTGTAAAGCGATAATGCTCTCTGCCAGATATGGGACCGATTCTTCCGATATTGTCATTTTCAGGCCTTGCCCAGGCCAATTATGAATAAAGAAACCAATATCTATCAAGGAGTCGGATCCGCTTCTGTTAATATTTTGGGCACTTTGGGTTCCGTCATAGCTTAAGCAAAGTATGAAGCGCTCCTTGTTTTTCGCAAACCATTCCTTATTCTGCTCATCCAGCAAGGTACCGTTTGTTACCGCAGATAAAAGATACGGTGTTGCCCACTCCTGCGCCCAGACCCACTCCGCTACTTCCATAACTTTCCTACAAAGCATCAGCGGCTCTCCGCCAAGAAATACAAATTCCAAACAATCATAAAAGCCTTTTGCCTCTTCAAATGAAGCAGCTATCACTTTTTTTGCAGTTTCTGTTGACATACTGCAGGACTTGTATTCCCTGACATAACAATACCGGCATCTCAGATTGCAATCATGGGTAAGCAAAAGGGTAATCATCCGGTTTTTTCTGAACTGAGCTTTCATATACAACAACCTATCCCTTATTAAATTATATGATTCAAATCATTCTATTTCTGAAGTATTCCGTATTCTTATATATCCTTCGTATAAGCACAGCTATAAGTCGTTTCCGTGTATACGCAAGTAGTTGAGAGACAATCCCCTTTTACCTTTACCGTCCCATAGTCGCCTTTCATAGCCTCAGGCTCCGAATAATCTATATTCTTTAATACATCTATCTCTTCCTGGCTTAATCCCAGCCTATGGAACCACTGCGTCCCCTGCTCTGTCTCCGGCTGATCCTCAGGCAACTCATTGTAATCCTCATCCATCTCAGTTGTTTCTTCCATATAGTCCGCTACATGATCCGTTACCGTAACCGGTTCAACTTCCTCCCTACCGAACGTGCCACTATCAAATTCAAACATGCTCCACCATCCATTTTTTATATTTTTCCGACATCCCGTCATAAAAGGGAAGCTGGGCAACGGGAACTGATTTTTCAAATATTACATAATACTTTGTTAAAAGCTCTTTTTGGTCTGCCGTAAGGCTTTCTTCAAAAACAAAGCTTCTAATTTCTTCATACAGCTTGGCCAGCAGCTCCATTTCCAGCCGGTGTTCCCCCGGTGATTTTTTTTCACCATCCGGAATCCCATAGTTTATCTTTTCCTCGAAGGGATACTTCTGTGTCGGTACAAAATCAAACACATAGGCATTCTCATATTTTAAAATCGTTCCATCCTCCATGGCACTGGTAACAAGGGCAAAGGGACGGGTCCTTACCTCCGCCGGCGACGAGGGATAAAGGAACACTTTTTCTACCAGGATGCTGTTTACCAGATCCGGCACTGGAAATGAGATACTGCAATTACCGCATAAATCCGCGATTACTTTCTTATTCTTTTCTAAAATTTCATAATATTTTTTCATGGTACAGCCTCCTAACATGCTCTTAATGCTTCGTTTGTTACTACTGCGGATGCACCCGGAACATCTTCATATGCATCTTCCATCGTTTCCAGTGACATAAAGCGTGCGCTGCTGTCCTCGCCTATGAGCCCGCTGTCACATACAATGAAGCCCTGTAGCCTGCCAGCTTCATCTCTGACAGTTCCTGTAACAGTAATTTCGTGGTTTGCAGAGCCATCATTCACGCCTGCTAAAGACTGCCAGGCATAGCCTGCATTGATGCCTATGGCTACACCATGACCTTCTTCCACATACCGTGCAACAGCTTCACAGCTTCCTTCCTCTGATTTCGCCGGAAAAGCTGTGGCTTCTACCCCGTTCAGCTTAAAAAGCTCAATGATCTGCGTATCATTTACTCCTCCCCTGCTTTCGGGCGGAAGAAACGGGGAATAGTTGCAGAGCTGGTTCTCAATGGCTTCTCCTGTGATACGCTCCTCATCCGCTTCTATCCCGCACAGCGTTAAAACATTGGAGGTACTGACCAGGCCGCAATTGCCTTCTGCATTGTAGCTATTGTCTCCCTGGTTATCATCCAGGCTGTCAGCCACTTCATATGCATTCCCATAGACAAATGCCGGTTCTACTCCGGGTATATCATGCCTTACATCCGGCTGCATATTAAATCCTTCCGCTTCATTCCATTCCTTTACCTCCATAGCCTCATTGCTTTCATGAAAATCAGGCACGATTTCCGGCTGATATCTCTCAAATTCCAACTCATTCATCCTCTCACCTCCTTGTAGCTTAACAATGATTTATCTTTGTTCTTCAGGCAATCGCTTGATCCTCCTGCTATTCACAGTATAACAGCCCAAAGCCTTTATCTATGCGGACTTCATTTTTGGTTGTTAAAAATCCATTATTGGATCCCAGGTTTTTTTCTTATCATAATTCCGGCCCCATATTTTCCAAACCACTGCTGATATACCTTCTTTATTCTGATATCCTTAGCACCATATAATAGCGCGGAATTCAATATAGAAATTTCTGTTTCCCGATTTGTCAATAATTCCATCCTCATACATCTTACCGCAAAAACATGCAGGTCTTCTGCAGCACCCTTTAATGCTTCGTTAAGAATTGCATTGCCTCCCGATATTTCATATGCAATTTTAACTCTTTCGCTATAACTATCCCACTCTGCAACCTGCTGTCCTTCCACATATTGCCTCAGAATTTCTGCCAGCCTCTGGTCAGCAGCACTTCTGCTTTTTTCAAGAGAAACAATTGATTCCAAACACTGCTGTTTCGTTGGCAATTTAGCTTCTGTCATATTGACAAGCAATATTTCTGCACCATGGCCCCGGGCCAGCTTTAAGGCTTCCAGATCTTTCCCATCTTCTGGAGGATGACTTTTTTCACACAGGTTGAACCATTTTCTATAGATTGGAATCAGGCTCTTATTTTTCTGCTTTTTACTCCACAGAATACATTCAATGATCAAATCAATCTCTGCCTGCGAAAATTCTTCTGCAAGCTGCATTTCCCCAACCTTCACCGTCATATTGGCCCAAACTGCGGCTGCCAGCTCTGCCTTTGACTGTGCTTCATCAATTTCACCTATTTCATCCGATGGATGCAGCAGATCCGATACAATGTATGCCACGCTTCCCCATTTGCTATGTTCAAAGAGTAATCCATTCAGAAGTTTTCTTTTCCGGGTAATCTCATATTCACCGGTGCATATCCAATCGCAGACCTGCTTCTGGATATCCGGTGCTGTTGTGCCTGAGCTGTTTACAAGACTGATTAAATACCGGACCATCCGGGTTACCTGCCCCGCTTCCTTTCTTTTTCCGGATTCCAAGTCGTATTGGTACACCAGACTGTCGTCGCTGTTCTCAGCTTTCCCAATCTTGCAGAGAACCGCCTCCAGCCAGTCATTTTGATAAATCACACAAACTCCCTTTTTCAATCTTGGTATTTCGTCTATCTGCTGAGGGTTCAGACCCATGGAGCGGCCCGTTAATTCCCTGTCACTAAACTCCGGCAGACGCAGCAGGATTTTGGTATTTGTATTTCGGATGACGGACATATCAAGAAGTCCCGGGGACTGGTCAACGATAATAAAGCCTTCACCGTAGGTACGCATTTCTGCTATGGAATTTGCTATCATTTCTACTGATTTTCCCAACAGGTTAGAGCCCTCCTGGCTCTGTTCCGAGGATGTCCTGCGCAGCAAATGATGAGCCTCTTCTAAAATTGTGACATGTTTTAACGGCAAATTCATTCCGCCGCCGCTCATACGGTGTTCCTGCAGCCTGAGGATCAATATTCCCATCAGCATCGCTTTTGTTTCCGTTGAAAAAGCCCTGCTCAGGTCAATAATCACATTCTTTTCAAACAGCTGCTCATCCCCGAGATCCTCTCCGGAGAAAATCTGTCCGAATAATCCCTTGCACAGGGATTCAAGCCGCGTTGTGAGCGCTCCCACATAATTCCCCCTGACCTCACCGGAAAAAGCAGAGGAATCCAGTTCAATGGTCAGTTCCCTGAGAACATCCCTGATCGTGGGAAATATCCGGTGCCCCCCTCTGCATTTGGACTCCTTCATATTCCACCCACAGGAAATATATGCGTTCTCGACTGCCGCCTTTAAGACTGCCGGCATGGCCGCATACATGGGCCAGCAGGCGTTAAAAACCTCAATCAGTTTATCAATATGCTCCAATACATGGATTTCCTTGTTAAATTTGAAAGGGTTCAGCTTTAACAATGGTGTTTTCTGGGGATTCGTACCATACACCTCCAGGTCAGGATAGTGGCCAAAGGCATTTTTATATTCTCCCTTCGCCGGCTCGATTACCAGGAATTTAACGTTATTGTTATGTATTTCCTCCAATAATTTGTAGACTGTATTCGTCTTGCCGCTTCCGTTTGTTCCGGCAATAAATGTATGGGAAGCCAGACTCTGCATATCAAGATATACCTGATTTTCCTTTTCCGTTTTCCCCATATGGTATATATTCCCGATTTTTGCTATGGGGTTATCCGTTATTTCTTCACTGCGTACAATATTCCTCCCAAAGGAAGCATACTCAACCACAGGAAGCCCCGGCACCGCCTTATGGGGAAATATGGTATGCAGGGCTAGCTGCCGTCCGCTGATTGGAACCGACGGCTCTACAACACTGCGTTTTTTTTCTTTGCCCTCCGTATAATAAAATCTGGGATGCATAAATTTACATAAGTACTTTCGTACGCTTTCAACTCCGTTATTCTGTGTCCATGTATTAATTCCGTAGGTATTGGTGTTCTTTCCGGCAGTTCTTAAAATGGACTGGTAGTGGCTGGAGATTATTTTATTAGTGGCAGGATTATTTGACAGGATATAGGCGCAGCAGCTAAACATGCCCGTATTATCACATTCCTCAATTGCTTCAAGCACTCTTTCTATCTTATTATACAGGTTACTGACCGTTTTATTTTGTACCGTATATTGCACTGTCTGCCCATAGGTTGATGTCTGCCCTTCCGTCTTTCCATTCTGGTAAGCGGTTCCCACAGTCCCGCCCACTGTCTTCCCTTTGCTTAGGCCGGTCTGAATGCCTCCGGTGGTACCGCTGCTCCCGGCTCCGCTCAGCATTCCATACATATATCCGCCACCGGGGATAAGATAGGAGGAGGCAACCATCATGGCCGTTTGGGCAATACCTCCATTTCTCTCGCTGGCACTCCATCCGCTGCTTTCCGTATGGCTTTCCGTCAAGGAGATACTCCGGGTCACGCTCTTATTGATGCTTTCCGATACTGTGGAAGAGACCGAATCGCTTTCGCTCTTTTGTACACTGATAGAATTATTCACCAGTGCCGACAGCTGTGTACTCAGCTCTTCATAGCCGTATCTCATATTCGCTATATGTTCCTTATTCACAGAATCTGCAAGAATCAGTATGGTAAAAGACTGGTCTCCGATTGAATTGATAATATTATCTATACCATTCATAAATTCTCCGTCCCTAATACCATAGGTGGAGGATGAAATGGAGGTAATGCACTGTGTGTCAAAGCCTTTCCCAAGCATCCCGTCAATCTTCTTTTTTACATCCGATGCTTTTTGTACTTCGTCAAGAACCGTTCCGGGAAGATTTCCCTGCATACCGGACTGCAGGATATTCTTCAGCGTAAGTAGAAAGTATGGATTTTCATAATTTTTTTTGTTTACAACCCCAATATAGATTGTTACCTTTCCGTTTTTGCACTCCAAAAGGGCGATAAAGGACCCCTCGCACATATTAACCGCATGAAAGACTGTCGCTATCTTGTCAGTCAATCCCTCTTCCCGTGAATAAACAAGCTCTTTTAGCTGAAACAGACAGGTTGCTTCCTCAATAGGGATACGGGAAGTCTCATCGTCTAATTCATCAATCTTTACAAAATCCGTATCCAGCTGCATACAATATGTTTTTTCAATTGCTTTTTGCGCCTGTACAATGGTGCCGTTCAAATCCTCCGCAAAATCATCCTTCATTACCGGCTCCCTCCCTTTATTGATTCATAAGCATCCTGGCGGATTCCATTATCTTTTTATAATTTGCAATATTGCCCTGCTTTTTTAATAACCATTTCTTATAACGGATCAGTTCCTCTCTTTTTCTCTCCGTGGCCTCATCCATCACATAATTCTTCAGCTCATCGATCCTATACTGAATATCCTCCTCTGACTGGAGTTTTTCTACCGTCTTCCATAGCTGATGATGAATCCGGTACAATTCATATACGGCTACAGGCTTGGAATATTTTTCATAAACATGTTCAAAATCACTGATCTCCTCCGAACAGCAAACCTGGCAATTCATCGCTTCGGCATAGGATTTAAATTTTTGCAGCTTTACCGTGTCATGAAACAAGCACAGGATCCCGTCTGCCGGAACCATCATGGTCTGATATAGCCTCACTAATTTCTCAATGTCTTCAAAGCTTTTTAACGCTTCTTCATGGACAAGATAAGTGTAGCCCCTCTCCGGCTCCGTATCAAAAATTTTATCAATATTATGGATCTCTCTTTTATACTCCCCTATTTGTGCCAGCCGGTTTTTTAATTGGATGCACTTGGCTATTGTATCTATGCCGGGTACGGGAGCAAACTCCAGCAGCTCCAGCTCTGCGGACGCCGTTTGCAGCATTTTTTCCGCCTTCCCATATTCCACTGCTTTTTCAGCGAATGTTATTTTCAATTCCTGCTGCCAGGGGTATTCGTCTATAATTTTTTTAAAATCCTTAAAATCCAACTCCCTGCCTTGAAATACAATCTCCAGGTCATCGCCTCTCGCAATATCACTTATATATTTGGCGATCCCCTTCCAGGAACCGTTTTTGTAAATCCAGCATTGCAAGGGATAATCCTTTACCGGAAAAATAAAGCTATAGATATCCTTATTATCACTTACTATCCCATTTATAGCAGTATCCGTATGTACTGCCGCCGGATCATACCCGATATCAATTCTCATAGCAGCCCCGCCTTTCTGTATCCGCAAAAATAATCTTTGCATATCACATGCTCCGCCCACAAAGGTCTTTCTATAAACTAACGTGGTAAATATGAATGCCTCTGTAGCTATCCGTGCGCAGACCGGTTCTCCCATAATTGCCTGTACTTGGTAATCATGGGAGTTAAAGGCAGGCCCAGGTGGCTATAGAGGCACCCATTTTCATCCCACAGCCTAAATCACGCTCATTTACCCTTGAATTCTTACATACTCTCAATGGTATATTTGATTTCGTCGGCCTTTGCACTTACCTGTGCATTCAATGTGGTAATCAAGCCATCAACTAGCTTTTTGCTGTTTTCTTTCCCGGTCATCGCCTCCTTTAACTTGGAAAGCAACTCCTCACTATTAAAGGATTCCTTAATCTTACTGTCTGTTACTCTTTCCCTTACCCAGGAAGGTAAATCGTAGCCCGTAATCTTTTGGGAAAATTTCTCCTTAACACTGTCCACCCCATTGGTAACTAATACATACAATGCATAACCGGCAACAACGGCGATAATCGCGTAGCCCCCAACTGGTATTGCAGCCAGGATAAGGAATAATATTCCTCCAAGGGTTGCAGAAAGCATGGAAACTAATAAAAGAATGATTCCTATAACCGTAGGAAGTGCAATATACGCGATAATTCCTGCAATTAAGCCTATGACACCTCCCAGGACATCCATCATACCTAAATCCACCATCTTACCGCCGTTAATGCTTCCCATATCAACCTTAACACCGGATATATTTAGATCCTTTAATTCAAACTCCTTTTTCACATTATATTTCTGGCACAATTCCTGAAGCTCAAGTGCAATATCCTTGCTTAATTTATTGGTATACCAATCGCCGACCGCTTCCATATATCTGCTGTCATTTTTTAGCCTGCTGGAAAGATTTTCTTCCGTGCACTCCGCTTTTATTGCATCTGTAGCATCGTCAATTGTTTTATACTTTCCCTTTCGCCATTTGTCCATTTCCGTAAATACGATTTCCTGGACAAGATCAGCAATCACCGGCCCTATTCCTGTTTTTTCCTCCATATCCCCAACCAGGTCAGGAATATCCTGGATAATAAGCTCCGGGATCCTATTCTGGATAATATGGCTGATGTCCTTCTGAAAAGCGATGGATTTGTCATTGGAAGCACCGACTGCTACCAGTCCCTTGGAAATGGTTCTAGCGGGATCCATATCCTCCGCTGTTTCTATCCCTACAAAGACCTCTTTTGTTACGGCTTTCACAACCGGCATTCTTGAGGCACTTCCAGTAAAAATGATGCGGCTGATTACCGTTTTATTTTTTGCAAGATTGCTTTTCTCCTGCTCCAAGAATTCCCGGAATAACTCCTTCCAGCTTTTATCCCCCATCTCCACGGCTACCTCATCAGGAAGATCCGTATACCGTTTCAAAACCGGCTTCACAGGCCTTGATCCGACCAGCTCGTCTAAGACCTGGGGCTCCAGCCTGATTACCGGAAAATCCGCGAATATAATCGTAGAAAGCACACCAGTTGAAAACACATTTTCCTTTGCTTTCCTGCAGTTCAGCAGCAGACTCATTTCCGACGTAGGGTTATTAACAATGATATCCTCAAAATCAACCCGGTATTCCGCATTTATTTCAAACAGCGTTTTCTGATACCATATAAATATTAACCAGTCTATGGCTCTGGCTCCAAGATAATTATTTCCGCTATTATACTGGCTATTTCTTGAATCCGAGGTTAGCGCCGTAATATCAATCGTTGACGAACCGACATCAATCAGCATGGCGCAGGTATCTTTTTTAATCTTCAGCCCATTGATTTGACGTTCGTACAGGAATGCCGCCCTGGATTCCTGTGCCAGAACAATGCTGACCGGATATCCTGCATAGGTTTTCTTTCCCAGAATACTTCCCTGCAGGATCCTTTTATAGATTAAGGCATCGACTTTAGACCACTTTGTCGGGTGTCCTACGGTTACTACAATCTCCCCTGCGCCACCATTTTGGGCGGAGCTTCTGATTTTTTCCGCAAATACGGCATCTGAAAATATGGCATCCGTAAATACTATTACCTTTTTTCTATATTCACGTATTTGGGGCGTATTTACAATACTGTCCGTGGGCCACTCTTTTCCATCATTGTCAAATAATTGAATTATGGCTCCCACTTTTTCATATCCTAAAGTACCAAGCAAATCCATGGGCTTTCTTTTAAAATTGATGGAGATATCCTTAATATTTTTATATGTAACCAGAATTACATTTGAAAACACAACATTACCATTATTATCATACCCATAAACCGTAGGCAGTGCCTTGCCCGGATCTACGGAACTGGGCATTGTCATGCTCGGGTAATCAATAATATTAAAATTTTTTTCACTGTCTGCCAATGCATTATCCGTTATTGTTTCTCCATCTCCAAGGTCGTATCCAATGTACAGCTTTTTACTCATCTGCTTTCATTCCTTCCGTTGCAATAAATTTGCACAAATAGCGTCTTCTGCTATTCCTCCGCAGTTTCGCTTTCAAGACTATCACCACTCACCAACTGGTATTTCATGCCCCGGAGTACGACCTCCGTTCCCCTTTTAAAGCATGGCTTGCCTCCCATGTATTCTCGCTCTTTTTGGGTTTTGAACACCTGAATTTCCCCTTCGTCTATCTCTCCTTCACCGCTCCAAACCACCTGGATTCCCATATCCTCCAGCATTTCACGGATTTGGATATAAACCTGGGAGGTTTCACCGGATTTTGAATTACTGAAATACTCCAGGCTAATGATATGCTGGAGCCTCTCCAAAACCTTGTTTTCATAAATGTTGTTTTTTAAATTAATCTGATTGATTTTATTATTTAGATTTTCCTTCTCACGGAATAGCTCTTTTAAACTCTTTTCATTTTCTTCCAGATCCAAACTATTCTTTCTTTCAATGTCGGACAAAATATGAATCATATGGTCCAGGCCTGAATGAAAGGCTTTGGCGTCAATCACGATCAGGTCATCCAGCATGCTTTGGTCATTGTCATATTCCCACTCCAGCTTTCTTCCCTTCACAAGCTTTAATTCCAGATATTTAAGAATGGAATTTAAGGAGTTGCCCGAGCGGTCAATAATCCCTTCCATCCTTTTTTTCAGCATTCTCTTGTCGATTTCCACGGCATTAAACATCTCCGGAATACATGTAATTACCTTTCTCATCTGTACCAGGTCTTCATTGGAATAGGTTTTCTCAGAAACAGCGTCCAAGACCATTTTCTTTAATCTGTTTTGCTTCATTGCTTATACCTCCTTAAATAGCTGTTCGATTCTATTTGCAATCGCCTTGCTGCCCTCCTTTAGCAATTGCCCGTTTAATATTATGATTCCATTCTCATATTTCATATCTGCAGCCAAGTTATCGATACGGATCCCTCTGTAGTCCCGGTCATAATCGGCGCATTTGCTTTCCAGCATAGTTTCCAGTGTCTCCCATGCAGCTTCTGTGTGGCTTAAAGCTTCCGCGCTATCATCCCACACCGTGTTATCATCCTTCACTGTGCCATCATTCTGCACCGCATTATCATCCTGCACTGTGCTACTATCCTGCACCGCACCATCATCCTTCACTGTGCTACTATCCTGCACCGCACCATCATCCTTCACTGTGCCATCATCCTGCACCATATCATCATCCTGCACTATGCCATCATCCTGTACCATACCATCATCCTGCTGTTCACCCCCGTCACAGCTCTGCGTTCTCCTGATAATTATCCTCTCAGCATCTCCCTGTTCATAAATTTCCTGTTCAAATCCATTTCCAATTTCAAATTTTTCAACCGGCTCCCTCGCTTCAATATCAAAAAAGCCTTCTCCTATTTCATTATAATTATGGTAAAATATATGATTACCTCCTCATGCATACTATACCTGAAATCAGGAAATAAAATGGCTCCACTTCAGAATCAGCCGCCCAAAAGCCATAATTATCAAAAGCTATTTACCGTATCCTTTGCATAATTCTTGCTGACTGGGATTTCAATGCCTCCCCGCAGGATCAATATCCCCCTGGATTTATCCAATTCCTCCACGTAATCCCTGTTCACCAAAAAGCTTTGGTGGACACGCAAAAATGCCTCACTGCCAAGCAGTCCCTCCAGCTCTGATAATTTCATAACCTTTTTGTAGACTTTTTTCGTCGCCGTATAGACAACCACATATTTTAAATCACTCTGACAGTACAAAATATCATTTTTCGATATTGCATAACACCCGAACCTTGTGTTTAATTGCAGGACATTATTGTGCTTTTTGATCTCTCTTTCCAGTAAGGAAATAATGGAATACACATAGGTGTCAAATTCCGACAGCTTAATGTATGCCACAGGCCTGTCCTCAAAAATATATCCTTCCTGGTCCAGTTGCTTTTTGTAAAAACAAATTCCGCAGAACTCATTTTTCGGATTCAGCTTCCCCTTCATGGTTTCTTTTCTTAAATAATATTCATAGTTGATTATGGCCATATCAATATCCGGTAATTCCTCCATGCAGGCCCCAAGGTTTTTGTAAATACGGATATCCATTTCAAGGTCATACTGTACGGCATATTTGATCAGTATTTCCTTACAAAATTCCAATTCCCTGTTTTCTTCTAAAATTAATGCAATGCGAAACATAGCAGCTCTCCACCCCTGTTCAAATCACCTGTTTTAATATGCAATTTTGTTTTCATAATAGACACCATCCATGGGTGCCCTGGCAGCCGGAGCACTCCTAAGCCTTTCCTTTGATTTTAAATTATGGTACAGGCTAATAGCAAGTATCCGAAGTGCTTTCCCAAAAATTATAGGAATATTCTATAAATAATCCGGCGCCAATAATCCGGTTGAATTATATGGAAAGTTCTGATAAAATTGTAGTCACTGAAGCACCCGGGAGATGATGAACATGATTTTATCAATAGCATTATGGGTAATAGCCGCATTTATTTTCTTTTCAGACAGATATAATAAGATTAACAGATGGTTTGCCTATTGCTATTTGCTTGCTTCCCTGGGCACGTTAAAAGAATTTTTTATGGATAAGGTTGTGCCTGTACTGCTTTACAGATATCCACAGGTTGAAATATCCGCATATGTGACAGCCAACAGCTATGTAACCGCATTCCTGTACCTTGTCTCACCCCTTTGTTTCATCACATTATCAATGAAGTTTTCCGATCTGGACAAAAATAACAAAAAAGCGTTCCTTATGATCCAGCTGCTTACCGTCCTTATCATATCAGTCTATTTATTTATCTACCCTCCGGCACAATTTAAATTTTTCCAATTGAACCGGGTTGACTTTTGGTACTGCATGTCTTTATACAATATCGGATATGCGGTAATTGGCTCCATCATCATGTTCAGGAGTGTTAAAAATGAAAGCTCCCATGAAATAAAGAGAAGAAAAAGAATTATCCTGGAGGTTCTCCTATTACCATATTATTACTGCATTATAACCATATTTGTCATCCATACCTTGAACCTTGACGGTCTGAAAAAAATATGGAAGGACAATATTTATCTTGTGGCTGCTGTTTTACTATTTTATATCTATATCGCCTACAAGGAAGGCTTTATGGGTGTCAAAATCTCCTTTACCAAATATGATTGGCATTCAGAAATGCAGATTGCAAACACAAGTACCCAGTATATCAATCATATGCTAAAAAATCACATAGCAAAAATAAGCTGGTCAATGGATAACATCCGAAAAAAACTGGAGGACAACCAGCTGGAGGAGCTTGATATTATTGACAGGTCTATGAAACAGCTTGTCTCTTTCACTGAAAAAACAAACAAATGCTTCTCACCAAAAATAGCCGGAGATGAGTTGTGCTGCTCCACAAAGCTTATATATGAAGCATTGGAAGCTTGTAATGCAGCGCATAGTAATAATATCCAAGTAACTATAGATAATAAGGATGAGGTATTCATTATTTGTGATGTACAAGCTATCATTGAAGTGATACATAATATTATAATGAATGCATTTGAAGCAATCGCCCAAAACGGATCTATTGACATAGCTTCCTTCTATGATAAAAAAAGCTTTTGTATTAAAATCGCCGACAGTGGAACCGGCATGACTGCTGACCAGATGAAGCAAATTTTCAAACCATTTTACACGACAAAGAAAAACAATACTAATTTTGGTGTCGGCTTATCCTATTGCAAAAGCGTGATGCAGGTTCATCACGGATCCATAGAAGTTATCAGCGATAAAAATACCGGTGCACAGTTTATTTTGCACTTTCCCTTGAAACGTATAAAAAGCAAGGAGCTTGCGGCAAATGGATAACAAAATAAAAGTATTGATTGTTGAGGATGATGATGACTTTGCATTTCTGGTCAGACAGCACATTGCAAAGGAAACAGATATGGAGTGCGTAGGGGTCGCAGCAAATCCAAATGATGCAATAAGGCTATCCTGTAAGCTTTTGCCCCATATCGTACTCATGGATTTGAATTTATCAATATCGGATTTGGATGGAGTTGAGACTGCTAAAAATATACGAATACAGTCCGGTGCAAAAATAATTATCCTAACATCACTGGAGTCTGTGAAAATTGTCGAATACGCCGTTAAGAAGGCTTTTGCGTCTGATTACCTGTTCAAAAGCCAATTTTCTATCTTATGTGATACCATACGCCAGGTCGCAGGTGGGACTACTCCACATCAGATCCTTATCAGAAAGCTGATTTTAGAAGATTTGTCCTCGGCAGAGAGAGGTGTGCTTGAATTAATGATCGGCAACGATATAGGGATAAAATCGGCTAATAAGACGATTTCAAACCAGAAAACAAGTATTTTAAAAAAGCTGGGTCTAAAAAATACAAACGAATTAATAAAGCTTTTGGGATAGGGATATCCTTTCCATCTGAATAAAATGTCCTACCATACATGAATAATCCACCGCTTCCATAATCATACTATTCTTATCTTGTGTTTTATTAAGAAAGGAGAATTTTATGAAAGCAGCAGTTGATCAAGACGGTTGCATCAGTTGTGGATTGTGCATTGATGTCTGTCCCGAGGTCTTTAGCTATAATGAAAATGATGTCTCAGAGGCAATCGAAGGCGATATTCCGGAAAATTGCCTTGAGCGGGCCGAGGAAGCCAGGGATGGTTGCCCCGTCAGCGTAATTGACCTCTTTTAAATGAATCTGAAAAAGAAAGGAATCCGCTGCATACCCTATAAGTGATCACTATGTATGGCAGATTTCTTTCTTTTTTCTTTTTCCATCCTTACACCCGTGCCTTTCACTTTTTGATGACCTATTCAAAAAGTGAA
>DUNO01000058.1 GCA_012839295.1 Clostridiales bacterium
GGCGCCGACCAACGGGAGTGCGCATCCTGGCGCAAAGCGCCATGCCATGGTGATTTTTCCATGGTATAATGTCTCCGACATTATACCGGCGCCGACCAACGGGAGTGTGCATCCTGGCGCAAAGCGCCATACCATGGTGGGTTTTCCATGGTATAATATCGCAAGAATTCTACAATGCAAAGTCTGCAAACAGCAGCGGAATGGAGACAACATATGAATTTTTCAAACTTAGCAGTAATACTGCCAGTCATTATAGCCTTTGGGGTTTGCGCAGTTCTGTGCCCTCTGCTTATTCCGTTTCTCAGGAAATTAAAATTCGGCCAGTACATCCGTGAGGAGGGACCCCAGTCCCATCAGAAAAAATCAGGGACCCCGACGATGGGCGGTATTATTATAGTACTCAGTATTGCAATCACCTCAGTCATTTATATCAATAAATACCCGGATCTTGTACCGGTATTGTTTGCCACTGTCGGCTTTGGGATCATTGGATTCCTGGACGATTACATCAAGGTGGTAATGAAGCGCTCCATGGGTCTCCGCGCCTGGCAAAAGCTTGTAGGGCAGGTGCTTGTAACAGCGATCCTATGCTATTATTTATTGAATTATACGGATGTGGGGACCTCAATGCTGATACCCTTTTCAGGAGGGAAATACGTGGATGCGGGTTTCCTGTTCATTCCGCTTTTCTTTATCGCCTTTCTTGGAACGGTCAACGGGTCTAATTTTACGGATGGCCTGGATGGCTTAGAGTCCAGTGTGACACTGCTTATTGCCACTTTTTTTACTGTGGTGGCCATTGCAATGCAGAGCGGCATATCGCCGATTACAGGTGCTGTTGCAGGAAGCCTGCTCGCCTTCCTTCTATATAATGTTTATCCCGCTAAGGTATTTATGGGGGATACAGGCTCCCTGGCACTGGGAGGGTTCGTCGTAATGAGCGCATATATGTTGAGAATGCCCCTGTTCATCCTGATCGTAGCCTTAATCTATTTGGTTGAGGTGCTGTCGGTCATGCTGCAGGTGGGGTATTTTAAAATATCCGGCGGCAAGCGGATCTTTAAAATGGCTCCAATCCACCATCACTTTGAATTGATGGGGTGGTCGGAGACCAGGGTGGTAGCCGTATTTTCCATTGTGACCACAATCCTTTGCCTGGTAGCCTTGATGGGGATCAGCTAAAGAAGCTGCCCTCCTTTACGGAAGAAGAATGGGATACCTATGAATTGCAAAAGAAAAGAGAGGTTCATAAGGTGATTTCATAGAGTATTCTAAACCACAGGGTACTCCATAGCTCTGGGAGGGTGTATATGCAGCTTAAGGATAAGCAGGTAATGGTATTTGGAGCCGCAAAAAGCGGTGTTTCAGCAACAAGGTTGCTGCAGAAATTAGGGGCATTTGTCGTACTATATGACTGTAATGTCACCATGACGAAGTTTGATTTTGCAAGTCAATTCGATACGGAGGATCATTTTACACTCATTACGGGAAGCCTCTCGGAGGAAATGGTCCAGTCCATAGATTTGTTGGTTGTCAGCCCAGGGGTTCCCTGTGACCATCCGGACATTGTCAGGATCAGGGAAAGGGGCATTCCCGTCTGGGGGGAGATTGAGCTGGCTTACCGTTATGCCCGGGGCAAGGTAATTGGCATTACGGGGACGAATGGTAAGACCACCACCACAACCCTGGTCGGAAAGCTGATGAAAAGTTATTTTCCCCAGGTTTTTGTAGTAGGCAACATTGGTAATACCTACACGGACGTAGCGCTGGATACAACGGAGGAAACAGTTACAGTAGTTGAGCTGAGCAGCTTCCAGTTGGAGACAGTCCATAGCTTTAAGCCGGATGTCAGTACAATCTTAAACATCACGCCGGACCATTTGGACCGGCACCACACAATGGAAGAGTACATAGCCATGAAAGAGCGGATAGCCATGAACCAGACAAAGGATGAGCTTTGCATCCTGAATTATGAGGATGAGGCCCTCCGGAGGATGGCACAGCGGTTGAAAGCCAAGGTATTATTCTTTAGCAGCAAGACAGAGCTGGAGGCCGGGCTTTATCTGGAGGAGGATGAGATTTTTTATTCGGATGCAGGAGAAAAGCTGTTCATCTGCAGCACCAATGACCTGCATGTGATTGGGAGGCATAACCAGGAAAATGTCATGGCGGCGGTAGGAATTGCCCTCCGTATGGGGGTTCCAATGGACCAGATACGCAAAACCCTCTATAATTTTAAGGGGGTGGAGCATCGGATTGAATATGTAGAGACAATCCACGGTGTCACTTATTATAATGATTCCAAAGGAACGAACCCGGATGCCTCCATAAAGGCAATCCAGGCCATGAAGAATCCCACAGTGCTCATTGCGGGAGGCTATGATAAAAAGGTTTCCTTTGTGCCCTGGGTCCAGGCCTTCCAGGGAAAAATAAAATGCCTGGTGTTGATTGGACAGACGAAGAGGCAGATAGCAAAAGCAGCAAAACGTCAGGGCTTCCGCAACATTATCATGGCGGATACCCTTGAGGAAGCGGTACGTATCAGCGCCAGCCAGGCGATGCCTGGAGATAATGTATTACTATCCCCGGCCTGTGCGAGCTGGGGGATGTTTGATAACTTTGAACAAAGGGGCAATCTATTCAAGGAATATGTAAAGGGTCTGCGTTAGGCAGCTTATGGCATATTCCACGACTTAAAAAAGATATAGGAGTGGAACGATGGGCAGAACGGTCAGAGAAGCAAATAAAAAGATACACAGCTATTATGATTATAGCTTATTATTTCTGATACTTTTTCTTGTATGCTTTGGCTTAGTCATGATATATAGTACCAGCTCCTACAATGCCCAGAGGATCTATGGGAATGCAACCCATTTTCTGGAGCGCCAGGCACTTTTTGCAGGCCTCGGAATCCTGGTCATGCTGTTTGTATCAAAGCTGGATTACCATCTGCTGACAGTCAAGCTGCCGGTCATCCGGCTGCGGCCGGTGACCATATTATACATACTTTGTATTGGTCTTCAGATATTTGTATTATTTTTCGGAGTGGAGGTAAACGGCTCCAAGCGGTGGATTGAAATGGGACCCCTGGGAAGGTTCCAGCCCTCCGAGCTGTCCAAGATCGCGGTCATTGTCTTCACGGCATATATTGTAAATATAGCGCCCAAGAGGCTGGATAAATTCCGGGGCTTCTTAAGGGTGGTGTTCTTTATCGCACCCCTGGTAGGGCTAATTGCTGTTGAGAATTTATCCACGGCATTGATTGCCGGGATGGTCATGGTTGCGGTCTGCTTCGTGGCCAGCAGAAAGAAGGGATATTTTATTGCTGCCGGGCTTGGCTTTATCGGCGCAGGTGCTTTGTTTATCGTGTTTGAAGGTTACCGGGCCGAACGTATTAAGGTGTGGCTGAATGTAGAAACCCATGAAAAGGGATACCAGATCCTGCAGGGGCTGTATGCCATAGCCTCAGGCGGTGTCTTTGGAAAGGGACTGGGGGAGAGCATGCAAAAGCTTGGCTTTATTCCGGAATCCCATAATGATATGATATTTTCCGTCATCTGCGAGGAGCTTGGCTTATTTGGAGCCTTCGCGTTGATTTTATTGTTTATACTTTTAGTTTGGCGCATCTTCATCATCGCCATTAATTCCACGGACTTGTTTGGTGGCCTGATCGCGACCGGAGTCCTTGCCCACATTGCCACTCAAGTTATGATTAATATTGCCGTTGTTACCAATTCCATTCCTTCCACGGGTATTCCCTTACCCTTTATCAGCTATGGGGGAAGCGCGGTTATGGTTATATTATTTGAGATGGGAATTGTGCTGAGTGTCTCAAACCAGATAAAAGGAGAAAAATAGGCCATTCACCCGGACATGCAAGATATCATATAGTGTAGTATATTTCCTTGAAGTCTGAGGTGGACTATGTCGAGTATTGAGATAATCGGCGGGAAGCAGCTGAAGGGTGAACTTAAGATTCAGGGTTCAAAGAATGCGGCATTACCAGTCATAGCTGCTACTATTTTGAATAAAGGTATCTCCAAACTAAAGAATTGTCCCAGGATTCTGGATGTGTTCCATATGGTCAAAATATTGGAAGAGCTGGGGTGCAAAACCAGTTGGGAGGAGAATACCCTGATTGTGGACAGCAGCAAGGCTGATGTTACCTGTGTATCAGAGGATTTTGTCAGGAAGATGAGAAGCTCCATCCTGTTTCTTGGTGCGATCCTCGGCCGTTTCCATGAGGTTACCATAGCGTATCCTGGTGGCTGTTCCATTGGAAAAAGGCCTATTGATTATCACCTGAATGCAATTAAAAAAATGAATGTCACAGAGGAGTTCCTGCAGGAAGACGGCAGTATGATCCATTGCTATTCGGACCGGATTATCGGCACGGATATATTTTTGGAGTTTCCAAGTGTTGGTGCAACCCAGAATATCATACTGACTGCCGTACTGGCAACGGGAGTTACCCGGATATACAATGCCGCAAGGGAACCGGAAATAACAGAAGTATGCAGCTACTTAATCGGAGCCGGCGCAAGGATTCGCGGGCTGGGTACCGCTTATCTGGAGATTGAAGGGGTAAAGCAGCTACAGGATGTTGAGTTTTACCTTTCGCCGGACAGGATTGTTGCAGGAACATATATGGCGGCGGTTGCAGCAGTGAAGGGGGACGTATTGTTTACCCATACTCCCGTCAGACATTTGGACTCCACACTCCATATCTTACAAAAGGTTGGCTGTAGGATTGATGTAAACAGCGACCAGGTACGGGTCAGGAATTTTCAGAGGCCATTGCCGGTTGCGGTGCTGAACACAAAGCCCTATCCCGGTTTTCCTACGGATATGCAATCACAGCTTATGACGGTACTGACCTTAGCGGAGGGCAAAAGTACAATTTTAGAGGAAATCTTTGAATCACGGTACCAGAACGTGGAGGACCTGACGAAAATGGGCGCCCGGATTCAGCTGCAAAAGGATACCAATGCAGCAGAGATCACAGGAGTGGCGCAGCTGCATGGAGCCGTAGTCAGGGCACATGATTTAAGAGGCGGGGCAGCCCTGGTTATTGCAGGTCTTGCGGCTGAGGGGACAACGATTGTCCATGATGCAACCTACATTGAACGGGGATATGAGGATATCTGCCGTGATTTCCTGGCTCTTGGCGGGGATATAAGGTATTGCAGCGAAAACAGGCTGGACAGCTAGGAAAAAATAAATGAATAAACGAAGGGAGAACCGGGTTCATGCTAACATTTTCATGGAGATTTGTACAATATAAGGGCGATGCCCTAATGACAGGCAATGCCCGTGGGGATGGACATGGACATAAACAGTGGGTAGGAATATGCGAAGGAATAAAAATAGCGTATGGATAAGAATTGGTAGAAAATTATTGATTCTTCTGGTAATAGCCGCAGTGCCGGCAGCCGTCTTACTAACTGCTTTTCGTATTAAGACAGTGGAAGTGATTGGAGCCCAGGAGTACACGAGTGAGCAGATCAAGGAGCATGTAATTGCATCACCCCAGGAGCATAATGCCCTGTACCTGTATCTGAAATATAAGTTTTTCCCTGTACCGGAGCTGCCCTTTGTTGAGAAGCTGGATGTTGAGATGAACAGCAGCCATGCCATTACCATTTATGTATATGAAAAGATGGTTGCAGGCTGTGTGGAATTCATGGGGGAATATTTATATTTTGATAAGGATGGAATGGTAGTAGAGAGCTCTTCGAAAAGACTGGATAGGATCCCTGAAATTAAGGGACTTAAGTTTAAGGAGATTATTTTGAATGAAAGGCTCAGGGTGGAAAATGCAGCCCCGGAGAGCCAGGCTGAGGAGCCGGATCCAAATTTAAGTGAAAAGCAAAGGCTTGAGAAAGAGAAAGAGGAAGCATTAAAGAAGGAGCAGGAACGGGTGCTCCGCAATGAGAAGCTGTTTCATACAATCATTAATTTAATGCAGCTTATTGATAAATACGGGCTGGATATTGATACAATCAACTTTAAGGCAAATGATGAAGTAGTTCTTGACAGTGGAGGAGTAACAATTCTGCTCGGTAAAAAAAGTACATATGATGAAGAGTTCTCTGAAATAAGGAGTATAATGGAAAAAGCAAAGGGGATGGATATCACAATTGATATGAGAAATTATGTAAAAGGTGCGGAAAGCATTATTGGGAAACTAAAGAAAACGACAGAATAAGGGAAAAAGTCACAAAAATATATCGCAATTTTTTAAAATTATGCTTGATTATTTGGGAATTTAAAGATATCATATAAGGTAGGATTATGCTATACCACACTTAGTATATGGACTGGATTTTATCCCATTATGATGTGGTTTTGGAAGAAAACTGGAACATTTTGAAGGGGATCACGAATTCGAGCAGGTGATTTGGGAGGACAAGCCGCCTGTAAATAAATGAAATTTATTTCATCCAGAGATGAATTTCATCAGAAAAGAATATGTTAAAAGGAGGAATCGACCTTGCTTGAGATAAGAACAAATGAGGCGGATACTACAGCTAAAATACTTGTAATTGGGGTAGGAGGAGCAGGTAATAACGCCGTTAATCGAATGATAGAAGAGAATATCCTTGGAGTTGAGTTTGTCTGTGTGAATACGGACAAGCAGCATTTAAAGACCTGTAAGGCTCCGCTTTGCATCCAAATCGGGGAAAAGCTTACGAAGGGTCTTGGTGCCGGAGCACAGCCGGAGATCGGCCAGAAGGCTGCCGAGGAGAGCAGGGAGCAGCTGTCCGAGATTATCAGGGGTGCGGACATGGTGTTTGTCACCTGTGGTATGGGTGGCGGAACCGGAACCGGTGCAGCTCCTGTCGTAGCCCAGATTGCGAAGGAAATGGGAATCCTGACTGTCGGTATTGTGACGAAGCCCTTCCGGTTTGAGGCAAAGACACGTATGACGAATGCGATCAACGGTATTGACCGCTTAAAGGAGCATGTAGATACCTTGATTGTGATTCCGAATGATAAATTACTCGAAATTGTTGACCGCAGGACGACCATGCCGGATGCCCTGCGTAAAGCGGACGAGGTATTGCAGCAGGGTGTCCAGGGAATCACGGACTTAATTAATGTCCCCGGCCTGATTAACCTTGATTTTGCCGATGTCCAGACTGTTATGAAGGACAAGGGCGTAGCACATATTGGTATTGGAATGGGTATCGGTGATGATAAGTGCATTGATGCTGTGAAGCAGGCAATCACCAGTCCATTACTGGAGACCACGATCCAGGGTGCTTCCCATGTAATTATTAATATATCCGGAGATATCAGCCTGATTGAGGCTAATGAAGCGGCAACCCTGGTGCAGGAGCTTGCGGGAGATACGGCGAACATTATCTTTGGTGCCATGTTTGATGATGTTAATCCGGATACGGCTACAATCACTGTCATTGCGACGGGACTGGATGCCAAGACAAAGGATATGGTTAAGACACCGGAGTTCTTAAGGCAGCCCCATATGGCCGGCTCCTATGGAAATACCTCCGGCAGACCGGCAGCAAAGCCTGAATTTAATATGGGCAGACCTTCTTATACCGGCGGGTCGGTCTTTGGTTCAGGTACCCAGACAAGTCCATCCTCCTCTTCCCCCTTTAATACGGATCCAAACAGGAGGCCCATCGGCCAGCCTGCAAAAGCACCTTCCAATACGAACACGGATCCGAGTGGAATTAAGATTCCTGAGTTTTTACAGAAAAATCGTCATAAATAGTGGTACATAGAACAAGGTATGCCCTTATTGGGCGGATTAACCCCTGCAAGGCAGAGTGTCCGGCTGTCAGATTATTACGATACGTATAATCTGACAGCCTTTTTTGTGCGAAAAATGCAAAATATCATCTTTGCTGTTGGAAATAGTAAATGAAAACAGTGATTTTATTTCCAGAAAATGACATATATTGAATTCGAAACAAGTTATAATCGAACTATCATCATAAAGGGCTCCCCCATGGAGCAGGAAAATGGATGGGAATACTCCTTCTATTGGCCCTTTGGGGGAAGTTGGCAGACACTATAGCGACTGGGCGCTACTATTCCTTTTTACGGATGACAAATGCAGTCGCTCCTTTGGATAATGTATTTTGGGCGATGGAGGTGAATTTTGTATTTTGAAGTATATCCGGATATTATTTTTATCCTGAATTTTATCCTGGATTTTATATTACTGTATCTGTTAAAGAAGATTAACAGAAAGGAAGGCACCTGTATAAGACGAATTGCTGCTGCGGCTGTGGGAGCCGGAGTAGCGGCACTGGTTGGTCTTTTTCCGTGGATGAATGTAATTTTGAGGGTAATTATCATGAATTTTGCTGCTGCAGCCGTCATGGTAAGGATAGCATTCGGGAAAATGGGGAAAGGGGAGCTGGTAAAGCAAATAATTGTTTTGTATCTAATTACATATGCGGTTGGAGGATTAATTAATACGGTTTACTATAATACAGGTATTAAAATCCAACTGGTACGGTTTGGTGAATTCTTTCTATACAGCGGCATTTCCTGGAAGTTTATTGCGGTGGCCTTTACTGCGGCTTCCTTGCTGGCGCTGGCCGTCATCTGGTTTTACCGGTGTTATGCCGGGAGCAGGATGGAGCTATATGACGTAGAGCTGTTTCTTATGGATAACCATATAAAGACAAAGGGGTTACTGGATACAGGAAACGGGCTCTTTGACCCGGTAACGGGGAAGGCGGTTATCGTCATGGAAGCATCACTTTTAGAAGCCCTGCTGACGGAGGGAATGAGGACACAGTTTTATAGGACGAAGGCCATGCTGGAGGGAACCTCCCTTGGGACAGCTTCCGATGGGCCAGGGGCAGAAGATGGTAAGGAGGAGTTCCTTCCATTAAAATGGATTCCCTTCCGGTCAATAGGACGGGAAAAGGGGATGATGGCCGGGTTAGTGCTGGATAAACTGGTGGTTTATGCCGGAAAAAATGTGGGCAGTATGAATAAGGTCATTGCTGCTGTTTGCGATAACCAGCTGTCCCCCCAGAAGGAGTACCGGGTGATACTGCATAAGGATATGATCCCAGGGGATTTTATCCTCTAGGATTATATTCTTGTGGAATCCATCCTTTCATACAGGATCGCAGGATGCCACACGAAAGCAAGCCGTTTATGAAGTTGATAAGATAAAACGTATGTGCATAATAATAGGAGGTCTATCAATGTTACTAAAATTATCAATACCAAACAAGCTGCAATTTCGGATGATACCGAATATCAGGACGTTTTTTTTCGGGCAAAAGGGGGAAATCCATTACATTGGCGGTGCAGAGATACTACCTCCTCCACTGGATCCGGTCAGGGAAGCACAAGTAATCGAAAAGCTGGGGACCGATGAAGACAGTGAAATGAAGTCAATCCTGGTGGAACATAATCTAAGGCTTGTTGTTTACATAGCAAAGAAATTTGATAACACGGGTGTGGGCGTCGAGGATCTGATATCGATAGGGACCATAGGATTAATTAAAGCCATCAATACCTTTAACCCGGATAAGAACATCAAGCTCGCAACCTATGCGTCAAGATGCATCGAGAACGAAATACTGATGTATCTGCGCAGAAATAATAAGACGAAGCTGGAGGTATCCATTGACGAGCCCCTGAATGTGGACTGGGATGGGAATGAGCTGCTGCTTTCTGATATCCTTGGAACGGAAGAGGATGTCATTTACCATAACATTGAAGAGGAGGTAGACCGGAAATTACTCCGGAAGGCCTTAACCAAGCTGTCCGACAGGGAAAGGGTCATTGTGGACCTGCGCTTTGGGCTGAACACGGATGATGGCCTGGAGAGGACCCAGAAAGAGGTTGCAGACCTCCTGGGAATTTCCCAGTCCTACATATCAAGGCTGGAGAAAAAAATTATCAAGCGGTTAAAAAAAGAAATGGTACGTTTTGAATAGAATTTGGTAATTGGAAATTATTTCTTTCCTTATAACAGTATAAATGGGAGCCAAAAAGTGAATCATTTATTAATGTAAAAGTTGTGATTCGGAGGTTTCGGTATGGCTCTTTATAAGGTTGAGATTTGTGGCGTAAATACATCTAAATTGCCATTGTTAAAAAACAGTGAAAAGGAAGAATTATTTAAAAAAATTCTGAGCGGGGATAAAGAAGCCAGAGAGCTCTATATCAAGGGAAATCTCAGGTTAGTGCTGTCCATTATCCAGAGATTTTCGGGAAGCAACGAAAATGTTGATGATCTGTTTCAAATTGGCTGCATTGGTTTGATGAAGGCCATTGATAATTTCGATGTAACCCAGAACGTAAAATTCTCGACCTATGCAGTGCCCATGATCATAGGTGAAATAAGACGGTACCTGAGGGACAACAATTCTATCCGCGTCAGCCGGTCCTTAAGGGATACCGCATATAAGGCTATTTACGCGAAGGAAGCGTTGATAAAGAAAAATGAGAAGGAACCCACCGTCAGCGAGATCGCGGAAGAGATAGGGATTAGTAAAGAGGATATCGTGTATGCCCTGGATGCAATCCAAAGTCCTGTATCCCTCTATGACCCTGTCTATGTGGAAGGTGGCGATGCCCTTTATATTATGGACCAGGTCAGTGATAAGAAAAACAAGGAAGAGAATTGGATTGAGGAGATATCCTTGAAGGAAGCGATGGATAAACTGTCACCGAGGGAACATAATATTATTAAGCTGCGGTTTTTCGAAGGGAAAACCCAGATGGAGGTAGCTAAGGAAATCAATATCTCCCAGGCACAGGTAAGCCGGTTGGAGAAATCTGCTTTAAAGAATATGAAGAATTATTTGATGTGAAGATTCTTGCGCATTGGATGGATGGGGCGAGGGTTAGGCTGTGAGGTGAATATGAGTGCATCTATATACACCCAGGCTTGCCTTTAACATCCCATGATTGCCAGGTGCAGGCAAGCACGGGATGCCCGGTCTGCGCCCAGGTGCAGATAGATGCACTTATATTCACCGCGCTAGCATAAATAAGCTGCCGGATGAATCTTATGAAGAATTATTTATGGAATGTAACATTATGGCGGGGGTCTTTTTTATGGCTCCTGCTTTGTGTTTTTCTGCTGTAAAGGGGAAGTTTATGCGGTACACAGAAGAATTAGCATGATGTAACAATATGTAATAATAGAGAAATAAATATATAAAAATGGTTGGAATTTACTAATTCTTGTACTAAGATATTTAGGTATAATTGTGCAGAAAACAGAGGATAGTGTGATGATTCCCTTCGGAAATAAACGAAGGAGGAAATGTAATATGAATACACTTGAGGTGTTGACATTAGTGCTGTTGATTTTCGCAGCATTAACTTACATAGATAATCATCAAAAGAAAAAGTAGCTATCCTCTACCGCCATAGAGGATAGCCCGTAACTAAAAATTATGCAGTTATCCGAAACGTAAGGTCATCGGACACTACTGTCTTTGATCACTTCTAAACTAATTATACATGGGGTACTTGATTTTTCAAGTACCCTTTTAAAATTGTTTGCTAATTTGTTTACAATTTACTTGTAAGTCACGGTAAAAGTGGGATAATAACATAGAGAGAATAATAAAGGGAATAACGAAAGAAGTGACAAAGCAAATGACATGAAGAATGACAAAAGCTCGGAGGTAGCAATGGGAACACGTATTGTGAGTAGGAAAAACCAAGTAAGAAGCATCCTATTTGTGGTTTTATTAATGGCAATTACAATCAGCGTTATGTTAAAGGAATATCGGATTAGTGAGATCGCACGGGTCATTCGGAGTGTCCATCCCTTTTATTTATGCGCCGGAATACTGATGATGTTTGTTTATGTCGGATGCCAGGCGTTGAATCTGAACCTTATATTAAGGCGGTTGGGACATCCTGCTTCCTATTTAAAATGTATTGGTTACGCCTATGTGGGCACTTATTTTGGGGCGATCACTCCGGGGGCGAGCGGTGCGCAGCCGGCCCAGGTTTATTATATGAACAAGGACAGGATTCATGTGGATCTATCGGCAATTACCGTATTTTTAATGGTGTCCGTCAGCCAGATCGTAATGCTGGTCTATGGCGGCCTGGCGGCAGTACTGCGTTTTGAATATGTGTCCGGCTATAAGACCTGGATGAAATACCTGATCATTGCCGGTGCGGCGGTAATCTTAGGACTTACCTTGATCCTGGTTGCAGTCATGTTCCTGGGAAAAACAGTACCCTTTCTTATTAGAAATGGCTTGAGGTTAGGGGAGAAGGTTAGGCTGGTTAAGAACGGGGAAGAATTAAAAAGGAAGCTGGACGGCCTGGTGGCTTCCTACCAGGATAAGTCCCATTATATATTAAAGCACCCGGGGCTGTTTGTCCGGGTTTTCCTTGTGGCCTTGGTCCAGTGGACGGCCTATTATATGGTTTCTTATCTGGTTTATTTAGGCTTTGGACATAGAAGTGCAGGTGCGGTTGACCTGATGGCGGGGCAGGCGCTGATCAGCATTGCGGTGGTGGCGATTCCGCTGCCCGGTGCCGTGGGAATAGCGGAAAATGCATTTTTGAATGTGTTCCTGAGGTTTTATTCCATGGATGAATTACCCTCTGCAATGGTCTTAACCAGGGTCATTAATTTTTATATGCCCCTGTTAATCGCATTTGCTTTCTATATGACGGTGCATGTTAGGGCTATGAGGCAAAATAGGCTGAAAAAAAAGAATCATCCATGGATGACGACACCAGGAAACGGTTCAAACCACCGGCTTTGACCGGTGGTCATAATAAACCAGGAAGCAGCAAAAATGGTATAGCCTTATTCTTTGCTCAGAATCTTCTTTATCTCTTCCATAAAGGTGTTCACGTCTTTAAATTCACGGTATACGGATGCGAAGCGCACATATGCCACAGGGTCGAGATCCTTTAATTTGTCCATCAATATTTCACCAATAACGTGGCTTGGGATTTCCTTGTCCTCACGGTTGAAGATCAGTGTCTCTACCTCATCCACCAGGGCGGTGATCTGGTCTACGGAAATCGGACGCTTATGGCAGGAGCGGAAAACACCGGCTTCAATTTTGGAACGGTCATAGGGCTCCCGGTTATTATCTTTTTTAATGACGACCAGAGGAATAGTTTCTACCTTTTCATATGTGGTAAATCTGCGGTTGCATGCATCGCATTGGCGTCTTCTCCGAATCGAGTTATTTTCATCAGATGGCCTTGAATCAATAACCCTTGTATTGTCCTTGTTGCAAAACGGGCACTTCATAGAAATATCCTCCTAATCTGTTGGTAAATTCCAGGGTATGCCAAAAACCCATTGTATCGGGCTGGACATCCGGTATAATGAGCTTAAGCATACCCTGATACTTAATATATAAATTATAGTAAAGTAAGTTGAAACGGTCAAGGAAATTATTACAAATATTTATTTAGATGCATTTTACCAGATATTTTTCTATATCAACATCCACGATAATAACATCGGCTCCGATCTGCTTAATGCAGGAGCAGGGGATGACATATTCATGGTCCCTGCCCAGGATTCCCCATATCCTGCAGGGGCCGGGAATGATAATATGGGTAATATGACAGGTACAGATATCAAATTCTATATCACAGACATAGCCAAGCCTCACGCAATCCCTGCAGTTAATGACTTCCTTTTCCCTTAATTCTAAAATGCGCATATAATCACCTCAATCACAGGATGCCGGGGGTGCCTGCAGGCATGCCCTCATAAAGCATCGTGTATCTTGGTACATTATATGCGCATTTTATTAAAAAACTATCTGATTGTTAAAGTTATGGAACGTTGATTTTTAACTTCCCGTAAAGGAAAGCTGTCCTTGCACCGTATAAAGCCTGTCCTAAGTGGTACAGCGATAAAAAGCAGAGCATTAGAGGGAAGCAACCCTGTCCTCAAGCTCCCGGAGCTGCTCCTTGGAAGGAAGGTAATTGATGCGGACCGGATCCAGCAGGAGCTCAAAGCCTAAGTCCTCCAAAGCGCTGTTAATGATGCCGATGCTCTGTCCGCCCCATCCGTAAGAGCCGAAAGCAAAGCCCTTTTTGTTCTTGGGCTGCAGCCCCTTTAAGTAGGTGAGCAGAGCCGCTACATTGGGCAGGATATTATTGTTTAAGGTAGGTGAGCCGATAGCGATATAACGGGCAGTTAAAACTTCGGTTACTACATCCGATAAATCATTTTCCTTTAGGTCCAGCAAGCGGACAGCGCAACCCCTGCGGCTAAAGCCCTCGGCGATGCTATGGGCCATCTTCTCCGTGGAGTGCCACATAGAGTCAAAGATGACAAGGGCAGTATCCTCCGTGGTGCCTTCGGAAAAATACCGGTAGGCCCCCAGGATTTCCTTGATATGGGATCTCCAGATGATACCGTGGCTGGGAGCGATTAATTCTATGTCCAGCCCTTCCACGATGGCGAGGGCCTTCTTGGTCTGGGCACCATAGGGCATCAGGATATTTGCGTAATAGCCCCGGGCATCTGCCATAACCTCCGACAGCCTGACCTCATCATCAAAATGCCTGCTTGAGGTAAAGTGTTGGCCGAAGGCATCGTTTGAGAATAATATCTTCTCCTCCGGACAATAGGTTACCATGTTGTCCGGCCAATGGAGCATCGGGGTAGCTACAAAGGTCAGGGTTCTCTTTCCCAGGGAAATGACATCCCCGGCCTTAACCTGCTGGAACTCAAAATCGCTGCCGTAATGGGCCTTCAGCCCCTTTAATCCGTTGGGATCAGAGGTGACCAGGGTAGCTTTCGGTGCCGCCTTCATAACTGCCGGAATCGCGCCGGAGTGGTCCATTTCAACATGGTTGGATATCACGTAATCGATGCTCGCCGGATCAATTATTTCTGAGATGCGGTCCAGTAGCTCCCCTGCAAAGGGAGCCTTAACGGTGTCAATTAAAGCAATCTTTTCATCGACCACCAGATAGGCGTTGTAGGTTGTACCCCTGTGGATGGAATAACCGTGAAAATTGCGGAGATGCCAATCCACCACGCCGACATAGTAAATTCCCGGCTTTAGTTCAACTTTATTCATGGGATGAATCCTCCTCTAACTATTTAATAAATAAGGGACTTAAGAGTTTTGAAATAAAATCAGTAATAATTATCAGTATACATCATAGTATTTTGTGATGGATTTGTCAAACATTTCTGTAAAAATAAGTTTGAAAGAAAGTCACCTTCAAACTATTTATTAAGGCCTATTCACTTTTTGAATAGGTCGTTAAAAAGTGAAAGGCACGGGTGTAAAAATGAAAACCCATGTGGAAAATGACTAAAATATCCGGAAAAACTGACATATATTACAAATGTAAAATCTTTCTTGAGGTCAGGTTTTTACTCTGTTATACTACGGATAGGTAAACAATTCCTTCTTAACAGGAGAGGCAGGCGTAGAAGCAGGCTTTAAGAAGGAATGGAGGTTTTATGTTCAGCAAAGTATATAGTGCGGCAATTCATGGGATTGACGGACTGATCGTATCCGTGGAGGCAGATGTAAGCAACGGCCTTCCCGTCTTTGATATGGTGGGCTATCTGGGCTCGGAAGTGAAGGAGGCCAGGGAAAGGGTGCGGATCGCATTAAGGAATGCCGGCTATCTGTTGCCGGCAAAACGGATCACTGTCAATCTGTCCCCCGCTGATATCCGGAAGGAAGGCACCGCCTTCGACCTTCCGGTAGCAATCGCAATTCTTACGGCCTTTGGCCATCTTCCGGAAGAGGAGCTTAAGGATTTCCTCATCATCGGAGAACTCAGCCTGGATGGAAAAGTAAATAAGGTAAATGGGGTTCTGCCAATTGTGTATTCCGCAAAACAGCAGGGCTTTACAAAATGCATTGTCCCAAGGGGGAATGCGGGGGAAGGAGCAGCGGTGGCAGGAATCCAGGTCTTCGGTGTGTCAACGCTAAAGGAAGCGGCGGAGCTGCTACTGGGGCCAAAAGGGAAGGCGCTGGAATGCATGGACCAGCGTGAGCTGTTTGGAGGGAGCCTTACAGGAAAAGGGGAACTATTTGAGGAGAACCGCAGGAAGATGTCCGGTGGGAAAATATCCGAAGGGGGCCAGGGGAACTTGATTGAGGAGGACACGGAGGAAGACAGTGCACAGGGGCTTCCGGATTTTTCGGAGGTGGCAGGGCAGAGAGCCGCAAAACGGGCTATCGAGGTGGCAGTCTGCGGTATGCACAATATCCTGATGATCGGGCCGCCTGGTTCAGGAAAGACAATGCTGGCAAAGCGCATTCCAACCATCATGCCGGAGCTGTCCTTCGAGGAAAGCATGGAAATATCAAAAATCTATAGCATCGCCGGACTTTTAGGACAGCAGCCCTTGGTTACGAGGCGGCCTTTTCGCAGCCCCCACCATACGATAACAACAACAGCCCTTGTGGGCGGAGGTGCTACGCCAAAGCCCGGAGAGGTCAGCCTTTCCCATCTGGGCGTTTTGTTCCTGGATGAATTGCCGGAATTCCAGAAGAACACCCTCGAGGTACTGAGACAGCCGCTGGAAGAAAAATCAGTTACAATTTCAAGGCTTAGGGGCTCTTACCAATATCCGGCAGGCTTCATGGCGGTTGCGGCCATGAACCCTTGCTCCTGCGGCTACTATCCTGACAGGAACCGCTGCAACTGTACCATTAACATGGTGAAACGGTATCTGGGAAGAATATCCCAGCCCTTACTGGACCGTTTTGATATCTGCATGGAGGCTCTCCCAATGAATTATAAGGAACTCCAGCAACAGGAAGCACAGGAATCCTCCAGCGCTATAAGAAAAAGGGTCAGCATGGCGAGACAGATCCAATTGGAGAGGTACCGGGGGCAGAATATATATTTTAACTCAGAGCTAACTCCAAGGGCCATTAAGAAATACTGCAAGCTGGAAGCGAAAGAGCAGGAACTGCTGGAAGAGGCCTTTGTCAGGATGAACCTGAGCGCAAGGGCCTATCACCGGATACTTAAGGTAGCCAGGACAATAGCAGATATGGACCAAAGTGAAGAAATAACCACCAGGCACATCAGTGAGGCAATATGCTACCGCAGCATTGACCAAAAATATTGGGGAGAATAGCTTACAGGCAGAAAGGAAGAAACTAATTGACAAAGGAAGAACTATATTTTTGGCTATTATGCCTACCAAACATCGGACAAAAAAAGGTGGAATTACTCCTAAAAACCTTTGGAAGCATAGAAGCCCTCTTTGAAGCAGACCCGGAAGAATTTGAGATATTCCGGCAGGAGTGCTGCCCGGCCTCCCTGAAGTTCAGCGGGCAGGATATACACACCCTGTGCGCAGGCAGAAAGCCGGAAATAATTAAGGCGGGCTATGCTAAATTACTTAAGGGTGGCATATATTTGGTTTCAAGAGAGGATGAACGTTATCCCGGGCAGCTCCGTAATATATATGATGCACCACATGCCCTATATGTAAAGGGGAGGCTTCCGGGAAAGGAGGAGAAGCTGCTTGCAATCGTGGGGGCCAGGGAATGTACCCCTTACGGCCGGGAGATGGCAAGACAGTTTGCAGGGGCAATGGCGAAGGAAGGGGTGGGCATTGTCAGCGGCCTGGCACGTGGGATTGATGCCCATGCACACGAGGGGGCGCTTGCCGCCGGCGGGATGACCTATGGTATCCTGGGCTGCGGGATCGACATCTGCTATCCAAGGGAAAACCTTAAGCTTTACATGGAGCTTCAAAAGCAGGGGGCCGTCCTGTCGGAGTATGCGCCCGGGATAGCCCCTATCGCCGGTAATTTCCCCATGCGCAACCGGATCATAAGCGGATTATGTGACGCAATTTTAGTTATTGAAGCAAAAGAAAAAAGCGGTTCCCTGATTACAGTGGATTACGGACTGGAGCAGGGAAAGGATATTTATGCCCTTCCGGGAAGGGCCACGGACCGATTAAGCGGCGGGTGTAATAATCTGATAAAAATGGGGGCAAAATTAGTTACAAAACCTAAAGACATCTTGGAAGATATCGTTCCGAATTATAAACAAATAATACAGGATTTCAAAAAAAATAATAAACTTCTTGAATTGGAGGAAAAAATAGTGTATGCTTCATTGTGTTTGGAGCCAAGACACATAGAAGAGATCGCTGTACTTACGGGAATGACAATTGATGTGTTGGTGGAACAGCTTTTGGCTCTTGAACTAAAAGGGTATATAAAGCAGACAATGAGAAATTATTATATAGCAGTAGAGCAGTAGAATAGAAATGAGGTTTATGAAATGCCAAAACATCTTGTAATCGTAGAATCACCAGCTAAGGCAAAGACGATTAAGAAATTCTTGGGTGCTAATTTTGAAGTACTGGCATCCAATGGTCATGTCAGGGATTTACCGAAAAGCCAAATGGCGGTTGGTGCAGATAATGACTTTGAGCCAAAATATATTACAATCCGAGGAAAAGGGGATTTACTGGCAAAGCTTAGAAAAGAAGTTAAAAAAGCGGATAAGGTTTATCTTGCAACTGACCCTGACCGTGAAGGAGAGGCTATATCCTGGCATTTATTACAGGCGTTAAATTTAACGGAAAAGAATACCAGCCGCATCACCTTTAACGAAATTACGAAGAATGCGGTTAAAGCATCAATTAAGCAGCCGCGGGAAATCGATATGGATTTGGTAAATGCACAGCAGGCGAGAAGAGTGCTTGACCGTATGGTAGGATATCTGATCAGTCCCCTTCTTTGGAATAAAGTAAAACGCGGACTAAGTGCAGGCAGGGTACAATCAGTGGCGCTACGGATTATCTGTGATAGGGAAGATGAGATCAATGCATTTGTTTCGGAAGAGTATTGGACCTTAGACGCGGAATTTGAGCTTAAGGGCAGGAAGAAGCCTATGATAGCAAAGCTGAACGGTGCGAAGAAAGAGATACGCAGTGAAGCTGAAATGAATGAAATACTGAAGCAGTTAGAGGGAGCAGAGTTCATTGTAAGTGATGTAAAGAAGAGTGAACGAATCAGAAAGTCACCGCTCCCGTTTACAACCAGTACGCTTCAGCAGGAGGCGGTCAAGACGTTGAATTATTCTACGCAGAAGACCATGCAGCTGGCGCAGCAATTATATGAGGGTGTTGACATCAAGGGACATGGAACGGTTGGTTTAATTACCTACCTGCGTACCGATTCCGTGAGAATCAGCGATGAAGCGGATAAAGCGGCAAAGGAATATATCCGTGATAACTATGGACAGGAATTCGTTGCGGGCGGGGAAAACCAGGGACGTACAGGCAAGAAAATACAGGATGCCCATGAAGCGATCCGCCCGACTTACGTTGAATTTAACCCGAATGATATTAAGGAATCCTTAAGCCGGGATCAATTCCGCCTGTATCAATTAATATGGAAGAGGTTTGTAGCGAGCAGGATGCAGCCGGCAGTCTATGAGACGACATCCGTAAAGATCAATGCGAATGAATTCCGTTTTAATTCCTCTGCCTCCAAGCTTGTGTTTGAGGGCTTTATGAGTGTATATACACCGGATGAGGAGGAAGCGGAGAATGGCAATGTATTTGACGGCCTGCAGACGGGAGATGTCCTGTCCCTTTCAAAGCTGAACCATAGCCAGCACTTTACCCAGCCCCCGGCTCATTATACGGAAGCCTCCCTGGTTAAGACGTTGGAGGAGCTGGGAATCGGAAGGCCAAGTACCTACGCGCCGACAATTACGACCATCATCGCCAGAAGATATGTTGCAAAGGAAAATAAGAACCTCTATGTAACGGAGCTTGGGGAAGCGGTTAACCGCATTATGAAGGCTGCTTTTTCCAGCATTGTGGATGTGAACTTTACAGCGAATTTGGAATCCCTCCTTGACTGTGTTGAGGATGGGACGGTCAGCTGGAAGACCGTAGTGAAGAACTTCTATCCGGATCTGGATGAGGCAGTGAAAAATGCCCATGTTGAGCTGGATAAAATTCAAATCGAGGATGAGGCAACAGAGGAAATATGTGACCTGTGCGGCAGGAACATGGTCATAAAATATGGACCCCACGGCAAATTCCTTGCATGCCCGGGCTTCCCGGACTGTAAGAATACGAAGCCCTATCTTGAGAAGATTGGCGTTGCATGCCCGCTCTGCGGCAGCGACATCGTAATCCGTAAGACAAAAAAAGGCAGGAAGTATTATGGCTGCATTAATAATCCGGACTGTGAATTTATGACCTGGCAGAAACCGTCCCAGACAAGGTGCGGGCTTTGCGGCGGGCTGATGCTGGAAAAGGGCAACAAGCTGGTCTGTGAGGACGCGGCCTGCGGCTATGTAACCAGTGCATCAACCAGTTAATATACTACAGGTACTTAAAATAAATTATGCTTTACGCTTGCAAATATACAAAATTGGATAAAAAACATAAAAATTATCTATAAATGTGTGTCAAAATAGAGAGATAGATATTGTTTTTAAGAATCAGATATGATAGAATCAAAAAGTAGTACAATTAGGAACACTTTCTGAACGTATTACCTTCTTCCGAAGACGGAAAGGATTCCGTATAATATCAGGGAGGTAAATTGGGAACAGAGAAAGCTGGGAGGATTTTTAGCAATGAGCGTACAGTTATTGGATAAGACAAGGAAGATTAACAACCTGCTGCATAATAATAACTCGCATAAGGTAGTTTTTAATGACATCTGTGTTGTTCTTAGTGAGATACTGACATCCAATGTTTTGGTAATAAGCAGGAAGGGAAAGGTGCTTGGTGTCAAGAACCGCAGTGATATTATTGAAATCAAGGAATTGATTAAGGATGCAGTTGGCAGACATATCGATACGCTGTTGAATGAGAGGCTTTTGAACATCTTATCAACCAAAGAGAATGTTAATCTGAGGACACTCGGTTTTGAGTTCGATAATGTGGA
>DUNO01000059.1 GCA_012839295.1 Clostridiales bacterium
CACTTGGCAATCATGGGATGTTAAAGGCAAGCCCAGGTGGATATAGCTCCACTCAGCTTCACCTCACAGCCTAAATCTCACACCTATACCCCCCGGAATCACCTTATTCCTTAACCGACCCAGAGGTTAATCCACCCACGATATATCTCTGTCCAAGCAGATACACCACAATAACCGGCAGACAAGTCAAAATAATATCCGCATAAATATAATTCCAATAATTCTTATTCTTTCCAAAGAACTGATAAACCGCCATAGTCATAGGAAACAGCTTGCTGTCACTGGACAGGTACAACGGTGTCAAAAAGTCATTCCATACCCCCATGAACTGCAGGATAAAACAGGTTACCAGAATCGGCTTCAATAAGGGTGTAATGATTACAAAAAACAGCTTAAGCGGTCCCGCACCGTCAATTACCGCCGCCTCATCAAGCTCCACCGGAACGGAGAGAATGAAATTACGTATGGTAAAGACACAGAAGGGTATCATGGAGCTGATAAATACGATCAGTATCCCTCCCCGGCTGTTGGTCAGATGGAACACGTTCAGCACCTTGATTAAGGTAACATAGTTTACAGGAAAAAATAATCCGCAGAGAATAAAGTAATATAAAAATGTATTAAGCCTGGTCCTCTTCCTGCAGATAACAAAGGCGGCCATGGCGCAGGTAACCACTGCAATGGTAGTGGAAAAACCCGCATAGAACAAGCTGTTAAAAAAGCCCCGGACTAACCTCCCCTTCTCAATTACCTCCGTATAGTTGCTGAAGAACCACTCCGTAGGCAGGGATAGCTTCATTCTTGCCGCTTCACTTTTGGACTTAAAGGAATTAATCAGCACCATGTAGAAGGGAAGTATGACGGCTGCGCTGAGAAACAGGCAGACGACCTGCTTTATTATTTTATTGACCAGCTTCCTTATCATTGCTGCACCTCCTTCTTACCCATAAACCGGACAACAAATACCCCGATCACCAGTGTAATCAGCAGTAAAATAGTATTCAATGCCGTGGACATACCATACTGGCCGTTGGAGTAAAGCTGATAGGAATAGGTCGTAATAACCTCTGTCGCATGTCCCGGTCCGCCGTTGGTCAATACATAGATGATATCAAAGACCTTTAAGCCATAGGTGATGCCGAAGACAAAGTTAATCATGATGGCGCCGGACAGCATCGGCAGGGTTATGTGCCTTAGACGGCTCCAAAAACCTGCACCGTCTATCTGTGCCGCTTCATAATAGGACTGGGGTATTGTATTTAAACCGGCCAGGAAGATGGTCATAACATATCCGATACCACGCCATGCATCCACGCCGTAAATTGATTTCCATACGTAAGAAAGGTCAGACAACCACTTTTGTTTTAAAAATCCGAGCTGTAATGCTTCTAAGCCCACATTCAGCAAGCCAGTATTATAATTTAAAATAGACTTGAAAACCAAACCGATAATTACAAAGGGAAGGATTGCCGGTAAATAGAACAGGGTTCTGTAAATACCCTTTCCCCGGACACCCTCCTGCAGTAAAATAGCCAAAAACAACGCAGGAATTAATTTAATTACATTTGATACCACCGTAAACATCAGTGTGTTCTTAATTCCGGATACATAGTCCTTATTCGAAGTAAAAATATCGATATAGTTCTGTAGCCCGACAAATTTAACTCCCGTGTTGGCGCTGTATGCGCTCCAATCCGTAAAAGAATAAAAAGCACCCAGTAAGCTTGGTATCAGGAAGAAAACTACATATGCTATCAAGGGAATCACCAAAAACCATTGTGGGTAAATTCTTTTTTTATTCACAGTATACCTCCATTCACTACCCTTTTCTAAAAGATAGCGCAGAGGCCATAAAACCTCTGCGCCAGCCAGTCAGTCCATTGAATTAATTGCCCCAGTCAGAATCTCCTGCTGCCTTGGCAGCCTCAGCCCTGTTTGCATCCATATTCTTAAGAACATCGTTTGCTGAAATCTCTCCCAGACAGAAGGATACCATGTCAGCACCAAAATTCATCCAATATTTATTTGTATACTTTGTTGCTGTCTGCAACACGCCGATCTGCAGCTTCTCTTCAGGAATTGTAGCCATGAAAGCTTCTTCCTCCGGTAACCAGTGCTGCTTTATATTTGCATCAATGACATCCATATTGGTATATTGAGGTGAATTATCAAGTATTTCCTGAAGGCTCTCTGTTGTTGTTACAAAGGAGAAGAAAGCCTTTACCAGGTCAGGATGCTTTGTAGATGCATTTCCAAACATGGTCGGTCCGCCCGGGTTTGTCGGGAAATAGCTGTTATCGCCAAGGGGCAGCAGGAATAAGCCGAATTCATCAGAGGTTCCTGTCTCTTCCTTGATCTGCTTAATATAGCTGGAGTTAGCCATTGCCATTGCAATATTCCTGTCACCAAAATCATTTGCCATATTCGTACTGTCGGTACCAATCCAGTCTTCCCCAAAGTAGCCTAAGGTGGATAATTCCTTAAACTGCTCCAGCACCTCAAGCATCTTTGCATTGTCCGCAAAGGTAGCCGTATTCTTATTTAAACCGTCATAGAGCCCGGGAGTTGCCTCCTCATATACTCCGCCGATCTGGAAGAAGGCAAGCTGATGCTGCCATCCGTCAGCGCCGGGGATGAACCAGGGCGTGATGCCTGCTGCAGCGATTTTTCCGCATAAATCCTTAAGCTCCGTATACTTTGTCGGAACTGTCCAGCCATTTTCATCAAATAAGGTTTTGTTATACAGCATGACATATTCCGGGGAATTGTGCCATAATTGCAGGCCGTATAATTTGCCGTTATAGGAGCAGGACGCCAGCCTTGCCGGAGGGATTACACCCGTCCATTCGGCTCCCGTAAAATCAAGACAATATTTTTCCGGGTTTACAATCTGTGATTCAATGGCAAAGGGATCAGATTGGATCCAAAAAATATCCGTTAGGGTATCCGTTGATAATTTTGACTGTAAAATATCAGAATACTGGTCCGCAGGAATTGTCTGTAAATCCACTGTAACTCCATATTCCTCTTCAAATCTGGCTATTGTCGCATCATATCTGTTGTCCATCCAGCCCGCAGATACTAAAATGCTAAGCTCCTGTCCTGCAAAATCCGTGCTTCCTGTGTCAGGCGCCTGTGTTGCTTCCGTTCCCTGGGAAGCCGTGTCCCCGCCTGTATCCTTCGAGTCCGTGGATACATCCCCGGACTTGCCGCAACCCATAAAAAGAACTGTTGACATACCCACGCAAAGAATTAAAGCTGCAATTTTCTTAAACATTATAACCCTCCCTTATAGTTGTCTTACCTTACCAAGACCTTTTGTTTACATCCTGAATTATAGCAAACCTCTGATAGCACCGCTATGCACTTTTTCGTTAACTTTTTGGACTATCTTTACACTTTCCCATATTCGTTTGTACTTTTATTGTTCAAATGTTATAATATCAATATCTTAAGGAAAGGTGATTTCTTGAAATATGAGATACCATAAGCTTCAAACCAAATTCTTTTTTGCATATTTTGTACTGGTTGTACTGATCCTATTTTCTTTTAGTGTCTTTTTTTATAAATATGTGTCGGCGCAGTTGATTACAAGGGGGCTGGACTCCCTCTCCACGCTGAACACCTCCTTCGAAGACCAGATTGATTCCGTCATCGGGGATATGGATGCGGTTTCTATTAATATTAACTATAGCAGCTTGGTAAAAGAAAAACTGGACTCCTCCTTTCATTTGGACACCTCCAGAAATTCACTCAAAAGCCTGGCAAGCCTTTTTGTAACCATTAACGGCGCCGATATTAAGGTAGACCAGATGTATCTATATGATCTAAGCGGTAATGTTTTAAAGGTTGGTATAAAAAACACCACCAACCAAATAGACCGGATAGATATTACTACCCTCCCCTGGTTACAAGAAGTGATAGCATTGGACGGCAAGAAATTAGTCAGCAATGCTTATAAGTCCTCGGCTCTGTCAACCTCCTATAAATATTCGGACTACTACATCTCCCTTTACAGAACCTTCGGGAACCAGTTCGGCACCGTAGTCGGAGCCGTTGAGACCGTAAAGCGCTGTAAGAGCATTTTTAAGACAATTACACATTACAGCAGGACTGCCGATGATCCTGCCAGTATCTATATCTATGGCCCGGACAATACCTTAATATATCCTTATGACCTGCCTGATGAGGAAAAGAGCACCATGTTCCACTATTACTCCTTTGCTGAAGAAAATGGAGGAACCAGGGATATTATCAATGAGGTTACCGGAAAAAAGGAATATCTCGCCTACAGCCGTTCCTCCTACACCGACTGGACCTATGTTACCGTACAGTCGGAGGACTATATCCTAAAGCCTGTTAGCCAGCTGCTGAATATTTTACTTTTATTTACCCTTGGCCTGCTGGCCGCCTCCCTGGTGGTATCCTATTATTTATCCAGGAGCCTGACAAAGCCGGTTAAGCATCTGAAGCACATTGTCCAGCGCATAGAGATTGATACCCTGGGCAAGGAACATGCTACGGACTATCCCATGCCATATATTGAGCTGTACGAGCTGTACACGGCGTTCCAGCATATGAGTGAAAAGCTGAAGGTTTCCATGAACGAGCTGATCGATTCCAGGCAGCAGGAGCTAAAATCACGTTCCCTGGCCTTGCAGTCACAGGTAAACCCGCATTTTTACTATAATACCCTGTATAGCATCATACTTCTTGCGGAAAATGACCAGTCAAAGGATGTAATCATGGTATGCCGAAGCCTTTCCACCATGATGCGCTATATAACGGATACCTGCCAGACCAATGTCTGTATCCGCTCGGAGCTTGACTATGTACAAAAATACCTCTACTGTATGAAGGTACGCTACCAATCCAGCCTGAGCTATTCGATAGATGTTGACGATACCCTTCTTGACCTTGAAGTACCCAAGCTGATCATCCAGCCCCTCGTAGAAAATGCCCTTAAATACGGAACCACCTGTGCACCCCCCTGGAATATCTCCATAACAGGGCGGCTCCATAAAACCCACTGGCAGATTGATGTCATTGATTCCGGTTCAGGCTTTACGGAGGAAGCGATACAGACCATCGCAGGGCGGATTAAGGAAGCGGACGCAAATCCAGGAATGCCGGAAATGCAGATTAACGGGCTGGGAATTATTAATGTATACCTGCGCTGGCGGATTTTCTGCCAGGATACCATAATATTTAACTACGGCAATACACCGGAGGGGCACGGCATCGTTTCCATTGGCCGGAAGCTGCACTGAGGGCTCCGGGAAACTCTTAGCCTAAGGATTTGTGAGATGGTTTTTTCCAGATGTGCGTACAAGGAAGTTTCCTGAAGTACACGAAATTGAAAGAAAAGGAGAGACAGGAGCTATGAAATATACTGCTATCGTTGCAGAGGATGAGGAATTATTACTTCATGGACTGGTGAAAAGAATTGAAGGCCTGAATGTTAACTTTAAGGTGATCGGGGAAGCCCAGACCGGCCTACAGGCTTATAAGCTGGTAAAGGAGCTTTCGCCGGACCTGGTTATCACAGATATCCGCATGCCTGAGATGGACGGCATTACCCTCCTTACAAAAATCCGGGAGAAATATCCGTCCATGGATTTTATCATCACCAGCGGCTATTCTGATTTTGAATATGCAAAGAGTGCAATCCACCTCCAGGTCAGCGAATATTTGTTAAAGCCCATTGACCCCGATGAATTAAGGGAGGCTCTTTTGAAGCTTAAGACTAAATATGAGCTGGAGCAAAGCTCCTTTAACGATATCTTTAATTCTTCTGCGGCAAACAGCACTCCCAGCCAGATAGCCTCCCTTTTGAAGGATTACCTGATCCAGAATTATAACCAGGATGTCAACCTTAACCTGATTGCAAATAACATGAATTACAGTCCCGGGTATCTGACGAAGATTTTTTATACCTACTATGACTGCAGTCCTTCTAAATATCTGATTTCCCTCCGGATCCAGAGGGCGCAGTATCTCTTATCCCATCATCCTGATTTGACCATTCGTCAGATCGGGGAGAGCATCGGGTATAGTGATCAGGGGTATTTTAGCCGGATATTTAAGAAGCAGACGGGGTTAAGTCCGTTGGAGTATAAGGATAGAGTGTGAGGATTTAGGTTGTGGGGATTTAGGTTGTGAAGTGAAGAAGAGAGGGGATATATTCAGATGGCTTGCCTTTAACATCCCATGATTGCCAAGTGCAGGCAATCACGGGAAGCCCGGTCTGCGCCATCTGAACATATCCCCTCTCTTCTTCACTGCTTTAGGTTGTGAATGTTTAGTGCCGTTTTTTTGCTATTGGTTTATTGTTATTGATTTGTTGTTATTGTTTGCTTTCTATTTCTTTTGTTATGTTGTCTTGTGGTGTTTATGTTGTTCTGTGATGGGTGTTTGGATGGCAAAAGAGGGATGGGGTGTATTGGGGGTGTGTTATAAAAGGCCTTTTTCCTTTAATTCTCTTACATAGGTTCCTTCGATGTCGCACCAGTTTTTCTCTGCATGATCCATTAATTTCTTGGCTTCTTCCATGGACATTGGGTTGAAGTAGAGGAAGAGTGCGTTGGTTCCGTATCTTGCGATTAGCTTGTCGAGGCGCTCCAGCCAGTCTTCGACTTCACCGGTATATACCTTTACCCAGAGGCCTTTTCCTGCTGCTACGGCTTTGTCGTATATTTGGTACCATTCCTCAATGGTGCCGTCGGGGCCATGGTCGCCGCTGGTCCATTGGAGGGCATCGATTTCTTCGATTTCCATCAGGGCATCCATGTGCTTGATCGCATCGGGACCATCCAGGTGGTAAATGATGTGGTCCAATCCCTTTGCCTGTTCTCTTAAGGAATCCTGGATGAACTCGCGGAAGTTATCCGGGGACATCATTGCCGAGAAATCACATTGCAGCTTTACAGTCTTTCCCGGTCCCCAGATTTGGAATACGGTATAGCAGCTGGCTCCGTTTTCATCCTTTACTATGTCGTAGAAGGTGTCATAGTATTTCTGGTACAGACCTGTGACCTGTCCAATTCGGCGGGTGATCTCCTCCGGTTCGTCAATCATATCAAAAATTGTATTCTGTGCCCCCCTCATGGAAGCCAGAACGTCAATATTCTCCATGATGTCCGGGATGCCGATTAAGAAATCATCTCCTGCAAGCTCCTTTACTCTTTTGAACAGCTCTACATGCTGCTTAAACCATTTGTTGTCCGGGTCAAATTCCAGATCCTTATAATCCAGCCAGTCTTCCACAAACTCTTCAAACCACACCGTATCCTCATTAAAGACAATCTCACAGCCTAAATATCCCGCCATGGAACCGGGGCCAAAATCCAGGCTTACATTGGGGAAGCTCTCCCCCATGAATTCATGGGTCTCACAAAAATAGCGGAAGCGTTCTACGATTCTTTCTGCATCCTGGTATTTATCGTACATATCCTTTGGTCTTAACTCTTCCTCACGGGCAAGGTCACGTGCCTCCTCCTTCGTAGCCCAGACACACATCAGGGGTCTTCCCGTATTCTGCCTCTTCCAATAGCCCTCCCATTTTAACTTAGTCTCTTCCCAATTCTTTTTATACAGCATATAGCTTCCTCCTTAATTCTTCCTATCCTTCTTAAATCAGCCTGTCAACGTCTTAACCCGCCCCTCTGACACCCGAATCTTATTTCTTCTCTACTTTTTGATTATCTGTATCTCATACCTGCGCTGCTTCTTCCCCGGATAGCTTCCCTGGGGCTCTCCGGCCACCAGCCGCTGTTCCTGTTCCAGCCATTCCAGCTTTGTTATGGCATATTCGCCCTGCTCGTAGCCATAGCCGTTGCCCGCATCCTCATAGAGCTCAAATTCTGCATCCCTGCCGCAATAAACCTTAAGCAGGACCGGTGCGTCCGGTATTTCATCCACGTACTGCATTGCCTGCACCGTCGGCAATATGCTTCCTTCCTTCACGTATAGGGGTATCCTGTCAATGGGAGCTGCTGCCTGGACTGTCTGTCCGCCCCCATAATACTGTCCGGTCCAAAAATCATACCAGCCATTGCCCTCCGGCAGGTATACCTCCCTTGTCCCTGCATGATCCAGGGGCAGTGGGTCCTTCCCATAATACATCGGTGTTGTTACCGGACAGACCATGATGCTATCCCCGAAGAGGTACTGGTCGTCAATCAGTCTTGCTTTCTTATCCTGGGCATAGTCAAAGGCCAGCAGGCGGAGCATCGTCCCGTCCTCCTTCCAGACCTTTGCTGCCGTTGAATATATATAGGGTATCAGCTGATACCGGAGCTGGTTTGTTTTTATTAAGGCATCATAAAACATGGCTCCTGTCCCTTCAAACTTCCACAACTCCCTCCGAAAATCTGTACCATGGCTTCTAAATACGGGAAGAAAGCAGCCATACTGGAACCAGCGGGTAAACAGCTCGGCATAAGCGGGATCTTCATAGCCCTTCTCATATTCGCCATTCCAGAACCACTGCTTGCCCTTCTTCACAAAGAACGCCCCGATATCCAGGGTCCAATAGGGAATACCGCTGGCACAGAAATTAAGGCCTGCCACAATCTGCTTCCTTAAGGTATCCCAACTGGCGGAGATATCCCCTGACCACAGGATCGCACCATAGCGCTGCTGCCCCGTGTATCCGTTACGGGTCAGGTTAACAACCCGCTTCTTAAGGGTCGAACCCCTCTGTCCTTCATAGATTGCCCTTGCATGGTAAAGGCCATAGGAATTGGTCAGCTGGGCCGGAATATACTGGCTGCAGGTATCAAAAAATTCCTGGTACATAGTGCTGGGCTCCGGCTTACCGATATGGTTCCACTCCGGCGTAAAGGGCTCGCTGGAATCACACCACCAGGCATCCAGCCCATGGCAGAACAGGCCTTCCTCTGCCTGCTTCCAATACAGCTTCCTGCCCTCCTCCTTATATGGATCATAAATGCTGCTGGCCTGGATCAATAGCTTATGCTCTGCAAATTCCTTGTAATTATCGCTGTCCTTACTCATATTGGGCCAAACAGATATCATAAGGTTCGCATGATTTTCATGAAGCTGCCTCATCATCCCGGCGGGATCAGCAAAGCGGGTTCTGTCAAAGGTTTTCTGCCCCCAAAGCTCTCCCTCCCAGGACCACCAGTCAAGGACGATACCGTCAAGTCCTATCTTCCTGTCCCTGTGTTCCTGTACAATTTCGCAAATCTCCCGGGCAGTTTCATACCGCTCCTGGGACTGCATAAAGCCGAAGGCCCATTTCGGGAGCATGGAAGCTTTTCCCGTAAGCAGCCTGTATCCATGGATTACACCGTCCAAGGAGCCGCCCTGGATAAAATAATAGTCCATTTCATAATCTGCCTCCGTATACAGATAAGAGCCATATGCAGTATCATTAAATATCATCGGGCTATAGGTATCCATCAAAATTCCGTACCCAAGGCTTGACACCAGCATGGGTATGGCAATTTTTAAATTTGCCTGGTGGAGGTACTGGGTAGTTCCCCGCAGGTTAAGGCTCCCTTCCTCCTGCTGTCCCAGACCATACAGCGCTTCATCCTCCTGCCACTCCAGATACAGCCTTGTTTTATACAGCTTCTGATCGAACACCTTAGCTGCATCCTTTACCACTTCCTTGATTCCGTCCGGGGTTACGATGCGTTCAATCTTGGTATTCTCGTCCACAACAGTACGGTAGGAATCAAATTCTTCTAAATTCCTGCTTTCATATTCACGTTCCGCTAAAAGAAGCTTCTTCCCGCTATCATAATAGCGTATGGATGCCTTTTCCCTATTTACGGTTAAATGCAGCTTATTTGTAGATAACTTGATCTGATCCTCTGTTTCTTCATAACTCCAATCAGAAAAACTCTCCCGGAAGATAACTCCTGGCTTTTCCACTTCAGAAAAGCTCTCTCTCGATGTATAGACAATGCGGATGATTTCCGGCGTTTTTGGTTCCAGCTTCAGCATGGCATTTTCTGATTTTAAGATCAGTGCATCATTTATCCGGATCACGTCCAAAATCCTGTTATCCGGTCTTTTTACAACTTCCAGCATGTTAACTCCTATTCCTGTGCATAATTTATGTACATATTTTTTTAGGTTAAACCTAAGGTTCCTTCAACAATTCTTCCAAAGTACCCCGGCATTGCCATTAAGTTTCTTCACTATACTAATTACCACTTTTTTTGGCTGCCATATTAAGCTTTGTATCAATTTGGCTTAACTACAGCAGCCTTATATTTTACATAACACTTTTAACAGCTCAGGTGATAAAATTTGCGGTATACCTTTTAACTTTTTCTCCCCCTGTTTATTTACATTTTTATGATTCGAACGACAAAAGTCTTTCTATAACTATCGCGGTGAATGCGAGTGCATATAGATGCATATGGTGCAGACCGGGCATCGCATGATTGCCTGCACTTGGTAATCATGCGATGTTAAAGGCAAGCCAGATGCATCTATATGCACTCGTATTTACCTCACAGCCTACACCTTACCCATTTGACGATCAAATCATTTTTATATCTCTATTTAGCTTATGTATATAAGTATAATGCTTATTTTAAGATAATCAATGCTAATATTCCCGAACGTAGGATAGTACATTAAAATCTTAAAATTGTATATAATACAATCGTTGTGTTTAAGATAATATTTATCACTCTCTTCTTTTTTCACTAAGCAGTTCCATTGGTTCTAGTTTAAGATTCTGATCGATTTTGATGATGGAAATTCCTACTCCAAACAAAATAATGAATACGGTGGCGGACAGGGAAGTAACCAAAGCCAATACTGTGTTTTCGCTCCCCACCTTAGGAGCATCCTTCGCTTTTACATCTGCTACGCTGCTATAGGATGCGTCATAATAAACCTGATTCAAATCGATTGAAATATGCCGTGATAACACTCCGCCTAAACTACACCCAAGAGTACTTCCAGCCAAAAGCAGAATCAACATTCCTGAAAGCAAAGACCTCCGGCATTTCTTTTTTTCCATACCCAGGCAGCGCTCAATAGCAGTCCGTTTTTTTTGGTTCGTAATGAATAAATGGCTGTAGAAAAGCAGGAGAAAACTAACCATGAGCAAGCCCACAACCAGAAGCACCAGGGACATATGCTTCCTGTTCTCCAGTCCGGATTTTATCTGGGAGTATCCCATGTCATAAAAAGTGATTTCCAGCTCCTCTGTACCGTATTTCTCCCAGGCGGCTAAAAATTTCTCAATGCTTCCGTTTGGAATCTGGAAGGAAGTGGTATACCCCATCATAGGCCCATACGCTATAATATTGCGGGCATCCCGGTTCTTAATGGAATTCACAGGAACGATAATTTCATCCCCTCCCATACTATAGCTGCCCTGGTCAGCACCATAAGAAATATCATAGATGCCGACTATCGTATACTGGCTGTCTTCAAAAACAGAAAGGGTCTTACCGTTTACATCAATAAGCAGCCCTTGTCCCCCTCCACTGCCATCGGGACGAAAGAATTGACCAGCGGTATTTTTATTGTTTGTATAATAAAGCCGTAAATGGACCATACTGCCCAAGGTAAGCGAATTATTTTCTGCAAATTTTCTCGGGACGAGGCATACCTGTTTTCCCTCTTTATATTCTTCCTCCCCGATATCCCTCCCTTCGCTGATATAAGCATCTCCATTATAAAAGGGCATCAAAAGAATTGTGGCATTGGTACCGGTAACAGGCTGGGTATTTGCGTACATATAGAGTCCCTTTGCCGCATTCAGCAGCCTTTGCCCAATATCAGTATCATAGAACCCATCTGTCACTTCATAGTAAGGTGAATCTTCCGCCCACTCCCTTTCCAGCGAATCCTTCATCAACATACCGTCTGGCCCGTACTGTATGGCCGCGGTCTCGCCCGGGATATATTCCAGTGTCCGTGCCCCAGCACCTGCCTCCGCTTCATAATGTGCCCCGTGTGCCCAGGAATGAAGAATTAAAACTACGGCATAGCTTTTTTCTTTCTGGAGTGGCTTGGGATTTTGTGTATGGTGGTTACAGAACCAAAGCGATGTTCCCTCTAAAGAGGGGCTGCCAAAGAAAACTTTGTTTACCCTTACTTTAACAGATTCGTCCGGGATACAGTCTTCCAGGGGAGAAATCTCCGCCACAACGGTTGCCAGTTCAGCATTATTTACCTTGCTCACCAATGTATAATCAGGAGCATAAGAGCCATAGTAAGATCTTTTCTCCGGTTCATGGATGTAATCTGCCCCTTCGAAGAAAAGCAGGGAAACCGGAAGCAGTTTTGAATACACTGCTTTCTGACGCAGCTGGTAATCCTTCCGTTCAGCATCCCATCTTGTAACCTGCTGGACGGAAAAGGCCTTCTGCTCCACGGTTCCTATCGTAATGAAAGTATCCTCATAGCTGCGGACGAGAGAGTTGTCGGTAATCCACAAGACAGCTCCCAGGGTAAGGAGCATACCGGAAGCGGCAATCAGCAGTAAAAAGGAAACACCCCTTACCGGCATGCGTAACATCTGCTTGATACTGTTTCTAACCATTCTCCTGCACCTCGATTAAAGCTCCGTCCTGCATGCACAAAATCATGTCCGTTTCATAAGCGACCTTTCGGTTATGTGTCACCACAATGACCAAATAATTTTCCCTGTGTGCCAAGTCCTTTAACAGCTTAACAATATGTACCTCATTTTTTGTATCCAGATTCCCGGTAGGCTCATCTGCCAGCAGTATGGTTCCTCCGGATGCCATTGCCCTGGCGATAGCCACTCTCTGCTGCTCCCCGCCGCTCATCATCTGCGGGTACTGTTTTAATATTTTATCTTCCAGTCCGACTTTTTTGATAAGCTGCTTTGCCTGCTCTCTAGCCTTTTTGACCGGCACCCCTTTCAAGGTCATAGGAAATGCTACATTTTCCAGTGCGGTTAAAAGCGGGAACAGATGGAAGGCTTGGTAAACTACGGACGCCTGTTCCATCCGGTATTTATCACGGTTGATGGTACGGATATCCCTTCCTTCTATGCAGAGAGAACCGGCGGTAGGTAAATCAAGTCCTGCAAGAAGGGATAAAAACGTACTTTTTCCACTGCCGGATTCCCCTACTATGGAATAAATCTTTCCTGTTTCAAAGGAGCAGGTTACATCCCTTAAAGCTTCTACTTTTTGGTACTTCGTCTTATAAACATACCGGACCTGTTCTGCCCGAATCATCTCCATAAAATCCCTCCTGCTGTTACTCTGTACAAAAAAGCGCTTGCATCACACTGGTCTTTCCCATCCGCCACAGAGCGATCATACATCCCAAAAGATAACTAAACAGAAATATATTCCCCGCAGTTGCAACCACTGAAGCCTGGCGAAACAGCAGAACTGCCGCTCCCCCGCCTATGATTTCCCCTAAAAATATCAGGCTGGCCTGTTCTATAAGAAATAATAGGAAGCATTTTCTTCTCCCGGCTCCCAATGCCCTCATAAGTGCAAATTCTTGTTGCCTGCTGCTAATCAACAGAAAGCTTACAATATAACCAATAAAAATAACGATGATGCAAATAAGGGGGAAAATGCTTTGCAAAGTGTCAATACTTTGCCGTAATTGGCTGGCCAGTGTCCGGAATGTGGTATCCCGTACAGACAAAGCAATCCCCTGATAGGAATATTCGGCTGTGGGTGTCCTGTTAAGAAATCCAAGGGATTTCATCTCCTTCTTGAAAGCATTTAACTGTAAGGGATCTGCCACATAAAATGAGGCTGAATCAGCAGAAAACGCAATTTCCCGCCGATGAAAACTTTCCCTGACCACCTCAAAAGGAAGCAGGACATCCGGCGGCATTTGTTCCGTTGAGGAAAAGACCGCTTCCATTGCACCTACGATTTCCAGGGGCATAAGCTCCAGCGGTGAATAGTGCAGTTCTTTACGTTCATCATAGTATTGGTAAAACAGATTCAGAGTAATTGTATCTCCTATTTCCAGCTGATATTTTTCAATGATGGACGCATTTATGATGCATACCGGCTTAGTTGAAGTAAAAAAGTCTGCCGCTCCTTCTTCCACTCTAATATCTTCCTGCGAAAGTCCGGCAATTGCAGAAACTGTATTGGCACCCACAACGGACAGATTAAGCTTTTGCTTCCAGTCATCCAAAGGAAATTCCCCCACTCCGCCTACCATTCGAACAGTAAAAGCCGGATCTTTTACCTTGGGGCTGGCCTGTAGATTCCTTACTAAATCCTCTGAAATTACAAGCCCTGTCTCTAAAGAACCATTCAGATTTGTAACCCGGCAATAGATAGGAATGATGTCCGCCAGATTTTCCAATTGTATCTTATTGATATATATATTATTAAAATACAAATCAAATAATAGGAACACAAATATACAGATACATACCGTAATAATACTCTTTGTTTTATTTCTTTTCATATTGCATTGAATTGTATGTAAATAAAACATTTATAACATCCCTCATATAAAAAATATTTATAACCCAACCTTAATTAACCATATTTTAACAATTGCATTGATACATTACAAGCAAATACCATCGTATTTTATCTACATATTCTGGTAAATCACACAATTGTTTATATCAAGAAAATTGACCACAAATAATCCTTGGTATAACAGTTGCTTCTGATGCCACTGCTTTCGAGGGATTTCTCAAGAAACACAACGATTCGGCATGGATATTCCCGGAAAACTGAAGAACTATTGGCGCGCAGATATCTTAAACAGATATCTTAAACAGATATCTTAAAATAGTATACGGAAATCCAAAGATAACGGAAGAAATATGGAATAAAACTTGGTATCCTTAATCCATAAATATAAACAATACAGCCGCTGGCAGACATAGTCTCTGTCCGGCTATCTGCCATTGGAGGTATTCTATGAAGGATAATAAATTTGTATTAGGAGTTGTTGGTCTTGGGGAGGGAAGGAGTATTATTTCTGCCATCCTGAACAGTGAATATTATACTCTGGGGAATATCTGTGATTTGAATGAGGAGCTTTGCAAGCTTCGCTGCGAAGAATTTCATCTGGAACGCTATACTACCAGTTATGAAGAGCTTCTAAGGGATGAAGCGATTGATATTATAGGTATCTATACCCCGGACCAGTTTCATGCTGCCCACATCAGGCAGGCACTCTTAGCCGGAAAGCATGTTATCTGTACCAAACCGGTATTATTGGGACTTACAGAGGCAAAAGAGCTGCTGGAATGCCAGCAGAAGTCAGGCAAAAAGGTATTTATCGGCCAAAGCACACGCTTCTTTGAATCCGTTCTGCAACAAAGAAAATCATACGAAGCCGGTGTACTTGGCGAACTGGTGACCCTGGAGACCCATTATAAAAGTGATTCCAGATGGTTTTTAGACCGTCCCTGGAGTAAGAAGGCCGGTTTTTCCTGGATGTACAATTTCATGATTCATGCGGTAGATCTTGCTGTCTGGTATCTTCCCGATATTGAAGAGGTATTCGGCTATGGGGTCGTCAGCTCCAATACAAAGGAATTTGGATTAAATGTGGAGGATACCCTTACCTTTCTGGTTAAGGATAAAAGCGGCATATATGCCACTGTTGAGGGAGCTTATGCCACTCCCTGCCTGAATAAAGAGATTGAATTCCCAATTGAGTGCACCATAAGGGGAACTAAGGGTATCTCCAGAGGCGGATACAACCAATTGGTAATGTATCAAAAATCCCTAAAGGACTCCTTACCGGAGGATAAAAAATGTTATGCCCTGGATGCGGAGCCAGAGGAATTTTTTGAAGATAAAACCTATCGCTATGACGATAAGCATCCTTATTATTTCCGGTTTGAAGGCGAGACACATCATGCCGGGGAATATCAAAACTATATCGACTACTTTGCAAAAGCCCTGCTGGCAGGCGAAACTCCTCTTCCCGACCTTAAGGAAGGAATTCATACCATTGCAATTATGGAGGCGATGGGCCGTTCCCTGCATACGGGTGCACCAGTAAAAGTTGAGCGCATATTAAGCGAATACGGTATTATTTAGCCCACCTTATATTTATGGGGAAAGCAGCTCGCATACTGCTTTCCCCAGTTTTTATGTCCATGCCCGTCACTCCCGTCTTCTCGTTGGCAATGCTCCGACATGCTTCTTATAAATCCTATAAAAATTCGCCATATTGTGAAAGCCGGATTCCATTGCAATCTCATACATACTCATATCCGTTGTCTTCATCAGCTCATTCACCCGCTTCAGGCGTAAGCCGGTGACATAGTCCATAAAGCTTGTATCCGTGATTTTCTTAAAATAAAAGCTAAAATAATTCTCACTCATAAAGACGGACTCAGCAACCTCCTTCAGGGTAATCTTCTCCGTATAGTGGGAATTAATGTAGTGGAAGGCCTCCTCCAGCCGTTTCATATTATACTTCTTATCCGTCAGGGTTTCTGTTGTCCTGCCCGGCTCCAGATCCTTCTGGTAATACCGGATCAGGAGGGTTAAAATCCGAAGCATATCTGCCAGGATCAGGAGCCGGTGTCCCTGCTTCTGGGCCTGGTGCTCATTGTATATTTCCTTTACCATGTGTACAATATCCGATGTAAGAAGCTCTTCCCGGTCAATTTTATTCTTAAAATTACTTCCCCGTTCCACGAAGGGCTTCAAATAGTCATAATTTAAATTCGATACCAGCTCCGTCGAGAAGACCATTACCGTCATCAGCATCTCCTCGCTTTCGACCAGCCAGCCGTGGGGCTCCACATGATTGAATATAATCATGTCCCCGGCTTCCATCTCATATTGCCGGCCGTTTACAAAATAGCTTCCGCTGCCGCTTTCCACATAAGAAATCTCACAACAGCTATGCCAATGGAAGGAATCCCTGCAATTGTCCGCCTTTTTCAATTGAACCTGGTTAATTGCGAAAGGAAAATCCTTATCAAGTATGATATTATCCCTATAAATCAGCATATAAGTGCCTTTTATCCTTCCCTTGTATATTTCCCTTATTCCTCCAGCAGGCGGTTTCCTTTCCTGTCAAAGCGGGGAACCCTCTGGATTAAAAACGCACTTTCCGGAGCTTTCAGATAGTTATAAACTTTCTCCGTACTGAGTCCTACGTCCCTGGCTTTTTATGAGGTTCACGCAAAATCAAAAGAAAACACCTCCGGCAAATTGTCTTCACATATTATAGAAAGAAAGTACATCTTTCTATAATCGGGTGCACGGCGCAAATACAGCGCCTTTTATGAGAAGTTAAAAAGCAATTTCTCATAACTTATATTATAGCACAAATCAGATTATAAATCGATAGCTTCTATTATATCAAAAACAATTATATTATGTCGGAAGTGTTTCTTATTAACTTAATTCTTTCAAATATTCCACCATCTGCTTTAAGGAGGAATCCTCCTTAAGTGCGGCGGCCAGCTTTTTGTTCACCTCTTCAATGATGGCCTTCAGCTCATCATCCTCCGAGGCTGTCTGGTTAATATACTCCGTCAGGCTGTCATCATTTTTTCCATTGCTGATCAGCAGCCCGCCGGCTTCATCCCTGCCTATGACCAGCACGCTCATTCCCGGTACCAGGGTTTCCACATTCTTCATCTTAATGTCATAGGTCGTAAATACGATATAGGTATCCTCCGTCAAGCCGGGCTTTACAATCTCCTTGATGTTTTCATACTTCTCAATGACTTCTTTTTTTCTATTAAAAATTTCCTGGCCTTTCTTCTTGTCTGCCTTTGTCTTGGAGGTTAAAATGCTGCTATCATATTCCCCGGCCAGATCAAAATATTTATTGACCAATACGCTAATATTTGCTTCTATAGCCGCCTGGTCCGCTTCCGCTTCTTTGCTTTCAGCTTCTGCCCCAGCCGTAGCTGCAGCTCCCTCAGCAACAGAGTATACCTCAGCCCCAGGACTTATTTCACCATTTTCAGGGCTTATATCGCTCCCGGAGATGGCTGTATTGCCGGAGCCGGCTTCACTGCCAGGATCCTCTCCCTTGCTGCCGTTATGGTTCATATAATACAAGCCTGTGGCTGCTAAAATAACCACGATTCCTAATCCAACCAGATATTTTCCCGCTTTTGTCATTCCTGTTCCTTTCATCTCAAGAAATACTGCCCACCGTCAAGGATACTGCCGTCCCACATCAATCATTAATATAACGGGCCGCCTTATAGGGGGTTCTGTAGTTATAGCTCGTTACCCTGATACCGGTCTTCGGGCTGCTGGCACTGATTACCTTGCCGCCGCCGATATAGATTGCCACATGGTTAATCCTTCCATTCCTGGCATAGAATACCAGGTCTCCCGGGCGCAGGTCGCTTAAGGATATCCGCTTTCCGCCCACAGCCTGTGACCTGGAGGTCCTGGGAATGCTGATACCGTAATTGCGGAACACCGATTGGGTAAAGCCTGAGCAATCAGTTCCTTTGGTTAAGCTTGTCCCTCCCCAGACATAAGGATTTCCCCTAAACTGCAGCGCAAATTGTACTATGCTGTCCCTTAAGGACGAACTGCTGGAGCTGTTGTTGTTCGTCGTGTTCGAAGCAGAGCCCTGCCTGTCCTTACCGGTCTGCTCCGTATGTAGTGCCGCCTGCTCTTCCTCCAATCGCTCCTGTTCCTCTTCGATTGATACGGCCTCTTCAAATTCTGTTTTTACTTCAACATAGTCCGTTGATAAATAGCCTGTTTTATCTCCCTCATAGGCTACCTTAACCCATCCGTCCAATTCCTTTTTAACGGCATATTCATCTCCCAGCGCGAATAATGTCAAAACCTCGGAATCGGTATTAGCCTCCTTGCGTACCTTTAATGTAGTCGTATTGACTACGGCGACCCGGGTGCCAAGCTCTCCTACCAGCTTTAATGCGTCTGCCCCGGTGGTCAGGTACTCGCCCTTTATGTAGCCTGTAACTGAACCGGATTTTACCTTGTACCAGTCACCCTTACTGCCAAGGATTGTGGCAGCTGATTTGGTGTACAGCTTCCCAAGGATCTGTCCCTCCTCACTTGCTTCGCTTCTTATATTGACATAATCCGTTACCTTCGCAAAGGCTACGTTCTGGCATTGCCTTAAATAATCACTTTCGATATAATTTTTAAAATTAAGGTTGTCCTCACCGGCACTGACATAATAATTGTTTAAGACCAGGTCAATCCCTGCAATTGGAATCTCCTCAGCCTTCACAACGGTTATCCGGCCTGCCAGCAGGCACAGCCCAAACACACAACCTGAGATAATTAAACGTTTTTTTACCACATTTACCTCCAAATTACAAATATTACAAAATTATTAAATATGTTACAGAGTTGTTATATCGTTCTATTATACAGGTTTATCGAAAAAATTCAATATAAAATGACAAGAAAAAATCAGGTAATTTTTGGCATCCCCCCTTAAGCCCGCTTCATTGCCATGTAGGCTGCGGATGCCGCAACGCTTCCTCCCATCAATGCGATGATAACTATAAGTGACCGCTCCGGGGAAATATGTATCCCAAACATCATTGCTGCCAGCTTTCCCCCGGTAAAGGCCAGGATTGCCGCAACTCCGTATTTAACAAGGCAGAACCTCTCATGAACCTTTCCAAGCACAAAAAACAAATTCCTAAGGCCGATCACTGCAAATATATTTGAAGAAAACACAATGAACGGATCCGTACTGACCGAAAAGATCGCCGGGATTGAATCAAGTGCAAATATGATATCGGTGCATTCAACCAAAGCCAGGATTACAAAAAGGGGTGTTGCATAAAGAACGCCAGCCTTCCGGACAAAGAACCTATCCCCCTCCAGCTTGTCTGTTATGCGAAACACCCTTCCAACCACTCGTATGATCCTGCTGTCCCTATAATCCGCCTCCCCTTCCTTTCGAAGCATCATCTGCACACCGCTCAGGATTAAAACCAGCCCAAATACGGGAAGCAGCCAGCGAAAGGCGTTGACAATCCTGATCCCCAGTAAAATGAATGTCAGCCTTAGCACAAATGCTCCCGCGATTCCATAGTTTAACACCCTCCTCTGCTCCCTCCTGGTGATTCCGAAGCTTGAGAATATAAGGATGAACAAAAACAGATTATCTATACTAAGGCTTTGTTCTATAGCAAAGCCACTGATAAACTCCAGAGCCTTTGCCCTGCCAAGCATTAAAAATATCCCAATACAAAAGCATAGGGTTAAATCAAACCAAAATAAGACCCATACGAAAGCTTTTCTTCCCGACAATGTATTTCCTCCAAGCCATGGTACTTTGTTATTCCTTAACTCTATGTATATGAAAAAACTCCTGAAATACTTCTTGCACCCAGAAAATAATTCCAGGATCTTACGTCTGTAAAGGCAGGTTATCATAGGTATTAACAATATATTCTGAATTAATGGAAAGCCAGGTCTGGGAATAGTAGTACATAATGTTCCAGACCGCAATGCCATATAACCCGTATTCCTTGACCAAATCCAGTATTGCCTGGACCGACCTTGCATCCTTAAACCAGACATAATGCTCTGCCCCAGCCGCATTATAATAAAAATAGGGGGTTTGGGTGATCTCATCAAATCCGATTACGGCTCCCAGCTGCTCTGCCAAATCTATGGCGCTGGAATTGGATAGGGCGGCTCCTATGGTTTCCCCTTCAATGTATGGCAGCTCCCAATCATAAGCAATCCGGGTCAGTCCCAGCATTATTTTCTCCGGGGGAATCTGGGTGACGACAAAATCCAAATATTCCTTAAGGTAATAAGCGGTGGTCTGGTACAGCGTCTCCAGATTTCCTTCCTGCCACAGATACGTAATTAAAATAACATAGTTTGCGGCTCTTCCTATTTCCTCAAAATAAGGCTCAAAATACGCATAGCCCGCCTGGTATTTTAATGTATTCGGTGAGAGGGTGACAAAGACAATGTACCCTTCCCCGTTAAGCCGTTGGGTCACTCTCGCCACAAAATCAGCATATAGGGCCAGATCCTGCTGCATTATCTGGATGAAGGCCAGGTTCACTCCAAGATAACCCTTGTCTTCCATGATCCTTAGCATGTTATTAATCAATCTGTCCTGTATCTCCGGGTCATTCAGGATAGAATGGGTTGCCGCATAGCTCCCCCTGCCCGAATCCGTCATGGAAGACAGAAACATGATCGGTGCCACATTATATTCCAAGGCCATCCTTATAATTTCGGCATCATAGATATCCTGGATGTTTCCTGACGGATCCACCCGGTAATTCAGGATTGTTAAATAGGTTAATGATGGCAGGGTCTTCCTCAGTATATCCTCCTGGACAAATGCGCTTGTGTAGCCCATCACGTTAATACGGTCCCTCACAGCATAACTGATTACCAGTTCCTCACCCTCATAGAGATAACCCGAGTCAAAAATATCCGGGTTGTTTCTTAGCAGCTGGATTAAAGGGATTTGGTTAGCCTCTGCGATACTCTCCAGGGTATCCCCTTCCTTCACCGTATAAGTCCGTTCCGGAGGGATTATAATAAGTGCCTGACCCTCTGTCGGTATTGTATTTGCCACCAGATCATTATCCATTTCCAGTCTTTTCAACGGAATATTATATTGCCTGGCTATGTCCGCAAGGTTTTCTCCCCTCTTAAAAATATGAATGTCCATAAATACCCCTTAAGCTTTTTTATTAATATATGCTGGAATTAATAAAAGTTTAAGCAATCCGGCCCAAGTCGCTGTTTTGTTATTAAGGCTATGGAACTTCCGGCAAAACAAACATATATTATAACTAGAATGCTATAAACCAGAGGATATAACATGGATTATTATGATAATAGAAACACTCCCCAGGAAATGCCCTTACCTGTTGAGGATATCCTGGTCGCTGAAAATGCAGTAATCGAAGAGGTCATGGCCAGCAACAGAAACACGGGCTATGTACTGATATCCTATGAAGCTTTCGGCCAGGATAACCAGAGCTATGTGAGCCAGATCCGGCTGAACGTAGGAAGGGATACGGTAATCATGGATGAAAGCGGCGCCTCCCTCTCCCTTTATGATCTAATGGAGGGGATGCGGGTGGATGCGGAATTCTCCGCTATGATGACCAGAAGCATCCCTCCCCAATCAAACGCCTTCCGGATCATCGTATTAGAAGACCTGCCCTCCGTAAATGTCACAACAGACCGGGTCGTGGGCATTGATGTGGACCATGGCTTCCTGCTTACCGGAAACCCGAATGATATGTATGACCAAATGCTGTTTACCATCTCCGACCAGACAGTGATCTTAGACCGGGACGGGAATCCAACAGAATTAGAGGAAATCCAGCCCGGACAGCTGGTACGGGTGGAGCACGCCATCTTCCAGACCGCCAGCATCCCGCCCCAAAGCCCCGCTTATTTTATCCAGCTTTTATAACTTCCTTACCTTCAATCTATCAATCCCCGCTCTGCCCGTAATAATTATGGGCGGAGCGGGGATTTTCCTTATATCCGGGCTGATGATTTGTCCTACAATTCATCCTCCGGGCACCAATATTGCGACATTTTAAAACTCCTTGTAGAACTCTGTCGTCTGTGGTATACTTTTCAGGACAAATTCATAGGAGGGTAAAATCTTGGAACAGAAAAAAATCATTCAGGTGGAAGATAAGGTACCATTGAAGCTATTATTACCGCTTTCTTTACAACACATGTTTGCGATGTTTGGCGCATCCGTGTTGGTACCTATTCTTTTCAATATCAATCCATCAGTCGTACTGCTTATGAACGGTATCGGCACTCTATTATTTTTCCTTATTACGAAAGGCAAAGCACCGGCATATTTAGGCTCCAGCTTTGCTTTTCTTGCGCCTGCCGGTCTTGTTATCTCAAAATGGGGATATCCATATGCCTTAGGCGGCTTTATTGTAGTCGGTCTTGCCATGTGTATCGTTTCTGTTATCATCTACAAATTTGGTACCAAATGGATTGATGTGGTTCTTCCCGCAGCCGCAATGGGTCCGGTTGTAGCATTAATTGGTCTGGAGCTTGCAGGAACTGCTGCCAGCAACGCCGGTCTCCTCCCAGCCGAAGGTGCGGCGATTGACTTAAAAAACGTAATTGTCTTTGTTGTCACCCTGGCCTTTGCCATCTTCGGTAACGTGCTATTCCGTAAATTTTTCGCTGTTATCCCCATATTAATCGCTATCATAGCCGGCTATATCACGGCGCTGCTTACAAAGGTTGTAACTGCCCAGGCTGTAAGTGATGCCCTTCATACCAGCTTTTTCGTTATGCCTAATTTCCAGGCACCCCGCTTCAACCTGCAGGCAATCATCATGATTTTACCGGTAATTCTGGTGGTCTCCTCCGAGCATATCGGACATCAGATTGTTACCAGTAAAATTGTTGAAAAGGACTTAATCAAGGATCCCGGATTACACCGCTCCATGTTTGCGGATGGTTTTTCCACCATGCTTTCCGGTTTCGTAGGCTCAGTGCCAACTACTACATATGGTGAAAACATCGGTGTAATGGCTATGACAAAGGTTTATTCCGTACAGGTAATCGGCGGGGCAGCAATTCTTTCTATTATCGCTTCCTTTATCGGACCGGTGACAGGCCTGATCCAGACCATCCCCGACGCAGTAATCGGCGGTATCTCCTTCCTGCTCTACGGTATGATCGGTGCTTCCGGTATCCGTGTTATGGTTGACGGCAGGGTGGATTATGGACGCAGCCGGAACCTGACACTGACTTCCGTAGTATTTGTAACCGGCCTTTCCGGTGTTGCCGTCAACATTGGCGAGGTAACCTTAAAGGGTATGGTGCTTGCATGTATCATCGGCATGTTCTTATCCCTCCTGTTCTTTATCTTTGATAAGTTTAACCTAACGAATGACAAGGAAGAGCAAGCTTAGTTAAAGACAAATTATAAATAAAGTAAGGCAACCGGTTTTGATCCTAATAATCAATCAGGCCGGTTGCCTTTTTCTTGTACACCCGGAGGGCGGGCAATTTATTGTCAACATTTCTTTCTGGTATTTTATTAAAAAACATGCTAAAATGAATCGAACTTTGGTTGAAAGGAGTTTTAAATATGACCGCTTCTATGAGATTACGTTAATACCGCAGGTTTTGTTGCGGTAAGCCGTATTACAAAGCTTGCAACCACGACAAATTTTGTAATATTGGAGGTTAATTTAAATGAATAAAAACTGGAAAATACAGTTTATGATTATTTGGTCCGGGCAGGCCATATCCGTCCTGACCAGCTCTATCCTGCAGATGGCGTTGATCTGGCATTTATCCATCCAGACCTCTTCTGCAGCAGTTTTATCCCTGGCATCCATTGCCGGATTTTTACCTACGGCAGTTCTAGGCCTGTTTGCCGGGGCACTGGTAGACCGCTGGAACCGTAAGCTGACCATGATCGGCGCAGACCTGTTTATCGCACTGGTCAGCCTCACCCTGGCAGTCTATGCCTTATTTGCCGAGCTGCCTGTATGGCTGGTATTAATCGTGCTATTTGTGAGAAGCATGGGGACGGCTTTCCATTCCCCTTCCCTCAGTGCCGTGACCCCTCTCCTGGTACCTGAGGACCAGCTGACGAAATGTGCGGGCTATACCCAGTCACTGCAATCCATTGGCTATATGGCCGGCACAGCCATTGCTGCTTTGCTTTATCCTGTCTGGAGCATCAGCGGGATGATCCTATTTGATGTTCTGGGCGCGGTCATTGCTTCCATCACCACGGCCCTCATACGTATCCCTGCCCCTTCACCGCAGATGGGCTCCCAAAAAGACCGGGAACTTCACATCATTGCTGACATGAAGGAGGGCTATCAGGCTGTACAGGCCAACCGGGGGATTTTTATACTGCTTTGGATCGGTGCCCTCTTTATGTTCCTGTACTCACCGGTCAATGCCCTGTTTCCGCTGATGAGCCTGAACTATTTCGGTGGGACAACCACTGCAGCCTCCATTGCTGAAATTGCCTTTTCCGTCGGAATGCTGCTTGGCGGCATTGTACTGGGGCTGTGGGGCGGTCCAAAGAACAGGGCTTACACCATTTCCGGCGCGGTTGCCTTAATGGGGGCTGCCATCGGCGGCTCGGGCTTACTGCCGGAAGGGGGATTCTGGGTATTCGCCCTGTTTTGTGTAATGATGGGCTTGTCCGTTCCCTTTTATTCCGGACCCCAGATTGCTTTAATGCAGGAGAAGCTGGAGCCCCAATATCTAGGAAGGGCCTTCGGTCTCTATGGCAGCATCATGTCCTTTGCCATGCCTCTTGGCCTGATCTTATCCGGCCTTTTCGCAGACCGGATCGGGGTTAACTATTGGTTCGTGTTTTGCGGGGCTGCCAGTGTCCTTCTCTCGGTTCTGGCAATCAGTATAAAGAGCGTGCGTGAGATAGACCGGTAATCCTCCGGGTCTTCCCGGAATGATAAAGGGTGTTGCAAGTTTTCTTTTGCAACACCCTTTTAGCTTTAGAGTACCATCAGCCCTGGTTCAACCTGATGTCCAGGAATACAGCTCCTATGGAGGTAGAAATACAGCAGGCCGTACGCAGGGAATATTCCTTCGTGTCATCCGGCTTACGTAGTACCGGAGGCAGGATATCACAGTTCAGATCATGCCCGGCAAGCAGCGTAAGGACATTGCCGCTGATGATATTTGCAATTTCTGAAACGGCGGAGGTCACAAAATCATCCACTGAATCCATCTCCATACCGCTCATGATATTTACCATTTCAAGGGAGGTCGTATGTGGGAAGCGGTAAATCACTTCGCCCTTAAGGTCGCCCACCACACCGATGGAAATATCCAGCTCATTCTCACACTGAAAGGATTCCGCCGGCTGAGCCGAGATATCGGACAGGTCAAGCATCATCCGAAATACATTACCGGTTGCCTTCAAAAAGGATCCATAAAGACTAGTTGTCATTGCCATTGCCAGCTACCCCCTTTTCTATTGCATAGTCAGCAATGCGCTGATCCTCCGCCGCAACATGGTTAATCAGCCAGGCCAAAAGCTTGCCGCCAAACTGCTGCATCAGCTTCTCATCAAAGCCGCTTTTCTCATATTCGGCAGACACCTGCAGCACGAAATCCACCATATCGCTATGTATCTTTTTATGTGCTTCATAGCCGGGGTAACCGATTCTTTGCTGGTACTCCTCCTCATCACGGAAATGCTCTACCACGTATCCCTTCATAAATTCCAGGGTTTCATTAACCTGCTGCACCTTCTCATCCCAGGAAGCAGAGGAACGGAGGGTCTGCATAAAGGCATCCACCCGCTGAAATAACTCCTTATGCTGTTCATCCACGATAGAAACGCCCAGCTCATACTTGTCCTTCCAAAGCATAATCTTTTGTCCTTTCTTCATTTAATCCCAGTACACAGTAAATTGTTCAGGTTTGCAGGGTACCAGTTGGGTTTAGGTATATTATACCAGCAAATTTTGTCGAATTTCAAGTTAAATTTTGTTAAATCTCATTCTTTATAGGAAACCGGGGGCTTTCCCGACAGGCCTGGGATCAGAGCATTACCTGATCCCTGCCATTATTTTTTGCCTCGTATAATTTGGAATCTGCCCTGTGGATTATCCCCTCAACGGTTAAATCCTCCTTCGCAAAATCAAAGCAATCTGAGATCCCGCAGCTAAAGGTATAGGAAATCCCGTGGCCTTCATAGGAAACCCGGCTTCCCCTCACCGCTTCCAGGATCCGGTTGATGATTTCCCTCGTCTGCACCTTATCGGTATCCATGCTTATAAGTATAAATTCCTCACCCCCAAAGCGTCCAAAAATATCCGAAGCCCTGATCCTTGAGCTAACCAGCTCCGTAAACCCGATCAGGACCGCATCCCCGCCCTGGTGGCCATATCGGTCATTAACACGCTTAAAATGATCCAGGTCCATAATGGAAACGGAAAATATTTTTCCCTGCTCAAGGTAGTCCTTTAAAGCCTGATCCAGCCGGCTAAAAATATACCTGCGGCAAAAGATCTGGGTAAGAGGATCCCGGTTTGAGATATCCAATATCTTTTCTTCCATCACCTTCCGTTTGGATATATCACTGATTACGGTAATGATAATCTCGCGCCCGCTGATGGTTATCGCATCGGCAGAAAACACCCCAGTCATGACCTCCCCGTCCCTTTTTAAAAATTCAACCTCAAAATCACGGACCCTCCCGTCACGCTTAATTAAGCCGACATATTTTCCTCTTTCCTCCGGGTTCTTCCAAAACTGGATCTCCCTTGTGGTCCTTCCAATAATTTTATCGTCATCGTAGCCTAACAAGGTCATGAACTCCTTATTGACCTCCAGGATTTCCCCTTCCTTTAAACTGGTCAGCATAATCGCATTGGGGGATTCATGGAACAGCTTCAGATATTTTTCAGCCTGGCTTTTAAATTCCTCATTCAGCCGCTTGTCCAGGGACAGGAAAATACTGAAGGCTAAGGCAACAATTAAAACCAGAAGTATGATAAGCCCCAGTTTCTCCAACCATCCTGACTGGAAATAATCAACCTCCTGCTGCCCTCCCCGTTTTATAAAAAGTTCCAGGATTCTTGCACCGTTCAATAATGCGGACAAGGCATTGACATAAACCAGGGGCCTGGCATACCTGGTTATTGACTCTTCCCTCCTGCCAAGCATCAGGCGGAAGCCTCTTACATTTATCACAAGCCAGAAGAAGGCGATAAGGAATTTCCTGACGGCTAAATCCGGCCAAATAAAGAGGAAACAGCCATGCAGGACCGTGAAGCACAGGAAAAACAGTATATGGCTTCTCAGGCTGGGCTTCTTACCAAAATAATATTCCAGCCCCATATATCCCAGTATGATCCCCACAGCGCCTAAAGTATTTGCCAGTCCAATGGATATCCAGTCGGGAATCAGGTTCCTGAAGGAGATAAGAATCTGCGCCGCAACCTGGAACGCAAAATTCGCAACCCAAAACACTACTCCCGGATATTTAAGGTGGCTCTGTTTCCATAAATAAAGCAAGAACAGTGTACAGCAGCTGTTAATCATTATTAATGAAAAAAATATGGTGCGCATGTCAACCAGGTTAATCATATCAGTTATACTCATCCGGTCACCTCTCGATTTAATATTATATACAGGTAGTACAAGCCGCGTTTGCTACGTTTGCCATACCTTTACTGCTTTAGCATATTTTACATTTCTTTTTTCTAGAATTCAACCAAAATCGATATAAAACCCGCGATTATTCCTCCGTTTAATGGTATGTCCCTGTTCCCTCCTATTCTTTTAACCTGTACCTAATATAATAATTTTTTACTGTTTCATAAACTGCGTAACACTTTTATTTTTCTTACATATTTTTGTTAGTGTAGGTTAAAATTTTTAAACGCCGCTAACTTAATGCCATGTTTTATATGTTTCATCCAATTTATTTGGGAACCATTGGTCCTTCAAAAAATATAATTGAGATATTAAGCCGCTGAGACAAAAGAAAAATAAGTTATCGCGAATTCATATGGGAGGTAATTATGAAGGAATTCCTAATTCCGCTAAGCCGGTTGCCGGTTGGCAAAAAAGCAAGGGTTAAGACCCTCACCTCAAATGGTATCAGCCGCAGAAGGCTGCTGGATCTTGGTTTAATTTCTGAGACTGAGGTCGAAGCACTGCAAAAAAGCCCCTCCGGAGACCCGGTTGCATACCAGATCAGGGGCGCAGTTATTGCACTGCGTACGGAAGAATCCTCGAAAATCCTGGTCGAGGTTTTATAGACAGCATTAAAATGTATCCATGGGCGCCTCTGGCTGCCCATGGTTCATATATTCCATCCTTTTTAATTCTATAACAGGAGGTAATTAGAAAAATGGGGCTGACTAGCCAATCTACAGGAGCTGGCATTTTAGGAAATGAGCTTAAGCTGGAGCATACCTGTGAGGAAAAGGTAATAGCACTAGGCGGTAATCCCAATGTAGGAAAAAGTACTGTATTTAACGGCCTGACAGGCATGAACCAGCACACCGGCAACTGGCCCGGCAAGACGGTGGCTAACGCCCAGGGAAAATGCCGGCACAAGGATACTGATTTCATCCTGGTAGACATACCGGGCACCTATTCCCTTATGTCCAATTCGGAGGAGGAAGAAATTGCCCGGAATTTCATTTGCTTCGGAAACCCTGATACTACGGTAATCGTAACGGATGCGACCTGTCTGGAACGGAACTTAAACCTGGTCCTGCAGACACTTGAAATAACACCGGAGGTAGTGGTCTGTGTCAATCTTCTGGATGAAGCAAGGAGAAAAAAAATCAGCATTAACCTGACCCAGCTGTCTGATTTGCTGGGAGTTCCGGTCATCGGAACCAGCGCGAGGAGCAACCAGGGCCTTACTGCACTGATGGACGCGGTATATGATGTTACCAACAGGACAAAAAGGAACCATCCTATGAAAATTACCTATGAGGACGCCATTGAGGAAGCAATTGCCCTGCTGGAGCCTTCCGTAAAACAGCTTCTGTCAAATAGGCTTAACAGCCGCTGGGTCACCCTAAAGCTGTTAGACGGTGATAAAACCATAATCGCTGCACTAAACAAATATTTGGAGCTCGACCTTATGTCCTCTGAAAGCATTTTATTAAAGCTGGAGGAGGCAAAAGTAAGATTGGGGGAAGCCGGCATTGACCAGGAGAACCTGGGGGACCGGATTGTGTCCCAAATCGTAAATACTGCTGAGGGCATCGCAAAGCAGGTTGTTGTTTATAGGAAGGAGGAATACAACCGGACGGACCGGAAAATCGACCGTATCCTAACCTCAAAGCTTTTTGGCATCCCCCTGATGATCGGCCTCCTTGGTGTCGTATTCTGGCTGACAATCACAGGGGCAAATTATCCTTCCAGTATGCTTTCCAATTTTCTTTTCTGGATAGAGGGCCGCCTCACGGTATTTTGCCAATGGGCCGGGATTCCTTCCTGGGTGCACGGGCTATTGGTTACGGGAATCTTCCGTACCCTGGCCTGGGTTGTTTCCGTCATGCTTCCGCCGATGGCCATATTCTTTCCCCTCTTTACCCTTTTGGAGGATCTGGGATATCTGCCAAGGGTGGCATTTAATTTAGATAATTATTTTAAGAAGGCATGTGCCCATGGAAAGCAGGCACTCACCATGTGTATGGGTTTTGGCTGTAATGCTGCCGGTATTATCGGCTGCCGCATCATAGACTCTCCCAGGGAGAAGCTGATTGCAATGATCACCAATAATTTTGTACCCTGTAACGGCCGGTTTCCCACCCTCATTGCCATTATAACCATGTTCTTTGTCGGAAGCGCCACCGGAATATTCGGCTCCGTGCTGTCCGCGCTAATGCTGACCGGGGTTATCGTATTGGGCGTAATGATGACACTGCTTATCTCCAGGTTGCTGTCCAAGACCATACTAAAGGGCCTCCCCTCCTCCTTTACCCTGGAGCTTCCTCCCTATCGTAAGCCCCAGGTCGGGAAGGTCATTGTCAGGTCTATTTTTGACAGGACCCTATTCGTCCTCATGCGTGCAATCGTCGTTGCCGCACCTGCCGGAGCCATCCTCTGGCTTATGGCCAACCTCCGGGTGGGGGATCTTAGCCTGCTGTCCCATTGCGCGGCTTTTCTGGATCCCTTCGCCAGGTTGATCGGCTTGGACGGCTATATTCTTATGGCCTTCATCCTTGGCTTTCCCGCCAATGAGATTGTTGTACCCATCATTATCATGAGCTATATGGCTGCGGGGAGCATGATGGAATTAGATGACCTGACCCAGTTAAGGCAGCTTTTGGTTGCCCATGGCTGGACCTGGCTCACAGCCGTATGCACCATGCTTTTTTCCCTGATGCATTGGCCTTGCGGCACTACCTGCCTGACCATTAAGAAGGAATCCGGTAGCTGGAAGTGGACTGCTGTTTCCTTTTTGATACCAACCCTGTCAGGTATTATTATCTGCTTTATCATCGCTAATGCGGCCCGGCTCTTTGGGTTGGTTTAATGCTATGAGCTGTGAGGTGAATTATATTGTAATCTTATAGTAAAAGAGTGTTGCAAAAAACCCCCATACTATATATCGCAGAATTATCCTTTGATATCTGTGATATATGGTATGGGGTTTTATAATACCCTCAATGATATATAAACTTAAATCATCTGAACATGTTTCTGTACCGTTACTGCTGTAGCTATTATTAAAAGGCTATGTTTAAGAACAGTGTTGATAATTAACAGAGCCTATTAAAAAAGTTTTTTTATTGTAGTATGGCCTAAAAATACCAGGGGAAGGGATTGAAATAAACTATGCCTTGCAAACATAAGCCTCTTCTTTTCCCCTTCCTTTTGGGTAAATTCTTTGGAGGACTGTTTTCCCTTATGGATTACCGGGGAGGTATCCGCTACAACCGCCCTCAGTCCTGCCTTTTTAAGGTATAGGGCCAGGTTCAGCTCTTCCCCGTACAAAAAGGTCTTTGGATATAATTGGGTATAGAATCTGAAGTACTCTTTTGTCAGCAAAAAGGCACATCCTTGTATCTGGTAGAGATCTTTTCCCTTTCTGGCGGAGCTTATTGTACCCAAGCTTCTTGCACCTGCGTTTCTGATATTTGGACTTTTTGTCTCTAGATTTTTTGAGTCTGGGCTTTTTACGCCTGGCTTTTTGGGGCCTGTACTTTTTCGTCTGGATTTTATTATTTTTTCTCCCTCTCTCTTTACTGCGGGCCCATACTTTTCCAGTATAAGGACAGAAAGCTCATAAACTGCCTTGACAAGCTTCCAGGACGGCCCGAACAGATTTGTTTGGAAAAAGGGCAGCAATTCCTTTCGAAGGTTATCCGGCAGGCTTTTATAGAGGACATAGAGCCAGGTAAGGGCAATTGTACTGTAGGGATTCCTGGTGTTGACGGACAGGGGCTGGGGATTATGCTCCGCGTCGAGGACAGTGGGAGATATTACGCCGACCCCCTTCTCCGCCGCGGCCAGCAGCTCCTGAAAAAGTGTGGAGCCAAATACTACGTCACTGTTGCAAACAAAGCAATTCTCTGCCCCGAGGTGTTTCCTGGCATAGCGGATGCCAGCATTGTTTCCCCTTGCAAAGCCAAGGTTCTTTTTAAGCTTTTTTAAGGTAACGTGGGGCACCTTTCTGAAATGCCGCTTCAAAAGCTCAAAGGAGCCGTCATTAGAACCATTGTCCACGACTACAATTTCATAGCCCTCCCCCTGCTGCCTTAAAGCGCTGTTGACACAGGCTATGGTCTCTTCATAATTTTTATAATGCAGTATGATAATACTTAATTTGGTGCCTATAGGTCATTCCCCCCAACGGTCAGTTTTATATAACATCTCGCCTTTATTCCTTCCCTCATTCCTTAAGGGATCACTCCATAGGGTATATTTTATCTCATTTTTCTTGTATTACTTCCAGTCCCGCTTATTTTCTGGCTCTCAAAATCCCCATGCCCTTTTTAAATACGGAGAGAAACAGCTCCTTCTCATATCCGTTAAATCCAAACCTCCAGAACAGGACAACATAGATTAAGACAATGGCCATGCCCTTTGCTAAAAATAAAAGGATGCTTCCTCCCGGGAGCAGCGCTATAAGCCCTGCCGCAAGCAGGGAAGAAAGCAGGCAGCCTCCCAGCTTTCCAAAGCATTCCCTAAAGAACCGGAACACATTGATATTCAGCTTCCGGTGATAGATTACGTTCATGGCAGCGGTCCTAAACAGATAGGCCGTACAGACGGATACCGCAGCACCCACCTCCTGGAATTCCCTGGTCAATAGGATGGATAAAAGAATATTAATTACCGCCATTACGACATAGACACCGGATTGGAGCTTAACCTTACCGGCGGCGACGACGGTGAGCCCGGCAATGTGCTGGGGAAGCTCAAAGATGCTCGGCAATATGAGAAGGAGGATACAGATATATGCCCTCTGGAAGCCGCCGCCCAGCCACAGCCCGATAAAATCCCTCCCAACAGCCAGAAAACCAGTGTAGATCAGCCCGATCAGAAAGAGCTGGATCCGCCCCACCTTGACCATCAGCGCCAGAAGGCTCTCATCCCTGTCCGCCTTGCCGATGATCCGGGATACCCTGGGCAGGAACAGCCCGTTGATGGCGGCGGCAAAGGTGAATACGATACCCTCAATGGTGGCGGAGGCGCTGAATACGGATATGCTTATGGCTCCGCAATAGATTCCCAGGATGCTGGGAATGATATTGTATATAAAGCGCTGGGCGATATTAATTACCGTGGACCAAAGGGAGAACTTAAATATTTCCGCATTGGCTTTTCCCCCTTTATAGCGGAAATTTACCCTGATACGGGTTGTCTTTTTTACAAGAAAGAATTTTATCAGGATATTTATGGTTCCCGTCACCGCGTTCACAAAGACCAGGGTATACAGCCCGTAGCCAAGGCTCAATGCCCCGATGATAAAGCCCATATTCAATATTTTATAGAAAAGCTCAGCGGCCTTTAGCTGTGCAAATTTCTCATAGGCGGTGAGGATTCCGTTCAGGGTGCCAAAGGGAAAGGATAGGAGGCTATAGACGGAGGAAATGACGAAGATAACCTTAAGCTTATCAATTTCCACCGGGGAAAGCTCCCGGTAAATGCTCCCTATGTGAAAATATACGACAGTCAGGACGACTGCTATTAAAATATCCAGCACAAAAAACAGCTTATAGATGATACCCAGAAGGTTGTTCACTGCCTCTTCATTGTTTTCGGAGTTATAGAGGGCCAGAAAACGGGTAACCGCCGCACCCAGCCCAAAATCCATGACAAGGATCCCAATGAGGGAGACGGAAAGGGTATAAAGGCCGTAATTACCCTGTCCCAGGCTCCGGATCATCCAGGGTGTATAGATTAGTCCCGCCATAAGGTTGATCCCTATGGTGATATAGCCCAGTACCGCGCCTGCTTTGATCTGCCTGGTGCTTTCCGCTTCCTTGATATCGCTCATAATCCCACCCCCATTGCTTTTTCAAGTAATTTGCCACGTTTTGAAGCTTTCTTTCCTGTACCTTTCTCCCGCACAGCAACCTGGCTCAGCCGTCACTTCCTCTTTAACAGGCTCAGCAGGCTTTTTTTCAGCCCTTTGTAATCCCCGTATTTCAGCCTTAGGAACAGGCTGGCAAACCTCCTGTAGTACCGTACAAGGGGATGCCCCCTTCCCATAATCCGGTCGATCCTGTTCCTGAATTCCATATCCTCTATGACATAGGGAGGGTGCTTTAAGGGGAAATCCAGCTCATAGACCTCCATATGGAATATCCTCCTGATCCCCTTCGGCAGCATTCGGATATCGGAAACGGAATGGGTAGCATTCGCCGTAATACCGATATTAGAGATCATATTCTTAGCCGGAACGATATTCAGCCTGTGGTTTAAGTGCATGCTGGTGCCAAGGACTGATTCATAATGTGCCTTTCCTGTGCGCCGGTGGCGTTTCAGGTTGTTGATATGGTTTTCTCCGCTTGAAAATGTGTCAATATAGCATTTTAACTGCAGGAGGTTAAAGGGATCCTTTAAAATCCCATAGCTGCCGTCCCAGGTATCCACTACCCTCTTCCAGGATGCCCAGCCGCAGATGGAGCCGGAGGTAGTAAACAGATAATCATAGGGCGTATATTCACATATGCCCGTATTGTTCATACCGCATATCATGTTAATTCTTTCGTCGTCCTTATATTTTTCCAGCAGTTCTTTACAGAAGGGAAAGAAGCTTAAGGAGGGAACATCATCATCCTCCAGTACAATTCCCGCCGTCTCCGTCTGGAACATCCATTTCTGGGCGATATATTCCGACGGGTCACAGCCCACATTTTCCCTTTGGAAATAGGTATGTATCTCACAGCTCCAGTCCACTTCCCTGGCAATGGCCCGGCATTTTATAATACCGTCCATATCCTCCGGCCTGTTTTTTCTGGGACCATCCTGGTACAGATACAGCTTCGTAGGCCTGACTTCCTTTATGACCTCAAATACCCTTCCAAACTGCTCCGGCCTGGCAAAAAAAATCAATAATACCGCAATGTCTATCTTAGCCTCTTTCATAATTATATCCATGCCCCTGCCCGCACAAAATCCATGAAATCGCTGTATGGATCTGTGCTCTCCCTCCTTCTTTCTAACCTAAATGCTCCAGCCCCGCCTCCCGCTCCCCTGCAGGCGGCGCAAGGCCTGCGGAAAATTCAATAGAAGATCCATATATAAGGAACAAGGTTCCCGTCTCTTAAGGTGCGGTACAAAAAGAACAGCCCGAAAAATACAATGGAGGATAGCACCAGAAATTTTCTCGTCCTCTCACCCTCCTCCCCCTCCAGCTTCAGGGAAAGGATACGGTCCAGCAAGATGATGCTGGCGTATAGATAATAAAATGTGGGTCTTTCCGCCGTCCTTGTAAACATCCTGAATATCCAAAGCAGGATTACTGCAAAATGCATGTTCAAAAAGAACAGGTTATCCCTGTCCGCCGCCATCAGCTTCTCCCTGTAGATGATCCCTAAAAAGCCTATGACCAGGAGGATCATCAGGAAGATCCCCCCATTCCTGGTGCTTTCTATAACGTAATCATAATTCATCCAATCCGTGATCCATGCATAAATCCTTTGAAAAAACAGCCCAATAAGCCCATAGGCGGAGAGGATAACCAGGTGGTACTTTGCCTTCCAGGGAACCCGGCCGATGAAAAAGGCCGGCAGGAAAAATAAAGCTGACTTATGCAGGAAATAGGCTGCTCCCACGAGAAGCAAAAAGGGTATGACCTTCCTTTTTCTTGCCGCCTCATAGGCAAAGAGGCATACCGACATAGCCAGCACCTGCCGCAGGCCTGCCATGGAGAAAGCAAACAGTCCAATGGTATAATAAAAATAGACGGCATATTTTTTATTGCTCCCATAGCGCTTAATAAAGAAAAACAGGCTCAGGCATATGAATGCGGAGGTTACAGCAAAGTAAAAGACGGTGCTGTAATGAAGCTCCCCAATTAATTTGGTCAGGACATAAAAGCCCACCTCCAGCTGTCTGTCCAGATAAAATTGTATGCTCTTATTTGCAGAGTCCAGAAAATTATAGGCATATCTGCTATAATCCCCGGATAAGGGTGCCTTTAAGACCATAAGGAGAAAGATGGCAGAGCAGGAAAGAAAAAGCACAATATTACTTCCCTTTCCAACCTGGTATCCGGCCGTTTCCCCTTCCCTATTTACTTGAACCAATGCTGACACAGCAAGAATTACCAGCAATAAACCGTATACAATCATCCTATCCCCCATCTGCCCTTTTAAGCGGCTTTTCTTATTTTTCCAGGGAATACCTCCCCACTTACCTTTTAAAACTGCTTTTTATACATATTTCCTCAATATCTCCCCCTGAGATACAATATGTGGAGATAGCTTTTTGGTGTCTGTCTTATATTTTCAGGAAAGCAGTTCCTTATAAGTATTGATATATTCCTGACCACAGAGCTCCTTGGAAAAATGCTCCCTTGCATAGCTGACACAATGGCGGGAATAATACTCCTTCCCCTTGCCCCTGACCTCCTTAATTCCGTGAAAAATTCCTTTTAAGCTATGATCCGTTACCAGGTATCCGCAATCCTTTCCCACCAATTCCGGCAGGGCCGTGGAGGAAAACGCTATGACCGGGGTTCCGCAGGCCAGGGCCTCAGCTACGGTCTTACCAAAGGATTCCTCCCTTGATAGGGATGCATAGACGTCACCGGCACTATAAAGACCTGCCAGGGCTTCGGTGCTGTCCGTGGCAGGTATTACCCTCACATTCACCGGTACCTTAATCCCAGGCTCCATAGTCCCCACCAGCAGGATAACGCACTCCTTTTCCGCTTTCCCCTCCCTTAGGCTCCTTTCCCGCTCTATTTCCAGGAGACGGGCCAATTTCAGGAAGCCCTTAAGGCCTTTGGCATTGCCCCAGATTGAGGCAACGGACAGGATTACGAATTTCCCCTCCAGCCCCAGCTCCTTGCGCAGGCTTTCTGTCTCCCGGGGCTTAAATACCTCCAGGTCGATCCCGTTATAAATCCGCTTGACCAAAAATGCATCCTTTAAGAAGGACTCCCTCGCCTGGGCCGTGATCCATTCCGACACCCCAACCACAGCGAGCCTCCTAAGCCTTGTAAAATATTTCTTTTTGTCCTTCCACATCCTGCTGCTGCAGTCAAAAAACCAGGAGGGCGGCGTATTTCTGTTATTGGGGCATTTCCTGCAGCCCTCACGCCACTGATAGCACCGGTTCACCGTATAATGGGTGCATCTTCCGGTGTAAAACCAGCAGTCGTGGAGGATTATAAGGACAGGAATATCCTGGTCGGCAAGGTATTTTAAAAGCATATTCAGGTTCAGGTAATTCCCATGGACATTTCCAAGCTGTACAACGTCCGGTTTCTGGTCCCTGATGTAGCGGATCAGCCTCCTTGTGGCCATTCCGGAAAAATACCCCTGGAGCCCGAATATCCGGGAGCCCAGGGCATGGAGCTTCCTGTCCAATGCGGAGCCGATGACATAATACTGTGCCCGCCCTCCCGGCTTCTCGTTCCCTGTCCCAGCCTCCTGCTTTCCGTAGGCATAGGCAACAAGGCAGCTGTGCCCCTGCTGTATTAAACGGGTCTGGATCTCCTTTACTGTCCTTCCGGTACTTAGGATACCGTAAACCTCATTGATAAGAAGTATCTTCATGCCAAATTAAATTCTCCCATTCTCTATTCTCTTCAATATTCTTTTGCTAAAGGAGGTACTGGACAGGGGTAGGTATCCGGATGCAGTCTATCAAAGACCTCATTTGCCCAAATCAAGGTATGCAGATCCGTATCACCAATATTAATGAGATTATGGGTATATCCCGGCGGTATTTCGATAATCTGGGGCTTCTCAGCGGAAAGTACGTATTCCTCCACCTCATCAGTGCCGATTCTTCTCATCTGTATCTTGGCTTTACCCGCAATCACAAAAAAACGTTCACATTTGCTGTTGTGATAATGCTCCCCCTTTTTTATGCCCGGCTTTGTAACATTGAGGGAAAACTGCCCCCTGCCATCAGTCCTGAAAACCTCCGTGAAGCTTCCCCTGTCATCCCTATGGCTGTCTACGGGAAGCATAAGCTGGTCCGGAGGCAGATAGCTTAAATAGGTGCTGTAGAGCTTCTTGACAAAGGGTTTCCCCAGATCGGGAATATATAATTCCTCCCTTGCCTTCTTAAAGCCCCGGAGGATATCAGCAAGCTCCCGTACGGATACAGGATAGCAATACTCCTCCTTCAGTCTGTAATACCCATCCCCGCAGGGAGGTACCTCCTCCTTCAAATGCCTTAAAAAATCCTCTACCACATCATCTATATAGTAAAAATTCATCACAGTATCCGGATTATGGACCTCTATCCCCCTGTTCCTGGCTATGCTGTAGCAAAAGGTTGCAACAACAGAATAGGTATAGGGTCTCGCCCATTTACCAAAGGTATTGGTGAGGCGGTAGATAATACCTTTACTGTTATTTTTCTCTTCATGCTCCCGTAGGGCCTCTTCCGCCATGCGCTTGCTTTTAGCATAAGCCGTATCCTGCGCCGCCTGTACGGAGGAGGTATACAGGACTGGGCATTTGTTGCCATTTTCCCGTAAGAGCTCCAGCATGGTCTGAAAGAATTCATAATTTATTTCCCTGAATTCCTCCTCCCGGGTAGGCCGGTGCACAGCGGCAAGATGATAGACAAAATCACAGTCCCTGGTATAGCTTTTTAACTCCTCCGGCGTATTCGATTTATCATAGGTATAAATGGTATATTCTTCCTCTCCCTGGGCTCTGAGGCCGGCCAAAAGATTTTTGCCTAAAAATCCCCCGGAACCCGTTACCAATATCTTCATACTTTTCACTCCTACCTATCTATAGCCGCCAGTTGCGGCGTAAAATCCGATGAAAGCAGTCTGCCGTGGATTCCTTCCACTGACAGGTATAGCCAGCCTTTACAAGGGAAGCCATATCCTCCCGCAAACGCTGGCGGATCTCTTCCTTTCTATGCGCCTTTATACCCAGCTTCCAGGCATTCCTCCTGTATACTTCTATTTTATCGGGATGGCTTATGATATGTGACAGCACAGGATAAATTTCTTCCTCTTTTCCGATACAGATTGCCCCCCGGTTCTTTTTCAGATAACGGATACCCTCATTGTCATAGGGACCCACCGCCAGCACCGCGCAGGTGGAGGCCAGGCAGTCAACAATTTTCGTAGAAAAGGAGTACCTGGTCAGCAGCCTGTTTTTTAAGTCAAAGCTCTCCACATGGAGGGCAATATCCGCCTCCCCGTATATCTGCTTCAGCTGCCCTGCGTTAACAAAGCCCTTCAAGAAGACGGATCTTCCGTCATCTAACTCCTTCCTCTTCCTCTTTCCCGGCTTATCCCCCGTATAGATCTCCAGGGTCACCAGGACCTCTTCCCGGTTAATGGCAGCGATGGCCCTCGCTATGGATAGGAGGGTCTTATCCCGGTTACAGTAAAGCCTTCCCCCATAGACCATCCTGATCGGCCTTGATATCCGCTTCTCCTCCAAGGCTCCGGAAAAATCCCCCCCTTTATATAGCACAGCGCTGTTTACCCCAAGGGCTTTTTTCAGCTCCTTTGCCTGCCGCTCCGATAGGGTATAGTAGATTCCATAGAAGGCTGCATTCCTGCGGATGTCCCTCCGAAGCTGGAGCCTCCTTATCCAGTAGAGAGGGGAACCATTTATCTGCCTTAAGGAATATTCATCATCGCCGGTAAAGGCAATGACCGGCGCCCCCGTGACGGAATGCAGAAAGCGCTCCATGTACAGTATTCTTCTGGAGGAAAAGCGCAGGCTGAAGATTACATCCGGCTTAAAATCCTCCAGAAAATCCATCAGCATGCCCTCCTCCCACCTGACCCTGAGCCAGGCGGCGTCCCGGAGCAGCCGGAATAGCCCTCCAAATACCGGTTTCATCCCCTTCCTTATCCAGGAATATTTCCCCGGGATGGGATCAGGGGAAGTGCGGGAAGTGCGTCCCGCCCTGTCGCAGTCCTGGTTGACAAACCACCGGCCGCAGTCCTTTCCTCCCACCAGCTTTTCTAAGACCATCCAGTCCGTGATCTGGAAATATTCCCTGCAGCAGGGATTATCCGGCATCCCGGAGGCCAGGTATAAATTGGCCAGACGGCCGTCAAAATTTTCAAACCAGTTGGTCATCACATTGTTTGGATAGATTTTGTCATTCCATACCTCCTCTGTAAGGACCAAAAGTCTCATCTTAACCTCTTTTCTGCATTCTTTAAGGCTTCATACCATCTTTTTAACGGGAAGCCTGCCCGGTTAGCAATCAGGGCACAAGCATCGGGGAACTGGTAAAAAGCGGTGAACATAAGCTTATATTTAAGAGGTGTCACCTCATTGTACAGCACTTTAAAATAGACAAGCCCGTACTGCCACAGCAGCTCCTCCATATCATTGGTGTTCTTCGGATCCCTTTTACAGCTAAAGTAAAAGAGCATCAGGTTAAGGCACAGGTATTCGTAGGAATACTCATAAAGCTCCCTGTCCTTATCCTCAAAGAAAAGAATCCTCTCCTGCAAAACCTCATAAAAATCCGTTGGCTTATAATGATTTTCCTTCCTGGTGGTGCTGACGGGATTCTGGTAATAGTAATAAAGGGGCTTCTTTGTAACAACAACCTGCCCGGAGCGGTACAGCAGCTTATAGATCAGTGCCTCATCCTCATAATTGAAATGGTCGCTGACCGGAAAGGCCAATCCGTCAAAGAGCTCCCTCTTGTACAGCTTCCCCACTACTCCCGATTTCACCCTCCTGCTTAATATTGCTTCCTTCCCGGAATACACCGCGGATTTCCCCTTCATGGATATCCCCTCAAAATCCCCGCCGCTTCCCCTGTATAAGCCACAGGCTGCCAGCTGTGCCCGGTGCTTCCTGCACAGGGACAGGAGATAGCCTATGAAATGCCTGTGCAGAAAATCATCGCTGTCCAGGAAGGCAACATATTCCCCCCTCGCATGCCGGAGTCCCGTATTTCTTGCACTGGATATTCCGCCATTCTCCTGGTGTATTACCCTGACCCGTCCATCCATCCTGGCAAGATTGTCACAGATGCCGGGGCTTTTATCAGTGGAACCGTCATCAACCAGAATAATCTCAATATTTTTGTAGGACTGCCCAATAACACTTTGGGCGCAGTGCCACAGGTACTTTTCCGTCTGGTAGACCGGTATTACCACACTTACAAGGCTGCTTTCATTCACTTTGCAATTCCCTCCATTCGCTTTCCTTATACTTTTTAAGTCCTCTGCCTTCCTATTTTTCTTCTTAATCTTCCTGCTTTGCTCCTTTACTTCCCCAGTATCCTGCTTCCAAGCTCACCATCTTTCACAATCAGCTGGTATTTTCCGCTGGCCGCACGGTCTATGGTCTCTGTGAAGTGCAGCCTGAATACGGTTTCTTCACCCAGGAATTGTTTCATTGCACTATATATGATTTTGCTGCTTATCTCTTCCCGGGCAGGCTCCGTTAGTATGCATAGAATATCCAGGGAGCCATCCTTTCTTTGCCTAAACTGCATTTGACTTACGGTATCCGACAGCTGACTGACCAGTACGGATAACTGGACCTGGCTGAGCCTTCCCTTCCCCGTCTCAAGGAATTCGGCTTCCCGCCCTGCAATACCCTTAATGACAGGATGGACACTTCCACAGGGGCAGGTCATGCCTTCCTCCAGCATAACCATATCCCCAATATCGTACCGGATCAGTGGAGTACCATAGGTATCAAAGCCTGTAACCAGCAGCTTTATTCCAGCTTCCGTCGGTATATGCTCAAACACCCCTGTATCAATGGCTTCATGATAGGAGCCCTGGCTGCACTGGATGATGAAGGGGGCTCCTTCATTGGAAGCATACTGGTCTGACAGGGGACAGCCAAATACCCTCTCAATGGTTTCCCTATGGTAGGGAAGGACTGTTTCCGAGGTGGTAAAGACTGCCTTTGGCCTAAAGTCCGGTGTGATATTGTTTTCCTCCATGTATTTGGCAATGATATAGATTGCCGAGACAAAGCCGTCAATGGCCTGGGGTTTAAACCGGTTTAAATCCCTGACATAGAAGGGGAGGTTTTCCTGCGTCAGGTGGTAGGTGGAATACAGACGCTGCCTTAGGGGATAATTATTTCGCCAGAATACCTGGCTTTTCAGAGCATCCCCCAGGATCCTCTTCCCGAAAAACCTGGCTGCTTTCATCTTATTATTGCGAAAACCAAAGGTAAGCTTATAGGCATCCAGGTACGCCATCCTCTGCTGCACATCCCTGGGCCTTTTTCTTACCACCAGGGGGATACCTCCGGTTCCTCCCGTAGAAAAGCGGAGGCTCCTGCCCCTGGGAATGGTATAGATTCTGTCAAGGTTCTCCTTTAGCATAGCCTTGCTGAGTATTGGAAGCTTACCGATATCCTCCACGGATCTGATCTCCTGGAGGGGGATATCCCGGTAAAATTCCCGGTAAAAGGGGCTGCCTGTGGCTGCATACCTAAGGAGCCGCAGGAACCTTTTGTTTTGTATCCTCTTCTCTTTCTCAAGGTTATCATGCTTATTTTCGGAAAACAGCTTAAGGTATCTTTTATAAACGCCTGAATAACGGCTGGCATAAAGCACCAGACCGTACAGGCTGATTGCCACATCCTGCAAAAAGACCGGCAGACGGTAATAGATTCCTAAGATAATCCGGCCCATGGCAAGCCTCCTTTCTTTCTAGGAGGCTTTGGCCTCCTTTCTTTCTGGGAGGCTTTGGCCTCCTACAGACCCATCGTAAGCAGCAGGGTATTATTTATTTTGCTTACCTCGAATTTCTCCTTGCACAACAGGTAAGAGCAGTCTCCCATGGAAGTCCTGAGTTCTTTATTCCGGACCAGCAGCTCCAGCTTCCCAGCCAAAGCCCCCACGTCCCCCGGCGGGACAAGAAAGCCGTTATAGCCCTCCACTACCGTATCCCTGCACCCCGGGGCATCCGTAGTTATGATTGCCCTTCCGGCAGCCATTGCCTCCACAATGCTGCGCCCATTTCCCTCATGGTAGGAAGGCAGCACAAAGATGGAGCACTCCTTAAGGTAGGGCCTGACATCCTCTGCATGACCGCAGTAGGTAACCGCTCCTTCCTCCAGCAGGGCAAACAGCTCTTCCTCCCGGATCGCCTCCTTATGTTCATCAAAGCCCCCCACAAGCAGGAAGGGCACCTCCGGGTATTTCTTTTTCACAAGCAGGGCCGCTTCAAAATATTCCCTGACGCCCTTGCCCTGCACCAGCCTGGCCGTCATGCAGACGCAGGGCTCCTCCGGCAGGGGAAGCCTCATAAAATGCTCCATATTCACTCCCGAGCCATTGACCAGGACAGCCTTCTCCTCCCTTACTACCTTCCATTTGCCCAGCCTTTTGATATCGTCCCGGTTCATAAAGAAGCAGGCCTTGCTAAAGTGGAGTATGAATTTATAACAAAGGCAGAGCAGACAGCGAAGAACGAAATCCTTTCCGCTTTTGGAATAGAAAGCGGTCTCCAGCCCGGTAATAAAGGAATAAATCCTTTTTACGCCCAGAATCACCGCAGCACTCCCTCCGAATACTATGGGCTTCGCCATATAAAAAAAACAAAGATCCGGCTTAACCAGCCATAACAGCTTTATATAGCGCAAAAACATAGCCAGATTCTCCAGTATCCCCGTCCCGGTCCTGCTTCCTCCCACGGTCTCATAGGCTGCTCCCAGGGCTGCCAGGGCTTCTTCCATTTCCTCCTTAGGCTCTACTGAAATACAGGTTACACGGTGTCCCCTTCCTACCATTTCCCGGATCAGATCCCTGCGGAAGTTCAGAAGGGAGGGGCCGTAGCTCGCTCCTATGACAATCTTCACAGGTCTTCCCCCTCCTCCACGTTCATCAACACTCTGGTCCAGTCGAACCCGCAGTTAAACAGATAATCCAATACGGACAAATTGTACTCAAAGCCGTCCCAGAGCTGCGGATAAGGAAATGGGCTGTAATCCGTATAGGTAAGGCGGATTCCCCGTTTTTCAAAGTTCTCCCTGCTCTGGTAACCGGCGGCACCAAGTCCTGAATAATATTCATCCGCCCCTAAGCGGGAACAGATATCCAGGATCCGTTCCTCCTTTTTCGTGGTAATATTCAGCTCGGAGGCTTTCACAATAGGCGTCCGGATGCCAAACCCGGAGAGGATGAACCGGTTAATCGTCATATTCATATCCGCCAGATCATAGTAATCCGTCAGCAAAAGCTCCCTTACCAGCGGGAATATTTCCTGGAAATGCGGACTTTTCTGGTAATTAACCGCCAGAAGGTTCAAATGCTTCTCCCTCCAGTTCAGCTCATCCCTGGTACGTACCTGGTTGATGCTGTCCTTAAAATGATACTTAAGAGGTATGGTAAGCCTCTTCTTCCCCTGGGGTGTCTTGATATAATTCCTGTGATGCATATTATCATTGGAAAATTGGACATCATCCAAATAAACAAATAGGTCAGCCTTGGAAATCTTATAAAAGTATCCTAAATATGGGATATAGTCCGGCTGATGAATAGCAATTCTCATACTTATACCCGCGCCTTTCACTTTTTGATGACCTATTCAAAA
>DUNO01000002.1 GCA_012839295.1 Clostridiales bacterium
CAATCATGGGATGTTAAAGGCAAGCCCAGGTGGATACAGCTGCACTCAGATTCGCCTCACAACCTAACCCTAATCTCCAAATCTCCACATCTGACACTCAAATCCCACTACTAATATTGTACTATGCCAGCAAACTAATGCAATAGGTTTATTATAATGTCTTTTTGCATCAATTCCCTTAATCTCTTTGCGCCATATCCCAGGTACCCTATCCCTTAACAGCCCCCATCGTCATACCCTTTACAAAATAATCCTGAAAGAACGGGTACACCAGCATGATCGGAATAATACCAATGGCTGCCGCCGCCATCCTGACCGTTTCCGTAGGCATGTCGGCACCCCGCCCCAGCATTTTCAAATATTGTGCATTCATATTAATGGCATTGAGGATATTCTGGATTCCATACAGTTTCGAATTATCCAGGTAATACATACCGTTCTGCCAATCATTCCAGTACATAACGCCGCTTAATAACGCCAGGGTCGCGATCATTGGCTTGGACAGCTTAATTACGATTTCAAAATAAATCTTAAATTCACTGCAGCCGTCAATCCGTGCCGCCTCAATAATTTCCTCCGGGATATTCTGGCGGAAGAAGTTCTTCGTCATAAAAATATAAAAAGCATTCGTCATCAGGTTCGGAACCAGCAGGGCGAACAAGGTATCCTTGATATGGAAATACTGGGTATAATTAATATAGGCCGCAACCAATCCTCCGTTGAACAGCATGGTGAACACAACCATGTAATTGAAGAATTTCAGGCCGGGCAGCCCCTCCTTGGACAGCATATACCCAATTGACATTGTAATGACCAGGCAGAACAACACCCCTAGTACGCTTACAATAATAGTTATTGCATAGCCCCGGCCAAACAACTGCCACTGGCTCAGGAGATACCTATAGGCATCCAGGGAGAACTCCTTCGGCCAGAAGGAATATCCGTAATTGACCGCATATTTTTCATCCGTAAATGAAGCTACGATCAAAAGCCAGAAGGGCACCACTGCAAGAATTGTAACAATAATTAAAACGATGTGTGACAGTGCCAGGAATTTTTTATGTCCGATCATAGGAACCTCCTTCTAGAATAATGCATCCTCTTTGCTGTATTTATTAACCACCCCATTAAATATCATAATCGTGATAAAGCAGACGATGGACTGGTAAAATGCCGCAGCGGAGGACAGGGCGATATTGCCGTTCTGGAGCAATGCCCGGTACACATAGGTATCGATGGTATTGGTTACGGAATAGAGCATGCCCTGGTTTCTTGGCACCTGGTAGAACAGGCCAAAATCAGAACGGAAGATATTGCCCATCCCCATGGTGACCAGCATTATGATCGTCGGCTTTAACAGGGGCACCGTAATTCCCTTGATCTGCTGCCATTTTGAGGCACCGTCAAGCTCTGCTGCTTCATAGTAGGAATCCCCAAAGCCTACGATGCTGGCAAGAAAAATGATGGTTCCGTACCCGATATTCCTCCATTCATTTACGAAGGTCAGGATCCAGGGCCAGTAGGTCTTCGTCATATAAAATTTAATCTCCTGCATCCCCAAGGATCTTAACAGATGGTTGATGATACCGGTCTTTTCCCCAAGGAAGACATAGGCCAGGTAGGAAACCACAACCATTGACATCAGATAGGGCAGCAGGATTGCTGTCTGGTATATTTTTTTAGAAACCTTTTTACGCACCTCGTTTAAGAAAATCGCCAGTGCAATCCCAAGGATTGTATTCAATAAAATAAAGAGCAAATTATATCCAATCGTGTTTCTGGTAATGATCCACGCATCTTTCGTCTTAAATAAATATTCAAAATTCTTAAACCCGACAAAAGGGCTGTCCCAGATGCCAAGCTTATAATTGTAATTCTTAAAGGCTATCAGCAAGCCGTACAACGGCATATAATTATTAATCAGCAAATACAGGATTCCCGGCATTCCCAGTATGTAAATGGGGATCCACTTTTTCAGCTGCTTTGTTTTCTTCATACTTGTACCCGTGCCTTTCAATTTTGGTGGCCTTCCCAAAAACCGGACAGACCTGGATAAGCGGGTTGGAAAAGGGAGGGGGCGTTGCAACACCCCCTCCACTCCGCTGCGTATTTGCCAGCTTTAAGACCGGCAGATACTTATTTCGCTGCCAACCAGGCATCCAACTGGCTCTGGTTCTCTTTAATAATCTCGTCAATTCCCGCATCCTTTAAGGCCTGAATGAAGCCTGGAACCGCTTCCTCCGGATTCACATTTCCTGTGGTCAGGGTAGCTTTGTATTCATTCACGACATTTTGGACTGCCGTAAGCTGTGTTGTTACATTTGCTGTATCAAAGGTATAACCAAGACAGTTTGACTTTGTTGCCCCTGCTAATCCGTAATTATCAATCGTTGCAAAGAACTCATCCGTATTCGGTGTACGCTGGAACACTTTCTTCGTATCACCGAACCACTGGATCATATCTCCGGCGTAACCGACCGTGGAGCTGTTGGTACCCTCAGGGTATGTAATAATATTCTGGGTTCCCTCCAGTTTCACATAATGCTTTCCTTCAATACCATAGTTTATCAGGTTTGCCAGGTCTGTGTTTGTAAACAGAAGGTCAAGGAACTGAATCACCTTCTCCGGTTTTTCACAATTGCTCGCAACACCCCAGGCCTGGGTATTGGTATAGCCTGTTGTTAATAACGCATCCCTAATGACTGCCTTTGCAAGGTTTTTTCCAGTTAGATTCGACCAATATGCCAAATTCGATCCAATACCAATACTGCTAGTGGCACCAAAGCTCTGGCCATTAGTTATGGAGTCAATCGTGGTATATCCATTGGTCAATGAATCTGGAACACAGTATCCATTCTGCATCCAATCATAATGATCCTTACACATATCATAGAATTCCTGTGATTCATACCAGTTCGTAATGGTTGTATTGTTTGCCGGATCCACAACAACACCATAGCTTAGGGAGTTATTGTCACCAAGAGCGTCAAAGTTCGCTCCAAACTCTGTAATGGAAGCTCCTCCCCCATCCCCTAAAGAAATCCCATACGGAGACATACCACTGGCTTTTATCTGTTCAAATATCTTATTCCAATCCTCAATTGACGATATGGTATCCGGAACAGTAATATTATACTGGTCCGCCAAATCTTTATCATATATAAAAGCCGCTTCTTGTCCTGGATATAAAATACATGGATAGGAATATACCCTGCCATTGATTGTGCCTGCGGACAACAAATCCCCTGCAAGCTCCTTTAAGGCCGGGGTTAAGTAATCCGTGATGTCAGTTAACAGGCCTTCCCCTGCCAGAGTGCCCGGAGTTGACAACAGGCCTGCATTTACCAGGTCAAGCTTCTCATTCGCTGCAACAGCAAGGCTTAGCTTCGTACCCTGCTCGGGAATCGGCACAGGCTTCAGCTTAATGCTGCAATTGATTGCCGGTAAGGTAATCTCATTGATCGCCGCCTCTACCTCCGCAAGGTCTGCATAATCCTGATAGATATTTACTACCTCTACCGCTATTTCATAGGGCTCCTCACCGCTTGTTCCAGGTTCTGCCCCCTTGGTTACCTCAGCTTTGCTCCCCCCACCTGTTTCCTTCGGCTTGCCCGAGGAGCATCCTGCCAGCAAAGCAACCGCAAAGATAAGTATCATTGCCACTGGCAAATACTTTTTAAACTGTTTCATTTTCATAAACCCTCCTAGTGTTTTGTTGATGTTTACAATAATAGCAAAAAGTATTCCTCCATTATAGCAAAATAATTACCTGTGGTTGGACTAAAATGACCTGTTGTTTTGTTACTTTTTATTAAAATAAGCCTACTGCTTGCTGCTCCTGTATTCCGTCGGTGACATACCGCACTCCTTCTTAAAAACCCTTGTAAAGTAAGCATAATCCGAATACCCTACCATGAACGCAACATCCTTGATGGGTATCCTGGTATCCTTTAAAATATGGGTGGCCGTCTCCATCCTGGCCTGGGTGATATAGTCGACAATGCTGAGTCCGGTTTTATTTTTAAAGGCCCTCATTAAATACTGGGGATTAAAATTAAGCTCCCTGGCGATATCAGGAACCGTAAAGGAGTCCACCATATGATCCCGGATGTATTTTTTCACCTTCTGCTCCACGTCCTGGTCACAGATCTCGTTTTCCCTTTCCCTGATCTGGTAATCCGTAAGCCTTCCCCAATTCACAGCCTCGATATCCTTATCCCCGGAGGAAAGGGCCTCCAGCTTTTTCACCAGCATTGCGATAATCCGGGATAGTTCGGAATAATCAATGGGCTTTAAGACATAGTCATAGCATTTTAGCTGGATCGCTTTTCTCATATAATCAAATTCAGGATGGCAGGTCACAAAGATACAGTTAATCTCATATTTGCTGTCCCTGATCCAGTCTAACAGGTTCAGCCCGGAGCCTCCGGGCATCTCGATATCGCAGATCAGGATATCAATCTTATGCTGCTTGATGATGGCAATTGCGGATTCCATATTCAGTGCCTTATAAACCTGGCGGATACCGCATTTGATCCATTCAATATTTGTTTCTACCGCATCAACGCTCCTTGGCTCGTCATCGACAATCAATGCATTATACATGTTTCCTCCATTTCCGGTGTATACCTCCAAACACTGTAAGTGCTGCTGCTTTTATCCATGCAAGGGCAGGCTGATCTCCACTACGGCTCCACCCGTCGGCGCATTGCTGACCTTGATTTCCACCCTTTCCTGGTACAGGATGTCCATCCGCTCGATTGCATTCTGGATACCAATCCCCAGGTTATCCTGGTAGACCCTTGTCCCTACGAACCTTTGTATGCTCCCTAAGGTCTCCTCCCGGAAGCCATTCCCAGTATCTGTGATGGAGAGCTTCAACCTTCCCTCCAATTCACGGGCAAGCACAAAGATAAACAGCTTCTCCTCATTTTTAATTGCATATTTAATACAGTTCTCCACAAAGGTCTGGACAATCAGGGGAGGAATCGCCACACCGCCCACCTGGCTTTCCCATTCCACCACATAATCCAGGCGGTCGAGATACCGCTCCTTCTGGATCTGCAGATAGGTCTCCACATGTTGGAAGTCCTTTTCCAGCAGCACAAAATCCACCTGGAGATTCACGATGTAGCGGAAGTATTTTGTCAGGTACAACACCATCTTCTTTGCCAGGTCAAACTCACTTGGATCATAGGTATAGATTAAATTCAATGCATTCAGGATAAAGTGGGGCCTGATCTGCTGGCTGATGTATTTCAGCTTTGTCCTCTGCTCCCGTATCTTTGTTTTAAACAGGCTGATCTCCAGCTCATTCAGCTCATCCATCATCTGGTTGAATCGCTCCATCAGCCTGGTATACTCATTGTCTTCCCGGATGTCCTCCACCGGGATCCGGTAATCCCGTTCCCCATTACCGATCATCTTCATCGCATCATCGAGTACCTTCAGCGGCCTGGCTATCTTCCTCTGCAGCCAATAAAGCAGCACCGGAACCATCAGAACAGACAGGATTACGATGACGAAAATGATCCTATTAAACATTGGAAAGCTGCCCAGCCTGGAGGCATTGGGCATCAGCAGCCCAAAATAAAAGTCCCCGCTTCTCGCCGTCAGGCGGTAATTCGTATACCTCTTTCCCGATACCTCCACATTCTTCTTTTGGATGCCCTGATCCTCCATATAAGAATTTATCCCCGGATCACCTAAGGTATTCGCATTGGCAGAATCCATGATATAGACCGTGCCCAGCAGATTACCGTTATCCAGTCCCAGCTTTTTGTACAGGCTCTTAACCGGAATCCAGCAGCCTCCGCAGAAGCTTCCGTATTTCTTTGTATATAATAAATAATAAGCCCCCGATATCTTTACGATGCTCATATGGCTATAGCGCAAATCCCGGCTTTGCAGCTGCTTTTTCACATACTTGTGGACTGCCATCTCGCCACCCGCATTATTCCCCCGGAATAGCAGCAGCTCCATATTTTCATAGTAGGCAAAGACGCCTTTTACATCCCCATAGCCGCTGGCCAGGCTGCTAAGCCAGTTGGTGGTCTGGGCTTCATAGCGGAAATATTTTGATTTCGGCGTATTTCTATCATAATCATGCATATAGAAATAGCTGTCGCTTGTAGTAACATATTGGATAAAATCGCTATCAATCTGGGATACCAGGTTGTCCAGCTGGCTCAATGCAATCTGCAGGGAATTCAAATTCCCCTGGGTCAGCTTCTCCTCCATATTCTGGTAGCTTATGATGCTGGATATGATCGTAATGACAGTAATCGTCACCATGACGATCAAGGGCAATATGATCACCTCATGAATGATTGAGCGAAACCTTTTCCTTTGCATAAACCTCTCCGTTTCTTTGCCGCAGGGATCAAAGCATTATGGAAAAATGTCCCATGGGGCGGCAAATCTATCCCAAACCCATCCCTATTTTATCATAATTATAAAGGCCTGGGCATATGAAATGTCATCCTAATAATTATCATAAATAGCCTTATTTCCTACCATTTTTTTAACCTTTCCTTTTACACAGAAAAACAGAACAATTTTCTTAGGCTGAAAATTGTTCTGTTCCATAACTATATTAATTTATCCCCAAAACTTACCTGACAGATATTATTTCGGCTATTCCCCTACATACTCAGCCGCACTCATGCCTGCGATACGTCCTGTATTTACCGCAAAGCCCATGGAATTACCGGGCAGCAGGAACATATAGCTGTCATCATAAATGTTGCAGGCATCCGTACCTGCACAATAGAGTCCTGGAATCGGATCAAATTCTTCCGTGACCGCCTCGCAGTTCTCATTGATCTTCACGCCTCCGACAGTACCATACCCGCCGGCGCGCACCTTGGCACAATAGAAGGGAGCCTTCTTAATCTGCCGTAAATATTTCTTATCCTTAAAGAATTCTTCATCCACGCTATCGCAGTAGTCATTGTACTCATCCACAGTTTCAACCAACTGGCCGGCCGAAATCCCTGCCTGCTCCGCCAGCTCCTCAATGGTATCCGCTACAAAGAAATCCTTGGAGCCATTATCCTGGGCAATCTTGATCCCTTCATAGAAATCGGATACATCCGGATTCGTGCGGACCAGGCTCACATTGTCTACGCCATTACGGATATAATATTTCAGGATGGAGGTATCCACAATGCTAAAGCATATCCTGTCCTTCTGATGGGAAACCACATTGGCCAGGTAGGTAGCATTCTGCATCTGATCTTCATTCATTACCCGCTTGCCAAACTTATTTACCAAGAGGTTTGGTTGGGAGAATACATTGGATACACCCTGGGGAAGCTCGTCACAGCCCTCAATATTGGCTGCCATCTCAATCCTCACCTGGGTCTTACCCGCACCGGCTTCCCAGGCCATCTTCATGCCATCTCCCATCAGTCCGGGAATTGCAAAGTTAAACATATCCTCTCCCTGGGTAAAGCCTGTCTCCTGCCTGATCAACTCCTTATTGGCACCGGCACCTCCAGTACAGATAATAGCAGCCTGACAGGAAACCATAATTTCTTCGCCGTCCTTGCCCATAGCCGTAACACCTGCAACCTTGCCATTCTCCATTACAATCTTCTTCGCCGGAGTTTCCATCAAGAAGGTCACTCCCAGCTCCAATGCTTTTGTATACAGGGCTTTATTCATAAAGGAAGCCGCCCTCGGTCCGATTGCCCTGTCCGTCTTAACGATATGCCAGGTAGCCTCGGATTTCGGGAAATAACGGAAGGCTCCTTCAAATTCCACACCCATATCCTCCAGCCATTCGATGGTCTCGGCCGACTGGGCAAAATAACGTTTTACCAGCCTTGCATCCACCTGGTAGTGGGTGTATTCCATAAACATATTGAAGGCCTTTTCCACAGAGATGTCAATCATCTGTCTCTTCTGGTGTTTCGTACCGATTCCCAGAGGACCCATTCCCATATTGGCAGCCCCTCCTACAGTTGCAGCCTTTTCCAGCACGAGAACCTTGGCACCATCCTCCGCCGCCTGGACCGCGGCAGCTAAACCGGAGGGTCCTGCAGCTATAACTACAATCTGGGCTTCATAATTTTTCATTGATTTTCTCCACCTTTCTGACTTTAGTTCCATTGTTTTGCTTATCATTTATAATCTTATCATTTTCCAAAGCCCATAACACTCTAATTCTTACTGTAATTGAGGGTGTTTTCTTGTCTTAATTTTTATGCCTGCCCGCTGCAACAGAAAAAACAGAGCAATTTTCTTATGCGAAATCTTGCTCTGTTTTATAGGTCCATCTTTGGATCCATAGGATAGTGCGCTAGTTATACAGATAACTAATATGGATATATTTGATCTCCTGTCCCTTGATTGGTATCTCAAAGTTCAGCTTCCGGTCCCTGGCCTCACATTCCTGGATCTGGATATAGGGGGTGCAGATCCTCTTTAAATATTCTACCTCCTGCTTGTTCAGATGGTCACTGAGGCCCATCTTCCTCCATTCCTCCTGGACACTGCCGTTATCCTGGCTGATGGCATAGGTCTTGATCTTGTACCTGCCATTCTTTATATTTGTCAACTGGTAATTCAGCTGTACCATCCCGTTGTCCTCAAACAGCCGGTACATCCGCTCCAGCTCCACCTCATCCTCAGGCTTCAGATAGTATTTATAATTCAAATGACGGTAATTATGGCAGGCGATATAATAGCTGTTATGGGCATTTGTGGTTACAATGCTGTTCTCATCAATATTTATCAGATATTTCCCCATGTAGTTCAGGAAATAATAAGCGTAGTAGGCAGGCTTCTTGATGCCGTCCTTGCTCAGGAGCCCGCAGCCCCCATACAGGATCGGGGAGCTGTCAAAATATTCTGCAAAAATATCCGAGCCCACCCAGTAGCCCAGGATATCCGCCGTGTTCATGCATTCTATAACGTTTTTAAGAATAAAAGCACCCTTAAAGCAGCTGTCATTTAGGACATTCCGGTTCGATATGGTGGAGCTCCATTCGGAAACATGGATTTCGGCCTCCTTTAATCTGGAATCGGCAATGACCGCCGACGCCATATCCAGCTGGTTTTTCAGGAAATTCCGGTCGCTGGATATCTTTGCATAGGCGATCCCGTCCTCATCCCCCTTAATATATGGATAGCAGTACAGCGAAAGAAAATCGGGCAGATGCTTTTGCCTGCCCCAGGTATCGACCAGCCTGGTTAAATTCCCTTGTTCATACTGGATCCCTATGCCTCCGCCGCCAACCTTACAGTTCGGCGCAATCCTCTTAATGGTTTCGTACAGCACATGAAAGATCTCCAGAAAATTATCATCCTGGGAGCCCTTCTCTATGTCTTCACCGCTCCACTGTTCAAAATACCATTTCTCAACCTCTTCCAGCCCATAGCGGTTCACCAGGTGGGCAGCAAAGTTGTTGACAAAACGCTTAAAGCTGTGCAGGCTCTGGAATGAGATCTCCCGTTCCTCCTTCACGATGGTTTTCATCAGGGTGCTATGGAGGCTTTTTGGCTTATAGCCCATCTCAATATAGGGACGTATCCCATTCTCCACGAGAAAATCCAGTACCTTGTCAAGCTTTTCGAAATTATATTTTCCTTCCTCACTATTTTCATTAATCAATAATTCGGCGCCAAAAATATCCCAGAAGCGCACGTACTGAAAGCCGATCTCCTCCTTCAGGATGAGGATATGCTCCTGCATATCCGAGCGCAGCAGGTCTCCTGCCCTTCCCACATTAATCATCCTGTTCCAGTACCTGGGATATTCCGTAAACCTTGTCACATCCAGGATCGTATACTCATTGTCCTTGGAAATGTCAAGGGGAGCCGTCACCATATTATGCTCCAGATAAGCGCTTACCCGCTCATCAATCTTTTTCATCAGGTATTCCTTTTCCTGCTCACCCTCCATGTTCATGGTGGAGCGCATCTTCTGCCTATATTCGGAAGGCCTGGCGTTATAGGTTCTTTTGAACAATTCATTGAAGGCCGCCGTATTGGCAAAGCCGTTGTCAAGGGCGATCCCCATAATGGACTTGTCCGTATACAGCATATCGTCAATGGCATGGTACAGGCGGATGTTATTGATATAATCCACGAAATTCATGCCCATATTCCGCTTAATATACTTTGACAGATAGGGCACCGACAGGTAAAGCTGCTCCGCCAGTTCATTTAAGCTTAATCTCTTATCATAATTCGCATTAATGTAATTTATTATTTCCGCCATACGGTCCCCGTCCGGGTTCTTATCATTCAGGAACCGTTTATCATCCCCCCGTACCAGAAAATGCTCCACCAGGATCTGGAGCATTTTATAATATAAGCCGTTTAAGACAAGGAAGCCAAGCCCCTTCTTTTCGTGGTATTGGTTGAAAATCTGCTTCATCACAATGCGGAGCTCGTCATATGCTGCATTTTTGTTCATAATGGAATTGCACCAGAACAGAATCTGGTTCGTGCCCAGTATCTCACTTAATTTGCGGAAATCTATCTGAAAATATCCAAGCAGGACATCCTCCGCCGAATGGTAGGAATGCTTTTTATTGGCATTTACCACCAGGATATCCTCAGGAGCTGCCTCATATTCGCTGTCCCCGATGGTAATCCTTATATTACCCTCCAGTACATATAAAAGCTCAATGCTCTGGTGGAAATGTGCCGGTTCATTTTTCGCGATCTGGAATTCAAAGTTCATGATACTCTTTTCATCTAGGATACTTTTGCGCATTCAGCTCCTCCTGGAATTTCTATTGGCATTTATTGCATCAGCCTTTATTGCATTAGCCTTTATTACGTTGGGCCTTATCGCGTTGGCCTTTATATTATATTAACCTTTATAGGGCGGGCATACTCCGGTACTTCTCTTTTTTGAACCTGACCGCAAAGCAGACCGAGCGGAAGAGCCAGTCAATCGTCATGGCAATCCACACACCAAACACTCCCAGATTAAAATAGATTGCTAACACATAGCTGAAGGCAATCCGCCATACCCACATCGAAACCAGCGAAATCCACATGGTGAATTTCACGTCATAGGTGGCACGGAGAGCGCTGGGAAGGGTAAAGGACAAGGGCCAAATCAGGGACGACAGGATGGCATGGTAAATCATAAGCTGCCTTGTCAGGGCCGAGGTCTCATCCGACAGCCCATATAGCTTTAGGATCAGAGGAAGTAACAATACAATTAATATATTTAATACCACCACGAAGCTATAGGCATACTTGATCAGCCGTTTCGTATAAAACTTGATCCCGTCAAAATCGCCGGCACCCATGCACTGCCCTACCACGGTGATAAGGGCAAGGGCTATGGCGGAGCCGGGAAGCACGCCAAAGCTCCCGAGGGTACCCGCAACTGCATTTGCAGTAATTGCTGAGGTCCCAAGTCCTGCTATGATTCCCTGTACAAGAATTTTACCGATTTGGAATACACTGTTTTCCAGCCCATTGGGAATCCCGATGTGCAGGATTTTCTTAATTATTGCCATATCTGGGCGAAATGCCCTGATCCTGCCAATATGTATCGGAAGCTTCGCATTCCTGATCAGAAGAAACAGGGTTATGGCTGCAAAGGTTCTGGATATCAGGGTAGAGATCGCTGCCCCAGCTACGCCAAGACCCATCCCGAAGATAAAAATAGCATTTAACACTATGTGGATAATATTCATGATGACAGAAATCTTCATCGATATTTTTGAATTGCCCATGGTCCGAAACAACGCGGCGCAGGAATTATACACGGCAAGCATCGGGTAGGACATCGCCGAGTAAAGGAAATATACTCTTGCATTGTCCATAACCTCAGCCGTAACATCACCATAAAGCAGCACTAAGGCACCTTTTCCGAACACCAGCGCCAGCACCATGACTATGGCAGACAATATTAATACGGCTGCAATTAACTGTTCTCCGGCGCTGCAAGCCGACCGTTCCTCCTTCTTCCCCAGCAGATGGGCTGCAACTACGGAGCCGCCGGTAGACATAGCGCCAAACAAGCCGATGAGCAGTATGTTGATGCTATCGACCAAGGATACCCCGGATACAGCCGCCTCTCCCACATTGGCAACCATTATACTGTCTACCAGGCCCACGGTAACCGCGAGCACCTGTTCTATAATTAACGGTATTATTAATTTCATTAGATCCTTTTTAGAAAACATGCCATCTCTCCTGCCCTAAGAACATGAGGCTATCACACATGACAGCCTCACATAATATCATATGAATTTAATAGATCAACGGTCTTATAATAGTGGTATAACCACTAATTACAGATTGGTTGGATTATTGGGATCAACCGGATCTGTTGGATTTCCCGTATTTTCCTGTTCCGGCTGTTCATTTGCATTTTGCATGAAACCGGATGGATTTTGCTGATACTCATTTGGATGATATCCGTTTTGTTGGTATCCGTTTTGTTGGTATCCGTTTTGCTGGTATCCGTTTTGCTGATATCCATTAGACTGATATTGATTATACTGTTGATTATATTGATCTTGATTATATTGATCTTGATTATATTCATGTTGGTTATATTGATATTGGTTATATTGGCCTTGATTATATTGACCATTCTGCCCGAATTGTCCATTCGGTGCACTGAATTTACCGGATACATCATAAAAGAAAGCAACCTCTGCCATAGCCATATAAGGGGATAGCCATAAAAAACCTATTCCACAAGTAAATATGCAAAGGATAACCCAGCCGATAAAGCTGATCTGAAGGCAAAACAATCTCCATTTATTCCCCCTCATCATTTCCTTTGAGCAGGTAATTGCCTCAGTCGCCGTCATACCCGGATTCTCTTCCAGAATATAGGGCGCCATGGCATAGCTATAGACCGCAATAATACCGGGGATGATAAGCAGCAACGTCCACAGGAATGTAAAAATGGTCATCAAGAGCCTCAATAAAAATGCCCTTCCAAACATATTAAATTTTGAGAAGATATCCGTAAACCCCGCATTCCTTCTATCAAGCAGATTTCTATTAAACCTTATATAGCCCAGTTGTATTGCTGAACCAAAGATAAAGACAACAACTCCATATACAAAAATAAGGCTAGCGAATCCAACAAGGAATCCCAAAAATACTCTGCCATATTCCGTTGAAGCAAGATCGGAATACCCCCTGCTCGACTGATAACCCGAAGAACCAGAGCTGGAACCACCACTTCCCCCACCCAACAGGCCGGCAACCAGTCCGGTAATAATCGCCAATCCCCAGTTGTTACTCAGTGCTTCTCTCGCTATTCTCCGAAAATCACTTGCATAATACATACTTTATCCTCCCTATTATAATAATTATGCGCGCTAACGATCCTTTGACCATCAGGTCACTCAATGCCGGATGTGAAATGCTCTTCATTTCACACTATGATCTGCATCAATCTATCGATTATATAGTATGCGAGAGATATTGAATCATACCATTAATCACGGACTCATATTAAGTATAGCAAATCATAAACCATCAGTCAAATTTTATCAGCATTTGCTGGTTTTCGCATTAAATTTGTATTAAATCTGCATTATATTCTGCAATATTTCTTTAATGCAAATATATTTAGGATAAAGAACACCCGGATAAACAAGAAGTGCAGGCAGCTCCAACGCCAACTTACTCCCCTTTAACAGGCCAGCATAAAAACTTTGCTAAATCCCATCATATTCCCGGCCTGCTCGTATGTCAATCCAAAATGATAAAGGGAACGGGTGCGTTCCAAGCTACGCACCCGTTCCCAATTATATCTTCATATAACGTATATCTTCATACAATATACCTTCATACAATATATCTCATACAATGTATTTCTCTATACAATTACCACATGTTCCTTCTTATCGTCAACCAAGGGAACCCGGTTTCCTTCTATCCTTTCACCATCCACAGTAATGCCACCCACCGCCATAATTCCCTTGCTCCGGCTTTCTACCTTGATGACATAACGCGCTTCACCGAACCGGTATTCCATGGTATACTCCCCAAAGCCCTCCGGGGTGGCCGGATCAATGACCAGCTGGTTTCCTTCCTTTCTAAGACCCAGGAACCACTGGAGCAGTCCCTGGTACATCCAGCCTGCGGAGCCGGTATACCAGCTCCAGCCCCCTCTTCCTGTATAGGGGGGACTTAAGGAAATATCTGCAATCATTACATAGGGTTCCTTTTCATAACGCAGGGCATCCTTACGGTTTGCCGTGATGTGAATGGGATTTAGCATGGAAAACAGCTTATGGGCCATATGATACTCCCCAAGCATGGTGGTTGCAATTGCAAGCCATACTGCGGCGTGGGTATACTGTCCTCCGTTTTCACGGATTCCCGGAATATAATTCTTAATATAGCCGGGACTTCTCGGGGTCTTATCAAAGGGCGGAGCCAGCAGCAGTGATATGGATTCCTCTTCCCGAATCAAATAGCGCCACGCGGACTGCATCGCCTGCAGGGCTCTGTCCTTCCTGCCCCCTCCCGATATGACGCTCCAGGATTGGCTGATGGAATCGATCTTGCATTCATCGCTTTCCTTCGAGCCTATCTTGGCTCCCTCATCATAATAAGCCCGCAAATACCATTCTCCATCCCAGGCATGCTCCTCTATGCTTGCTAAGAGCGCTTCCCTTCTTTCCTCCAGCTCCCCGGCATACTCGGCCTCTCCCTGCTTATGGCACAGGGGAATAAAGTCTCCCAGCACCTTATAGAAAAACCATGCCAGCCATACACTTTCACCTTTACCGTCCTTGCCAACCTCATTCATTCCGTCATTCCAGTCACCACCGCCCATGAGCGGCAGTCCATGCTCCCCATGCCGTGTAATCTGGATCGTCTTCTTGCAGTGCTCATATACACTCTCCGACAGCTCTGAAACCTCGGGCGTGAACATGACCTCATGCTGGTGTGCTTCCAGGACGGCTCCCTTAATATATGGCACCTTTTCATTCAGGATGCTTTCATCTCCCGTGCTTTTTATATAGGCTGCCACCGCATAGGGCAGCCACAGCAGGTCGTCCGTAATCCTAGTCCTTACCCCGACTCCCGTGGGAGGATGCCACCAATGCTGTACATCCCCCTCTTCAAACTGCCGGCTGCAGGCGATGAGGATCTGCCTCCGGAGAGCCTCCGGATCCGTAAAGATCAGTGACAGGGTATCCTGTAGCTGATCCCTGTATCCATAGGCACCGCCGCACTGGTAAAATGCGGTTCTCGCGTTAATCCTGCAGGAGATTGTCTGGTACAGGAGCCATCCGTTTACCATAATGTCGATGGCGGGATCCGGGGTTTTTACCTTCACTGTCCCCAGGATCTTTTCCCAATAATCCTGCAGGCGCTTATATTCCAGGCTAACCTTTTCCGCTTCCTTATATTTATACCTGATTCTGCGTATTTCGTTCGTGTCATTGCTATAGCCCAGGCCAAAGATGACCTGCTTGCTTTCCTTTGGTGCTACCGCTATGGACACCTGTATGACCCCGCAGGGGTCGTAGCATACGCCCGTATGGCAGGAAAGCTTAGTATCCGCGCCCTCCGGGTCCTGATAATTCCCATGAACCCCAAAAAATTCATGACGGTCCCCCGAGTACCCGATTATCATCTCATTGGAAAAGAGGAAAGCCCTGTACTTCTGGAACTGGGAGGTATAAATATTTTTTGCGCTTAAAATTTCATGTTCATTATCGTAATCCGTCAGGATATAAGGAGCTGTATGCTCCTTCCCGGTACCCAGGACCCATTCCGCAAAGTAGCTCAGGCGGAAATATTTCACATGCTCCGTCTGGTTTGTCAGATCCAGCTGCCAAAGCTTCACCGGTTCATCAATGGGAACAAATACGGTCAACGAAGATAGGACGCCTTCCTCCTCATGCAGGAATTTGGAGTAACCAAATCCATGCCTGACCAAATATTTGCCCCTATCCGTGTTTCCCAGGGAGACGGGTGTCATCAGCCCGCCCGTGACCTCATCCAGGATATAGATTGCCTCCGAGGCCTTGTCACTGACCGGGTCATTAGACCAGGGCGTTATCTTATTCTCCCTGCTGTTAAAGGCCCAGGTAAACCCAGCCCCGGTCTCCGAGATCTGAAAGCCGAAATTCTGGTTTGCCGCCACATTGATCCAGGGGGCAGGAGGCCTGTTCTCTCCCTCCAGGAGAATCTCATACTCCTTCCCGTCATTGATAAAGCCTCCAAATCCATTAAAAAATTCATAGGAACCCGGTATCATCATATTATCCAACTATATTCCTCCTCTCAGGCCTATTCCTCCGTCAGCTCCTCTATATTTTCCCTTACAGTCCTGAAATAAACCCCTGTTTTATCTGAAAACACAACCCTTGCCACCGTGTAAAGCAGATCTATCTCGGCAGGGATCATCTGGTAGGTGTATATCAGAAAAAAGCTTGGCTTACTATTTTCCTGATCGTGGATACGCATGGAGCTGGTCATATCATTAATGAAATCAGCCACCTCCTGAAGGTATCCATGCTTTGCCTCAATTAAAATGACCAGATCTACCATAACCCGGTTTAACCTCAGATATTCATAGGCCTTTAAGACATCCCTGATAATACCCTCCTCTTCCACGGACTTAACCCTAAGCAGTAAGATCGGGTTATCCCCCGAAATGCCGAATCTCCATAGGAAGCTCTGGTTTTTGAAGTTTCTCCGGATTCTTTCCTCCGGCCCCCGGTAGGCGGCGGAAGGATAAAAGATCGGGCTGATCAGATCCTGGAAGGCATTCATCTGGGAGCGGGTCATTTCCAGGTATTTCAGCTCTATATCCTTTTGGAGCCGGAATTTCTCCATAATATCGTCAATACGGTAGCAGACATTCAGCTCCTCACTGAGCCTGATGGCCTCTTCCCTGCTTTCACATACTCCGGTAACGAAGGATACACATACCGTTTCTCCTGCGGCGACCGCAAGCTTTACCCTAAGGCTCATGATCGGGTCATTGCAAAAGCCGGAACGGCCTGAGAAGGTAATGCTTTTCATAACGGACTCCGGGTTTGCGAGGGTGTAATTTCTCCCTATGAATTTCTTTCTGTCATTTTCATATTCCACCTGTACCGGAAGCTTTGTCCCGGTCCTTACCATATGGATCACATATGGCTGCCCGTCTTTTTTGCTTCTTCTTTTCGCAAGGAAAATCCCATGCTCCTCCAGATATTCACTTTCCAGGAACAATTTATTAAAGGCCGGATGGCTGAGTTCCGCAAGATGGGTATCCCCCACAATTTCAAGATAGCTGGTAATCTCAAATTTCCTCTCAGCGCTTGTATGGTTTGTCAGGGATACCTTCCTGATTTCAACGGAATGGTCCGGATCTAAGCTGACCAGGGTCTGGGTCGAGATATTCCCATCTTTTCTGATAAATTCTGCCTGATGGGGCGCAAAAATCACCTGGTATTCATCCGGCTGCACCCTGGTCGGGTGGTAGGAGCTGCTCCATACCTTGCCGGAGGTCTGGTCTTTAATATAAATATAGTGGCCCGTATCCGCATAGATGTCCGGCCTCCACCGGTACAGCATAAGGTCATCGTATTTCGAAAAGCCATCCCCATCAGAGGTGATCATCAGGGAGTACCGGTTATTTGACAAAATATTTGCCACCGGAATGCTGGGAGCCACGTCACCCACATACCGTTTGCTATAGCCCTCCTCCCGAAACAGCGGCTTCCCGATCTTGATGGTATAGCCACGTTTTGCCAGTGAGATCAAATTGGACTGGCGTTTTTCCTCCAGCAGCACCTGGGCAGCCATAACCATGATTTCGGAATGGAACCGTTCCCTCATGACGCCGCGGTGGAGGTAATTATTAATAGCCACCAAAATCATGCCCTGATGGTGGGCCATATAGGATCTGACGATGCAATAGGGCGTCATCTCCGTAGAGCTTGGCAGGTTAAAATCCACCGCCTCAAAGAAGCCGTAATCACCATAGGCTCCCATATCCTTCAGGCGGGCCAGGTTTGAGATACATTCCTCCCAGGCATACTCCAGTGCTAACATCGTTGCATAGGGTGTCACTACCAGAGGGTTTTTACGGACCGGCTGCAGCCTGATCTTCGGTACCCCAAAGGCCTTGTATTGATAATTCGAATTTAAGTCGAAGCGGTAATACTGGGATTCTGAAATCCCCCATGGTATCCCAGCCTCCTTCGCATATTTCATCTGCTGCAATACCGCAGCCTGGAAGGTTTCCGAAAATACGGAGCCTTCATAGTTCTTCATGACCAGCCCGGGCATCAGGTATTCGAACATCGTACCGCTCCAGGAGACAAAGCAGGGGATCCCTTTTACTATTGTGTAAGGCCTTCCCAGCTTATACCAGTGCTTTAAGGGCACCTCTCCTTTGGCAATGGCCAGGAAGCTGGTCAGGGCTGATTCTGACGCCATAAGGTCATAGCAGCCCGCGTCCAGTGTCTGGGAACCCACATGGTAACCGATATGGAACAGCAGCCTCTTATGGTCAAATAAGAACCCAAAATCCGCATTATCCAGTAAATTCTCTATCCTATTGCAGATTGTCCTGATCCGGTTAACCAGGCTGACAGCGTATTTATTCTCCTGCTCCGCCAGGCTCCGTAAGGTGGGGCAGGAAGCCAGCTTCATTTCCTTAAGCTTAAGGGCTGTGCTTTCATTCACCATATTTTCAATGTTACCCTGCAGCTCGAAGATCCAGTAATGGTCCTCCTCCGGCCTTAAGGGATGGTTATTAATTTCCTCCCAGATCTCCTTGATTTCCTCCACGAATTCTCCGATCACCAGATTGCCGTCAATTTGGAGGAAGGTTGCCAGGGGATACCTGCTTTTTATTATGGTATTATTTAATTCCCTTATCATCAGCTCCGTTAAGACCGGCTGGTCCAGCTGATCCAGGAGGCCGTTCTTTAGCGCAACCATATGCCCGAGGAAATTGCCGCTGTCCACGGTTGAAATATAGGCAGGGTTTAGGATCTCCAGTGTCCTTATTTCATACCAGTTATATAGGTGCCCTCTCCACTTTGGCAGCTTTTGCACCGTATCCATCAGATGCTCAATACGGTCCACTGTGGAGCTGATGGTCTCATAACCAAAATCCCTTGCGGAAAGGATCGAAAGGAACTGGAGCCCAATATTTGTTGGTGAGGTTTTATCACTCACCTTTACGGATTGCTGTATGCGGTAATCCTGCCCCAGCTGGCAATTGTCCGGGCACAGGTAATTGTTATCCTTTCCTGAAAAGTCCTTAAAAAACTGCCAGGTCCTCCTTGCCGCATCCTGCAGCAGCTTCTGGCTTTCCTCCCTCTCCTTTTCCGATACCTTTCCGCCTGGCTGGCTGATACTGTAGGCCAGGTAAAAGGAGATTATCCACAGGAAAGCAACAATGGTGTAAAGAAGTACCACACCCAGGGTCCGCCTGTCCCTGCACACTAAAACCAATAAAGCAAGTGCCGGCAGGAAGGATATCCACATCGTAAGGAAATATCCCTTCAGGGTGTTGATAATGGAGGAATCGACTGCTTCTGCCGTGTTCCACCGGAGCAGATTCTTCTTACTGACCAGCAGGCGGTACAGGGTGCGCAGCATTGCATCCGTAGCGATATAAGCCCGGTAAGGGGTGATGGCAAACTCTAAAAATGCCCTCTCAAACAGCACGCCCAATTCCTTTAGGAAGCCCTTATAAACCAGTGCCAGCTTAGGACGGAGCATCTTCTGGGTTATTACTGCAACCAAGAGCACAAGGATCTGGAATATATCCGAGAAAAATACCAACGGGAGCCAAAGGTAATAAGCACCCGGGAACCAGAGCAGATTAAGCAGGATTACCAGTACCTTGCTAAGCGGCACAAAGCTGCGCCTAAGGTTATCAAATATCTTCCACCTTGCCAGGGCGCACAGGCTCCTGTCACCGAGCCTCTTTCCTGTAAAAATCCAGGGTAAGAGCTGCCAGTCCCCCCGGATCCAGCGGTGCTCCCTTTTTGCAAAGGAAATCACGCTGCTTGGGAAGGTATCCATAATCTTTGCCGTACTGGAAAATGCGGTTCTGGCATAGCAGCTTTCCAATAAATCATGGCTTAGCACTGAATTTTCCGGTATTGTATTATTTAACAGCTTATGGAAGGCCTTCACATCATAGATACCCTTACCTATATAGATTCCTTCATTAAAGATATCCTGGTAAATATCAGAAATCACGGCACCGTAATGCGCCAGTCCCGATTGCCCGCCAAAGAGCTCTGCAAACCGGCTTCCCTGCTTATCCACGATATGGTTGCGGACAGAGGGCTGTATGATAACATAGCCTTCCTTGACCTTGCGGTTTTCTTCGTCCAGGACAGGCTGGTTTAAGGGATGGTCAATTAAGCCGACTAATTTTGCTGCATTGTCCCTGAGCAGGTTCGTATCCGCATCCAGGGTGATTACATAACGGAAGGTACCAAGTATTTCCTCGTCGCACAATATGGTGGAAAAAGTGGTGGAATCCTGGGGCACACCATTTAACAGGTTATTAAATTCCTCCAGCTTGCCTCTTTTTCTCTCCCAGCCCATATAGCAGTTTTCAGATTTATTAAACCTCCGGTACCGGAAGAAGAGGGAGAACCTCTGGTGCTCGCAGGGATAAAGTTCATTCAACTCCTTCATCCTCTGAATCAGGGCAGCAGTGATTTCCTCATCCTTTGGCAGGAAGGGCTCCAAGGCATCCTCGTAATCCACCAGCAGGGCAAAGAACAGGTTTGGCTGCTGGTTTGCCAAATAATGCTTCTGCAGCCTCTTCATATATTCAAGTCCCTGCTTTTTCGAGGAAATGATAACAGGCATTACAATAAAGGTCCGGGCGGAATCCGGGATACATTTAAGATAATCCAGGGAAGGAATTTTCTTTACCGCAATCCTCCTTGTAAAAATAAAGTTGGTAAGCTCCATTGCTATGCTTAAAGTTAATGGCACTCCGACCAACAGGACTACTAAATTATAAAGGGCGCTGCCAGCTGCCGACCTGCGGTCCAGAATATAAGCAACCAGCATGCAGATAAGCCCAAGTATCCCAAATAATGACGTAAAATAAAGAAACCCCTTGCCGTTCTTACGCTTCCCGATGGACTCCGGCTCCGATTTATTTAAAACCTTTGCTTTTAATAAGGGATATCCGCTCCCCAGAAGATAAGAACCCACATGATGGGACTGGTGTAGCTCCTCGTTCCCCTTGACGGCCAGCTCCAGACAATCGGAGGCAATCTTCTCCTCGCCTATCCGGTACTTTAGGGACAGCTTAACAACCACCTCCCGGTACATTCCCCTGGCCTCCGGATCCATTTTTGCATAGATGCCTGCCGGATCACTGGAAAGGATCTTCTCAAGGTAGGAATACTGTTCGAAAAATTTCTCCTCATCCACCTCATTTATGTCCCTGAGGCTGACGATGAGGGCCCGGATATTTGTTTCTAAAAAGGACTCGATCTTTCCTTCTTCCATGAAAATGGCCGAAGCCTTCAGCTGTCTTCCCTTTGTTCCGAAATGATATTCAATATACCTCTGTATTGACAAATCATTGACTGACATGTTTTTCAACAGGTAAATCACATGGGAATGGAAGGAATAGTCAGCTGCCAGTCCCGGATCCAGCTTTGTCAGTAAGGGCGTAATATCTCCCCGGTAATCGCTGTGGGCTTTATCCATTCTTTCCCGCACAAACCGGTCAGCCTTTGATTTCACGTCAATCACATGGATGATTTCCTCGGACATTTCAATGATATTTTCCAGGAGGCAAAAGCCGAGCATCTCCGGCAATACCCAGATCTCCTTATCCGTTAAGGGTATGATCTTCTGGTATGCATCCAGCATTACCTGGATATTTTCTTCCCCGAGATGTCCCTGGGACAGCGCGACCATCTTTTTTGCAACCACATAAATTCTTGGGAAGACCCTGTATTCTTTTGTTTTTAGGATTGGCAGCACTTCATAGCTGTTGCCGGAGGTCCGGACCTTTTTTATCTCACGGTACATCATCTGGAAATTGTCAAATAACCACCGGGCGGCAGGTATCAAAGAAATGATGTCCGTTGAAAGCTCCGAGATCGTGTTACGGATTTTATTTAATTTCTTATAAGCGACCTGATTATAATCATCTAGGACAAAGCTGTACCTGAACAGGCTTACCTCCCTATGGTTCTCTGCCAGCTGTGTCATCTGGCTCTCCCACACCGCAGGCCCATACTTCATATCCTCTCCGGCGGGAGGCTCCTGAAAGCGCACCCTCTTACCGATATGGTTAAATCTCAGGTACAACAAAGCCAGTATAAAAATAATCAGTGCAATTAAGATAAGTAATACAATTATCCGAAACGGTGAATTTATATAGAAATTAATCCCATCCATCACAGAAACAATTATCCTCCTTATAAATAGGGTGCTCCCTGGCACTCTATGATTTAGTCGATTTGGCTATCTATAGATAGTGTGCCTATTTTTTCGTAAAAAAAACAGCGCAAGATATATTGTTCCATTTTTATCGTAAGTTATTATATTTTCATATCAAGCCGTCATATATTTATAATAATACAAATCGAATCGGAGTAATTATACATGGATCAGGAATGTAGTAACCGAATCATAAGTGAAGATTATGCCGACTTTCTTATTCAATCCGGTAGTAGTTTAAATAATATCAGGAATGAATTAGATGTTTGTTATGTCCCAATAAATGATCAATACGTTGTTATCTATACTCCGATTACGGGTCTTCCAGATAGATTCATTCATTTAGTCGGATATTCTTCTTATCCAAAATGCTTTGGACTGACTGACATTGCAAGTCTCCAGCAATCCGGAATTAACCGGGTCCGTAACGTCCCAACCCTGAACCTTCTGGGGGAAGGGGTATTAATCGGGCTGATTGACACAGGGATTGAATATACCCACGAAGCCTTTAAGAATGCGGATGGAACCTCACGCATCCTATCCATATGGGACCAGACCATACAGAATGAAGCCGCCAGACCCGCCGGCTTTTATTACGGCACGGAGTATACGCAGGAACAGATTAACGAGGCTCTGCGTGCACCCGACCCATTATCCGTCGTACCCAGTACGGATACTAACGGGCACGGCACGGCTCTTGCAGGCATCGCGGCGGGAAATGTAAACGAAGCAAATAATTTTGCCGGTGTTGCCCCCGCTACGGAGCTGGTAGTGGTTAAATTAAAAGAAGCCAAACGAGTTACAAGGGAATTTTGGAAAATCCCAGAAGGACCTGTATGCTTTCAGCAAAATGATATCCTATTCGGGCTTAGGTACCTCTTTGAGAAGGCTGCCGAGGTCCGAAGGCCCATATCCATTATTATCGGAGTTGGAACCTCCCAAGGCTCCCATGATGACAGAGGAATCCTATCCAGCTATTTATCCAATGTCGCCAGCCAAACCGGAGTATGCATTTCAGTTTCTGCCGGAAATGAAGGCAGCAGCATGCACCATTACCACGGAGAAATCGAGCAGGGCAGCAACTATGATACCATGGAGCTGAACGTAGGCCCGGATGAATCCGGTTTTACCATGGAAATCTGGGGAAAGGCGCCCAATACCTTTTCCATTGACATATCATCCCCCTCCGGCGAATATATTGCAAGGATTCCGGCCCGGCTAAATGAGAACCAGGTAATCCGCTTTATCTTCGAACGGACCGTCATAAATATTGATTACCAGATTATTGAGGCTGAAACCGGGGACCAATTGATTTTACTGCGCTTTACTGATCCTGCGGAGGGGATCTGGCGCTTCCGCGTCTATTTAAGCGGTGATTTATCCGCCGATTTCCATGCCTGGTTACCAATTACACCCTTTATCAGCCCCGGCACTTACTTTATCCGCCCCGACCCTTATACTACACTAACCTCACCCGGAAATACCACCGTGCCCATTGTTGCAACGGCTTATAATTATACAAATGAAACCCTATATGTGGATGCCAGCAGGGGCTTTACAAGGGACAATAATATTGCCCCCACACTCGCCGCTCCCGGGGTAAACCTGATTGCACCTGCACTAAATAATACCTACGCCCCCGTCACCGGAACCAGCATTGCCGCAGCACACACAGCCGGGGTTGGAGCCATGCTGCTGGAGTGGGGTGTTGTCAGGAACCGTTATAACCAGATGGATACCATTGATATTAGGAACATATTGATCCGCGGAACCGTAAAAAATCCAAATTTCACCTACCCAAACCGTGAGTGGGGCTTTGGCATTTTAAATTTGTTCAATTCCTTTACCAGCTTAAGTGGAGAGAATGTATAAACAGAAAACAGCATCATCTATTATCTATCATGAAGAAACAGAGGTAGCCTATGAAATTTTGCCAGATGCCCCAACAAAACCAATATACCTTCGGCTGGTCTGTGTATAATAGTAACCGTGAATTCTTCCATACTATGCAGGAAGGTGTCTTTGCCGCCGCTGCGGAGCTTGGAATCACTATCCTTCCCCATAACCAAAACGGAGAAACGGAGGAAATGATAAACGGAAGCCTCAACCTGCTCTCCCAGGGAATTAATGCCCTGATCATATCACCTGTGAACCCGCAGGCCATGGGTGTCATCGCCGATATGGCCAACCAGGAAAATATCCCAATCGTGGTTGTGGACGTCGGAACCGGCGGGGTCGACGTGGCCGCTTTTATTATCTCAGATAACTATGGCGGTGGCATCCTGGCCGGCGAATATGCCCTTACGCTGCTTCAAGAATATGCCATAGCAAGCCATAACGTTGTCATCATTAAAGTGGAACCCACCTCCACCTTCGCCCGGCAGCGGGGCAATGCCTTTAGGAGTGTCCTGACAGATGCCGGTTACCAGGTTGTGGCTGAGGCCGACGGTAATTCAGATACGATGCAGGCCTATGAGCTTATGAAAGGCTTCTTAGCCGCCTACCAGGGGAACCTGGCCATCGCCTTCTGTGAAAATGACCTGATGGCCCTTGGTGCGGCGCAGGCGGTTCTTGAAGCAGGCAAGAGGGGGCAGATATTAATCCTTGGCTTTGACGGGATACCCTCCGCCATAGAAGCAATTAAGCAAGGCTTGATGCAGGGGACAATTGCACAGCAACCCTTTGAAATGGGGAGGCTTGGTGTGCAATCCGCCGACACTGTCCTAAAGGGCGGAGAGATTATTTTTGATGATGTGAAGCTAAAAGAGCTGTATGTGCCTGTCTATTTAATCGACCAATACGGGCACGCCTGGAAATAAAGCAAAATGGGCCTTTGGGCCATCCCTTTTTTAGGATTGGCCAAAAGACCCATTCTTAATTGCCGTAGCTTATATTGCTGTAGCTTATTCTTCCGTTACTTCCTTAGGAGAAACAATCTGCTTTCCGCCTATAATACCTTCTCCGACGCCACTAACATTAATATTTTTCGTTGTTTTAGCTTCCAGGCTGTCTGACATGATGATATTCTTCATATCAATTCCTACGGAGCTTTGAACCGTATCGAATACCTTTGCCATTACAACCGGAACATTGTCAACTACATTATCAACTCCGCCACCATAGATCTTAATATCGGAAATCTGGCTAAGGGGTTCAGCAATTGCTTTTGCAAGCTCAGGTAATTTTTCAATCAATTTATCAGCCATGGCTGCATTGGTATACTTCTTGTATGCCTCGGCCTTCTTCTCCATTGCTTCCGCTTCCGCAAGACCCTTTGCCTTGATTGCTTCTGCCTCTGCCAGACCAATTGCGCTAATGGCCTTGGCCTTTGCCTCACCGTTAATGGACTGGGCATCCGCCTCTGCCTTTGCCCTTAGGCTAATTGCTTCAGCCTCCGCATTTGCTTCTGCTTTTTTTGCTTCCGCCCTTGCTTCTGCTTCTGCAATCTTAGTGTATTTCTCCGCGTCTGCTGCTGCCCTTTTTTGCTCGCGTTCCGCATTAGCCGGTTCTACTACCTTGGTCTTCAATTCTTCCCTGGTTTTCTCCGCACGGCGCTGCTCCAACTCAGTCTGCTTTTGCTCCCTTGCGATTTCAACCTGGAGCTGGGCTTCCTGGAGTTCCTTCTGCTTTTGCTGCTTCAAAATATCGGCTTCCATCTGTGCCGCAATAATGTCTTTGTTCGTAATGCTCTTCTGGATCTCATATGCCGCATCCGCTTTTGCCTTTGCAGATTCCTGTTCGGTCCTGTATTCGGATTCACGAACCTCCTTGGCCTTGATTGCCGCACTCACTTCCGTCTCTGCTTCCAGTCTGGCTTTTTCGCCTTCCTTCGTTGCTTCGGACTTCTTAATGGATTCTTCCTTCAAAGCCATGGCCTGTGCAATCTCAGCATCCTTTTTCTTCTCTGCGATCTGCTTTGCACCAAGAGCCCTGATATAACCATTCGTATCATTTACATCCTTAATAGAGAAGTCCTTTAATTCCAGGCCCATCTCACCGATCTTGGTACCAACCACCTCCTGCACTTTGGCAGAAAAGGCCTCCCTGTCGTTATAGATCTGTTCCACTGTCATGGACGCCACGATTTCACGCAATTTACCTTCCAGGATTAAGGTAACCTGATCTGCAATCGATCTTTGGATCTGCATCTCGTTCGCACCGGTAAACTGCTCAATTGCTGCGTAAATGCTCTCATGGGTATTCCGGACCTTAATCACGGCAGTTCCCACAACGTCAATCGGAACACCCTGTGAGGACATGGTCTGGGATGTATTGATATTTAACTGGATGTTACCTAAGGATATTATATCCGTTCTTTCCAAAACCGGTATTACGATTCCACCACCGCCGGTGATTACTCTCTTTCTCATACCGGTAACAACCATCGCCCTGTCCTGGGGCACCTTCTTCCACATGCGCAAAATGACGGTTAGTATTGCTACACCTACCACTACTGCAAGCACCGTAACAAAAATCGGTAAAAAATCTACTCCTATTCCTGCTGCACCATTCATGTCAAATCCTCCTTAATTTAATTCCCTTTTTATTCATATTTATTTTTTGGTTCAACAATAAATATCCCGTTCTTTATCTCTATTACCTTGACAGTCCTTCCTGCCGGCAGCCGCAGCTCTTCATCTGCACATTTTGCCGGATAGCTCACCCTTATATTCTTGAGGGTAACAAAGCTTACAGTCCCTAATTGCCCCGGCAGTATTGTATCCACCACTGTTCCGTCATAAAGCAGTAATTCCTTCTCGTCCACCCCCGTATTATCCACCTGTATCCTTTTTAAGGTTTTAATCAGGCTCTGGACAATGACCGCCGCTATATAACCAAACACAATTGCAGCGATAAAGGTGATGATACTTCCGGTACCCTTATAGGTCAGGATGCTTCCTATTGCCCCGAACACAACGACCAAAGCGGAGAGAGCCATGGAGGAAGTTGGCAATAATCCTATCGCAATCATATCGCCTATACCCTGTCCCGGGTCACCGTCTGTTCCTATGGCCATACCAGGATCCAGGTCGGACTGGAACACGGGATCAATATCCGTATCGATTCCTGTGTCAAGACCTGCGTCAAGGCCTGCATCAATGCCTGCGTCAATGCTTACATCCGCCGAAACATCAAAATCTGCTCCGGCATCCGCATCCGCCCCGTTTCCAAGGAACCCAAAGGCGAAGCTTATTAACGGAAGAACCGCGCCCCCTGCAAGAAAGCATAGATAAACTGTCAACATACTATCGACCCCCTTTACCATCGTCAGTTCTTTCCGGCTTTCAGCCAATAATAACTGACTTTCTTATAATCTGATTGACTATATATACAATTCACACTAACAAACATTTGACCGTTAGGCCACTCAATGTCGGATGTGGAATATTCTGTATTTCACACTAACGATCATTTGACCGTTAGGTCACTCAATGTCGGATGTGGAATGATCTTCATTTCACACTAATTACAGTATATATTTTCCTCAGCCTTTTTTCAACACCTTTACAGCGTTTTAAACCATTCTTAATCTATTCTTAATTATTTGGTTACTCCCTGGGACTGATGCAGAGTATACATGAGGATAGATTTAAAGCTGTTGCAAAACAATTTACAACAGCTCTTTTCTAATTATTTATGAAATTTATTTATTATTTATGCGGATTTATTTGTCAAATTCGAAGTCAGCGTAATCTTCCTTTGTAAACCTGTGATATGTGGCGTGACAGCCCTCGAATTTAATACAGTAACGGTAGGCATCCGGCTTCCCATCCTCAAAATAAACCAGGTAATCGAATTCCTCCCCGGGCATCTCCTCACATACCACCTTGCTTGAATAATGCCGGAATACCCCAAGGAGATCCTCCAGGGAACAGTCATGCTGCCTTATCTTATCAATAAACTCTGTTAAAAAGTCCCTGTCCTGAACCTCCCTGAACACAAAGTCCACCCCTCCCGGCGGTACAAGGATGCAGAACCGGCTATCCTTATGTGTATGCCCCACTCCTCCTAACCTTGGCTCCACATACTTACAAAACTGGTCTAATACAGTTTGTAAACCGGCTGTAGACAGTTTTGTACCTAATATCCGGTTAATTGATTCTGCCGGATAATATAGCCGGATGGTTTCGCTCCGGTATCCCAGCTTGATCTGCTGTTCTACAATTATGTCAACCATATTCTTTTCTAATGCCTGAAACTTTGGCTGCTGCAATTGCATAACTAACCTCCGATTATTGCCGCTTTGAACAGGTAGATATAGCGGCCGCCTAAAAATGCCTTCAAGAATGCCTTCAAGAATGCTTGCTTTTAAAAATAATTACTTTCCAGAATGCTTTATAATATAGTTCCTTGATTATTTATTTGATTGTTGCTTTGGTTATTTATTTGTTCCATCCTATAGTCCCTATAAATCACAAATATCAGGGAAAAAATAAACAAGGACAGAATACCTGAAAAAATAATCAGGCCAATATATCCGGGTGTAATAATGATCCCTTGTGATATTGAATCATAACAAATGATCTGATAAAAAATGATGGGAAGATATATTATAAGTAACATTACTACCAGCTTCCAATAGTTCTTAACCCCTGCTTTTGCACCATTCTTTATACCCTGGAATATATTTACATCATCAATAAAAATTGATGGGACGCATAGCAGAACAAAGGGAATTACCAAAATTGTAACAAACAGGGTAAAGATCGTAATAAACAGGGTCAGAGATTGTGTTCCATTCCCGCCCATTACCTGTACCATTGCGAAGGGTATTGTAATCATAGATATAATAATTCCAAAAGCAAAGGATGCCGCTATCAAAAGAAGGAGCAGCAATAAGGTCCTGACAAAGAACTGCTTCAGTCCGGGCAAAAAAGACCTGGCAGATGTTTTCCCTTTCAAAGCGGCCTCTGAGAGCATATAACTAAATCCAGGTATAAATAAGATATATAATAACAACATCAAGCCACAAGCTAACAACATCTTCGCCATCATCATCATATAAACAGCAAAATTAATATTTCCATTCTCCATAAACTGGTTTATATTGCTTGGAAAAAGCAAAAATAGTATCAACAATAGAAGCAGCTGGGTGATACAATAAAAACCAATGATAACAGGATTATCTTTAAGTAAATCAAATGCCTTCTTAACCAATTTAAGTCCCCTCCATTTATAAAATACTAGTTCCACCCTTTATTATATTACATAAGACGGAAAATTACTATAGACAGATTACCGCTTCCTAAATTTATACGGTATAATGAGCTATAGAAAACTGAAATAGAAAAAGCTGTTACACTTTCACAGGGTAACGGCTTTTTCATTATACTTTCAACCTATTTCTTGGTATAGGACCAATAATCTGACCGAAGAATCTCATAAACCTTTTCATCATAATAATTATTGTCCATCAGCTTTACATTTTCCCTGAATACACCAACAATACGGCCGCCAACCTGATGGACCATCTCATCATACTGCTTTTCTACCGGATTGCCAATAATAACTGAGAAGGTTAATTTTCTTAGATTATATTTCAAAAAAATATCATTCATTGCTTTTCTGACATCGAAACCAAATACAACTTTGTTTTCCGTGAAATTTATGATTGATAAATCAGATGCGGCGTCATTTAACCGGTTGATGCGGTATCCAATCAGACCAATGATCTGCATGTTTTTATCCAGGGATACAAATTGATGTTCATTCTTATTGCACTCTTCCACTTTATATTTATCTACCCAGCCTCTGGCATGGTAAAATTTATATTTATCATCGTACCAGGTATCGATAAACATATCTACTAGCTGTTCCCTATATTTAATAGCAGGCACTAAGATACCGATCCCCCCCCTTCCATAAGCAGCACGTTCATCAGCTTTCAATGAATTTTACCAGTGCCTCGTTAAACTCATCCTTCTGGTCATAGAAGGACGCATGGCCGGAAAACTCAAAGGGCATAAGCTTGGAATTTCGGATCATCCGGCGCTGTACCTCCCCTAACTGGAAAGGTACCACCTGATCATGGATGCCGTGAATGATTAATGTAGGTACACGGATCGCTTCTAAATCTGCAAATAACACTTCCCTGAGCCAAGTCTCTGCTATCGCGGCAGTTGCCCATCCCGCTGCCTGTAATCCCAGTTGGAAGAACCAGTCCGAGAAGGCACAGGTAATATACTGGAAGAAAAACATATCCCCAAAACCGCGGAGCATTTGGGGCCGATCCTTATAGGTATTGGCAATAATCTGTTCCACCGCCTCTTTCTCCAGCCCATAAGGAAAATTAGGGCGCTTAATCAGGCTCGGCGCAGCTGCAGCACAGAGCACAAGCCTGCATACCCCGTAGCCTTTATGGCGCCCCATATACCTTGCTGCAATTGCACCTCCGGTGGAATGGCCTACCAAAGTAAAGTCATACAAATCCAAGGCCTCCACTACACATCTCACATCGTCTGCCAGGGTATCATAATCATAGCCGCAAAATGGCTTATCCGAATTACCAAAGCCTCTCATATCGATACCGACACACCGGTAACCCAATTTGGGCAGCTGGTCAAACTGATATTCAAATAAATTATGGCTTCCAGGCCAGCCATGAAGAAATACAATCGTCCCTTTCCCCTCCGGATTTAAATCTTCCACATATATATTTACATTATCTTGTGCGGTAACATAGTAACCCATGCCAATTCTCCCTATGGGATATATTATAATTATTATATTCATTATGGGATCAAATGCCACTGACGTGATAAAACCATGGAATTTACGGAAAGCTCCGATGGGGCGGCAGGCTGTTTCACTTGTACTAAAAAATCCCCCCGTGCACGTATGCCAAGCTGCTGTGTACAGGAGGATCCTTATATCCATTTTTATTAAAACCCGTCTGGACCATATGCCAATTTAACGGGCCATGATTTCATATCCATTCTCCGTAATCAAAACAGTTACCTCCCATTGCGCCGAGTCTTTACCGTCCTTGGTAGTTACCGTCCATCCGTTCTCTTTATTTAAGACAACTCCTGCTTTCCCCATATTGACCATTGGTTCAATTGTAAATACCAGCCCCGGGACCAGCAGCATTTCCGTTCCTTTCTTTGATACATAGCTGACAAAGGGCTCTTCGTGAAATTCGTTCCCTATGCCGTGTCCACCGATTTCCTTAACAACGGAATATCCGTTAGAACGGACGAAATCATCTATCGCCTGGCCTATGTCCCCCAGGAAGTTCCAGGCTCTCGCCTGCTCCAGCCCGACATCTATTGCCTTTCGTGCCACATCAACCAATCTCTTCCGCTCATCACTTACAGCTCCGATACAATACATTCTCGAGGAATCCGAAAAATAACCCTTAAATAATGTTGATACATCAACATTAACAATATCCCCTTCTTTTAAAATAACATCCTCCGCCGGTATTCCATGGCATACCTCGTTGTTTACCGAGGTACACACGCTTTTTGGAAACCCTTCATAACCAAGTGTTGCCGAAACCCCACCAAGCTCCCTTGTCCTATCCGATACCAGCCTGTCAATGTCCCCCGTACTCATTCCTGCATTGATATGCTCTGCTACATAATCCAGTACGGCAGTGTTAACCTTCCCGCTTTCCCGGATTCCATCAATCTGTGCAGATGATTTGATAAGCCTTCTGTCCGGCACAATGCAGCCATTTTGTTGGTACAGCTTAATTCTTTCATCCATATTAAAGTGGCACATTTTATATTTCTTTCCACTTTTGCACCAGCATGGATCATTTCTTTCTAATTTTAGCATCCTAACAGCCCCTGATATAAATACTAAGGAGTAGTATGGGAAATTACAGATTTGTCAAACCTTGAAAACTGTGGTGATGCCTTACGGAATTGACTTGGGTTATAACCAAATCTTTTATAAAATGCCCTTGAAAAAGCTTCATTTGAAGAAAATCCGTATTTTACGGCAATATCAATAATCTTAAGCTTTGTTTCCCTCAGGTCTATGGCCGCCAGCGTCAGCTTACGCCCCATAACGTATTCCTTGAAGGATATCCCCACCACTTCATGAAATTTGGCAGAGCAATAAAAGGATGAGTATCCGACATAATCAGACATCCCCTCCAGGGTTGGTTCATTTTTCAGGTTAGCTTCCACCCAGTCTATCATGTTTTCAATTGTTTTAGCAGACAAATCATTCACTCCTTGCAATACTATTTTAACAAAGTTAAAGGGATAATTCCTGATAGAAGTTGTGAAGTTCATTACTTTTCCAAACATAGTATCCAAAATAATCCGGAATCAGGCTGTGGATATCGGGAATCACATCCCCTCCGGGAATTCGAATATCTCCTCGATCGGCGCTTTAACTGCCCTTGAGATATCGACAGCCAGCTTCAGGGAAGGGTTGTATTTTGCAGATTCAAGCCGGATGATGGTCTCCCGTCTGACCCCGGTCTTGGCTGCCAGCTCCTCCTGTGTAAGCCCAGCAAGCTGACGGTACTTTTTTAGATTGCTAATGTACTGTTCCATCCCTCTCCTCCATCAATGCTTTTCATAGTACCAGAATGCAATGGCATAGGTAATGAAGGTCGCAGCCCAACCGGCAGCTGCAATAATAACTGCGCCAGTAAGCCGGATCCATTCCATTGTCAGCCCAAAACCAATGGCAAAAAGTGCAATAACCGGAACAAACAAGGCCGCTGCTTTTGCCTTTAACCGGTTTTCCTCGTAGCGTTCATCGGGCATTTCAGCTGCCAGCTTTGCCGTGAAATAGGCGCTGAAAAATGCAAAAAAGCTGAACAAAAACAAGCTGTTAGGGCTGTGGTCGATAAAATATCCGAATCCCAGGAATCCCATAAAGCCCATCAGCCATACATAGCGTTGATATTTTCTCGGTGTTTTTCTACTTTTAAACATTGACAAATCCTCCTAGCCTAGAATCAAAGAGCTTTACTGAAAGAAAGCGCGGCGGCCAGGATAACGAGTATTCCAGCTACAGCATATTTGCGCGGGTGATGCCATAGGTCGCTTTCCACCTTCCAGTCCAGCAAGGGAAAACGCAATTCCAGCAGGACGGTTAAGAATGCGCCAATTACCGAAAAACAGCCAGCCGTAATAAACATATCGGCTGGAATGCTGCCCACGGACAACCGCCAGGATGTAAGGTACAATCCGCAGCCGGTAAGGTTGACAGCCGTGACAAATACCGTATAAGGGAGCAAGACGGTCCGCAGTTGTCCTGGCAGGGAGCAAACCCTCCGATACAGTCTCCTGTCACTTGACAGCAGTACCCCAAGGGGGGTATTAAGGCAGGACAGGGCAAACCCAAGGGGCATGGCTGCTACAAAGCCAGATTTACCTATCATTGGGGCAAGGGCACACCCAAATGCCCACAAAACTACTGTGTTGGCGAGATAAGTCTTGTTGCCCAGCAGGTACCGGAGCAGGTATAGGCAAAAGTTGTGCCGGCTATGGTTGATCAGGCGGTATGCCGCAACCTTTCTTTCAGTACGGAAGGAAAGTGCATAAGTAACGCCGCCGCTTACTACAAAGCAAATAGAAAAAATGGCGATTCCCAGGCCTGACCATCCGCTTATAGCCAGGTACGTAATCAGCAGAAGCCCTGCCTTTGTAAACAAGGTATGTGCTGCTACCGTAATGAAAAATGCAGCGTGAAAGAGAACAGGACGTTCCGGCAGCATCAGCTGTCCCCGGATACTGTCAATGGTATCCTCGGACTGCAGAACCACAGCAAACGCCGTCACTGTCACAAACACGGAAGTTAATGCCAAAACCGACGGGGCAATGCTTATATGGATTTTTGCAGAATATAGGGCAAAAAAGACCACGCCCCACACAAAAACACTTTTCGGAACACGTTCATACCCCGCTCCGAAGAACTTTTTTAGGTTAGCCTTAAGTATCCTGCTCATTAAGAACCTCCCGTATCACCGCTGCGTCTATCTGTCCCTTTGGGAACTCACGGCTTATTGTGCCTTCTTCCAGCACTAGCACACGGTCGGAGGTCAGGCAGATGCTCTCCAGAACATGTGAAGAGAACAGAACCGTTCCGAGTATCCGGTATTTGTTTATCTGGTCATAGAGGTATTCCGTGCTCTGGAAGTCAAGTCCATTCACCGGCTCGTCGAGGAGAAGCAAGGGCAGACCGAGGGCAAATCCTGTAATTAAGTATACTTTCCTCCGGTTACCGGTGGACAAATCCCTGATCAGCACCCTCCGGTAATCCCCAAAGCCAAAGCCCCTTACCAGCTCCTCTACCCTCTCCATATCCGGGGTCTTGCCATAGGCAGCAAAGACATGAGGAAGGTATTCATTAAAGGTGTAATACTGGAAGGAACTATCCTCGGCAAAGACAGTATACCGGTGCAATTTGAATCCACGGTCAGTAAAGCTGATACCTCCGCTGAAATCCTTGTGGACACCTGAAACTGTATTGATGAGGGTGGTCTTTCCGGCACCATTCAAACCGATTAGTCCCACTACCTCATGCTCCGCAAGTGAAAGTGATAAGCCATCAATCACAGGATCTCCTTTGCGGTACCATATCCTTAAACCACTAAACTCAAGTAACATATCATGATCCTCCTACCTCGTTCCATCCCTGCCGATTTTAAACCCGGAATAAAGGAATGCTGCTCCAATCAGCAGAAAAAAGCTTCCTCTCGATGAATCCCCATTTATGAACAAAACAAGGCTTATTACAACCCACACTGCACCAAGAATCAGACGGGTAACCTTATGTCTCATAAAAAGCACCTCCAATAGTGATATATTTGTCTCTTAATGTTATAAATATATCACTATACAAATTGTTTGTCAAGAAGAAGGTATCCACAAAAAGGCCTTATGCATAGCAACTCCCAGGAGCCAGGATACTATAATTTAGGTAAACTAATGGATAAAAATATAGAGCCTCGTAAAAGGCTCTAGAATAAGTTTTTTATTTACTTTTATACACTGTCGGGGATTGACGGCTTGTTAAAGGCATTTTCATTTAACACCCATTAGCTTGTTAATGTCTTTACTATGGGATATGGCAACACGCTTTAAATTATCTACATCAAAAATCAGGGTATTTATCTTTTCTTGCCCTTCTTTTACATTATCTGTAATTAATCCATGTTGTTCCATAAGCAGCAAAACATTTTTGTCGGTGACATTCTCAAGATGCAATTCAATTCTTGTTGTCCTTTCGTCAATGTCATTAATAGTTTTCTTGACGTCAGACATATCACTTTTTAATTCTGTTACATCACTTTTTAATTCTGTTACATCACTTTTTAATTCTGTTACATCACTTTTTAATTCTGTTACATCATTTTTTAATTCTGTTACACCATTTTTTAATTCTGTTAACATCTGCAAAATTAATTCTTCATTGTTCATACCGTTCCCCTCCATAAAGATATTATACTTTATGCCAACAATTATTACAATGCCAGACAGTCAAAAATTGCAACTATTTCATCTACTCGTCCCAATTGTGCCAAACCTGTTGCACATCGTCATCCTCATCAAGCAAGTCAAGGATTTTGTTCATGGATTTAATATCCTGTTCACTGGACAAGGCCGTCCAGGTCTGGGGGATCATCGTCACTTCAGCCTGAGCCATGGGGATCTTAGCTTTTTCAAGCTCTTCCCTTACTGCTGAGAAATCATCGGGAGCAGTTAAAACCTCAAAGCTATCCTCTTCCTCGGAGAAATCCTCTGCTCCTGCCTCCAATGCCAGCATCATTAAATCGTCAGCCTTCATATCACATTCTTCTTTATCGATGATAATCTGGCCTTTCCGGTCAAACATATAGGATACGCAGCCGATAGCGCCTACGTTGCCATTCCCCTTGGTGAAGGCATTGCGCACATTACCTGCTGTCCTGTTCTTGTTATCCGTAAGAGCCTCCACAATGATTGCAATACCGCTGGGGCCATAGCCCTCATAGGTTACCGTCTCATAATTAACTGCATTCGCATCACCGGCAGCCTTCTTAATGCTTCTGTCAATCGTATCATTAGGCATATTGTTAGACTTTGCCTTGGCGATGATATCCTTCAGGCGGCTGTTCGCGTTCGGGTCTGCTCCGCCCTCCTTTACGGCTACAGCGATCTCACGGCCAAGCTTTGTAAATATCTTGCCCTTAACTGCATCATTCTTTTCTTTTTTATGTTTTATGTTCGCAAATTTGGAATGTCCTGACATACTTCATCCTCCTTATGGACCGCATATTTTTTGCGGATTTCTTCTCATCTAATACTTTATTATGCTTCAATATAATCACAAAATCTAAGGATACTTTGCGCTTTCCCAGGGTTATCTTTCAGCATATGCAATGGAAAATGCGCTTTTCTTACGCAAATAATCGGAGGCATGCTAGGTACCACGCCTCCGGCTTACGCCTTAAATATTTTATCACCGAAACCGCTGTTCGGCAAGTGGAAAGTGTGAAGAGAGTTACCTGTAATTATCCAGGTCATTCCGCATTGATTAATTTGCTGAGCTTCTCCATCACCTGAATGGTTTCATCAACAGAACGGATTGCGCACATTACCGTATCATCGCCGGCAATACAGCCCACGATACTGCTGAACTGGAGGGAATCGAGTGCCGCCGCAACAGCCATTGCCATACCGGGAACTGTCTTCACTACCATAATATTCTGGGCCATATCCATTGACACAAAGCCATCCTTTAATACACGGGTATATTTTTCACTCATTCCCGGCTCCGTCTTCTGAAGCACGATATATTTCTGTCTTCCGCCGTCCACGGCTACCTTTGTAAGCTTTAGCTCCCGGATATCCCTTGAAACGGTGGCCTGGGTAACGTTATAACCATCCTTCATAAGTCGGTCTGCTAATTCTTCCTGAGTTTCAATGTCATATTTATTAATTAGTTCTATAATCTTGCTCTGTCTGCTTATTTTCATATTTATACCCGTGCCTTTCACTTTTTGATGACCTATTCAAAAAGTGAATAGGCCTTAATTTCATCAATCTCCATTATTGCCTAACTTAGACCGTAAAATCTCATAAATTCCAGTACGGTTAAGCTTGATTAATTTTGTATTATATTTTGCTTTTTTGATAACTACGGAGTCGTCGGTTCCCAGATCGATTACCTGCTTTCCGTCAAAGTTCGCTATTGCCTCTGCCTCCTGGGTCTTCTTGCTCTTACCCACAACCACCTTGATGGTGTCTTCGGCTGATACCACAACACTCCTCGGGCTTAGGGAATGGGGGCAGATCGGAGTTATTACCATAACACTGGCCTGGGGCATGATGATGGGGCCTCCCGCAGATAGATTATATGCAGTTGAGCCGGTGGGCGTAGAGATAATCACTCCATCACCAAGAAAATTATCTACCAACTCATCATTTACATAAATTCCAAGATTAATGATCCTGGAAAAGCCTTTTCTGGTTATCACTACGTCATTCAGGGCATAGCCAGGCTTTTTCGCCTGCAGACTACCCTGCCCATTACCACAAAGAACGTCTCCCTCCATCATGATACGGTTCTCTATCCTGTAATCATCACGAAACAGGCGGTCCAATGCCTCCAGTGCATTCTGTTCTTCAATTTCCGCCAGGAAGCCCAGGGTTCCTAAATTCACGCCAAGAATTGGGATATCATGGGTCATTAAATCATTTGCCGCTTGGATAATAGTCCCGTCACCTCCGAGAACTATGGCACATTCAATGGCCTCCGGAACTATAACCGCATCACCCTCATCCTTTACGGAAGATACGCTGGAAAGAGTTGCAGCTTTACCGGCCTTTTCAATATAAGCAACAATCCTTTTCGTAACAAGAAAGTCAGTATCCTTCTCCCTATTTGTAATAATTAAAAACCTGTCCATTTTGATTGCTACTCTCCTCATCTACAGCCATCATAGATATACAAAAAATTCTAACATAGAATTCCATTAATTTCAAGCAAAGGGCTATCTTATTTCTTAATTTTTCATAAATATTCAGCATAATTATACCGTATTTAAATATTTTTAGCCTGAAATCGGCCGTCTTTCTGAAAAAGCCCCTGTTTCCTGCTGGAAAGCCTATGCCTCTGCCAGCGTACCATGGGCTTCTTCTACAGTCCTTACAATCTTCTGGGCCGTAACCGGTATCCCTTCCTGATGCATATCCCTGTCATCACTGTGTATTTTCTTCCGAAGATATAATAAATATTCAATATTTCCCTCAGGCCCCTTGATTGGGGAGAAGCTTAAATCCAGACAGTCAAAGCCTATGGAGGCCGCGTATTCACATACCCTCTGGATTACCTCCACATGAACCTTCTGCTCACGGACAACCCCCTTCTTGCCAACCTTATCCCTGCCGGCTTCAAACTGGGGTTTAATGAGCGCCACCACTTCGCCCCCGGCTGCCAATAAATCCCGCACCGGCTGCAGCACCTTGGTTAAGGAAATGAAGGAGACATCAATGGATGCAAAGGCCACCTCATCCTCAATCTGGTCTGGGGTCAGGTAGCGTATGTTCGTCTTTTCCATGGAAATGACCCGTTCATCCTGGCGGAGCTTCCAGGCAAGCTGGTTTGTTCCTACATCCACCGAATATACCTTAAGGGCACCGTTTTGAAGCATGCAATCCGTAAACCCTCCCGTTGAGGAGCCCACATCCATGCAGAGCTTGCCATCCAGGCTGATCCCATAGACCCCAATTGCCTTCTCAAGCTTTAAACCGCCACGGCTGACATATTTCAGCGGATTTCCCTTAACCTCTATGGTTACCTCTCCGGCAAAGGTACTTCCTGCCTTATCCTCGCGCTGCCCGTCCACAAATACATTTCCCGACATTATGATCGCTTTTGCTTTTTCCCGCGACTCTGCGAGATTCCTGTTAACTAATAATACATCCAATCGTTCTTTCATTCTATTCCTCATTCTTATGCCATGCCTGCCATATAGTACAAAGCCCCATAAAATAATGGCATGAGGCCGGTCTTTACATGACTAAATCCTATAATTCCTTTCACCTTATGTCCATGCTTCCATATAGCACAAAGCCTCATGAAATAATGGCATGGATCCGACCCCCAACTATAGCTCCGCCTTAATCCTGTTTAAGACGCCCTCCGCATCCAAATGAAACCTTTTATGGAGCTCTCCTACACTGCCGTGCTCAATATAAGCTCCCGGCACTGATATATTTACCAGCCTGATATCCTGCTTACGGGTTTCAAATAAATAATCTGCTACCTTTTGTCCATAGCCGCCGTTCCGTACATTTTCTTCCAGGGTTACCATCAGGTTATGGCTGCCCGATAATTTTTCAAGAATGTCCTTATCAATCGGGGAAATGAAGCGCACATTCACAAGGGTCACCCTTTCCCCTTCCTTTAATAACGCCGCTGCCACTTCCTCGCCAATTTTAACCATGCTTCCCACTGCCAGGATGGCGACCTTTGCACCTTCATGGAGCAGCTCGCTTTTTCCATATTCCAATGGCGCCCGGTACTCCTCCAGCCCCAGATAGGCATCCCCTTTCGGATAACGGATTGCCACAGGGCTGTTCAGCTTTAGCGCGTATTGCAGCATGTCCTCCAATTCATACCGGTTCTTCGGTGCGAGGACCGTTAAGTTAGGTATATGGGAAAGAAAGGATACATCAAAGGTTCCCTGGTGGGTCTTTCCGTCCCTTCCCGTGATGCCTGCCCTGTCTATGGCAAATACCACCGGAAGGTTGTTAATACAGACATCATGTATAATCTGGTCATAGGCTCTCTGCAAAAAGGTAGAATAAATGGCCACTACCGGCTTAAAGCCTCCCATGGCCAAGCCGGCGGCAAAGGTAACCGCATGCTGTTCTGCTATTCCCACATCAAAGAAGCGGTCAGGAAACTGCTTCTTAAAGTCATAAAGCCCTGTCCCATAAGGCATCGCTGCCGTAATTGCCAATATCTTTTCATCCTCTGCCGCAAGGCGCAGCATCGCATCTGAGAACACCTTCGTATAGGAGATTTCCTTTTCCTTGCAGGTTGGCCGTCCGCTGGTAATATCAAAGGGCTCCACTCCATGGTAATGGGCCGGATACCGTTCTGCCGGCCGGTATCCCTTCCCCTTCTTGGTCAGCACATGCACCACCACCGCTTTTTTCGATCTGGCGGCTGCCTCAAAGGCTTCCAGCATCTGCCATACATTATGCCCGTCAATAGGTCCGATATAGGTAAGCCCCATATCTTCAAAGAACATGCTGGGAAGCATGAAGTATTTTACAGCATCCTTGGACCGCTTTAGCATGTCCACCAGACCTTTTCCGCCCGGCACGCTGCCGAGGATATTTTCCATGCTTTCCTTAAATCCCGTATAGCGGTTGCTTGTCCTAAGCCTTGCCAGGTAATTTGCTAATCCACCCACATTTTCAGAGATGGACATATTATTATCGTTGAGTACAATAATAAAATTTGTTTTTAGCCTTCCGGCATTGTTAATGGCTTCAAAGGCCATCCCTCCCGTAAGGGCTCCATCCCCGAGCACTGCCACTACCTTATTGCTTTTACCGCTTAAATCCCTTGCCTTTACTAATCCCAGGGCTGCGGAAATGGCTGTCGAGCTATGTCCCGTATCAAAGGAATCGCAGCAGCTCTCCTCCATCTTGGGAAAGCCGCTCAAGCCGTCCAGCTGGCGCAAGGTGGGAAAAAGCTCCTTCCTCCCGGTCAGCAGCTTATGGGTATATGCCTGATGCCCCACATCCCAGACTAATTTATCCTGGGGAAAGCTAAGGAACCTGTGGAGAGCCATTGTAAGCTCCACTACTCCCAGGTTAGATGCAAGATGCCCCCCGGTTTTACTGATATTTTGTATTAAAAATTCACGGATTTCTTCTGCCAGTTTATTATAATCCTGGATCTGTATTTTTTTTATATCATTTGCTTCCTTAATTTCATCCAATAATTCAGGCAAAATAACCCACCTCACCTTCCTGTGTTATGCTGCCGGTGACCCTGCGGTAACCCAAAGTAATCCCAGTGCACTGTCCCACCGGGCAGTACACTAGCTCAGGTGCTGCCGGCCATTCCATGGAATACATTTAATACTCCCGGTTTACCAGCATCTTTATCAAATCCAATAAAAAATCATTCCTTTTCCCTAAAGAGCCAAAGGTAGTAATGGCACGCTCCGATATCCCGCGTACCTCATTATTTGCAGCCTCCAGCCCCAGCAGTGTCACATAGGTTGCCTTCTCATTCTTCTCATCACTATGGACCGGCTTCCCCAATGTCTTAAGGGTGCCGGTCACATCCAGGATGTCATCCTTGATCTGGAAGGCAAGGCCGACATCTCCTGCAATCTGTTCTATTTTAAGCACTTCTTCCTCTGTTGCTCCTGCAAGAATTGCACCAACCATCATGGAGGCCTCAATAAGTCCCCCCGTCTTTAGCTGGTACATATGATCAAGCCGCTCCCGGCCTACAGCCTTCCCGCAGCCCTCCATATCGATTACCTGCCCGCCGATCATCCCGTAGATACCGGCTTTTTTTCCGAGGACCTGTAAGGCTTTGGCAGCTTTTTGGTATAATCCGCTTTGCTCCCCGGCCTCCAGCCCGGTTATCCGGTCAAAGGCCTGAAAGGCTGTCTCAAAGGCATAGTTAAGAAGGCCGTCCCCGGCTAAAATCCCCATAGCCTCCCCATACACCACATGGGTGGTCTTCCTTCCCCTCCGGTACTCATCATTGTCCATTGCCGGGAGGTCATCATGTACTAAGGAATAGGTATGGATCATCTCAATTGCTGCCATAAAAGGCTCAATGATTCCTTCCTCCCGGCCGCCAAACAGCTCATAGGTCTCAGACATCAGCATTGGCCTGAGGCGCTTGCCGCCGGCCAGCAGGCTATAGTTCATTGCCGCCATGATGGTTCTTTGGTAACCCTCTTCCTGGGGAATATATTTTTTTAGTACCGCTTCAATTGCTGCAGCTTTTTGCTTGATTTGCTGGTCAAAGTTCATTGGCTTCTCCGCTTTCACTTAATATGATCAATTCTTTCTCTACTTTATCAATGGAATCATTGCACGCCTTTAACAGCTTCATTCCCTCCTGATATAAGGTAAAGGAGTCCTCGAGGCTGATATCCGGCTTCTCCAGCTCTTCCATGATCTTATTTAATTTATCAAAGGATTCTTCTAATTTCATAATTATTCCCATGCCTTTCATTTTTCAAGGTTGAAAGTTTATTATTGCCGGCTATGTACGTCCAGGGGATTCCTCTTTGGGATGCTGGACATCCCGCTGCTTTGGATCCAATTCCTCCACCCTGGCTTTCATGTCGCCGTCCAGCAAGGATACTGTAAGCAGCTCTCCCTTATTTACATCCCGGATGCTCTGCACCGGCTTATTATCCTCCCTGGCGACGAGTGCATAGCCTTTACTAAGCTTTGATAACGGTGACAAGCCATGCAGCCTTGCAATATATAGCTCCAAACGATGCCGTCTTTCCTGCAGCTTCTGGTTCATTTTTTGCTGCAGCTTTTGTTCCACTTCCATTAAATACTGCCTTTTTTGTTTGATCTGGTAGGAAGGGCTTGCATAGAACAGCCTCAGCTTATATTCCTTGCAGCGGTTTTGGTAAAGAGCCAGCTTCTGCCACAGCTCCTTAGTAAGCTTCCTCCTGTTATCACGGAGCAGGGACTGGAAGGCCTGGTAGTCATTTACCGCCAGCTCCGCTGCTGCTGATGGGGTTGGTGCCCGTAAATCAGAAACAAAATCTGCAATCGTGACATCCGTCTCATGTCCTACCGCCGAGATAACCGGGGTATTACATTGGTAGATCGCCCGTGCTACAATCTCTTCATTAAAGGCCCATAGGTCTTCAATGGAGCCTCCGCCCCTGCCGACAATAATGGTATCCACACCCAGCCTGTCCAATGCCCGGATACCCTTAACCACACTCTGGGCGGCACCCTCTCCCTGCACCTGTGCAGGATACAGGATCAGCTGTACATAGGGGTTCCTTCGTTTCGATATATTAATAATATCCTGGATGGCAGCACCGGTAGCTGCTGTTACGATCCCCACCCTTTTAGGAAAGGACGGTACCGGCTTTTTATGGGCCGGATCAAAGAGCCCTTCTTCCTCCAGGCACCTTTTTAGCCTCTCATATTTCTCATAGAGGATCCCCTGTCCATCCAGAACAATTTCGTTCGCATATAATTGATATTTTCCATCCCTCTCATAGACATTGACACTGCCCAGGGCGATGACACTCTGGCCTTCCTCCAAACGGAATTTCAAGCCTCTCCTCTGGCCTGCAAACATAACACATGCCAATTGCCCCTGAGCATCCTTTAGTGTAAAGTAAATATGCCCAGAGGTATGATATTTGCAGTTGGATACCTCACCCTTTACATAGACATGGTTTAGCATCCGGTCGCGCATAAATAAATTTTTGATATATAGATTAATCTCTGTTACCGAATAAGCCTGTCCCATATTCCCTCCAAGCTGCTAACCTTTTATACCAGCTTCGCAAGCACTCCGTTGATAAAGCCAGGGGACTCGTCCCCACCGAACTTCTTTGATAACTCAACGGCTTCATTGATTGCTACCTTCACGGGAATATCCTCATCAAAACGCATCTCATATACCGCAAGCCGTAGGATCGTCAGATCCACCTTTCCCATACGGTTTAGCTTCCAACCGCTGGAGGCCTCGGATAGAATAGCATCTATGCTTTCTAAATTTTCCACAATTGCATTGAAACGCCCGGTCAGATAAGCATACTCCTCTACTGAGGGCTTATTGAGCTCCGATATATACAGCTCTACCTGCTCACTTAATTCGTTTACCCCATGAAAATCCTTTCGGAACAACATAAGGAAAACGTGTTCTCTCATCTCTCTTCTTGTCACGTACAAATAACCTTGCCCTTTCCGGTACCTGCAAGCTTTGCCCACAGGCACAATTCACTCTAACGAACATTTGGCCACTAGACCACCCTCTATCCTTTTACACACGAATAAACAAGGGACTTCTACAGATCCTTAACCGATTATTTCCTGAAAGCTTTGCTCCCATGAAATGGAAAGTGAAATCCTGCAAAAGGCCCTTGCTATACATAATCTACGCTTCTTTTACGATGTTAACTCCTGCGATACGGATATTAACCTCCTTGACCTGAAGACCGGTCATATTCTCTATCGCCAGCTTCACCTTTTCTTGCACTTGCTTTGCAGTTTCCGGAATACCATACCCATAGTCCAGGGTAAGTGCCATATCGACGGAAACCGCATCCGGATTTACAAGAACCTTAACTCCTTTAGCCAAGTTTTTTCTTCCCGGTTTTTCCGTAAGTTCATTCGTCGTGTTACCTGATATTGCAGATACACCTTTTACTTCGGTTGCCGCCAGAGTTGCGATGGAGGCCACCACCTCATCCGCAATCTGAACCTCGCCGACCTTGCCATTCTCATGTATTTTATATGTGTTTCTATTTTCCGGTTCCTTGTTCAATTTGAATACCTCCTAAGTTCCTATCGTTATCCGGTATACCTTACTGATGTTTTCATTATATAGCATTATACCAAATTACGCAACTTTTGCAAATATAAATATATTTTGCGGGTTAAGCAGATTATTATACCAAATTTCTTATTTTAAACCTTTATTCTGATGCAACTACCGGATTGATACTGATTTTCCCAATAGCAACTCCGGTTCCCTCTTTTACGACATTTTCTATGATCGCCAGCTCCTGGTCTGTCAAAGTTGTTGCATTCACAACTACCATTGCTTTATCATCCACTATGTATACCACCGCATCATCAAAGCCCTTTGCCCCTAACAGGATTTCGGTTGCTTTTTCCTTCTCTGCTGCCTCTGTAAGCTTAATCATGCTCTCCTCCGCCTGTGCCTTCATTTTTTCCGAAACAGACTTGCTTTCGATCATCTGCATCAGGTTTGCCCTGCTCTGGGCACGGGTCTGCTCACGCTCGATTTTTGAGGAAATAAAATAGCCTGCTTCAATGGATGCATTTGCAAGCACTGCTTCTCCGGGAGTTCCGTCCTTGAGGTCAATTTCTCCGTTATCGGCCACATCATGGGAGGAAGCCAAAATGTCCTCATCCGAGAGATCATTTAATCCTAAGTCACCCGTATCATCTACATCGGTAGCTTCTTCCTCATTATCCGTGTCGTCCACATCCGTATCCTCAATTGTCCCATCGTCTGTATCATCCACTCCTGTATCTGTGGCTGTCCCTGTAGGGGAAACCTCCGTATTTGTCGCTACGTTAACCCCATCCACTTCTGTGTATTCGTCATAATTTTCCGAGCCCGGATCTACGGTCAATAGAGTATCCGAATCTTTTCCGGCATCTTGGTTAGTGAAGCTTAGATAACCCGCGATTACGATCATAATGGCTAATGCGGTTATTATGACATGGTTTTTTTTGAATATATTCTTCATTTTACGCCTCCTGATTAATTATTAGCTTGATTCATCTTCATTACTTTAACTTTATGCGCCGGTATTCCAAATAATACCTGCGCGGCCTCCATAATGTCCATTTTAATTTTTGCATCATCTCCGCCTTCGGCGATCACTAGGACGCCTTCCACTTCCGGTTCCAGTTCCTGTATTATGTAGGGCTGCGACTTCCCATTCTCGTTCGTAACCAGAACGGTACTCTCTTCCCGCGTTATATTATTATTTGTTCTGCTTCCACCCTCCCCGTCAACTTCGTTCACGCTTTCCTGTGTAGTTGGATCATCCTTTAATGGAACCTGTTCCGCCGAGGCTTTCAAAGTAATCATTACCTCTACATCACCAATGCCGGATACCTTCCCAAGGATTTTCTCCAGCCTTTTTTCCATTTCTGATATATAGGTATTCGAGCTATGGCTTGTCATATTACTATCTTTTTGTATAACCTTTGTGTCATTTTCTTTAGAATCACCATCGTCGGAACCTACCGAGCTAAAAATCCCGGGAACAGACAGTAGGATGATAAGAATTCCTGCCATAGCCAGCATGATTAGCCGGGGTACCCCTATGTCTTTTAAGGAAAACTTAAATTTCCCTCCATTTTTATCCTTCATTTCCATACCGACTTATCCTCCCTGTATACTAATATTTATATTGCCTTGTTCCATATTATAGAAGTCCGCAAGCTCTTTTTTTATTGTAATTTCCAAGGGGGAAGGAGCTTGCTTTTCGGATGTTTTTTCTTCCTCTCCAATTGTTATTTGCGCAATTTTTATTTCATCTATGTCAAGCCTGTTTTTATCCCCGGAATCCCCATCTCCAGCCGCAACCGCACGGATATCCATCCCTTCAACGCTTCCAAAATTCTCGCTTTCACTATCCATATTAAAGATAACATCAACGTAATCCACCGAAATATCCCTCTTCTGGAGCAATTCCTTCACCTGCTCCCTTATCCCGTCCTCATATTCGGCAAAGATTGCCTCCTGCTGTTCTCTTTCTACACCCTCAAGCTCTTTTTTAAACTCCGAGGTATCCACAGTAAAATTATTCGAGTTAAAAAAATAATCCAGGCTCTCATCCAGCTTTATTACCCTAAGAACCGGCGTTATCACAATCAGCACCAGGATCATGCCCGAGACAATGCTGATATACTTTTTATAGCTCTTGTTCCCAAGCAGGTTCATGACAATGGTATTCATAATCATATAAATTACAATATTACGAATCCAAGAATACAGCTCTTCCATATTCACCTCACACTCCCCGTCGTAACCGCCACAATCGTAATTGCCAGCATAAACAATACCGCCCCCACAAACACAGTCTGCAGGAGCAACGCTGTTGCTTTGGCAGCAGCACTGATGCATTCAATAAACCGTTTATCCGAGACCGGCTGCAGGGCCGCACTGCTGACTTTATAGATAACGGTAACTACAGCCAGCTTTAAAAATGGCACGGCACTGATTATAATAATTACCACCAGACCAGTTACCCCAATGGAGTTTTTCAGGATAACCCCCGCTCCCAGGATGGTCTCCGTCACACTGCCGAGGGCATCCCCGATACCCGGGATTGCTTCCGAGGCCTTGTATAGCACCGAGCGCTTCACCTGGTCCACAACGGGGACAATCAGCCCCTTAATGGCACTAAAACCCACTACTACTGCCAATAAGCTTTTTAGCAGCCAGCTGACGCCAAGGGCGATGAGATCCGCCAGCCTGGAAAGCATGTCCTCCTTGGACAGGTTATTTGCCAGCACAATTACAAGATAGAAATCAATCATAGGGATAACCAGCTTAATTAGAATAAAATCTACCAGCGTGATCAATCCCAGGGCAGCTTCATAAAAAACCATCGAGGTGGTTGCCCCTGAGGTAAAGGCTACCGTCATCAGATAGGTCGGTATGAGCGCCTTCATAAAATCAAGGATGGCTCCTATCGTATCCGACGCTACCCTGGATGCGACAATAAAGGAGCTGACCAGCAATCCGAACAAAAGCAGGTAGGTAACATAAAAGCCTGTTTCCGCCACCTGGTTATTTTTAAAGGCGGTAGAAAAATTAGTTAAAAGTGCTGCAATCAATGAGATGGTGACCAGGCTGGCAAAGGTATTTAGGTTGGCCTTAATTTCACCCTTCACCTGTCCAAAGAGCTCCGACCCGATGGAGGAAAGTGAAAAGGATTCCTCTCCCTGCAGCAGCTTTGATATGTAATCACTAAAATTAAAATCATTGCCGGTTCCAAGCACATTGTCAATGACTGATTGGATTTCATCATAGTCCATATCATCGGAAAACCCCGGGGAGGCCTTTGCGGTTTTCGCATTTAGAAAGGCCAGGACCATAACAAGTATTATAAAAATAAACTTAAGCCGATGTCCCTTTTTCTCCGGCTTGCTACGCCCCATACCCATCGGCATCAAACCTCCAAAAAGTTGTTGATGGTATCCAGTATGGCCAGCATGATCGGCATACTGATCGCCAGGATACTCAACTTGCCAACCAGTTCAATCTGCTCCCCGACCGCATTATACCCGGAATCCTTGCAGAGGGAGGAGGCTATCTCCGTGATATAGGTAATCCCGATAATCTTGACCAGGATTCCCGTATAGGCACGGTTCAGCTTTATATAGCCCTGCAGCTGGGTAATGGCATCCATGATGATCTGCAGCTTTCCCAGTCCCCATAACAGGATCAGGATGCAGGCGGCAATACTGATATAGAGGGAATATTCATCCTTCCCTTTTTTAAACATAATTGCAAGAACGACTGTCATTAATCCAATTACAGCTATTTTTACCATGTGAAACCTCATTCCTTAATGTATGTATATAAGCCCGGTACCGCCGCTTATTCCTACACAATATTAAATAACTTCTGAATTGTCGTGAACAAGTCCGAGATATGCGGCAACAGCCACAGAAGTACCAGAACCAGACCTGCCAGACTGGTCAGAAAGGCCAGATCATCCCTCCCCGATTGCTTTAAAATCTGGTTTAGTATCGACACCATGATACCAACCAATGCTATCCGTAATATAAAATAGATGTCCATAGATTCCCTCCACCGTATCGCATAAGCGAGTGTACTAAGCCATGACGATCGTAATGAACACTCCCGCCATGATACCTAAGGTATTATAAAGATAAGCTCTTTCCTTCGCAGTTTTTGACAATACTGTTATATCCTCCTCTATCTGTGACAGATATAAATCGATGGTATTCAGCTGCATTTCCTTGTCAAGATAACCCAGGTTTTCTCCCAATTGTATCAGGTTTGACTTGTCCTTTTTCGTCAGTGCCGAGTTCAGCAGCTCCAGCTCCACCGCCTTCCTCCAGATGGCCGAGAAGGTTTCCCCCGATAATTCATTTAACCTGTTACTTACATACCGGAAAAACAGGTCAAACCTGCTGCTGTGCCGCCTGGTGATTGCATAAATAGCTTCCGGCAGAGGGGTATTTGCATACCGGATATCCCCCCTCAGCAGACCGACCAGCTTCCGCAGCTCCTTTAAATCCTCGATTCTGCTCTTTAATTCTCCGCTGAAATAAAAACCTACTGCACTTGAAGATCCGATCACCAGGATGCAGCCGATAATTTTCATAATGTTCATACAGGATTGTCCTCCTTCCCTGCATACAGCCTTTTTCCATCCGCATCATATATTTCATCCAAATGCCCGATCCCCTTCCGGTTGCTCAGGATAATATAACGCTCAAATAAGCGTTTCTTTACCAGCTCACCCAGGGTTGGCTTGTTCTGGATATCTTCAATTGAGCTGCCATGGACCGTGGCAATCAGTTTGCAGCCACAGCCAATAACATAATCTATGGCGTCCAATTCTTCTTTAGAACCTATTTCATCTACGGCGATGACCCGCGGCGACATTGACCGGATCAGCATCAGCATTCCCTTTGCCTTCGGGCAGCAGTCCAGGACATCGGTCCGGATTCCCAGTTCATTTTGCGGCGTCCCCATATAGCAGGCCCCGATTTCAGAGCGTTCATCCACAACACCGACGCTCATCCCCTCAAGATATCCACTGCCGTTGGACAGCTGGCGTATAATATCCCTGAGAAGTGTTGTTTTTCCACATCTCGGAGGCGATATGATCAGGGTATGGTAAATCCCATCCACCTGCTTATGAACCAGATAAGGAATTACCGGGTCGGCACAGCCTTTTACCTGGTGCGCCAGGCGTATATTGATGAAGGAAATATGCTTCATCCCTTTGACGGCGTCCTCCTCCATGATTACTTTTCCCGCCAGCCCAATCCGATGACCGCCGTTAATAGTTATAAAGCCTTGGCGGATTTCCTCCTCAAAGGCATAGAGTGAGTAATTGCTTATGTACTCCATCGTCTCCCTGATCTCATTCTTGGTTACGATAACCGCTTTCTTAGGGTTGTCTACAATTACCGCGTCCTCTGTCACAAAGCATTCTCTATTTGCATATACAATCAGGAGCGGGGCATTCATCCGAAGCCTGATTTCCTGAAGCAGCTCAAAATCAAGGATAAGTTTTCCAAGTATGGTACGAAGCTTAAGCGATAATATTTTCAACAGCTCTTCTTTCGTGTTCATAAGCACCTCCTGGCGAAAAGCTTTCCACGTTCTATCATTACCCCCTGTGGGGAGTAATCTGGATAGCTTATCCATTCTCTGTTAAAACAATATATTCCCTGGGTCCAAAAATATAACCTGCAAACAGAAAGGAATTGCAAAAATAAGTGGGATATATTATCCTGTTATAAATAAGAACACCCACGAGAACAGATTGGAGATTTCTATGAGATACGGATTGATTGGAGAAAAATTAGGACACAGCTATTCTAAAATCATTCATGAAAAGCTGGCAGATTATACTTATGACCTGATCCCCCTGTCCAGGGAGGAGTTCGATCCCTTTATGGAGAAAAAAGATTTTACGGCCATCAACGTCACAATTCCCTACAAGCAGGCGGTAATCCCTTACCTGGATGAGCTTGACCCTCTGGCAAAGGAAATTGGTGCCGTTAATACGGTCGTGAACAGGAAGGGTCACTGCATTGGATATAATACGGACTTTTATGGGTTTAAATATATGCTGCTCCACAACAACATCCAGATTCAGGGCAAGAAATGCCTGGTCCTTGGAAATGGCGGAACCTCCCGGACGGTCCAGGCCGTACTAAAGCACCTGGGCGCCGCCTGGGTTCTGGTGGTCAGCCGCAGCGGTTCCAACGAAAATGGTGCCGGCAACCCAGTTACGGACAACAGGGAAGCTGTACCCGGGCTCCAGGGCAGCGCGGAGAAAATCTCCTACGAGACCTGCTACGCCGGGCATACAGACGCAGCTATTATCGTAAATACGACACCCCTTGGCATGTACCCGAACCTTGATGCCGCTCCCCTTGACCTCACAGGCTTTACAGAATGTGAAGCTGTGGTTGACGTAATCTTTAATCCCTTAAAAACAAAAATAGCCCTCCAGGCACAAGCCCTGGGCATCAAGGCCGTGACAGGCCTTGAGATGCTTGTTGCCCAGGCAAAGCAGGCGATTGAATATTTTCTGGATACAAAACTGGATGACGGGCTAATAGAACAGGTGCATCAGGAGCTGCTTGAGACCCTTAAGAAATAGCTGTTAGAATATGAGATTCGTTCCAAATCTATAATTTATAAAACTGGGGCTGCTGCACCAACATTTTAGCCGGTGCAGCAGCCCCAAAGGATCTTAGTAGCAAGAACTAATATTACAGTATTTTAATATCTGGCTGAATAAATCGCCGAAATTGCATGAATTAAATTTAAAACACATAATGTTTACCTCCTTAAAAGTGCTTGTCTTTCTTAGGAACAACAAAATTGTAACACATTCGTAACAATTATGTAATATTTAAGTAATGGAAAGCCAGTCATCATGTGGATGTACTGGAAAAGCAAGGAAATACAGGGTGTCATACCGGTAATTTACCCAGCATGACACCCCAGCTTATACTATGATTCGCCCTCAAAAGTCTTTCGATAACTAACGCGGTGAATATAAGTGCATATATATCCATATGGGTGCAGACCGGGCATCCCATGATTGCCTGTACTTGGCAATCATGGGATGTTAAAGGCAAGCCCAGATGGATATATATGCGCTCATATTCACCTCACAGCCTAAATCTTACCCACTTACCGCCCTAATCATACCATTACTCCTATTCCTCATCATGTAATTTTTCCATCCAAAGCTCCAGTAAAAGCTTCAAATCCTCGTTAAATTCACGGTCAGTCTGGGTTTCCTTTTTGGATATTTCCTCCAGCACAGAAAAAGAAAATGAAGCGGCCCCATATTGCTCCCAATCCGGGCGCATTCCAGGCTCAGGACAGGAGTTGGTCGAGGTAAAGAATTCAAATTTATTCCTCTGTCCCAGGATATCCCTAGCGGATTTTAGCCATACCCTGCCACTTTCGTTACATTTAATACAATAGACCCCGCCGACCACCGTTCTATTTTTATATTGCGTCTGTAATTCCTTTTTTGTTTGTCCTTCCATTCATAACACCTCTGAATTCTTTCTTTATAACAGCCATAAGCCATGTTGGTTACAATAGTAATACAGGTCGCTGCCGTGCTTTGACAGCCTGCCCCCAAGAATTTTGGGCAGCCGCACCGCTGCAGCCTGCTCCGGATAAAGCTTGAGGAGGAGGACCTTATCATAAGTCACATATGCGACAAAGGATATAAAATGGGCTTTGCTCATCTCATGTGGAAATGTAATATAGTATTCAACATCAGCTTCTTCTACCACCGCCGTATGCACTCCATCCGCAGGCTTTGCCACCAGCCTTGACAGCTTACGCCCACAGCAGGAAATATCTGCATCACCTGTATTATATATGATATTTCCACAATCAGGGCAGACAAAGAACTTAATCCTCTTTAAGTTACCCGTCTCCGCAGCCTTTGGCTCCAGGTCACCTGACAAAAGCTTATCAACATCCACTTGAAAGATATCGGAAAGCACTCCAAGAAAGGATATATCCGGATATCCCAACCCTCTTTCCCATTTTGATATTGTTTTATCGCTGATATTCATCTGATCGGCAAGCTGCTTCTGGGTCATCCCCTTTTCTTTCCTGAGCCGGAACAGCAGCAGCCCCATTTTATTCGAATCCAAGCCTATAGCCTCCATCCACAATATAATAAATGATCCATCTGTAAAATTCAATAAACGCTCCGTAGAGTGAAAGGATCATTACCTGCCCTCAAATATCATCTTATTTTCAGCGTCATATCCTCTGATGGAATCAAAATAAGTGTCTTTCCCATCCTCCTTATCATAAATAAGTAAAAACATATCATCATAGAATTCTGTTTGGGTAAGAATTTTTCCATTCGTGAGCGTAACTTCTATCTTTTTAATATTTTTATCGTTAATAATACCGTAAGCTTTAAAAATAGAATTGGAGTAAAGCCAAGTGTAGCATAGGGCTTTCCCTTTCTCATTTTCAAAACCGATGGGCTGGCTTCCTGCTGCCCAAAAGAAAAGCAGCACCCTGTTAACCGTATTGCAGGATACCCATTTATCATACTTTCCCAGGATAAACTTACTATTTTTATAATCCTCAATATGAACTACTTCGGAAGGACCATAATGGATGCCCCTCTCTGATTTTTTATGGGCCGCCAATGGTGTTAAGGAAAGCCCTAACCATGACGTAATAAAAAAGGATAAAATAGTGATAATAAAAATATTCCGGATTATTTTTTTAGTTCTGCTCATCTGTTTCACCTGCTTCTAACGGAATTTCTATCCTGTATTTTCTATTATAGCTGTCATAGGATATAATCAGGGTATCTGCGTCCCTTGAAAAATCAGGGATGGTCAACATTCCTTTTGTTATGATCCCTCCCTGTTGCTGGCCGGACATTGCCACATACTTATTCCCCTGGTCATCAAGTATTTCTCCGATATAGCCAAGGGACCATGATCCTCCCAATAATCCAGCATTATGATAGGTATAAAATATGCTCAGTTCCCCGCTTTCTTCCATGATAACCTTGGTAAAACGGATTATCCTGTCATCGATCCTGATTTGTTCCTTGATATCAATTTGATATAAGATATCGGCTTTGGGTGTCTCCTTTGATAAATCCTTCTGAAAAAACGATCCCATGGACATGGCTATGACAAAGAGAAACAGCAGGATAAGCAATGCGGCTATTATACCCGTGATCCTCCAGATCCAGCCAAGAACCGGATTGTGCTGCTTATTAAGCTCTATTCCAATTTCCCTTGCATCGCCCATATCCTGGACCGAGAGCTGCTCCGCTTCTTCCGGTTCAGAGCCTAGCTCCATATAATATTCTATTTTATCCGATATGTGTCCCTCTAACTCCTTCCTGATATCATTTCTGTCAAAGGTGAATTTAACATAGGATAAAACTTCGTTTAGAAACACTTCACTCTTAGGAGAAAGCATGGATTCCACCACCAATCACTTTATTTACCGATAGGGAAAACCTCTCCCATTTCTCCTTTTCCTCCGCAAGCTGTTTCTTTCCATGATTGGTTATTTTATAATATTTGCGTTCTTTTCCTGTATCACCCTTGGACAGATAGGATTTCACATATCCCTTATTCTCCAGCTTGTGCAGCACCGGGTACAGGGTTCCTTCCCTGAACTTAAACGTGTTATCCGACCTCTGCTCCAGCCTTCTGATTATTTCATATCCATATAAATCGGATTCCTCCAACAAGGATAATAACAATAAAACTGTACTGCCCCCGATCAGGCCTTTATCAATTTCCATTGGCTAACCTCCATAATTATACCTCGACTTTCTATGTATAATTATACTTAGACCATCGAGGTATGTCAAGAGGCTTTTATGCCTTTGCCCGGTATTGAAAAAGCGCAACCCACAGAAAACCTAATTCCCTGTGAATTGCGCCATATAAATTACTTGGATCCGATTACACTCTCTTCATGTAATCGCCACTTCTTGTATCGATCTGGATCTTATCACCCTGCTCAACGAACAGTGGAACATATACCGTAGCTCCTGTTTCAACAACTGCAGGCTTGGAAGCACCTGTTGCCGTATCACCCTTGAAGCCTGGCTCTGTGTCTGTAATAACAAGCTCTACGAACAACGGAGGCTCGATTGCGAATACCTGTCCGCCATGGGAAAGCATCTTAACCATATCATTTTCCTTAACAAACTTAAGGGAATCACCGATAGCATCCTCATTCATAGCGATCTGGTCATAGGTTTCAACATTCATGAAATGATATAACTCACCGTCAGAATACAAATATTGCATATCACTTCTTTCAATATGGGCCTGTGGGTATTTTTCAGTGGGACGGAAGGTCTTCTCAATAACCCCGCCATTCTTAATATTTCTTAATTTTGTTCTTACAAATGCTGCGCCTTTTCCAGGCTTTACATGCTGAAATTCAATAATCTGATATACGTTATTGTCAATTTCAACTGTCAGACCATTTCTGAAATCGCCTGCTGATACCATACTTAAAACTCCTCCTTAGATATTTATGTGACCACCCAGCCACAACGGTCCTGATGGACCGATGCACGTAAAGCTTCCAAAAACTATATGCTTTGATGCTGATTATATTCCATGGAATTTCCGGGACAACTGAATAGTTACAATTCGACTACTCCTAAGTCTATAATAACCTGCAATTTTTTGCAATAGTTTTTTTAAGCCAAGCCTTAAAATTTTGCATATTTTTCGTTAAACTTTTACAATTCAATCAATTTCTTATCTGAGAAAGTGAAATTTTCATGCCCATCTTCCGTCACAACGACTAAATCCTCGATTCTGACACCGCCAAAGCCCTTGATATAAATACCCGGCTCTATAGTCTCTGTCATTCCAGCCTCAATAATTCCTTCTTCTAACATTGACAATCTGGGATTCTCATGAATATGAAGTCCCACGCTGTGGCCTAAGCCATGTCCAAAGCAACCCTCATAGCCTGCACCGTAAATAATATCCCTGGCCACCTGATCGACCTCTTTGCCCTGATATCCCGCTTTGATAAAATCAAGGGCTGCCTGCTGTGCCGCGAGTACCGTATTATATACTTCCTTTTGTTTCTCGCTGGCCTTGCCAATTACAATGGTCCTGGTCATATCAGAGCAATAGCCTTCATAGACACATCCAAAATCCATGGTCAGGAAATCGCCTGTTTCGATCTTTTTCCGGGACGGCACCGCATGGGGCATGGAGGAATTAACGCCGGAAGCAACAATCGCTGAAAAGCTTAAGCCCTCCGCTCCCTTCAGCTTCAAAAGATATTCAATTCTTGCCGCCACCTCAAGCTCTGTCATCCCCGGCTTGATAAAGGTCAATATTTCTGTAAATACATCATCTCCAATGGCTTCTGCCTTCTTAATACGCTCCAGCTCCCTTGGTGTCTTGATACGGCGCAGGTCCGTGATCTCGCTTCCCAGCGGAACAAGCTCCTTTACCTTTAATTTTTCCTTTAGCTTATGGTAATTGGCAAATATCATTTCTTCCGCTTCAAAGGCAAGCCGTTCCACCCCGTCCGTGCTTAAAACGTCATTGATTGCTTCCTCATAGCCGCCATTTCCTATGGTAATAACCTCATAACCTTCTGCTTCCAGCTCCGCCTGGATCGTATAGCGGAAGTCCGTAATCACAGCATGTCTTTTCTCCGATATATACACATAACCTGTAGCCCCTGCAAAGCCACTGACATAACGCATGTTATTTCCGTTGGAAATCAATACGGCAGAAGCCTGATGTTTTTTTAATATTTCCTGTACTCTCTTATAGTTGTCCATATTTTACCTGACCTTCTTCTACAATTTATTTTTATTTATTCTCCCGAAAAACCCATCGATTGGACCGGCTTCATACCCATAATTGCATCGATTGCCAGTAAGTATCCCTGGAGCCCAAGACCGGCAATCTGTCCGGTACACACAGGGGCAATGACCGAGGTATGCCTGAATTCTTCCCTTTGGTGGATGTTTGAAATATGTACCTCAATCTTAGGAGCCTCGATGGAGGCAAGGGCATCACGTATGGCATAGCTGTAATGGGTATAAGCTCCCGGGTTGATCACAATGCCATCCACCTGGTCATAGTATGCCTTCTGGATACGGTCAATGATCTCACCCTCACAATTGCTCTGATAGGTCTCAATCGTAATGTTTTCCTTCCTTGCCTTCTCCTCCAGGCTGCTTAACAAATAATCAAAATCCTGGGTTCCATAAATTCCTTTTTCACGTATTCCAAGAAAATTCAGGTTAGGTCCATTTATCACAAGTATTTTCATGCCTGTCTCCTCTCTGCTCCTGTCGGAGCTTCTTTTACATCCTCATATAGTTCCATAATGGAATTGGCTATTTCTTCTATGGTCCTGCCGTCGGTTACGACGGTGCCATGGGCCGTATTTTCATAAACCGGTAACCTCAGGCCCAGCATATTTTCTACCTTTTCTTCCAGCCCGTCCCCTTGCAGCAAAGGCCTGGAAGCATCCCCCCGCAGGCGGTCCAGGGTAGTTTCCTTTGATGCTTTTAAGAAAACCACAAGCCCAAGCTCCCTGAGTAAGGCCCCATTCTCCTTCCTGAGCGGCATTCCCCCGCCGGTGGATAACACGGTATGCGTAAGAAGCGGTACCAATTCCTTTAATAAGCCCGTCTCAAGGTCACGGAAATATTCTTCCCCGCAGGACGCAAATATATTATTGATGGTATCCCCGGCCTTCTTCTCGATCAGCTGGTCCGTATCCTGGAACTGATAGCTCAGCCGCTTCGCCAGGTATTCCCCAACACAGGTCTTTCCTGAGCCCATATACCCGACCAGTATGATATTGTGTTTCATTTGATCTTTCCTTTCGAACGTTCCTTCCGGTAATGGTATAATACGATCCGCTCTAATTTACGCTTGAGGATAATCTGTATCTCCTCCTTCGGATGGATCGGGTTTACCAGATAGGTCATCATGCCGATATTGTTTGCGCCGTAAATATCCGTAAAAAGCTGGTCACCCACGAAAACCGTATTATCAATTCTTGTTCCCATGATTTTAACAGCCCTCAGGTAATTCTTTTTAAAAGGTTTATTTGCTTTATAGATATAATTCGTACCGATCTTTTCATTGAACCTGCTGACCCGCGCTTTACTGTTATTTGATATGAGGCAGGTTTGGAAACCAAGCTTTTTCAGGCGCTCAAAAAGCTGGATCGCCCTCGGTGTCGCATCAGCACCATGCTCTACCAGGGTGTTGTCTATATCGAATAAAATCCCCCGGTATCCTTCCTGATATAATTTTTCATAGTTGATGACATAGGATGATTCTGCCAGTCTCTTAGGATAAAACCTACGAAGCATGTGTATTCTCCATTCTTTTACTTACTGCTGCAAATAAATTATTACTATATATTATACCCTGCTTCCTGTTATATTACAAAGCAAATTCCAATATTCAGGATGAATGGCCATAGACCGGCATCCGTCAGGATTCCCTTGGATACCTATCCGTCGTTCATCTACCGCTTATTCATCCTCACCGCTCAAATCCGATGTACAATGGGGGCATCTTGTTGCGCTGATGCTGATATCGGAGCGGCAATATGGGCAGGCCTTTGTAGTAGGAGCTGCCGCAGGCTCCGGCTTTTTCAGCTTGTTGATCCAGCGTACCATTAAAAAGACAACAAAAGCCATAATCAGAAAGTTTAATACCCCCGAGATGAAAAGGCCGTAATTGACTGTAGGCGCCCCTACGCTCTGGGCATCCTGCAAAGTTACATAATGCTTTCCATCCAATGAGATGAACCAGTTAGTAAAGTTAATCTGGCGGGTAAACAAGCCTAATATGGGCATTATTATATCATTTACCAGGGAATTGACGATACTGCTGAATGCACCGCCGATGATGATACCTACTGCCAGATCAATCATATTTCCCCGTAACGCAAATTTCCTAAATTCCTTTAACATATCCTCTCTTCCTCCTATGTGGACTAAAAATAATATAAGTTATGAGAAGTTGTCCTTTAACTTCTCATAAAAGGCGCTGCACTTACGCCGTGCATCTCGATTATTGAATCATGGTTTCGATTCAATAATATAAGTTATGAGAAGTTGTCTTTTAACTTCTCATAAAAGGCGCTGTTTTTGCGCCGTGCAAAGTGTGCCCCAAGGGGCGTACCGATTATCGGAACATGTATTTAGTTCCGATAATATCTTCTATTCATTCATTATAATACTTTGATCAGAATTCATAAAGTCTTTTGGGCAAAAATTATTTATTTCAACCGGCTCAAAATTTTTTATTACTAAAAAGATTACACTTCTACTGCTATGGCTTATCCCCTCTGCATATTAATATTTGTCATAATACAGTTTCAACCGGTATATGTTCTAAAAGGATGCAATAACATATTTAGGGCATAGGAGAGATCGGGTATGCAGCATAAGGGGACAAATACCATTGAAACAATCCGGCTGGTGCTTCGCCGGTTCCGCATCGAGGATGCAGGAGCCATGTACCGGAATTGGGCGGGAGATCCACAGGTATGTAAATACCTTTCCTGGGGACCGCATAGGGATGAGGCCGCCTCCCGAAGCAGGATCAGGGAATGGGTGAGCCGTTACGGGGAACAGAATTTCTATGTATGGGCAATTGAAATAAAGAATCAGGGGATGCCTGTGGGCTCCATCAGTGTAGAGATATCCAACGAACAGACCTCAACCTGTGAGATTGGCTACTGTATCGGAAGGGATTATTGGAACCGGGGCATTATGACAGAAGCGTTAAGGGCCATCATGCATTATCTATTTTTTGAGATAGGTTATGTGATGATTCAGGCAAAGCATGATATACTTAATACAGCCTCTGGAAAGGTCATGCAAAAGGCGGGGATGAAATACGCAAGGCTTGAGACAAATGTGGGAACCAGAAGGGACGGCACCCAGTATGACTGTGTTGTTTACCAGAAAAATATAGCTGACCAGGAATAAATGCAGCATCACTGGGCAGGAAATCTAAAAACAGGTTTCCTGCCCAGTTTCTATGTAGCTAATTGGATACTGGGGATACTTCGCCTTCCATCCCTCTAAATCAACAAAAAGAAATTCATCAATAACATGACGGCATATTTCCCTTCTCATCCGATAAGAAAAAGGTAAATGAGTGAGCAACTTAGCAATTAATCTCTTCTTTAAAGCTTCGTCCATACCCAAGTTGGTTTCCATCAATAAAACATACTGTACCGGCTTATCTGCTTGATTTTTATTACAGGCCCAAACCAGAAACATCGTTCCATAAAATTTTCTCGCCACCCTTTTCCAAAATGGTTCCTCTTCTATTTTTTTCTGAAACGCTTGTGGGTTGTCCGCATTTTTTATATTAGCATTTTTATATTCCAGGCATATCAATTTTCTTTCATCTTCCACCACAAAATCCACATCTGATAAATACTCTGAATACATGCTTGCCAGCGTATGTGGCTCAAACACGCTTAATGCCTTTGAAAAATCAAACTGCATTTTCCCATTTTCGTCTTGTAAAACTTTGTCATGCTCCACTTTTTCCATTCGCTCCTTCTCTAATCAGCCATGTTCTTTTCCAAAGCCTCATCCAGTAAACGGTCATCTGCCATAACAATCTTATTTCCTTTTAACTCACTCAGGTAAAAGGCTGATTTTCCATAAACTTCGGTCACATCCTTGTTTTCTGTTTCAATTGGTTTATATTCTGATGCCACCTCTGCGGAGGCCCGATACAAATTGTGATACATCACCTGTGCTTCTTTTCTTCTTCGGATTTCAAAATATTTGGCAAGATTATAGCTGTGAGTTGCCACAAATATTTGTACCCCGGCCTCTTCTAATTGTAACAAAACATCCACCACAAGTGGAAACAGCTCTGGGTTCAGATTCGCTTCGGGTTCATCCCATAACAGAACAGTATCCTTTTCCAATAATCCATTCCGAATTAATTTCCACAACAATCCCAGTTTTCTTAGTCCTTCTGCTTCCAAAGAAAAATCTATCTTTCTTCCATCTAATTTCAACACATAAAAGGTATCATCCTCCATAATAATCGTTCCATCAATTACTTTGCTGATTTCTCTTAGAATATTTTCCATATAAGGCGGTATTTCCCTCGCTTCCGGCAAGGAAGCATTTACAATAATATCTACTTGAGTCCCGTCAAATGGCAGCTTATATTTCTGATTCAATGCCAGGAAGCCTTTTGAGTGAGATAGCATTTCTGTTGTTGGAATAAATACAGACTGTATATTCAATCCCAGCCACTGCTCATAATCAAAAATCCCTTTATGTGATAAGCTGTTAGTAAACGTATTCTTTCCATCAGATACTTCAAAATAAGAATAATCTTCTTTGCTTCCATTATTTTTCAGTAAATCAGAATCTGATAAATTATTAGAGAAAAACTTTATCAGTTTATCAGTTTTTCCAATATCAGTTTTTTGAATGGACCATTGGGTTGCTGCATAAATCATTTTTAATAAAGTAGTCTTTCCAACACCATTTTCTCCAATCAGCACATTAATTCCATCTCCAAATTGTAATCTAAATGAATCATTAAGCACATCCCCTTCTTTAATATCATAGGTATTGCAATCCTCATTATTCTTCCGCCATTGTCTTTGAAATGCCATTACGTTTAAGACTTTAATTGATTTAATTGCCATTTTTATACCTCCATCTATCATCTATCCATGATGTCATCCACCGTACACCTCATCGACCGGCAGACTTTTATAATAATATCCGCTGATATCACTTCATTGTGGACCAACTTCTCCCGTGTTCCAATTTCTTTTCTCCTTAATGCTTACGTACAACAATCTTTAGTTACATTTACCCATTATGTAAAAGTATACCACAAACCCCCTATACTTTAAAGCAAAAAACATCCTAAATCACAGTCAATTTATTTTTATTGTTGGGGAGTGAACAGTAACTTTTATTGACCTTTTATTGACAAATGGAAAAATACCACTTGTAACTTTTTTCCTGTAATGTTATACTGTAATTGGAAGCTTAATAATCGAAAGGCGGATTTACATGAAAAAACTTAGTAAACTGCTATTCAGTACAATTGTTGCTTCAATTATGGTCTTTATACCAACAATTTCCGTAAATGCTAAAATTGTTGAAACTGCTAATATTGGCGAAATTCAAAAAATTTTAGATACGGTCAATAAAGTTGTTGAAAAAGAATCAGCAAATATTAACTACTTTGAGAATGGCACAAAATCTATAGATGTTTATGTAGATGGAAAAAAAGAAGGAACCGTTACTTTTGAAACAAAAAAGATTGATACTGGAAGTGTCCATCCCAATTGGGAAGGTGTAGTTACTGATGGTAATTGGGTTCATACTAGAACATACGATATAGGTGTAAGCGGATCCGCAACACTCCAAACCAATTATACTGTATCAGGAATGGCAACTCGTATTACCCCAACTAGCACAACAGCTTATGCAACTCCTCCCGTTGGTTATAAACTAGACACTACTTCATCTTATTACTCTATAGTTAGTAGTGATATGTTTAATGCATATGGGAGTTACACTTACTCAATACCAGTTATAAATCTCCCTCTCACTTATAAGATAACTTGCGGTTTTTGGATATTTAGTCCAGATGCCGAAGGGAAAAACTTGGTAATATCAAGTGGTATTTCTTTATAAAATAAAACTCAATGATAGGAATGAGCTAGATTCGATGAATATTGATAATTTAAAAACGGCAATGATAATATCTCTTCCATTTATAATCTGGGTTCTGCTTATTATTGCCACAGCAGTAATAATTTCCTTTACCTTATATAAATCTAAAAGAATCAAACACAATACCTTTGGATTAATATTCAAAATATCATTAGCACTGTTAATACTTAGTGTTATTTGCGTTATCGGATATTATATGATATTTGATCCAGCGGCAGAAATCAACATACAAGTAATGAATTTAACTTCAAAACTTAATTAAGCTTCCTCTCATCGGGCAGCCGCAAAACTAATGATTTTGCGGCTGCCCACTTGATGCCCTGCATTTTCATTATTATATTATTATGCCGAATCGATACTTTTCTGATAGACCACACAGTCATAGCGGATACCATCCCTTCCAATGCTGTACCGGGGGAAACTGTATTATGACAAATTTTCTATGGCCACACTAAGGTTTCTTTCCTTTGGGTTACGGAAATAGCCTCTTCATTTTTTCTATCATGCATCTGGGAACAGGAAAACAGCGTTCAGAGCAATACAATGAAGTTTCAGGCAGAACCCTGAAAAAGCAGGGGGAATCCGCCCCGCGGAGCCCCCCTGCCTGATCATTTATTATTTACGGATCACGATGCCCTTTGTCTCAAACAATGCCAGCAATTCATCCACCATCGCCTGGATCTCCTGTCCCTCCAGGGTTCTTTCCTTTGATATGAACTCAAAGCGCACTGTCACGCTTTTCTTTCCGGGTAAAAGCTTCTCATCCTCGAAGATATCAACCAGGTGGAAGCCTTGGAGGTATTCGCACTTATATTCCTTCACATAGCTGACGATATTTTCATAGCGGAGGGATTTATCTGCCAGTAAGCTCAGGTCAATTGTCACTCCCGGGTATTTACTGATCTCTGAATAACGAAGCGGCTCCTTTGTAACCTTCTCTAACTGTCCAAGGTCAATTTCAGCAAAGGCGACATTCAATTTTTTGTCCAGCTTATTCTTGATCTTTGGGTTGATCACAGAGAAGTATCCAAGCTCTTCCCCTGCCAGCCTGATGCGTGCACTATTTACCGGATGGACATAATTGTATTTTGCCAGCTCCTCCGAAACGGCGAAGGTAGGGCGGAGGTTCTTAATTGACAGCAGGAGCTGTTCTACGATCTCCTTACATTTGAAATAAATCTCTTTATCGCCCAGCTTCTTGCTGGCTACGGCAATACCCAGCCTTTTACGCTCATCACACAGGCCGTCTTCCCTTAGCCCGTTAGCTACGCGGCCAATTTCAAACATGCCCATCTCCGGGTTGGAATCTACATTCTTTGCTACAAACCCAAGCAAGCTTGGAATCATGGTAGAACGGATTGTATCATTCTCTGCCGTAATGGAATTGATAATGCGGATATTCGGCTCTGTAATAATGCCCAGCTCCTTATTCTGCTTTGACTCGTACCAAATGTAGCTATGGACCTCATTCATCGCATAGCGCTCCGATAAAAGCTCCTTCATCCGGTACTCGTCGCTCCTTTCCACACTATGGCGGACCGGTGTCAGGAAGCTCTTCGTGGAACGGATGTCAAAATTATCATATCCGTAGATACGGGTGATCTCTTCAATGATATCCGCCTTCATGGTAACATCCTTGGTGGCCCTCCAGGTAGGGACAACCAGACTGAACTCATCCTTATTACGGGTTACGCTAAACCCAAGGGCTGTTAAGGTTTCCTCTATCTGGCCGGAGCTTATGTCAATGCCCGTATACTTATCTACATAAGCCTTGTCAAAGTCGATTCTGATGGTGTCATAATGCTTTACATAGCAGTCCGTCAGGGCTGAGGTCACCTCCACACCCGGATCGATATCCATAAGCAGCTTTAAGAAACGCTCGATAGCCGGAACCGTCAGCTCAGGATCGATAATCTTTTCATATCTTGAGCTTGCATCCGTACGAAGTCCCAGACGGGTTGCCGATTTACGGACACAAACGCCGTCAAAGTTAGCGGACTCTAATAACACCGTATCTGTTTCATCCGTAATTTCGGACAGCTCACCGCCCATGATGCCGGCTATGGCAACGGGCTCCTTCTCATCACAGATTAACAGGGTATCCGTATCAACCTTCCTGTCCACACTGTCCAGGGTTTTAAAATCCACAACCTCCGGATAGGTCTTTACCCTGATGGCTGACACCTTCTTATTATCAAAGGCATGCATCGGCTGTCCAAGCTCCATCATCAGGTAATTTGTCAAGTCTGCCAGCAGGTTAATAGGCCTCATGCCGCAGTAGGTAAGGCGGATCCTCATGTTGACCGGGGATTTTTTCTTCTGGATATTTGCTACCGTAATACCGCTATAACGGAAGCACCGGTCAACATCCTCTACCTTAATATCAAGCTGCGCAAGCTCCTTGTAAATGCTTGTATCCATAACCTCCAGGGGCTTTAGGGTTCTCTTCGTTAAAACTGCAATTTCCCTTGCAATACCGTAATGTCCCCAAAGATCCGGGCGGTTCGTCAGGGATTTATTATCAACCTCAAATACGGTATCCTCTAACTGCATAAAGGTCTTAACATCCGTACCCAGCGGATAGATATCCTCCAGAATCATCAGACCGGAATGATCCTCGCTAATGCCCAGCTCCTTTTCAGAGCAGCACATACCGTGGCTGATCTCCCCGGCAATTTTAGCTTCCTTAATCTCAAGGTCTCCCACCTGGCCCCCAAGCTTGGCAAAGGGCACCACCGCACCGACAAATACATTCGGCGCACCGCAGACACAGTCCACTACTTCCGTTCCGATATCCACCTTTACCAGATGAAGCTTTTTAGAGTTTGGATGGTCGTCAATCTGGACAATCCTTCCTACTACAACATCCTTAATATTCTTACCGTATTCATATATATCCTCTACCTCTGCAGTAGATAAGGTAAATCTCCCGATTAACTCCTTTAAGTTAATACCGGAGAGATCCGTAAATTCTGAAATCCAATTCATTGAAATAAGCATAGTTTCCTCCATTCTGCCGCAGCCACGGCATTTCCTGTCTGATTATCTTAAAGGGTGAACTGTTTTAACTGTTTTAGGTTACCGCTGTTAAACAACCGGATATCCTTGATGTTATACTTCATCATCGCCAGCCTTGTCAGTCCAAGTCCGAAGGCAAAGCCCGTATACTTATCCGGATCAATTCCTCCAAGACGGAGTACATTGGGGTGGATCATGCCGCAGGGCAATAATTCCAGCCAGCCAGACTGCTTACAGGTAGGGCACCCAGAGCCTCCGCAAATGGCACAGTTAATATCCAGCTCGAAGCCCGGCTCCACGAAGGGGAAGAAGCCCGGTCTTAAGCGTACCTTTACATCCCGTTCAAACACCTCGGAAAGTAATACCTTCATGAAATAAATCAGGTTGGAAATGGAGATGTCATCACCGATCATCATTCCCTCCAGCTGGAAGAAGGTGTTCTCATGGCTGGCATCAATATTCTCGTTGCGGAAGCACCTGCCCGGAAATAATACCTTTAAAGGCTCACCTGGCTTTGGCGCACCATATTTCCGCATAATGGTGTTCTGGGCTGCAGAGGTATGGGTTTTTAACAGCTGGCCATTTTCCAGGTAATAGGTATCCGTCATATCTCTTGCCGGATGGTTCTTTGGTATATTAACTCCCTCAAAATTATTAAATTCCGTCTGGATTTCAAGACCGTCTTCTATAATAAAGCCCATGGTCTTAAAAATATCTTCGATCTGGCTCTGTACAATCGTAATTGGATGCAGGGTTCCGACAGCCGCCTCCGAAGGGATGGAGAAATCATATCGCTCCGTATTCGCGATTTCCTTTTGGTATTCCCTTTCCTCCAGGGACTTCTGGAATTCTACAATAGCGTTCTCGATCTCAGCCTTCAGCAGGTTCACCTGCTGCCCTGCCGCCTTCTTTGCTTCCACGTCCAAATTACGCAGATCCTTTAAAGCCTCTGTAACCAGCCCCTTTTTCCCAAGAAAGGCTACCCTGATCCGCTCGATTTCATCCTTCATGTTGACCGCACTTAGTTCTTCCTTAAACTGTGCCTTAATTTTCTCCAAATTTTCTAACATTTGATTACCTCCTTAATCCCCCCTGAAGGAGGATTATCCTTAATAATTAAAAGCAAAAACCCGTAATCCGCTTCTCTGCTTATCTGAGAGGTCAAAAAAAGCCTCCATCCGCAAGGGACGAAAGCATCGTGGTACCACCCAAATTCAAGCCAGAGCAGCTGGCTTCTCAACAGCTATAACGGAACTGACCCGGCCTGTCATTTATCGGTCAGGCAGCAATCAAAACTGCTGTCTACCATATCCTACAGGCAACTCCGGTGCCGAACTTCGACATATATCCGAACCCTGAGCCTGCTCTCAGCCGGTGGCAGACCCTCTCTGGCGGGAAAATATATGCTACTACATTCACCTTCCATGTTGTTATCATTTTCTCATATCATAATCGACTCTTTTCATATTGTCAAGAGTATGATATGATTTAAGGCACAATATGATATGATTTCCAAGCTATAGGAGTGATACAATGAAAACCAAGATAATATTCTTCGATATTGACGGCACAATTCTCAGCCATCGTAACCATACAGTCCCAGACAGCGCAAAGGCTGCCATCCGCAAAGCCCGGGCGAACGGCCATTTGACCTTTATTAATACAGGCAGGTCCTACGCAGAGATAGACAACGGGATTAAAGGCCTGGGCTTTGACGGCTTTGTCTGCGGCTGCGGCACCTATATACGGCATGGCAATGAGGATCTGCTGCATAACGCCATTCCCACGGATCTCTGCAAGGAGCTTGTTTCAGACCTTTTAAAATATCCGGCCGATGCTGTGCTGGAGGGCACCCATGCAGTGTACTTTAATGAGAATTCCCGATTCCCTGCCCTGCAAAAGCAAAAGGATTTTTTTAAAAACAAGCTTAAGTTTAATATAAAGGGATGGGATGACCCACAGATTTCCTTTGACAAGTTCAGTGTCTGGTATGAGGATTTGGCCTCCGTCAGTGGCTTTTTGGATAAATACCGTGACAGATTCGATTACATGTACCATGGGGAGCATTTTATTGAAATCATCCCAAAGGGCAGCTCCAAGGCTACCGGAATTAAATTCCTCCTATCCCATCTGGACATCCCCCATGAAAATGCCTATGCCCTGGGCGACAGCATCAATGACCTTTCCATGCTGAATTACGTAAAGCACAGCATCGGTATGGGTAATTCCGATGATCAAATTGCCCGGGTTGTAGCCTATCTTACCAAGGACGTGGACGAGGACGGAGTTGCCCATGCCCTGGCCCATTACAACATTATTTAAAGGTACATAGCCATCTTCCGGTTTTTCTTTTAACTTCTTGCAATAAAATTAATAGTATGCTAAAATGAGCGAGGCCAGTCATAAACAGGACTGCACGCCAGGCGGTTGAACCGAAAATCCGGTTCAATTGCCCCCGGATACTAAGGTTTATACCCCAATAAAGGAGTGTTGCTAATGCAAAATTACGATGTTGTTATTATTGGTGCCGGCCCTTCCGGTATTTTTTGTGCATATGAGCTCATCAAGGAGAACAAGGATTTGAAAATCCTGATGATAGAAAAGGGCAGATCTATAGAAAAGAGAATGTGCCCGAAGAGGACAACCAAGCAGTGTATTGGTTGCCGCCCATGCTCCATCACTACCGGTTTTGCAGGCGCCGGAGCATTTTCCGATGGAAAGCTTTCCCTGTCTCCCGATGTCGGAGGTGTTCTTCCTGATATCCTGGGTTATGACAAGGCGATGGAATTAATCAAGGAATCTGATGATATTTATTTAAAATTCGGCGCAGATACCAGTGTCTACGGTGTCGATAAGGAGGCTGAGATCCGTGAGATCAGGCGCCGTGCCATCAATGCCAACCTAAAATTAATTGAATGTCCGATCCGCCACCTCGGTACGGAGGAGGGCTATAAGATATATACCCGTTTACAGGAGCATTTGTTAGCTTCTGGCGTTGAAATATTATTTAATACCATGGTTAAGGATATTATTATCGAAGACCAGCAGGCAAAGGGTGTCGTCACCTCCAAGGGAGATACCTTCTATGCAAACGAAATCGTGTCCGCCATCGGCCGTGAAGGCTCTGACTGGTTTAAAGACATCTGCCAGGAGCATGGTATTGAGACAAAGGTAGGCACCGTCGATATCGGCGTCCGGGTTGAGGTTCGTGATGAGGTAATGGAATTCTTAAATAAGAACCTTTATGAAGCCAAGCTGGTTTACTATACCCCGACCTTTGATGATAAGGTGCGCACCTTCTGCACCAATCCTTCCGGTGAGGTTGCTACGGAATATTATGACAATAACCTGGCTGTTGTAAATGGACATGCCTATAAATCCCAGGAATTCAAGACAAACAACACCAACTTTGCAATCCTGGTTTCCAAGAATTTTACAAAGCCATTTAAAACCCCGATCGAATATGGTAAGCACATTGCCCAGTTGAGCAACATGCTCTGCGGCGGCAGGATCCTTGTCCAGACCTTCGGTGATTTCCAGAGGGGAAGAAGGACAACAGAGGAGCGTCTATGCAGAAATAACCTGATTCCCACCTTAAAGGATGCGGTACCGGGAGATTTATCCCTTGTTTTCCCTCATAGAATCATGGTGGATATTAAGGAAATGATCTTAGCCCTTGATAAGGTTACACCTGGTATCGCCAGTGATGAAACCTTATTATACGGCGTAGAGGTTAAATTCTATTCCAACAAAGTTGTAGTAAATACGGACTTTGAAACCAGCGTGGGCGGTCTCCGGGCCATCGGAGACGGAGCTGCCGTAACCAGAGGCCTCCAGCAGGCCTCCGCTAACGGTATCAGCGTAGCAAGAAGCATTCTGGCAAAGATGAATAAATAGGCCTGACAAAATAGAGGGTATCGCGAAATCACTAAAAATAGAGTGATAGAGCGATACCCTCTTCTGTTTTAAGCATGAAATGGAGCTGCCGGCTCCAATAGGATTATTCATCTATTCTGCAACAGCTCCTGTTTATCTGCCTTAATATAATTTTTTTGTTTCCTTCGTAAAGCCATAATCAATGATGACCGGTTTTCCCTTTACAAGCCCCCAATTCATCCTCCGATATAAATCGCTCATCAGCAGGTCGTGCCTTGAGCATATCTTTTTAAATGGATCCAATCCACTCAGCTCCCGGTTATTTTTTACTTTATAATATCTCCAAACGATTGAAATTGATTGAACCCTATCGGCTTTTTCCATGATGACAAAATGATAATCCTTGGAAGCATCAATAATTTTAGCGAACATACTGGAACGGTCATTTTTGGCAATTACACACTCCGCTTTATTCTGGGCAATTCCCCTCCTATTTTTAGCGGCCTTAATCACATACCCGTTGTTTAAATCAAATACAACCCGCCCCGAGCCAGACCCAAGGCGGGGGTATTTACCTTTATGAATATTTTCCTTAATAATATCAAAACTAGCCAAGCCGACCCTCTCCATTATAATCTATACTACAATATATTATCAAAGTATAAATCATGTTCCGAAAATCGGGATACAAATGGAAAATACGACATCTTTTTTAAGGATTTGCCCTTTACTCCTCTCCCTGGAGGGCATCATAGCCAGTTTCTCCGGTGCGGACCTTAACAACATCCTCCACATCATATACAAATATTTTACCGTCACCGATATTCCCCGTATATAACGCCTTTCTGGCTTCATCAACCACAAGGCTTACAGGAACCTTGCTTACCACTATTTCCACCTGTACCTTAGGCAATAGATTCATATCCAAGGGAACACCACGGTAATATTCGGTGGCTCCCTTCTGGAGGCCGCAGCCCAGGACATTGGTTACCGTCATTCCGGTAACGCCAATGGCATTCATAGCCGCTTTTAATCCCTCAAACTTACTCTGCTTCGTTATAATCTCAACCTTTGTAATCTTATGGGCTTTCTCCCCTTCCTTGGAAACGGATACCCTGGTTACCGGTATTTCCTCAGATACGGGCTTATTTGATGTGACAGCTGCTTTGATGCCTGGCAGAGTGTCAACGGAAGGCATAAAATCCGCATACGCACTGCTTAAACCATGCTCATGGATATCAAGACCGTCGATTTCCTCTTCCTTGGAAACCCTGAGCCCAACCGTGTGCTTAATAATCGCAAAGATAACCACCATGGCTACCGTAACCCATGCAATTACCGCCACTACACCGATAAGCTGGGTAATAAAGAAGGAAATACCGTGACCATAGAATAATCCGCTGTCTACTGCAAACAATCCCGTCAGCAAGGTTCCCAAAGCGCCGCAGATGCCATGCACCCCTATTGCGCCTACAGGATCATCAATTTTTACCACCTTATCAATAAATTCTATACCAAATACTACGGCAAAGCCGGCGATAATACCTATTACAGCCGCTCCGAAGGGTGATACAACATCACAGCCTGCCGTAATCGCTACCAGTCCTGCCAGGGAACCATTGAGCGTCATTGAAACATCCGGCTTTTTGTAACGGATCCAGGTTATGCACATAACCGTAATACTTGCCACTGCCGCTGCCATATTAGTCGTGACAAATATGCTGCCCATCGATAAAAGAGAATCATCCCCGGTAGCGGATACCGTGGAGCCGCCGTTAAATCCAAACCAGCAGAACCATAAAATAAATACGCCCAGGGCTCCCAGGGTTAAGCTGTGTCCCGGAATTGCCTTTGGCTTGCCTTCCTTATCATATTTCCCAAGCCGCGGTCCCAGCATTTTTGCTCCAATGAGCGCCGATACACCACCCACCATATGAACCGCCGTAGAGCCTGCGAAATCATGGAAGCCCAGCTCAGACAACCAGCCGCCGCCCCAGATCCAATGCCCCGAGACCGGATAGACAACGGCACTGATTGCCATGCTGTATAGACAATAAGCAGCAAACTTTGTCCTCTCCGCCATGGCACCCGATACGATCGTAGCTGCCGTTGCACAGAACACCGTCTGGAAGATCAGGAAGGCCATTAACGGTACACCTTCTGGCAGGCTGGAGGAATAATCCCCCCTTACCATAAAATCGAAGCCGCCAATGAGAGCCCCGCTCCCCCCGAACATGATACCAAACCCGAGCAACCAATAAATCGGTGTCCCCAGGCAAAAATCCATAAGGTTCTTCATTATAATGTTACCCGCATTCTTTGCCCTTGTGAAACCTGTTTCTACCATAGCAAATCCGGCCTGCATAAAGAATACCAGGGCCGCCGCTATGAGTACCCAAATTGTGTTAGCTGATGAAAACATAGACATTCCTCCTCAATAATCATTTTTTCCCGGGAAGGCGGTAATTTTATCCCTCCGCGGGGTATCTATCAAAATGCACTCTTGCAGCATTTTCAAATGATTGCTCCTGATCCGTTTTGCGGCATTTTTCTGTGATAAACAGAAAAAGCCAAGATAAGATTATCTTGACTCCATTGCCATATTCTAAGGAACAATAAGAGGCCAAAGCATTTGCTTTGACCTCATTGTCCTTAGGATTATTCAGGATTGTGTTGCTTTTATAAGAAAACGAGGCCAAAACATTAGTTTTGACCTCGCTGTCTCTGAATTTATGTTCCAATACCACCTATAAAGCCGTGCTATTGAATATTACTAAATATATTAATAAGATAATCTGAAAATACCCTTTTTTTAATACGATAGAGCGAGTATACCATAATATCTTCTTAATTACAAGATTTTTTTTAATTTTATTAACAACAATACCGTTAAAATCATTTTACTTTCAACTCAAAACTTAATTTTATTAAGTTCAAATCTATTCCCCCATAAAGTGACCCATATAGAGTCAAGATAATCTTATCTTGGCTTTTCTGTTTATCCCGGACATCAACAGATAAACATGGCATCCCCAAAGCTAAAAAAACGGTATCTTTCCTTGACTGCCTCCTCATAGGCTGCCATGATATGATCCCTGCCTGCCAGGGCTGAAACAAGCATCATCAAGGTGGATTCCGGTAAATGGAAGTTCGTAATTAATGCATCCATCACCTTAAAGCGATAGCCTGGATAGATAAAAATGGAGGTGTCACCGCTGCCTGCATGTACAATTCCCTGTCCATCCGCTGCGGATTCAATGGTCCTGCAGCTGGTTGTACCGACACAGATTACCCTTCCTCCTTTTTTCTTTGTATTATTTATGATGGCCGCCGCTTCCTCAGTTACCTGATAAGCCTCCGAATGCATATGGTGCTCCTGGACATTCTCCACCTTGACCGGGCGGAAGGTTCCCAAGCCTACATGCAGGGTTACATTCGCTATGGCAATTCCCATGGCCTCTATCTCTGCAAGCAATTCCTCCGTAAAATGCAGTCCCGCTGTGGGGGCTGCTGCGGAGCCTTCATATTTCGCATATACGGTCTGGTATCTGCTCTTGTCCGCCAGCTCGTGGGTAATATAGGGCGGCAAAGGCATCTGTCCCAGCTGGTCCAGAATCTCTTCAAAAATACCCTGGTAGGTGAATTTAACGACCCGGTTTCCTTCCTCCAGGATGTCGGTTATCTCCCCGGTCAACAGTCCGTTCCCAAAGTCAATCCTGGTTCCCGGACGGGCTTTCTTTCCCGGCTTCACTAAGGTTTCCCAGACATCCTTCTCCCTTCTCTTTAATAAGAGCAGCTCTATCCTGGCACCGTGTACTTCATCCCCGGATGCCTGTCCGCCCTTATCATGGAGCTTTTCCCCGATGAGCCTGGCGGGGATTACCTTCGTATTATTGATAACAAGACAATCCCCCTGCTTCAGATACTGGGTAAGCTGCCTGAATATGCTGTGCCTTATCTCCCCGGTCACCTTATCAAGGAGCAGAAGCCTGGAGCCTGAACGGTCCTCAAGGGGATCCTGCGCAATTAATTCCTCTGGTAAATCATAGTAAAAATCCTGTGTCTTCAACGAAATCCTCCAAAACAAACAATGCCAAACCCTAAGCTGCTAGAAAAGTAAGTCTTTTTTCTTCTTTAGCAGCCTTACTCCATTTAAAATGAGTAATGTGCCTGCGAAAGTGCTTGCTACAATCACAAGGATTCCAAGTACAAGGTTCCACACACCCACTGACTTCATAGTGTGATAGATTTTCTCCATCATCCAGAATTACCTCCTTTTATGCATGATTTTCTATTCCACAACTCCGTACTGCTTATAATATGCATCAATAGCTGCCTTTAATGTGTCATCAATCACAATTTTTCCATTGTAAGGTTTGTTATATAAATGCTCCACCACATCCTTCATGGTGACAATTGCTGTTGTGGCAATCTTGTAATTATCCTCTATTTCAGATAAAGCGCTCTTGCTGCCCTGTCCCCGTTCCATCCGGTCAACGGATACTACGAGCCCCAGCACCTGAACCTTCCCCTGGGCTGCTAAAATTGGCATTGTTTCACCAATAGAGGTTCCTGCCGTGGTCACATCCTCAATGATAACCACCCTGTCCCCATCAGTGAGGGGTGAGCCAAGTAGAATTCCGGTATCTCCATGATCCTTTACTTCCTTGCGGTTTGAGCAGTATTTAATATCCTTCTGATAAAATTCACTGATCGCCATAGCTGCGGCTACGCTGAGCGGTATCCCTTTGTAGGCTGGCCCAAATAGCACATCAAAATCCATGCCATACTTGTCATTAATTGCTTTCGCATAATATTCACCAAGCTTCCGCAGCTGCGCACCCGTACGGTAAAAGCCTGTATTTACAAAGAAGGGGGTCTTTCTTCCGCTTTTTGTGGTGAAATCACCGAACTTCAACACACCACAGTCAACCATGAATTCTATAAATTCCTTTTTATACTGTTCCATCTCCATCTCCATTCTGCCGCCTAAAACAACCAGCTTTATCTTTTATTCCCTTTCATCTTTTTGTCCGCAAATCAGGAACTCACAGACTTCGTCCAATGAATTCACATTGCACTATCCATGAAATTTATGCCATTTGCCCGGGCAAGCTCGGCAAATGCCCTAAATTCCATGATCTAATTGCTTATCATGAATATTGTAACACAAAATTGAATTATTCATAGTACTTCACAAAAATTTTATTTTACACATCCGATTAAGTCATTAATGTCCTCAATGCCATACTGTCCCATATAGGCTTCTATTCCCTCAACCACCTCTAAGGTTGCAGTTGGGTTAATAAAATTGGCCGTACCCACGGCAACCATAGATGCTCCTGCCATGATAAATTCCAGGGCATCCTCCGCGGACGCAATCCCTCCCATACCGATAATCGGCAGCTTTACTGCATTTGCCGCCTGGTAAACCATACGTACCGCCACCGGTTTTACTGCCGGGCCGGACAAGCCTCCGGTCTTATTGGCAAGCAGGAAGGCTCTGCGGTGGATATCAATCTTCATCCCCGTCAGGGTATTGATCAGGGATAATGCATCTGCACCGCCTGCCTCGGCAGCCCTTGCCATCTCACCGATATCCGCTACATTGGGGCTAAGCTTCATAATGATCGGCTGCTTCGCACGCTTTTTTAACTCAGAGGTAATCTCGAAAACGCATCTGGGATCCTGTCCAAAAGCGATCCCTCCTTCCTTTACGTTGGGACAGGATATGTTGATTTCAAGCATGTCCACATCCTGGCAGGCAAGGCGCTCCACTACCTCGCAGTATTCCTCCGTCGTTTTGCCGACCACATTTACAATAACCTTTGTATCATATTTCCTTAAAAACGGGATATCCCTGTTTATAAATACGTCTACTCCCGGATTTTGCAGGCCGATTGCATTTAGCATACCACCATAGGTCTCTGCAATCCTGGGCGTTGGGTTCCCCGGCCAGGGTACGTTTGATACGCCCTTTGTTGTTACCGCACCAAGCCTTGATAAATCCACATATTCCCCATATTCCATACCGGAGCCGAAGGTGCCGGAGGCAGTGGTTACAGGGTTTTTAAAGGTTATACCCGCTAACGTTACACTGGTATTCATAGCTCCACCTCTTCCGCATAAAATACCGGACCGTCCTTACAGATCCGTTTGTTCTTAACATTGCTATGATGGTCAACTTCCTTTGTCTTGCATATACAGCCCAGACATGCACCAATTCCACAGGCCATACGTTCCTCCAGGGACAATTGTGCCTTGATCTTATGTTCTGTGGCATACGCCTTGACTCCACGCAGCATTGGCGTCGGGCCGCATGCAAATATGATATCTGCATCCAAGCTCTCCTCCCTGATTGCATCAATTACATTTCCCTTTGTTCCCCTGCTTCCGTCCTCTGTTGATATATATACCTTCCCATAAGCCTCGAATTCCTTCTCCAGAAATGTAATGTCCCGGTAACCCAGCACTATCTGCTTTTCGCAGGAAAGCTGCTTTGCCAGCTCCAGCATTGGCGGAATCCCGATTCCACCGCCAATTAGTAATGCTTTTTTCCCCTCCAGGGTAAAGCCATTTCCTAATGGCCCCATGGCTTCCATATCCTCGGCTGCATCCATCCCTGCAAATTCCCTTGTCCCTTCCCCTGCAATACGGTATACAAGCCGGATCTTACCCTGCTCTTTATTTATTTCACAAATGCTGATTGGTCTTGGCAGTAATTTGCTCCTGTCCCTGCAGTATAAGGAAACAAACTGACCCGGCCTTGCCTCCCGCGAGATATCAGGGGCATTCAGCCACATACTATAGATATCCTTAGCTATCTCCACATTTTCAGTTATTACTGTTTTTCTTTTCATCGCTACTGACATATAAGGCTCTCCTATGAATAAAATTGCTCCTTTGCATATTCTATCCTAAACTTGTGCCTATCACAAGGTAATTTTTAATTACCCCGGTAATTTTTAATTACCCCGGTAATTTTTTATTTACCCCGATAATTTTTTATTTATCTCAGTAATTTTTTAATTCCCCAGTAATTTTTTAATTCCCCGGTAATTCTTTACTTCCCTCAGTAATTCTTTAATCCCCCTGGTAATTCTTTAATTCCCCCGGTAATTTTTCAATACAAGGGTATTTTGCAATTACTTCGGACAAATTTTTGGCATAGCATATGCCAGTAGCATGAAAAGCTTATCAACCCTCGATAATTTTCACATGGACCTTGCGGATTCCTGGCCCGTCAAATTCCATAAAATAAATTCCTTGCCAGGTACCAAGAAGAAGTCTTCCCTCGTCAACGATAAGTGTCAATGAGCATCCCGTCAGGCTTGTCCTTGTATGTACCGAGGAATTTCCTCCTGCACGCCTATGGTCATCATTTTTAGGAATAATTTTATTCATGTCCATAATAAAATCACGAACCACATCTGGATCGGCATTCTCATTCACGGTAATGCCTGCCGTTGTATGTGGGACGAATACCACGCAGATTCCGCTCTTAACGCCACTCTCCCTGATTGCTTTGTTAATTTCACTCGTAATATTAACCATTGCATTAAGCTGGGCTGTCTTCACCCCAAAGGTATAAATCTCTCTCATCAAACCCTGCCCCCTTTATTTTAGTCTCTCGGTTACATAGATAGCAGCGTGATAAACCATAGTAGCGGTCTGCTCCTAATACATAAAAACCCACTCCTAAGCAGGGTATATCTGAATACACCCTTGGAATCCATGTAGACTTTATACTTTTTTTGTCGGTATATGTAGAATTATTATATTAAAATCAGAACAAAACTTCAAGGAATACTGGACATTTTGCCTAAAACAGAATTCCACCGCAAAGCCCCATTAACTTCTACATATTGCAAAACACTTATTTTCCCGCGTCCTCACATTTATTTCCATATATTTGATTGCCTTGACATACAGAAACTACTATGTTATATTTACCAACGGACTTAATAAATTGTACAGTAGATTTTTGGTGATTTTAGTAAATTCTTATTTGAGAGGAAATGAATGAAGATGGCAAACACTAATCCAATTGTTACAATGGAACTTCAAGACGGCGCTATAATCAAAATTGAATTATATCCCGAAATAGCTCCGAATACTGTTAATAATTTCATCTCTTTGGTGAAAAAAGGGTTTTATGACGGTCTGAAATTCCACAGGGTTATCCGTGGCTTTATGATCCAGGGCGGCGATCCTGAGGGCACCGGTATGGGTGGTCCGGATTATTCCATTAAAGGGGAATTCTCCTACAATAATTTCAAGAACGACCTGAAACATACTGCCGGCGTAATCTCAATGGCCAGATCACAGCGCCCTGATTCTGCCGGTTCCCAGTTTTTCATCATGCATAAGGATTCCCCCCATCTTGATGGCTCTTATGCTGCTTTTGGCAAGGTTACCGAGGGTATGGAATTTGTGAATAAAATTGCTGAAACAAAGACTGATTATTCAGATGCTCCATTAGAACCTCAGATCATGAAGAAATTAACTGTAGAGACTTTTGGCGTGGAATATAGTGAGCCTGAAACCTGTTAATGGATAAACGCAGTATGGAGCTGTCATAAGACAAGCCCCAAAGTAAAAGAATATACAAGGAATGCGTCTTGACCTGGCTATAAGAGCCTTCTCAAGACGCATTTTTAAGTCATAATGCTATTTCTTAGCAGCCATCCATGCCTGCCTTAAGTCTTCCCTCATATCAATAACCGCCTGCCTCGCCGCATCTGCATAGCCTCTTGCCCCGTATTTTTCATAGCCTTTCGCTTTATATGCTGCAATGATTCCCCTGGAGGAATTCACGATTGCCCCAAGACCGTCCTTGTTGAAATAATGGACCAGATCCTCCGCCTTACCGCCCTGGGCACCATAGCCAGGCACCAGGATAAGCGTCTTCGGCATGATCTCCCTTAACACCTTACCCATCTCAGGATAAGTCGCCCCAACCACGGCACCGATATAGCTATAGGAATCACCCATGTGGAGCTCACCCCACTCGGCTACCTTTTTTCCAACCAGTTCGTACAGCGGCCTACCGTCAACCAACTGATCCTGGAATTCCCCGCTGGAGGGATTAGAGGTCTTCACCAGGATAAATAAGCCCTTATCCTCTTCCTTGCAGACATCAATAAATGGAATCACACCGTCAGAGCCAAGATATGGATTGATGGTGGCAAAATCTTCATCAAAGCCGCGATAGGTCTTTTCTCCGATTGTTATCTTTCCAAGATGGCCCGTCGCATAGGCAGCAGAGGTAGAACCGATATCACCCCGCTTAATGTCACCGATGACAACTAAGCCCTTCCCCTTACAGTAATCCACGGTCCTTTTAAACACCTGCAGGCCTTCAATGCCAAATTGCTCATACATTGCGATCTGTGGCTTAACCGCCGGGATCAGATCATGGGTAGCGTCAACGATTCCCTTATTATACTGCCAGATAGCCTCCGCTACACCCTCCAGGTTCTCTCCCTTTTCACTGAATGCCTGATCCAGGATATGCTTTGGGACATAGTCCAGCATCGGATCCAGTCCCACAACAATGGGTGCGCCCAGGCTCTCTATTTTTTCGACTAATTTATTTATCATTCCTTTACCAGCCTTTCTAATTTTAATTAAGTTGATTTTGATAGACTAATTTCCCGGCAACAAAGGTATATTCCACACGCCCCGTTACCTTCCGTCCATGGAAAGGCGTATTTTTCCCCTTAGAAAGGAACTTCCTTTTATCAATCACGTATTCCGCCTCCGGATCAACTATGGTCAGGTCTGCTACCCAGCCTTCCCCAATGCAGCCCCGGTCAATTCCTAATATTTTAGCCGGATTAACGCTCATCTTTTCTACCATCTGTCCGGGAGTAAGATATCCGGTCTTCACCAGCTCTGTCCAGGTCAGGGCAAAGGCGGTCTCGGAGCCGACAATGCCAAAGGGAGCCTCCTTACAGGATTTCCTTTTTTCCTCCTCCGAATGGGGAGCATGGTCCGTTGAGATTACATCAACAATTCCGTCCCTCAGCGCTTCCTTTAAGGCCTGTATATCCGCCCTGCTTCTAAGGGGCGGATTCATCTTATAATCCGCGTCGTCCCTTTGAATATCCTCATCCGACAGGATAAAATGATGGGGGCATACCTCACCCGTCACCCTTAACCTTTCCTGCTTCGCCAGACCTACCATCCTTGCGCTGTCCCTGGTGGAAATATGGCAGATATGGAGCTGTGCACCAGTATCCTTCGCCAGCAGGATATCCCTCGCCGTAATAATATCCTCAACTGCATTGCTAATACCGGGCAAGCCTAATTCCTGGGCTTTCCCTCCTGCATTGATTGCCCCCTTGCCAGCCAGGCTCTTGTCCTCACAATGCGCAAAAATCGGTATCCCAAGCTTTGCTGCCTGCCTCATTGCTTCGGCATAAAGAGCGGAATCCATCACTGATTTGCCATCCTCGCTAAGAGCCACAGCACCGGCATCCTTTAGGGCGGATAGGTCAGCCAGCTCCTTTCCCTCCTGCCCCAGGGTGATGGCCCCGACAGGAAGTATATTGACAGCTGCCTGGCGTCTGGCCCTATCCAGCACCAGCTCCACAACTTCCGGCGAATCCGTGACCGGCTTCGTATTTGGCATTGGGCATATGGAGGTGTAGCCGCCGGCTGCCGCTGCCAGAGCCCCGGTAGCAATGGTTTCCTTATATTCAAACCCCGGCTCCCTCAAATGCACATGGAGGTCGATGAATCCGGGCATAATATATTTTCCTCTTGCATCAATAACCTTAAGCTCCTGCTCCCCGGCTGGAGCCATCGCTTTTTCAGCATCAATTTCCTTATCCACCTTACTGATCCTGTCACCCTGGACCAGTATATCGAAAATACCCTCCCGCCTGGAGGCAGGATCAATGACATATCCGTTTTTAATTAATATCAGCATGAACCAGATCCCCTTCGTTCATTAATTTTATTTCTCTTCACACTTCCGAACATGCCGCTTTAGCGGCACAAACAATCAGTAAAGAACGCTGCTTCTGCGTTCTTCCAGTGTGAAGCATAGAAGTTGTTAGGCACAGTCTTTTGGTGCCTTAGGACTTCTCTTCACACTTTTTTCATTTTATCTGCACAAACAGTCCTAATATTTCCCGCCTATCTCCTGTTCCCTATTCTTCATCCGGCCTCGCAATATACCGGAATCTCTCTTTATAAAATTCCGCTTCCTCCAAATCTTCCAATACCCTGCTGTCAATGGTTCCTTCCAACTCCTCCTTCAGCATCCACCTGCAGTCCACCAGATCCTCGGAAAGAACTACGTCGTCAAAGCTTACCCTGCACAAATAGCTGATACCAATATTAAAGGTATCCCCCGTCATAAAGGACCAGGTATAAAGAATCCGGTCTATGGCCGCGGGCAGCCCCGTCTGCTCTGCGATGATACGTAGAACCGCTTTATCCGGCTCTTCCCCAAACTCTATGGCTCCATCAATAAAGCCCCATTGATATGGTTCCGAAATACGGTCATCAAACCAACGGCATACTACAAGATATCTTTCTTCATACTGAACAACACCCTTTACCAAAATCCTATACTTTTCCATCCCAATCCTCCGTTTTTCATGGAGGATTTCTCCTCCATTTTTTCTAGAGGATTTCTCCTCCTTGTTCTTTAAGAGGAGCTCTCCTCCATTCTGTCGTAAACCTGCGAAATTGGACAGCTGTCCACATTCATCGCGTAAAAATCACTTTGTATTTTCACACTTCCTCACTCCGTTACAGGACTGGTTATAACTGTCCTGCCAGATAATTAATAAATTGCTGGGCTGTCCTTCCAGACATCCCGCCATGGGAAAGCTCCCATTTATTTGCCTCTGCATAAAGCTCTTCATCTGTCAGCGTGATGTTGTCGTGGCGTCTGGCCAGGGATCTCACGATCTCCATAAATTCCTTTTTTACCGGTGCTGAAAAATTAATCGTTACCCCAAAGCGAGCTACCAGTGACAGCTTTTCCTGCATCGTATCAGAACGGTGCAGCTCCTCTGTCACTTCCATATCGGAGCGGTCATCCCAGGTTTCCCGTATGAGATGCCTTCTGTTTGAGGTGGCATAAATTAATACATTATCCGGCTTCGTCTCCAGTCCGCCTTCAATTACTGCCTTCAGGTATTTATATTCTATCTCAAATTCCTCAAAGGACAGATCATCCATATAGATAATGAACTTATAATTCCTGTTTTTTACTTTCGCAATTACTGCTGACAAATCCTCGAATTGGTGCTTATAAATCTCTACCATCCGAAGGCCGTCCTTATAATACTCATTTAAAATCGCCTTAACAGAGGTTGATTTCCCAGTTCCGCTATCCCCAAAAAGCAGGACATTATTCGCTTTTTTCCCCTCGACAAATGCCCTGGTATTGTCAACCAGCTTCTTTTTCTGGAGCTCATAGCCCACAAGGTCGGATAATAGCACCTCCTGGGTGTTGGTAATCGGGAAAATCTCCAGGTCCTCCTGATGCCCTTTTATGCGGAATGCCTTATTTAAACCGAAGGCCCCCACACCATAATCACGGTAAAAGTCAGTGACATGGACAAATATTTCCTCATCATCACGCGCATTATTAATCAGGTCACTCAGCATGCGGACCTTTTCACTTACGCTTTTATTATACCGGCTGCTGCTCTTTTCTATAGCCTGATAATCTGAGATTACAGAAAAACAATTAATGCCCAAGGAGCTTTCCAGGGTAGAAAAGTCATAATCGAATAAGGCCTTAAATATCTTAAAATCATTCCTGGCAAATTGGTTCACGCTTCCTTCCCGCGCACCGGCCTTCTCACAGGTCATGCTAAAGGGATTTTCAGCAGTTGCCAGCAAATATGCCAGATAGTTATGCCATAAATTTTTATTAAAGCCATATTCCGTCGCAAGCTCCAGCAATTCATGGATCAGGGTATAGATCCGGGAGATAACCTCTTCCTTTTCAAATACATCAGCATCCGCGCCACAATTACTGTCATATTCCTTTATGACCTCTGCCAGCCGGAGCAGCAGACAATCCTTGCCCAAGTTCTTATAAATAACCAATTTTGATATTAAACGGTACATGCCCTGCCTTCTTCCTGTCAATCTGCTTCCATATTACATCCTTAATTACATCCTTAATTACATCCTTGATTACATTCTTTCCGGTGCCTCAAAGCCCAACAGGTCGATACACTGGAGTAAAAGCTCCTGCACCAGGGTAATTAATGCGATCCAGGAGGCCTGCTTCACTTTATCCTCCTCCGTAATGATCTTGGTGTCATGGTAAAAGCTATTAAAAGCATTTGCCAGGTCATAGATAAATGCACAGATCCTATGGGGTGCAATCTCTTCATAGGCTGTACGCAGCATCTCATTAAACTTTGTAACCTCCAGCATCAATGCCTGCTCCGCCTGGGAAGCCGCCGGAATAATGGCAGCCATATCAAAGCTCGGATTCAATTCCTTATATTTGGCTAAAATTGATTTGATTCTTACAATAGTATAGAGGATATAAGGCCCTGTATCACCTTCAAAGGAAGTGAACCGGTCGACATCAAAGATATAGTCCTTGGATACCTGGTTGGACAGGTCGCCGTACTTAATTGCAGCGAGCCCCACCTGTGATGCAATAATCCGGGCTTCCTCTTCCTCCATGCTGCGGTTTTCCATAATCTTGCGGAATACCTCGTCATTTACGTTATTGATCAGGTTCTCAAGGCGCATTACACCGCCTTCCCTTGTCTTAAAGGGCTTTCCGTCCTTGCCGTTCATTGTACCAAAGCCGATATGGGTAAGCTCCGTATCCTCTCCCACCAGCTTCGTCTTTCTTGCACAGCGGAAAACAGTTTCAAAATACAGCTCCTGACGCTTGTCCGTAATATAGATGATCCTGTCAGGTGCAAACAGCTTCATACGCTCAACAATAGTCGCAAGATCCGTCGTATTATACAGGGTAGCCCCATCCGACTTAAGAATCATGCAGGGGGGAATTTCCCTCGTATCAGCCTCCTCCTTAACATCAACGACTAATGCCCCATCAGAAATACGGGTATAATTATTCTCCTTAAAATACTCTATCATCTCAGGAATATAGGGCTGGGCGTCACTTTCCTTTTTCCACAGGTCAAAGGATACATTCAGGGTCTTATATATCTTCATCAGATCAGTTACAGATACATTAAGCATATGGTTCCAAATAGCAGTATAACCCCTATGCCCGTTCTGGAGCTGGTACGTAATATTCTTTGCTTCCTCCCTAAAATCCGGATTCGCCTTCGAGTACTCGCTGGCAGCCGGGTAAATCTCCTCCAGCTCTGAGATTGTAAAAGGAGCTTCTGCCGGATATTCTCCCTCATAGCCCTCATCAAAATATACTAATTCCGGTTTACGCCGCTTTAGCTCCAAAATGATTAGTCCCATCTGGGTTCCCCAATCCCCCAGGTGTGCATCGCCGATCACATTGTTTCCATAATAACGGAGAATACGCTTGATGCTTTCCCCGATTACAGCGGAGCGAAGATGTCCTACGTGGAGGGGCTTCGCAATATTGGGGCCGCCATAATCAATTATGATGGTCTTCGGGGCTGCTTCCTTCCCGCAGCCAAAATGCTCCTCATTTTTCATCTGGTTTAAATAATCCGCAAGATATCCGTCACTGACTGTAATATTAATAAACCCTGGCATAATTGCCGAGACTTCTTTAAAGGTCGGACTTTCCTTAAGGGATGCGGAGATCCCCTCCGCAATTTTAATTGGTGCGGTTTTATATTGTTTTGCAGCCGCCAATGCACCATTACACTGGTATTGGCATAAATCAGGCCGGTTTGAAATGGTCACCATCCCATACTTTTCTTCAAAACCCTGCTGCACAAAGGCCTGTTTTACCTCTTCGGCAATCAGTTCAATTATTGTCTTCATGTCTAACTCCATTCCGCCGCCCAGGCGGCACAATTCATCCTAAGATTCACCTTAAGGCCCACCCCAGGCTGTATCCTTGGATGAACCTTAAGATGAATCTTAACTTACACATTACTTTATCATAGAAATTTTGGCTTGTCATCATATAAGAGTAAATTTTTCGCAAAAAAGCCATAAAGCGCTAATGTCCAAAAGGAAAACAGCGAACCTGACATTCTATACCGTAGCAGGTATTGCCGCCCTCGTCGTTTTTGGTGTTACCAATTATCTGGGTCAAATATGCTATGCAATGAAACCTTTATCCTTTTAGCGTCGTCACATCCTATATATCCAAATTATAGGAGGAGTTATAATGAAACGATATATCGCATTATTTATTTTATTGGTTAGCGTATTGGTATTTACCGGCCGTGACACGGCAGTACCTAATCCCGACAGTGATACAGATAAAGAAAATGACATTACTGGTCCGTGTGGCATAATGGATGGAGAAATAACACCAAAAGGGAATATATCTGTAGAATCCCCCTCTGTTAAATTGGACTTAGTAAGTGCGGAATATCGTGCAATGTGGAAGGAACGCTATAATTATGATACACCAATGCTTATCGATAACTTGGCTGACTTGACAGATTTCCTCAAAAACCACCCTGTACAGCTATCAAGCGTGGATGCTTTACAACAAAACTATAATGATGAATTTTTCACGCATAGCGTTGTATATGCATATGTAGAAAGTGAAGGCAGTGGTTCAATTAAACTTATGGCAAAGAGCGCGGAACTCAATAGGGATAAACTAAAACTTTATATGGAGCGTATCGTCCCACAAGCGGGCACTGCCGATATGGCAGCCTTGGTATGTCTATTTGGTATTAGCAGGGATGATAATAAAAGTGCAAAATCTGTAGAGGGTATCGTAGAGTGCATAACATTAGAAGAAAGCCACTAACCTCCAATTCGTATAAAAAGATACAGGGCGTTTTTGATGCTAATCAATAAAAATATTATTAATTTAAAATAAATACTATTATTTTCATAAATTATCAAAAAAATGGTTTTATCATTATGCCCCCTACAAAAAATCAAGGGCTGTAATAAACAGCCCCCGACCATAAAATACTATATTAATTATCTTTGTTCCGGTATTACAATTGCAGCTATAATATAAGCTAATACACCGAATCCGGCAGTTAACGAAAGCACAACCCATAATAAACGGATTATAGTCGGATCAACATTGATGTATTCAGCAACACCTGCGCAAACCCCACAAATCATCCTGTTATTTGACCTATATAATTTTTTTGGTTCCATAATATTATCTCCCTTCTTAAATCTATTATAACCGTATCTATTTATTATAATAACTCTTTTCTACTGAAAATCAACAGTAATATTACCAATTGAACAGTCTAATAGCAAACTATTTCCAGCTTCATTTTCGATTGATTTCTTTTCATTATGGTAGCTTTTTCCATTAATGGTGACATTACCGATGTCGGAACTGATATCATAGGAATAATCCTTTACATCCCCTTCCAAATCCAATTCTATACGGCCTACATCACAGCTTATGTCATTCTCGCCCAACAGGATTCCTTCTACCTTCACATGGCCTACGTCACACTTCAAGGTTATCCCATTCAGTTCCACGTCCTTAAGAACCATCTCCCCGGCCCCTACACGGTATTCGGATTCCTTATCCATCCTGATCCGGTCTGCCGTCAGTCTGCCCGCATCTACGGAGAGTTTTCCCTGTACCGCATCAATAGAATCAATGCGGACATCGCCGGCACCGACATTGATATCAAAAGCTTCTGCCTTAAAGCCCTCAGGAACCGTGATTATAATCTCCGGATTATACATCCTGTTCCAACGCCTGATATTGCCGAGGGAAATGTCTAAGCCAAGTATTCCCCTGCTGACATATGGATCCTCCTTAATATACCAGGTTCCATTTTCCACATAGGATTCCAGGCTGTTCTCCACCAGATGGGTGGCATTAATGGAAAACTCCTCCCCATGCTTAATGATAACCTTGCCATATCCTACCTGCAGATCAATACTTTCTACGGCCTGATAGGTCTCCTGTAGAGAAGCTTCTGCTAAGGTTTCGGACCTGCTTCCGACTACAAATGCAATCCCAAGCACGGCAATTCCAAATCCCAATGCCATTAACGCAATTCCTATCCATACCTTTGTAAATGTCCTCATGCCATTGCCCTCCTATTCTTAAACGGAAGCTTACACAGATTAACAAAACCATTGATTAAGACAGGCAGTACCCTCTTACACACAAAGCCGACGGCTATGGTCATCATCATGCCGATTCCCACGCAGACAAGCCCTCCGCCCAGCATTAACAAGCCATAGAATGGAGTTGCCAATTCCGCCAGGCCTGCTACGAATAATACAAGACCTGCCCCTATAAGGGATATCCCCGCCACACCGAAGCCAAAGAGAACCCCGACTACCGCCACAATCACGCCGATTGCCACACCAAGCACCGTAAGTAGGATGGGCAGCCAGATCGGGGAGGTTATAACTGCCAGCAGTATGAGCAGCACATTGCCGGAGCTGTTTTTCCCTTTCCCGTCACCTGTATAAGAAGAACCTCCGGCAGTACTTGAATTCTGATAGCCGGTGTAATTATTCCCTTCCTGATAACTACTGCCCCCATGGTTGCCTGAGCTATTATAGTTGCCATTGCCACTATAGTTTCTATTGTTATCATTATATTTGTTATTGCTGTTATAATAGGTTTGGCCGGTACCGCCTTGACCTGTCCGTCCCTGACCCGAAGGATTATTCCCTGTCTTTGTGATCTCAAATTCACTGCCGATGGTTTCCTGATAGCCCTTTTCCGTAAAGAATCCTTTGTCTTCCCTCTCAGCTGCATTTTCACCCAAGTCAGACTTAATAATTGCTGCTACCTTTTCAGGTGAGCCGAGTTCCTTCACAATTTCCTCTTCCTGCTCTTCCCCTGCATCATCGAAATATCCGTTATAGTACTGAAGCGCCTCATTTCTTTCTTCCAAAGGGATATCCAACAATAAGCTTTCGAGTTCCTTCATGAATTCTAGCCTTGTCATCTACTTCACTCCTTCAAAAATAATATTTATTTTCCTGTAGTAAATCTCCCACTCCTGGAAATATAGCTTTAGCTGGGCCATGCCCTTGTCAGTTATCTTATAATATCTGCGGTTCCTGCCGCCAAACTCCAGGTCGTAAACCTCCAGGCAGTCTTCCTTCTGCAGCCTGCGCAGCACCGGATATAAAGTAGATTCCGATACCTCAATCGCCTGTCGGACATCCTGCGTTATCTTATAGCCATAGGTTCCTTCCGGCTCCTTTGAGACAACTGCGAGTACGATTGCATCAAGCAATGCTGAACCGGTATTAAACACCATACAATCAACTCTCCTTTCAATTTTGGGAAAGGAGTGCATTCTCCTTTCATACCTTTTCTGATGCAATATTGTTTTGTTGATAATACTATATACCGTATAATATTATATGTCAATACGTATATTTAATTTCTAATTATTTTCTAAGAAATTAAGATTACGGTTTTGATAATCTATGTAATGCCTGCTGTCTGCTGACTTTTATATAATAACGATTAAGTTTCTGTTTCTTCTTCAAATATTATTTATTCTTTATAATTAACCTTTTTATAATTAGTATGACTGAGGTTTAGGCTGTGAGGTAAATCTGAGTGCCTATCTATCCACCTGGGCTTGCCTTTAACATCCCATGATCGCCAAGTGCAGGCAATCACGGGAAGCCCGGTCTGCGCCCAGATGGATAGATAGGCACTCAGATTCACCGCGTTAGTATAAAGAAGCCTTTTGCCGGGCGGATCATATATATTAAGTTGATAAAGAATTTATAATCTGCCCACTGCTTTCAATGGATGCCATATATAAGGACCCATACTCATTTGTTAAGCTGATATTTATATAAATATTGGAGACTCTGGGTAGCGGAAAATAGATATGCAAAAATGGAAATAGATATAATAATAGAAATACCCCCCTTCTGTTTGGAACAAAAGGAGGGGAAAATGTTACTAAAGCCTCTAAACCGATGTAACTATTACCCGGTTTGGAGGCTTTGTTTTATTCCTTCGGCAGGGTTACCGTAAACTCGGTTCCCTCCCCCAGGATACTTTGGACGGATATCCTTCCGCCATGTGCTTCTATGATCGCCTTGACAATCGTCAGGCCGATGCCGGCGCCTCCGGTTGCCCGGTTACGGGATTTATCTGCCCGGTAAAAGCGCTCAAAGATGTAGGGAAGCTCCTCCTCCGGGATTCCAATGCCCGTATCCTTGACCCTAAAGCCCACCGTATCCCTGGTTTCAAAAATGTTAAACTGGATCCTTGCCCCGTCCTTTGAATATTTGATTGCATTGGAAAGAAGATTGACGACAACCTGCTTTAGCCGGTCCTCGTCTGCCAGAAGCTCATGATGCTCTCCCTGCAATATGATCTCCAGATGCTTGTTTTCAAGCTCTGCCCCAAAGCTTTGTATGGTTTTCGAAAGTAACAGGTGCAAATCCACCCGCTGTTTGTGAAGCTTCAGGTTCCCGCCCTCTATTTTCGCCAGGCGTTCCAGGTCACCTACCAGCTTTCCGATACGCCTGACCTCTTCATTACAGCTCTCAAGGCGCTCTGGTGACGCCTCCCAGATCCCTTCCGTCATGGCCTCAAGATAGGACTGTAGGATTGTAATCGGCGTCCTTAGCTCGTGTGCCACATCCTCCGTCAGCTGCTTTCGCAACTTCTCTAAGGTTTCCAGGGATGCTGCCAGGTGATTAATGGATTCCTCTAACAGCCCCAGCTCTGCTGCATTGCTTTCTTGTGCTAACCGGACTCCGTAGTTACCGTCAGCAATCTGCTTTGTGGCTTCTACAGTCTTAAGGATCGGCCTGCTGATCCTTTTTGCTAATAAATGCCCAACCAGCACAGCAACGACCAAGGATACCAAGCCGACACTGAACAGTATCCTATTCAGGGAATGAATGAACTGGAAATCATTTTCGTTCAGGAAAAAGGGGCCAAAGGCGCTGATGCTGATATGTCCAACCACCTTGCCGTCCTTTACCAGGGGGTAATTTTTTGACGTAAATTCCCCGTTTAGCTGAGGATACTCAATCTTCATACGGTTTGCTATCTCGTCCATGATCTGGTTACATAGTTTCATGTCATGGGACTGAGCATCCCATATGATTACCCCCTGCTTATCGTATACCTTTACGATATAGCCCTCGTAAAGTGCGTACATTCCTGTTGCGTGGACAAAATCCGTATCCCACTGATCCGTGAACTGGGTATACTGCTGGCTGATCGTGGAGGTTATAATCTGCGCCTCAAGCTCCTGCTGCTTTGACACATAGGAGGTAAACTGCCGGTTAATAAAGATATTGGCAAGAAGGCTGACCACTGCAATGGTCAGCAATACGATAACCAATATTGTGGTAGATAATTGTGTCTTAAGGCTCTGCTTCAATTACTCACCCCCAAATTTATAGCCGACTCCATGGATCGTTTTAACATAGACAGGATTTCTTGGGTCTGTCTCAATTTTCTGCCTTAAATTCTTGATGTGGCTGTCGATGGTCCTGTCAAAGCCTTCAAATCCCATGCCTAGGGCTGAGGTTATCAGCTCATCCCTCGTAAAGACCTTATTTGGATATCTGGCCAGGGTTGCCAGAAGTTTAAATTCATTCGGTGTTAATTTCACTTCCTCCGACTGCTTGAGGATGGTATGGTTGCCAAAATCCACGGTCAAATCTCCATCCCGGTAGGCTTTTCTCGTTACGGACAGGACATCATCACCTGACCTGCGCATTACTGCTTCCATCCTTGCATGGAGCGCTTTTAAGCTAAAGGGCTTTGTAATATAATCGTCAGCCCCTATGCCAAGTCCTGTGAGCATATCCGCCTCGTCTGATTTTGCTGTCAGCATGATAATGGGGACACGGGATCTTTTGCGCAGTTCAAGGCATACCTCCTCCCCCGACAGCTCCGGCAGCATAAGGTCAAGCAAAACCATGGAAATATCCTCCCGGTCGAATAATTCCAATGCTTTTTTCCCGTCCATTGCGGGCACCACTAGAAAGCCCTTGCTTTCCAAAAAGGATTTTACCACGCTTAATATTTTTTCCTCATCTTCAACAACTAATATCTTCTTCCCCTGGTTCATCTCCCACCTCCGGGTCTATCTGGACGGCTCAGGCTGCCCATCCAGGTCAAAGGGCTTTAGAAATTTGCCTACCTTCACCTTTTTCCCGCTATGGTCCATGGTCTCTACCTGGGCAAATACCCAGCCATCCACCTTGGAGGGATCAACACCGGCCTCGATGAGGATATCCGGAGCCAATACGAACACAATATCCTTATCATTGGTTTTCATGTCTTTTGCCCATTCAAACATATTGCCGCCGGATAATTCCACGCCATAATGGTCTAAGGCGGTGTGGTAGCTGATATTATAACGATACAGCTTCACGATCTGCTCATAGGAGCTGAGGGGCGTTGCCTCGCCGGAATAGGTGATAGCATCATCCCCCAGCTCTGTTCCCAGGATCAGTTCGTCACCCACCAGAATCCCTTGCGGCAGCTTATCCACATCAAGTCCCGCAGCAATAAAGGGCTGTGCTTTTACCGCCAGCTGTACGTCATTTGAGGTTGTTTTACTATAGTCCTTGCTCCAGAGGAAGCTGGCAGCTCCGTCCGGTGCAGTTAAGGACCACCCTCCAAACCCGGTATCCTCCGTAACCTGGCCACCCAGACGGTTTACTACCGCATCAAAGGACTTTATGGAGCCATCCCCTATGACGTCCAGCTTGCCGCAGGCGGTAAGACCAAGGATTGCAGCGATAGATAGTGCTGATAATAATATTTTTTTGACCATTAGCAACTCTCCTACTTAAGTTATTTTATATGGGTGCCTCCATGTGCCGGAAGAATCCTGCCTGCAGGCACCTGTTTTATGTTATTTATATGCCTTGAACCTCTTCAGCCGTAATGCGTTGCTCACAACGGATACGGAGCTAAAGGCCATGGCCGCCGCTGCAAAGATAGGATTGAGCAAAGGACCGCCGAACAGATGCAGGATACCAGCCGCAATAGGAATTCCAGCCACATTATAGCCAAAGGCCCAGCAAAGGTTCTGTTTAATATTACGGATGGTACTTTTACTCAGCTTAATTGCAGTCGGCACGTCCATCAGGTCACTCCTCATCAATACAATATCCGCTGATTCCATAGCTACGTCCGTACCTGACCCGATTGCAATGCCAATATCCGCCTGGACTAATGCGGGTGCATCGTTGATTCCATCACCTACCATGCATACCTTCTTACCCTCAGCCTGAAGCTTCTTCACTTCGTTGGATTTATCCTGGGGCAATACCTCCGCAAGCACCCGGTCAATTCCTACCTGTTTTGCTATCGCTTCCGCAGTTTTACGGTTGTCACCCGTGATCATGGCAACCTCAATGCCCATTTCCTGGAGCTTTTTAATTGCCTTGGCACTGCTTTCCTTCACGACATCGGCTACTGCAATGATGCCGGAGAGGGCGCCGTCCATTGCAATATACATGGGGGTCTTGCCTTCCCCTGCTAACTGGTCAGAGGTTTCCCTGAGGGTCTCCAGGGATATCTGCCGGTCATCCATCAGCTTTTTATTGCCGATCAGTACCTTCCTGTCCTCAATTACGACCTCGATACCATGTCCCGGTATTGCCTCAAACTGCTGGACCTTCAACATCTCAAGGCCTTCCTTTTCAGCTCCGCGCACAATCGCTTCACCAAGGGGATGCTCCGAGCCTTTTTCGCCTGACGCTGTAACCTGCAGCAGCCGTTTTTTATCCATTCCTTCGGCAGGAATAATATCAGTTACCTCCGGCTTACCCTCTGTAATCGTACCTGTTTTATCAAATACAATCGTATTAATCTTATGGGTTGTTTCAAGGGCTTCACCGCCCTTAATCAGGATCCCGTTCTCTGCTCCCTTGCCGGTTCCTACCATAATTGCCGTAGGGGTTGCAAGACCCAGGGCACAGGGGCAGGCGATTACCAGCACGGAGATAAAGATGGTCACCGCAAAGGCCAAAGGCTCCCCTGCGACCAGCCAGGCCAGGAATGCCAAAAGTGCTATGCTGCACACGATGGGAACAAAATAACCGGAAACAATGTCCGCCATCTGGGCAATCGGAGCCTTGGAGCCCTGGGCATCCTCCACCAGCTTAATGATCTGCGCCAGGGCTGTATCGCTTCCTACCTTGGTAGCCTGGAACTTGATCATACCATTTTTATTGATGCTGGCAGCATATACCTTATCACCTGCTTTTTTGTCAACGGGCATACTTTCACCGGTTAGCATCGCCTCATCCACGGAGGTTGTTCCTTCCATTACTACCCCATCCACCGGTATCTTATCACCGGGCTTGACTAATATGATATTTCCGATTTCCACTTCATCAATGGGAACCTCCAGCTCTTTCCCATCCTCTATTACGATTGCGGTCTTGGGAGCCAGACCCATGAGCTTTTTAATCGCTTCCGAGGTCTTGCCCTTTGAAACAGCCTCCAGGGATTTACCGAGAAGGATTAAGGCTATAATCACGCCTGCCGTTTCGTAGTAAAGCCCTTCCACCGCACCAAAGTTACCCCTTACAATTTGAACAGTATTATAGACGCTGTAAATAATAGCTGCCGAGGTACCGATTGCTACCAGGGAATCCATGTTAGGACTTCTTTGGATCAGGGCTTTAAAGCCTACCGTATAGAACCTGTAGCCTGCTATAATAATCGGTACTACGAAAGAGATCTGCAGCAGGGCAAAACGCAGGGGGAAAATCATAGGGTTAAGCGCCTTTGGTACCGGGAAGGGCCACCAGGACACCATGGGAACCATGGCAAAATATAGGAGGGGCAGTCCAAACGCAGTTGCCACGACAAATTTTATCCAAAGAGTTCTTATTTCTTTTTCTTTCCTTAGCTTATCCTTGTCAACCGTATTCTTATCAATTTCCAAGGCCTGGTATCCTGCTTTCTCAATACACTGCTTGATGGCAGAAAGACGGATTACCTGGGGATCATACTCCACAGTTGCCTTCTCGGTAGCCAGATTAACGGACACCTTCGTAATGCCCTCCAGCTTATCAATTGCTTTCTCCACCCTCTGGGCGCAGGCCGCGCAGGTCATTCCCCCAATGGGAATGGTTACCTGGTTTACTTTACTATCTTCAACAACACCATATCCTGCCTGCTCTACCGCTCCCTTGATGGTTCCCATATCTACTGCTGCCCCATCAAATTCTACCACCAATTTCTCAGTGGCAAAATTTACGCTGGCGTCCATGACCCCTTCAACCTTACCCACTGCCTTTTGTACTCTTGCGGCACAGGCGGCACAGGTCATCCCGCTTATTTTAACCGTTTCTTTATTCATGTCCGCTTCAACCTCCTTAATTCGCCTCCGGGCGGATTTTTCTGCCTTTCCTGCCCATAGACGGATTTTCCCACTATATTTTCAGAAATTACAATTTCCGTAAATAACTTAACATTACTTCCAATCAGCAAAGATTGTTGTAGCCTGTGCTAACATGTCCTTTGATATCGTTATTGTATCGTCCGTCACCGTTTTATATTCCTGCGTAATCGGTACCGGGTTACAGCCGCCCCTCGTCACCTCAACATCTTCCATCTTAAAACGGTTGCCGCAGTTCTGGCATACGAGTTCATTTCCTTCCGCCTCGTAATAGCCCCTACCTGAATTATAACACACCTGGCAAGTATTAAAAGCAGTGCGTATCGTACCATCGGAAGCCTTTACCGCAAGCACCTCTAAATCAACTCCTTGGATATTGGCTGGATAATAGCTTGGTGTCTCAGTAATATCCTTTGTCTGGATTACTATGTCACTATCCTTAACCGCTTTCTTCCTTAATTCATCATTTCCCCCGCTGCCTGAGGAATCCGGCGTCTTTAAGCTATAGGCAATTGCTACCAGGGCAACTGCTGCAACTATTATCATACCCAGTTTCTTCATGTCTAATTTCTTATTTGTATTCTTACTCATATGGTTAATCTCCTTTTGTTCTATTAACATTTGGGGTAATTGCCAGAAACTATTGCTACTTTTCAGCTGTATAGCTTTACATTTTTTTACTAATAAAGTCTGGACAATGGCTTTACTCATTATTGGCAGCAGGAAGCACCTGCGCTTACCCCGTTTAGTCCTGTGGGGGTATATTCTGAAACTTCTTTCTTTACCGCCGCCTCATCAATTTGGTTAATATCTTCCACTACCTTTACATAGCCGTAGCAGGAGCCATCTGAGGAAAAGAATTCAAAATCCTGGTCCGGGATAAAACGGATCGGATTCTCCCCTTCCACCATCTCCAACTGTGCTGAATAATAAGGAAAAATCAGCGTACCTTTGCTGCTATCCACATCCTTCCCCTGGATGTTCCAGGTAGTCTCAAGTCCTGCCTGGACTACGATCACTGCCGGGGAAAAGCCCTTCTCGCCATAGACCAGCTCCACCTTTTGGGTTCCGTCCCCATCCACGGCTGCAACTGCAAGCTCATCCGTTGGAATCTGTGGCTCCAGCAGGTTATTATAATCGCTTAATCCATTGGAATTGCTGCCAGCGCTTCCATTTCCAGCACTTGAACCGCCGTCTGATGCTGTACCGCCCGAACTATTTGCACCGCTTGAATTACTACTTGAACTGCTTCCGCCTGAGCTTACGGAACCGCCGCCCGTTCCACAGCAGCCTCCGGCAGAGGAACTGACGCTTCCTGCGTCAGCCATGGCACTGTTATCAATGTTACCCAGGTCATCCACCACCGTGATTTTGCTTCGGATCATGCCCATCCAGCAGCTAAAAGGTACCGTACCGCTTTCCGTCGGCGTAAATTCTATGGCGTTATCCCCAATTTGAAGCTTCTTCTGTATACTGTATTTCTGGACCAGAATGCTGTTATTGCAGCCATTGAGCTCCCCGTCTTCCGCCTGTATGGTCCATTTCACCGGAATGCCCTTCTGGACAATAATCGGTTCATAGCTGCCGGAGGTGATTCCCGAGGTTACCACCTGGACGTCACCTTCCACTGTTGCCAGGTTTGCTTTCTGCTTCGTATTCGCTGAGGCTGGGAAGGTCGGCAATACGATTCCCGACAGCCCTACACCGTTATTGAACATGAAGATTCCCAAAAATACTACCAATACCGCACTGGCAGTCAGCATCTTAGCCGTAAATTTTTTGCTCAGGAAGCTGCTTAAGGCACCAAAGGCAAACATCAGCGGCACCGTACCTGCGCTGAACAGGAACATGGATATTGCGCCCTTGACAGGGCTGCCCGTGGACAGGGCGTAGAGCTGCATCGCCTGCAATGGTCCGCAGGGCATCAGTCCGTTCAATAATCCTATATAAAGAGGCCCCTTACTGCTGCTTCCCGCATAGATTTTCTTTGCAAACACCTTAGGCATTCTTGGGTTCAGCCTGCGCAGCGCCGGGAATATATTCAACATATTCAGACCCATAATCACCATAAATATACCGGCCAGGATCTGGACAATGCCCTTCATGGTTCCGGAAAAGCTTACCACGGAACCGACTGCGCCCACAATACCTCCAATTACCGTATAAGAGACCACCCGCCCCAGATTGTAGAGAAGGCTGGGTCTCATGGCCGAAAACCTGCCTATGAAGGTTCCTTCCTTTGCCGGAACACATTGTGACAAGCAGATACCTCCGCACATGGCCACACAATGCACTGAGGTTAAGGCCCCGATTAGAAATAGCATCCCATACCCCATTCCTTCCTCAGCCGTGGGGAAGGCATTAAAGATATTAAAGAGCCCAAAATGATTTGCTACCATATAAAGTGCAAAAAGAATGATAATAATTCCAACCAGGTCCGTCATATCCCGGCCTTCTGATTTGTTCCCCTTGACTCCCCCCTTTTCCTTTGTATCGCTTTTAACATCATTGGTCTTAAGATTTCCTTGGGTTTTCACCTGATAGCCTTCGGCTTCAAGAACCCTTTGTATTTCCTGGATGCTGGTCAGGCTTTTGTCAAAGGTCACAGTTACCTGTCCCTTGGAGTAGCTTGCACTTGCATGCTCCACACCTGCAGTCCTGGACAATGCCCGTTCTATAATGTTTTCACAATTTACACAGGTCATATTTACCACAGCCAGCGTTTCAGTAATCCTATTCGAAGACATATACCAATCCTCCTGATAATGCTTTTTTTATCAGGAGGATTTTGCCTCCTGATAATGCTTTTTTTCATCAGGAGGATTTTGCCTCCTGATATTGCTTTTGTCCATCAGGAAGGTTTGCCTCCTGATTTCTTAGAGCACTCCCGTGCTCCTGATCTGGGCTTATCATACCAAAAGGTTGTGGAGATATTATGGAGATATTTTTGAAAAATTAAGCTTAAAAAAATTTTCAACAAAAAAACTGCCCACTCCCAGCAATGCTTTTTTAAATGCATACTGATAGTAAAGCAGTTTTTATTATTTTTATTACGTTTCAGATCTCTTTATTACGGCTTACCAAATACCCTGAGCCATCATTGCGGTGGCTACCTTCTCAAAGCCTGCGATATTTGCCCCAACCACATAATTGCCTGGTGCCTGGTATCTGTTAGCAGCATCCTCCATACTGTGGAAGATATTAACCATGATCTGCTGCAGCTTGGCATCAACCTCTTCGAAGCTCCAGCTTAATCTTTCGCTGTTCTGGGTCATTTCCAGTGCGGAAGTAGCTACGCCGCCTGCATTGGCAGCCTTACCCGGAGCAAACAATACTTTGTTTGCCAATAAGTATTCCGTAGCTTCCAGGGTCGTCGGCATGTTGGCTCCTTCTGCCACTGCAAAGCACCCGTTTGCAACAAGTGCCTTTGCATCGTCAATCAGAAGCTCATTCTGTGTAGCACAAGGAAGGGCAATGTCACATTTCACACTCCATACGCCCCTGCCCTCATGGTATTCGGAATTCGGCCTGTATTTTTTATATTCTGTTAATCTTGCCCTCTGGACTTCCTTAATCTGCTGAAGGGTTGCCACATCAATTCCCTCTGGATCATATACCCAGCCGGTGGAATCGCTGCAGGTAACGCATTTTGCACCAAGCTGGTGTGCTTTCTGGATTGCATAGATGGCAACATTACCGGAGCCGGATACGGTACAGGTCTTGCCCTTGATATCCTTGCCGTTGCTCTTTAACATTTCCTCAACCAGATATAATAAGCCATAGCCTGTTGCTTCCGTTCTCGCCAGGGAACCGCCGAAGGTTAGGCCTTTGCCTGTCAGCACGCCTTCATAGGAGCCGGTAATCTTCTTATATTGGCCATACATATAACCAATCTCCCTGGCTCCTGTTCCGATATCTCCTGCAGGGACATCCACGTCCGCCCCAATATATTTATATAATTCTGTGATAAAGCTTGTGCAGAAAGCCAATACCTCTCTATCTGACTTACCCTTTGGATCAAAATCAGAGCCACCCTTACCTCCGCCAATTGGAAGTCCGGTCAAAGAATTCTTAAAGATTTGTTCAAAACCTAAGAACTTGATAATACCCAAGTTAACAGAAGGATGTAAACGTAAACCGCCTTTATATGGTCCGATGGCATTGTTAAACTGTACCCGGTAACCTGTGTTCACCTGTACATTTCCATTGTCATCTACCCACGGAACCCTGAACTTAATCTGACGGTCCGGTTCAACCAATCTCTCCAGAAGTCCCTCTCTCCTAAATTTTTCCTCATTTGCATCAACTACTGCTCTTAAAGACTCTAGTACTTCTTTTACAGCCTGATGAAATTCCGGTTCTGCTGGGTTCTTTTTCACAACCAGCTCAATTACTTCATCAACGTATCCCATTTTTTAATCTCCTTTGATTAAAATTACAATCTACAAAAAAGCGCATAACAAAAAAAGCAAATTCGCCTTTGTATTTGCTTTTTTTATTATATACACTTTATCAAAGTAATGCAATACATTTTGTAAAAAAATGCGATCCTGATGTATTTCTACGAAATATCGTTTTCTATATACCTTGTCATTGCGGCAGCGGTTTGGTACAATACAGACAGTAATTATTAAAGGAGATTAAAACGATGGCTTTTGATGGCGTTGTTATTGCAAATGTAATAAAAGAACTACGTGATACTTTTTATGGCGGACGGATCAGTAAAATTGCCCAGCCGGAAAAGGACGAGCTGATCCTTACGGTTAAGGGCGCTTCCAGGAGCCAGCATAAACTGCTGATTTCTGCAGGTGCGGGGCTGCCCCTGATCTATCTGACGGAGAACACAAAACCGAGCCCCATGACGGCTCCTAATTTCTGTATGCTGCTGCGCAAGCATTTAAACAGTGCAAAGATTTTGGATATCTACCAGCCCGGCCTGGAACGGATCATTAATTTTAAGCTGGAGCATCTAGACGAAATGGGTGACCTTCGGGTGAAATACCTGATTGTTGAATTAATGGGCAAGCACAGTAATATCATCTTCTGTGATGAAAACATGAAAATCATTGACAGCATCAAGCGGGTCAACCAATTTATAAGCTCCGTACGCGAGGTGCTGCCAGGACGTGATTACTTTATTCCTGCCACCTCTGAAAAATATGATCCCCTTTCCATCACCTATGAGCTATTCCGTGATACTATCCTGCAAAAGCCAATGCCTGTCGGTAAGGCTTTATATAATGGGTTAACGGGTATCAGCCCTCTCCTGGCCAATGAGATCTGCCACCGTGCCTCCATAGATGCACAGGAGCCCACCGGAGCCCTGGGTGAAGCTGCTGGCCTGCATCTTTACAAGAACCTGGAGCGTTTTATGGAGAAGGTAAAGGCCGGTTCCTTCTCCCCGAATATTGTATCAAAGGACGGGATTCCTGTTGAATTCTCCAGCGTCATATTAACCTCTTATTCAGGCTATGACATCCAGGAATATGCTTCCATCTCTGCCTTACTGGAAGCCTTCTATTCCACTAAAAATGCTGTGGCAAGAATCCGGCAAAAATCCTTTGACCTGCGAAAGATCGTGTCAAATGCCATAGACCGTACCACAAAGAAGTATGATTTACAGCTGAAGCAGCTTCAGGATACGGAAAAAAGGGATAAGTTTAAGGTGTACGGCGAATTGCTTACAGCCTACGGTTACGGCTTAGAGCCGGGTGCCAAGGTACTAAATACCGTCAACTACTATAATAATGAAGAGATCAGCATACCGCTGGATCCGACCATGACACCCATGGAAAATGCAAAGCATTATTTTGAAAAATACAATAAGCTAAAGCGCACCTTTGATGCTCTGTCCAAGCAAATCCAGGAAACCCGGGAGGAAATGGAGCATTTGGATTCCATTAAGACAGCCCTTGATATCGCAACAGAGGAGGATGACCTGACGGCGTTAAAGCAGGAGCTGACAGAATACGGATATATCAGGCGCAGGTTTACCAGCGGCTCCAAGAAGCTGGAAAAGAAGGCCAGCATGAAAAAATCCGGGGCAAAGAGCAAGCCCTTCCATTATGTCTCTTCTGACGGCTTCCATATGTATGTTGGAAAGAACAATTACCAGAATGATGAGCTGACCTTTCATTTTGCAGACGGGGGGGACCTATGGTTCCATGCAAAAAAAATAGCAGGCTCCCACGTCATTGTAAAGGCTGAAGGAAAGGAACTTCCGGACCGGACCTATGAGGAGGCCGCCAGGCTTGCAGCTTACTATTCCAGCGCAAGGGATGCGGATAAAGTTGAAATTGATTATACCCTAAAGAAGAACGTAAAGAAGCCCGCCGGAGGAAAGCCCGGCTTTGTAGTATATTATACCAATTATTCCATGGTTTCTTCCTCTGATATCACCGGCATTGCACAGCTATAGGCAAGTGTGCCGACACGTCCAGCTTTACTTTGGGCGCCCTGTTAGCCTGGTTATGGACTTGTCAGTACGCCGGGACAAGAAGATTGTTTTTATAAGGAGGTCAGTATGCTGCTAGCAGATTACCACGTACATTCGGATTTTTCCAGCGATTCAACCGCTCCGGCACAGCAGATGGTGGAGCAGGCGGTTAAGCTGGGCTTGGAAAAGCTTTGTATTACGGACCATATGGATTATGATTATCCACAAGAGTCGGGCTACAGCTTTGTCTTCGACCCGGACAAATATATGGATAAGCTGGAGGAATTAAAGAGGCTGTATCATAAGAAAATAGAGCTTAAAATAGGAATAGAGCTTGGCCTCCAGCCCTGTCTGGCAGCACGGAACGCTGATTTAACCAGGCAGTACCCCTTTGATTTTATTATCGGTTCCTCCCATTTGGTTGATCGAATGGATCCCTACACTGCCGGATACTGGGAGAACCGGACCGTATTTGACGGAATACACCGCTATTTTGAATCGGTCATTGAAAACTGTAAGGCATATCAAGGCTTCCATATCTATGGCCATCTTGATTATATCATCCGTTACGTACCAAAGGAGAAGGTTGGACAAAAAACATCTCCAACCTCCAAATACGATTACTCCTACCTGGACTACTCTGATCTCCTGGACGAAGTGCTCAGGACTATCATTTCCTACGGAAAAGGGATTGAAATCAATACTGCCGGCTTAAAATACGGGCTTGGCTACCCCCATCCAAAGCCGGAGATATTAAAAAGATACCGGGAGCTGGGCGGTGAGCTCATTACCATAGGCTCCGATGCCCATAAACCGGAGCATCTCTGCTATGATTTCCACCTGATTCCCGAGCTGTTGAAGTCTTTGGGCTACAAATATTATGCCACCTTCGCGGAGGGCAAGCCAAGCTTTGAAAAGCTGTAAAGACAGGAAGATATGGCAAAGAGCCTTAATAAAAAGGATAGGAAGACTGTCTACGTTCCATTCAGCCTTCCTATCCTTTTTAATGCTATCTCCTTATATGATTCTCCTAACAAAAGTCTTTCTATAACTAGCGCGGTGAATTCGAGTGCATCTATATGCATATGGCGCAGACCGGGCTTCGCATGATTGCCTGCACTTGGTAATCATGCGATGTTAAAGGCAAGCCAGATGCATATAGATGCGCTTGCCTTCGCCTCACAACCTAAATCCTACTTCATAATCGTTCCGCCACCGACCACGTAATCCCCCTGGTAAAAGACAACTGCCTGTCCAGGTGTTATGGCGCGTTGGGGCTCTTCGAAAATGCAAAGCACCTCATCCCCGCCAGTCCTGCGGATCGTACATTTAGCTCCCTTATGGCTGTAGCGGATCTTTGCTTCTACCTCCAGCTCACCCTCTAAATCCGGGATTGCCATAAAGTTCAGGCGGTTAGCCCTCAGACGGTCTGAAAATACCTCATTCGCATTACCGAGCACCACCTCATTGGTTCCGGGTCTTAGCTCCAGCACAAAGACAGGTTGTCCCATTGCAATCCCTAACCCTTTTCGCTGCCCGACGGTGTAATGTACGAGACCCTTATGCCTTCCAAGGACTTCTCCCGCCGTATTGACGTAATTACCCGGTAGTAAGCCTGAATATTCTGTCTCCAAAGAAGCATCTCCAAGGCCAGCTGCGGATTCCCCATTCTTTGAAAGAGAATATTTCCCTGCAGGAGAATGTTTCTCTGAAAGACCCTGCTTCTCCATAAGATAATTTTCAATAAAACCGGCATAATTATTATCCGGTATGAAGCAGATCTCCTGGCTGTCCGGCTTACTGGCAACGGGCAGGGCAAGCTCTGCTGCCAAAGCCCTGATCTCATCCTTGGCAAATTCGCCTACCGGCATTAAGGTATGGGCTAATTGGTGCTGGGTCAAATTATATAGGGCGTAGGTCTGATCCTTTGCCTGGGTAACGGATTTCTTGATGGTATACCTGCCATTAGGCAGCTTCGCTATGCTTGCATAATGCCCTGTCGCAATATAGGAAGCCCCTAAACCTAAGGAGCGGTTTAATAATGCCTCCCATTTCACATAGCGGTTGCAGGCGATGCAGGGGTTGGGTGTTCTTGCCTGGAGGTATTCATCGACAAAATAGTCGATGACATTAGTTCTAAACTCCTGCTTGAAATTCATCACATAATAAGGAATGTCAAGAACTGCCGCCACTCTTCTGGCATCCTCAACTGCACTCAGGCCACAGCAGCCGCCATTCTCCTCCATGGAACAGACATCTTCCTCCTGCCATATCTGCATGGTTATACCGATCACATCATAGCCCTGCTTTTTTAAAAGGTATGCCGCGACGGAGGAATCCACACCTCCCGACATTCCAACTACTACTTTTTCCATTAATATTCTACTTCCTCTTCCTCTTCATGGATATCGGACTTCGGCTTCTGCAGCCCTTCGATCTTGATCCCGTTCTTCTCCGCATAATCCCAGAGGGCTGCATGAATTGCTTCCTCTGCAAGCAGGGAACAGTGGACCTTTACCGGAGGCAGACCGTCCAGGGCTTCCATAACAGCCTTATTGGTAACCTGAAGGGCTTCCTGTACTGTTTTTCCCTTTACCAGCTCCGTCGCCATACTGCTGGTTGCAACTGCTGCACCACAGCCGAAGGTCTTGAATTTAACATCATTAATGATGCCATCCGGATCAATATCAAGATAGATCCTCATGATATCCCCGCATTTTGCATTACCTACGGTACCAACACCGCTCGCATTCTCTATTTCTCCCATATTCCTGGGGTTTGTAAAATGATCCATAACCTTTTGGGTATACATAATATTTCCTCCACTGTTTAATATCGATAAACTAAGTTTCTTATCTTTTTTTCATAAAGTCCTCGTAAAGAGGTGACATCTGGCGGAGCTTATCCACAATTTCCTTGATCTGGTCAACGGTATAGTTGATTTCCTCCTCCGTATTCTCCTCACTTAGGGTCAGGCGCAAGGAGCCATGGGCTATTTCATGGGGCAGGCCAATTGCAAGAAGTACATGGGAAGGATCCAGGGAGCCTGAGGTACAGGCGGAGCCGCTGGATGCACAGATGTTCTTCATATCCAGCATGATAAGCAGGGATTCTCCTTCAATGAACTGGAAGCTGAAATTAATGTTGTTAGGAAGTCTCCTGACCTTATCCCCGTTCACGCGGACGAATGGGACTTCAGCAAGCACACGCTTCATTAACAGCTCCCTTAATTTCGTTTCTTTTTCCGCCCTTTCCTTCATGGTTGCCAGGGCAATCTCTGCGGCTTTACCAAAGCCTACGATTCCCGGCACATTCTCAGTTCCGGCACGTCTTTGTCTTTCCTGGGCTCCTCCATGGATAAAGGAACGGATTTTAACACCTTTTCTGATATAGAGCAGGCCAATTCCCTTGGGCCCGTTCAGCTTATGGGCGCTGGCGCTCAGCATATCAATGTTTAAATCCTTTACATCTATCGGCACCTGTCCATATGCTTGTACAGCATCAGTGTGGAACAGGATATTATGCTTTTTTGCAAGCTCACCGATTTCTTTAATCGGCTGGATTGTACCAATTTCATTATTTGCAAACATGACTGAGATTAATACGGTTGTCGGGCGGATTGCTTTTTCTAACTGATCCAGCTTAAGGATGCCATTTTCATCAACATCCACATAGGTCACCTCATAGCCGTGCTTCGCTAAATACTCGCAGGTATGGAGGATTGCATGATGCTCAATCTTGGAGGTAATGATATGGTTGCCCTTGTCCCCATAGGCCTCCAGGGTGGCCTTGATCGCCCAGTTGTCCGCCTCGGTACCGCTGGCAGTAAAATAAACCTCGGAGGGACCCGCACCAATTACCTTGGCTACCATAGCCCTTGCCTCATCGATGGCTTTCTTGTTCTGTGCTGCATATTCATAAACGCTGGAAGGATTACCGAATAAATCCGTAAAATAAGGAAGCATTGCTTCCACAACTTCCGGCCTGGTTTTTGTTGTCGCCGCATTATCAAGATATATCTTCTTCTCCATGTTGTCATCTCCTAATAAATAATATTAACGGACATTGAGCCATCAGGTCACGGGGTGCCGGATGTGAAATGATTTTCATTTCACACTAACGAACATTTGACCGTTAGGTCACTCAATGGCGGATGTGAAATGATCTTCATTTCACACTAACGAACATTTGACCGTTAGGTCACTCAATGG
>DUNO01000060.1 GCA_012839295.1 Clostridiales bacterium
GTGTAGTAACACCTATCGAAAAATACAACATGTATTTACAAGCAGCATAAAAACTGCCAGTAGGATGAAACCTACTGGCAGAGAAAAATTTATTTTTTTAGTTGTCTACTTGACGGGGAGCGGTTCACTTTTTTGTTAAAAACCACAATTATTGTAAGAAATTATCCTTAATTTTTAAAAATATGCTTGCAAAAATCCTACATTACTTATAAATTAGTCATAGGAGGAAGCCTATCGGCTGACCAAATAGTTACGAAAAGATAAAATGTAAACTTATGGGAGGAATTAAAATGAGCAAAGGGGTTTTAGAAGCATTAAAGATCACATTACCAATGGTATCAGAGATAGTTGGAATTGATATGCAGTTATCACTTTGCAGCCGTACACATTCCCTTGGAGTATGGCAGGCAAAATCTTTTCAATTACCGGGAGCGGTAGAAGGGGAGGAGCTTTCCTGGGATGTTCCGGCACACCGGAATCTGTTGGAAGCAATGAAAACCGGAAAAGGTAGTGTCAATATCCTTCCTAAGGAAATGTTAGGAGAGCCTTTGAAAGGAATCGCGACTCCGGTCTATGAAGACGGGGAAGTTGTAGGTGTCATTGCCTGTGCAACCTCCTTAAAGGAGGCAGACCACATTCTGGAATCGACAAAAAGCTTATTTGCGAATCTGAGCCAGACCCAGGATGCTGTTGAAGAAATTGCAAATGGTGCGACTCTTCTCTCTGAAAAACTGAGTAATATTAACCATGCCTCTGAGATTATGAAAGAGCAAGTGAATACAGCCTTAAACTGTGTCTCGGCAATTCAGGCAAATACTTCAAAATCCAATATACTTGCGCTGAACGGTTCCATTGAGGCGGCCAGAGTGGGTGAAGCAGGAAGAGGCTTTGCAGTTGTTGCAAGGGAAATGGGAGCCTTTGCCAAGGTAAGCGGAGAAACAGCGAAGCAGATTAACGAAGTACTTGCAGAAGTTTCGGAATCCATCAAGCTTATTACAAGTGAGGTGGGTGAGGTAAATGGAGTTGCAATGCAGCAGGCGGCTTCTACTGAAGAGATTACAGCAACCTTAAGTGACGTTACCAACCAGGCATCCGTTATCGTAGAGTTTAACCAGAAAATGACGTCGCAGGATAAAATAATCTTTTAACTGAAAACCCCTGTTCCTGCAATCAAGAATTTATGTTGAAAGAACAGGTAACTTTAGGATGGAGTGATGGATTCAATGGGAATCATGGGCGACAAGATCATGACTAGCGAGGAAGTATATATTGATTTATGCCTGAAAATAGAAAAGTTAGTATATATGCCGGGAGACAGCATCAGCGAGAACGACCTGTGCAAAACCTACGGAGTAACAAGGCATATCGTCAGGAATGCCATTACGAGGTTAAAGGACAGGAAGCTGATAACCGTTTATCCCCAGAGGGGTACCTTTGTAAGCTTAATCGACATGGGACTGGTAGAGGATGTGCTGTATCTCCGGGAATCGATTGAGCAGGAGACCCTCCGGAGGATCATGGACAAGGAAAATAATGATGAGCTTATCAGACAGCTTTTAGAGAATATTGGGCTTCAAAAGAAGATCATCAGCAAAGAATTTACGATGGAGCAGTTTTATGACGTGGATAATAAATTCCATGGCTATATGCTGGAGGCAGTGGGAAAAAGCGATGTGATGAACCTGATAAAGGAGCATTATATCCATGTCAGACGCTGGCGCAATTTTGAAGTCCGCAATGTGGAGAGGCTGAAGGAGATCATCAAGGATCATGAAAATATTGTAGAATCCATTAAGCAGAGGAAGAAGACGGAAGGCAGGGAGTACCTGCACAACCACCTGGATACGGTTTCCAGGCTAAAGGGTATTTTTAAGATTGCAGAGCCGGAGTACTTTATTTTCCGATAATCCAGGGGAAAAAGAAAGCATCCCTGGATTATCGGAAAATAATTCAAGAGTTAGCTCAAAAAGTATTTTTTGAGCTAGAAAAAAAAGACTTTACTTTGGCGAAGGAATTTGTTATTATTTTATTAATATAAACTTGTCGACAAGTATACTAGTAAATCATCAGGAGGTTCAAATGAGTGTTAAGTTTTTAGAAGGAGTTAAAATTGTAGAATTAGCTACCTTTATCGCTGCACCTGCGGCAACAAGACTTTTGGCCGATTGGGGCGCGGAGGTAATTAAGATTGAGGCCTCCGGCGGAGACCCTGTCCGCTATGTCGGGCCTGATAAGAAGATGCCGCTGGACCAGAACGAGAGCCTGGCATATGATTATGAAAATGCAAATAAAAAGGGAATCGTCTTAAACCTAAAATCTGAAAATGGCATGAAGGCCTTCCACAAGCTTTTGGACGAATGCGACATGTTCGTTACAAATCTAAGGACACAAGCCTTGGAGAAGCTGGGAATTGACTATGAGACTCTTTCTAAGAAAAAGCCGGAGTTAGTATTTGGACAGATTCTTGGCTATGGACGCAAGGGTCCTTTGAAGGATAAGCCGGGCTATGATTTTACGGCATTTGCCGCAAGGGGCGGCTGGACAGGAACCCTTTATGAAAGGGGAACCTCACCTGTAAACTGCGTGCCGGGCATGGGTGACCACCAGTGCGGTATCTACCTGGCCTCCGGTTTACTGGCTGCTTATATCAATGCACAGAGGACCGGCAAGGGTGACAAGGTGACCGTAAGCCTTTACCACGCGGCAGTTTACGGACTGGCAACCATGATCCACTCCGCACAGTATGGGAACCATTACCCCATCAGCAGGGAGGATATGCTAAATCCCCTTCAGACTACATATATCACGAAGGATGAGGTATGGATCCAGCTGGCAATTCCGGAGTACAATAAATATTTTGCCAAATTCCTTACCACCATCGGAAGGCCTGAGCTGGCAGCTGATGAAAAATTTGATTCCTTAGCCCATGTTGCTAAGAACCCCCAGGAGCTGAACCGCCATATTACGGAGGCAGTCAAGGGCAAGACCCTGGAGGAATGGACAAAGATATTTGATGAAGCGGACTTATGCTTTGAGGTATGCCAGACCTGGGAGCAGGTCATTGAAGATCCCCAGGCATGGGAAAGTGATGTTTTTGCAAGGCTTGATTATCCCTCCGGCCCTAAGGCAATGACCAGGACGCCGGTCATGTTTGACATGGCAGGCCTTCCGGATTATGAAAAGGGTCCCCAGCTTGGCGAGGATACGGAGGAAGTGCTGCTGGGAATCGGTTTTACCCAGGAAGAGATTAAATCAATGAAGGAAAATGGTGATATAAAATAATGTATACCCTCGGAATCGATATTGGCTCTACAACTTCAAAATGTGTCCTGTTAGAGGATGGCAATAAAATCGCCGCAACCTCCTTAATGGTGGCCGGAATCGGGACGAATGGCGGTATAAAAGCCATGGACGAGGCTCTGGAAGCCGGCAAGGTAAAAAGGGAAGAGGTTGCCTATATCATTGCTACCGGATATGGGAGGAAGAATTTTTCTGAGGCGGACGGTGAGCTGAGTGAGCTGAGCTGCCATGCGAAGGGCGTACATTTTGACGATCCTCGGGTCAGGACCATAATCGATATCGGGGGACAGGACGCAAAGGTGATCCGCTTAAATGGCAAGGGCATCCTGGAAAGCTTCCTGATGAATGACAAATGTGCAGCCGGAACCGGAAGGTTCCTGGACGTGATGGCTACGATTCTCCAGGTTCCCATTGCAGAATTTGAGGACCAGGCCAGGTCGGCGAAGGAGCCTGCAAAGATATCCAGCACCTGCACCGTATTCGCCGAATCGGAGGTGATCTCCCAGCTGGCCAATGGAAGCAAAGTGGAATGTGTCATCGCAGGGATCTGTAATTCCGTGGCGAGCCGTGTGGCCGCCCTGGCAAAACGGGTCGGAATAAAAGAGGAAGTGTTCATGAGCGGCGGCGTCGCAAGGAACGGCGGTGTCCGTGATGCCCTGGAGCGTGAGCTCCAGGTATCCATCAAATATTCGGAGCATTCCCAATTGATGGGCGCTTTGGGCGCGGCCTTGTATGCTTATGAGAAGGCAGTGGCAGCGGAACAGGCTTAGAGTAGAAGTCGGCAGCAGAATAAGCTTAAACATGGGAAAAAGCGGCAGAGCAAGCTTAAAATGAGTTGGGTTTAAGGATTCACGCCGGATTAAGAAATTAAGCTGGACAGGAATTAAATTTGCCAGTGCAGTCTAGTTGGGGTAAATGATACCCGGGTTTTAAGATAAATCACAATCAGATATGATGATAGAAGTTGAGAAAGTGAAATAGCAAGCTGATTCACTTGCAGCGCAGCTTAATGCGCAGAATGGAGGCAACCATGGGCGAAGAAGGAAAGCCAAAATATGTACCGGATCCCAATTCTGCAAAAGCAAAATTAGGAAACATTGCAAAACAGCATTATGATAATCTATGGGTCGCAAAGGAAAAGGGAGAGATGATCGGCTGGTGTGCCAGCAACTTCCCCCAGGAGATCTTCCAGACCCTCGGCCTGACGGTCTGTTATCCGGAGAACCAGGCGGCAGCCATTGCGGCAAGAGGGGGCGGCGGACGCCTCTGTGAAGTAGCGGAGGGAGAGGGCTATTCCAATGATATCTGCGCCTATGCCAGAATCAGCATCGCATACTCCCAGGTAAAGGATATTGAGGAGCAGAACATGCCCCAGCCGGATTACCTGTTATGCTGCAATAATATCTGCAACTGCATGATTAAATGGTATGAGAACCTGGCGGAGGAATTAAATATTCCGATGATCCTAATCGACATCCCCTTTAATCCCGATTATAAAGTATCCAAGGAAGAGATCGCCTACGTGAAGGGACAATTCCTGGATGCCATCAGGCAATTGGAGGAGATCACGGGAAAGAGGTGGTCCGATGAGAAGTTCAAAGAAATTATGAAAATCTCCAACCGTACCTCAAAGGCCTGGTTAAAGGCGACGAGCTTTTGTAAATACAGCCCCTCACCCTTAAACGGCTTTGACTTAATGAACCATATGGCGGTGGCTGTCTGTGCCAGGGGAACCCTGGAGGCAGCGGAAGCCTTTGAGCTTTTGGCAAGGGAATACGAGGAGAGCGTAAAGAACGGCACCAGTACCTTCCGTGCGGAGGAGAAGCACCGCATTATGTTTGAAGGAATCGCCTGCTGGCCACATCTTAGGTTTACCGCAACCCAGCTAAAGTCCAGGGGGATTAACCTGGTTGCAACCATATATGCAGATGCATTTGGCTTCATTTACGATGATTTTGACGGGCTGATTGAGGCCTACTGCAATGTGCCGAATGCCATTAATCTGGAGCATGCAAGGGATAAGAGAATCGCACTGGTAAGAAATAATAATGTGGAAGGCATGTTAGTCCATGTCAACCGTTCCTGTAAGCTATGGAGCGGCTTTATGTATGAGATGAGCCGCCAAATTGCCGAGGAATGCAGCGTTCCCCTCTCCACCTTTGACGGCGACCAGGCGGATCCCCGCAATTTCTCGGAAGCCCAGTATGAGACAAGGGTGCAGGCGTTAACGGAAATCATGGAAGCAAATAAGGGGGTACGATAATATGGCCGCATTACAAGACATCCTTCAGGAATTTCACCGCATAGCAGCGTCACCGCAGGAGCTGCTGAAATCCTACCTTGGGCAGGGCAAAAAGGTAGTTGTCTGTTCACCAGTTTATAGCCCGGAGGAAATCATCCATTCCATGGGACTTCTGCCCTTTGGAACCTGGGGAGCGGATATGGAGATCAGGGAAGCAAAGGCTTATTTTCCCGCATTTATCTGCTCCATCATGCAATCCATCCTGGAGCTGGGAATTAAGGGGGCTTTTCAGGGAGTATCAGCAATCGTAGTCCCGTCCCTGTGCGACTCCTTAAAATGCCTGGGCCAGAACTGGAAGTACGCAGTTCCGGGAATTGAATTTATTCCGATGACCTATCCCCAGAATAGAAATACTGACTACGGCAAGGAATTTACCAAGGCGGGATATCAAAGGGTGATTAAGGATTTAGAGAGAATCACCGGTGAGACCTTCGAGGACGGTAAATTACATAAATCAATTGAAATATATAATGCACACAACCAGGCAATGAGGGAGTTTTCCGAATATGCGGGGAACTATGGGGCGATTACTGCCGCTGACCGCAATGCAGTGTTTAAGAGCGCTTATTTCATGGAAAAATCCGAGCATACGGCCCTGGTAAACCAGTTGGTTGACGCGTTAAAGGCGACAGAACCGGGCAAGACAAAGAAGCTTCGGGTCGTCACCTCAGGCATCCTGGCAGATGCAAAGGAATTACTGGCTATTTTAGAGGATAACAGCATACAGATCGTTGCGGATGATATGGCCCAGGAGTCAAGGCAGTACCGTGTGGACTGCCCTCCGGCAGGCACAGCCTTAGACAGCCTGGCTGGGAAATTTGCAGCTATGGGTAACTGCAGCGTGCTTTATGACGTGAATAAGGGCAGGGCTTCTTACATCACAGAGCTGGTGCAGGAAAAGCGGGCAGAGGGCGTGATCTACGTCCTGACCAAATTCTGTGACCCGGAGGAGTTTGACTATGTCATTGTAAAGAAAGCCTGTGAGGAGAAGAATATCCCGTTGCTTCAGATCGAAGTTGACAGGCAGATGGTAAATTATGAACAGGTAAGGACTGCAGTTCAGACATTCTCTGAAATGCTTGGATAAAGGATGGAACTAAAAGAGGTTACAATCGGAGAGCAATTTCATCATATGGCAGCAGAACGAAGGGAGCATCCGGCAATTACCTGGGACGGGGAAACCTATACCTGGGAGGAGCTTGACGGCCTCTCCGATAAAATGGCAGTTTCCCTGCTGTATGAGGAGGTGGAGAAGGGGGCACATTTTGCACTATGCGGCAAAAACTCAGTAGAATGGGTCTGTGCCTTCCTGGCAATCGTAAAGGTTGGGGCAATCCCGGTCCTGGTCAACCCGAACCTGAAGGAGCGGGAAGTGCAGCTGCTCTTTGACTACGCGGATGTGGACCAGGTCTACTATGATGATGTCTTTGCCGACAACCTGACAGACAGCCTATACCGTAAATATTTAAAGATATCCATGGCAAGGGGGATGCTTAAGGGGATTAAGAAGGCCCAGCCAATCTCAGGTGTAGAAATGCAGAAGCTTCTTGCCAGGCAGGCACAGGTAACTGCCGGTGACAATGCCTGTATGCTGTTTACCTCAGGCTCTACCAGCAGACCTAAGGGCGTTATGATTACCCATTACCAGATGATGAATATCGCAAGAGAGGCAGTGGAAATCCTGCAGTGGACCGGGGAAGACCGGATTTGCCAGGTGCTGCCCATGTTCCATTGCTTCGGATTATCCATGGGACTGCTGACTCTGTTCGTCCATGGTGGCTGTATGCACCTGTGCAGCAGCCATAAGACGGGCGTAGTGATGGAGTGTATTGACAAGAACCGCTGTACGGTATTAAACGGAGTACCATCACTCTTCCTGGCTATTCTATATAGCAGGGAGAGGGAAAAATATAGATTGGACACCTTAAGGACAGGAATGATTGCCGGTTCTCCGGTGAACCAAAAGGACTATCTGGCCATTGTAAAGGAGCTTGGAATCGGGGGCTTAATGCAATCCTATGGGCAGACGGAAGCCTCACCAAGCATTACTTTTACGAGCTTGTCCGATCCCCTGGACCTGCGTTCGAGATCCGTAGGGAAGGCTATCAGCAGTATAGAGCTTAAGATCCTGGGACTGGAGACCGGAGCGCAGGGGAAGCCCTACGAACAGGGTGAGATACTAATCAAAGGCTATAATGTGATGAAGGGCTACTATAAGAACCCGGAGGAGACCCGAAGTGTAATCGGGGAGGATGGCTGGTTAAAAACCGGGGATCTGGGATATCTGGATGAGGAAGGGAATCTCTATGTCACCGGAAGGAAGAAGGATATCATCATCCGCTGCGGCGAGAACATTTCCCCAAAGGAGATAGAGGATGCGGCGAGGGGAAGTAAGGCCGTCGCCCAGGTAAAGGTATTTGGCATTCCCATGCCGGTAGTGCAGGAGGAAATCGTAGCCTGCATTGTTGCTGCCCAGGATTCCAGCTTGACGGAGGAGTGGCTACGGGAGCTGTTAAAAAATAACCTGGCAGATTATAAGGTACCAAAATTCATCCTGCTTTTTAATAATTTTCCGGAAATGGCCGGCGGCAAATTGGATATACAGGAGCTGAAAAAACAGGCTTATGCAAGAATCCAGCCAAAATAAAGGAGCACTCTCAAAAGAAAATGGAGGTTAATCATGGTTTTTACGCAGCAGCACGAATTAATTCGTAAATTAGCAAGAGATTTTGCACAAAAAGAGCTGACACCTGATATTCTTGACCAGGTGGAGGAGACAGGTGTTTTCCCCCAGGAGATCCTGAAAAAAATGGGGAAGGCCGGCTTCTTCGGCATCAAGATCCCAAAGGAGCTGGGCGGTACAGGAGCTGATACCAGGGCTTACGTCATCGTTATGGAGGAAATCGCAAGGGTAAGTGCGGTGGCCAGCTTATATGTATCCTCCCCGAACTCCCTTTCCGGAGGACCGCTGCAATTATCCGGCACACCGGAGCAGCTGGAGAAATATTTAAGGCCCGTAGTAACCGGTGAGAAGATACTGGCCTTTGCCTTGACGGAGCCGGGAGCCGGTTCTGACGCAGCGGGTATGACGACCACCGCTGTGGAGGATGGCGATTATTATGTTTTAAACGGCCGGAAGACCTTTATTACCATGGCTCCATTTTCCGACCTTGCCATCGTATATGCAAAGACAGATATGACGAAGGGTGCCAAGGGAATCACCGCATTCATCGTGGACATGAAGCTGGAAGGCGTATCCTGCGGAAAGCCGGAGCACAAGATGGGCTTAATCGGCTGCGGAACCAGCGATATTATCCTGGAAAATGTCCGTGTGCATAAAAGTGATATCCTGGGTGAGATCAACCAGGGCTTTATCAATGCAATGAAGACCTTGGATACGGGACGTATCGGTGTTGCAGCCCAATCCGTAGGCGTTGCCCAGGCGGCTCTTGACGAGACGATTAAGTATGCGAAGGAAAGAAAGCAGTTTGGTAAGAGGATTGCAGATTTCCAGGCCATCAGCTTTATGATTGCTGAGATGGCAACGAAATTAGAGGCGGCAAAGCAGCTCTTATATGACGCTGCCTATAAGAAGGACATGAATGAGAACACGACAATGGCTGCGTCCATGGCAAAATGGTTTGCCTCCGAGACCTGTAATGAAATCTGTGCAAAGGCAGTCCAGATCCATGGCGGATACGGCTATATGAAGGAATACAAGGTGGAACGCCTGTACCGTGACTGCAGGGTATTCACCATCTATGAGGGAACATCACAGGTGCAGCAGATGGTTATCGCTGGGCAGCTGCTTAGAAAATAATATGACGTTAGAAAAGTGAAAGAGGATTCTCCTTCTTTCAATAGAATTTATGCCGGATTTAGGCGGCGGAATGGAGATAGGAATGAAAGTATTAGTATGTGTAAAGCAGGTACCGGATACGAACGAAGTAAAAATTGACCCGGTAAAGGGAACCCTGATCCGCGAGGGTGTCCCCAGTATTTTGAACCCGGATGATGCTAATGCGCTGGAAGCAGCCCTGGCATTAAAAGATAAAGACCCATCCATTCATATTTCGGTGATTACAATGGGACCTCCCCAGGCCTCCGTCATGTTAAGGGAGTGCCTTTCCATGGGCGCGGATGCAGCTTATCTGCTCAGTGACAGAGCCTTTGGCGGTGCGGATACCTGTGCGACTTCTACAACCCTTGCTGCCGGCATCAAAAAAATCGGCGATGTGGACATCATCTTTGCAGGACGCCAGGCCATTGATGGTGATACGGCCCAGGTAGGCCCCCAGACGGCCCAGAGGCTTGATATACCGGTAATAACCTATGTCCAGGATGTCCAGGTAAATGGGGATGCGGTAACGGTACAGCGCCAGCTGGAGGACGGCTATGAGGTGATTGAGGTTAAGACACCCTGCCTGTTAACGGCGGTAAAGGAATTAAACGAGCCCAGATACATGAGCATTTACAATATTGTTGATGCATATAAGAAGGATATTACCGTATGGACACATAAGGATGTGGGACTGTCACCGGAGGAATGCGGACTGAGCGCATCCCCGACCCAGGTATGGCGTTCCTTCACACCTCCCACCAAGGGTAAGGGTGAGATGCTGAAGGGTACGGTAAAAGAGATGGCGGCAGAAGTAGTGGCAAAGCTAAAAGAAAAGCACGCAATATAGAAAGGCGGAGAACAATGGGCGTAAGAGTTATTAATGATAAATGTAAAGGCTGCACCAAATGCGTTAAGAGCTGTCCTTTCGACGCTATTACAATGGTAAACCGTTTGGCGGTAATCGGAAGCGCCTGTACCGGATGCGGCGTATGTGTGGAAGCATGTCCCTTTGATGCCATTGAGAAGACAGAGGGGCAGGAAAGTAAGATAGATATCAGGGACTACAAGGGCGTGTGGGTGTTTGCCGAGCAAAGGGAAGGCAGGCTCATGCCCGTAGTAACCGAGCTTCTGGGTGAAGGAAGGAAGCTTGCCGCGGAAATCGGTACGGAGCTTTGCGCCGTGCTCTGCGGTGATAAGGTGGAGGACCTGGTTGAGGAATTATATACTTATGGTGCTGACAAGGTATACCTTGCAGACCATCCGGAATTAAAGAATTATAGGACAGATGCCTACACAAAGGTAATCTATGAAGCAATCACAGAGTATAGGCCGGAGATCATCCTGCTTGGGGCAACCCATATCGGCAGGGACTTAGGCCCATGTCTTGCAGTCCGTTGCGGAACCGGCTTAACCGCCGACTGTACCAAGCTGGAAATCGACCCGGAGGATAAAAAGATCAAGCAGACCAGACCTGCCTTCGGTGGTAACCTAATGGCCACCATCGTATGCCCGAACCACCGTCCTCAGATGTCGACGGTGCGTCCCGGCGTTATGGAAAAGGCAAAGCAGGAGCCGGGAAGAAAAGGCGAATGCATTAAGCTCCCAGTGGAGTTTAAGGAAAATGAGATCAGGACAAAAGTAGTTGAAATAGTAAAGAAGGCAACGGAGATGGCGTCCCTCACGGAAGCGGAAGTAATCGTATCCGGCGGCAGGGGTCTTGGAACTCCCGAGGGCTTTGAATTATTAAAGCAGCTTGCCGAAAAACTGGGAGGAACCGTTGCATCCTCCAGAGCCTGTGTAGATTCAGGCTGGATTGACCATTCTTATCAGGTCGGACAGACAGGAACCACCGTTAAGCCCCGTATCTATATAGCTTGCGGTATCTCCGGCGCAATTCAGCATTTAGCCGGTATGCAGTCCTCCGATTACATCATTGCGATCAATAAGAATGAAAATGCTCCGATCTTTGAAGTAGCAGATTACGGTATTGTGGGTGACCTCTACCAGGTAATCCCTGCTATTATGGAGGAGCTGGATAACATTGCCGACAAGAATAAGATATAGATTTCGTTAGTGCCCAGAAAGGCCCCTTGTACGATGAGAAGCAAGGGGTCTTTTCTGTTGGTAAAAACACCATATAATAATTATGCTTCCGTTGGTGGCAGAAAATATCATTACCCAAAGGATCGACTCATATTTTGTGAAATACTGTCCCTATGGTAACAGGAAAAAGCTGGTTTTATCAGCTTAGGATAATCACGGAGCGCTTGCCCTCTATTTTACATAGGAGGAGGTGAACTTCTTTCGCTATATTACATAGAAAGGAAGTGAGCCTTATGATAACTTTTTCGGACGCCTTATCTCTGATGATAAGCTTCAGTATGTTCATCATAGCGTTACTCACATTTATTGTTGTATTAATTTGTATTAATAAAGATGCACAATAAAAAGTGATTATTCTCAACTGTCCAAGGTTAGCGAATAATCACTTTTTATTCCTGATTTAAGGGCGAGCATAAGTTTTAACCTTATGTTTCCTGTTACCATAATATAACTTTTATATAATTTATTATACCTTTTTTCTGCTTAAAAGTAAAGACTACGTCCAATATTGTATCTTAGTTCATTTGGCAATTTGACTTTTGAGTTAGCCGGTGGTTGGACATTGTCTTTACTTTGGTGTAGAATTAATTAGTCCTGCAATCCCAGGGCATTGTTATAAGGTAAGGAGACTGATTATGGCCATTGAAAATGTGAGAGAATATTTTAAACAATATAACATGGAGGACCGGATACTGGAATTTGCGGTATCCAGTGCAACGGTGGAGCTTGCAGCCGCCGCATTAAACTGTGAACCTATGAGGATTGCAAAAAGCCTTTCCTTTCTGGTGGAGGGGCAGCCGGTATTAGTTGTTACCGCCGGTGATGCCAAGGTTGATAATGCAAAATTCAAGGCGCAATTTAAGACAAAGGCGAAAATGCTTGGCCCTGAGGAGGCGGAAAGCCTGGTGGGACATGCTGTCGGCGGAGTTTGCCCCTTTGCCGTCAAGGCAGGGGTTAGTGTGTACCTGGATGAAGCCCTGAAACGGTTTGAAACCGTATTTCCGGCCTGTGGCAGCAGCAACAGCGCCATTGAGCTGACCATAGGGGAGCTGGAACAATATTCGGATTACAGCGCCTGGGTGGATGTGTGTAAGGGCTGGAACTAGTTGTAAAACGGGTTTTTCAAAGCAAATTTTTAGAATATTAGTATTGGCAAGTATGGGGATATTGGTTATACTATAAGCAGTAAAAGACGGACAGGTAAAAAAGATGATATTGCGCCAAGCAATACTTACTTTTGGCAAGTTTGTGTCTGCGCTGCGTACACAAACTTAATATGCACACAACGCGGCGCAGAAATGAGGACGCTTATGTTGAATGATTTTACAGAGAAAGTAAATAAGATCACAAGGGAAATCACGAATAAGGCACATGATACGATTGATGCCGCCAAGCTGAATTCCAGCATTAACCGGGCAAAGCAGGATATAGAAGAGGCTTATAGGGAGATTGGAAAAATATATTATGAGAACTTTGCCCTGGAAGAAAATGAATTGTTTGAGGAACCGGTAAATAGAATCAGGGAAAATGAATTAAAGGTTGTCTTCTTACAGGAACAGATCCACCAGCTAAAAGGTATTAAGGTATGTGAAGTCTGTGAGAAGGAGCTTAAGCAGGATATGAGCTTCTGCCCATATTGCGGAAATAAGATGAAGGAAGAGCCGGTGGAAGAGGCTGAGCAGGACGCAGAGGAACAGGACGCGGAAGAAGAACTGGAAGTTGAAGATGAGCTGAAGGTGAAGGAAGAACCAGGAGCCTTTGAGACAGAAACCGAATAGATATATTCAAATGGGTTATGTCCTTTTAACCTTTAATCTACGCCGTAGGATTTTGAGATCCTGCGGCTTTTTTAGGCCCATGTTGTTTTTAATAATATTACCCTATGCCATTTTACATTTCACCTGACAAAAGTTAGACGGTATGATATAATCCCCTGTATAGTATTTAGGTTCTCATAACTTATCGCTGTATTTTTCAAAAATCTAAAAATCACAGGTTCAGTAAAGGTGGGCCGTTTATGATAATCATCGTAAGGTAGCTACTTACAAAACCAATCATAAACGGAGGTTATACCATGAAAGAAAAAATCACAACTGTTTTTAACACCCACACGAAGAAGATAGCCGCCATTGTAACTTGTACGGCACTCGTCTTGTCATTCGGCGCGGTTTCGGTGTTTGCAGCCGGCGGCTTGCCGGTTGGAAGCTCCCTCGTCAAGAATGAAGACGGGAATATGAGCTATTCCGTTGACGGCGGCACGACCTGGACGGAGGGTGCGCCGGCAGACTACAATGTTGAGTACGGCGAAGATGGTACGGTTCAGTCTTGGGTCGGCGGTGAGAAGCCGGAACCCGGGGACGGTGCTTTTGTTACCAAAAATGAGAACGGGAAGGTATCCTATTCCACTGACGGTGGAGAGACCTGGAGCGAAAAAGCCCCCGAGGGATTCACGCAGAATCCCGATGGCAGCATTAGTGTCCGGAACAAGTAACAAAGCCTATACCACCGGCAAGGGAAATACCCTTGTCGGTGGCTGGGTTATCAATTTTAGGAGCGGTTCTGCATGAGAGTTCTAATGGTTGAAGATGAAAAATATATGGCAAAGGCCGTTGCCGAAGTGTTAAAGAAAAACCATTATACAGTTGATTTAGCACATGATGGTGAGTATGGCCTTGATTGCGCGGCAACAGGGATTTATGACATTATCATACTTGACATTATGCTTCCCAAGCTCGACGGGCTTTCTGTCCTGAAAGAGATTAGAAGCTCAGGTATTGAGACACCTGTTATTTTGCTGACTGCCCGTGGTCAAATTGCGGACAAGGTGCAGGGTCTTGATTACGGTGCGGATGACTACCTGCAAAACCTTTCCACACCGACGAGCTACTCGCGCGCATGAGGGCGCTCGGTAGAAGAACGCCCAAATTAAATATTGATGGGCTGCTTACCTTTGCTAACATTACGTTAAATCCGCACTCGCTTATACTGGAATGCGATGGGGAAGAAATCAAGCTTACGCTGAAAGAAAGCCAGTTACTTGAGATTTTGATTAAGAACAATAACCTGGTAGTTTCAAAAGAAACTTTCATTGAGGTAATATGGGGATATGATACCAATGCTGAAGATAACTATGTGGAAACGCATATCTCCTTGCTCCGAAAAAAACTGTCAAGGCTCAAAACACGGGTCATCGTCCGAACAGTAAGGGGCTTGGGGTACACACTGGTGGAAGAAAGGAAACCGTGACCTATGTTCAAAAAACTCCAAAACAAACTGCTCATGATGAATATGATCATTACTTCTATTGTAATACTGGGGGCATTTGCCATTGTTTATCTCACTACGTATAGCAATATAGTGGCAGAAAATGAACGTAAACTGAAGGCTTTGTCAGGAGCAGCCCTTACGATCCATAGTAGTGGTGAGGACGGTGATACACTATTACCGCCGCCTGTTAGTTCCGAAGGCTCCTCAAACATAAGTCATGTAACAGCCTTTTCCCCTGCGGAGTATTCACCCTCGTTTACAGTATTGGTAAGTGCAGATGGGGAAATTGTAAATATTGATTCATTTATCGATATGCCGCAAGAGGTTTATGCCCAAGCGGTTTCCTTAACAGAGAAAGATAAAAGCAATAAGCGGATAGACTTCTATGACCGAAGCTGGATTTACACCTCCGGGCCCTATACGGTTAATGTAATATCAGATAACGGTCAGGCTGACGAAATATCGGATGGGAGCTATCGCATTGCTTTTTTAGATATTACAGATACCCAAAAGACCCTGCTGGATTTATTGCTGACATTCCTTCTTGTTGGAGCAGGCGTACTTGTAGTAGTATTCTTCATAAGTCTGTATTTTGCAAAGCGTTCTATTAAACCGATTGCAGAGGCATGGGAAAAGCAGCGCCAATTTGTTGCCGACGCTTCACACGAATTAAAAACCCCCTTATCGGTAGTTAATGCAAATTATGATGCGCTTGTGGCAAATGAAGATGAGACGATTAAAAGCCAGCGGGAATGGCTTGATTATATAAAGTACGGTACGGATAGAATGAGTAAGCTGGTAAATAATCTCTTGTTTCTTGCCAACATGGACGGCACAAGCGGCACAATATGCAAAGCGCAGTTTGATATAAGCAGGCTGATTGAGAATACTATTATGCCAATGGAACCTATCATTCGGGAAAAAGAGATAGCTTTTACAAGAATGATAGAACCGGATATTCTTATCGCAAGTGACGCGGATTTGGTCGAACAGGTTTTTACGATACTTCTTGACAACGCTCTGAAGTACACAGATAAGGCTGGAGCGGTTGAGGTTGTTTTGAGGAGATCAAAAAATCAAGTAGTGTGTACCATAAAAAATAGTGGAAAAGGGATTGCGCAACAAGATATGGATAAAGTCTTTGACCGCTTTTACCGTGGCGACCCGTCGCGTAGCGGCGATGGGAATGGCTTTGGGCTTGGCCTGTCAATCGCAAAATCCGCAATTAGCCGTCTTGGTGGTGAAATCTTTGCTGAAAGTGTGGAAAATGAATGGACTGCATTTACTTTTTCGATTGTTATATGACATGGAACAGGTTTGAAATATCAGCCTTGACTGAATATCTTTAAATTTCATTCTCAATTCAAACACTCTTTTGTAGTATTTGCCGGTTATCTGACGGGCACGGATATCCTGTGTGATGGCGGCCTGGTGGCCTCAGGCGAGAAACCTCTTATGAGGTAAATATTTTGTTCCTCCATAAGGCACCAATAGGAAGAAATTTCATATTGATACTATAGAGGAGGATGAAAAGATGGCAATTATTGATCATTTGGAAGCATTTGCAGTAAAAAAAGCGTTGGGTTACATGGATAAGGATCCGGAAGCAAATCTCCCTAAGCTGCTGGATTGGTTTGACAGGCTTGATACCAGGAACATACATGCAAGGGAGCTGGTGGCAATACGCCAGGTCATCAGCGATAAGGAAAGCAACTGGTATAAATTAATCATGAGCCTATGGCAGGATATTGATCCTGGTGTAAGGAACCGGCTGTTTGAAAATTTTGTTGTCAACGCCGGCCTGTCAGGCTACCAAAGGCAGCTGGAAAACAGGGAAAAGTACAATTGCAACATCCCCTGGGCCATTTTAATGGATCCTACCAGTGCCTGCAATTTAAACTGTACCGGTTGCTGGGCAGCAGAATATGGAAACCATATGAACCTGACTTATGAGGAGATGGACAGCATTGTTAAACAGGGTGTGGAGCTTGGCACCTATATGTACTTATTTAGCGGAGGGGAACCCTTAGTACGTAAAAAGGATATCATAAGATTGTGTGAGAGCCATCCGGATTGTATCTTCTCCACCTTCACCAATGGAACCTTAATTGATGAAGCCTTTGCAGATGAGATGCTTAGGGTTAAGAACTTTATTCCGGCAATTAGTATTGAAGGCTTTGAGGAGGAGACGGATTCCAGAAGGGGAGAGGGAACCTACCAAAAGATCATCAAGGCCATGGATATCCTCAGGGACAAAAAGCTGCCCTTTGGCATTTCCTGCTGCTACACCAGAGCCAATGCTGAGGTGATTGGCAGTGAAGAATATTTCGATAAAATGATTGATATGGGGGCAAAGTTTGCCTGGTTCTTTACTTACATGCCGGTAGGAAAGGGTGCGGTGAAGGAGCTGCTGGCTACCGCCGGACAACGTGAGCTGATGTACCATAAAATCCGTGAATACAGAGGTACCAAGCCTATTTTTACCGTGGACTTCTGGAATGACGGGGAATATGTGGGCGGCTGTATTGCCGGTGGGAGAAGCTATCTGCATATCAATGCCAATGGGGATGTTGAGCCCTGTGCTTTTATCCATTATTCTGACTCCAACATACGTGAAAAGACCCTGCTGGAAGCGTACCGGTCTCCGCTTTTTATGGGATATCACGACAACCAGCCCTGGAATGAGAATATGCTAAGACCCTGTCCGGTGCTGGATAATCCGGGAAGGCTGACACAGCTCGTTGAGAAAACCAGGGCTAAGAGTACGGACTACCAGAATCCGGAGCCTGCCGGGGAGCTTTCCGGCAAATGCGTTGAAACAGCAAGAAACTGGGCGCCTGTGGCGGAACGGTTATGGAAGGAATCAAGGGAAGCAGGTAAGGCCGAACAGGAACCTGTCAGCCTGTGCCCAGGCTGCGGACACTGTGCATGCATGGAGGGGAAGGGGAATTAATTCTTCTTCCCCTTTCTTAAGGTTTCCTCTTCGGTCAGTTCTGCCAGCTTTAAAAACTCCAAGGTAAGATGGAGCCGCATCCGTTCCATCCCGTTACTGAAATCCAGGTGGAATAGCTCCCGGATCTTGTTCATCCGGTAGAAGAAGGTATTTTTATGGATGTACAGGTTCTTGGCGCATAAGGTGGGGTTATCGACATGGAGCAAATATTCCTTCAATGTATCTAAAAAGTTTGTATTATTTTTTGCATCATAATCCATGACCTTATTAAGCGCCGGATGGTAGAAATCCTTTAAATCATAGGCCTCAGAAATGATTTGCCCGATATGGTAGAACATATAATCGGAATAAAAATAGATGTTGCGCTGCTCCGAAATAATCTGGCGCAGCTCATGCACCTTTAAGGTCTGGTCATAAAACTTGCGGATATCCAGCAGGTTGGAAAAACAATTACTTAGAATGCCGGTCAGCTGGTTGGATTCCAGGCATTCATCTACAAGTCCACCCTCCAAAAAGGGTGAGATATCCTCATCATTTTGCTGTAAAAGCAGGACAAGCTTTCCGTCATAAATGGCGTATCTGGAATTGGGCAGGATATGCTGGAGCTGGTAGGCCAGGATCTGTGCCTTATTGCTAAAGTCCGTGGCATCATTGTCAAATACCGTGAACACATATAGGCACGGCGCATCATTCCAGTTTAATTGTTCCTTCCGGAGCTTTACGATCCTTTGGTTCGGGATCTTGCGGTCCAGCAGCTCGGATAAGAATACACTGTGCATAATGCCCCGGTTGTTCTTATAAAAATCGTTCTTCTGCATTTCCCAGGAAATCAATTGGCTGAAAAAATTAAGAAATTCAAAATCATAGCTGGTAAAGGGATGGTCATATTCCATCATGGCGATCTGGGCGACTTCAATCCCATGGATGTAGACGAGGATGGTCATCCAGCCATATTGCTCTGTTTTTGGCTTGTCATAGGAGGGATATTTGGAAGCCCGGAGTTTTTCGTATATCTTGTCCTGCTTCATCCGCTGCAGGGTCTGCTCCGTGATATACCCGATTTCCCTCTGTGTGTCCAGGTCCGGCCTGGACTCGATTTTTATCCCGTTATACATGGCAATCACCTTATAGCTGGTATCAATGATGACAATCGGGGATTTGAGCAGCTTAAAGGCCTCATCCACCAGGTACTGGGGACCCTTGTTCATATTTGCGGCAACCATCATGTGGTTGATATAGCTGGTATACTTTGTCTCCGCCAGGAAGATCTCCGTAGACAGGTCACAGAGCTTCTGGAACTGGATTGGGTGGCTGGTAAGGACGATGTTGCAGTTTGGGAAGGAAGCCAGCAGCAGTTCCCTGTCATAGCCGCCGTTCTGGTCGTCAATGCACAGAAAATTCAGGCGTTCCTCCGTTGCCAGGGGCAGAAGCCTGGAGAGGCGCCCGATGTAGAGCATATTGTTGATTAGCTTGCTTGTGGAAGGGTAGGGGCGGAAGGAATAGATCTGTTCATCTGCATTTAGCATCTGTAACCAATTGGGGCTTATAGCCTGTAATTCCCTAATAAATTTACTTATTTCCATGAAAATCTCCTTGTTGTGCTTTAGCACAATTATGTGTTTGGAAAGTAGGATCTATTTGTATTATAAAACATTGTTATTTTTTTGTCCATTATATACAATTGGTATATATATATTAATGGTGAAAAGTATATATGTACAAACTGCACAAAATGAATGTTGTGTTTTCGACTAATTAGGAGGTAAAACCTCCTGATGAAAGAAGCAATATCAAGGAGGAAAACCTCCTTGACGAAAAAAGCAATATCAAGGAGGAAAACCTCCTTGACGAAAAAAGCAATATCAAGGAGGTTAAAGAAATGAGTCAAAGAGATGAAGTTTTTGAAATGCTGGTAGAAAGAGGAGCTCCCTTGTTTGGAAAGAGCAAGGAAGAGATGAACGAGGATATGCGCTTTGTTGAGGATTTGAACGCTAAATCCGTACATTACTCCCAGATTACTACATTCCTGGAGGACAAGTTTGATGTCGAGATTCCATATATGACCTTCCGCCGTAAGAAAACAATCGGGGAAGCAGTTGATTATGTATGTGATTTATTGGAAGAGTAAAAGCTGATAAAATAAAAAGAATGGAGAAGGACTATGAACGACGGCCAATATTTTACACGAAAAGAAGTGTTTAAAGGGGAAGAAATTGAAGCGATTTACCGTGTTGCCAGAAAACCTGTGGATAACCAGGAGGCAGTGGATCTGGCGAACAGCGAGGATCCGATGGCCAGGATGGGCCAGGGCTTCTGTCCTGCATTCAACCAGAGAGTATATGAGGCAGCGCCTGGAATCATCTGTGAGCAGGATGTTGCAGTTAAGATGAGGGACGGCGTTACAATCTATACGGATATCTTCAGACCGAAGAACGCTACGGAAAAGATTCCCGTAATCGTATCCTGGAGCTGGTTTGGCAAGCGTCCCGGTGAAGGAATGTCAGAGTGGCAGATCATGGGTGTTCCTCCCCAGACTGTATCCAACCTGGCTAAATTTGAATCACCGGATCCAATGTATTGGTGCTATAACGGATATGCGGTAGCAAATGTTGACGTCCGCGGTGCAGGTCATTCGGAGGGAGATGTGCATATGTTTACCCACCAGGACAGCGAGGACGGCTATGACTTTATCGAGTGGATTGCACAGCAGGTATGGTGTAACGGTAAAGTTGGTATGGCAGGTAATTCCGGTGTTGCAATGCACCAGTGGAGAATCGCAGCATACCAGCCGCCCCATCTTGCCTGCATCGCTCCTTGGGAAGCGACGACGGACCTTTACAGGGAATCCATTTTTGAAGGTGGCGTTCCCGCGTTAAGCTTTAATGAATTTATTGCAGCCCAGGTTACAGGTATGGGCGGTGTTGATGACCAGGTTGCCATGGCCCGTAAGTATCCGCTGATGAACGGCTACTGGGAGGATAAGATCCCTGATTTCTCCAAGGTACGTCTTCCGATTTATGCGACCGCAGGCTTTAGCCATTTCCATTTAAGAGGTTCCGTACAGGCCTTCAGGAAAGCAAAATCCCGTAAGAAATGGATCAGAATGCACAGGGATTTTGAATGGCCCGATAGCTACAATCCCGACAACCTGGAGGATTTAAAGCGCTTCTATGACCGTTACCTGAAGGATATCCATAATGGTTGGGAATTAACTCCAAAGGTACGTATCGACGTTATGGATGCTTATGACTGTGATTACCAGGTACAAAGAAAAGAAAATGAGTTTCCCTTAGAGAGGACAGAATATAAGAGATACTATCTGGATGCCGGCAAGATGACAATGCAGGATGCGCCGGTTGAGGTAAAGAGCAGTGTAAGCTATGACGGCAATACGGAAGAGGTCGTATTCGACATGGAATTTACAGAGGATACAGAGCTTACAGGCTATATGTACCTTCACCTCTTTGTAGAGGCGGACGGCCATGATGATATGGATATGTTCTTTAATATCCAGAAGGCCGACAAGGATGGCAACTGGATTCCCTGGACTACTCTTGGCGAGCCTCACCCGGGTGCCTGGGGCAAATGCCGTGTATCCCACAGGGAGCTTGATCCGGAGCTTTCCACGAAGTTCCAGCCGGTAATGGCCCACAGAAGGGAGCTTAAGCTGAGTAAGGGAGAGATCGTTCCTATTGATGTAGAGATCGTACCTTCCAGCCGTATCTGGCATAAGGGCGAGAAGCTCAGGATCCAGATTGCGGGACGCTATATCCGCGAAGGCTGGTTCGAGCCTTTGGCTTGGGATACTGACAACCACGGAAAGCATATTATCCACACAGGCGGAGAGTATGAATCCTTTATCCAGGTTCCTGTGATTCCTCCGAAATTCAGGTCCGGAGATTATGTATACCGTTAAACATAGTTAAGAAGAAAGAATAAGCAATATACTTGATAGAAACGAGGGAAGTGATCATAGTAATTGGTGTTAATACCGATGTTTTTGCAATGGACAGCTTCCCTGTTTCTATTGTATGGACGGCATTGTTTGCTGTGGCTTAAGCCCGTGGATGGAAGGCCGGGGAAAGGAATAAGGATTTCAGCCGGTAAATACAATGGAGGATTTTCACATACATATGAAAGAGTACACAAAAAGCTTTAGGAAAATAATCCCCCATTTAAGAAGCGTGGCGCTGGAAGCAGTAGAGCTTTGCCCGCTCCGGGGTGAGAAAATGGAGATACCGGGCGGGAATGAAGCGGTAGAGGTTTATTTTCATAGGGCAGCATCAACTCCTGGGGCAGTACTTTTTGAAATGCATGGAGGAGGCTTTGTTCTTGGCCACGCAGCAAAGAATGACGCTTTACGTGAGTTGATTAAAAATGAGCTGGATATACACGTTATTGGGATTAATTACAGGAAAGCCCCGGAACACCCATATCCTGCGGCAATCGAAGACGTGTTGGCGGTTATGGGGTATTTCGCGGCTCATGCAAAGGAGTATGGGATTGATCCCGGCAGCTTTGCCCTGATGGGGTATAGTGCCGGAGCGAACCTTGCGACAGTGGCCTGTATGAAAGCCAGGGAAGAAACGGCTTATAGAATTGCATGCCAGATACTGCATTACCCTTATCTGGACGCAGTAACGGAGCCGGACAATAAGGCTAAATATCCGGCGGACATCCCCTGCGAGGTGATCGATGCCTTTAATGACCTGTACTGCCGGGAGGAAGAGCGCGGTCTACCTTTCGTATCCCCTGTGACAGCACCGGGACAATTGCTTGCCGGCATGCCTCCGGCGGTGGTTTTAACCGCGAAGGAAGATGCCTTAAGCAAGGAAGGGCTCCTTTATGCGGATATGCTAAGGGAAGCCGGAGTAGCGGTGGAGGCCCGGGAGGTGGAGTATGCACACCATGGTTATATTGAGGACTATTACAATAAAGCCTGGTATAAAACCATTCCTGAGGATACGAAGGCATCCTACCGGGAGAATTTTGGAGATGCGGCAGAAGAAGCAATCCATATTACCCTTGAGCAATTAAGGAAATATTTAAAATAAGAGCTGGCCTGATGCGGCATGTTGGGATGAAGCAGATCGAATATGCAGCGCAAAAAAGCTTTACTGCAAGAAATAGATGCAGGATGGAGGAAGGTTGTAAGATTTAAAACTGATATACGAAGGGAGGAGCGGGTCCATGCCAGCACTTTCGTGGCGATTTGTGCGGTAAAGGGCATGGGCATAAGCATAAGAATGAGTAACGATTTATTTATCAGGTTAGAGGAGCAGGCAAGGCAATGTCCCCAGAGGATTGCATTCCCGGAAACGGATAACGAGATGATCCTCCGGGCAGCCAGGGAGGTTGCCGATAAGAAGATCGGTTATCCGGTCCTGATCGGAAATGAGGGAACAATCACTGGGTTTGCCGCTTCCTTGGGGATTTCTACCGAGGGCTTCATTTTCTTTGATAATAAGGATGATGAGGTGAAGGAACAGATTTCCACAAAATATATTACGGAAGAGGACGCAAAGAGAGCCTTCCGGAGAAAAGCAAAGGCTCCTGTTAATTTTGCCATGTTCCTGCTTAAATTCGGCGAGGTTGACGGAGTCGCCGCAGGCCGTGTCTACACTACGGCAGACGTAATTATCGCAGCTCAGGCCATCGTAGGCCTGGAGGAAGGCTTCCAGAACATCTCCAGCATGGGGATTTTAAATGTTCCAGGCTTTGAGGGCCCGGAGGGCCAGATGCTTGCAATCGCTGACTGTGCCGTGAACCCCTCCCCGGACGCGGACGGCCTTGCAGATATAGCAATCGCTTCCGCTGATTCCGTTAAAACCCTTCTGGGGTGGGAGCCAAGGGTTGCCATGCTGGCATTTTCAACCTGCGGCAGTGCGGAGCATGAAAGTATTGATGTGATTAACGCGGCAATTGACCTTGTCAGGAGGAGAAGGCCGGACATCAAGATTGATGGCGAGTTCCAGCTGGATTCGGCAATCATACCGAAGGTTGCAGCAAATAAAGTGAAACGGGAAAGCGAGGTTGCCGGTAAGGCAAATGTATTGATTTTCCCCAACCTTCATGCCGGCAATATCGGCGTGAAGCTGATACAGAATTTTGCACACGGTGATGCTTACGGCCCGATTCTTCAGGGCTTTGCAAAGCCGGTCAGCGACTTTTCAAGAAGTGCGCCCCTGTCTGAGATGATGGGCAATATCCTTATGCTGATTATCCGTGCACAAGCAAAGAATGGAAAATAGGAGGCAGAGGAATGGATAAAACATACCGTATTTTCACCTTAAGCCCGGGCTCCACATCCACTAAGCTGGCTGTCTTTGAGAATGATACCATTGTATTTAAGGCAAATGTATCCCATGACCCGGAGGTATTAAAGACCTTTAAGGAAATTAAGGACCAGCTTCCATACCGTGTGGAGACAATTTTAACGGAGCTGGAGAAAAATAATATTTCTCTGGAGGAGATTGATGCATATGCTGCCTACAGCGGCGGACTTGCCCCGATGGTTGGGGGTATCTATAAGGTGAACGAAATGATCCTGAAGGATTCCAGGGAGGGCAAGACCGTAAAGCATCCGGCGCTGCTTGGTTCCCAGATCATTGATGAATTCGCAGGAAAGACCGGAGTACCGGCCTACCTTGTCAATCCCCCGGACGTAGATGAGTTCCAGGACCTGGCCAGGGTTACGGGTATCAAGGGCTTATACCGGGAAAGCCGTGTCCATGTGCTAAACCAGAAAGAGGTTGCCATGAGATACGCCAGGGAACTTGGCAAGAAATATGAAGAATGTAATTTTGTTGTTGCCCATGTGGGCGGCGGCTTATCCATAACTGCCCAGCGTAGAGGCAAGATCGTTGACGGCAACGATGTATTAAATGGTGACGGACCCATGGCCCCGAACCGCTCCGGCTCCGTTCCGGCGGTCCCGATTATTAAGATGTGCTTCTCCGGTGAATATACGGAGAAGGAGATGATCGAGAAGATCAGTAAGACCGGAGGACTTCTTGGACATCTTGGTACGGATGATACCCGCACCATCAAGAAGATGGTCGAGGAAGGGAATGAATACGCAAAGCTGATCTATGATGCGATGGCATACCAGCTGGCAAAATTCATCGGCTCCTACGCGGTGGTGCTGGAAGGCAAGGTGGACGGAATCATCTTAACCGGCGGTGTGAGCAACGAGCCCTATTTCGTATCAAACATCAGGAAATTATGCGGCTTTTTGGCGCCGATTAAGGTATATGGCGGAGATTTTGAGATGGAGGCGCTTGCTTCCGGGGCAATCCGTGCCCTCAGCGGTGAGGAAGAGGTAAAAGAATATACAGGAATTCCGGTTTGGACAGGTTTTGACTGCTCCAAATAGTGGAACTGGTTTTACATTTGATATCTATAAATTTAAAGAGAATGAAGGAGGCACAAAATGAAAGTATTGGGTATTTCAGGAGGAACTAAAAACGGTAACAACGACGCTATGTGTAAAGAGGCGTTAATGGGCGCACAGGAGATGGGTGCAGAAATCGAATTTATCCGTCTGCTTGACTTAAACCTGGAGCATTGTACAGGATGTATCGCATGTGTACAGAGCTTAATGTCCGGAAGGGGCGGAAAATGTGTGTTAAAGGATGACTTTGAATGGCTGAAGGATAAGATGCTTGATGCGGATGCGATTGTATTTGCAATCCCGATTTTTGAAAAGGGCGCTGCAGCCATCTTTAGGACTGTTACAGACCGTTTTGGCCCAAGAATGGATAAGGCGATGAACGTAGTCGGCACCAAGATTGCGGAAGCTACCGGCGGCAAGGCTCCTGACCAGAGAATCTTTAAGGATAAGGTGGTATCCTACATGGGTATCGGCGGCTCTGACTGGAGTACGAGAATTGCCTGTGATTTCGAGATGCTTTCCCTCATTCCGATCTGGAAGACAATTGATAATGAGGTATTTTCCTGGTCAAAATGTATCGTTATGGAGGACGAAAAGGTAACGAAGGCACATGAGATCGGAGTTAACCTTGCAAAGGCGGCAGCCAATATGGAAGAGGCGAAGTATCTGGGAGATCCGGGAATCTGTCCACACTGCCACAACAGGGAGTTCTACTTAAATGACGACGCGTCCAAGGCAATCTGCTGCCTCTGCGGTATTGAAGGCGACATTAAGGTTGTGGACGGTAAGGTTAAATTTGAATTTGCTCCGGAGCAGGTAGGGCATGCCCATAACACAATGCCGGGCAAGTTCATCCACTGTGATGATATTAAGGAAAACGAAGGCAAGCTGATGGAATGGAAGAAGAATCCTTTATTTAAGGAGCGCAACGACAAATACAAGGCCTTCATCAGCGCAACAATGCCCCAGTAAATATTCCTATGGCAGGCTCCATGGCAAAAATGCAGCTAAGGTTTTTGCTGTGGAGCCCCATGGGTGGGTTATCCAAGATAAAAATCCATATGGATTAGAGAGAAAACAAAGGTATCTTTAAATAACAAGAAAAACTAAAATATTTAAGAAGGCGGAGGTTTCATTATGAAGAAGTTAGAAACACAGGTAGCAGTTATCGCTGCTGGCCCATCCGGTCTTGCGGCGGCTGTGCAGGCAGCGGAGGACGGCGCAAAGGTTATGGTATTTGAAAAATCAAATGTGGTTGGCGGCGCTGCCAACATGGGCATGGGGCCTTTGGGAATCGGCACAAGGCAGCAACAGCAGCAGATGGTTGATATCAGCGTAGAAAAAGCCTTTAAGATGTTCATGGATTACACACACTGGAGAGTGGATGCGAACCTGGTTAGGAAGTATTTCGGCAATTCAGCAGATACCATTGCATGGCTGGAGGATATGGGCCTGGAGTTTGCAGGTGCTTACAAATACTTCCCCAAGTCAGAGGCTACCTGGCATATCGTAGCTGTTAACGGTGGTATCGGCCGTAACGGCGGTGCCATCATGAACAAGACACTGATGGAAAGGGCAAAGGAATTGGGAGTGGAATTCTTTATGGAAACTCCTGCAAAGAAGATCTTAAAGGACAAAGACGGGAAGATCTGCGGGCTTATCGCAGTTGACAAATCCGGTGAAGAAATCGAGGTAAGCGCAAAGGCAGTTGTTGTAGCCTGCGGCGGTGCAGGTGACAACCCTGAGATGATCAAGCAGAGAACCGGTTACACCTGGCGTGAGGATCTCTTCAGCTTTGCAATTCCGGGACTTAAGGGTGACGGCATCAATATGGCGGCTGAGGTCGGCGCAGCTACCACAGAGATGAGCATGGAGATGATGTACATCCTTCCTAACTCAGATTTTGGGCCTGACTGCATCCCTGCAACCTTCATGCAGCCTAACTTATTAGTGAATAACTTCGGTAAGCGCTTTATGAACGAGGAGGAAATGCAAAATACTACCTTTACCGGTAACGCAATCGCAATCCAGAGGGGTAAGATCGCTTACTCCATCATCGATACCAGTATCTTAAAGGGCTACAAGCGTAACGGGCTTGATGTAACGAACTTTGTACACCATCCGGAAAATATTGATGACTTCGAGCAGGTGGTAGAGGATTCTATCGCAAACAACAATCCGGACGTGGTAAAGGCTGATACCCTGGAAGAGCTGGCAGAGAAGCTTGGCATTAATGTGGATACCTTTGTGGAAACGGTAGAGGAATACAATGAAATGTGTGAATCCTATGATGAGGTATTCTTCAAAGACCGCCGTTTTATGAAACCAATCAAGAAGGGACCTTTCTATGCGGGAACCTTCAGACCGGGCGCATATGGTACCCTGGGCGGCATCAAGATCAATGAAAACGCAGAAGTGCTTGACAATGAATGGAAGCCGGTTCCGGGTCTGTACGCAGCAGGTACTGATACATGTACAATTTACGGCGACAGCTACATGTTCTTATTACCGGGTAATACCATGGGCTATTGCCTGAACACCGGACGCTTTGCCGGAGAGGGCGCAGCAGCGTACGCACAAGATTAAGGAAGGTAATTTAATGAGCCAGATTAAAATGATAATCGATGGAAAAGAGATTATCGCTGATGAGAATCAGACGATTTTGGAAGCCGCACTGGCTAACAAAATATATATACCCCATCTGTGCTACCATGAAAACCTAAACCACAGCGGTGGCTGCCGGCTATGTGTAGTCGAGCAGGAAGGAGTAGGAGGGGTCGTAACCTCCTGCTCCACCAAAGTGGCGGAAGGAATGGTAATACATACAAAAAGTGATTTAGCTGAAAAGGTGAGAAAGCTTTCAGTTGATTTAATGTTTAAGACCCATCCGAGTGAATGTACCGGATGTCCAAAGTATGGCAAGTGCCAGCTGATGTCCATTTCCCAGTATATCGGAGATACGGGGCGCAGTTTAAGGGACTTAAAAATCCGCATTGGTGCGGATGAAAGCAACCCATTGATCCATCACGAGATGTACCGCTGTATCCTGTGCGGCCGCTGTGTGCGTGCCTGCGATGAGATGAGGGGAGTCGGTGCATTAAAATATGACAAAGTAAATGGAAGACTACAGGTTGTAGTTAACGGAAGCTCCCTGTCAGAGGCAGGCTGCCGTTTCTGTGGCGCCTGTGTTGAAGTCTGTCCGACCGGATCCATCCGGGATAAGGTTGGAGTAATTAAGGAAGGAGTATCCAGGGAAAAGGCTTTGGTGCCTTGTATTGACGGATGCCCTGCCAATATCAACATACCCAAATATGTTCGTTACTTAAGAGAAGGAAAATACACGGAGGCGGCGGCTACTGTTCGTGAAAAAGCTCCATTTCCGGAGGCTTTGGGCTACATCTGTACCCATGACTGTGAGCTTGCCTGCAGACGTAACCATATTAACGGAGCCGTATCCATCCGCAATATCAAGCGCTATGCTGCGAGCCAGGATGACGGAAGCTGGAAGGTCCATAGCTTCCAGAAGCCGGAGACGGGCAAGAAGGCAGCGGTGGTCGGTGCCGGGCCTGCCGGTCTTACGGCAGCCTACTATCTGTCAAAGCTTGGCCATGAGGTAGTGGTATTTGAAAAACTGCCCCAGGCGGGAGGACAGATGGCATACGGTATTCCCTCCTACCGTTTGCCGAGGGAGGTAATCCAAAAGGAGGTGGCCGAGGTTACCAGCGGCCGGGTGAAGGTGGAATATAATTCACCGGTTACCTCAGCAAAGGATCTGTTAGAGCAGGGCTATGATGCAGTATTCGTTGCAATCGGTACCCATGAGGGCTTAAGGCTTCCTCTGGAAGGAAATGACCTCAAGGGAGTTTATATTAATACAGAATTTCTTAGGGAAATCAACCTTGGAAACCATCCTGAGATCGGTGAGCGGGTGGTTGTGCTCGGCGGCGGCAACGTAGCCGTGGACTGTGCTGGCTCAGCCCTGCGTCTTGGGGCAAAGGAAGTCCATATGGTATGTCTTGAAGCAGAAGACAGCATGAGGGCAAGCGAGGAAGAGGTTGCCTGGACTAAGGAAGAGGGGATTCAAATCCATAACTCAAAGAACTTTGAGAGGATTGTCGGTGAAGACGGTAAGGTGGCTGGCTTTGAGATGACAAGCGTTAAGAGCTTTTATTTTGATGAAACAGGGAAAGCGGTTCTTGATAAGGTGCCGGACAGCTTAGAGACTATTGATGCAGATACCATCATCTTCGCAATCGGCCAGAGGCCTGCGGTAACGGAGGAATTTGGTTTAAAGCTTGGAAGGGGAAACCGGATCGAGGTTGACGAAAAGACGACCCAGACCAGCATACCGGGAATCTTTGCGGCAGGGGACGCGGTAACAGGCACCGCATCCGTTATTAAGGCGATTGCCGCGGCACGTAAGGCAGTATCCCAGATGGATATCTACCTTGGCGGTGACGGCTACATCGAGGAGCAGCTGGCATCCGTACAGGAACCGGAGGGCAGGATTGGTAACTGGAAGCATTACGCTGAACTGGAACGTACGGAACCGAATGTGGCGAGTGCCGAGAGCCGTTGCCATAATTTCGACCTGATGGATTTTGGCTTTGATGCAGATAAAGCACATTGTGAGGCAGACCGCTGCTTGCAGTGTGACCTCCGGGCGAGAATTGCGCCGCAACGCTTCTGGAATGATTATATTCCTACGGAAAGCAAGGAGGTGCAGAATGGATAAGGTATTATTATGTAATTTCTGTGCAGATGACCAATATGCAAAAATATCAAAGTATCTGCTTGAGGCACGGAAGGGCAAAGTGATTGAAGGCATGCGGCTAAAGGCGGCAGAGATTGGCGCAGAAGAGCTTGCCGTGCTGCTCCCTACAGGGTCAACGGAAGAGTTTGGGCCGGAAATCATGGTTTATCATGGCATGGAAAGCATGATTACTGCCAATGCAGGGGCTGCGGTGGAAGTAATCAAGGGCAAGCTGCCAAGGCCGACGGTTCCGGATACGGAGGTAAAGCTTTCCGATAAGGAACTGACAGTTATAAGTCCGGAGGGGGCTTACGTTCTTGTACAACAGAAGGAATTGGGCTCAGCTTCCAAGGTCTTCTTTATCAATACCAAAAACAAATCAGAGGTAGTGGAAGCGGCCGTAGGAAGTAAGCTGTCCGAGGTTCTGGAAGGCCAAAGTGTGGCAGTCTCCGACAGGAAGGGGATTTTACTTGGAGGTATCCGCGGCAGGTTTGTAAGGGCAGGGGAATTGTCCGAATATACCATTGAGCAGAACAGTCTCTATGATTCCATCACTTTTTTTGAGAAGGAAGACTGTATGGTAGAGGAATTGAAGAAGCTGGCACAGCAGATCCAGGGTACCTCCTGCGGCAAATGTGTCCTGTGCCGTGAAGGCTCACTCCAGTACATGACCATTGTTGAGGAAATGACTGCGGGCAAGGCAAAGATGACGGATGTTGATTTGATTAAGGAAATCAGTGAAATCATTGAGATTGGAGCTTATTGCACCTTTGGACAGAAGATGCCCCAATTGATCACCACGGGCCTGGATTTATTCAAGGACGAGGTGGAAGCCCATATTAAGAAGAAGAACTGCCCGGCAGGTGTCTGCTCCGCATTTGCTTCCTATTGTATCCTGCCAAAGCAATGTACCGGCTGTGAGGAATGTGTGGATGAATGTCCGGAGGATGCAATTGAGGGTAAGAAGGGCTTTATCCATATGATTAATGAGGATTTTTGTACGAAATGCGGTAAATGTGTGGATGCATGTGAGGAAGGTGCTATTATCAAGGTTACCGGGGCTAGGCCGAAGCTGCCGATGAAGCTTACGAAGGTAGGGAAGTTTTAGTATTAGATAAATTGTAGCAAGTTGTTTAGTGGGAATGATATAAAAATAATAAATATAAGATAGGAAAGGAAGGGGTATTACAATGGTAAAAAGAACATTAGAGGAATTGAAGGCTTACAATGCACCTGGTCATTTTGGAATGACAGCGATGCGCATCCACGGAAAAGAGGAAACCGGAGCAGAAAAGTTCTGGATGGGTGTATCCA
>DUNO01000071.1 GCA_012839295.1 Clostridiales bacterium
AGTTACCCGCCGGCACCTCGGCACCGGTTATACATTCAACCCCTGCAGAACCCGCTTCACAACAGTGGATACTGACGGCAGGCTGAGCTCTTCATGGCTGATGCCATTCCGCGACAGTTGCAGGATAAGCATCCTCAACAACAGCCATGACACAATTGGCCTGGAAACGCTGGTTACGACGGCGCCCTACAGGTGGAATGAAAGCTCAATGTATTTCGGGGCCTCCTGGAAGGAGTACCATGGGTTTGAAACTGCCGGCTCCGAAAACACCGGGGGAACGGGTCTGCACACTGATCTGAATATAGCCAGGCTGAATGGAAAAGGGTTATATGCCGGTGACGCGGTGCTGGTTTTCAACACTGCTGACGCCTGGTGGGGTGAGGGTGATGAGAAGATTTACACTGACGGTGAAGTTTTCCCCTCATCCTTCGGAACAGGAACAGAGGATTATTACGGGTACGCATGGTGCCGGCCGGAACCGTTCAACCACCCGCTGATTGCACAACCGGCCGGGCATGGCAACTTTCACCCGGGGATGAGTGTGAATATGCGCTACAGGATTCTGGATGCGATACCATTCAGGGAATCACTCCGGGCCGATATTGAAATGTGGCACTGGGTAAAAACTACCATCGACTTTTCAGTCACAGCCTGGTTCTACATGTTGCCTGAATTGAAATAAGTGCACCGGCCAGGGCCGCTCATGCTGTCCTGCCAGGGAAGCCGGACTATAGATTATCATCTTTCCTCTTCCCGTTCCGGGGAAAGTAGCGGAGCCATAAGCCGGTAACAGTGAACACCAGCAATAACAGGCCGGTAAAGGTGGTATAGACAAGCTTGAACACCTCACCATCAATGCCAAGCAACCTGTCTATTACTGACATGTCATGAATGTCTTCAACCAGGTCTGACCTCCTGTTCTCGACATAAAGCACCTTCCCCGTAGCACCGTCAAGCTGAATGCCATGGTAGTGGCGTGCGAACACAAACTTTACCATCCCTTTGTCAGGCCTTATGTCGATCCTGTCAAGCTCCTCGCTGAGTCCCTTCCTGCCTGTTTCATGAAGCGTCCTTATAGCTATCGCATTAAGCGAGTCAAGCGGAAGCCATTGCCGCAAATCGGCAGTAGTCCCCTCATGGGAGACCGGATGCAGATACCCGCTGCTGTTTTTTTTCCAGCCGAGGAGTATTCCCGAAATGGCAACTATTACCAGGACAACAGACAGGAATGAGGCTGTCAGGCGGTGAATTCTCCTGATCAGTTTCACCCTTTCCATATTTCCTTTTGTGCCATTTGTCAATGCCATACTGCCTGTTTTTATTTCAGGGGAACAAAAAAAGTACTATCGATCTAAACCAAACGACCTGCTTCCGGGCTACTTCTATGAAAAAACCAGATTGTCACCATAATCTGTTATTACAACAAACTAATACCACCTCTGTCGCCTCATCTTGTCCTTTTCATTGACAGGATTGGCATCAAGAACAAACATTCCGCGTCCGTGAGTGGATATGATAATCATATTGTCACGCGGATGAACCTGCAGGTCATGGACGTAAGCAAAAGGGAGATCACCAAGTACATCCCAGCGGGCACCGCCATCCTTGCTGACGTAAACGCCTGCATCAGTGCCAACATAAAGCAGATCCTTCCTGACCGGGTCCTCCCTGATGACATTCACCGGCCCTACCGGTATATTTCCTGAAATATCAGTCCAGGTGTCACCAAAATCAACGGATTTCCATACATAAACCTGGAAATCGTCGTCACGCCTGCCTGTCTGAGTCATATACACTGTCCCAAGGTCATATTGTGATGCCACGATGCGTGACACCCACCTGACCGGCACATTTTTAGGCTTAAGTTCGGTCCATGCCTTCCCTCCGTCCCTGGTGCGCCAGATCCTGCCGTCATCGGTCCCGGCATAGAGCAGACCTGCCCTCAGAGGAGACTCGTCAAGGGTCTGGATTGTCTGATAGTTGATGTCACCCTGCTTTTTAGGATCATTGAAAGTGAGGTCAGGGCTTATGAACTCCCAGGTGTTACCCTTGTCACGTGACATCATCACATACTGCATACCGTGATAAACGATGTCAGGATTATGAGGTGACAGAAGCGTGGGAGCAACCCACTGGCCACGCAACCTGGGCTCATCAGCATATCGCACCGGCAGGAGATTCTTGCGGCTGGCAGGGTAATTGTTTATCTCCGCCCTGGCCAATGCACCATAGAAGGTGCTGGAATAAACGGTATTATTGTCGCGGGGGTCAATTGCATGAGAACTGCCCTCTGCACCAAGAGTGTTGGTGAATGCCACAGGTCGTACCCTGTCGCGCCCGCGCGAAAGATCAACACTGCCATAATAGCTGTGATGATCCTGTATTGAGCCGACTACCCTGAAAGGCACGCTGAAGTCATACGCGATGTTGTAGAACTGTGCCAGGGGAAGCTCCTCAATGGGATACTTCCAGGTGGCACCCTTGTCATATGATATTGTCAGCCCGCCATCCTGTACATTAAGCAGGTAATTGGGGTTCTCAGGGTCTATCCATAATCCGTGATGATCTACATGTGGTCCGTCGAGAGTCTTGAAGGTTGCACCTCCGTCAACCGACATATGCAGCTCAATGCCAAGCGTAAATATGGTGTTCTCATCTTTCGGGTCTACCCTGATCTGCCCGAAAACCCATCCATAAGTTCCCGAATGACGTTCCATGTAAACCTTGGTTTCTTCGGTTAGCCCGCTAACCTGCTTCCACGTTGCACCTGCATTATCGGAACGGTAAACGACGGCACCCTTAATCACATCCTGCTTCTGGCGGCCGTAAGCATCAAGTTCACCGGGTTTTGCCTTATAGGCTATCTCGTAGTTGTCAAGCAACAGGTAAAGGACATCAGGGTTGGTAAGCGATATATCCACGCCTATGCGACCCCGGTGCTGCGGCGCGGGAAGACCGGCATTGATCTCCTTCCAGGTTTTGCCGCCGTCAGTTGATTTCCAGACACCGCAGTTGCGGGTATCGGCAAATGTGCGCGGATCATTCCACTTCAGCCTCATACGCTCCCAGGTTGTTGCATATAGCGTGTTCGGATCACGCGGATCAAGAACCAGATCAGCAACACCGGTGTTCTGGTTGACATAAAGAATCCTTGTCCAGGTTTTGCCGCCGTCAACGGTCTTGAACAGACCCCTCTCCTCGTTCGGCGTCCACTCATGACCAGGAGAAGCAACATATATTATATCTGTGTTATCAGGATGAATCCTTATCCTTCCTATCGTGTGGGTATTTTCAAGCCCCATGAGATCCCATGTCCTGCCTCCGTCAGAGGTCTTGTACACACCACAGCCTGCATTGGAACTGCGGAAGATATTGGCTTCACCGGTACCTACCCAAACGACATCCGGATTCTTCGGATCGATGGCTATGTCACCGATTGAGGCTGTCGGCATCTCATCAAAGACAGGTTCGAAGGTGGTTCCCTCGTTTACCGACTTCCACACTCCGCCGGTTGCGGAACCAACCCATATTGTATATTGTCCGCCCCTGGGCGAAACAGCTTCAACATCAGTACACCGTCCGCTAATATTGGTTGGTCCGATGTACTGCCAATTCAGGTCTTTATATGGCGATGAAGCCTTCAGATCAGCCTGGGCGCTGAACATCTTCACACGTTCAGTGCCCTTGAGTACAGGCTGCTTTGCCTGGGAAAAAACATTGCATGGCAATAATAGCAGAAGGAAGACAAACAATGCTTCCATAAATCTTCCAGGAATCTTCCGTGTCATGATAGCCAGGTTAAGTTATAATACTCCTATTTCTGTGTTAGCTAATGTAGTTTAATTAATAGAATAAGAATCTGTTTTAAAACAGATTCCTGCTGTACCGGACTCCTTCCTCCACAGGTCAGGTTCCGAGGCTGGCTCGAATTATCTATTGTACGGCTTCGCACACTGATGCGTACCTCCAGGCCTTCATAAAGAGCCTGATAATGAAGAGCGCCTGGGTGGCAATAAAAAAGAGGAATACCATTATTCCCTTGTCAGGAGTTGAAATGGCGGCAAACCATAATATTGCAATTACCGCAACCGTATTTATCACCATCACAGTCAGAACTATTCCATAGGAAAGCCAGAATTTCCCCTTCAATGCCCTGAAGCCTGCCCCGAGAGCCCTGAACGCCTTCCGTGATCCCGTGGCAGCTATCCATCTCCTTGAGGCGTCAGCCACAAAAAACCATACCGGCAGACCAAGAGCCCAAATGATATAGAAAACGTGGAAGAATTTTCCGTTGGTCACAGACGAGCCGGAGGCAATCAGGCCGACAATTCCCGGAATGCTAATCAATACAAAGGTGTAGGCCCCAATTATCAGTATCATCAGCAACGCTATCTTGAGAAACGGCACGAAGTTGACTGCTGATGCTTTCAGGAAATCAGAGACCTTCAGCCCACCCCATGCCAGGGTGAAGCGCTTGAACAACCCGCCGGCAAAGAATGTCATAAGGAAAAAACCTGCCAGGCCGATAAAAAAGGTGCCGGCAGAGACAGATGCCATCAATGCGCCGAAAGGCTTGCCCAGGTCTCCTGTGAGGCCTAAATCAAAGCCGTCGGCAAGACGCTCCACTGCCATGCTGTTCCCGAACATCGAACTCAGGAATATACGGAGCGGAAGCCCAACAGCCAGGGTAAGAACCAGGGTTGTAACCCAGATAAGAAGTATCAGTTTATATGAAGATGCTGCAGCGGCAGCCCCTTTCTTTAGTTTCGTGAAAAAATTCATCCCGGAAAATTTATATAGTGAAAATTGAAATCATCATCTGCATCATGAGAACAAACTTGTTCAGCATACGCCTTGTAACCGTCCGAGTTGGCTCCAGGGTCAATGAGTTGTTGATGCGGTTCACATCCATGTCAATCCTGTCATGAGGATCAATAATGGCAGAGACCACCCTGCGGGAACCGGTATACTCAAAATCCATGTAGCTGGCCTTGCCGTCCCAGCTCTCCAGAACCTCATCTCCGTTATCGAACCTGATCAGAACATGAACAGGCAGTATGAGGTCACCCAGCCTCTCGATACTTACCCTCGAGATATATAGTGTGTCGCTCTTGCGATCAGCGCGGGTGTAGGTCACCGAATCGCCCTCCACAACGCCCGAATAACTCCTTATCCTGTTGTTCGTGATTCCCGAAACCCTGTAGTCACATATCCCTTTCCCGTAAAGCACCTGGTCAAAGAACCAGTTCATGTTTTCCCCGAACCTGTCTCCATGTTCGTGCTTAACTACATCGTTCACCACTGAAATAAAGTCGCGCCCCGAAGGGTGGCGGAAAGCCCAGCGGCGATAATACTCCCTGAAGACATTGTCCATGGTCTCATCACCGATAATACCCTGGAGGGTGTGCAGCCATGTTGCCGCTTTGTTGTATGACATCATGGAATAGGTATCGTGAGGGTACATCCATGAAGGGAGATCATTTGAGGCAATCGCCCGGCTTTCTGAGCTGATATAGCCCAGCCTCCCCTGGTCAGTGTCTGACATCTTCATGAAGGGAAGCCTGAGAAGTCCGTAACCGCCTCCGTAATAATGGTCAACTATTCGCTGTTCCCAATATGAGTTAACCCCTTCGTCGAGCCATGGCTCTTCGAACTCATTGCTTGCAAGGATACCCATGAAGTAGGCGTGGCCAAACTCGTGTATAGTGACCATCTCGGGCATCTTCATGAATGACGGCACTCTGCCGCTGCCCGCGGTGGTGAACAGAGTAGTGTACTCCATGCCTCCTGCCCCTGAGCCGGAAAGAGGAGGATCAACAAATGTCAGGTGGGGCCATGGATAAGGCCCTACCCTTTCAGTAAGATATTCAAGCGCATAAACAACTGCATCCAGGTGGTTTTCAGCCTTTGACAGACCCATCTTACTGGTCAGGAATGTAATATCAACATTATTCCATTTCCTGGTCACAACCTGGTACCCCGGCCATGCGGTCCATGCAAAGTCTACTATATCCTCAGCCCTCCATACCTCCTTCTTCAGGCCGCCACCAAGATCAATCTCCTCAATAAGCATTCCCCCCGAGCCTGTGACAAATTCAGATGGAAGTGTAACGGACACATTGTAAACCGAATGGTTCGAATAGAACTCTGTGGTGAGATGAAACTGGTGACAATTCCAGCCGTCAGTCTCGCGCTGCCGCATACCTGCCGTCTCATAGACACCAAACTTGGGAAACCACTGTGCAACGAAGTAAAAATTCTTATTATAGCCGGTCCGCCGAATCGGTGACGGAAGCTTTGAGATGAAATCAATCTTCAGTACCAGAGTGTCTCCGGGAGCCACAGGTTCAGGAAGGACAACCCTCATAACCGTTTTGTCGTTTTCATTGCCGTCATCAGGTGCAACGTAACTGCATAATCCTTTGAGTTCATTGCCGCCGTTGTCTTTCATTGACACTACCTTCACCCAGCCCCAACCGTCGTCACCGGCAGCTGACCACCCGCCTCCGGAAGCGAAAGTGCTCTTGTTGCTGCTGAAGGCGTTGAGATACATGTGCATCATTGCCTCCCCAACAGGCATTGATGAGTGATTGACCCACCATGCAGTCATCAGGCCACTGACCGTGTGCTTCTCAGGGTCAAGGGTAACATCAATATCATACCCTGTAAGCCTGGCACTCAGAGGCTTGTCAACAATAACCTGTCCGCCTGCCGTGAACGGAAGCAGACACAGAAAAACAAGCAAAATCCTTTTCATTACTGTCCGTTTAAAGAATAAAGCCTAAAAATAAACTATAATTTCCTCGCTTTACTAACTTTGCACATATTTCTTGTTTTGTGCAATGGCAAGAAAGAGTACACGGGATATGATAATAGACGTCGCTGCCGGGCTGTTTGCCACCGTTGGTTTGCGAAGGACCAGCATGGAGACGATAGCGGCTGCAGCCGGACGTGGCAGGCGTACTGTGTACATGTATTTCAGGAACAAAGCCCAGATCTATGATGCAGTGGTTGAGAAGGAGATCAGGCAGATCACCGGACCACTGAACTTACTGGCACAGTCAGATGAGGAACCCGGAACAGTTCTTCAACGATATGGTGAGAAGAGGATGCAGCTGCTGGGCGATCTGGTCATGCGCAATCCGCTGCTGATAAAGGATTTTTCCCAGGGACACAGCAGGATAGAGAAGCTCAGGGACAAGCTTCAGAAGGCTGAGATGCAGATACTTATTTCTCTCTTCAGAAGATATTTGACGGAGACTGAGGTATCAGAAAAAATATCTCCTGAGGATTGTGCCTGGCTTTATATGGGAATGCTTCGCGGCAACGACAGGCTATTTACAAAAACGGACGGTCTCAGTGAAGCCATCCGTCTCTCGTCAATTTCTTCATGGTTGTTGCTCAGAGCCATCTCTGGCAGTTGAGCATGGCTTTCTGCCATCACAGGGATGCAGTTCCCGTCACAGGGATGGCTCTCTGCCGTCACAGGGGTGCAGTTCCCGTCACAGGGATGGAGCTCCAATCACAAGGGTGGAACTCCCGTCACAAGGATGCAGCTCCCGTCACAGGAGTGGGGAAAGCATTTTTCAGAAACCATTTATGGCTGTTGCCGGTTGGCGCAATTACATCGTCGGTTGTACTGACCGGGCAAGGTTTATCTTGCCTGGGTGAACTGTCCCTTTGTTACCCAGTTAATCACCTCGTCAGAGAGAGGTTTGACTGCAGATTTGAAGAAGCCCACAAGGTTACCGTTCTCATCTATGATATACTTCTGGAAGTTCCATGACACTTCCGAGTCAAGCACACCGTTTGCGCTTTTACTGGTGAGCCATCTGTACAGGGGGTGCATGTCATTGCCCTTGACGGAAATCTTTGCCATCATCGGGAAGGTCACCCCGTATCTGCTGTTGCAGAACTCCTTAATCTCCTTGTTGTTCAAAGGCTCCTGATCCATGAAGTTATTAGCCGGGAATCCGATTATGACCAGCTTTTGCCTGTATGCCTTGTTAAGCAGTTCGAGGTCTTTGTACTGGGGAGTATAGCGGCATTGTGAAGCGGTATTCACTATCATCACCTTCTTGCCTTTCAGATCAGCCATACTGTACTGTTGTCCGTCGATGGACTCTACTGTAAAGTCGTAGAACGATTTCTGTGACAGGGCGGGCACCAGTATAAGTGCCATCAGAGCTGCTATGGAGAAGAGTCTTTTTTTCATTTTTTCAGTCGTTTAATTCAGTAATAACAAACCTGGTGCCAAATGGTTTTCATGCCAGTAATAATACTATCCGGCACACCAAAATTACAGAAATCTTTCTATTTTTGCATCGCCTTTTCGGGGTATAGCGCAGTCCGGTTAGCGCATCTGGTTTGGGACCAGAGGGCCGCAGGTTCGAATCCTGCTACCCCGACGATAAATATCAAGGAGTTAGACCAAATCTGGCTCCTTTTTCATTAAGGCATTTGGCAGTGTTCCAATCAGTGTCTGGGGTGGCAGGTTTTCATCAGAGCTTTACATCTTAAAACTACACTTTTCTACTCAATTTTTCAGCAGCTTATTCACGGCTATCCTTATCCTTTCATCAGTAGCCTCCTCTGCATACCCCTTGATAATCTCCCTGATAATCCTCGTCTGGTCAAGAATGAAAAATACCGGAAATGATTCGATGGAATAATTTTTAAGAACTTCTTTGTCTGCCTGCAGAAATGTATAGTCAAACTTGTTATGCTCCATATAATACCTTAGTGCATTAATGCTTTTGCTTGAGCACTCTATTGCCACAAGTGCGAAATCATCTGGCCCGTACTCCCTGTTTATCTCCCTCAGAAATGGAATTGACGCCTTGCATGGCCCGCAGGTAACACTCGTGAATTGCAACAGAACAACCCTGGAAGTTAAATCTGCCAGCGAGAGTGTCTGATTGTCTGCTGACCGCAATGTCCACTCCGGAGCCTCACGGTTCAAGAGCTCACTCTTCTTTTCATCTGTAGTCTTGTAGCCGTACTGCCTTATCCCATAGTCGGGAGGAAAGAAATCCGCAGCCCTGAAATCTTTGATATCAAGCTTGTTAAACTCCGGATCAAAAGAGGTCCAAACTGAGATATCATGAGACATCTCCCGCCTGATCTTATACGGAAGATCTGTCTCCTTATCTATCCACAACTCATAAACTGAGGTATTATCGCCATAGTTATACGGAGAAGGCGTCATGCGGAAGGCTTTTCCAAAGAACTCAACCTGTTCTTCCTCATGTATAGTCAGACGAACAAACAGATCCTTCTCCTGTTCCTTCATCTCAACGGCGATGCTGTCTCCGGTTGTGAGGGCATAGTTGATTATGCTGGTCACATAGTTATAGAAAGGTGCACTTATTGGCCTGAATGGCAGTGGCTTCACCTTGAAACTGTCAATCATTATACCTTTAACATCGTGATTGAAAGTAGCCCGCATTTGACCATCATAACAAAAAGATGCCTTCGATCCTGTCAACGAATCAAGTATCACAAAGCTTGACCCTATTGTAGTGTCAGACGGATTCCTGTACTCCTTGTAAAATCGCCAGAACACAAAGGAAGCTGCGGTATCACCGGGACACCATGCCTCACCAAACATGTAGTAAGATGCTGTTTTTATCTGCCTGAGGTTGCCCAGTACAGTCTCCAGGTACTCTTTTGAAGTATAGTCCCTGCCGCATGAGGCCAGTAGCAGCATTAACACTGCAAGTCCGGAGAGTTGTCTTTTCATCATGATGTTGCATTTAATTGTCGCTCAGGTCAGCCTTGCCGTCCCTTAGCACAAGACCGAAGTCCTTGCACACCTCAACGCACTCGCCGCAACCAGTGCATATTTCCCGGTTTATCCTGATGTCACCTTTTTCTTTCGCCCTTGATGTCGGGATTGCCATGGCTTTATTTGTTTGATCTTACACTCTGAGCCTGCAAATTATAACTTCAGGTCAATGAATCTACAAAAATAGGAATAAAATGCCCGCCACCAAACACTCTCAACCCCTATCCAAACCATGAAAAAGTTACTATATTTGAAACTGCCGGCAACCTGAACATAACAGTCTGGCAATAAATCAGAATAAAAGCTGAACCATGAAATACGAAGACTTCATTGTCTCAACACTCGGGAACAGAAATGTCATCTCACCACTAAAGAAAAGCCAGGGTGAAGAAAACCAGGTATATAAATTCATTGATGATGACGAACGGGTCATTTATGATGTCTCATCGGAAAACTATGAACACTGCCGCGCCACAGGTGAAACCCCGGTTTCATTCGAGAAAGCAGGCCCCAAAGAGATGATCTATTTCGAACCGGCAAAAACAAAAGTGGGAATAGTTACCTGTGGCGGCCTCTGTCCCGGGCTCAACAACGTCATCCGCAGCCTGGTAAACCAGTTGTACTATCGCTATGGCATCAAACGCATACTCGGTTTCAGGTACGGTTATGAAGGACTCATCTCGGAATACAACCACGAGGTGATAGAGATGACAGCACCGATGGTCAGAGAGATCCACCTTTCGGGTGGCACATTCCTCGGCACTTCACGTGGCCATCAGGATGTCAGTAAAATGGTCGACACCATCGAAATCCTCAACATAAACGTGCTGTTCTGCATTGGAGGCGACGGCACCCTCCGCGGTGCACACGCCATCCACGAGGAAATAAAAAGCCGTAACCTAAAGATCGCCGTGGCAGGTATCCCTAAAACAATCGACAATGATATCAACCTGATACAGAAATCTTTCGGATTCGAGACAGCCTTCTCCATCGCGCATGATATCATCCGGAATGCACACAACGAGGCTCGTGACGCCTATAACGGCATCGCCCTCATCAAGCTTATGGGTCGTGATTCGGGCTTTATCGCCGCCAACGCCGCACTGGCTGTCCAGGAGGTGAACTTCGTCCTGATACCCGAACTATCATTCGACCTGTACGGTGAAAAGGGATTTCTTAAAGTATTGAAAGAGAGGCTGGACGAACGCCATCACGCGGTGATCGTTGTTGCTGAAGGTGCCGGGCAGGACCTCTTCCCGGCTCAGGGATCACAGATAGATGCCTCAGGAAATATCATTCACCAGGATATAGGCATCTTTCTGAGAGACAAGATCAAAACTGAATTCAAGGCGCTTGGGTTTCCGCATGCCCTGAAATACATTGACCCCAGTTACATCATCCGCAGTTCTCCTGCCAACGCCAATGACAGTAAATTCTGCAATCTCCTGGCTCAAAATGCCGTCCATGGAGCCCTGGCCGGGCGGACTGACTTCGTTATAGGTTACTGGAACAACCAGTTCACTCTGATGCCCATCCCTCCGGTAGTGGCCAAACGCAAAAAGATTGACGTGGAAAGCGGGCTATGGTGGAACGTGCTTGAAGCCACCGGCCAGCCTGTCAGTATGAAAAACGATTGATCTGACTATCAGAATTTAAGCCCGACTGAAAGTTCAATCATCCCGAAAGGCTTTATTGTGGTTCCCTCACGGGGGGAAACATCACTACCATCTGCCTCCGGGTCAGTATATATCCGCTGAAACTGATTCCTTTCAGCTCCGGCATAAAACCCGGCATTCATAAACAGCCCCTCCCTGAAGAAAGTATCTCTTTTTCGCGGTGATGCGGGAATAAGCTTGTGAGCAAACAAGAACCTGTATCCGCCATTAACCATAGCTATGACCTTGCGGTTATCCTGCCTCCATTCATTCACGTAATCTTCTAAATAAAGCACATCTGACATCTCGTATTCGCCTGTGAGACCAATATATGCCAGATCCCGCCTTAACTTGAAAAACAATAATGGTCCACCTCCGAATGCAATACCCGAGATTTTGTCAGGCCTGCCACCATTTTCAGCCCCGGCATGATGCAGGACCGGAGTAAGGGCCCCAACGGATGGAAACCTGGCATGTGCACCGAAAGCTAATTGCCTGGTAATGTTATATTCAGCGGTTACAACAGGGCCAAACTGTACAAACCCCAGAAGGTTCGAGTGCACTGACCATCTGGGCCAGCTGGCAGCAAACGATTTGGGTCTTTGATTTTTATTTACATTGACAGGATACTTTTTCTGTAATCCTTCAGAAGATAACGGCTCCTCGCCCCTGACAACCGCAGCAGCAGAGAGAAGAATGAGCAAAACCAAAAACCTCCTCATTACATAATCAGTTTAACACTCTAAAAAAGAAAACGCAAGGCAACTGATGATATTACATCTGAATGTAATAACCAATTCCCTTCTGATTGACAATGTAATGCTGGTCAGCCGGTGCAGTGAGTGGCACGCGCCATCTCAGGAGGTTGTAAAAGTATCTGTCGGCTATCTTCAGATGGCGCCTGAGAAAGTATCGCCCTGGTTCAGGTCGCCCGTCTCCCATCCCTTGCGAAGCCAGCCCGAGCGCTGTGCTGCCGTGCCGTGGGTGAATGAATCAGGCACCACCCTTCCCTGGTATTTTTTCTGAAGCACATCATCGCCGATGGAAGCGGCAGCATTAAGCGCTTCCTCTATGTCACCCTCCTCAACGGAGTCGAACATCCTGCTTGCATAGTGGGCCCATACACCCGCCAGGAAGTCAGCCTGCAGCTCAAGCCTGACAGTAAGCTGGTTGGCCCTGACCTCGCTCAGACGCTGACGCTCTTTCTGTACCTCTTCAAGAATACCCAACTGGTTCTGGACATGATGCCCTATCTCGTGCGCCACTACATAAGCTATGGCGAAATCGCCGTAAGCACCATATTTTGCACGCAGATCATCAAAAAAACTGAGGTCGATGTACACCTTTTCATCACCCGGGCAGTAGAATGGTCCGCTGGCGGCGGTGGCATAGCCACAGGCCGACTGTACCTGATCCCTGAAGAGCACCAGAGTGGGCTGCCGGTATGTGGCTCCTGACTGCGCGAATATCTTGCCCCATACCTCTTCAGTGTCAGCCAGAACTACCGAGACAAACTGAGCCAATGCGTTCTCTTCTGCAGAGGCCTCAACCGGACCAGCCGTTTCTGCGGAACCTGATTCCTGAAGAATACCTGACGGGTCACCTCCGAGAAGATATACGAGCAACACGATTACAAGTGTGCCTATGCCGCCGCCGACAATCTTCGTTCCGGTACTCATCCCCCTGCGGTCTTCAACATTATCGCTGCCGCGACGACCCTGCCATTTCATAGTCTGATATTTTATGAGTTATTCTTGAAGTGACGAAAATACTAAATCGTGTCAATATTTTAAGAATTTGGCATTGAACAATTTTACCGGTCATTTGTTTTACGAATAAACAACAAGAAAATGAAAACGAAAGCTATACTGACTTTCACAATTGTACTTGGACTAATAACCATTAACAACAAAATCATGGCACAGAATTATATTTTTCCGGAGCTCCCGTATGTATACGATGCACTGGAGCCATACATTGATGCACGGACAATGGAGATTCACTACACGAAGCATCACAGGGCTTATTATGACAACTTCGTCAAGGCAGCCGGAGAGGCTAAAATTGACCACCTGCCCCTTGAGGATATTTTCTCGGGAGTCAGCGCCTACTCACCTGCCGTTCGCAATAACGGCGGCGGTTACTACAATCACATGCTCTTCTGGAATGTGATGGGGCCCAACGCCGGCGGTCAGCCTGAGGGCAAACTGCTCAAGGCAATAATTGAGGCGTTTGGCTCATTCGATAAATTCAAGGCTGACTTCGAGAACGCTGCAAAGACACAGTTCGGAAGCGGATGGGCATGGCTGGCGGTGGATGCCGGGGGCAAGCTCTTCGTGTCACAGACACTCAACCAGGATAATCCGCTGATGGATGTGGCCTCTAAGCGCGGAGTGCCTATACTTGGCCTCGACGTGTGGGAGCATGCATACTATCTCAAATATCAGAACCGCAGAGCTGAATACGTGGGTATCTTCTGGAACGTGGTCAACTGGAAAAAGGTTGCCGAACTGTATGAAGCAACCCTGAAGTGATTATTCTGATATGATAACCCGGGAAAGGGAGGAGGCGACCGATGACTGCCAAACTGTCTCAGATGGCCTGTTTATCTGAAACAAAGGAAGGAGGACGACTGTCCTCCCTCCTGGTCGGTCTGCAAGGACTCGAACCCTGGACCGATATAAACTGGTCACTTAAACTGTGTTTGATTTAGCAATCTATAAATAAAAGATGTCAATTCGCTCTCAGTAAGTGGTTAAAGTGATCAGTTTAGGCAGTATTTGTTTGACCCTTAAGTATCTACTTCTTAATAACCGGTTGGATACCCTGATGCAGATATAAATCTATGTAGGGTTTGCTGAGAAAATCAAGTTAAGCAATAAAGCAACCTAATATTTCTACTCTGTTCGCTGATCCTGTAGTAAAAGAACTGAATCATATTGGCTGTATCCAATACACCTCCTTCAGCCAGAGAGGTAATCCATTTGAAAAAAGAGCCAAAAAAATGATTAGCCTCAAGATGTATGAGGTTCATCACAAAGAAGATACATGCGACCCAGCTCTCTGAGGTCTCTTTGAGTCTGGCTCGTATTTGATTCAGTGCGTATCCGTTCTTACCCTGTCCGAACTTGCCTTCTATACGATTTCTTTCAGCAGCTTCTTTCCTTGCTTTCCTCTTCTGAGAGTAACTCTGTTTTTCCTTTGCCGGCCTTCGACCCAATGGTGGTGCCGTAATCTTTATATCCCTTTCTTTCAACCACCTCCTGTTCTCCTGAGTGGCATATATCTTATCAACCTGCACCAGTTCCGGGTAATGACCGTGCAATGCTCTGTATTCTTCTACCTGTTTGATCAAGTCGCCGGCTTCGTGATAGGCGTCCCAGCTAAATGTAGTTATCCGGGCAAAACCATCATCAAGGCTAACCCCAAGCTTGGACCCAAACTCTATCTGCGAGCCAAGCTTCCCTCTTGGAATAGGACGAACATGTGGCTGATAGATACTGACAATGCGGTCCGCGCAACTATGGGTATTGGTATCATACATGTACCTCTGCTGCTGGTAGGCAGTCCGGATAATCCACAGCAAACGAAGATCCCGGTGAGTCACAGGCATTTGTTCTCCCCTTAACTCAACCTGATCTAACATACGATCTATGTGCTTAATATCACGCTTCAGGCTCTCCAGCAGCTTACGTGTCATCTTACGGTGAGTGGCTTCAGTTTTCTTCTTTTTCTTTGAGTAATCAAGCCAGTCCTTATCCATGGTACGCCTATAAGTCCTGGGCTTGACTCCCTGGCTTCCGGCGTGATGGTATAACTTGTCAATCAGACCTTCACACTTCTTCCTGCTCTCGTTCAATATCCCGTTATCGGTCGGGAAGGTAATATACTGATCGGCTACAGTGGCATCTGACTGAAGCTTCCCTTTGTTCGATGGTTCATCAGAGTCTTCTTTCTTATGCTTCTTATTATGTGAACCGTCCTTCTTGCCTTTAACGGTTCGGATTAAGTCCGCACTCATAGAATCAAACTCCTTATGTCCAACTCTTTTCCGTATCTCAACAAACAGTGAGGGATCAAATACCGGATCAACTTTGAACTCCTTCAACCCTACAAAATACTGCATATACAAGTTTTCCTGAATGGCCTGTATAACACCCCTGTCATCCAGCTTCTCCAAATGTTTGATTATCAATGCCCCAAGTACTGTGCGCGGAGAAACTCCGGGACGACCTAAATCACTGCTCATCAACGTCATATATATACTGGCGAACTTATCCCAGGGTACAACCCTGGCCAGTTTAACCCAACGGTTTTCGGCGGACAGGTTTGCCCGAAAGGGGGTCTTGAATTCTTCAATTGTCAACTGTTTCTCTGAAATATACCGTACCATAATGCAAGCTTTATGAAGGCAATCTATGTTTTTACTTGCATTTTTGCTAATTCCCAGATCGAAAGTTATTAACTTATTATGTTGATTATCAACCTAATGCCAGAATAATCCGACTTTCTCAGCAAACCCTATGTACACAAAAGTCCTAACATACCGTAAAAGTAATTTTTGAAATAATTGTCCTATTCTTTATTGCAGTGTTTAACTTCTTTAGTCAAACCTCCTTTTATCAGAACAACAAACTCAACATCACGTGGTGGCAGACACAGCATATCGTTACACGACATAAAGGTTACATTTCCACAAACTGTCACAGGGTAGTGAGTTACGAATATCTTCTGACGGAACTCTGCCTTTATGTTGTACATTCCAATATCCATTCCATAGGTATTATCATATTTAACTTCGGGCAGGGAAACTGGATAAGGTCGGCCATTGAGTGTATAGCCGACAGGAGCCTTGAAAGAAAAAACAGTAGGTACTGGTCCCCCTTCTGTAGTATCCATTGCATAAAGATGCCAGCCCTTATCAATTTCAGCGGTCATCACTATTTCGAATTTGTCTACTCCAACTTTCTGATATTCAAAAGTCCATTGAATCGACTCAGTAACCTGTGCATTAAGTGATACTGTTAATGCAACTGGCAAAAGGCTTATTAAAGTTTCCCTTATCATGTTTTAAATAGTATATTGGTGAAACCTTTTACTTGCCATACGTAAGTTAGGCAGATCATTCCAAGAACCATCAGAGTTCGACTTTTTAAAAAAAGTCAAAATGGAAGAACAATTTAATTTAAGATATAAAATCTCCAATCGTCTCTAAAGGTTATTTATTCCTAACTGATAGAAATCAATCTGGTTATTGCCTGAGACTCACCCAAACATATCCGTGTGTTTCTCTTTTTGGTATAAGTTTTGTCAGAGCGGGCCAAATCTCACCTCGTTCTTTGACCAACTTGGCATAATCTTCGTGACCTCTAATACGTAAGTTTTCATTAATAGCTTCATTCATTTTCTCATGATCATCTTTACATATTATTCGAAGCGTCTCTATGTAAGCGGTTCGATCTTTTGCATTTTCGTTATATTGCTTTTGCAGCAAATCTCTTTCCTTGATCTGGTCAGATGTCAGGCTTTCCGGCATAGGCTTATTAATAATATTATTGTTTCCAATAACCAGATCTAACTTGCCGTCGTTATTATAATCTGCGACTGCTACCTGAGTTATTCCGCATTTGCCGCCATTTATTTTATCTACAAATTCATCTGGTTCCAGTATACATTCAGCATCTCCGAATTTAGGAGCACCTAATACTCCTACGTTCTTATAGAAATAAACGCCTCCATTCTTTGATCCTCCAATAATATCCCACAAACCATCACCATCCCAATCAATAATAGCATCGGCAAAATGTGCAGGAAGGACTGAGATGTTCTCTGTTCCAAATACGGGATGAGTTTTTGTTCCTTCGTTAATTCGCAGCTTAACTCCGTAATCACTTCCGGTTAATAACAAATCAAAGTCACCATCGTTATCCCAATCACAAGCTTTCACAAAATCCACCTTGTCTTCGGCATTTCCAAGTGTAACAAATTTATATTTCTCTAAGTCGTAATCCCAATAATAGCCTAGAGTGATATAGTTGCCTGATTTATCCTTTAATGCCACCGGTTCATTGAATGAACCATCATTATTTCCATAAAAAATAAACGGATAACCAGCAAAACTGGCACATAACAAATCAATATTTCCATCACCGTTAAAATCCACAAACTGAGGACTTACGGCTGTACAACACCAATTATGTATTTCAGCATCTGCGCCACCAGCCTGTATAATCGAGAAGCCTTCAAAGGAAGGCACTTTTTCACTTCCAGTATTCTTATAAAATCTGAATCGGCCATTAAAGGTTCCGACAATAAGATCTTGCAAACCGTCTTTGTCAAGATCATAGATCGTTGGACCCGCATAAGAAGGTTTACAATCAATAGCATTATCACCCACCCGAATAAGAGTTGGCGTACCCATTTTCTGTGCTAATGCAGATGTAAATAATCCTGCCATTAATACCACAGTAATTAGTCGGTTTTTACTTATCATTTTCATCTGTTGTATTCTTTAATAACCTGGGTTTTGAATTAAACCTCCATTACCTGAAAGAGCAGCATCTGGAAATGGTAAAATCAGTTGATTATCACTTGTAATCTCGGATTTCAAATCTGAAATATTTAAGTCTCCTAAAATATAATATCGCACCATATCAAACCAGGGCTCATTGAACTCACCAAATAACTCAAGCTGTTTCTCAATCCTGATTGCCTCAAGGAACTCAGCTTTTGAGGAAGTACTAATTTCCAGCAGGCCTGCTCTGTAACGTATGGCATTTAATTTTGCCAAAGCCTCAGAATCAACTCCTGTAACAGCTTCCCTCGCCTTGGCTTCCGCAAAAATAAGATATAACTCACCCAATCTAAGAATGAATAGTGAATTTGCCTGTTCTCCGGTAACACTACCAAATGGATATTTATTATTTGGTCTCATGAGAGCAACATTGTCTTGAGCATGAGCATATGCAAAACGGGGGTCGAATCCCTCACCAGTTACTGGATCTCCATCATTTGGATCACCAACACTCTTATCTGCCGTCGATATTAGCAATGGACCGGGAGAGAATGTTGAACTTCCCGGTCGATCGATATGAGCTGGATATATTGATACTGGTGAAAAAATCACTTCTTTGGATTTAAAACCATTCCCGTAAATACTCTTAAAATCTGTCTCCAGTTCATATGTAGGTAAATTTATGATTTCCAGAGCCAAACGGGCGGCCTCTGTCCAATCACCCATATATAATAAGACTTTGGCCTTCATGGCCTTCGCTGCATCACGTGTTAATAGACCATAACTTCTTGCCGAGATTGGTGCATTCGCCATGGCATAATCAATATCTAACAGAATAGAATTATAGCATGCAAGTACTCCTGATCTTGGATTGTCAGGTGTCCCAGTAAGAGGTGCTTCTTGCAACACTATTCCCAAATCAGAATTTAAGTTATAAAACTGCCCAAAATTTCTTAATAAAAAGAAATGTGCCATAGCTCTTTGTAAGCGGGCTTCTGCTTTCATTTCAGTTCTTCTCGCTTGGTTCAAGCCAGGAATTTCAAAATCAGCTTCTAAGGCTTTGATCAGGTAATTAGCACGCATCAATAGAGAATAATAGGCTCTGTAATAACTGCTCAAATAACTACTTGTAACATCAACCCTATTTATAGACGCATCAACTCCTATACTTGAAGTTGTAGTGTAGTTCCCGGATAACAACATAGTTTGAGCTGTAAAAATATTTATTGAGCTATTTTTCCATGCAGTATATACCCCATTTAGTACAGCTTCCGTTTTTTTAGCATCAGTAAATGTAGTTTCCTCTGTCAATCTGTACAAAGGTTTTATGTTTTCAACCGAGTCTAAGACTTCACATGAACCGGTGAGAATGATGAACCACAGAATTACCGGAATATATTTTGTTTTTTTCATTTTAATTAATTTTAAAATTATAAACTAATTCTAACACCAAACGAAAATGTCCTTAAAAGAGGGAATGCATCAGTAATACTAGTTTCAGCTGTTATTCTATGTCCATAAGATGCTCTCCCTTCAGGATCTAATCCTCTAAATTTTGTCAGTGTAAAGAGATTTGTAGCAGATATATAAAACATGGCGCTCTTTAAGGGCAGCTTAGTAATCATATTTTCAGGTACATCATAATTTAGTCTGATGATCTTAAGCCTTAAAAATGATGCATCATCTAAAATTGCATCATTATTATCTGATACATTAAAATGATTACCATAAATAAGTCGAGGATATTTTGCATTAGGATTGTCCGGAGTCCAAGTATCATTAAGCGCAACAGGTGAGGCATTATACATAGGTCTGGTTGGATTCATCAGCAGATAATAGCTATCCCAAAATGCTTCAGAACCTACTGTAAATTGGAAACTTGTGAGTAACGAGAGCCTCTTATAACTTATTGTCGTATTGATACCTCCAAAGAAATCAGGTTCCATGCTTCCAATAACTTCCTGATCTTCGGCTGTAATTGTTTTATCATTATTCAAATCCTTATACAAATAATCGCCCGGGCCAGTATATGCGGTTTGATAAACTCCTGTTGGGGATGCATCATTGAGGGCATCAATTTCTGATTGTTGCTGTATTATTTTTACGACTCTATATCCTTTTATGACACCAATAGGCTGACCAACTGTAAAATACCGGGTTTGATATGGTGTTAAGGCATGACCTTCCATACTTTCAACCTTATTTCGATTTGCAGAAATGTTGAAACTAAAAGACCAGGTAAAATCATGGCTTCTGATAAGATTGGCGCCCATCTCCAATTCCCATCCTTTGTTACTCACATCTGCTAAATTACTTGTAAAACTTGATGCTCCTGACTCAAGAGGGTAAGGAGAAGCTACTAAGATACCAGATGTATATTTGTCATATATATCCAGATTACCAAATAAACGATCAGATAACACCGAAAAGTCAAATCCAAAATTAAATTCTCTGGTTGTTTCCCAGTGAATATCAGCATTGGGATAAGTACCAGAGGGAACAATGGTAGTTTCGCCAGGAAGATATTCTTTGTTGTGTCCAGTACCAGATTGAAAATATTGCAGATATAGAAAATCTGATACGTTTGCAGAACCTGATCTTCCATAGCTTGCCCTCAAAACTAATTTATCTAAGTAATTTATGTTTTCAAGAAATTTTTCTCTGTGCGCATTCCAGTTAAATGCAAAAGACGGGAAATAGGCTCGTTTATTTCCGGGTCCAAATTTTGAAGATTTATCAGTTCTAAAATTAATAGTTGTAGTGTAAATATCATTATATGTGTACTGAAGTCTGCCATAGATAGAGTTTAATCCACTGTTGGCTTCTCCATCTTCAGAACCCAGGTAATTAATGGCGGAAGCTGCATTCGTTAGAACATATTCATCAAGAAATCCGTTGTATCGAATGTAACTCCTGTGATAATTTGCTTTATCCCAAGAATTTCCAACCATCAAATAAATGCCATGCTTATTAATGAGCTTTTGGTAATTAGCCTGAAAGGTGATGGAGGTTTTCATTTGTTCGTTAGCACCGTTGGTTAAAGAGCTCTTAGCGGTAGATGATAATAACTTAGCTCTTAGAGGATTAAAATCTCTGCTCCTGCTTTTGAAAATTGCTGTGTTAGCATCAGCCCTGAGTTTAAATCCATTAAATAAGCTGGCTTCAATATAACCCGACCCAATGAAAGAGTTATAATGAGCTATCGTTTCATTTTCAAGTTTTGCGACACTATTTGCCTGTTCATAATAAAGCCTTCCTGTGCCGGGAGTTTGATAAATCCAATATTGTGGCCATCGCTGGAATAATCCATTATTATCATATATAGGATAATCAGGACGTACTATGAACATATCAATGATGTCGGCAGTATTAGCTATAGAACTGAAATCCCTGCTACCGTTATAATTCAAAGTTGTTCCAATTTTTAACAATTTGTTCGCCTCAGAGTCAATACTTAATCTGGCTCCGTATTTTTTAAAATTTGACTTTCTGATAATTGCTTCTTGATTCGTATGCGAAACTGAAATTGAATAATTTGTTTCCCTATTGCCGCCGCTTACATTTAGACTCCATTGCTGCATAGGTGCATTTTTCCGGTAAATCTCATCCTGCCAATCGGTATTTGCACTACCAAAAACAGGTATCTTCCTGCCCGTTGATATATCCAACACACTATCTCTGATTACACCAGTCGAGGGATCAATTACCTGAGAAGCTTCCAGATTACCAGATGAAGAAGCAGTACCCATAGCATAGGCATCAAGAGTGTTTCTGGCAATCATAGTATGGAGCTTTTTATAGCCTTCAGCATCCAGAAGTTCAAGTCTTTTAATAGGATTACTAAGGTTTAAACTATAATCTAAAGACGTGCGAATACCTGTATTTTTCTCTCCTCTCTTAGTATTAATTATTATTACACCATTGGCTCCCTGCGAACCATAAATTGCCGTTGATGCAGCATCTTTTAATACAGTTAAACTGGCAATGTCGTTTGGATTAACACTTAGTAATGGATTTTGGTTTTTAGCATAGTCATAGTTGGTAGCACTAAACTGAGGATCAGTATTAAATGGTATCCCATCTATTACATACAAGGGCTGGTTATTACTTCCGCCAAAGGGAGATGTAATTCCTCTCACCCGTACAATTGAAGCAGCGCCAGGTGCTCCTGAAGATTGAGTGATCTTAACGCCTTTGATTTGTCCTCCAAGCATTTGCTCAAAACTTATAGAACCCACGGATTTTGATTCAATCTCCCTGCCGTTAATCTGGGAGACAGAACTACCTACACTTGCTTTTTTCATCGTTCCATACCCAAGAACAATCACATCATCCATTTCTGTGACCTCTTCACTCATTTGCACATTAATAATCGTTCTTGATTGTACAGGAACAATAACATTTGAATATCCAAGAAAAGAAAAACCAAGAGTAGCGTTTGGATCTTTTACTTCAATAGTATAATATCCATCAGCATCAGTAGCCACCCCGGTGGAGGTTCCAATTATAATAACATTCACAAATGGTAAAGGAAGATCAGTTTTAGAGTCAGTCACTTGACCTTTGACAATAATTGGTTGCTGATCATTTGATATAATTTCCGATGCAATTACGTGTGTTGGCAAAGTTTCCTTAATAAGTATTACATTTTTATCTATTTCATATGCAAGTCCCGTGTTTGAGAAAATTGAATCAAGCGCCACCCTAATGTCTTCATTCTTGACATTGATATTAATATTTCTGTCAGTCTGACTTATTAATTTCTCCTGGTAAAGAAATCCTATACTCGTTTGGCTTTCAATAGAATTGATGCACTCCTTTAGAGAGGCATTATCTAAGTTTATGCTAACCATTTGACCAACAATCGGATAAGAGAGGCTCTGAGTCAGAATGAAAATGCCTGTCATGAGAATTGTCATGACACTTGCTTTGGGGGGATGTTTTTTATTCAACGAGAATAAATCGCTCATTTTTTTCATAACTTTGTTCGGTTAGGTTTAACATGTACATAATTCAAAAAATGATTAAACTTGACTTGAGCAGAATGCTAGCCCATCCTGCTCATTTTTTATTTAATCGTGATATTTTTACCTTCTAATTGAAAGTCAGCATCGCCAACTTTTTCTATCATTTCCACAATTACCTCAAAGTTTTCGAAGCGAGGAAGTTTGCCAGTAAAAACTTCATTAGCAGAATTACTATTCAAGAAAATCACATTGAGATCATACCATCTGACCATTTTCTCCATGATCAGGGACAGAGGTTCTTCATCGAAGATAAAGTATCCGGATGTCCATGCTATATACTTGGATGCATCAACCCGTTTTAATTCAGTTTCATTCGTTGTGGCATTAAAAATGAACTGTTGGTCAGAACCAAGAGTCAAAGATTGATTATATGTATTCTCTAAAAAGCTGACCTCAACTTTACCTGTTTCCAGAGTAAGAATCTGAAATGGATCATCTGAATAGGCGCTGATATTGAATGATGTTCCCTTGACCTCTATATCATAAAAAGCAGTATGGACAACAAATGGCATTTCATCCAGTTGGGCAACTTTAATATAGGCTTCTCCTGATAATGTAATTTCACGTTTCCCTGAGCAAAAATTAACCGGATAATCCAGTCGTGATTCTGCATTCAGCCATATTATAGTACCGTCGGATAAAGTTAATCTATATTCTCCCCCTCGTGGTGTTGTCAGACTGTTTTTCAGGTTGACAGAATTTTTCGAGTTCTTTTGTTCCTTATCTGAGTACATCAATCCTGATGAATCTATCACTAATACACTACCAGCCTCAGCAAGTGAAATTAAGGTATCAGATTTATCTGCCAGATTAATAACAGCACCTGTATGAAGAGTCAGGTGTGCTATCGATTTACCTGGCTCAATGGGCAACTGTAAACCAGCAGTGATATCCTTCTGTTCATTGTGGAAATGGGAAAAGGCAAATAACAAACTTATTAGCAGAGCAAGACTTGCCGCAATGCTTGCTACCCTCCGCATCATCAATCGTTTTCTTCGGGTATATCTGATGAAATCATAATAAGATACATCTAATTCTAATCTTTCATAAGCGCTGTATTTTATTTCTTTCGAATAATACTTTATCGCTTTTTGAAAGTATTCTTGATGAGATTTTTCTGATTGCAGCCATCTATTAAAGATGACCTGTTCCTCTTTGGTAAGCTTATTCTCAGCAGCTCTTCTAAAAAGCTGCCAATTGACTTCAATTTTCTTCTTCATATAATAAAGGCACCTAAATGAGCTAAAAGGGTTACATCAGGAGAAAAAATATTTTTGTAAGCCAAATCTGTCTGTCAGACAAGTGAAGCCAGGTTTGACTTAAGAATTTTTACTGCTCTTTTGAGATGGGTTTTGACAGTATTAACACTTACTTTGAGGTATTCTGCTATCTCTTCGTATTTCATTTCATTCTTGATCCTCAGATTGATTACCTTGCGCATTTGTTCTGGCAATGAATCTATCGCTTTTGTAACTTTTTCTATCCGATCTTCATATATCTGTAAATTTTCATTCTCTGCTTTTAAATAAGCTTCCCTGATTCGATCATTGTGAAGATCAATAATCCTGTAATGTCTTATTCTATTTAATGCTTTGTGTTTTACAGAGGAAAAAAGATAGTGTTTGATACTTTTATTGATTCTTATTTTTTCAGCATTGTCCCAAAGGTAGAAAAATACATCTTGCACAATGTCTTTCGCCTCTTCTCTATCATACACTATAGCTTCTGCAAACTCAGTCAAAGGCAGAAAGTATTTCTCATATAGTGACCTGAAATAATCAGGGTCACGATGAATTACATTATCCTGAAATAGTTTTAATTTCATAAAAGAATATGCTCATGTAACGGAACATTACGCGAAAGTAAATATAAGAGAATTCAAAGTGTATTATGAAATTAATTTGAGTTTGGTAAATAAATCATTTATTTACTTGACTGTAATTCTGTTCTTTCGATCATCAACTTGAACCGAGCCAGAAGGATTGGCTCAAATAGGATATCCTTGAAAATGGAAAAAATTCTTACTGAACTTTAACTGGTTCATAACAATGAAAATAACTGTAATCCAATTTTTAGATGTCCTTGCGGATATTGCCTTTACCTTACTGAGGTTATAACCATTTTTCCCCTGACCAGATTTGCCTTCTACCTGCTTCTTCAAATCAGTGCTTTCATTGTATGCTTCCCAGCCAAGAATATTGATTCGCACTCCTAATTTGCATGCTGACACCCAGCTTCATACCAAATTCAACATTGACCTTGTCCTTGCCCCTTACTATCGGTCTGATATGTGACTGACAAATGCTTACTATCTGGTTTTCAATACTGTGTGCATGATATTTAGAACATCTTCTCCTTCTGATCACTGCTAATACTCCGGCAGTAAATGTCTGCAAGTCTATCTCACGGCAAGGAGTCGCCAGTTTTACCCACCGGTTCTTCTTATCAAGTTTTATCTGAAAGGGTGTTTTGATCTTCTCAATACTCATCTGTCTACCGATTAACACTTGATGATATTTGCACAGTTTTCTGGCCATAAGATATCAAAAACTTTCAGATAATTATTTAAAAAGATCTCATATACTATTAATATTCTGATGATTATAATTTTTTTCAATTAAATCCTGAAAAAATGGTCTGTTCATTTATTTTCATTTGAGCACATAAACCATTGCATCCCTGTACGATTCCAATTCATGAGTTTATAAATAACTGATACAGAGCATAAAAAAACAGGAGATGTTTTCTCCTGTTTGGTCGGTCTGCAGGGACTCGAACCCTGGACCCGCTGATTAAGAGTCAGCTGCTCTACCACCTGAGCTACAGACCGGAATTAAAACGGTGCAAAAGTACACTTTTTCGGGAATTGTGCATCAAAAAAATGTATATACCTGATTATTGATTCACTATTGTGCCGGAACAATCTCCCTTATGCAGCTACGCTATTGTGTCAGCACTATCATCCCCTCCCGCGGAATAGCCCGGTAAATAATCTTCGCCTCGGCCTTTGGGAGCCATATCTTGATATATGGTACATACGGCGGAATCTTCATCCTCGCAACAGCCCTCATCGTCACGGAAGCATTCCGCATCCTGTCCTTCAGGTCAAAAACGAACCTCGCCCGACGGTCAGCTCCAATGGTGTCTTCCTGTTGCTCAAAGAAGAACCGGATATTACGGTCAGTGTCAAGCGTGAAAAATACCGCCTCAAAATCAGTGGTGTCAGGCTTTTCACTCTCAACCACCTGCGACGTATCCCTGGGCGCAATCTTCACACTCACCGGATCCTTCATAAAGGTTGCCTGCATACCTGTTATAGTCAGCGGTGTGGAAAGCATTTTGTAAATGGCCTCCTGGTTTGCACTATGAAAAAATGGCGAGATATCATACTCATCAATTTTAACCGTCCTCACCGGCAATCCTTTAATCAGCAGCTGAATCACGCTGTCGCGAACATTGATCAGCAACCCCACCGAGTCCGACTCCGCCAGCTTCACCTGAGAATTCAGGAATGCCTTGTTTCGTATCATATCAATGTATCCGGGGATGGCACACAGATCTATCGTGTCTCCCTCCTTCTGCTCCAGCAAAGCGAAATACGCATCGTCAAACTCATTCACGGCACGGCTGACAGCCAAAACCGACATCACCAGATAATAGATGATGAAAACTGCCAGCAGAGAAGCGGCAATTATCAGCCATTTTTTTCTTTCGCGGTTCATCGCTTCAGTTCTTGTCAGTAAATATAAACTCTTGATCCCACGCTCAGCGATTTGAACACAACCTCGAGGTCCTCATCGCCAAGCCTGATGCATCCGTGCGTCACGGGCATCCCGAGCTGCCTCTGATAGAGTGTCCCGTGAATAAGATAACCGTCGCCGAGGCTCATGGCATACTTGCCCAGCACGCCGAACTCATATCTCGACGGATCACTGGCCCCGGGTATGGGCAGACCCTCCTCCACAAATGCCCAGTCAGGCTTACGCCATACCGGATTGGTTATCTTTCCCAGGATACTCAGTCTTCCACGCGGAGTCTTGAAAATCCATTCCTTATCGCCCTCTTCAGTCTTAAGGAGCGTGTAACTACCTGATGAGCAGTATCCTTCACGCACAAGTTTCCTATTCCTGTAAAGAGAAAACCGGTTGTCAACCGTATTTATTACGAGATAGGTCTGTGTGGGCACAAAAGAAGCAAGCCTTCTTTCAAGGCGGGTGATCTCGTTACGGGCGGCCGAAATCTGCCTCCTGATGGATCTGTTGTCAAGCAATGACGAGTCGGGCCTGCACTCAGCGCGATTCTTTCCCCACGAGTCCTGCAACGCAGGACCAAAATAAACCGGCACAGAAAAGATGAACAGCAACAGCAGCACTATCGCCAGGGAGATCAGTATTCGCCGTGCCCGGCGGTCACTCTTTATAAAATTAACTGCCTGGTTAAACCATTTTTTAAATGCCGGGGTGCTGCTTTCTGCAGCATGTTCCGGTAAATTTTCAGTCTGCTCTTCCATGATCACTTTACTCGCGAGGAGAAAAACTCCTCAAGGGTTAATGTAGAACCGATGATGGTCACCGGCGTTCCTTTCGAAACATATTTGAATAACATGTCCATGTCAGAGTTTTTCAGGGCGACGCATCCCTGTGTCCAGTGGCCACCCTTGCCGCCGTCGCCGTGAATCTCAATCATGTCACCGATGCTGGCATCGGCCGGGAGCTGTCCGTTTCGTATCCTCTCATTGAATTCCTGCACGTCAATCTTGTTCGGATAGTTGATTAACAGGGCTTTATGATATTTTGTCGATCCTCCTGAAAGCTTCTTCGTAACAGCGTATTTTCCCTCCGGTGTAGCCATGTCTCCCCTGCTTTTCTTGTCACCCAGCCAGTTGCTTCCGAATTCTGCCTCAAAGGTATACTTCTTTTTGCCTCCCTGGTACAGGTGAAGCTGCGCCGGAATCTTTTCCACCAGCACTGCGTATGCCCCGCTCCTCTTACTTTCGGCAATTGTCTCATCAGTCCATTCCTGCCAGGTGTCATAGTGTCTGAAATATTCCTCCAGACTTTTTCTGGCGAGATTGTAAGTACTTGAAATATACTCGTTTGCTTCGGCAATTTTGACGTTTCCATCAACGTAGCGCTCTTTTTTATAGTCGATTCCCGCCTCCTTGATGAGGAGTTTTCCGCGGGCGTGTTTCTTTTTGATATCCTGCGGCAGGGGCATCGAGAGGAAGATCTTTTCGAATGCAGCCATCTCGTGGTTAAGGCGGGCTATTTCGCTCTCGAGGGTGCTCTTGAGGCTCTTCGATCTGGATATGGTGTTTCGCGAGGCCTCTTCGGCCTTCTTCCGAGCTGTCTCCGCAAATCGTATGACCCGCTCGTAATCGCGTGCCAGTATGAAACGGTCGTTTTCGCTTCGCCATACGGCCATTGCCGAATCGTAATTGTTCTTCGCTTCGCGATAAAGCTTAGGTGAGTATATCTCTGACTGCAGATCCCTGGCTCTGACGATGGCGACACGTGCCTGCTCCACCTCTGGCAGCGGCGGCTCGGGCACAAGAGCGCGGAAAATCAGCACTCCGATGACGGCAAGCACGATGCCGGCGATAGCATAAATTATAATATGAGTCAGGGATACTCTTTTCATGGGTGCGAAGTTAAAAAAATCCCAGTGAACAGGCCCGGGGATTGACAAAAAGAAAAGGGTGCCCCATTTGTATTATGAGACACCCTCCTCTTTATTAGTTCAACGCTATGCTTAGAATTTGATACCGGCCTTTTCCATTGCTGCCTTCAGCTCGGCGATGATGCCGTTGATGCCTTCGGTTGAAGCTTTTACCTTATCAACAACTTCCATGTAGTTGGTGCCTTCATCGAAGAGGGTCTGAGCATCGGTGAGAGAAGTCTCGATGACGGTCAGTTCGTTCTTCATTTCTTCAACAACTGCTTTGCCTTCCTTGCCTTTGGGAGCCTTGACAAGAAGAGCCTTAGCCTCGTCGAGGAGTGTTTTGGCGTCTGCCATCAGGGTTTCAGCTTCAGCCTTGACTTCAGCTTTCTTGGCTTCTACATTTTCTGACAGTTCAGCTGCCTTGAGAGCAATACCATCAGCGGCGACCTTGATAGCTTTGAAATCTTTTGCTGACTTTGACTTCTGTGTTTCGATGTTCTGGAGCATGACGGTGAGTGAGTCATTCAGAGCAGCGAATTCAGCCGGAAAGTAAACATCAGTCTGGGCTGTTTTTGCTGTTTCGAGAGCAGCTTTTGCAGCGTCAAGAGCTTCCTGGGGAACTTTTGCGCAGCTTGCCATCAAGGCAGCTACAGCAACGGTTGCGATTGCTAAGAAAAGTTTGTTTTTCATTTCTGTTTAAGATTTAGTTCTGTTATAATGTTTAAAAATATCTCCGGTTTGAAATTATTAAACCGCTGCAAAGTTAAATAATAATTTTAATCTGGTTTTAATCTCGAGTGATTTTTTTTAATGGAATTTTAATCTCTTTTGAGCGAGTTTATCTAAATAGCTCTATTTCAACATAATATATATTGCAGTGAGACTTCATAGCGGAGCTGTTCCCTGGTGAGACGGTAGCCGCGAGAGGGGAACCGGTATCAGCAGAGGAGGAAGAAAAGGAAGAAGCTCCTTCGGACCATCAGGGGTGCCCAAAGAAGCCGGACCACTTTCAGTAATCCAGCCTGCTTTTTCTTATGCGGAGAGAGGGGGATTCGAACCCCCGGTACGGTCACCCGTACGGCAGTTTAGCAAACTGCTGGTTTAAGCCTCTCACCCATCGCTCCAAAAAACGTAATGTCAACTGTTGTGCATATATCCGGTTATTCTCATACAGGTTTTCAACAGCGGGGCAAAAATATAAAAACATTGGATACTTTACAAGCCTGCACCTCTCTTTTACGCTCACGAAGGATTTCATGACTCCTATTAAAACAGGTGAGAGCGCCAGGCTTCCCAATATAACCATTAAACAATAAATTAACTATCACTTTTGATCACTTGTCAAAGGAATAGCAGGACAGTAAGTTGCTAAAGATTTTCGTCAGACCGGAACAAAGAAACAGAAGCCGCAAAAACTCTTCTATTCAATAAATCAGTCGACGTTATGTAAGAATCTTTCGGGCATCTGCACCAAACCGGAAGTATATTTTCGCCTTAAGAGGGTATCAGGTTTCTGCGAATATTTTAGCCCGTATCATTTTCATGAACTTTGTTAAACGACTGATTCGTTCATTTATTGTGCTTTCGAAGCAGAAAACAAAAAATTTTCCAGACATGAAAAATATCTCAACCACCTAAACAACAATTGTTTAGTATTAGCGTATTTATAACGTTGTAATTAGTAGCGGACCTTATTATTAGCACATTTTATCACATACTGACCAGATGCAAACTCTGGCCCGTTTTCAGGAGAGTCTCAATCCTGGGAGCAATGTGGCTTACAGTTGGCGTTCCCATGTGGGGACAAAGCATTACTATTCAGAACTTTCCCTCAGAAGTATGTCAGAATGCCCCTCCAACAGTTACTATTGCCAGCACTGGTGTATTTGGCCCTTCAAATGTTTATACAGTCGAGCTTTCTGACGCTTCTGGCGATTTTTCAAGTCCGATTCAGATAGGCAGCATTATTGATAATTCTAACACTCCCCCTTCGATTACACTTTCTTTTTCTTCCCGGGTTCCTTACGGAAACAATTACCAGATAAGAGTCACAAGCAGTGATCCATCTGATACAAGCTCAGTTTCCGGGCCTGTCACTATTTATTCATTGAATCCGGGAGTACATAGCACAAGTGAGGTAACAGTTTGCGATGGCTATGATCCGCCAGAGTTAACGTTTACCACTTCACCATCAGGAGGCCAGGGGGTTTACACATATCAATGGTATGAAAATGGTGTGCCAGTTGGCAATAATGATAGTTATGATCCCGGGCCTCTGTCAGCTGGTCCGGATGGGACAGATTATGTTTATTATTGCCTCGTTACAGACGAATGCAATCAAAGCCTACCTACAGCTTCAAAAACAATTCATGTTGTTAATGATGCGATAGTATCTATTGAAGGTGCCGGTACCTATTGTCAGAATTCTTCAGTTACACTTACCGGAGTAAGTGCCGCAGCTACAGGAACCATAACGTATCAGTGGGAGTATTATGACGCATCAGAAGAATGGTCTCCTATTGCAGGGGCTAATACTTCCTCCTTTAATCCGTCGACAGCTGTTCCCGGAGAGACTGTATATCGTGTATATTTTGAAATAGACAGTGCGGTCTGCAATGACCCTTACTCAAGTCCGGTAAGTGTAATTATTGATTCTACATCCGTAGGAGGTACCATATCCGGAGAAGCGACTGTCTGTGCCGAAACCAACAGCACCCTCCTGACCCTGTCGGGACATACAGGATCTGTCATCAGGTGGCAGTACTCAACCGATAGCGGCTCTACATGGAATGATGCTGTATAAGTATCAGAGGTATTGTCAATATCATTCCATGTAGAGCCGCTATCGGTTGAGTACTGCCACCTGATGACAGATCCTGTATGTCCCGACAGGGTCAGGAGG
>DUNO01000061.1 GCA_012839295.1 Clostridiales bacterium
CATCTCATATGCCGTTTTCTCTGTAGTCCCCATACTTTTTGACATGGTACCAAGAACACCTGTGTACCGTTTTGCGACTGTCTCAGATAATCCGAATTGTTCCATGGCGTTTGTAGCAAAATCATTTACGCTACCATTCATACTGGTAAAAGTAGTGTCTACTACATTTTGGACTTCTGTCAGGGCGCTGCCAAGACTAAGACTCGACTTGAGGAAGCTCCCGACAGCGGCAGCCCCAATGGTAAAGCCTATCATGGAACCTAACCCGCTAAATGCCTTTTTAACACCTTTTTCAGCACCCCCAGCAATGCCGGCCAACTGTTGGTTAAAGCTTTTTTGATTCACATACAAGCCCAGATCTATTCTTCCTACTTCCGTGCTCACAGCTATACAACCTCCTTTCTTCGAATATTTCTATATACTTAGCTGAAGGTTGACTTCGCCCATTTCTGGAACCCTTCCCAATATGCCTTATAGGCTGTCGGATCCTCTCTGAGCTTTTTATTACGTCTCAACAACCAGTCATTGCGGATTTTCCTTTGATCCGCCGTGAATTCCTTAATACGTTTCGGATCCTTCTCCGCTCGGATAGAAACAATGCCCCCCAATGGAGTGTCCGGCATAATGCCGCTCAATAAAGAACAAAACTCCGGCCAGGACATATCATCTTCCTGTCGGAGCCTGATACCATATTGCTTTAAAAAGCTTGCTTCGATTAATTCCCAGTCATCATACAGATCATAGTACGATTCCTGATTATTGAAATCGTTTCTCCACTTCCTCCTGCGACTGCCCGGTAGCAGCCGCCATAATACATTGATAAATGATCTTGTATTCCGGAAGAGGAAGATCCAGTTTTTCAATGGCATCTACGTTCTTTTGGCCAATAAGCATGGACAGGATTTTAGACATAAAGGAGAGCTCATCAAACTCTTCCTTTTCGTCGTTTTCATCAGCTCTCTCCTTCGCCTTTCTCTCCTGTTCTTTTGACAGCAGCTGCATACTCATGATCGTACTCTTACGGTTATTAACTGTAACAATGATCTCATCGGTAATCTTCACTACCGGAAGCTGGTTGGTAATCCTTGCTGAAATATCTATAATATTGGACATAAGTATGTCCTCCTTTCATTCAATAAAATAGGAGCGGCATCCAGTCCGCTCCTGTAATTTTACGGTTCTGCAGGCGTGTATGTCGGCTTTCCATCGGAAAGAGCCTCCCACTCAAGCGCATCAATAGCAGTGCTGTCACCGGCCATGGAGGTAACATTGATTACGCAGTCAAAAACAAGCTTGTCTCCGTTAGGAAAAGTAACCGTGAAGATTGAGTTGCAATCCTGTCCGTTTTTCCAAGCCAGTCCGGCTACATAATCGTTGCCGGGATCCCCGTAATTCCTCTTGCCCCCCATGGAAATGGTTAACGACTTTGATGTAATTAAACGTCTTACCCATCCTGCCATATCCATCGGGTTCCACTCTTCAATATTGCCGTCAATGGCAATCGCCAATGACTCTGCATCCTTTACAACCGTGCTGGTTGTACCGCTCCTTCCGGTAATGTTAACTCCGAAAGTTATCTCATTTACCGGATTAACTCCTGTACTTGACATTATAATCATCCTCTCTTATAAACAATATTTAGGTCAATTACATACTCATAGATATCTTTATCATTTATGCCTACAGGTACAGGTTCATTGTTCAGCATATTGAAAAAGCACTCCGTACCGTTTATCACGGCATGCGTGCCCTTGAAGATATCATATATACTTTTTGCTTTTACCTCTGCGGCATCAGGATCTTTAGACCACTGGACCAGGATACTGATGCCCTTGGTAGCCGTTGAAGTGTTAGCAAGGCCACCGACCGCAATAGTATCCGGGGAGCTGGCCCGGCCATATACGCAGATGGATTTTTCCTTGGCAGGATCAGTCCTGCCTATATAGGCATTTCCTATGCCTGGTACCTTGGGCTTAAGCCAGTCCCTTATCTCTTTCAAGGTCATATCGTATCACACTCCTGTCAGTCTCTTGTAAATTGCGCGGAAGGCCTTTATTGCAAGATCCTTCTTCCTGCCGTTGATCCATGGATCGTACCACCTGCCCTGTGCATGCGGGTTCTTATCCTTATGGAAATTATACTCCGGATGGAAATAGAGCCGTCTCGCGTAGGGGGTATCGGATGATATCGCGGCATGCCCCCTTTTTGACCGGCTGGTATCAATCATGGTCGATTCATTCTGCAGGGTACCTTCATCAAAAGGTATGACATTAGCAGCCATGACATCTGTCTTAACCGCTTTCGCTGTCTGCTCCAGTGCCGTGATCTGTGCTTGTGACAAAGTCCTTATGGCTGACTTATTCATTTTCACTTTTACATGCATTACATCAACTCCAATACTGTAGCATAGACGGATCCGTCCGGATTAAGTGGGCGCTGGCACCGGTATATCTTATAGGCCTTTCCTGCACCTTTTTGAGCTGTACCCTTTGCTATCTCAGGGATATCAGGAAAAAGATCTCCAAGGGCAACCAGGACGCCCTCTAAACGAATTATATGCTTTTCGGCATCCATCACCTGATATGCCTTGCCACTGAACCAGCACTTCTCAGCAACAGGATCTGCCGGAGGCGTATACCCATCCTCGCTGAGCTCCTGATCAACTGTTATGGTCCAATCCTGATTAAAAATCTTCTTTGGTAACATGGGTAATTTATCAGGTATCATCAGCACACCGTCCTTACCATTAACCCTGTCTGTTTTAACAGGGAATGCGCAGCCGGGCTTACTCCGGCCGGAACCGATTCACCGGTTCCCTGCCCGAAGCTGAGGCTTAACCCGGGAACACTGAAACCGCTTAATGCTCCCGGATCAACTCCATAGTCTTCATAATACTGCGCCTGCAACAGGGTAGCCTTTTCAATCTTATCTTTCTGGAAAGCAGTAAGATTAATAAATCCCCTGGCTACGATCCGGTTAAAGGTAAGCTCGTCAATCTTGCTACTAGCAAGTTCCAGGAGTTCATCATCCAATGTTTCACTAGTAGTATATGCCATGACTAATCCCCTTTCTTTTCAGCATCCTCAATTTTCTTCATGATGCCATTAACAGAAGTTGCCTGACCAATGTTAATGCCGTGCTCTTCGGCGTATGCCCTCAGTTGATCGGCATTCCAACCATCAAACTTACCCGGTTCCTTGGGCGGCTCCTGTTCTTCATCTTCCACAATGTATCCGTGCTGCCTGAACCAATCAATAAGAACAGGGCTATCTGTCTCACCCTGCCCATTAATGAAAGGAATGCTAGCCGATATACCGGTATATTGTTTGTTCGGTGCGATTATCTTTGCCATAAGTCTCCTCCTTATTGAACCTTAATCTTTCTCATAACGCCGGCAGCTTTTGTTGCTTTCAAGGCTACAGCTGCAACCATTTCGACCTCACCTTTCTTAACAGCACCCGGGTCGTTAAAGTTAGGTAGCCAGGTCTTTACCGGAGGCTGTCCTGCCATAGATACGCCGTGGAAACCATCTAATCCAAAGCGGACAGCATATAAGGAAGTATGGCCTTCAGAACCGGTTGCTGAAAGGATAGGCACTACAGGATTGTTGCTTCCGGCTTTCGCCCCAAGGTCAATTAACGGAATAGGACCGTATGATTCTATCTGCTGACCAAAATCATTTTTTGAAGTCATATACATACCGGCACGTCTCGCACACGCTCTGATTTTAGCGATCAGTTTCAAGTTACCTGCAATAAAGGAAGGTTGCCCATCCAGACCCATAAGGAATTCGTCAAGCACATCAAGAAAAACCTTGTAGTTAGCGTCAATTGCGGCAGAGGTAGAAAGATCAATTGCCGTGCCTGGTATATACTCTGTACTGGAGCCTGCAAGAGCTTTTTCAAGCCCATCAAAAGCATTCTCGTCCGTAGCACTGTCACCATTAATAACAGTGTCGTTAAAAAGCGCCTGGGCAGCTTTTACCTTTTGCTGGGACTGCGTGGTAACTTCGTTAGCGATACCACCCATACCGGCAATGATACGGTCAATCTCATAGCTTCCGCCAAACACCTTAAGATCACAGGTATATCTTTGTTTTGAAACTGTCTGGGGTGTGTATTCGCTGTTCACGGCACGGAATGCGGCTGTAGGCTGAGTTGTCAACCTCGTGTAAGCATAAGTAAGTGTTGCGCCGCCTCCCGTAGGGGAAACTGCATCATCAAAAGTAATATTGTCCAGAATATAATTTGATTTCCTGAACTCATCAATGATACCCATCTGAAGGGCATCCTGCACATTTTTTTGTGCTTCTGCTAAAGTAATCGGCATATAAATTCATCCTTTCTTATTTGGTTTGAGCCTGGATTGCAGCCGTTACCGCATCCTTAAAGCTCACTGTTGAATTGTTATTATTGCTGCCAGGTACCGGAGGAGGACTGCCGATCGGAACGAATCCCGGCTTAGCAGGTGGTACCTCTTCCTTAAACAGGAACTTCTTACTCTCCTGAAGGTTTTTCAGCTGATCATCCAGCCCGGTGATCTTCCCATCCTCCCCAAGGATCAGTTTAGACTTATCAAATAAGCCTGCGGCCAGATCCTCATCATGCACCTTGCCGGCGATTGCCAGTTTGATAGCATTATTGAGTTTCAACTCTTTCAGTTCTGCCTGGTGCGTCTCATCCTTTGTCTTGTTTTCAGTTTGCAGAGTCTCAATCTGCTTCTTAAGGCCTTCAGCGTCACCGGTAGACTTTTTTAGGTCTTCCAGGGCTTTGTTATTCGCTTCAACGGTACCCTTGAGGGTTTTATTCTCCTCGGAAACCTCATCAAATCTATGTTTCGGGACATAAGTTTTCAGTTCGTTCCCGGATGCCTCAGCCGCCTTGGTTGCCTGCTCCTCTGTCAAACCTAATGCAATAAAATCTTCCTTCTTCATTTCTTCTCTCTCCTTCGCTTTGTTATCCCGGTCTCGTCCGGTGGATTGAATTGTATAATAAAAGCACCCACGGAGGATGCTGTTATCACTAATTTAATTTACTTTGCCATTCTTTCAGTTTAGCGTCATATTTTTTAATATTTTCCTGGTCCAGGCTGCCCTCCTTGAGCCGCCTGTATTTCTGGATATTGCGGTTAATCTCAGCCTGCCTTTGGGCTTTCTCGTACTGGTCTCCTATCTCGGACTTACGCATCAGTTCTGGCTCCTCGTTTACTTCCGGGAAAAATGTACTCATTGTATGCCGGCAGTTCGGATGAAATAACCCTCCTTCAATTGCCTGGCTCAAAAGAGGGTAATCGCCATCTTCCGGACTACCCCCAGAGTACACATCATCTATATATACTCGCCCCTGCCAGGGAAGGCATGTTTCAGAGCTCTGCATGTACTGGCTAACCAGCACTAGGCTTAATCCCCATTCTTTCCGGCGTTCACCTTCACCCATCAAGAATACCCGCTTATTAGCCGTCCTGACCGCCATCTGGGCATAAGAGGCTATGTTGACCTGTCTGCCACCGGCATATGTAATGCAGTTAATACCCTTTGCCAGGAAATCCTTTGTAGCCATGTCGATAGCTTTATCAAGAGTGGTTGCACCTGATCCAAGGAATACCTCGGTCTTGAATATGGTTTTCCGATAGACATCATCCATCTGCCGAAACGCCGCATTCATGGCCTGTTTAAGGTCATTGTCAATAGCATTGATTAAACGCTTCAATTTCTCACTATCGCCTTGAAAGAAATCATTGTTAGGCGTGCGCTTAACCAAACTATACCCCTTTTCAATCACCTTGGATACTTGCTTATCAACCTTTCGACCGCCCTCCAAATACTGCTTTAATAGATCAATCCTGGTTGCAATGCCTAACTTACGGTCATAGCTTTTCATAATGGCTTTGTTCTGATTTCGGAACTTCCGTATTTCCCGGATCTTCTTCGCCTGCCACTGTTCCCATTTGAAGCCTTCTTCCTTTTCCCATTTCATATGCCTTCCAAGGTTCCGGCGCATCGACTTAATAAGCTCGATTTCAATTTCCTGCATGATCTTGCCGACATCATAATCATTCATTTAGATCACCGTCTTCCGGATCTTCGTCCTCTTCTCGGTTAATCAAGGGCTCCTCGGTGTTCATGCTGTTTTCAGCCTTGATCCTGGTCACCTCCTCCGCCTTCTCTTCATCCGTCATGGTATCGCCATAAAGTTCATCAACGCATTTTTCAGTAGACATTATGCCATATGTCTTGGCCTTGCCCACCACTTCGACAACAGTGTCAAATCCAGGAGCGGCATATTCACCGAATTTTACCGATGCCTTATATTCCCCAGGGGCCACGCTCCGCATAGTATCGTAAGCCATCATGACAGCAGCTACCAGCTGGGGGATAACCTTATTCAGCGCATTTATGATCTGACCACGGGTATAAAGAGTGACCTTTTCCTTTTCGCGCTGGCTCTCCGCATTATCTGTTTTCTTCAGGTCAATGCCAAGTGTAGCCGGGGATATGATCCCCTGTAGCACCAGATCAAGCCATCCGGCATAGGATTCGCGATATGCCTCATATGCAATCGTCGGTTGGGATACGTCGATCTTTGACTTATTGTCTTCTGCAAGTGAGGATCCTATCTTTACGTATTGATTGTCAAATGGGTTCGGAGGCAGCAACTCTCCTGTTTCAGGATTCCTTGGACATAAATCATCGGGAATATATCTCTTTACCCTGCCGGACCGAACCGCATCCAGCCATTGACTAATTATCTCGTCCAGGGCGTCGATATCATCCGTCTTACTATCAAAAAGAGCTTTGCCTCTGCCTTTCCATTTAGAGGATGAGAATATCTTAAGTGGAATGCCCATAATAAAGTCACCAAGGAAGGCAACATCGACCAAATTCTTGGTTTCGGAAAGAGTGTTAAGTGGCACTTCCTTCCCATCCTCACTAAATAGTTTATAGTTAACATACCCTTTGCCATACGTCTCCTGGAGACGGTATTCCTTGTTGCCGACCGGGTAATTCGTATAAAAGAATATCTCCTGTAGCCGTCCTCGCTTATAAACATAATCAACTGAATCAGCTTCAAAAAACTCTATAACCGGGTATTCACTGACAGCGGGATCCACCGATAGCTTAAAAGCGCCATCACCGGCAGCAAGTGCTCCCTGGATTGCCTGGCCAAGGATTTCCTCAAAGTCGTTATCTTTTGCTATCTCATCCCATAAATCCTTAAGCGGGGTAGGTTTGTTGTCCTTGCTGTCTTCACCCAAACTGATATCATCCAGGTCAGCCAGGACAATATCCTTGAACCGGTCAATGACAATCTGCACGATACCGCTATGTATCTTCCTGACACGGTCCTGGGGAACCGATGCCCAGAAGCGCGCCTTCGATACATCGTCAATGCCAGCCTGTTTAAAGAACTGCTCAATTTCCGAGGGATCTCCCCGGTACCAGATCTGGTTTTTCAGGACATTGCCCTGGAAGCTCAACGGCTCCTTGATCGTGATCTTGCGGTCAACGGCCGGAGTGATCTTCAGGAGCCTTATAACCATATTCTTGAACCAACCCATTAACTATCAGCCTCCTCTACAAAAGGTACAGTGCTCAGGCAGATAGGTGGATGCGCATTGCCATAAAGGGAAAAATACAATTTTCCGGTCCGGTTTATCTCCTGCAGTTCGTCTTCAGACAGCTCAAAGCAGCTCTGCATAGCAGGAATTCCGTCTTCTGTCACATACATAGTAACTGGCAGGTCCATAACGTCCGGAGCATTCCCTTTCATTATGCAATTAGTCGTTTCTGTTTTTATCGGAATCACGTTTACTCACCGCCTTATCAATTGTACTGGTTATCATAGCTACGCATATCATTACCGTGAAGCAAATAATACATAAATGCAATGTACTCACTTAACCAATCCTCCTATCTTTGTTTTAAATGGTATCCAGCCATACTGAGCCGCGTTAATAGTATGGTCATTCTTGTCCTCCGGCTCGTACTTATCATCCCTCCAACTATAGACCTCGTGCTCCTGAATATGATATTTACAGTGATCCAGGACGTAATAAAAGACCGCATCATTGCAGTTGATCCAACCGAGCTGTAAATGGATACGGTCTATAATTGTAATCTTTTTATATGCGTTCAGGAAGTTATATAAACAAGGGTAAGTCCGCTTATATTTCAAGCATTCTGTGATCGTGGCCTGATCCGCATTATCAATGAATACGTCCCTGGCAAACCCCCATTCCTGTCTATTGCGCTCCAGAAAAGCTATGAGCCGGGGAACAATATCTGAAGGTGCAAGCGGTATCTGGAGATCCCGGTTGTTGTAGACCTCTTCATCCAATACGATACATTTGCCACACTTTGTAATGCCCTCAAAAATAAATGCGAATGTATCCGGGCTATCCTGACTGTAGGAGGTATCAACACCGCAGGTGAAGTACTCAAACTTTAAAGGTTTTTTCTCATCCTTCATCCATCGGAGCAGCTGAGCCTTGCTAATGACATTCTTCTCCCGGGTGAAGTTCGGGAAAATCAACCCGGTTGCCCTACCCCTCAATCCCTGGATCTTATTCTTCCAGAGCTTTGTCCCTTTAGGTACATTCAAAATGATCCGATCAATCTTCTCCTGTGGCAAGCCGGCATTATGGGCAAAAGAAAAGAACCAATGCACCCATCCGGGCTTCGGCTCTTCGGTTAACATGTTATTTATTTCATCCGGGGCATCACTCCTGTATTCCGGAAGGGGGCGGCTGCAATTGATGTATTTCTTATAGACCGGAAGGCTTGGATCATCCGGATTAAGCGTGGCCATGGTATAATCGGATCGCATCATGGCCTCTCCTACGAAGTCAATATCTGCCGTATTGATCTCGTCTATGTAAAGGCAGCCGTACTGACCGCCCAGGGCTTTCTGCCACTTTTTTTTGTCACCGTAGCCCATCACGTAGACTATTTTATCCCCATTGCTGGTATGATACAGGATGTGCGGTATTTTCTCGTCCTTGGTACCGTTGCCGTTGTATTCTGTCAGGATCCCGAAATCATCTATAATCCCCAGATCCTTGTTGATCATATTTTTCTCAGCGGTACCGGTATCCTTGGCAGCTATGATGTGGTACTTCTTCTTACTTTCGGCTACCAACAACATGAATTTGAATATGCCTACCGTGGTCTTGCCGGCTGCCGTGGTGCCCTCCAGAAACTCAACCGGAGCTGTATGCCGGATGAAGGCTTTGTACTTATCGGACAGAATCAATTGTTCCTGGCTCAACCTTAACCACCCCTTAGCTGTGTGATAATGCCGTCAAGCTTGCTCTTTTCTTCATTGAGGCCGGTTATCTCGACCTTATCCTTAAACATGCCTAAATGCCGCCCTAGCAGCTCCAGAGCTCTGACCTTATCGCAGGTGGCTACCTCTATGCCATTCTTCCCTAGTTTAATCCCTGCGATTGCCTTACGCTTTTCCTCGGGAAGCTTATCGGTAGGAGTAATTTTAACGGTTTCCCAGGTCTTCAGTTTTCCGGTATCCGGATCCATTACATAGCTGCCGTTAACAAGTATAGGTTCGTCAACGACTTGGGCGAAATCTGCCCCGCTTGAGAAAGCAATAGCAGCCAGCTCATTCAGAACCTTGTCCTGGGTGATTTCGGTACGCCTTTCCCGATCTTTCATGCGATGTTCGATATATTCGGCAACCTTGACATTTCTCAACATCCTACTGCCGGCTTGAGCTGCTACCGCATCACTCTTAATATTCTTATACGCCGCCTTGTATGCCCTGGTGGCATTAAGGTCTATTAAGTATTCATCTGCAAATAATTTCTGTTTATCTGTTAATGCCATCAGGTTCACGTCCTTTCCACGGCACTATCACGGTCTCCAAAACCGTGCATTTTATTTGTTTTGGGTATAAGAAAAGCACCCCGAAGGATGCTTATTCCAATTTTTCTACTACTTTTTTGAGTCCACCCCTTCTAGTTCAACTATGGTACTGTATACCGTCTTAATAAGATTGGGCAACTCTGATGATTTTACCGGGACACAATTACTTTGCGATCCCCATGCATGAATATAACTGCATATTATTTCAGCTGTTAATTCCTTATCTGACTTTGGCATTTTCGCACCTCCTTTCACTCCAAATACTACCACAATCTGACAGCATTTGCAATACAAAAGGCACCCAGCCGAAGCCGAATGCCTTATTAAGGGGATATATAAGGGGGATCCCTCCTAATGAGGGAAAGGAGCGACAGGACTCGAACCTGTATCCATTGACATACGTTTCATGCTCTGCCGATTGAGCTACGATCCCATATGCCAGGTTTACAAGGCACCTGGCAGCCTCCGCTTATCGTTCCCGCTTATGCCGTAATAAGCAGATGATGTATAAAGCAGTAACTACATCCTTCATCGGCTAATAGCCATCTTTTACTTTGAAAAAGGCTTACTCCAGAAGTCACTCTCAATCACTGAGTATGCGCTATTTGCTACCGATTTACAGGCTTCGTTTGAAATAGTAAGTCAACATACTGCCTAAACAGCCACTGGATATACTCTCATTTCCTTGGCAGTTTGATCATATCACAACCTTCGCATGAAATTCTATGAAATGTTAAAATTAATCAATGCCCTGCCGTGTAAATTAATTATCTGCCTCCCACTATACCCTAATTCTTCCCCTATCTGCTCCCATATCTTAAATTCTATGTACCTCTTATGCAGTATCAGGCTGTCCATGCCGTCAGGTATATCAGCAATCCTGTTTTCAATCTCGATCCTAAGCTTCAGACATTCTCCCCTTAACCTTACAATCTTAGTGAATATGATTTCGATTCTAACCATTAAGTCAGACAGATCTGTCTGCTTACCTCCCTTTGGCATATCACTCAGCTTTTGAATCTTGGCCGATTCCTCTACTTCACGAAGGGACTGCAACTGCTCCTCAAGGGACCTAAGCTTTAGGCATAAATTTTTATAGCCACTTAAGTACTGTTTTTTCTTTTCATTTTCCGTCAATCTATCTATCACCCCTTTATACCGCATACCTCCTATGCGCATCCTTAATTACATAGCTGCTTAAACGGGCATAGCATTGCAAAGTAGTCTGGATATACTTGTGTCCCAATATTTCCTTTACATGCTCCACCGGTGCCCCGTTATTGAGCATATTTGTGGCCATTGTCCTCCTGAACTTGTGTGGGTTAAGCTTTATATCTTCGCTACATATCCGATTAAGCATAGCTCTGACACCATCATCTGATAAGCGGTTATGTGGCGCACGTAATCCTACAAATAACGCCGGGTTATTATCTGTCCTGCTCTCAAGGTACCACATCAAATGCACTTTTGCCCTGCCATCAAGATACACCGGCCGCTCTTTACGGCCTTTACCGTATACGATACACTCACCGTTTATAAAATCTATGTCAGACCTATTGAGCTTGACCAGCTCCCCAACCCTCATCCCGGTACTAGAAAGGATATTAACAATCGCCTTATCCCTCTCCTTATCGCACGAACAGCGCACAACCTCTGCCTGCATGTCCGTTATGGTGTCCATTACCTTTTGCTCTGTCTTGGCCTGCTTAATTTTAAGCATAGGATCCTTGAGTATGTACTCCTCTGCCAGAAGCCACTTAAACAGTGTCTTAAGATTATGGATCCGGTTATTGATCGTACTGTCAATATTTTTACGTACAGTCTTGCAGTGAGCGAGATAAATCCGTATGTCATTGACCGTAATATCCCTAAAATTCTTGTTGACAAAATCAAAGAACACCCGGTACTCGCACTTATAGGCCTCTATGGTTCCGTCTGTCCTGCCCTCAATTTTTAGTGTAGCCAGAAATAGGTTGATCTTGTCGTCATTATCATCCAGGCCAGTAGCAAGTGCCGTTTCCTCCTCAAATATCTGGAGCCTGCCAAGATGCATATACAGGGAGGACTTAAGCTGGTCAAGCCCGTCCTGTGTTAAATGCTGCACTGATATTAATATTTTTGTTATAATCTCATCAGCTTTCCACGTCAAGGGCATTAAGAACCATCCCGACATTATCCGGGTTATCCGTCTCCACCTCCACCAGATGCCTTATTTTTACCATTTCGTCAATGTAGATCGTACACTTCATTTTAAATCTCCTTCCTGTCCCATATATGGGACAACCATGGTTTTTAATCGGCTATTCCACATCTTTCCTCTAATGCTCTGATTGCGTGTGACAGTACACAATCGTATAGCGGGTCATTGTCTACGCTTTCGGGAGTTAGCAGCACTCCAGCCTCGTTAAATTTTCTAAGGTCCTTTATCACTTCTAAAGCATCTTGATCACTCATAATTACCTCCTTGAAATTTTCCTTTTATTCTCAACATAGTTATGCTATAATATACTTGCTGTGATGGAATCGGAAGACATGTTGAGTTGCCAACTCAATGAGCTTACGCTCGTGCGGGTTCGATCCCCGTCAGCCCCATGCCAAGCGCCTCTTAACAATGCGCTTGGCTTTTTGTTTATCAAAAATTCATCCACAGCACTTCGGTTCTGGGAAGGCTGTTCTCCGCCCTGGCCGGTATGGATTCCTTGCGCCATCCTGACAGGTATGTATTGTATATCTCATTGTCATACCCGGATAACATCACTGGGCCGGTGTGCTGCAGGAGTGTCTCTGCAAGCTCAATATGATCCTCGTCCGCCATCTCATGCCTGTACATCTTCCTGCCCCGGGTAGACATCACATAGGGCGGATCCGCATAAACCAGGACATTCGAGTGATTAAAGGCCTTTATCAGCTCAACGGCAGGCCGGTGCTCGATCTGCACCATCTTGAGCCTTAGGGCAACCCCGGAGATCTCATCCGGCAGCCGGTTCCAGTACCTCACGGCGTAGGCTGCCTCCCTGGCGTATACATCCCGCTTAAATCCGGTTTTCTCACAGAGGCGGAACCCATGCCCCATCCCCGAATGGATCAGGAAATTTTTTGCCCTTTCCACCGAACCCAGATCCCCAGGGCTTTCCGGAAAGGCTCCGTCATACTCGGCCCTGGCATAAGGCGTATAGACAACCAGCCTAATCAGTTCCTCCCTTTGCACAGGATTTTGGATTACCTGGAAGAGGTTGACCACATCCCCGTCCAGGTCGTTCACTGTCTCGATCCGGGAAGGCTCCTTGTTGAAAAGGATCGCCCCTCCTCCGAAGTACGGTTCTAAATAACTATGGTGCGGCGGCATCTTGCTTATGATCCAGGGAGCTATCCGCTGCTTGCTCCCCGGGTACCGTAAAAGTGTCCTCATGTTGCCTCCTTAACCGGCTGCCTGCATACCTGCCGTATGACCGCATGCAGGAAATAATTATCGCAATAACCCTTGTCATTCCGGCATTCACAGTCCCGGCATTTCCTTTTGTCATTGGCTCCCGGATCCCGAAGGATAATATTTACCGGATTCTTAGATTTTTTCTGCCTCATACAGCCTCCTCACTCGCAATCCTCACAGTGTCCAAAATTGTCCAGCTCAACTGCATCCTTGCCGCAGATACCTTCGTCGTTATAGACACAATCCTCTGCTCCGCAGTATACGGTAGTATTTCTATTTGCCATTAATCTTTACCTCCTTCTCTCTCTGCCAGCACCGGGTATGAGTAAAGGCAAAGCCCCCCCCCTACTGGTTTTGCAGGCCTGGAACTCGCATGCATCTGCTTCGGCCTCGGTTATGTACTCCCAGCAAATCCTGCAGCGGGATACCTTGGCCTTATCGATCAGCTTTTTATCGTAAGTCATAGGCACCTCCTACCTGTTAGCCCTATAAAAGGCTTCTGCAAATCCCCTGGGTGTTATGGCTCTTATGGCAGCCCTTCTTTTCGCATAGGGTAGTTTGTTAAGCCATTCGTATTCTTCTGGACAAGGCGGGTTCCCAAATAAAACGGCGTGCCTTGTCCTTATTTCCTGGTGGGGCCTTTTAAAATTAGTCTGCTTCGGGGGATTGTAATATCCCCATAAATCAGTCGGTTTGATAAAATGCGTATCCTGTTCAAAGTACCAATGCTCAAAAGTGTATTGTGGCCTGCCCAGGAACTGCCTCAGGTATCCCCTCGGGTTCTCCATTGCCCAGAACCTCAGACTGCCGTTTATCCTGCACTGCCATATGATTTTCAGGCACGCCTCCACAACCTTTATGCCTCCTTGAAAATCCCTGGATGCATTGCCTTTTGCCAAACTGAATTCCGTACACGGAGGAGCTGCCAGGATACCATAAACGTCAGCAAATGGTATCGTCATAACATTTGTCCGGTCTGCATTCCTGAAGATCAGGAAAGTGTCATCATGCCCGGTCGCCAGAATGTCAAAATCGGGAAGGGTGACCACCCTTACATCATACCCGGCTTCCCTGTACGGCCGGCTCCAAGCTCCGGTACCGCCGCAGAGGTCTAAGATAACTTTGTTGTTCATGCCTGCTTCCCCTCCATCTCTTTCAGGAGTAAGGATATTGCATCTAACCGCATCCTGGCTTTACGCCGACCAGGCATCGTGTCATTGTTCCGGCGGTATGTATCAACATACACGGTCAGCTTCCCAAGCTCCTCCTGCACGTCAGCAATGGTGTACTGTTCATCTATATCTTCCAGGGGGTCAGGTATTGACAGCATCTTCTCCAATAATTCCAGGGCATCAAGCTGCATCTTCTCCCTGCGGACTACAGGGGCATCCAGCTGACACTCTTTGTATGCTTCCATATTTTTGCGGTGGTCATGGATGAGGGATTTTATGTCCGGTAAGCCGTACTTGGATATCCTGTCAAAATCATATTCCGGCTCTGTCTGGATGATCTCGGCTTCTACAGTTTCAACCTGCTCAGATTCTCCCGCCTTCGGGATCCATGCACTTCCCAGCTCACACCAGTCACTATCATCTTCATAATTGCAGCAGCCATTTATATCATGACCGCAGGTGTCGCACGGAAAAGATTCTTCCTCGGTAACGGTTTCCGTTGATTCAACAGTTTCATCCTGTTTAACAACAGATTTATTGTATTTCGATGTAGCTCCAGGGATCCAATTACATAGCCTGTCGTCACAGTCATTGCACGGTAGCCCACCATCATGATCAATCATCTTAAACTCTTCAGGGGTCATGGTGTTGTAATTACAGCTGGAGCATTGCTTTACTACTGGCTTCCCTTCCCAGAAATCGAATATAAGAGCCTCTTCCTCAGGATCAATTACATCCGAATCATTCATGGTTTCGGGCTGATTATCCACAATTCCAGTGGCATTGTCCATGGAAGCGGGGATATCATCCGGCACCGGGTGATTTTCTTTGAATCGTTCAAACTCATTTACAACCCTCTGGTAAGCAACTTTGAAATCTTTTCCGCTGTCTGCATTTTCGAAGGCAATATAATCCTCCTGCCGCTCCGCAAAATACGTGTATGCGAACACCTCGAAGCTATCAGTCCGGGATCCGATATCGGCAGGGCTTAAGTGTTTGCCATGCAGCATATCAAAGAATTGATCTACGGTTTGTGACCGCATCCATCCATAGCCTGCATTGTCATCCTCAAATACGCCTAGCTCCCAGTTACTTTTCTTGGGCTGCCCTTTTAAAACCCTGCCAACCCCCGCAAGCTTCTCCTGGACTTCTGCGACACACTTTGGTGCCAAATTATGTATCTGTGTTACTTCGTCCAGCGTCATGCTGCAAAGCTTTTCGATTGTATTAATTCCGGCACGTTTCAAGCAGTTATATGTTCGGACACTAAGATCCAGATCATCAATCAGCCCGGATTCCTCCGGCTCCGATTCATCCGCATTGTCCTCAGGAAGGGAGGTACCATCCGGTTTCTTATCGTCATATACCGGATATTTTAAATACAGATCCATGAATTCATCGGTGGGCATTTCTGCCTTATCATTGTCCCATTGGATCTCTACCTTCCCCGGGGCATTGCCATGGCTCCCGTGGAGCATGAATCTAAATTTGGGATGTCCATTCTCCGCCGGCAGTGTTTGACCATGGTTCCCATGAAAACTCAGAAAATCTTTACAGGCTTCCTCCTTGCCTTTTTTAGTGATATCTTCTTCGAGGAACCGCCTCCATATAACCAGGGAGCACCACTCTTCGCTCATTAAATGATCTAATATTTCTTTGGCTTTATCATGCTTTCCAATAGCTCCAAGTTGATCTCGGGAAAGTCCCTCCGGCTCCGACTTGTCGCAATTGTCACACTCTTCTGATATTCCAGCGGAGCATTTCAATCCTTCTTCTCCGGTTTCGTTAATCTGATCACGGATGAAACATTCAGGTCGCTGTTCTGCATGCAGAACGGTTTCGATTTCCTTAGTTGGCTGCTTCATCTCTCTGATTTCTGCTCTCGTGGTTGCAATTGTTACTTGCTCCAGTTGCTCATCTGATAATGTCAGCATCTCAGCCAGTTTACTGCTCGAAAAATCTTTGTACTGGTCGAGCAGAATAGGTGAGTTTCCGTCCTTAGAAAATTTATCATTGATACTCATGAACTGGCTCGCGCTGGATTTACCAATACCAAATTCACCTTTTGCAAATTCCCATATATTTTGATAATCATCCCTTTTAAAGAGCTCATTATCCCTGACGTATTTAAGATAGTACCCTATTGCTACAAAACTTCTGCTTGCGCTGTTAATATTGTCCTGGATAAAAACCTTAACATCTTTGTACTGGAGGTTTTTATACCATTCCGGATTAGGATCTATAGTCCCCTGTAGTTCTTCGTTCACTCGAATCCCTCCTTTAACTCTTTTATAAATTCCCTGGCCTGCTCCATACCGTATATTACCCGGAAGTCGCATCCCATCTGCATAAACTGCTCACGTTGCCATACCTGTATCCCGGACAGCTTTCCGATAACCCGTTTCAGCTCCACGAAATAAACTTTGCCATGAGGAAAAAGATATATCCGGTCCGGCACCCCGGGATTGTCCGGGCTGATGAACTTATACGACTTACCGCCGAGTTTCTTAATCTGGGTATTTAGCCAGCTTTCAATCTCACTTTCTAGCATACTGCCCTCCTGACCATCTCCTGGTCTATGCTTTCCACCAGCCCCGCCAGGATATCACGGCACAGCTGGCAGTCATATTTCCTGTCCAGGGCATACACCTCCTGCATCATTGCGTCAGTGTCGTACCCGGTATCAGGGTTAGTCCATTTTTTATAAAACACATTATAGGTTTCGTGGAATATCTGTCTTACCTGTTTTTGGTCTGGTACCATATCTACCTCCTGTGAGTACCCAAAGTTCCCACGGAGTTCCCAACCACTTGGGAACCGTCAAAGCCCTGATTTTTAAGGCAAAACTGGCATAGTTCCCAAAGTTCCCAAACTTTTTCGCGCGTATAGAAAATACTTTTTTATTTTTATAATTCTTATATAGTTGTTAAAATTTCTGGGAACCGCACTTTTTTGGGAACTACGACCCTCAAAGCCTTGATTTTACTGGGTTTTCATGGTTCCCACTTTTTCAAAAACCGTGGGAACCGCTGGGAACTGGGGAGCCGGTCATTTGCCTTGTCCGGTTGCGCTCTTCCATCTTTCATCCGGCCATCCACCGTCGGTGGGATCATCTGCCCCGAATGGAAGCTGTGTCTGCCCGACCGGCTCAAATTCCGTATCCGGCTCAATAAGGCATATACACCATAGTTTAGTATTGTTAATACTGACCTTTTTAAATTCACGGTTTTCAGTATATTCCGTATATCCTTTCTGTTTCATCCAGCTTGCGAGGGCTTTTGAATCATAACCCCCGTCATTGCATAACCTTTCAAATACTGTTTTAAGTATGTTGGTCCTGCCCTTGGATAAGCTTCCCCAGCACTCACCATTCGGGGAGTATCCACCGTTTATGAGTTTATAGTGGTTCGCTGCTATCATGTCCCGCAGGTATTCATAAGCCCTCAGGTTCATGTCAACTGATTCCCTGGAGTGGAGGTACTTTTCAATGTCACCAGCTGTCAGGGCGTTCCCGTCACAGAAAATCCACCTGGTTGCCAGTGCATCAGCTGTCAGTATGATTGCGGCTGCCATGGTCTGCTTTTCCGTGGAATCAGTTCCCAGGGCATTATAAAACTCCTTGTAAAGCCTTGCCGCTTCTTCCTTGGCAGCATCATTGCTCAGGATTTCAATAAACCGCCTTCCTGCATCCCCGTAATTCTTCCGGATGATATCCGCCACTTTTGGGGCATCCTCAAAAAGCTTGCCCTTACATTCGATTTCTATGATCCTGTTGACGGCGCCACCCCCGGATGAAGCGTTGGTGACCGGGGATTCCCCGGAAGTCAGGGTACAGTTCTTCCATGTCGGTGTATCCTGGATCCCGCCGGTTTTCTTTCCCCTTAAACGCCCGATCCCTTCACAGATCATATAGACAATCCCTTCAAACATCTTCTTGTCCTTGACCAGCTGGAATTCATCCAGGATGAGCGGCATGCTGTTCGTAAAACCCTCCAGGAGCTCAATTGCTACCTGGGTACCATTAAAGGTCTGTATGTATCCGTCCTCTGCCGGGTTTGCCCATACGGAGGCTGCAAGCATCAGGGAAACGGTCTTTCCTGCCTCCGTGCCTCCCCATAAATGGACCATAAAATTAAGTTTGCCCAGGATCCTTATAAGCACGCTGGCAAAACTGGCAGCCAACATGATTTTTGCAGGGGAATCCGTAGAACGCACCGCCTTGGCAACCTTTAGCCACTCCTCGAAATCGCCCTCCGGCCTAACGGAATCGTATATGATCTTGAAGTTATTCACCCCATCAAATATCAGGTCATCGACATAAGGGCTGAACCCGTCACTGTTTGTCCACCCGAGCCGGCCGACTGATTTATGGTGGGGAAGGATATCATAATTGATGTTTTCCACGTCATGGAGGTAGCGCACCAGGTATTTTGAGTTTTCGGAAGTAACCGCAACACCGTTATTGGCAAGCTCAAGGATATTGTTTGCACTGGCGATCGTCCGCCTCTCGTATATCTCATCCCTCCAAAACTTGCCTTTACGGAATGCAATGCGTATCTTTTCTATCCCGGTATCGATGTTGGTCAGGCATTCCACCGGCATGATCGGGTGTACGCATGCAATGTCCTCGCCGTTGCGTTCATTCCTCCGGGAGACACCGAAATCATCCGCCAGCCATTCCCCGGTCTTAAGCTCCATCTCCTGGCCGTCAAACTGGGTCACGTTGTCTATTATTACGCCCCTTCCGGCCTGTTCCTCGGCATAAGCCTTTAGCATCCTCCCAAAATCCTTGAACCCGACACTGGCCGCATTTTCTTTTAATGACGTGAATACCTGATTATACTTGAACCGGTTGTTCCTGAGGTCAAACAAAAGCTTGTAAGGGGCTTCCGTATTGAATTCCTGTTTAGTAAACTGCCTGACGGCTTCATCTGCCATATTTCTCGATTACCCCCTTACGCTCTTCATGTGTCCCGCTTTCCAATATTTCAAGATCCCTTTCATACCGCAGTACATATTCCATGCATGCCGCCCAGTCGTCCGACATGGGTTCGAAGCCTTTTAGTATTGTCCTGTACCCGTTGACCATCTTTATGAGGAGCTCCCTTGTGGCGACATAAGACGTTTTCCTGTCCTGTCTGGTTGTTGCAGGCTTTTCGCGCTTTGGCTTATGCTGCATCCATACAGCCATCTTCTGACGGTAGCTCCGCATGGTTAATCACCACCCAGGATCTCAACTATCACTTTCCCGGCGTCACCACGGCTACAGAAGCGGAACTCTACCCCGTATTTCTCCTGCATGGTCTTCATGGCCTTGGAAAGCGTCTCACCGCTCGTAGGAGGCCTCATTCCGGCTACAGGAAGGCCTTTCCGCTGCATGGACTTAATCTTCCGCTCAAATGCGTCTATACGTGGATTACGCCAGAGGGCTACATCATCGATGTTTTTTATTCCCCATCCATGTTCCACTAGGATGATTAATTTAATTCCATGCTCCTGTGCCAGTTGGCACTCCCTCCGGAAACGGGGATGTTCTTTGCCGCAGATATTGCCCACGCATTCCTGAAGGTCTTTCTTGCTGTCTATAACAATGGATAAATCTTTTATGTTCGCATAATCCCCAACAGGGAGTTTGCTCCGTAAGAGTTTTACCCCGAGCTTTTCCAGCTGGGCATTCTCGATTTTATGTTTATCTGCCTGCTGTCTAGTGTCTTCAATTATTGTCAATCTTATTGCTCCTTTCTCCGGGATGGGGGTCAGCCACCCCGGTATAAATCGGATAAGTAGGTCTATTCCATTCCGGATAAAATTTGTGATATGTTATACCGGAGGTGCTAATTAATTAAATGGTAAGGAGTCCAGGTCCACGCAAAGTCCCTTGTCCGCTATAAAGACATTTACGCTGGGCCCGACGATCCCCTGCACCTCTTCCCGGAACAGTCTCTCGTCAGAATTGCTGTCTGATAAGTGCAGCAGGATTACATTATCCAGGTAAGTACTTATATTCGCCCGGATAAACTCCTTGCATGTCTCAAGCTCCATATGGGACTGGATGATCCTGTCCCTGAGCCCTTTCGCTGCTTCTCCCTGGTGCATACGTCTGTCTATGATCTTCTGGCTGTAATTGCACTCGACCATGATATGGTTGACTTCCCTTTTCCTGAAATTCTGCTTTATGTATTCCGTATCCGAGGCAAAGAGCAGGTCGCCCATATCAGCATGCCAGACCAAAAAACCGAACGGCTCTGCTGCATCATGCACTACATTAAACGGTGTTACCTTGAAGCCCCCTAATTGGTACCAGTATCCCGGACGCATGACCGATACAACCAGGCGGCCGGTATCAAGTTTTTCTGCCGTGCCCCGGGATGTGTAAACCATGATCCCTGTACTGACATAATCCTTGGCATAAGCGGCATGGTCACCGTGTTCATGGGTGACCAGGACACCGGCAATCTTCGATATGTTGAAATCTAAGGCCTCTTTGACTTTTTTGAAGGGAAGCCCAGCCTCCAGGACCAGGCATTCCTCCTCATTCTCCAGGAGGTAACAGTTACCTGTTGAATCGCTCCCTAAACATTTAAGCTTCATATCATCCCTCCGGCATCCAGTCAGGCTTATCAGGTTGCGCCTGCTTGTCCTGTTTAGGTTCGGCAAACTCCTCTGAGTTGGCGTTGATCTTTATGTCATGGGCAACTACCTCATCAACCGTAACCTCGCTATTATCAACGTAATGCGGGTTCCCTTGCTCATCGATTACCGCCATGTCCCTGGTATATGCGTCCTCCATTTCAATGCTCATGATTCCCCATTTACTGATCAGCTGGCGGATCATGGTTTTCTCGGCCATCTCATCAAAGGATTTATACCAGAAGGAAGAATATTTCCAGAGTTCCTTTTCGGGTATCTCCCCTTTCTGTAGCCTCCTGTATGCCTCCAGGCTAAAAGCCTGTGAATATGTATCCGCATGCTTTTCCATCTTGGCCTTGGACCAATAAAGCTGTTTCTTGAATCCGTTAATTAGCTCGAAATATGCCAGATAACCGATGATAGGCAGATTCTCCTTTACCTCATCATCTTCTATAAACTCGAATTTGGGCTTGCCGGTATATCTGTCACGGCCTAAATATTCCCCTTCATGGATGTAGATACAGTCAATGTCGAGATACTGGCCTGTCCGCATTGCCAGTTGTTTATACCCCTTGGCTCCCAGCTGGAATTGGGCTTCTACCGAAATGACGTTTCCATTCCGGTCTTTTTTCTTATATGGCACCATATAATACTGGCCAAGCTGGGGGCTGGGGGAAAGGTTTAATGCTTCCCCCAGTAGCGCTGAACTTAAGATGCTGGTATTGCTACATTCCTGTAGCGCCGGGTTCGCCTGCACTGCCGATACCACACTGGCAATGAAACGCTGGCTGTTTTTCTGTCCTGCCACCTGGATGATATTTGCCCTGACTTTTTCATTAGCCAGGTATGACGCTATGCCTGTTTTTTGCGGCTGTGTTGCTACTGCGTTTTTATCTGCCATAATAACTAAACCTCCTTAATGTCAATGCGGATAATGGTGCCGCATTTGTAAACTGTTATTTTCTTGTCCTGGCTGTCAACCCTGTTTGTCAGCCCGGATTTTATAGCCTCCACTGCCCTTTCAGTCCAATCAAAATCAATTTTCACTATTCATTCACCACCTTTAGCTCCGGATCCTCGGTTACGGATAAAGTGATCAGCTGACAGTCCATGTGGGGAATGTTGAAATCGTTGATCCGCTCAGCGCTGTCCAGGAATACCGGCACCGATACTTCGTAAATCCTCTGTAATGCCTGGATGATGTCCAGCTCTGCCAGGATCTTATGTCCGGAATTGAGGGCGCTGCTGTAAGCCTGTCCGTTCACAAGGGGCTCGCAGATCGGATTATAGCCGCCGTTGATCTGCCTTTCAAAGAGCTTCCAGCGGATTACCTTGAAATGGGCATTGATCTTTTCGGATAACAGGTTGACCTTCGCCTTATTAAATTCCTCAAGTAAATAAACCTCTTTCTCTGTGTTGGCAATATCCTGTGACAGCCGGCGCTGCTCCGCCTTAAGCTCTTCGACCCTGGCCCTGGCGTTAGCAATGGTCTGCTTTCCGGAAAGAATGCGGTTCATGGCATCGATCTCGGACTGGATAGCTTTCCTTTTCTCTATAACCGCCTGTTTTCTGGCATCAGCATCCTTTGTCATATTTAAGGCGATCTGGAGGTTGCCTTCGGCGTTGATCAGGGAGCTTTCAGCAGCAAGGTATACATCATTCCTTGATAAATCCGCGGATACAGGAAGTGTTTCAAGTTCTACCTGCAGGTTAAGCTTGTCTGTTTTTAGTGCATCAATACGGTTGTTTCCAGAGGCCACGCGCCCCTCCAAGCCAATCGCCAGTGCCTTATATGATTTAATATTCTCAGAGACGCTTTTACCGTTAAGGTTGATTTCTGCAAGCTTCCTCTCTTTTTCTGCTTCAAAGGCTGCGCGCATATTCCCCTTCATGCTTTCCGGATACTCCTGATGGCATACCGGGCAAAGGTTCGACCCTTCCGGCATCTCCTTGGCCTTCTCAGCCTTGTAGTCCTCACCGAGCTTATACAGGCGCTGCTCATTGCCCGTAATAAGGGACCTTATGTTTTCAATCTGCTTCTCATCAGCTGACACCTGGCTGATTAGCCTGGTTAATTCCTGGTCAATATCAATGATTTTGCACTGCACGTCCTTGCGGGCTTTGGTGATCTTAGTGTTAGCCCCACGTTCAATCTCCTGCAGTTCACCCTTGTACCTGGCAACCTCATCCTTAAGCTGGTTGACCTGCTCATATGCGGATGCATCCGACGTATCATCCTCAACAGACGCCAGCTGGTCGCGCAGGGTTTGTAGCCTTGCCTCGGCAGCCGAATAATCCTGCTCGACAATGGACTTCGATACTTCATCGATCCTGGCCGGAATTTCAGCCAGCCTCTTCTTATTCTCAGAAAGGGCTTTTTTATCCCGGCTCAGGATCTCCTCAAATGTAAACTGTGCCAGTTGCTCCGCTAGTGGGTGGAACTTCGGATCGGTTGTCAGGACCTCCGTATCCGTCATGTCAGATACCAGCTTAAAAAGAGTTTTTCGGCGGTCAGCCGGCTTTTGCGACATGAAGGCATTAGTATTTGATACAAAGCGGAAAACCTCTTCTGGGATGACCGCTTCTATGTATGCCTTAAACTCCTTTTCCGTTTTGGGAATGGTATTGATCTCATAGAGGTTCTCATTGCCCTCAAAGGTCTGGTTTTCAGATCCACGCTTCTTAACCCATTTCTGCTTCTGGGTTTTGACAAGGGTCAGCTCCTTACCGTCTACATCCCAAACGGATTCCACCCTGATCTCAACAAAGTCAATATCATTGTTATCCTGATCCTTTGGGCGGATATCAAATGTGGCAGCCCCGGTGCTGTCCTTGCCGAAAAGGGTCCACATGACCGCATCCGCAACCGTGGTCTTTCCGGCTCCATTAATGCCTCTGATGGCCGTCTTATCGCTAAATTCAATTTCTCTCTCTTTACACCCCTTGAAATTCTGGATGCTTATTCTCTTCAAAACCATACGCATGGTGTGTCTCCTCCTTATTTTCTCTGCACTCCAGGCACTCTTCGCCTGGGTCTAAATTTGCCCCGCATGTTGGGCAGGTATGGTAATAACTCATAGGCCTATCCCTCCATTTTCAATCTCTGGTAATAGTCTGGATAATCCCTCTCGGCAGCCGGAAGGACATTCTCCGGGAATACTGAGTACCGGGATCCGCTCTTTGTTATAATTTCCTTATGATCCCCCATGTCCTCAATTCCAACTATGCGGGAGCTGTGTATGTATGACCCGTCCGGGAAAGAAGGATGCCCATAAACATGTCCACAAAGGACACTGTATCCTAGCTCCGGAGCCCGGAAATCATTTAACGGTCTTAATGTCTTATACCAGTTTTTCAATACGATCATCCTTGCATCACCCTTTCCGCCACTTTGCCGGCACACTCCCAACACAGCGTATGGTTATTAACCTCGACCAGGTTCTCCGTCTCCGTACACCACTCGCACCCCGGCTTCCGGATGCAGATCGCCCCGTCCTCAGCGTAGACCTCCAACTCCTGGCCTGTGTCCCAGCCGTTTACCCTGCGGATCTCCTTCGGTATAACATACCTGCCTAGCTCGTCTATGTGCCGGCCGCTGCCTTTCGTAAGGCGGAGAACCCGGTCTTTAATCTCCAGGTCCAGGTTCATGTTTGTATTCAGGCCGGTGGCCTGCCTAATCTCTTTGGGAGGACAGATCCTCCCCAGTTCATCCAATTTTCTAATAATGCCGTTTGTCATAACTACTCTTCCTCCTTTATCTTCAAATAGTCAGCCAGCTCAGCTTTGAGTGCCTCAACCTTCTTGTCGAGCTGCTGCTTAAGCAGAATATAAATCGTTTGCCGAACATCCTCGCTATCAATAAAATCAGTTACATCAATTTTGCCGCGGGATTGAGAAGATACTTCCAGAAATAATTTTTCACCTTCCCCAAGGATCATTAAACGGCGGAGAAGATTTCTCTTTTCCATCAATTCATTCAGGGTCTCATCGGCAATACTCACAAAGTTTCTTTGCATAATTGACCTCCTTCAAATTTGGTGATACAATCACCATAGATAATTTTTTGTTTGGGCTTACATGGAATTCGCGGTTCCTGTGAGCCCGTTTTCTTTTTGTTGCACACCAGGGGCACTCATAACCTCCGGGCGGTATCTTTTGGCGGATGCTGATGCCCCAGGGCAGTCCGCAGTATGTACAGCGTGCCTTCATCCGTCTTCCTCCTTCAGGTTGTTGATCAGCAGCGCATCCAGTCCCAGCACGACTATCCCGATGCCTGTCCGGATAACGTACTGCTTAATGGTTATTGCGTCACACTCCAGGGCCCCGGCTTGTCCAAAAATATAGCCGATGGCTCCGGCGAACAGGACAAAGCTAATCCACTTTTTCGTTTTCCTCCGCCTCCTTCCTTTCGATAACTACCAATGCCTTTACTATCGCCTCCCTTACATCATCCTCGTGATAGGACGGTACCGGGTATGCTTCGTCCACGGCTTCCAGGATGATCCTGGCTTTCTCTTCCCTTGTCATAATCCACCTTCTTTCTTGATAATCTTCCAAGTTTCTCCTATAATGTAGGTATCAGCTGGCGGGCTGAAATACTAATGGAAGGAGAAAATACTATGGCTGCATACATGATTACTTATGACCTTAATAGCGCTGGACAGAAATATGAAGAGGTAATAAAAGCTATTAAGGATTCTGCCAGTGCCTGGTGTACGTATTGGAAATCAGCATATTTGATCAAATCAAATCTTACGGCTAACCAGATTTCCGATAAGATAACTCCGCACCTTGATAATAATGATAGAATGATAGTTATTGAGGTAAAGAGCCATTATCAGGGTTGGCTTGCGGAAGAAGATTGGAAATATATTCGTGAACATATTTTCAATTGACTTGCCCGGTATATGGATCCGGCATTTTTTCACTATGCTCAGTGCGTTTTCCATCACTATCCTCAGGAACAAATCTATTAATCTGCTGGCTTTGAACTTTCCTTTCAAGGTCAGCAGTTTTCTTTTCCAGGGCTTCGACCCTGTCACACAGTATCAGAAAGCATTTTCTTTCAAATTCATTCATCCCGGCTTGTCCTCCTTTCCGGTGTATTTTGCCGCAGTGGCTCATATTTCAATTCTTCTTCTCCAAAAGAAAAAGCATTTACCGAATACGTTAATTTGCGACCACGATTCAGCATATCGAATCCCTTTTTCTTCATACTTAGTTATATAATGCTTCACTGGCTTGTCCTCCTTTCTTCCGCTCAGGCGGATTCTCCTTCACATAATGAGAGCCTTTTCTTCGTCGCTCAGTTTCAGTACAGCACACAGTTTCCAGAGCTCACCCAGAGTAAATGTCTCCGGGCGCTTCCGTTTATTCTGAAATGTCCGCTTGGTAAATCTGAGCTTTACTGCGACCTGCTCTTCGCTCAGGCCGTACAGATCCATGTTTTTTGATATATACGCCCGGACAAGTCTGCTCTTCTGCATTTCTTCGGATTCTTTCAATTTCGGCATATTTCTTTACCTCCTATCCTGTTTTGACTTCTTCATTAACAAGCTCTTCCAGCGACACCCCTAAATAATTAGCTATTTTCATGAGCTTGTCCGTTTTAGGATTACTCCTTCCTTTCTTCCAATCCGAAAAAGTGGATTTCGTTATTCCCGTTCCCATGGCAACCTTATAATTCGTAAGCTTGCGCTCATCCCTAAGAGCCGCATACCTTTCATACATTATTTTTCCTCCTTTCCGAACTTACTATTGCATTTAGTTCGGAAATCAGTTATAATACATTTACCAGATATAATATAACAAAAACAGTGACTGTTTTGATTTCCGAACCTTGAGCTTATGTTATCACGGATTTCAGAACTTGTCAATACTTTTTGTACGGATTTTAAAACTTTTTTTAGAGGTGGAATATGTATGAAACTTATTGCAAATTGAGAGACCAAAAAGGTTACAAGGACGCCGATATAGTAAAAGCTACAGGCATTACGAAATCCACTTTTTCGGATTGGAAAAGCGGAAGAAGTGCTCCAAAAAATGACAAATTGCAAAAAATAGCTGACTTCTTTGGCGTAACAGTGGATTATTTAACAACCGGAAAAGAATCAGATGATAAAACCATCGAAGATGATACCCTGATGTCATATGAAAAACTTTTAAAAATCTACACCAGAGGTAAAAACAATCTCACATCAGAGGAAAAAATCAGGCTCGCACAAATAATATTAGCAGATAGGAATGACAAATAATGGATTATGACAGAATTAAATATGCTGTTTATGGTGTATTTAAAACATGCTCAATTCACGCGCTCCCGTTTGACTGTATGTACATACTCGCCGAATTAGGATATAAATGCAAAAAATACTCCGATATGAGCGAAAAAGGATTTGACGCATGCCTGGAACTGAGCAACGATGCCCATACGATCGGAAAAGAAATATTTTATAATGATAAAAAGGCAAAGCGAAGAATACGTTTTTCGTTAATGCATGAGCTCGGCCATTTGGTTTTAGATACGGATGATGAAGCAGAGGCCAATACCTTTGCAAGCAATATCCTTGCCCCTTCCATGGCTGTGCATTATTCCAATATCAAAAACGTAAGGGAGTTATCTAATTTATTTGATGTATCCTTGGAATGTGCAAAATACGCTTTAGACACCTGCGAGAAATGGTCATACAGCGCAAAAAAATACGGCATGACCGATATAGATAAGAAATTATATAATCATTTCTTTGATAGGGAAAACCAACGATTTGTATTTAAGAAAACCCAGTGCGCGTACTGCGACACTATTTTGTTCAACTCTAATAAACCATTATGCCAGGAATGCGATAAGCCACACCATGATCCACTATCGTATACTGATCATAGGACGGAGGATTTTATAATCGCTGAAAATCAATGGTTATATGGAGGCTTTTAAATAAGAAAACCGCCCCAGTGCTACCAACACTGGAACGGCTTTCCATAGATACTATTCGGCGCGGAGCCGATATAATACCGCTTAGTCAAGCTTATTATATCATTTATGCTCCTGCACCGCAATAGGTGTATTTTTTATACCAATTTTTAAGGAGGATGATATAATGGCAGCAACAGCAAAAAAATTACCAAGCGGCTCCTGGAGGGCGCTGGCCTACAGTCACAGTGAGCCAATGTTCAAAGATGGAAAACCGGTTCTTGATGAAAATGGGAAACAAAAGCAAAGGAGGGTCTACGAATCCTTTACCAGCGACGACCCATCACCAGCCGGGAAGAAAGAGGCTGAGTTCGCAGCAGCTGAATTCATGCTGAATAAAGGTAAGGCAAAGAAGAAGAAAAAAGATTATGGTAAAATGAAACTCGGGGACGCCATCGATGAATACATAAAATCAAGAAAAGCACTTAACCGCTCCCCGACTACAATACAGGAATACGAATGCACCCGAAATCATGGTTTCCAGGATTTAATGGACATGCTCCTTGAAGATATAGACGAAGAGATCGCGCAAGAAGCAATCAATGTCGAGGCAAAAAGGCCGTCCAAAAAAAGAACCAAGAATCCAAAGCCGATATCAGCCAAACGCCTAAAAAATGAATGGTGCTTAATAAATGCCGTCCTACATAAATACCGTAGAGACTTTGACTTTGAAGAAATTGAGCTTCCTAAAGTCGTTCCCAGGGCCGTAGAACTCCCTCCGGCACGGGAAGTCCTACGGATCATCAAAGGTACTGATATAGAACTTCCTGTACTTTTAGCCGCATGGCTATCTTTCTCGATGAGCGAAGTCCGAGGACTGACAAAATCTAAATCCGTACGTGGGAATTACATCATGATCAACGAGGTCGTCGTGGATGTGCATAACAAGCCTTTACGTAAAGACATAGCCAAGAACCCTACCCGTAACCGGAGGCACCGGATACCCCCATATATTAAAAGCTTGATCGATCAGGTGGAGGGAGATGCCCTGGTACCGATCAGCGGCAGGGCATTGTTCCATCGTTGGATCAGATTGCAGAATGAAAATAATATAGATCATATTACCTTTCACGATCTGCGGCACCTTAATGCATCTATTATGGCGCTCCTTCGGGTGCCGGATAAATACGCCCAAGAGCGCGGCGGCTGGAAGAGTGACCAGGTTATGAAAAAAGTATATATGCAGACGTTTTCCGAGGAAAGAGAGAGAGTAGATGATCTGATGGATGAATATTTTGAAAAAGCTATTATGGCAGATGAAGAAGGAAGTTGATATAAAGCTAATTTCGTGTTGCCTTTCGTGTTGCATGATGCCGAAAAGGTGCATCACGGAAGGCAAAACCAATATGTACTCGGAAAAATAGAAACACGTACAAATCCCTTATTTATGTGGAATGTACGTATTTTCAAGGGTTTCCATTATAGCTATGGCATGGGTTCGAGTCCCATTATCTCCATTTTTAGTAACCTATCCATGGCATCATCTGCCATAGTTCTTTTCTAATCTAGTAATTTGTAATAATCATGTGCTTTGCATCTGCTTTGAAGCGGTTTCTAATGTTTACCACATATGATATCCCATATTCCTTCACCACAAATTTACCGTACAGCTCTTCTGTCAGCTTTGTTTTGCCTATTACCAGCAATGCCTTGCATGGCAGGTTTTTAAAATCATTAGCAAGCCCTCCTGTGCTCCTCTTCCCCAAAGCCGTCCTTATAGCCTCCATTGCCATAATCACTGAAGATACAATCATAGGGTGGATCCAGGAAAACGAAGTCGTCCTTGCCTGCCATATCAAATATTTCCGAATAATCTCTATTATATAGTTCCGCCCTTTTCAACAAATCATAGTGCCCATCTGTAATCAATTTCGTATTCAAGTGTTTATATCTTCCAAAAGAGACATTATACTCACCTTTGACATTGTAACGGATCATGCCGGAATATGCTGTTTTATTGATAAAAAAATAAATGACGCAAGCCAAATATTCCGAATGGATTTTTTTATTAAATGCATCCCGCATTATGTAATATAATTCTTCATTTTTATTTTCGATATGTTCATTCGGATATTTCTTTTTTAGGCGCTCATATTCCAACTGGTTACTTTCATATATGCTTCCTAATTCATCCAGCTGAACCCTTGCTTCCGGATAATGCTCCTTCATTTCCTTATAGAACTCATATAATTTAACATTCACATCATTAATGATTGCCCTTTCCGGCTGCAAATGAAAAAACAATGCACCTCCCCCAAAGAACGGCTCAATATATCTTGAGTAATTCCGCGGCAGGCTGCTTAAGAAATGAACAATTTCCTTAGATTTACCACCCCTATATTTAATCATTGGATTCATAACAATATCCCTTACTCTCCAAAAGCCACAAGGCGTCCACTATCGAAACATTTTTATTTCTCTATATAATACTATTTTACCATAGCCCGCCAAAAAAATATACAAAAAACCTCCCAAAAAATTCCTGGGAGGTTCTGAGCTGTTTTGAATTGAAATAATCCGTACTGGAATTGTAATCCTTATCTCTTCGAGAACTGAGGAGCACGACGGGCTGCCTTTAAGCCGTACTTCTTTCTTTCCTTCATACGAGGATCTCTTGTTAAGAAACCAGCCTTCTTGAGAGCCGGACGGTAATCAGCATCTGCATGTAATAATGCTCTGGAGATACCGTGTCTGATTGCACCAGCCTGACCGGTGAAACCGCCACCCTTAACATTTACTAATACGTCAAATTTATCTGCAGTCTCTGTAAGTGCAAGAGGCTGACGAACGATTAACTTTAAGGTATCTAAACCAAAATAGTTATCCATATCTCTTTTATTAATTGTAATCTTGCCAGTACCTGGTACTAAGTATACTCTCGCAATACTGCTCTTTCTTCTACCAGTTCCGTAATATTTTGCCTTAGCCAATGTTATTTCCTCCTTTCAAACTCCGATTAATATTTAATCTCTAACGCTTCCGGCTTTTGAGCTGCATGAGGATGCTCAGCTCCAGCGTATACGTGTAATTTAGTGATCATGGATCTTCCTAAAGGTCCCTTTGGAAGCATGCCTTTCACAGCAAGTCTAATAACCTCTTCCGGTTTCTTAGCCATCATCTGTGCCAGGGTTGTCTCCCTCATACCACCTGGATAATCTGAATGGTTGTAGTAGATCTTCTGCTCTAATTTCTTTCCAGTAACCTTAATCTTATCTGCATTCACTACAATTACGTAATCACCTGTATCAATGTGAGGAGTGAAAGTAGGTTTGTTCTTACCTCTTAAAATAGCCGCGATCTCAGAAGTGAGACGGCCTAATGTATGTCCTGTAGCGTCAACTACGTACCATTTTCTTTCAATAGTTGCCGGACTAGCCATAAAACTTTTCATCGGTTTACCTCCTTATGAAAATGTATTCTCGAATTTTATTCTCTTAATGACACCTGTCTGCTGTAGCAAACATTCCGTCATTTTCACGTCATACGATTTCAAATACTGTTACCGGGGCTTTGGTTTAAGTATTCTCACGTCACAATTCATAACTATAGCACATGTTGCCGGGCGTGTCAAGCCTTTTCAACTATATTCCTGGACAAACATTTACTGGCCTCCATCAGATCTCTTCAGCAAATTCAACACCCTCTATAGCCGATATCTTAGTTATTACTTCCACCCTCAGGCTCTTCTGTTTTAGTTTAATCGTCATAATCGCCGCTGACGTTGCACTCCTGTCATAGGATGGTTTAACCATTTCTATGGATTCAATACTGACATTACTCTTCTTCAGTGTATCTAAAATCACCGAAATGGAGGCTGTTTTATCAAACTCGATATAGATGTCCAGCACCTTGGATTTTGACAGAGCATAATTATCCAGACGGTGCAATACAATCGTTGAAAATCCGATCAGGATGCAGGTAAAGATTGCCGCTTTATAAAAACCAATTCCTATAGCCAGACCCATGCAGGCCGTTGCCCATAGACCGGCTGCCGTTGTCAGCCCCTTCACCTGGTGCCTGCCCGTAACAATAATCGTACCTGCCCCCAGGAAACCGATACCTGAGATAACCTGTGCCGCCATTCTGGTCGGATCACCGGTATTATACCGCTCCATAATATACTGGTTCGTCATCACCGCAAGTGCCGATCCCAGACATACCAGGATATGTGTCCTAAGCCCTGCTGGACGTCCTGCCCTGCCACGTTCGAAGCCAATTGCCCCTCCGAGAATAACCGCAAGAAGCAGCCGTAAAATAATCGTCATATCATTGATGGAATAGATATCAACAATGTATCCCCGCATCTAACTTCCTCCTTTTTCAACATAGCCTAAGGATATTCAATCCTAACCAATGTTAGCCCTTGTGCCGGTGCCGTCGGACCGGCATAATTCCTATCGTATGCCTGAAGGATATCCTTCACTTTCTCCGGCGGATATGCGCCCCTGCCAACCTCAATCAAGGTGCCGGCTATAATACGTACCATATTATAAAGAAACCCATTTCCTGTCACAGAAATGGTTATGGTATCCCCGTCCCGGCCTGCCGTCAGCCGGTAAATTGTCCTTACTGTATCCAACGCCTGTGTTTTCACTGAACAAAAGCTTTTAAAGTCATGCTCTCCGACCAGATACCCCGCCGCCGCCTGCATTTTGCTTAAATCCATATCATAGTAAATATGGCATGCATATAAGCGCTGGGTGGGAAGGGCGATGCTCCGGTTCAAGATACGGTATTCATAGGTCTTACGGCTCTCTATCCTTCTCGGATGGAAATCCCCCGGTACCTGGACTGAGGTCTGTACCCGGATATCCTCCGGAAGACGTTGGTTGAGTGCCAGACATATCTTTTCCGCCGGAATCCGGCTCTCCGTGTCAAAAACGGCTACATTGCCAAGTGCGTGAACACCAGAATCAGTCCGGCTTGCCCCGATAACCGCAATATCCTCTCCTAACAGCTGGGTAAGTGCCCTATTTAGCTCAGCCTCAACCGTAGGCTGCCCCGGCTGGATCTGCCAGCCGCAATAGGCCGTACCATCATAGGCAACCTCCAATTTTATACGCTTCATTACTGCTCTCCATTTATCATATGAGCACCGGTATTCGAAAAATACCAATCAGACACCGGTACTAGAATAATTGATCCCCAAATATCCCCAGGGCAATCACTGCTGCAAAATATACCAGAACGCAGGCATAGGCTGCATAATCCTTACCCTGGTAACGCAGGGGTTTCATTTTCGTACGTCCGTCCCCGCCCCGGTAGCATCTGGCTTCCATTGCCATGGCAAGGTCATTTGCACGGCGGAAGGCTGACACGAAAAGGGGTACCAGAAGGGGAATCAGGCTCTTTGCCCTTTTTAACACCCCGCCGGATTCAAAATCAGCGCCCCTGGCCATCTGGGCCTTCATGATCTTATCCGTTTCCTCCAATAAAATCGGTATGAAACGAAGGGCAATTGACATCATCATAGAAATCTCATGGACCGGAACCTTAATGTGGTTCAGCGGCCTCATAATCTTCTCCAGGCCGTCCGTCAGCTGGTTCGGCGTGGTGGTAAAGGTCATAAGCGAGGAGCCCAGGATCAGGAAGATCAGGCGGATCCCCATAAAAACAGCCTGCCGCAGGCCGTTATCCGTAACTTTTATAATCCAAAGCTCAAAAATAGTATTACCCGGCGTAAAAAACAAATTAAAGAACATCATAAACAGCATCAATACGACAATTGCCTTCATACCCCTGGCAATAAAGCGGAAGGGTACCTTCGAAAGCTTTATCACCGCCCCTAAAAATAAAGCAACCACAATATATCCATAAAGGGTATTAAACATAAATAAGGACACAATAAAAATAAATGTCCCGATCAGCTTTACTCTTGGATCCAAACGATGCAGTACGGAGTTAGAGGGATAATATTGTCCGATTGTAATGTCTCTTATCATAACTATACCCGTGCCTTTCACTTTTTGATGACCTATCCAAAAAGTGAATAGGCCTTAATAAATAGTTTAAAAGCGACTTTCTTTCAAACTTTTTCTACTTTCTAACAGAATGTAATGCTAGGTATTCTTAAAACACTTATATAAAGGTATTTCACAGACATTGTTCCATGGAAAAATCACCATGCCATGGCTCTTTTCTCCCTGATGTGTACTTCTGCCTGCCGGTGCCGGCAAGCATCAGCGCTGCAGCAGCCCCAAGAGCTCTTTCCTGGCTTCCTCCACTGTTGTGGCATCCGTACTAACCTGAAAGCCCTGGTCTCGCAATGCATTCATAACATAGGTCACCTGGGGAGCTGCCAAATGCATTTTTTCCAGCTCCTTATAGTGGGAAAATACCGCCTTCGCCTTATCCTGCATTACCAGCTCACCACGGTTCATCACAAACAGCCGGTCCGCATAATTCGCAATATCCTCCATGCTATGGGTGACCAGGATGATTGTCATCCCGCTTTCCCTATGAAGGTACGCAATCTTCTCCAGGATATCATCCCGGCCCCTTGGATCCAGTCCGGCCGTCGGCTCATCCAGGATCAACACCTCCGGCCTCATGGCGAGCACGCCCGCAATGGCCACCCTTCTTTTCTGTCCGCCGGAAAGCTCAAAGGGAGATGCATCTAACAGGTCATCACCAATACCAACCATTTTTAAGGCTTCATATGCCCGGAGCTCGCATTCCAGCTTATCCAGCCCAAGGTTTGCAGGACCAAAGACAACATCTTTAAATACCGTTGTCTCAAAAAGCTGGTGTTCCGGATATTGGAACACCAGTCCTACCTTGCTTCTTAAGCTCCGCAGGTTATAGTTTTTTTCATAGATATCCTGCCCATTAAAATAAATCCGCCCATCCGTAGCCTTAATCAGGCCATTCATATGCTGGATCAGGGTCGATTTTCCTGACCCTGTATGGCCGATTAAGCCAATGAATTCGCCTTTATTAATGGTGAAGCTGATATCCTTGATGGCATGTCTTGAAAACGCCGTACCATCGCTATATATATAATTTACCTTATCAAATATTATCTGCACCTGTCTCACCTGCTTTTTATCCTTTTAATCGCTTCTACCAGCTCTTCCACCGTTAAAATACCATCCGGTAAATCAACTCCTGCCTTTTTTAATTCATAAGCCAATTCCGTAACCTGGGGCACATCCAGACGGTATTTTTTAATTTCGTCCACCCTGGAGAAAATCTCCCTCGGTGTCCCCTCCATCATGACCCGTCCCCGCTCCATGACAAATACCTTATCGGCGTGGATAACCTCATCCATATGGTGGGTGATCAGGATAACCGTAACATTTTCCCTCCGGTTCAGCTCACGGACTGTTGCAATAACCTCTTTACGTCCGTTGGGATCCAGCATTGCCGTAGGCTCATCAAGTACAATACACTGGGGCTTCATTGCCATAATACCGGCAATTGCCACACGCTGCTTCTGTCCGCCGGACAGCTTATTCGGGGAACTATTCCTGAATTCCAGCATACCCACGGCTTCCAGGCTCTGTTCCACCCTTTCCCATATCTCCTCCGTCGGAACCCCCAGATTCTCCGGGCCAAAGCCCACATCCTCCTCCACCACAGTGGCAATAATCTGGTTGTCCGGGTTTTGGAATACCATTCCTGCCGTCTGGCGGATCTCCCATAGGTTCCTATCCTCTGCAGTATTCAGCCCGTTCACCCAGACGCCGCCCTCTGTCGGATACAATATGGCATTGATGTGCTTTGCCAGGGTTGATTTACCGGAACCGTTGGCTCCAAGCACCGCAATGAAATCCCCTTTGTTTACCTCAAGGCTGATACTGTCAATCGCTTTGTTGATTGACTCCACATTGCCATCCTCATCACGTCTAATATATTCAAATGAAAGATCCTTCACTTTGATCATTTCCATAATAACCCTCATTCCTGCGCACGCTCTTTGTATATGCAAGCCTGTAATGTGCAATCCCAAACTTGCATGTGAAAACAACTTTTATTTTCACATTGCTTCTTTATCTTATACCATATCTTATACCATGCTATTTTATTTCACAATGCTTCTTCAGTTCTGTTGGAACTAAATAATGGCATTGTTCGTGTTAGAATAGATAATACTCTATTTTAAATATATTTTCAACCTGTCAATTGTATTTTTTTCTACAAAGCCCCTTATAAACCACCTCTGGCAATCTGACAGGAAAAAGCATCTGCATCTAATCCACTTGACAAAGAGCCAAAAAAAGGCACTATCAACAGATGGATAGCGCCTTTTTATAAATTTAAGTACAGTCTAATTATACTAACTCGATCAATACTTCCATAGCTGCATCGCCCTTACGAGGTCCAATCTTTACGATTCTTGTGTAACCACCGTTACGGCTTGCATACTTAGGAGCAATATCATCAAATAACTTATCAGATAAATTAATCTCCTTGGTGTTTCTCTTCTTACCAGCGTTCTCTGCTGGAACCTCGGTAATCGGGTAAAGGTATTTCATCATCTGCTTTCTAGCATGAAGACGGGAAGGCTTATCCTTCTTGATTGTCTTCTGAACATCATCAAAAACAGTAACTTTCTTACCTTCTACTACCTCTTTTACTCTCTTGCCATCTTTATCCTTACGGGCAACCTTAGCTGTTACCGTAACGGTCTCAAAGTTGTCTCTTTCTTTAACCGCAAGTGCAATCATTCCTTCAGCAATTCTACGGATTTCCTTAGCCTTTGCTTCAGTCGTAACAATTTTACCGTGATATAATAAATTTGTCACCTGGTTTCTCAAAAGCGCCTTTCTCTGGCTTGAGGTTCTTCCAAGTTTTCTATAACCGGCCATTGTTTTCCCTCCTCTATCTATTTAGTCGTCGCTTGCATTCAGTGATAATCCAAGCTCCTTTAATTTTGCAAGTACTTCTTCTAAAGACTTACGTCCGAGATTTCTTACCTTCATCATATCTTCCGCTGTCTTGTTCGTAAGCTCTTCAACGGTATTGATGCCCGCCCTCTTAAGGCAGTTATAAGAACGAACGGATAATTCAAGTTCGTCGATATTCATCTCAAGAACCTTTTCTTTTTCATTGTCTTCCTTCTCGACCATGATTTCAGCGGTCTTTGCATGCTCAGACAAATCAATAAAGGAATTCAGATGCTCGCTTAATACCTTTGCAGCCAAGCTTACAGCCTCATCCGGGATGAGTGTGCCATTGGTATATACATCCAAGGTAAGCTTATCAAAGTCTGTAATCTGACCAACACGGGTATTCTCTACCGTAAGGTTAACACGCTCAACAGGAGTATAGATGGAGTCAATCGGAATGACACCGATTGGCAAATCATCATTCTTATTCTTGTCTGCGCTTACATAGCCCCTACCGTTTGTAATAGTCAGCTCCATGTAGAGCCTGCTATCAGGTCCACCACATAAGGTTGCGATTACTTGATCAGGATTGAGTATCTCGATATCCGGGTCAGCCTGTATATCCCCTGCTGTCACTACAACTTCACCCTCAGCCTCAATATATGCGGTCTTAGGCTCATTCGTATCGCTTGTGTTTTTGATTGCTAAGCTTTTGATATTCATGATAATCTCAGTAACGTCTTCCTTAACACCTGGAATTGCACTGAATTCATGAACAACACCGTCAATCTTAATTTGACTTACAGCAGAACCTGGCAAGGATGAAAGCATAATTCTTCTGAGGGAATTACCTAAGGTTGTACCATAGCCTCTCTCCAGAGGTTCTACTACAAAACGTCCAAACTTCTTATCTTCGGAAATTTCTGCAATCTCTATTTTGGGTTTCTCAAAATCAAACACGACAGGACCCTCCTTCTGGGTATTTTGAGTTGCTTTTTATAATTATTTGGAATACAACTCGACAATTAACACTTCGTTAACCGGAACATCAATCTGGTCTCTTGTAGGAACTTCCTTAACAACACCTGTAAAGGTCTCGTGATTTGATTCAAGCCAAGCAGGTACGGTTCTTCCGTCTGTTACCTCAAAGATATCCTTATATCTCTGTGTATTCTTAAATTTCTCTTTAATTTCAATCTTATCGCCAGCTTTTAATGTGTAGGATGGAATGTTTACACAGCTGCCGTTAACTAATACGTGCTTATGATCTACGATCTGTCTAGCTTCTTTTCTTGTTCTGCCATATCCCATGCGGAACATAACGTTGTCAAGTCTGAGCTCTAACAGAGTGATCAGGTTTTCACCTGCAGTTGCACCCTTCATCTTCTTTGCCCTTGCAAATAAGTTTCTGAAAGGCTGCTCTAACATACCATAGATGAATTTAGCTTTCTGCTTCTCTCTTAACTGGAGACCATACTCGCTTACCTTCTTACCTGCTCTTGCAAATGATCTGTTTGACTTCTTATCAATTCCTAAGTAGGAAGGCTCCAGACCAAGGGATCTACATCTTTTTAATACTGGACTCATATCTCTTGCCATTGTTATCTACCTCCTATTAGACTCTTCTGCGTTTTGGCGGACGGCATCCGTTATGAGGAACCGGTGTTACGTCCTTAATACTTGTTACTTCGATACCACAAGCCTGAAGTGCACGGATTGCAGCTTCCCTTCCCTGACCTGGTCCTTTTACCATAACCTCTACGGTCTTTAAACCATGAACAAGTGCAGCCTTTGCAGCTGTCTCAGCTGCCATCTGTGCAGCGTAAGCTGTTGATTTTCTTGATCCCCTAAAACCTAATCCGCCGGCACTTGCCCAAGAAAGTGCATTACCTTCTGAATCGGTCAGGGTTACAATTGTATTGTTAAAAGATGACTGAATGTGTGCCTGTCCACGATCGACGTTCTTTTTCACACGCTTCTTTGTCACTTTTTTAGCTGATGTTGCCATTTTCTTAGCCATCTAACAAACCCTCCTATTGGATTTTATTCGGAAACGAACCTAACCTATGAATAGATTATCTGTTCATTCTTAATCTAAATACTAAATATAATTGCGAACACACGAAAACAATTGAATCTCATAATTCAACTGTTTCATTCCGGAAAGTGAACCAGCAGGCTGATCCATCCCGTGCTTATATAGAATTATTTCTTCTTGTTAGCAACAGTTCTTCTTGGACCTTTTCTTGTTCTTGCGTTAGTCTTTGTCTTCTGACCACGAACAGGAAGTCCTTTTCTATGACGGATACCTCTGTAGCATCCAATTTCCTGAAGTCTCTTGATATTAAGTGCGATTTCTCTTCTTAAATCACCTTCAACCATCTGGGTTTCATCAATAACATCACGGATTCTTCCCACTTCTTCATCTGTTAAATCCCTGACACGAGTGTCCGGATTAACATTTGCCTGGGCAAGAATACGATTAGAACTTACTCTACCGATACCATAAATATAGGTAAGTCCAATTTCTACACGTTTCTCTCTTGGTAAATCTACACCACTGATACGAGCCATGTGCTTTTTACACCTCCAAAATATTTGTTTTGTTTTCCTGTAATGCAAGGCATGTGTAAGCCTTAAGCATTACATCAGCCGCTTTAAATTGTGACTGGCAAGACAATCAACTTGCAGCTAAGCACCTGTGATGACGGCACAGGAACTTAAAGCAGTAACATACCGGTTTAGATAGACCGTATGCCTGCCCACAATATCACAATGTTCTGCATGAAAGCAGAGAGATTGTAACACAGAAAGCAAGAGCTAAAGTATTCTGCCCACAGAATATCTCATATTTCGTAAGCATCATACTTTGTATATAAAACAATAACGAGTCTTTGAAGTACCCGAACTATTGTATATTAGCCTTGTCTTTGTTTGTGTTTAGGGTTCTCACAGATAACTCTGATGGCACCCTTTCTTTTAATGATTTTGCATTTTTCGCAAATCGGTTTTACTGATGACCTTACTTTCACAGTAATTCACCCCTTTCAAAAAAGTCCGTTTACTATTATATCATTGGAACTTTATAATAGCAAGCTATATTTTTAAATAGTTAATAAATGTGTTTATTTATCTCTCCAGATAATTCTGCCCTTAGTTAAATCATAGGGTGAAAGCTCGAGTGTAACCTTGTCTCCCGGTACGATCTTAATAAAATTCATACGGAGCTTTCCACTGATATGTGCCAATACTCTGTGACCATTTTCCAGTTCCACTTGGAACATTGCGTTCGGTAATTTCTCGATTACTGTTCCTTCGATTTCAACAACATCGGTCTTTGACATTATGGGGCCTCCTTGTTTATTACGGATTTCACTGCGTTTTGACAGTTTAACTGCATGTTAACATGCTTTATTATACCTTAATCGTTTCATTGTGTTTTAACAGTTTAACTGCTCTTTTAATCTCTTCATTACAAACTGATTTGGCGAGAACCTTATCAGCCAGTACCGGATCAAACCCGGCCAGCATTGTTACATGCTTCTTTTTCTTCTTTTTCGGACGGTCAATTGTTCTAATCCTGCCATCCACTAAATATACATATTCTTTATCCGATAAAAATATTACATAGCTTTTACCGGAATCATGGCCCGCTGTTGCTACAGCATAGCCTCCGATCCTAAACTCATCCATATAACTGTCCATGTCCATCATTATGGGGCATTGTCCCTGTACTGCACAAATCGCCATGGACGTGTCGGCATGGACTCGGTCTCTCCTTTTACTCATTGGCTTTATTTCTTTCAACCTCGTTTGCCTTTCCCGGAAGAAGTTATATATGAACGGGCAATCCCTCCATTATTTCCTATATATAGAAGGATATCCAATTTTTATGAAATTATATTGCAGAAACAAAAAATATATTTCCTATAGCTTATCTATAGCCTATATCGTTAATAGTTCAGGCTCTCCCTTTGTGATAAGTACGGTATTTTCATAATGGGCCGAAAGTGAACCGTCTGCCGTTACGACTGTCCAGTCATCAGCCTCCCAGTATACATCATATCTTCCAGCATTAATCATTGGTTCAATGGCCAAAGTCATTCCTGCCTCCAGCTTAGGCCCCCTGCGCTTCTGCTTGAAGTTAGGGATCTGAGGCTCTTCATGAAGCTTCCTTCCTATTCCATGCCCCACTAAGTCCCTGACTACCGAGTAGCCATAGGATTCTACGTAGTTCTGGATTGCTTCGGAAATCTCATGCAGATGATGGCCTTCCTTTGCATACTTGATCCCTTCATAAAAGCTCTGCCTTGTAACATCAATGAGCTGCTGGGCTTCCTTTGATATATTGCCGACGGGTATTGTCCTGGCTGCGTCTGAATGAAAGCCCTGATAAATCACTCCGCAATCCAGGCTCACAATGTCACCTTCGCGTAAAATACGCTTCTTACTCGGTATTCCATGAACAACCTCATCATTCACAGACACACATACGGATGCCGGATAACCATTATAATTAAGAAAGGAGGGGATGCAGTTATAGCTCTTTATGATTTCAGCACATTTCTTATCTATATCCAGAGTCGAAATTCCTGGTCGAATCATTTCCTGTAGTGCCTCGTGTATTTTTGCAAGTATCCTTCCGGATTCACGCATTAGTTCAATTTCTTTCTCCGATTTTATGCTGATAGACATGTGCTCGCTTCCTTTCCAATCTTGTACCCGCGCATATCGCAAGCTCACCTGCGATGCTGCATTGGGCAGTTTGAAAATATTTTTTCAAACTATTAACGTCTAATTGCATATTACTATTCATTATATGAAGCCATTATGCCTCAATGATGCTGATGATGTCTTCTAATACCGCTTCCGGTTCCTTGGTTCCGTCCACCGTCTTTAATATCCCCTTACCCTTATAATAATCAATAAGAGGCTGAGTCTGGTCATGATATACCTTTAAACGGTTCTGAACTGTCTCCGGCTTGTCATCCTCACGCAAAATAAGCTCCCCGCCGCAGACATCACAAATGCCTTCTGTTTTAGGAGGGATTGTAACAAGATGATAAGTACCGCCGCAGTTTACGCAGGCTCTTCTTCCTGACATACGGTTAATAATATTTTCATCCGGTACGTCAACATCAATTGCATATTCCATTGCATCATTATTCTTAGCAAGAGCCTCATCCAAAGCCTTTGCCTGGGGTATTGTCCTTGGGAATCCATCCAGTACATAACCCTTTTCACAGTCCGCCTCTGTAAAACGGTCCATGATCAAATCAACCACCAGCTCATCCGGAACCAGCAGTCCCTGATCCATATAAACCTTCGCCTTTTTGCCAAGCTCAGTTCCATTTTTTATATTTGCACGAAAAATATCTCCCGTAGAAATATGCGGAATACCATATTTTGAAGCAATCTTTTTTGCCTGCGTTCCTTTTCCCGCACCGGGTGCCCCCAACATAATAATCTTCATATACACACTCCATTCTGCGACAAACTTGTGATACTTAGAGGCTCTTAGGTATCGTTCCTTAATACCTTAGAGCTTCTTTTCACGCTACTTCCATTTAACCACAATATCCCGTTGCAAGGAAACATAAAGCAAATGCCGGACCAGGTGCAAAGACACCTGCTTGTGCTGGTGCATGGCACCTGCTTTTGCATATCCCGACATCAACTTCTGAACCTTACAACGGAATGATGTTAGTCGTTTAAGAATCCTTTGTAGTGGCGAACCAGCAACTGGGACTCAATCTGTTTGATTGTTTCAATTACAACACCTACGATAATGATCATGGATGTACCGCCAAAGCTAAAGTTTGCATTAAAGATACCGGAAAAGATGATCGGCACAATACAAGCTATAGTAAGTCCGATAGCACCAATGAAAATTATATTGTTCAGAACCTTTGTCAGGTAATCTGTTGTTGGCTTTCCAGGACGGATACCAGGTATGAATCCACCCTGCTTCTTTATATTATTTGATACTTCAATTGGGTTAAAGGTAATTGAAGTGTAGAAATAAGCAAAGAAGATTGTCAATGCAACATAGATCAATACACCGATGGTATACTTGAAATCTCCAAAGCTCTTAGTTACAAACCAGCTGTTCTGATCCAACACCTTTAACACCTTTGGAAGAAAGGTTGTTCTTGCAGGTGATACATTGAAGAAGGATGCAATAACAATTGGAAATGACATTAAAGAGTTTGCAAAAATAACAGGAATAACACCTGAAGTATTTACCTTTAAGGGGATGTGGGAGGTCTGCCCACCGATCATTTTCCTGCCCTGTACTTTTTTAGCATAGGTTACCGGAATCTTCCTTTCTGCATTCTGCAGCAGAATAACAAAGACAATAGTAGCCACCGTAACTAAAATGATAATCAGAGCCGCAAGAATTGCCTGTACCACTGCTTGTCCTTGAATGTAAGTCTGGAATAGATTAATGAAATCACTTGGCATTCTAGAGATAATATTAACCGCTAAGATTACGGAAATACCATTACCCACACCATTCTGTGTGATTTTTTCACCAACCCACATCAGGAATGCAGAACCTGCAGTAAAGGACGCAATGATTACGATCAGGTTTGTAAATGTTAATCCACCTTCCAAAGCACCTGAACCACCAAATCCAATTGCATAAGCCGCAGATTCAACCACAGCTAATCCAACGGTTAAATATCTAGTTAGCTCATTTAATTTCTTTCTTCCGTCTTCCCCTTCCTTTTGCATTTCCTCTAATTTAGGAATTGCAATAGTAAGAAGCTGGATGATAATGGAAGCAGAAATATAAGGAGTAATACTTAACGCGAAAATTGACATTTTCGAAAAGGAACCACCAGTAATACTGTTAAAGAAACCCAAAGCATCTGAGTTAAATATCTGATTGGTATAGTCCCTGCTGATTGCCGGAGCAGGCAGCAGAGTACCAATTCTTACAACTACAAGAGCAATAAGAGTATAAATTAATCTATTTCTAATATCCTTTACTTTAAAAGCATTTCGCAGTGTTTTGAACATTATACCACCTCAGCATTTCCACCAAGAGCTTGTATTTTCTCTACAGCACCTGCGCTAAAAGCATTGACCTTAACATCAAGTTTCTTTGTTAATTCGCCGTTACCAAGAATTTTAACGCCATCTCTAGGATTTTTGATAATTCCTGCTTCCTGTAATGAATCAACTGTAACTGTAGTACCTTCATCAAATCTATTTAATACATCTACGTTAATTGCAACGATTTCTTTTGTGTTTCTATTGTGGAAACCACGCTTCGGAATTCTTCTGTATAAAGGCATCTGACCACCCTCAAAGCCAATTCTGGGAGCTCCAGAACGAGCTTTTTGTCCTTTATGGCCTTTACCAGCTGTCTTGCCGTTACCTGAACCGTGACCGCGACCTCTTCTGAAATTATCATTCTGCTTAGAACCACAAGCCGGCCTTAAATCTGATAAATTCATGTCGTGCACCTCCTTCTTTTAGCAATTATATTTCTTCAACCTTAACTAAGTGTCTTACCTGTTGGAGCATTCCTCTTACAGCAGCATTGTCCGGAAATTCCTTTACGTTATTAGGCCTTTTTAAACCTAACGCCTCAACAGTTGCTCTGTGCTTTGGAATAGCGCCAATTGTGGATCTGACTAATGTTACTTTTAATTTACCCGCCATTTCTGACACCTCCATTATTTTAATAACTGTTCTACCGGAATACCACGAAGCTTAGCTACTTCTTCAGGGGTCTTTAATTGGCTTAATCCTTCAATTGTAGCAAGAACTACGTTCTGCTTATTGTTAGAACCAAGGGATTTGGTACGGATATTCTTAAAGCCTGCAAGCTCAAGAACGTTACGTACGGGGCCACCTGCGATAACACCGGTACCTTCGGGAGCACGCTTTAATAATACGTTTGCGCTGCCGAATTTACCGATAAAGTCATGTGGTACACTGCCGTTCTCATCAATTGGAAGGCTGATTAATTTCTTAATCGCATCTTCCTTGCCTTTACGAATTGCTTCAGGAATTTCAGAAGCCTTTCCAAGACCCGCACCAACGTGTCCGTTCTTGTCACCAACAACGACTAATGCTGTAAATCTGAAGTTACGGCCACCTTTTACAACCTTAGTTACACGCTTGATTGATACTACTTTATCTTCTAATTCCAGTTGACTTGTATCAACGATTGTACGTTTCATGTGTTTTCCTCCTTGCTTAGAATTCCAGACCAGCCTCGCGGGCTGCGTCTGCCAATGCTTTGATCTTTCCCTGATATATGAAGCCACCTCTATCAAAGACAACAGTCTTAATACCTTTATCCAATGCTTTCTTTGCGATAACAGTTCCTAAGTAAGCTGCTGCTGCTATGTCATTGGTCTTCTGAAGCTCAGCCTTAACATCTTTTTCAAGTGTGGATGCTGCAACTAAAGTCCTGCCCACTGTATCATCAATCACCTGTGCATACATATGGTTGTTGCTTCTGAATACAGCCAAACGCGGTCTCTCAGGAGTACCTGTGAAACGATTACGTAATTTCATATGCTTTTTAACACGAATTTCAGATCTTGATTGTTTACTAACCATTTATTTCACTCCTCCCTTATTTCTTACCGGTCTTACCAACCTTGCGTCTGATAACCTCGTCAGAATACTTAATACCCTTGCCCTTATAAGGCTCCGGCTCTCTCTTAGCTCTGATTTCAGCGGCATATTGGCCAACCTTTTCTTTGTCGATACCTTTTACAATAATTTTGTTCTGACCTTCCAACGTAGACTCAATGCCTTCCGGATCAGTCATAACAACAGGATGGGAGTAACCTAATGTTAAAGTTAATTCCTTACCAGCTTTTGCAGCCCTGTAACCAACACCGTTGATTTCAAGTGTCTTGGAGTAACCTTCGGTCACACCGGTAACCATGTTGGAAATTAAGGTTCTTGTCAAACCATGTAAAGATTTCATTTTCTTTAAATCATTTGGTCTTGCAACCACTACTTCGTTACCTTCAGCCTTGATCTGCATCTCAGCCGGTAATACTCTCTCCAAGGTTCCCTTGGGGCCTTTTACGGTAACTTTATTATTTTCTGCTATAGCCACAGTTACACCTGCAGGAATAGCGATAGGCATTCTTCCTATACGTGACATGCCCGCACCTCCTAATATTTTTCTAGGTTGTTTCCAGCCGAACTCACAAAAACTTCGTTTTTGCTCGTTGTCCGTAACAAACTGACTTCGTCAGTACGCCTTGTTTCACAAGGCTTTGCTACCATCTTACCAGATGAATGCGAGAACCTCGCCACCTACATTTAATTCCCTGGCTTCTCTATCGGTGATAACACCCTTGTTTGTTGAAATAATTGCAACGCCTAAACCTCCAAGAACCTTAGGCAGATTGTCTCTGTTCGCATAAACACGAAGACCTGGCTTGGAAATTCTCTTAAGACCTGTAATGATCTTAACATTTTTATCTTTACCATATTTTAAAGTGATATGGATGGTTTTGAAGCTCTCTACTTCCTCGATTTCATACTTCTTGATGTAACCTTCCTTCAAGAGGATATCGGCAATAGCAATTTTCATCTTAGAAGCAGGTATATCTACTGTATCATGTTTCGCAGTGTTTGCATTACGGATTCTTGTAAGCATATCTGCAATAGGATCGCTCATTGTCATTTTCAGTTGCCTCCTTTCTTTAACTCTTACCAGCTAGCTTTCTTTACGCCTGGTATCTGTCCTTTGTACGCTAAATCACGAAAACAAATTCTGCAGATTCCATATTTTCTTAAATATGCATGTGGACGGCCGCAAATTCTGCAACGGTTATATTCTCTAGTAGAGAATTTCTGCGTACGTTGTTGCTTTACTTTCATTGACGTTTTAGCCATGGAAATACCTCCTCTACTTTCTAAACGGCATACCGAATTGTGTTAACAGTTCACGTGCCTCTTCATCGGTCTTAGCAGTGGTAACGAAGATGATATCCATACCTCTTACCTTATCTACCTTATCATATTCGATTTCAGGGAAGATCAACTGCTCTTTAATGCCGAGAGCGTAATTTCCTCTACCGTCAAATGCATTTGGGTTAACACCTCTAAAGTCACGTACACGGGGTAATGCCAGGTTAATTAAACGGTCAGCGAATTCATACATCTTTTCGCCCCTAAGGGTTACCTTGCAACCGATTGCCATACCTTCCCTGATTTTGAAGTTAGCAACTGATTTCTTTGCCTTTGTGGTAACAACCTTCTGACCGGCGATAATCTCAAGATCCTTTACGGCTGTCTCAAGCACCTTAGCGTTATCCTTAGCTTCACCAACACCCATGTTGATTACGATTTTATCTAATTTCGGCACTTCCATAACGTTCTTATAACCGAACTTCTTTGTCATGCCGGCTACTACATCATTCTTATAAAAATCTTTTAATCTAGCCAACGCAATTTGCCTCCTCTCTTAATTAATCAATGACATCGCCAGTTGTTTTTGCGAAACGTACCTTCTTAAGGCCCTTCTTAGTCTCGATGGTCTTAAAACCAACTCTAGTAGGCTTGCCCTTATGAAGCAGCATTACGTTTGATGCATCGATTGGTGAATCCTGATGGATAATTCCACCCTTAGGATTCTTCTGGCTTGCTTTACTATGCTTGGAGACAGTGTTAACGCCTTCAACGATTACTTTACCGTCTGTGACCTGGATAACCTTGCCTTCCTTGCCTTTATCCTTACCAGTGATAACCTTAACGGTATCATTTTTCTTAATCTTTGTCATAGCCATTTGTCGACACCTCCCTATAATACTTCTGGTGCTAGAGAAACAATTTTCATAAACTGCTTCTCTCTCAGTTCTCTCGCTACCGGTCCAAAGATACGTGTTCCTCTCGGGTTCTTATCTTCCTTAATAATTACGGCAGCATTCTCATCAAATCTAATATAGGAACCGTCTTTACGACGTGCGCCCTTAACAGTACGAACAACAACAGCCTTAACAACGTCGCCCTTCTTTACAACACCGCCTGGTGTTGCATCTTTAACCGAAGCAACGATGATATCGCCTATATTAGCATATCTTCTGGTTGATCCGCCAAGTACTCTGATGCAAAGCAATTCTTTCGCACCTGTATTGTCAGCAACCCTAAGTCTGGTTTCTGCTTGTATCATGGTAATACTCCTTTCAGTGTAATCTGCAGGATGAACCGATCAAATGGTTCCCTGCCTCAAATTAGGTGATATGCAGCTGGTGCATAGCTCCCTATAGAATTCCCAGAGCAAAACATGGGTCGTTTTGTTACAAAATTCTTTGTCCGAGATTACTTCGCCTTGTCGATAATCTCCACAAGTCTCCATCTCTTATCCTTGGACAGCGGCCTTGTTTCCATCACCTTTACTCTATCTCCGATGTTGCATTCATTGTTCTCATCATGAGCCTTAAGCTTGTAAGTTCTCTTTACGATCTTGCCATAGAGAGGATGCTTAACGTTATCAACTACAGCTACAACGATTGTTTTATCCATCTTATCGCTAACTACTTTACCGATACGAACTTTTCTTAAATTTCTTTCCACAACGATACTCCTTTCCACGACCGAAGGCCACTAAGCAGTAGACCCCCGACCCTAAATTATTTAGAAGCCTTAGAAAGTTCAGAGATTACTGTCTGAATTCTTGCAATGTTTTTTCTAACTTCTTTAATTCTGCTTGTATTATCCAACTGATTAGTTGCATTCTGGAACCTTAAATTGAAAAGCTCCTTTTTCGCAGCTACTAATTCCTGGTTCAGTTCTGCAGCTGATTTTGATTTTAACTCTTCTACATACTTATTAATTTTCACTGTTTTCACCGCCTTCTAAGTCCGCACGGGATACAATCTTGCATTTAACCGGCAATTTATGCATAGCAAGACGTAATGCTTCTCTTGCTGTCTCTTCAGGAACGCCTGAGATTTCAAACATAACACGGCCTGGCTTAACTACAGCTACCCAGTACTCTAAGGAACCTTTACCGGAACCCATTCGAGTTTCAGCCGGCTTTGTTGTAACAGGCTTGTCAGGGAATATCTTAATATATACTTTACCGCCACGCTTCGTAAAACGGGTCATAGCGACACGGGCTGCTTCAATCTGGTTTGATTTAATCCAGCATGGTTCCACTGCAACCAGGCCAAATTCGCCCTGGTTAATGGTTGTACCTCTGCATGGCTTACCTGCCATACTGCCGCGGAATTGCTTACGGCGTTTAACTCTTTTCGGCATTAACATTAGTTATCGCTCCCTTCTACTTTTGCTCCTTTAACAGGAAGCACTTCGCCAAGATAAATCCAAACCTTAACACCTGTCTTACCGTATGTGGTAGTTGCCTCTGCAAATCCATAATCGATGTCAGCACGTAAGGTCTGCAACGGGATAGTTCCTTCACTATAGAATTCAACACGAGCCATATCTGCGCCGCCAAGACGTCCGGCAACAGCAGTCTTGATACCCTTAGCACCAGATTTCATTGTTCTGGACATTACAGACTTCATAGCTCTTCTAAAGGAAATACGGTTCTCAAGCTGGGAAGCAATGTTCTCCGCTACTAACTGAGCGTTAAGATCCGGTTTCTTGATTTCCTTGATTTCCAGGTTTAACTTCTTATCAGTAAACTTCTGGACTTCCTTCTTTAAATTTTCGATCTCTGCACCGGCTCTGCCAATTACTACGCCAGGCTTTGCGGTGAAGATTATTATTTTTAAGCGGTCAGATGCTCTTTCAATCTCAATCTTGGAAATTCCTGCACTGTATAACCTTTTCTTAAGGAATTTTCTGATATTGTAATCTTCAACGAGATTGTCAGCAAAATCGCTTTCCGCGTACCATTTAGAGTCCCAGTCTTTAATAATGCCGACTCTTATGCCATGAGGATTAACCTTTTGTCCCATGTGTTGCCCTCCTTATCTTTCATCCAGAACCACTGTAATATGACACATTCTCTTTTCGATACGGTAAGCTGTGCCTCTGGCTCTAGGTCTAATTCTTTTCATAATTGGTCCTTGGTTAGCAAAACATTCATCAATGTAAAGCTTAGAAGTATCCATATTTTTAACTTCAGCATTCGCAATTGCTGACTTTAATAATTTCTCAATTACAGCGGATGCGTATCTTGGGCTGTATGCCAGGATACCAAGGGCTGTCTGTACATCCTTACCACGAATGGCGTCTAAAACGAAACAAGCCTTCTGTACAGAAATTCTTGCAAAGCTTAATTTAGCTGATGCTCTGTTATCCTTCTGCTCATTTCTTTCTCTCTTTATTTGGGATCTATGTCCTTTCGCCATGGATGAACCTCCTTCCATTCAATGCTACTGCATTATCTTCTTGTTTTCTTTTCGTCTTTTCCGTGTCCCCTATAGGTTCTGGTAGCAACAAACTCACCAAGCTTGTGTCCAACCATATCTTCTGTCACATATACAGGCACATGTCTTCTTCCATCATGAACCGCGATTGTATGACCAACCATCTGGGGGAAAATTGTTGAGCGGCGTGACCATGTCTTAATAACAGTCTTCTCTCCGCTTGCATTCAACGCATCTATTTTTTTCAATAAATGATCATCAGCAAATGGTCCCTTTTTAAGTGAACGAGCCATGTATTCTAACCTCCTATTTCATCGCCTTACCATCTCTTCTTCTGATGATAAGCTTATTAGATTTCTTGTTATGCTTTCTAGTCTTAAGACCGAGAGCCGGTTTACCCCAAGGAGTAACAGGGCCTGGACGGCCGATACCTGTTCTGCCTTCACCACCACCGTGGGGATGGTCATTCGGGTTCATTACGGAACCACGTACTGTAGGTCTGATACCCATGTGACGCTTACGTCCTGCTTTACCGATGGTTATAAGCTCATGGTCGATGTTGCCAACCTGGCCGATGGTTGCCCTGCAGATGATTGGAACAAGTCTCATTTCACCGCTAGGAAGACGAAGTGTTGCATATTTACCTTCCTTAGCCATAAGCTGTGCGGAGTTACCAGCTGCACGAACCAACTGGGCACCCTTTCCAGGATACAGCTCGATGTTGTGGATCTGGGTACCTACCGGAATATTCTGAAGCGGTAAGCAGTTACCAACTTTAATTTCAGCTGTCTCGCCATTCATGATCTTGCTTCCAACAGTAAGGCCGTTAGGAGCAATGATGTAGGCTTTCTCGCCGTCAGCATAGCTGATCAATGCGATATTCGCTGTTCTGTTCGGATCGTATTCGATGCTGGCAACAGTTCCCGGAATACCGTCTTTTCTTCTCTTGAAATCGATGATTCTATATTTTCTTCTAGAGCCACCACCCTGGTGTCTTACCGTGATTTTACCCTGGTTGTTACGTCCTGCTTTCTTATTTAAAGAAACAACCAGTGATTTCTCAGGCGTTGATTTTGTGATTTCTGCAAAATCAGAACCAGTCATGTGTCTTCTGGAAGGTGTATATGGGTTATAGGTTTTAATTCCCATGATTTGCACTCCTTTCAAAACGATGTTAAATAGGTTTTCTTAACACCTTATCTTTAAATGCGAATCTCATCCGCATTGCGAAATGTTTTTCTTCCGCATTTCTTATAGTCCTGAGAATATCTCGATCTCAGCACTGTCAGCTGTCAGCTGAACGATTGCTTTCTTCACCTTAGAGGTCTTGCCTGAGGTAGTACCACGCCTGCGTGTCTTTCCCGCCTGGTTAATTGTATTAACCTTCTCAACCTTTGCTCCGACAAACATCTTCTCGACAGCTTCTTTAATCTGATTCTTTGTAGCTTCCGGATGAACTGAAAAAGTATATTTTTTCTCACCCATGGTGCTCATGCTCTTTTCAGTTACGATTGGTTTAATGATGACATCATAATATTTTAAATCTGCCATTATGCGTACACCTCCTCAATCTTTGCTACAGCATCCTTAGTTAATACGAGGGTATCATACTTTAAGATGTCGTATACGTTAATGGAGTTTGATATAACTGTTCTTACCTTAGGAAGGTTTCTTGCAGAAAGCTGTACCTTTTCGTTCTTCTCACCAAGAATAACGAGTGCCCTCTGTAACTTTAAGCTATCAAGAACTGCCTTCATCTTCTTTGTCTTGATCTCATCAAAGCTCAAGTCATCAAGAACATAGAATTTATTCTCATTTACCCTGGATGTTAAAGCTGACTTAATCGCAAGGGCTTTTTCCTTTTTATTCATCTTGAAGGAATAATCTCTTGGCTTTGGAGCGAATACAACGCCGCCGCCCTTCCACTGGGGTGATCTGGTTGAACCCTGTCTGGCATGGCCAGTTCCTTTTTGTCTCCAAGGCTTTCTTCCGCCGCCGCTTACTTCAGCGCGGGTTTTTGCACTCTGTGTTCCCTGACGCTTGTTTGCCAGCTGCAGTACAACTGCCTGGTGAACTAAATGTTCATTTATCTCTACTCCGAAGATTGCATCGTTGAGCTCTAATGTGCCAACTTCTTTACCTTCGATATTGTAAACTTTTACGTTTGCCATTTATGCTTCCTCCTTTCTTAAAGCTCTAGTTTGCTTTCTTTACTGTTTCTTTCAGCATTACTAAGGATTTCTTTGGTCCGGGTACAGCACCCTTTACAAGAACAAGGTTCTTCTCGACATCAATTCTTACAATTTCAAGATTCTGAACGGTAGCTCTTACAGCTCCCATATGACCAGGCATGTGCTTGCCCTTGAATACCCTGCCAGGTGTTGTTGCAGCACCGTTAGAACCTGCATGCCTGTGGTATTTGGAACCGTGCTTCATAGGTCCTCTTGATAAATTGTGTCTCTTGATTGCTCCCTGGAAACCTTTTCCCTTAGTCTTACCTACTGCATCAATTCTGTCGCCTTCTGCGAAGATGTCAGCCTTGATTTCCTGACCAACCTTGTAGTCAGCAGCATTCTCAAACTTGAATTCTCTAAGATATCTTTTATTAGCAACACCCGCTTTTGCAAAGTGTCCTTTTCTCGGCTTATTAACCAGGGCTTCCCTGATATCGCCATAACCAACCTGTACTGCTGCGTATCCATCATTATCAACAGTTTTAACCTGTGTAACGAAAACCGGACCAGCCTGCAATACAGTTACCGGAACAAGAACTCCGTTTTCACCGAAAACCTGGGTCATTCCGATTTTTGTAGCTAAAATCGCCTTTTTCATTGTCTTACCTCCTATTTAATCTACAGCGGATCACACATTGGGTGCGATCATCCTAGATGGTTATATACGCTCATATATGAACCCTAAGGATTTTTCTTTACTTGGTTTGTTACCTGTTTGGTCTTTCCTATGCCGTCAATGTCCATCCATCTGATGAGCGGATTACTTCGTCTTCATCTTGATGTCGATGTACACACCTGCTGGCATTTCCAGTCTGGACAATGCATCTACAGTCTTCTGAGTAGGTGTGATGATATCAATTAATCTCTTGTGTGTTCTCTGCTCGAACTGCTCTCTGGAATCCTTGTACTTATGAACCGCTCTCAGAATTGTCACAACTTCCTTCTTCGTAGGCAACGGAACGGGTCCGCTCACCTTAGATCCTGTCTTCTTCACAGTATCGATGATCTTCGCAGAAGATTGATCGACTAAATGATGATCATACGCCTTTAATGTGATTCTCATTACTTGACTTGCCATAAAAAAAGCCGCCTCCTTTTCGCACTTAATTTCAGTACGACAAGTGGTGACTGTACACTTATCCGTGTGTATCTTCATTTTTCATAGGAATAATCCGGCGAACCGGACTTCTACCAGCAAGTCCCTATAAGGCTTGCCGACAATATGAAGCATGATATTTTCTCACACGTTTTATCTGCCCTTGGCAGAACATATATGGTACAGTGACTTGTCGCCAGTTTTGATAACTTGACCTTCGCTCCACGGAAAACCTGCCAGGCTTAGCAGCAACCTCACGCTTCAACGCTATCAATGTCACAACACGAGATATTATACAATAACTTGAAAGTATTTGCAAGTACTTTTTTTTGAGTTTTTTATCTGTTTTTTATCTGAGGTTTTTTATCATCTTTTATTTTTTAGATGCATTCCTTCTATAGGTACCTTTCTTCCATGCAAACAAATCACATTATTAATTCCCTGATTATTCCCTGCAAAATATATAACCACATTACTTCCTATTATAAGCAGGATAATTATAATTAGTAAAATCAATAAAATAATGCAGATTTACTTGTCATGACCAAAAACAAAGCTCCATAAAACTCTTGTTTCAGTTTTATGGAGCTTTGTTTTGTTTTAACATTTTTCTCTTCTATTACTAATCTGCCGGATCATAGCCTGTTACTGTCCATATACCTGTTTCATCCTGACGTACCAGTCTTTCTAAGTAGATATATTTTGCGACGGTATTCCCACTATCAATTTCAGCAATTGCTTTTGCATTATCGCTCTCTATAATCTTAACATCCTCATAAGCAATGGGATAATCTCCCACTATGCCCTCCGGAGATACCAACAGGCTTGCATATACCTGTGCAACAAAGGCAGGATCAAGCTTCCATGGGGAATGCCCCTCATCCACACTCTTTTGCTCATTTTCCTCTACGGTCAGATCAACATCCGCTTTTATCTGTGGCTCTTTCCCCTGCTCTGCTGCCGGAGTTACAGTTACGTTATCTTGCTGGTCCGTCTGCACTTCACTCTGTGAGCTGTCTTGTGCTCCATCCTTTGTATCTGCTTGTACTTCATCCTGTGCATCAACCTGCCCGTTAACATTTATATCCGAATTACCGGTATCACTCATATTTGTAGTCTCTTTACCAACATTTTCTGACTGCTCAATTCCAGTATCTTTTGGCTCAATATCTGCATTTGCTTTTTTATCAAGTGCAAATGTTAAAACAGCTGCCAATATGGCTACGGGGATAGCCAGCTGCAGCCACCTCACCAACTTTTTCTTGTTTGCTTCATTTGTTTTTTTGTTACCATCAGACTTATTATTCATCATCAATTACCTCCTATTTATAAATTTGAATTAAAAATTGCATTTATACTTTTTGTAGTATTCCTTATCCTCAACCTCCCTTATCCTTCATACTAATATAGACGAAGCAGCTATACCTTCCGTTACATGATATTTTATAATTTATATTCTTAAGTTATATTTCAAACTTTACCAGTTTCTGATATAGTATAGCTATCATACTTTTGGAGTTGTTGCTTATGAAAACCTATAAAAAACCCAAGCACATAACAATCGCATATTTCACAGGTACAGGAAGTACCAAACTGGCTGCACGCGAATTTTCAACTGCTTTCCGCAGGATGGGTCAGTAAGACAATTCATTTAAATTCATCTGTTATGAATAGCCAGAAAAAGCTGAATGAAATTTAGTATGATAATCCATACCATAATTTCATTCAGCTTGATTTATTAAGCTCTGTAATTTCTACCAGCTTAATCTATCTTTCCCAGCGCCCTGAAGCGCCACAAGGAAGAACCAGTCCATTTCCCGACACCGGAAGCCCAATTTCATCAGAGGACACCTTACCTCCAAATTTCCTGGAAATTTCCTCAGAGAGCATATAGGTTAATACCCCTGCCTGCAGCCCTGTTGTATAAGAATTTAAAAGGAAAAACAGGGGCTCCTCCGTCAGCACCTGGGTACACAGCTGGATAAAAGGGTGGATGCTGTCCTCGATCTTCCAGGTCTCACCCTTTGGCCCCCTTCCATAGGAGGGTGGATCCATGATGACCGCATCATATTTATTACCCCTTCTGATCTCCCGTTCCACAAACTTCACACAGTCATCTACAATATAACGGATCGGCGCTTCTGCAAGCCCTGAAGCAGCCGCATTCTCCTTTGCCCAGGCCACCATCCCTTTGGATGCGTCCACATGGGTTACTGCCGCCCCGGCTTTCGCTGCTGCCAGGGTTGCGCCGCCGGTATAGGCAAATAAATTAAGCACCTTTACCTGCTTATCCTCAACGCCCTTAATCTTCTCAGAAAACCAATCCCAGTTAACCGCCTGCTCAGGGAATAATCCGGTATGCTTAAAGCTGAAGGGCTGGAGCTGGAAGGTTAAGCCCTTGTAGCTGATATTCCACTGCTTGGGCAGGTCAAAGAATTCCCATTCACCGCCGCCCTTGGAGCTCCGATGGTAATGTGCATTCGGTTTTTTCCAGCCTTTATTGTTTTTTTCAGTGTTCCAGATTACCTGGGGATCCGGACGCACCAATATATATTGTCCCCAGCGTTCCAACTTCTCTCCGCCGGAGGTATCAAGCACTTCATAGTCTTTCCAGTCACTTGCGATCCACATAATACTCTCACTTTCCTGTAATCATTTCTCTCCCATTATAAAGCAGGATGTCCTTAATTACAATGTAAAGTTTCATTCGTGCAGCAGCACTTTCTTAACGGCCTATTACCTGTTTCTTAACAGATTTTAACTTGACCTTACCGGTAAGAACGTTTAAACTTGTAATTGTAATGAGTCACTAATATCTGCATAAACATGATATTAGAGCAAAATTTTGATGGGCACAATATAATATTTGCAGACACGAACAGTAAATTAATCACCGCTTAGCCGGTAGAATGGAGGAAATATGGGTATTTTAACAAGATTCAAAGACATTATGTCCAGTAACATCAATGCACTTTTAGACAAGGCCGAGGATCCTGAGAAAATGATTGACCAATGCCTTCGCAACCTCAATTCCGATTTAGGTAAAGTAAAATCAGAAACTGCTGCGATCATGGCAGAGGAACAGAGGGCAAAGAGGGTTCTTGATGACTGTAATGAGGAAATTGCTAAGATGCAGGCTTACGCCGTAAAAGCTTTGGAGGCTGATAATGAAGCGGATGCGAGAAAATTCCTTGAGCAAAAGGCTTCTTTATCCGGGAAGCTGCCCGGCCTCCAGGAGGCCTATGACTTAGCGCATTCCAATGCAACTCATATGAGGCAGATGCATGATAAATTAGTAAATGACATCAACGAACTGGAAGCCCGCAAGGACATGATCAAGGGTAAGCTTGCCGTTGCCAAGACCCAGGAGAGAATCAATAAAATGGGCTCCTCCGTCGGCAGCGCAAATGACTCCATTGCAAGCTTTAAAAGATATGAAGAAATGGCTGACAAAGCCCTGGATAAGGCAAATGCAATGGCTGAGCTGAACGCCTCCTCACAGGAACAGTCCATCGAGGATCTGACAAAGAAATACACACAGGATTCCGGCGTAGACGATGAGCTCGCCGCCCTGAAAGCCAGCTTAGGGCGTGGCTAAAAAAGCACTCAAAAAAATAATCCAAGTGATAGGATTATCACCTGCGGGTTATGATATAATATCGCCAGATATTATATCATGTCCGCTTGCGGACATTGGTGCCGGAACGAAGCGGAGTGCGCATCCCTGGCACGGAGTGCCATATCATGTGGTTTGTACATGATATAATGTGCTGAAAAGTTAATTCATTATGTAACTACCCTGTCATAAACCGGAGGAAAAGGCACGCTTGCTTCTCCGGTTTATGTACATAATACGAAGCTTCTAAATAGAAATTCGTATAAGGAGGATTCTATGCCCACTGTAATACATTATAAATGCCCTAACTGCGGGGCTGATATGGCCTTTGACAGCCAGACCGGCCTTCTTCGCTGCGGGAGCTGTGGAAGAACTGACAATATTGAGCGGATGGCAGGAAAAGATCCCTCCCATGAAACAGGTGATGTATCCTTTGACATGGATGAGGAAGACCATAAGGCTGCTGATTCTGCTTTTGAACATGATTACCATGACCCTTCCCATGAAGATGAGCCAAGCGCACACTCTACCTTCGGAGAAAACGAAGCCACCGAGTACCACTGCAACAACTGCGGCGCCGTACTGATTACAGATGCCCAGACCACCGCGACCACCTGCAGCTTCTGCGGAGCAGGCGTGGTCCTGGGCGACCGCCTCTCGGGGAGCCTGGCCCCTGCTAAGGTAATCCCCTTTACTATCAGCAAGGAGCAGGCTCAGGAAGCCTTTAAAAAATGGTGCAAAAAAGGCCTTTTGACCCCCGGGGACTTTATGACCGCGGACCGCATCAAAAACATTACAGGCCTATATGTCCCCTTCTGGCTATACGACTTAAACGGGCGGGGTGAGGCGGAAGCCACCTGTACCAGGGTACGTACCTATACCATGGGGGACTGGATCTATACGGAAACAAAATGGTACCATGTCTATCGGAAGGTGGACCTAAATTATAACCGGATTCCCTGCGATGCCTCAAAAAAGATGGAGGACTCCATGATGGATAAGCTGGAACCCTTTAATTACACCAACCTGAAAGACTTTAATATGCCCTATTTGGCGGGGTATATAGCCGAAAAATATGATTTTACGGATGAACAGATGCTGCCAAGAATCAAGGAGCGTGTCGGCGGCTATGTTGACAACTACCTCAGATCCACCATTAACGGCTACAATACCGTTAATATTAACCGCAAAGAAATCAATGTAAGGAAACGGCGGGCTGATTATACCTTGCTTCCCATTTGGATGGTCTGCTATGATTACCGTAAAGCGGAGCATATCTTTGCAATGAATGGCCAAACAGGTAAAATTGTAGGAAAGCCCCCCTTAAGCAAGCAGAAGATATTTACCTGGTTCGCAGCTATCTCTGCCGGCAGCTTCCTTATCATGCGGCTTCTTACCTTAATATTAGGAGGTGGATTCTGATGAAAGCAAAAAAAGCACTTAGCTTAATTTCCTTTCTTACCATGCTTGTTTTACTTTTCAGCCTGTTCCTTCCTCTTTCTTATGCGTCAGCTACGGAGGCGTCGGATGCCTCTACCGCTGAGGCAGGAGATACTTCTGCCGCCGAATCCGCAGATGCCTCTGCCGCCTCCGCGGCGGATATTCCCGTTGACGAGGCTATAGATACTTATCAACATGTTTATGATGAGGCGGGACTTTTATCCACGGATGAAATTGCTGACCTTGAAGAATTGTGTAAAAGCTATGGGGATGATGCAGGGCTTGAGATCATGATCCTGACCCATAATGATTCCGCTGCACCTTATGCTGAGGATTATATTGAAGATTTTGAGGATCAGCTGCCTGTTGGAGACCGGGTATATATTCTCGTTGATATGTATAACCGTGTCGTATTCATGGAAGGCTATGGTAAGGCTGAGACCTATATCCATTCCAAACGGATTGATTCCATCATCGACGAAATAACACCGGATCTGTCAGGCGGCAACTACTATAACGCCTTTGTAACCTATATCGAACGTTCCGCAGCATATATGAGTGACGATTCGGAGTTGAACTATGATCATGATTATACTGCCGATACTCCCCAGTCCAATAATCCAGGTGCCCCCAATTATGACGAAACCTGGCCATCCGATTATAATTCTTCGGCCAGTAAGGCCGCAAACATTCTAAGTAATGTATGGATCCAATTACTGGCTGCAGTTATTATCGCAGGTATCACCGTAGCTGTTATGGCTTACAATTCTGGCGGAAAGATGACCGCCGGTGCAGGCAACTATGTTGACCAAAGCCATTCCGGCCTGATTGGACGCAGGGATGACTATATCCGGACAACCGTAACCCGGGTAAGAAAGCCCCAGAATAACAATAACAATCACGGAGGCGGTGGTTTTAATTCAAGCGGCTTCCGCGGAGGTGTATCCAGTGGCGGACGCTCCCACAGCTCCGGCGGCGGAAGGTTCTAGAAGCTTATAAAATTTAATTTCATAGGAGGATCCCAGAATGGGTTTATTTTCAAAACAATTTGCAAATGTTGTGGAATGGCAGGAATTCCGCGAGGATATGATTTTCTATAAATGGCACAATGATGAAATCAAAAAAGGCAGCCGTTTGATTATCCGCCCGGGACAGGACGCCGTATTCCTCTATAACGGAAAAATCGAAGGTATTTTCAAGGATGAGGGCGACTATGATATCGAATCACAGATTATCCCCTTCCTTTCCACCCTGTCAGGCTTCAAATTCGGCTTCAACAGCGGGATGCGTGCCGAGGTCTTATTTATTAACACAAAGGAATTTATCGTAAAATGGGGAACGCAGAATGCCATCAACATCCCCACCTCCCAATTGCCCGGCGGCATGCCGATCCGTGCAAACGGCACCTTTACCTTTAAGGTAGCAGATTACGTTAAATTGATTGATAAAATTGCAGGCGTAAAGGATTCCTATCTTGTGGAGGATGTAAGGCTGCGTATTGTAACCATCCTTGACCAGCTTCTTATGAAGTGGATCAGTAAGGAAGGAAAGGATATGTTTAACCTTCAGGCCAATTCCTTTGACATATCCTCCGGAATACGTACTGATTTGGATATGCAGCTCTTTGACAGCGGCCTCACTGTAACCGGCTTTAACATCATGAGCTTTACTTATCCTGAAGAAGTCCAGAAGATGATTAACAAAAATGCTTCCTTTAGCATGGTAGGCGATGTGAACCGCTACCAGCAGATGGCCATGACGGAGGGTATCGCAGGCGGCCAGGTAAAGGGCGGCGGCGTTGCCTCCGATATGGCAGGCATGATGATGGGCATGAATATGGCTAACCAGATGATGCAGAATATAAACCAGATGAACCAACAAGGAAAAATGAAGGATGAATCCTTCATTCAGCAAAATGGTACCGCCCAGCCAAACGGGGGCGCTGCTCCTAACGGTGGCAATGTAAATCCCGGCCAGGCTGCTCCCGCCGGTACAAAGCCAAACTTCTGTCCAAATTGCGGTACAAAGACCGGGGAAGGGAACTTTTGCTCTAATTGTGGACAGAAGCTTTAAGATCGGGTAGGAGGCTAACCATTATTTGATTAGCCGGCCTCCCACACCGCACATACGCACTATTCGTTACACGGCAGTTCCTTAGTTTTCAAAGATTTTCAGATAATAGTCAGACATATTGGTGTATCCTAGTCTGGCTATTATTTTATTTGTCAGCACACTATTCCGCATTTTCGCTGTTCTCCAATGACTTTTGCGACAGTTTGCCATTTCATACCCCTTCCAGCTCTAAAAAGTCCGCTACCTTCATACATCTTGGACGTTCTATATCCAGGCAAAGGAAGTCCTTATCCCCTGTCAATATGATATCTACATCAGCGATAATAGCGGCGTTAAGTATTGGTTGATCTTTCGTGTCCCGTATCAGCTTTTCAGCATAATAAACTGCAGGAACCAGCTCATAAGTCAACTCAGCCAGAAGAACTTCCGCATCCGGAAGCTTTTCTGGCTTCTTTCGATTCAATACCTCTCTTAACTCAAATATATTGCGATCACACAAAATCATATCATGGCGTTCAGTGACATATAGAAGCGCTTGGGCAACACATCATCTTCATTATACACGCCGATTTCCTCGGCGACACCTTCAAATGCTTTTTGGGCTTTATATATTGCCTGCGCTGATGCATTGTCAATTACAATCTCACCGTTTGAGTTTTGGAAAAACAAAACTTTATCGCCCGATTTCAATCCAAGAAGTCTACGTATTTCAATCGGAACCGTAATTTGTCCGTTGGCAGAGATTTTAGCTAAATTCATGAAAATCATTCTTTCTTTAAACCTAAAGAATTCTTTATATTTATTATACTCAAATATATCTGATAATTCGACTTATTCACAGAATTTATTTGCCAAACCCATAGAACTCACCAGATTTTTGGATCCTTCATTTATGGCAGTTATAAGAAAAGATGAATTTTTTCTCCATCGATGCAGCGAATGTTATACTTGGAAAAGGCAAGCCAAGAGAAGCCCGAAGCATAACAAAAAGATAGGCCGTCTCTCTTCATTCATTCCGAGAACCCGGCCTATCTTTTTTAATTACTTACCTACCATCCTAAATCCTTCTTCACCTTATCCGGCACCTTATCCTTCAATATCCTGTAGGAAAAGCTCTCCGCAAGCCCGTTCTCCCCAAGCCGGTAGGTCACATACACCTCGATATTAGGCTCAACCACCACATACGCCATATTATCCCGGCAATATTCCATTGGCAGAAGGGCTGGCAGAAGCCCAAGGATATCCTCTTTTTCCGTATATGACAGCGGCTCATATGCCTGTACATTCACCGCATCCCCTTCCTTAACTTCATATGTGTATGTACGTTCCATTTGCTTCCTATCGTAAATTGATATTTCCACAACATTATCTATATCAATCTTTTTTGTCACATCAAAACCACGCTCTGCTAAAAAAGCTAAGGATTTTACAAAGGACGGATAAACATGATATCCATTATACCCGACATAATTATTCTTCCCAAAAAGATTCCTTTCAAAGGTCAGAGTTGCTACAGGGGCCCCGGAAGCCATCTCATCCAAGGTCAGATTTTTTAATTCCTCCTTGTATATCTGTATGAATTCCTCCACACTATCCCCTACCAGGCTAAAGCGGTAATCCTCCCTGGAATATCTATTGTTGGATATATAATTCAAAATATCCATTTCATACGCCACTGAAATCCGGTCAATACTTCCCTTCTTCCATTGGTAAACCATATAATGGGTTTCCTTGTAGCCCTGGTCCGAATATACCTCATTCAGTAAATCCTTACAATCCTTTAATCTGATGCCATAGCAACGGTAGGCTGTCTTTCCGCTCTTTAAGGTATATTTAACATAATAGCTGAAAGCCTCCTTATCTATCTCATGGGAGTAGTAGTCGCTTCTGCCTGCCCTGCCTATCCCACGCTTGGATCCAATTTTAGCTATTTCATAAGCTGCATGGAAATCCTTCAGCTCCATGTTGGCAAGTTCATATTCTGCCGTTCCCCAGTATTTCATTTCTCTTTCGCTTACATCATAGTAATTCATTCCCCCGTCAATCCCGGCAATAGCTACACTGATGCTCCGGATCTCATCCTTCTCCGGCAGATATCTGTCATAGCCAAATACATCAAGCTGTAAAGCCCCTGCGATTACGCCGACCAGCACTGCACATACAAGCATCTGCAGCTTATGCTGGAAGGCACGCTTGATATCAAACTCGTACAGGACCTGGATCAATCCATAGCTGATGATGAAGGCAAATACGGTGCCAAAGATAAACCATGCATTATGTCCGAGGGAAACCACATTTTTCAGGAATATTCCTCCGCCCAGGGACAGGGGAACCACCAGGAAAAATCTGATGATGGGCTTCGCTGCTGCGAAGGTCATTGATTTGCCCGCTGTCTCGGAAGGGCGTTTTCTGTATAACAGTATTGCCAGGCCAAATAAGACCAGGGTAATTGCACAGGTAATAACAATTCCATAGATGTACCTGGAGCCTTTCAGGGATCCAAATGCTATATTGACATAATTTTCAATCGGTGAAAGGAAGGAACTGATGCCCATGGTTTCCCTCCGCGTAAAATAAGAGGAAAAAAAGCTTAAGCACAGGGCATTTTTTAGTTCCCGTACAGCGGGGACATACACCAGGAATACCCCTGTCCCGCAAATACTGATGATTAAATTACCTGTAAGCATCACCGCTATAATTGTCACGGTATAGATCAGGCAGAAGAATAGCAGGTTAATTCCTATGCCGGCCAATGCAGCCAGCACTATCTCCTGATTGATGTAATCGTTGGCTTTCAATACGATCAGGCTTAAGCACAGGCTTATGACATAGGGAATAAAATAAATGAAGATTCCATTCAGATAGGAGGCCAGGAACAATACTTCCCTCCTTACGGGAATACTGTGGTAAAAATCCACCTTTTTTCTGGAATGGAGATAGTAGAAGCCGCTCAAACCGCATACAACTGCACATAGGATTACAACAAAAATTGTTATATCATTCCGGCTTCCGACCATGCCCGTCAGTTGGTCCAGCTCCCATTCCAATTCCAGGCTTGCTCCGCCCCGGAAATTGCTGACTTGGATGGCACATAGGATAGGAAATAGTATGATAAAAGTCAGGGCAGAAAGCACAATACTCCATATCCTTCTTTTCCCATCCTCCTGCAATAATTTAATAAATGAGTTTTTTGATGTCATAACCGACTACCTCCGTTTCACTAACAAAGATTTCTTCCAGCGATAATGGGATAACTTCCGAGAAAACCGGAGCCGCCTTTTCCATACGCTTTTCCACTTCTTCTGCTGTTCCCCTGACAGTAATGGTATAAAGGGATCCCCTCGTCTCCGTCTTCAGTACCTCCATGCCTTGGAAAATCCGTCCCACATCGGCTTCGGCCCCAAATACGCATTGTACCTTATGGATATTCAGCTTCATATCAAATAACTCCTTGGACAGCAGGATACCCCCCTTGTGCATAAGGCCCACATGGTCGCAGATATCCTCCAGCTCCCTCAGGTTATGGGATGCAATAATTACCGTCATGTTCCGTTCCGCAATTTCCTTTGCAAAAATGCTCTTAACCGCCTGACGGATCACCGGGTCAAGACCGTCAAAGGTCTCATCACAAAATAAATATTTGGTATTCGCACAAATTCCGCACAGGATGGACAGCTGCTTCTTCATTCCCTTTGAAAAGGTGCTGATCTTCCGGTTTGCATCCAGTTCAAACTGCCCCAGCAGCTGGCCAAAGCGGCCCACGTCAAAGCCAGGATATACTACCTGGTAGAATTGCCTGAGCTCCTTTGGAGTAGAATTACTGAAATAATACTGTTCATCCGAGATATAAAATAACTGCCTTTTGGTCTCCACATTTTCATAGACCTTCTGTCCGTCGAAGGTGATGCTTCCGCTGTCCGGTCTGATGATTCCGCAAAGCATCCTGATAAATGAGCTTTTTCCTGCACCGTTGGTTCCGATCAGCCCAAAGACATTGCCTTCCTTTACCGTAACGGATACCTGGTCCACCGCCTGTATGGTATCAAACCTCTTGCTTACCTTTACCGCCTCAATCATTGCCGCTGTCCCCCCTAAATATTTGTTTCACTATTAGAATTATCTGATCCTCTGTAATTCCAAGCTTCCTTGCCTCCTGCACCATCTGCTTCAAGGCCTGGAGCACTTCACTGTTTTTCTTCTGTAAGAGAAGTCCGGCGGATGCAATATAGCTGCCCTTCCCCTTAACCGAATAGATAAAGCCCTGGTGCTCCAGCTCCGCATAAGCTCTTTGAATCGTATTCGGATTGATCGAAAGCTCCATTGCCAAGGCCCGTACGGAAGGCAGCTGGCTGTCCGGTTCAAGGGCTCCTCCCAGGATAAGCTCCTTAAAACGTTCCACAACCTGCTCATAGATCGGCCTTCTGTCTTTATAATTGATTATAATCATAGCTTTTCCTTTCTGACACAAATCAACTGCATTAACTGTATCAACTGTACTAATACCATTAATACGGTTATTATATTTTAGAAATAATACTTTGTCAATCCATATTTTGGAGTTTGGGCCAAAAACAAAAAATAGCTGATACCATTAGCTCAGCCGGCAGAACAATTTCTATTAATACTGTGGATAAATACCTCCGGGCTCTGTGCGGCAGTTATCTGTTTTATCAGGTAAACCGTTATGACATCCGAGGAAGGCAGCATTTGAAAACGCAAGGAAAATACTATTCCGTTGACAGTGGCTTAAGGGAGTGCCGTCTTGCATCCTCCTCTTCAGACATCGGCCATATCCTTGAAAACATTGTTTATCTCGAACTACTTCGGCGTGGTTATAAGGTAAATATAGGAAAGCTCGCAGAAAAGGAAGTGGATTTTGTAGCTGAGAACGCAGATGGCATAACCTACTATCAGGTCTCCGCAAGTGTTTTAGATGAAAATACACGAAGGCGTGAGCTTGAACCTTTGCAAAAGATTCCCGACCACCATCCCAAGCTTCTTCTTACTTTGGATGAGATCCCGCGTTCTGCAAACTTTGACGGTATACGCCAAATCCACGTCGTTGATTGGTTGCTTTCGCAGTAAAGCCTTAGAACACTGTTGAACCGCTTAGTAAGTTATGGATTTAATATATACACCTACTTAAAAAGGGTATCACAAAAAGAATCTCATATACCATATACCCCGGATTATCAGCCGATATCCGCCGTATATGGTATATTCCTTTCATCCTGCAATACCCTTTTATCTACCTAAAACAGCAAGGCTCCGTCTAGCTCATCTGAAACACTTTATCTTCCATCATCTTCTTAAGCCTCGCATCTGCATCCTCCGCACTGCTTCCTTTCACTCCAAAGTATACCTTGATCTTTGGTTCCGTGCCGGAGGGTCTGATTGCACACCAAGCGTTGTCATTTAAGTCAAAGTAGAGCACATCAGATTTTGGCAGACCCGTAGGAGCAACAGCTCCTGTTGCCATATCCTTAATGTTGCCCTCTTTATAATCCCTGAACTTCTCTACGGTATAGTCCCCGATCACCTTCGGAGGATTTTCCCGGTAGCTTGCCATAATTTCCTTAATCTTAGCCATTCCTTCAATTCCACTTAAAGTCACGGACAGCAGATCCTCTTTAAAATAACCGTACTTCCCATACATCTGCTGCATCTGCTCATACAGTGTAATGCCCTTGGATTTATAGTATGCTGCTGCTTCACAAAGGCACATAACTGCTACAATGGCATCCTTATCCCTCGCATGGGTGCCAACAAGGCAGCCGTAGCTCTCCTCATAGCCGAAAATATATTCATTAGAGCCGGTCTCCTCAAACAGCTTGATCTGCTCCCCGATATATTTAAAGCCGGTCAGAACCTCAATTAGCCTTGCATTATAATATTCTGCAATCATATCAGACATATTGCCCGTAACAATGGTCTTAATCAAGGCAGCATTCTTTGGCAGGATGCCTTTCTCCGCTTTTTGTGAAAATTCATATTCTGCAATTAAAGCTCCTGACATATTACCGTTGAATAATACGAATTCACCCTTCTCGTTGCGGACCATGATTCCCAAGCGGTCCGCATCCGGATCCGTCGCAAGAATTAAGTCTGCCCCAACCTCATTGGCCAGTTTCTCAGCAAGTGCAAAAACCTTGGGATTTTCCGGGTTCGGATAACCGACTGTGGAAAACTCGGAATCCGGAAGCTCCTGCTCCGGAACAACATATACATTTTCAAAGCCAATTTCCTTCAGGATTCTGCGGGCAGGAAGGTTTCCTGTGCCATGAAGGGGGGTATATACAATTTTAAGCTTCTTCCCTTCCTCATCCGGGGAATTGAGTACCAGCTTTTTCAGGGTTGCAATGTACTTCTCATCGATTTCCTCACCGATGATGGTGAGAAACCCTCCCGCCAATGCTTCCTCCTTGCCCATGGTCTTTGCCGAGGCGAAATCCTGGATGGAGTTTACCTCCTGAATGATCTGCTCATCCTTAGGATATGTAACCTGCGCACCATCCTCCCAATACACCTTATATCCATTATATTCAGCCGGATTATGGCTTGCCGTAATTACAATACCTGCGATACAGCCCAGCTCCCTTACTGCAAAGGAAAGCTCAGGTGTAGGCCGGAGGGAATCAAACAAATAGGCATGGATCCCGTTTGCCGCCAGGCATAATGCGCTGTCCATGGCAAATTCCGGTGACATCCTCCTGGAGTCATAAGCGATCGCAACCCCCTTTTTCTCTCCTCCGTTTTTAATGATTGTATTTGCCAGCCCCTGGGTAGCACGGCGCACCGTATATAGGTTCATGCGGTTTACCCCTGCACCAAGAATTCCACGGAGACCCGCAGTACCAAATTCAAGATCCATATAAAAGCGCTCTTTTATCTCATGATCATTTTCCCTAAGCGCTGCAAGCTCTGCCCTGGTAGCTTCATCAAAATATGGATTCGTCAACCACTCTTCGTACTTTTTTAAGTATTCCATAAGCTCAACCTCGTCCCTTTAGATTTAGGTTTAAATTGGGAACCTATGACCCATATGCTGCTGTGGCAGCAATTGAAGTGTGCTTCCTTCACTTTCAAAAAACTTCATCTTTTTGCCCCAAAGCTTCAAAGGGCAATACCTCAAAACCACTATGGAATACTTTATATAATACCGTGCTTTATTTGGAAAATCAATGGTTTTTATATAAAACATATCTTACTATTTCACAGCTGGTTTATTGTCTTTTAGCTTCTTTATTAGTACGTATGCTTCCGTAATAATAAATGCAAATAAGATATAAAGTAATACATATTTGTATAAATCGTACTTTTTGTTTATTACCCGCCCTATGACATCCACCAATAAAAACAGGGAAGAGCCTATGATCGACAGCATGCCAAAGCATCGGTTTGACCACTTCCAGATATTTTTATGGCTCCTTAATTGTACAGACTTATAGCCCAACATATTTTCTTCCTTTGGAGAGTAAAAACAGATAAATATTGATAATAGCAAACATATAATTAAAATTGTTGTTTGGGACATTTACTCCTCCTATAGATCCTGTAATATGCTTATATCATATCAAGTATATGCATCTATTGTCAACTTTTTCATATTATCTGTGCATGGCAAACGCCGAAAAGGCGAAAAGGACCTTTAACAGAGAAGGGTCATTGCCCTGGGGATTGAAATCTCCAGGGCAATGACCCTTCTTTCTATCTTTATGGAATCCTTTTACGCCATAAACCTTTATATCCTTAACAATCGGCTCAGGCCTTATAGACCGTCGCTGTAATCGTCTTCTGAGATTCCCTTAAGGTTGAACTCTGCTTCTGTCCAGTTGCCTTCATTATCAGCATCTTCGCCGTCGTACTTCTCATCATGTACGATCTCTGCTACTCCGTCTTCACCTTCATAGAAGCCTTCCTCATCATACTCCGCTGCGAGATACCCCTCGTCATTATAGGAATCCTCAGAATACTCAAAATCATTGTATTCTCCAAGATAAGCGCCGTCGCCCTCGATGTCCTCAGAAAGCATATACTCTTCCTGGGTATCCGTATCCAGCTTCACGGAGCGGTATCTCTTCATACCGGTACCGGCGGGTATTAACTTACCAATAATAACATTTTCCTTAAGGCCGATCAGCGGGTCAACCTTACCCTTGATGGCTGCTTCCGTAAGAACCTTAGTGGTCTCCTGGAAGGATGCTGCCGATAAGAAGGAATTGGTTGCAAGGGAGGCCTTCGTGATACCAAGCATTACCTGCTTGCCATCTGCAGTCTCCAAGCCTTCTGCCAGCATCCTCTCATTCTCATCCTCGTACTCCAGGATATCTACCAAAGTACCCGGCAGGAAGCTGGTATCGCCATTGGTCTCAATGCGGACCTTCTTAAGCATCTGGCGAACGATTACTTCAATATGCTTATCGTTAATTTCAACACCCTGCAGACGGTATACCCTCTGTACCTCCTGGATCATATAATCCTGTACAGCACGGATTCCCTTGATCTTTAAGATGTCGTGGGGATTTACGCTACCCTCCGTCAGCTCATCGCCGGCTTCAATGATATCGTTATCCGCTACCTTTATTCTGGAGCCGTATGGAATTAAGTAAGCCTTGGATTCCATAGTCTCATTATTTGTTACAATAACTTCACGCTTCTTCTTCGTATCCTTGATTGTGACCACGCCGCCGAACTCTGCAATAATTGCAAGACCCTTCGGTTTTCTGGCCTCAAAAAGCTCCTCGACACGGGGAAGACCCTGTGTGATATCATCACCAGCAACACCACCCGTATGGAAGGTACGCATGGTAAGCTGTGTTCCAGGCTCACCGATTGACTGGGCCGCAATAATACCGACCGCTTCACCAACCTGTACAGCCTCGCCCGTAGCCATGTTGGCGCCATAGCACTTGGCACATACACCAATGTGGGATTTACAGGTCAATACGGTACGGATTTTCACCTTGTCTACGCCTGTTGCCATAATTCTGGCAGCACGCTTCGGTGTAATCATGTGGTTTGCCTTTACAATTATTTCACCGTCGGCATCCTTGATCGTTTCGCAGGAATATCTTCCTGTGATTCTCTCCTCTAAGCCCTCGATTACTTCCTTACCATCTTCAAATGCCTTAATCCACATACCCGGAGCTTCCTGGCCTTCGCAGCAGTCAACCTCACGGATAATCAAATCCTGTGATACGTCAACCAGACGGCGGGTTAAGTAACCGGAGTCCGCTGTACGCAGAGCCGTATCGGAAAGACCCTTACGTGCACCATGGGCAGAGATAAAGTATTCCAATACGTCCAGACCTTCACGGAGATTGGACTTAATCGGTAATTCGATGGTACGGCCTGAGGTATCCGCCATAAGTCCACGCATACCAGCCAGCTGCTTGATCTGCTTATCGGAACCACGGGCACCGGAGTCGGACATCATCTTGATGTTGTTGAACTTATCAAGGCCGCTTAACAGCTTATCTGTTAAGACCTTATCCGCCTCTTTCCAGGTCTCGATAACGGTATTATATCTTTCATCCTCTGTCATCCTACCGCGTCTGTATTCTTTCGCGATATTCTCGATAGTCGCTTCCGCCTCTTTCAAGATCGTCTGCTTCTCCTCCGGCACTTCCATATCGGAGATGGAAACGGTCATTGCGGCGCGTGTGGAATATTTATAACCCAGGGACTTGACAGCATCAAGGATTTCCGCTGTCTTTGTAGCACCATGGATGTTAATGCATTTTTCAAGGATTGGTTTCAACTGCTTCTTACCAACCAGGAAGTTAATCTCCAGTGTCAGGAAATTCTCATCTTTGGAACGGTCAACAAAACCAAGATCCTGAGGAATAATTTCATTGAAAATGAAACGTCCGAGGGTCGATTCGATCGTCCTTGACTCTTCCATACCATCCTTATTAAGACCTGTTCTTCTAACCCGGATCATCTCATGGAGAATAATTGCACCATTCTCATAAGCAAGGATTGCTTCGTTCAGGCTCTTAAAGCAGGGATGGGGTTTATTCGGCATCTCCCTCTCAATCGTCAGATAGTAGATACCAAGTACCATATCCTGGGAAGGAACAGTTACCGGTGCACCATCGGAGGGCTTTAACAGGTTGTTCGGTGAAAGCAATAAGAAACGGCATTCTGCCTGGGCTTCTACGGACAAGGGCAAATGCACCGCCATCTGGTCACCGTCGAAGTCCGCATTATAAGCGGTACATACCAGGGGATGGAGCTTAATCGCCTTACCTTCTACCAATACCGGTTCGAAAGCCTGGATACCAAGTCTGTGAAGGGTTGGGGCACGGTTTAACATAACCGGATGCTCTTTAATAACCTCCTCGAGAACGTCCCAAACCTCAGTCTGGAGCCTTTCCACCATTTTCTTGGCAGATTTAATATTATGGGCAGTTCCTCTTGCCACTAATTCCTTCATAACGAAAGGCTTAAACAGCTCGATTGCCATTTCCTTTGGCAGACCGCACTGATATAGCTTGAGCTCAGGACCAACTACGATAACGGAACGTCCGGAGTAGTCAACACGCTTACCAAGCAGGTTCTGACGGAAACGGCCCTGCTTACCCTTTAGCATATCGGAGAGAGATTTGAGGGCACGGTTACCAGGTCCGGTTACCGGTCTGCCCCTTCTGCCATTATCAATCAACGCGTCAACTGCTTCCTGAAGCATTCTCTTCTCGTTACGGACGATAATATCCGGAGCGCCAAGCTCAAGGAGCCTTTTCAGACGGTTGTTACGGTTGATAATTCTTCTGTATAAATCGTTCATATCGGAGGTAGCAAAACGTCCGCCATCCAACTGAACCATCGGCCTAAGATCCGGAGGAATTACCGGGATTACGGATAAGATCATCCATTCCGGCTTATTGCCGGACTCACGGAAGGCTTCCACAACCTCAAGGCGCTTAATAATTCTTGCGCGCTTTTGGCCGGTGGAGTCCTTCAGCCCCCTCTTTAAGTCCTTGGATTCCTTCTCAAGATCGATTGCCTGCAATAATTCCTGGATTGACTCGGCACCCATGCCAAGGCGGAAGCTGTTATATCCGTATTTCTCTATTGCTTCCTGTCTTTCCTTCTCATTTAAGACCTGTTTGTACTGTAAATCTGTAGTACCTTTATCAAGTACGATATAGGATGCAAAATACAGCACCTTCTCCAGAGTTCTCGGAGAAAGATCCAGAATCAGACCCATACGGCTTGGGATACCTTTGAAATACCAGATATGGGATACGGGTGCTGCCAGCTCAATATGCCCCATACGTTCACGTCGGACGCTGGCTTTTGTTACCTCAACACCACACCTGTCACAAACAACTCCCTTATATCTGATCTTCTTGTATTTACCGCAATGGCATTCCCAGTCCTTGCTGGGTCCAAAGATCCTCTCACAGAACAGGCCATCCTTTTCCGGCTTTAAGGTTCTATAGTTAATAGTCTCTGGCTTTCTTACTTCTCCCTTTGACCATTCTCTGATTTTTTCAGGTGAAGCTAAACCAATTTTTATCGCATCATAGGTTATCTCTTGAATACTGTTATTCATTACTTCAGACATCCTTTGGCTCTCCCTTCCTTTGATCATGTCTATGCCGATTCGGAAATTAAACACCGACTTCTCAAGTTAGCGTTAGTCCCAGGCGTGTGGCGGCTTGTTTTTAAAGCTCTTCTCCACATGCCTTGCAGCTCTTGCTTCCTTCCGGTACGATTGCCCCACAGTTTGGACAAATATCTTCTTCCGGTTCCAGCTCGTCTGCCGGTCCTAGGTCTTCCTCTTCTTCATAAATTCCGTCTTCCAGTATATCTTCGGATTCATCTTCATAAATATCGAAAATATCAGCATCGATATCTTCAACATTTCCTTGGGTGAAGCCGGCATCTTCATAGCCTTCATCATATCTGAAATTATTATCACCTTCAATTAATGGTGTCAGGTCAGAATCACCGTAATCAATGCTTTCTGTCATCTTCACCTCATCACCGTTCTCATCGAGAACCGTAACGTCCAGGGCAAGGGACTGAAGCTCTTTTAAGAGAACCTTGAAGGACTCAGGAATACCAGGCTCTGATATATTCTCGCCCTTTATGATTGCTTCATAAGTCTTAACACGGCCGGTAACATCATCGGATTTTACCGTCAGGATTTCCTGAAGGATATAAGCAGCACCGTAAGCCTCCAGCGCCCAAACCTCCATCTCACCAAATCTCTGTCCGCCGAATTGTGCCTTACCGCCTAATGGCTGCTGTGTTACCAGTGAGTAAGGGCCTGTGGAACGGGCATGGATCTTATCGTCTACCAGATGGTGGAGCTTTAAGTAGTGCATAAAGCCAACTGTAACGGAGCCGTCAAAATACTCACCAGTTCTTCCATCACGAAGTCTTACCTTACCATCACGGTTGATCGGAACGCCCTTCCAGTCCTCCCTGTTCTCCGGATGCTTCTCGAGGTAATCCATCAGCTCAGGATGCAGGGAATCCTTATATTTTGCCTCAAATTCTTCCCATGAGGTATTCGCATAAGCATTTGCAATCTCCAGGGTATCCATAATGTCAAACTCGTTCGCTCCGTCAAATACCGATGTCGAGATATCTATACCAAGTACCTTTGCAGCTAAGGACAGATGGATTTCAAGTACCTGTCCGATATTCATACGGGAAGGTACACCCAAAGGGTTAAGCACGATATCCAATGCCCTTCCGTTTGGCAGGAACGGCATGTCTTCCACCGGCAATACACGGGAAACAACACCCTTGTTACCGTGACGTCCAGCCATCTTGTCACCAACCTGGATTTTTCTCTTCTGCGCGATATAGACACGCACTGTCTGGTTTACACCAGGGGACAGCTCATCGCCGTTCTCCCTCGTAAACACCTTTGCATCCACGATGATACCGTACTCACCATGGGGAACACGCAGGGAGGTATCACGGACTTCCCTGGCCTTCTCACCAAAGATTGCCCTAAGAAGTCTTTCCTCAGCAGTAAGCTCTGTCTCACCCTTTGGTGTTACCTTGCCAACCAGGATATCTCCGGCACGGACCTCAGCACCGATGCGGATAATACCTCTTTCATCCAGATCCTTCAGCGCATCATCACCGACACCTGGAACGTCCCTTGTGATTTCTTCGGGCCCCAGCTTAGTATCCCGGGATTCCGCTTCATATTCTTCAATATGCACGGAAGTATATACATCTTCCTGCACCAGTCTTTCACTCAATAATACGGCATCTTCATAGTTATAACCTTCCCAGGTCATGAATCCAATCAATGGATTCTTACCAAGGGCTAACTCACCCTTAGAGGTAGAAGGACCGTCTGCAATTACCTGTCCGGCTGTAATCCTGTCACCGCGGGAAACAATGGGCCTCTGGTTAATACAGGTTCCCTGGTTGCTTCTTGCAAACTTGATTAAACGGTAAGAGGTCTTGGTATTATCATCATTTTTAACGATAACCTCCTTAGCCGTAACCCGTTCAACAACGCCGGATTTCTTCGCAATTACGCATACACCGGAGTCGATTGCAGCCTTCGCTTCAATACCTGTTCCTACTGCCGGTGCTTCCGTGATTAACAACGGAACCGCCTGACGCTGCATGTTGGCACCCATGAGGGCACGGTTCGCATCGTCATTTTCAAGGAAAGGAATTAATGCAGTAGCCACGGAAAATACCATCTTCGGAGATACGTCCATCAAATCGATTTTGTGCTTCTCGTACTGGGAGGTCTCCTCCATATAACGTCCGGAAATACTGTTATGAACGAAATAGCCGTCCTCATCGATCTCTTCATTAGCCTGCGCAACAATATATTTATCTTCTTCATCTGCTGTTAAATAAACAACCTCATCAATTACCCTTGGATTCATCGGGTCTGTCCTGTCGCATTTGCGGTAAGGTGCCTCAATAAAACCATACTCATTAATCCTTGCATAGGTGGCAAGGGAGTTGATCAGACCGATGTTAGGACCTTCCGGCGTCTCAATCGGACACATCCTGCCATAATGGGAATAGTGAACGTCCCTGACCTCGAAGCCAGCCCTGTCACGGGACAAACCGCCGGGACCAAGTGCGGATAAACGTCTCTTATGGGTCAGCTCACCAAGAGGATTGTGCTGATCCATAAACTGGGACAGCTGGGAGCTTCCGAAGAACTCCTTTACCGCTGCGGTAACCGGTTTAATATTGATTAGGGACTGGGGACTGATGCCCTCCAGATCCTGGGTTGTCATTCTTTCACGGACAACACGTTCCATTCTGGACAGACCGATACGGTACTGGTTCTGCAGCAACTCGCCAACCGCCCTGATTCTTCTGTTGCCCAGATGGTCTATATCATCGTTATGGCCGACGCCATATTCCAAATGGATGTTATAGTTAATAGAAGCAATGATGTCTTCCTTTGTAATATGTTTCGGGACTAATTCATTAATATTCTTCTTAATTGCATTCTTAATATCTTCGATATCCGTATGGTCTGCCAGGATATTTTTCAGAACCGGGTAATACACATCCTCTGTAATGCCCAGCTCCTTTCTGTCTATGTTCACATAATAAGCCAGGTCAACCATCATATTAGATAGAACCTTAACATTGCGCTCCTCCGCTTGTACCATAACAAAGGGCACTGCTGCATTCTGGATCTGTCTGGCAATCCGGTCTGTCACCTGGGTACCTGCAGCTGCAATAATCTCACCTGTAGATTCATCAACAACATCCTCAGCCAATAAAAAGCCGACAATCCTGTTGCGCATATGAAGCTTCTTATTAAATTTATATCTGCCCACCTTCGCGAGATCATATCTTCTCGCATCAAAGAACATACTATTTAATAAGGATTCCGCATTTTCAACTGCCAAAGGCTCGCCGGGACGGAGCTTTTTGTACAGCTCTAATAAACCGTCCTGGTAGCTGCCGGTCGGATCCTTGGAAGTACTTGGGTCTTTTGCCAGGGAAGCAAGAATCTTTGGCTCCTCACCAAACAACTGCTTGATTTCCTCATTGGTACCATAACCAAGGGCTCTTACAAAGGTAGTAATCGGAACCTTTCTGTTACGGTCAACACGTACGTAAAAAACATCGTTGGAATCTGTCTCATACTCCAACCATGCACCTCTATTTGGGATAACGGTAGAGGAAAACAACCTCTTACCGATTTTGTCATGATCTATTGCATAATAAATACCAGGGGAACGTACTAACTGACTTACAATAACTCTCTCTGCACCATTGATTACGAAGGTACCGGTCTCGGTCATTAACGGCAGATCTCCCATGAAAATATCGTGTTCATTGATCTCGTTATTCTCTTTGTTATGAAGTCTTACTTTAACCTTCAAAGGAGCTGCATAGGTAGCATCTCTTTCTTTACATTCTTCTATTGTATATTTAATATCATCTTCACACAATGTAAAGTCTACGAATTCCAAGCTCAAGTGTCCACTGTAATCGGCTATCGGAGAAATATCATCAAATACTTCCTTGAGTCCCTCGTCTAAAAACCACTGGTAGGAATCCTTTTGTACCTCAATAAGATTGGGCATCTCCAGGACTTCCTTCTGTTTGGAGTAACTCATTCTAACGTTATTACCAACCTTGATTGGATGCATTCTGTTCTTGTCCATTGACGTTTTCACCCCTTGAATTTTATAAGTTTAAATCTTGTACAAGATGAATCAGCAGACCAACTCACCCTATTCTTACAAATAAATCAAAAACCCAATCCATTTGAAAATGGATTTGTCCGTTTGAATGGATTTGACCGTTTGGAAAAATGGATTTATTCATTTAGAAAAATGAATTATCCTATGCCAAAAATCGCCTTGGTAATCAATTCATTTATAAGGAATAAAAAACTCTTTTCTTTTAGAAACATATATGCTATAATATATTGGTGATAGGCATACAGCACCACAATAGTGCATCTTTCATACTAGCATACTTTTTTTCAACTGTCAACTCAATTTTTATTGAGTTTTTTTATTTATGAAAAATGAATCATTTTTCCGGTTCATTCGTATTATTGAAACAATTTACACAATATAGTGAAATGAAATCTACATATAATTTACCAAAAAACCCTATTTTTATTATAAATTATTGTTTATTTAAAACATTGACTTCCCCGGCTCACAGTTTTATGATGTATAGGAATTCTTACTTCTTATATAAATAATAAACCATATTTAATTCTTTCCAACTTTTAGCAGAAAAGACAATTAAATATGGTTTTTTATTCTAATAAATAAGATTTCTCCGATTAGCATTTCCGGCCATAAGAAAATCCCGCTCAAAATCGAGCGGGATTTTTATTCTTACTTTAAAGCAACCTTAGCGCCTTCTGCTTCTAATTTAGCCTTAAGATCATCAGCTTCTGCCTTGCTTACGCCTTCCTTAACTACCTTAGGAGCGCCATCAACAAGATCCTTAGCTTCCTTTAAGCCTAAGCCTGTTACTTCACGTACAACCTTGATAACCTTAACCTTGTTAGGGCCAGCTTCAGTTAACTCTACGTTGAACTCTGTCTTCTCTTCTTCAGCTGCTGCTGCAGGGCCAGCTGCTGCTACTACAACACCTGCTGCTGCGGATACACCGAATTCTTCTTCACATGCTTTTACTAATTCATTTAATTCTAATACGGTAAGGCCTTTAATTGCCTCGATAAACTCTTGAGTTGTCATTTAAATTTACCTCCATTATTATATTTTTTCATTTATGATCGGGTTAATTTCGTTCCCAATGATTTGTCACCCACCATTATGCTGCTTGTCTGCAGCCTCCCGGCAGGTTAACCGGCCGCCTGCAGGTTATGCCTGCTTTTCTGCGATCTGGCTCAGTACACGAGCAAGGTTTGTAATTGGTGACTGTAAGCTTCCAAGCAACTTGGAAATAAGAACTTCCCTGGAAGGGATCGTTGCGATAACCTGGATTCCCTTTACATCATAGTAAGTTCCTTCAACAACACCTGCCTTGAACTCTAAGTTAGGCATTGTCTTTGCACATTCAGCTAAAACTCTGGCGGGAGCAGTTGCATCCTCCAAACCAAAAGCGATAGCAGAAGGTCCGTTCAAATCATTTGCCAATGATTCAAATTCTGTTCCCTTGAATGCAAAGTTAAGCATCGTGTTCTTGTATACCTTGTATACTACACCAGCTTCCCTTAACTTTTTACGAAGCTCAGTATCCTGAGCAACAGTTAATCCGCGGTAGTCAACTAAAACTGCAGCTTTGGCGTTTGTAGCGTAGCCTTTAATTTCCTCTACAATTGGCTGTTTTAATTCAACTTTTGCCATTTACGTACACCTCCTTATATCTTTTATAGACTGACGTGTCACCGGCAATCTTTCTATCTTGTATCAGACAACCGACATCCGGTTCTGTAAGACACAAAAAAAGCCTCATCCTGCCAAAGCATGGAGAGGTCAATAAAATCAATACAGATTAAATTAACTTTCCTCGGTAGGCGGCTTCTCACCTTACGCCCTGCGGCACCTACTGTCTTCGGCAGTTTTATTCACAAGTTGCATTATAGCATGACACGGAAAGACATGTCAACTATTTTCTCTTATGAACTTATCTTATGAACTTAAATTATCCAAGTGAACCGGCAAGCCGGTCCACTTGTCATTATTATACTAGCTTAATTTAGCTGTATTGAGCTTTACGCCAGGACCCATAGTGGATGCCAGGGTAACGCTTTTTAAATACTGGCCCTTCGCTGCGGAGGGCTTAGCCTTGATAACAGCACCGATTAAGGTCTGGAAGTTATCCTTTAACATTTCCTCAGTAAAGGAAGCCTTGCCAAGGGGAACGTGGATAATGTTTGTCTTGTCCAGCCTGTATTCGATCTTACCAGCCTTGATATCAGCAACAGCCTTTGTAACATCCATAGTTACAGTGCCGGCCTTAGGATTTGGCATTAAGCCCTTAGGGCCGAGCACACGTCCCAAACGTCCAACAACACCCATCATATCCGGTGTAGCTACTACTACGTCGAATTCAAACCAGTTTTCATTCTGGATCTTAGGGATTAATTCATCTGCTCCAACGAAATCTGCGCCAGCTGCTAAAGCCTCATTTGCCTTGTCGCCCTTTGCAAATACAAGTACACGTACAGTCTTACCGGTTCCGTGAGGTAATACTACCGCACCACGAACCTGCTGGTCTGCATGACGTCCGTCAACACCAAGTCTGATGTGTGCTTCGATGGTTTCATCAAATTTCGCTACAGCTGTCTTCTTTACTAAGCTGATAGCTTCTGCTGCATCATATTGAGCAGACTTATCAACCGTCTTTGCAACGTCTGTATATTTCTTTCCTCTTTTCATTCTATAAACCTCCTAGTGGTTTTACCGGGAGAAAACGAAATCCCATGAACTTCGTCAGCAAATACAGTACCGTATCTGCCTGCCAAATGTGATTTCCCATCTGGCATTCCCTCCCACGTTATTAGATTCTAAATCGCATGATATCTTTCAACCATGCTGTCTCATTCAAATTAACAACCATTTAGCCGCCAGAGCCGTTAGGCCACGGGGTGTTGGATGTGAAATATTCTGTATTTCACACTAACGAACATTTGGCCGCGAGGCCACTCCATGTCGAATGTGAAATGATCTTCATTTCACACTAGTCAACTATACTAACGCCCATGCTTCTTGCAGTACCTGCAACCATGCTCATAGCTGCTTCAACACTTGCTGCATTTAAGTCAGGCATCTTTAATTCTGCGATTTTTCTTAGCTGTGCCTGGGTAAGCTTAGCAACCTTTGTCTTGTTTGGTGCAGCAGAACCAGACTTCAGGTTAAGTTCTTTTTTGATCAAAACTGCTGCCGGAGGAGTCTTTGTTACGAAGCTGAAGCTTCTGTCTGCGTATACGGTAATAACTACTGGTGTAATAATTCCGTCTTGATCTGCTGTTCTTGCGTTAAATTCCTTTGTAAACTGAACGATGTTTACGCCATGTTGTCCGAGTGCAGGTCCTACCGGTGGAGCCGGAGTAGCCTTACCAGCTGGGATCTGTAATTTAATATAACCTGTTACTTTTTTTGCCATGATAGCATACCTCCTGATAAATGTGGTGTTTGCGGGAATTTCCCTCCCACGTAACTAACCGTAAGTTACATACTTTTTCCATTGCATGCACGGTGTCCTATACAAGATAATCTGATGATCCGCAGGATGAAGCCTTATCTCTTCATTCTCTGTGAATTACCCTGCCTCGCATTAATTGCGAACCTTGATTTCGCTAAAACCGATCTCAACCGGCGTTTCACGTCCAAACATGTCCACGCTGATTGTAACGATTTGCTTGTGTAAGTTGATTTGCTTGATAACACCTGTGGTATTCTCCCAAACTCCTGAGATAACCGTAACGGTATCACCAATTTCAAAACCAACAGAGACTTCATCATTTTTGATTCCCATGCTGTGCATCTCTGCATCAGTCAATGGAACCGGCTGTTTGGAATCGGGACCGACAAAGCCTGTTACTCCCCTGGTATTGCGGACTACATACCATACGTCATCATTCATAACCATATGGAGCAGCACATAACCTGGGAACATCTTCTTCTGTACACGCTTCTTAACGCCGTTTTTCACTTCAATGACGTCCTGCATCGGAACAGATACTTCTAAGATCTGGTCTTGGAGCTTTCTGTTTTCGATTGTCTTTTCGATGTTCGCTTTTACTTTGTTCTCATACCCAGAATAGGTGTGAACAACGTACCAATTTGCTTCTGACATATCCTCACCCTTATCCTATAATAAGAATCCTAAACCGAGTTCGATTGCATAGTCCAGCACGTAAATAATTATTCCCAAAACAATGGTAACTGATAATACAGCAATTGCCTGTTTTCCAAGGTACTCCTTATCCGGCCAGATAATCTTCTTGAACTCAGACTTAATTCCCTTGAACCAGCTTTTCTTCGGAGCTTTTTCTGTTGTAGCATTAGTCGTATTAGTCGTTTCGCCCATGTCTTCCAATTCCTTTCTGGATAATTACTTCGTTTCTTTGTGCAATGTGTGGGATCTGCAGAACTTACAATACTTCTTTGTTTCCATCCTGTCCGGATGTGTCTTTTTTTCTTTTGTCATGTTGTAATTGCGTTGTTTGCAATCAGTACATGCCAGTGTGATTTTTACGCGCACAATATCCACCTCCGATTTCTTTGTTGCGCTAGACCGCGTTAACCGCTGCAGGCTTTTCCCTAAATATGAAGCCCGTAAGGAGATTCATATTATTCCCGTTTTTTAGGCATAAAAAAAAAGCCTCTTTTCTCGCTTCCTTAATATAACATAGACATGTAAATACGTCAATATATTTTTTTATTTAACAGTTTCAATATTTTTTTATTTAACAGTTTCAAATGCTTTATCTTTAATGACGAGCTTTGGTATGCTAAGCATAGCGTTACTCACATTTATTGTCGCTTTAATAAAAATGCACGATAAAAAATGATTATCCCTCCACTGTCCAAAGTAACGGATAATCATTCTTTATCTCATATTTTGGGCAAGCATAAGTTCTAATCTTATGCTTCCTGTTATGATAATATATCTTTGATGTCTTTATTATAACCTCTCCTGATTAAATTATAAAGAGGCTCAGGCCATATTATTAACTGTGATTAAACACTTTACCGTAAGTCCGCTGGAGGTCCTGGCTGTAATATAAGCCTTCCCGGTTCTTAAGGCGGTTATCTTCCCGCCCGGGGATACCGTGGCAACCTTTTTATTGGAGCTGACATAGGTTATCACATCAGTGCTTCCGGCCGGTGTTACCGCTGGCCGCAGGATAAAGGTATCTCCCGACCCCAGCGTCCTGCTCTTATAGTTCAGCTTTATGCCGGTTGCCTTTACAGTCTTGACCACTACTTTTTTTAACGCCATATTGCCCCGGTTGTCTACCGAAAAGATTGTATACACTCCATCTTTTTTTACTGTAAATTTACCTGTGCCTCCTGAAATTCCAAGTACTGTGGCCGCATCAGCCGGGAGGAAGTCTTCTATCGTCCGGGTTCCTTCCATGAATTCTACCCGTTTAAGGCCGCTTTGGCTGTCACTGGCTGTTACCGTGACGGTTCTTGATTTATAATCAGCAGCTACCGTAAACCTTGCGGAGAGCTTGGGCTTTGTGGTATCCTCCGCCACCCCGTATACCTGTGCCGTCTCATTTCCGGCATAGTCCGCTGCGTAAAAGGTGTAGACTCCGGCTTTTGCAAAATCCACCCGGTTATTTACTACCGTAGTTCCTGCCGTACCTCTCCCAAAATCCTTAAGCTCCTTCTCGCCGATCATCCACTTTATTACACGGAGCTTTGAAGAACCTTCATCTGCCGCCTCCAGGGACACTGTTATTTCACCTGCATTATACCCAGTCTTAAAGGACAGGGTGGGCGGCTGGGTATCCTGGAGCAGGCTGCCCGCCTTTACAACTGCTTTATAAGCGCTCGGGATTCCACCGTATTGTGTAACCTCCTTAAGACCCTTGATCTCCTTAAGGTTGTTGATAATGAGCTCCTTCACCTCAGAAGCATATAAATGGTCATTAAAGCTGTACACTAAAGCCGCTACTGCCGAAACCTGGGGCGCTGCCATGGAGGAACCGCTTGCCGTACCATAGTTTCCGACAATCGTACTGAAAACATCCTGTCCCGGAGCCGCAATATCCACGGAATACCTGCCAAAATTCGAATACCCGGTCAAATCCCCGTCCGCATCAATGAAGGTTGCCGAGATTAAATTATCCAGCTCCAGGCTGGCCGGGTATAGCGGAGTGCTATCAATATCCGTTCCGCTATTTCCTGCTGCTGCCACAAACAGCATGTCGGATTCCTTTATTGCTGCTTCCAGCTCCGGATATACCTGGTTGGTGCCCCAGCTTATATTACAAATATCCGCTCCCATCAGGGTAGCATATTTAATTGCCTTTACCGCGTCTGCCACATCACCGGTACCATCTTTCCCGCCGTTGATTTTTAGAACCATGATCTTCACATTTATATTGGAAGCTATTCCTGCAATGCCTATATTATTATTCATCGCTGCCGCTATGACACCGGCCACGTGGGTACCATGGTTGTCATTGTCATTGGGATCTGCCAGGTTTTTACGGTATAGGTCGGAATATACATAATGGCAGACCGTATTATCGTTGTTGTAAAAATCCCAGCCATAGATATCATCAACATACCCGTTATTATCATTGTCTATATTATCACCAGGTATCTCACCCTCATTAACCCACATATGGTCTGCAAGCTCCGGGTGCTGGTAATCTACGCCTGTATCGATAATTGCTACGATTACTTCTCTTCCGCTCTCCTCCAGCCCTGCCTTCGCCATTTCTTCCCAGGCTTCTGCCACATCCATATCAATGTCCTGTGTAGCTTCTTTTTCCTGTACGGAGAGCTGTGCCAGCTTCGTATACCTTCCCGGATTATCAATATACCATTGGGTATCGGAATACTGGTCGTTGCTGAAGCCATAGCTTGACACTTTACCGCTCTTCTGGGCGTATACTGCCTCTGCCTCCGATGAAAAGCCAAAGAGTGCCACTGCCGCTGCCATCACTAGAAACCGTGCCGCCATATGCAATTGTCGTGAATTTTTCTTTCGCTTCATCATTTGGAACCTCCGCTGCTACGCCGTTTACCTTATGTAATTTATGGTAGCCTCCGGTATTGGCAAATTTGTGGCAATAATATTACGAAATAAAAAAACTTTATTACTGACATATTACAGAAAGCAAGATCATCAGCTTTTCATAACCCATATTACATAGAACCCCAAAATTTGGTGGTGCATTTTTTGTCAGAATATGTTATAATGAATCGTAGCTATTCAAAGGCCCTAGGGTACCTCTGAAAACTACAATAACCTTTCAGGCACACGCCAACAAGGCGTCTGCATTACAGACAAATGGAGGTTGCTATGATGAACCCGAATGACATTCAGAAAATTTCTTTAGAACAACGGGATTTCTGGGATAGCCTGCAGTTGGATATCCTTGCCTCTAACCAGGGCGTTACGGCAGAGCTTTTTCAGGCTTTCATCGAAAGAAATCTCATTTTTTCCCTAATATCCCGCGGAGCTTCCGTAATTGAAATGTCTGCCCTCCAGAGATTGTTCCATTCGAAGGATTACGGTTATCTCGTTCTTTTTGAACTGGCTGAGCCAAAGAAAACGGGTCTTGGGAATTTTATAATTGACGAATTTGAGTTGCATTATTTCATAAAGGAGCATCTGCCGGACTATGACTGCTTTCTTAGTCCATTCTTGAATAACCGGATCGCCGTCCTGGTCAGCTTGGACGCTTCCATGTCCGAGGACTTGCACAGGGAGCATGGCCTGTCTCTTTGCCATGGGCTGATTCCATTAACTGAAGCCCATTTCCATGTAAAGGTGACAGCTGGAATCGGCAGCATCTACCACCTGCCTTCCGTTCATTCTTCCTACGCCAGTGCTCTTGCCTGCCTGCCCTACAGCAACTTTGACCCTGTCATTTTTTATGCTGATCTTAAAAACTACGACCCAAATCTCCAATTTGATTATCTGGTTACCCAAAAACGCTTGATGGAAGCCCTCCAGCTGCGTAAAACCCGGGCCTACAATTATTTTAGCATCTTAATCGACTATATCCGCCCCATGAATGATGTTATGAAACGCAATAAGATTCTGGAGCTCTTGGTCCTGGTAAACAATGCCATGGATACAGATAACCAGGAGGGTGCCAGATCCTTTGATTATATGGATATTTCCAGGAAGCTTATGGACTTTTCCGGGGAGCAGTTAATTGATTATGCCTACCAGACCTTTGTATTCCTGTCCAGCTATACCAGACCCCAGAACTCCATCGACTACTCCAACCATATCGTGAAGGCTACCCGTGAATACCTGGAAAGCCATTATGCGGATGATATCTCCTTAGAAGCCATGGCTGAGCATGTAAATATCAGCCCGCAGTATTTTAGCAAGCTGATCAAGAAGACGACGGGCTTTAATTTCATCGACTGGCTCTCCATGCTGCGGGTAAAAAAGGCAAAGGAGCTGTTGACGAATTCCAGCCTGACGGTAAAGGAAGTTTGCTTTATGGTGGGATATAAGGATCCGAACTATTTCAGCAGGATATTTAAAAAAAGAATCGGCCTAACACCCAGTGAGTATGTTAAGGCCAATTCATTTCTCAACAATAAGAATTAAATAATAATCCACTGTACATGGAGGTTACATACGGATTACGAAATCCGGCTTTACTGTTATCCGGATAGGTAACAATAGTTTTTTCTATGTATTCCAACGGATTTATTGCAATCGCCTCCGCTTTGTCAAGGAGCCTTGCAACAAATCCGTTTTCCCTTGTGAACAGGCTCTCCATGCCACCATCCCTGGCGGCCTGTGTTGCCAATGGTTCTTCCAGGAAAAGGCGTCCATCCTCTGCTGCCTTAATTCCACAGGCAGAAAGCTCTTCCCCATACAGCTCCTCCAGGGTCTGCAGCTCCTTGATCAGCTTTGCCGCTTTATAGCTCTCCTTATTATCCAGGATGCGATCCCTGGCAAGCCGGATTAAGTCGTTGTAGGAATCCAGCACCTCTCCCACCGCACCCAATATTCTCTCACTATCCGGGACTATCTTCAGGGTAACAGTCTGCCCGCCGCCGGAATATAGGTTAATGCGCAGGCTATTCTCTAAGGTAAAGGAATTCGTAGCCGTCTGCTTGCTTACACCATTCAGTTCAAACCGGGCAAGAGCCGGAGCCTGCTCCATCCTGTCCATGCCGAAAAAATCTGCGATGCCTGTCGGGTAGGTATCCAAATCCTCGAAAGAGAAGCCCTTCTCCCCAAATCTGCTTGACAGCTCGGAAGTAATCACAAGACGGCTGTAATCCTTCTTGCTCCCCTGCTCTACTGAGGCATGGATTCCTGGAATGGAGTTATTCAGAAAAGCTGCGAAGCCTTCCAGGGTTTCCTCGTTTTCCCTTCTATTCTCATTTACATAAGTTAAGGAATAGGTCTCATTACCGATATTTGCTTTAAACCTATACCTTCCCTCCGGCAAACCCCTGGAGGTCAGGGATAAATCCCTGCCCTTATTCACCTGTACCCCGGCCAGGGAATTTATTTTAAACTGGATCACCTGGGGTAGCGCATCCGTATTTTCACTGAGCAGCTGTGCTGACAGCACCTGTTCATTGCTGACGGACACCGCTTTACTCTGAAAACCGGAAAACTCCGGATCTGACATGTCATTTATTTTTGCCTTCAATGCCAGGGCACCTTCCTTGACACCTATGGTATATATTTGGTTATCCCTCGACAGGTTAACCTTATAGAGGGGCGACCGTTTACTAAGGTCTATAATTTCATCATAGACCCTTCTCAGTTCACTTTTCCTGCCAACAAGATATCTTGCACTTCTTTTTACAGGCAGGCTTTCCAACATATAATTATAGGCCTGTATCATGAAGGGTCCCCCTTCCATAGAATTATGCATCCCATCATCCGTGATTTTTTATTCTGTCAGTTTCTTTTACAGCCTCCCAAGGTTATCCTGATTTACTTACTGGATTTACTTATTGGATTTTCTTATAATCGTCTTTACATAATACTTAATTCTATTTTAATGGATGAAACAGGAATATTCAAGCACAACTCCGGCTTTGGACTTAGGACATTGGTTGGATTTTAATGACCTTAACCGGGCATACAGCTGCACATTTGCCACAGTTGGTGCATTTTCCGTAGTCAATGAAAGCCAGGTTATTTTCTACGTGGATGGCATCATCCCCGCAGGCCTTGACGCAGAGCTTACAGCCGATACAGCCGGCAGTGCAGGCTGCCTTGACGTCCTTTCCCTTCTCAGGTGAGCTGCAACCGACCAGGTGTCTTGCACTGTAAGGCACCATCTCAATCAGGTTGTTCGGACACTGGAGGGTACAGCTGCTGCAGCCCGTACATTTTTCCTTATCCACATAGGCAATGCCATCCACGATATGGATTGCATCAAAGGCACAGGCCCTGACACAGGAGCCAAAGCCCATACAGCCATAGCTGCACTTTTTATTTCCTTTACCGGGTATGAGCGCTACCTTGTTGCAATCGGGAACGCCGTAATACTCATATTTTACCTGGGTTTTGTCACAGGTACCGACACATTTTACGAATGCAACCTTTTTCTCCGTCTCTTCCAGGGCGATTCCCATGATTTCCGCTATCTTTGCATGGTCTTTCTTGCCTGCAACGGGACAGGCATTTGCCGGTGCCTGGCCTTCGGCAATGGCATGAGCCAGACCGTCACAGCCCGGATACCCGCAGCCGCCGCAATTTGCCCCCGGCAGGTTCTCCCTGACCATAAGCTCCCTTTCATCTACCTTGACTTCAAAGGTCTTTGCCGCAAAGCCCAGAAATAATCCAATGAACAGCCCAACTCCCGCTACAATTGCCGTTGCTACAGCAACTCCACTGGCACTGACTGCTGCAACCGGACTGGCCAGATTAGCAAGGAAGCTATTCGCTGACATAATCTCCAAAAACAACATATACTACCTCCTTATAAGCTTAGTCCGGCAAACCCAAAGAAGGCAATTGCCATGAGACTGGCCGTAACCAGCACAATCGGGGAGCCTTGGAAGGCCTTTGGAACGTCATTAAATTCAATACGTTCCCGGATACCGGCCATGATGATAATCGCAATGGTAAAGCCTGTGGCCGTACCAAAGCCGTTGATGACACTGGGCAGTAATCCGTACTCCTTCGTAATGTTGATCAGTGCCACACCGAGCACCGCACAGTTGGTCGTAATTAAGGGCAGGTATACGCCTAGGGCATTATAAAGGGAACGGCTATATTTCTTTAGGATCAGCTCCACGAATTGGACCAGACATGCAATCACCAGGATGAAAACAATGGTCTGGAGATATCCCATTCCAAAACGTACCAGTATCTGTTCATAAATGATACTGCATAACGCAGAGGCAACCGTAATAACAAAAATTACTGCTGCTCCCATGCCTGCCGCAGTGTTGGTCCTTTTGGAAACGCCAAGGAATGGACATAAGCCAAGGAACTGACTTAGGACTACGTTATTTACAAGGGCCGAACCGACAATGATCATAATAAGCTCTTTCATCTAAATCACTCCTCCTTATTTGTTATTTTCTTTATCAGAAGCTGTTTTTGCAGTTGTATCCTCCTGCGCTGTCCCCTTCTCCCTGGAGGAGATCAGCTCCCGGTTCTCCGCACTGGTGCTTCCTCCGCAATGGGCACAGTCTCCGCTACAGCCGATGTTGCTGCCGCCGGAACCGTTGGTTGCGGAAGGCAGCTTTAATTTGTTTTGGACCGCCGTTAATAAGGCCATTGCAAGCAGCGCACCCGGCGCAAGGATGAACATGGTAACCGGCTCAAAGGAAGCCGGAGTTATCTTAAACCCAAAGATTGTTCCCGCACCCAGGATCTCCCGGAAGGAACCGATAATAGTCAAGGCTATGGTAAAGCCAAGTCCCATGCCAATGCCGTCCAATAAGGATAACCCAACGGAACTCTTGGCAGCATAAGCCTCTGCACGGGCCATTATAATACAGTTTACAACAATCAAGGGAATGTAGATGCCAAGCAGTTCATTTACAATGGGAAGATAAGCCTCCAGCAGCAGCTGGACAATGGTAACCAGGGAGGCAATCACTACGATATAGGCGGGAATACGAACCTTATCCGGTATGGCCTTGCGCAGTGCTGCGATCAAAAAATTGGATGCAGCCAGTACTGCCGTCGTCGTAAGCCCCATATAGAGGCCGTTGTTACCGGAGGTCGTGACCGCCAAAGTAGGACACATACCCAGCATCATGATAAAGGTGGGGTTTTCTTTAATAATACCGTTATAGATACGTTCCATATATTTATTCATTACCTGCCACCTCCAAATTCTTCGCTATATTCCGTCACAAAGCTGATGCCCGCATTAACCGCGTTCGCCACGGCCCTGGAGGTTATGGTCGCTCCGCTGATTGCGTCAATCTGATCCTCCGAAGCTGCACCCGTCTTTGTTACGTTGAATTTCCTGACATCCTTATTAAGAAATTGCCCTATGAACGCCGGATCTGCCGCCTTCATACCAAGACCGGCGGTTTCCGTCAGGGAGGTAAATGCAATCCCTTGGATGACCCCGGCTTTGGAATAGCCAAATACCAGGCTTAAGGAATCATCATAGCTCTGCTTCGTTGTAATCGAGACATTATAGCCCAGGAGCTCTCCTTCGCTATTAAGGGCTTTGCTGACCTCATCAATTGTTATTCCCTCGTAATCCCCATCCAGCGTGCCAAGCTCCAGGCCGGAGACCTTGGCCATAAGCCCTTCATCCGTCTCAAAGCTGTCTGCCGTTACAAAGACGGCCTGATTCGCTTTTTGCAGCTTGAGAGCCTTTTGTTCCGCAATCGGAGCCTTCGTAATCTCAAACACGAAGCTAAGGGCAAGGCCGGAGATTAGTGTGATTAAAAACAGCATAATTGCATCCTTGATCAAGGAATCCTTACTTTTCACTGACAACACGCTCCTTTCCAAAGGATCTTTGACGCGTTGCCTTGTCAATCAGAGGCACCAGCAGATTGCAGAATATAATTGCGTAGGAAACGCCTTCAGCCGTACCGCTAAGTAAGCGGAACAGCCCTGTGAGCAACCCGCAGCAGATACCAAAGATTATCTGGCCGGAGGCAGTAATCGGGCTGGTCACATAATCCGTTGCCATGAAAAAGGCACCAAGTAAAAGGCCGCCCCCTAAAACATGGGCCAGCATATAGGTGGTGTCAAAGCCCTGGCCGCCAAAAATCATTACAAATACAGCTACCGTTATAATATAAGCCAATGGAATTCTTAAAGAAATTACTTTACGTACCACAAGATAAGCAGCTCCGATTAAAATTGCGATTGCGCTTGTCTCACCAATGGTTCCGCCGGTCTGTCCAATAAACATTTTCAACAGATCAACAGCTTCACCGGCTTTCAGCGCCGCCAGCGGAGTTGCACCAGAGATACCATCAATCGCTACCGATCCTTTTTGTATGTAGTCCGCGGTCTGGGTCACCTTCCCAACTGCAAAGTCAGTCATCCTTACGGGAAAGCTGATGAGCAGGAATGCACGGGCCGCAAGGGCCGGATTCATAAAATTCTGGCCAATACCCCCAAAAAGCATTTTCACGATCAGGATAGCAAATATACCGCCAAGGGCTGCCATCCATAACGGAAGGCTTGCCGGTACATTAAAGGCCAGCAAAATCCCCGTAACAACCGCACTATAATCACCTACTGTGGACGGCTTTTTCATCATCCTGCAGAAAAAATATTCTGTTAACACACATGCAAGAACAGTTACTGCCATTACCATTAATGCATGGATACCGAAATTAAATATTCCAAATAATCCAGCCGGAAGCAATGCTATCATTACATCCCGCATGATACCCTTTGTCGTTACTGTGCTCCGGTTATGCGGAGCTGCCGACACATGAAACAAATCGCTCAAAACTGACACCTCTTTCTGAATTTATAGTGTGAATCGCCTTGCACAAAGCCTGCGAGCCATTATGCTTTTTTCTTTTTGGCCAAAACACTTGCCCTTGCCTGCATAATAGACTGGGACAGGCTCCGCTTTGCCGGACATATATAGGAGCAGCAACCACAGCCGCAGCATTCCATACCATCACGTCTGATAAATTCCTCCTCCGCATTGCGGTTGCTGAGTGCCGCAAGCTCAAAGGGCATCAGCTGTAGCGGACAGACCCGGATACATTTTCCGCAGCGGATGCAGGGTGCTTCCTCCACGGCTGCCTTATCCTTCAGGATACCCAGAAAAGCCGAGGAAACCTTAGTCACAGGTACGCTTGTATTATACATTGCAACACCCATCATCGGCCCACCCGATATCATTTTCTCCGGCCTGTCTACAAAGCCTCCTGCTGCTTCCAGGAGCTCCCCATAGCAGGTACCGATTGCCACATTATAATTCTGGGGCACCTTCACCGCGTCTCCTGATACGGTTATGATCCTGCGGATCAGGGGCGTGCTTTTTGCAACTGCCATATAAATAGAAATCACGGTATCCACATTATCTACCACACATCCTACATCGGCAGGCAGTTTTTTTGAATTTAATTTTCTGCCGGTCGTCGCATATACTAATTGACGCTCACCGCCCTGTGGGTATTTTGTTTTTAAGGCCACAACCTCTATCCCGGGCTCCCCTGCCGTAAGCTCCCTTAATTTTTGGATTGCGGCAGGCTTATTGTCTTCAATTGCAATAATGCCCTTTGCCTGTTCAAATAACTTCAATATAATTTTCAAGCCGCCAACGATCTTCTCCGGTTCCTCCAGCATCATACGGTAATCAGAGGTCAGATACGGCTCACACTCCGCGCCGTTTACAATTACATAATCAATCTTACTGTCATCCTTCGGCGACAGCTTAACGTGGGTGGGAAAGCCTGCCCCTCCAAGCCCCACAATTCCGGCTTCCTTTACGAAATTACGGATTTCTTCCTTCGTAAGCTTTCCGACGTCCCGGTCGTCTCCAAAGCCGTCTATGGTACGGTATTCGTTATCATTTTCAACAACGACGGATTCCACCAGGTTGCCCTGCACCGTCAATCTTTTCCCTATCTCCTTCACAGTACCGGAAACAGAGCTGATAATATGCGCCGAAACAAAGCCTGTTGCTTCGCCAAGCTTTTGCCCCACCAACACCTGATCCCCTTTCGCTACCACCACTTTTGCCGGGGCACCAATATGCTGGGATAAAGGGAATACCAGATCTCCTTTCGGTAAAAGGACTACTGTAGGCTTGTCCATCGACAGTTCTTTGCCGTCGTAGGTATGGATACCGCCTGGAAATGTTAACCTACCCATAATTCATTTGCCTTCTTTCTTGATTGATTTCTTTGTAATGTAGATATTATTCACACAATTTTTGATTTTGTGAATTTTTTTACATTCTTTGTGAAATATAAAACGATATTGTCTTATCTAGACATACAATTTAGATTATATCATAGATTAACAGTTAATCATACTACTTTTTTACTTCCACAATAGAAAGCAACTGGTAAACGAGAAAAGAGATTATTCCTCGATCCTCTATTGACCGGAATAACCTCTTCTTCAATCCATCTTATTCGTCTTCCTTCCCTTTCAGACAAGGCCTGCCTTGCAGCCAAGGGTTAAGGGTAATGGAAATATCTAGTTGTATCTTGTTTTATGAAGGTATTTTTCCTTAGTGGCAAGACCTCCTCGAATATGCCGTTCTGACTTATTGAGGTCCAAGACTACCCGCGCACGTTCAGCAAGACCGGGGTTGATCTGCGTAAGACGTTCTGTCACGTCCTTATGTACGGTTGATTTCGATATACCGAACTGCTTTGCGGTCTGCCTCACAGTAGCGTTATTATCGATAATAAAATTTGCGATCTCAACCGCCCGTTCCTCTATATAGCCTTTCATAGTGTCTGCGTTCCGACGTTAGGACAGAACGCATTCCCCCTTATTGTCGTTGTTGTTACATTGTATGCAGATATTATTAATATAATAACAAAAGATATCCATCTAATTTTCAATCTTTTAAGATAATTGAAACTTTACCAGTCAATTTTCCTGCCCTAAACAAATCCATAAGTTTCTTTTGCAAATATGTCAAGAAAATTACTATTTCTTATGATTTTTCTTGACATAAAAATCACATTTAAAAATAAAAGCCAAGTTTTTTTATTTTTGGCATAAAAACGGAGCGCTGCTCCATAGATGGCTATCCACACCTATTTTACAACGCTCCTTATAATTTTTTATATTATTTCAGCAATGGGATCACTGAAAGTGTACCACACAATTTTGCTCCGCTGATTGGAAGATGGCCTCCATGATATGCATAACCTCTGTCACCTCATCCGGACCTATGAGGGGCTGTGCCCCTTCGTGGATGCAGGCACGGATATTGCGGTAAAAATCCCGGATATCGGAATGCACTTCGGGCAATGGATACTTCTGTACCGTTTCCTCAGTGCGGGGAGCCATGGTCTTTGTCAGGCCGGCTGCTGTTACCACCGGTACGGCATCACGCTTTTCCCAGTCTGAAACCATGACGATTTCGCCATTTCCTTTCCAGTCATGTACGATTGCCGTACCGTTTTCCCCCTGTATATACCAGCGGGGCAGGGAGATAAAGTTGCTGGTACCCACCTCCACCAAAAAGGTCAGCTGGTCCTCAAACTGGAAAAAAGCACGGAAGCCGTCGTCCACCGCTTCATTGGTAACATTCGTCAGCTGTGCGAAAACACTCAGGGGCTTGCGTCTGCCAAGCATCATATTCATCTGGTCCAGCAGATGTACTCCCCAGTCCAATACCATACCGCCGCCATGCTGCTTCTGGTTGCGCCAGTCACCAGGTATACCCCGGGATCCATGCACACGGCTCTCGATATGGAATACCCTACCCATGGTTTTTTCGTCAAATATTTTTTTGATGGTCAGATAATCCTCATCCCAACGGCGGTTTTGGTGTACCGTGAACAGCACCCCCATCTCCCTGGAGCAATGAACCATCTGCGCCAATTCATTGCTATTAAGGGCTACCGGCTTTTCACAGACCACATGCTTGCCGGCACCCATAGCTGCAAGGGCAATTGGCAAATGGGTATCATTTGGAGTGGCTATGGTCACCGCCTCTACCTCTGCATCCTCCAGCAGCTCCTGCTGTGATGCGTAAACGTGTAAACCATCTGCCTGAGCGGCCTCCCTGCGCAGGGGATCGATATCCCAGATACCGCAGAGGTCGGCCTCCGGGATACCGGAAAGCGTCTGGACATGCCAGCTGCCCATGCCCCCATAACCAATCAGTCCAATTTTAAGTTTTTTCTCATCCATACTATATAAGCTCCTGCCTTTTAATTCCACCAAGCCTGTACGGGCTGGTCACAAATAACGATATCCTTTAAGAACGTAATAGCTTTTTTCAGTCCCTCTTCCACTGACATGAAAGCGTCCTCATGCTCAATGCTGATGGCTCCATCATATCCGCTCAGACGCAGGGCAGTCATAATTTCCTTCCATTCACCGGCATCATGACCCCAGCCCACGGAACGGAACAGCCAGCTGCGGTCTGATAGACCTCCATAGCTTCCGGTATCTAATACACCGTTGATCTGTGTGTTGGTGGTATTTATCTTAGTATCCTTTGCGTGGAAATGGTAAATCGCCCCCTTCAGCGCCTTAATAGCCTCCGCCGGACGAATCCCCTGCCAGAACAAATGACTGGGATCAAAGTTCGCGCCGATGGCATTGCCAACCTCTTTTCTTAGGCGCAGCAGGCTGGACGTATTGTATACACAAAAGCCGGGATGTAATTCCAGTGCAATCTTATTAACCCCATAATTCGCTGCTTCGGCGGCTGCCCCCTTCCAAAAGGGAATCAGTACCTCGTTCCACTGATAGTCCAGCACCTTCTGGTAATCTGCGGGCCAGGCACAGGTCACCCAGTTAGGGTACTTTGCACCCTCATGGTCACCGGGACACCCGGAAAAACTGACCACCGTATCGACACCTAATTTTTCTGCTAAACGCAAGGTCTGGGTAAAATCACGGGCGGCCTCCCCACGGACATCCGCACTCGGATGTACATGGTTGGAATGGCAGCTAAGTGCACTGATTTCCAAATTATATTTCTTCAGCATGTCCTTATAAGCCACCAGCTTGCTCTCACTCGAAAGTAACTCCTGTGGATTGGAATGCTTGCTGCCCGGGGAACCGCCGGTACCTATCTCCACCGCCTGTACGCCCAGGCCGCTCAGGTACTTAAACGCTTCCTCCGCGCTGCGGTCATATAACGGAACTGTTAATACTCCCAATTTCATAATATCACTCTTCCTTCCAAATATGATAAGCTCATTATGTGCTTATGACCTTTTTCTATGCTTTGATACGGCAATGCCGCGAGCCTTCTCTTACTTATGTTAAAAAACAATCTGTCTTCCTTCCCTGGCAGATTGATAAACCGCATCCAGAATCTGGGTAACCACCGCCGCCTGCTCCGGCAGCACTACTAATTCCCCTTCACCGCGAACAGCCTTAAAAAAGGTTTGCTGTTCCATCACCTCGGGAGAAAGGGCACCTCCTTCATAAAAAGCAACCCCGCCTGCCCCCAGGTTAGGCTTTAACTCATACTGACGGTCATTCTTTGTCCCATTGATTGTCAGTCCATTGAGCATATCCGCACCGGCCTTGGTACCGCACAGCACAGTTTTGGCCTCATGGACATCCAGGGTGTTAAGCGCCCAGCTGGCTTCCAGGGTAATCGTGGCCCCATCCTCCATAACGATAAATGCAAAGGCACTGTCCTCCACCGTAAACTCCTCCGGCTTCCAGGGTCCAAAGGCATTGGCAGGCTTCGTCTCGCCGTTAAGCTTGTGGTAGATCGTGCCTACCACGCTTTTAGGCTTGTAGTTGTCCATTGTCCACAGTGTCAGGTCAAGGGCATGGGTTCCAATATCAATTAACGGGCCTCCTCCCTGCTCGAATTCATTTAAAAATACGCCCCAGGTGGGCACCGCACGGCGGCGGATGGCTTTTGCCTTCGCATAATAGATATCGCCCAGCTCCCCGTTCTCACATTCCTGCTTAAGATAAACGCTGTCAGCCCGGTAGCGGTTCTGGTAGCCAATGGTCAGCAGCTTGCCCGTCCTTTTCGCGGCATCAACCATCTCCATAGCCTGCGCATGGTTAATGGCCATGGGCTTTTCACACATTACATGCTTACCGGCATCCAGTGCAGCCAATGTAATCTCACAATGGGAGCGGTTAGGCGTGCAAACATAAACAGCATCCAAGTCCAGCTTAACCAGCTCATGGTAATCAGTAAATATTTTTGCATCCTCAGTGCCAAATTTTTTTGCAGCATCTTCGGCGCGTTGCAGGATAATATCACAAAAGGCTACCACCTCTGCACTGCCCTCTTTTTGTATGGCAGGCAGGTGCTTTCCATTTGCAATGCCTCCACACCCTACAATTCCTAGTCTTAATGGTTTCATACGTATGCGTCCTTTCTTTGGTCAAGTTAAAAATCCAAACACTTGTAATCTTTTATAAATCAATTATAATAGAATAGAGCCGTATATGCTTGCCGTAACAAATATATTTTGTGCCATAATTAGCTATCATATATTTACATAAAAAGGAGAATTCTAATGTCCACCCAACTGTATGATTACGAAATATTCCGCGACAGCCAGGCTGTTCCCGCTTTTTGGTATTCGCCAAATAATAATTGTATGCCCCATTTCCATAGCGCGCTGGAGCTCGTATACGTACATAGTGGAGTTATGGAGGCGACTTTAAACGGTAAACTTTACCGTATACAAGGCAGAGAACTGCTGCTGGTGCCAAGCTACACCGTACATCGGTATTCCACTCCCGTGCAATCAGACACCATAGTGATGATTATACCCCTTTCCTATATTCCTGCCTTTCAAAGGATACTTGGAGGAAGAATTTTTTCCTTAAGCCATATTCCTGATAATTCTCTTACCAAGGAAGTGGCCCGCTGCATGCAATGCTGCTGTGGCGTAAAACAAAATACGCCTGATTCCATGGCTATCAGAGGGTATATTCATGTAATTCTGGCCTTGCTGACAGAAAGCATACCGCTGGAGGATATGTGTCCGGGAGATGATAACGCTTTGGTACGCAATATTCTCAGCTATCTTCATAGCAACTATAAGCGTTCCCTTTCCCTGAATTCGGTTGCCGATGAATTCGGTTACAGCGCCAGCCGGTTTTCTCATATTTTTAACAAACATGTAGGGTGCAGCATCAGTGAGTATGTTAATACCTTACGCTGCAAACAGGTCGCCGGTCTGCTGTTAGATGGCGAAGAATCCATTACACAGGCTGCCATGAGTGCAGGCTTTAACAGCATGCGCACCTTCTACCGCGCCTTTATGCAGGTTTTTGGCGTCAGTCCAAGCAAATATGTCTCTGCCTTTAAGGAAAACGATGGAATGAGACACCTCCCTGCCGGGTTGTCTTCCCCGGAATGATAAGTATGGTGTAATTCCAGGAAAATAACCAAATGCCAAGTTTATAAACAATGCAGGTTTCATAATTTTAAAAAAACTGAAGCTAATGACAAAACACGCCCTGAAATAACTTTGACAGTCAAATCAAGGCGTGTTTTGTGTACTATTTTTGGATGGTTTGCCACAGCACCGTTAATTAAATGCTATAATACCCTACAGCTGGCATACCTTATGGGGATTTAAGATATTCTTAGGATCGAAGGCCTTTTTAATTCCGCACATAATCTCTACCGTAACAGGATCCATGGACTCGAATAAATAGGACTTCTTTGCAAAGCCGATACCATGCTCACCGGATACCTGTCCCTTTAATTCCCTTGCCTTTCCATAGATTTTGTCCATGGCCGCCGTCATCCTCTTTTCCCATTCTTCTTCGCTTAAGTCATCCTTTAATACATAGGCATGAAGATTGCCGTCACCGGCATGTCCAAAGCTCTTAATACGGATATTTACTTCTTTATATAAGCCGTGGATATATTCCACCATGTCATTGACACAGCTTCTCGGTACTACGACGTCGACTTCATCCATATAGGTTGTGGAGCCCTTGATTGCTTCCAGGAATGCCCCTCTTGCCTTCCATATGGATTCCTCCCTTTCCGCCGTATCAGAGATCAGGATATCCAGTGCCCCCTGCTCAAGGCAGATCTTTGCGGCACTTTCATAGGCTCCTTCCACTTCCCCGGTGGAATTGCCGTCAAATTTTAATAACAGATATGCGTCCGCACTGTTATCCGGGAATTTCTTTCCGAGATATTTTTCAGCATCTATGATTACTTCCCTCTGCATGAACTCAATGGCTGTCGGTGCAGATTTTGATTTAATAATCATAGGTACGGTACGGATTGCTTTTTCCAGACTTGGAAATGGTATCAATAAGCTGATTGCCTTCTTCGGCAGAGGTATCAGCTTTAAGATCGCTTTTGTTATGATTCCGAGTGTGCCCTCTGAGCCTACCATCAAATCCTTCATTGCATAGCCGGTACTGTTTTTTACAACCTTACCTCCGAATTCAACCACGGTTCCATTTGGCAATACAACCTCCAGTCCCCGGACATAATCCCTGGTAACACCATATTTTACAGCTCTCATTCCGCCCGCGTTGGTACTGATATTACCGCCGATGGTAGCTGATTTCTCGCCCGGGTCCGGGGGATAGAATAAATCCCTCTCCTGCACATAGGCTGACAGCTCCATTAACAACACACCCGGCTCCACGGTAACCGTAAGATTATCCTCATCCAGCTCAAGTACATGGTTCATTAAGGTTGTATCCAGCATGATACCATGCTCCATAGCCACAGAGGAGCCAACAAGGCCGGTTCCTGATCCACGGGGGGTGACCGGAATATTGTTCTCATAGGCATATTTCATAATCAGGGATACCTCTTTGGTAGAGACCACCTTAATCACTACATCCGGGAAACTAACTGTATCACTTAATTCGTCATGGCTGTACTCTTCATTGATATCCTCACCATAGAGAATCCGCTCAGGATCACTTATGATACTTTTTAAATAATCTAAATCCTTTTGATCTAATTTCTTATAGTTCATGGAATTAACCTCCTATACAGCTTTGCTCAGTTTAATCTTGTTAATTAATTCTGGTACGATTTCATACAAATCGCCTACCAGACCATAATGTGCCACCTTAAAGATAGGCGCATTTTCATCCTTATTAATGGCTATGATCTGCTCGGAATTATTCATGCCTGCAGCGAACTGTACAGAGCCGGACACACCTACGGTTATGATCAGCTTCGGACGGACCGTCCTGCCGCTTAGGCCTACCTGCCTCTTTGCCTCCAGCCAGCCGGCTTCCATGATTGGTCTGGTGCAGGCGATCTGTCCGCCAAGTAAGTCTGCCAGCTCTGTTACCAGATTTAAATCCTCTTCTTTCCTGATTCCTCTTCCGGCTACTACAAGTACTTCTGAGGCTTCAATGAACTGTTCTTTTTCTTTTGCAATAATGTCAAGCACCTGGATTTTACTTTGAAGCTTATCCGCTGCTATTTCACACTGGATGATTTCACCGGACTTATCCGTATTTCTCTCCGGCGCATCCATTACCTTATAACGGACCGTTGCCATCTGGGGCCTATGGTTCGGGGTAAGAATCTGTGCCATGATGTTTCCGCCGAAGGCCGGACGAATCTGAACCAGATCCGTATTCTCATTAATATCCAGTATGGTACAGTCTGCCGTAAGACCTGTCCCGACTCTGGCTGCCAGACGCGGTGCCAGCTGACGCCCTACCGGAGTTGCTCCCATCAATATGGCAGTGGGCTTAATTTTCTGCACAAAGTCTTCAAATACCGCTGTATAAGGCTCGATCTTAAAGCGGTCCAACTGCTTCTTATCATATGCAAATACCTTATCCACATTGTAGTGGAGGAGCTCCTGACATTGCGCCGATATTTCGCTCCCCATCATGATGGCATATACCGGATGGTTTATTTTGAGGGCAAGCTCTCTTGCTTTCCCGATTAACTCATAGGTTACCGGATGGATTACTCCATCAATATGGTCCACATAGACTGCGATGCCCTTCCACTGACTTTTGTCTATGGTTTTCACTTCCTCTTCCATGTATTCAACGGCACCCTTCGGCCCCTTTTTCACGCATAACTTACACACCTTGCAGGCTGCATTGATTACAAGCTCACCATTCCTATCCTCCATCGCATTGAAAGGACAGATACTGATCAGCTGCTTGATATCTCCGACGAGTGCCTGATTAACTACTAACTTTGCCATGTTCCTGATCCTCCTTATGCAAATTTTAAATCCTTAAGTTTTTGAAATAACTGCTCTGTTAATTCCATACCATTTCCGTTCCAAAGTTCCCTGCGTGCATTGACCTCCGGGGGGAAAATCCGTTCCACCTGGGTCGGCGATCCATTTAACCCATAATGCCTTTCATCCTGGTCCTCCAGGTCCGCCAAGGTTATTACTGTGATCTCACGATCCTTTGTCTCTAATTTCTTGACATAGGAAGGAAGTCTTGGCATGAAGATATCTTTATCTACTGCAAGCAGACAGGGAAACTGCACTTTTGTAATCTCAAGCTCATGGGTCATATCCATCTCAACGGTAATGTCCCTGTCACCTATTTCGAGGATATTGGATACATTGGAAACGGAAGGGATGTTCAGCCATTCCGCCACTTCTGGCCCTACCTGGGCTGTATCACCGTCTGTTGTCTGCTTACCGCAAAGGATTAAATCAAATTCCCCTGCCATCTTAATTCCCTGGGAAATGGTGTAGCTGGTTGCCAGCACATCGGCACCGCCGAACTTACGGTCGGAAATCAGTACCCCTTGATCAGCGCCCATGGCATAAGCCTCCCGGATGATTCCTGCAGCCTGTCCCGGCCCCATGGTAAGGACATGGATGCTTCCGCCTTTCTGTTCCTTAATTCTGAGTGCTGTTTCCAGCGCATACAGGTCATATGGATTCATCTTTGATTCCACACCATTTCTTTTTAATACTCCTGTGACCGGATCTACTTCAACCTTATTGCTGTCCGGAACCTGCTTGATGCATACTAAAATGTTCATATTTACCTCCATTAATCTTATTTATTAACCTAATATCCGTGCACCGGTAAATGTTACAATGCCGACAATAATTAGGAATAGCACAAAAAATTATGTAACTTATTTCCATGTGGTACTACCAATTACAAGCCTTAGAAAAATGAGGTGTTGCAAACGGTAAGCTTAGCAATACCTCATTTTTTCTAGGGTTTGTAATTGGTAGTACCACTTTGTAATCCCATTATACCGCCCATAGGTTAATGTGTCAACAAATGTCATTTCTTTAACATTCTTTTTGTACAATATAACTACAGCCTCTGGTTTTTCCCCTTAAAACCCCTTGGTTTCCTTTAGTTTTATGTCTACAATGTCAAAGTGCTTATTAATTGCCGTATATGCCAAATTCTTATCCTTTGTGATTAAGCTCTTCAGCATTTCATTATGTGCCTCATTCAAAATCTTTCTGCTGTCCTCCGTGCTTAAGATATCTCTTCTCAAATCGTAAATGAATTGGTCAATCAAATTCGACAGTGCATTCAGAATACCGATAATTAAAGTGTTATTGGAAGCTTTAGCGATACCATAATGAAGCTGCTTATCAAGAATAACATTGATTTCTTCCACTTCATTCTCCAGCTGTGCCAGTGTTCTCTCCAGCTGTTCTATTTCCGGCTCTGTAATATGGTCAATGGCCAGGAGCAATGCCTGCATTTCCAAAGCACGCCGCAGCTGGCTGATCTGCTGATAATCAATCTGGTTAAGGTAAAACATCATGGACATGGTTTCTACCAGATTATGTTCAAAATTACCGGACAGATAATTACCTGCACCGTGCTGGCTTACTATGACTCCCATATTATCCAGGGTGCGGATTGCTTCTCTGACGGAATTGCGGCTGATTCCCAGAAGATTTGACAGCTCCCGTTCCGCAGGCAGCTTTCCCCCCATCTCAAGCTTCCCCTCCCGTATCTGTTCCTTAATATAGTCAATTACCTTCCGGTAAGATTTTTGTTGAACGTTTTTATCTTCTTCCATTTATCTTTCTCCTTGTGCCAATATCATATCTTTTATTTTACAGGGAGATACTAGAAATTGCAATTTATAACTTTACAAATGGAAGCCTCGTTTTCTCTGCAATAGAATACCTTTTTCTGTTCTTGGTCTAATGATTCATTTTGATTGATTTTGATCGATTGCAAATGATTGACTTAGAAAGTTTTTCACACTTTAATTGTATATTATGCACTATTATCTTATATTATAAATGTACAAAATGCCGATTTTTACAAACACCAATAATTACTGTTGATTTATTTTGATTGATATCGTATAATCAAATCAATCAAAAAACGATATTTCAGAAAGATGGGTGATCGAAAATGATTGAATTATCTGGAATTCCTGTTTATAAAGGAATCGAGATCGCTCCTGTGCTTCTTCACCAGGAGGTCGAACTAATCATAAATACTACTCCAATTGAGAAACAACAAATCGATGATACACTTCATAGATTCGAATCGATTCATAATAAAGCAATCAGGGAGCTTGAGGCATTAAAGGATAAAGCAGAAGCAGCCGGACAGGGCGAGGCAGCAGAAATATTTGGTGCACATCTAATGATGGCGGATGACCCCATGCTAAACGGCAAGATCAGGGAACTTATAATGAAAAAGCTCTATTCCTTAGAACAGGCCATTGATGAGACGAAAAAGGAAATCATGGGAATGTTCTTAAGCATTGAGGACGATTACCTGAAGGCCAGAGTAGCGGATGTCGAGGATGTTGCCAACCGCTTCCTGAAACTGGCACTCGGAATTGAAACTAAAGGCTTTGAAGAGATTAACGAGGAGGTTATCCTGGTTGCAAAGGACTTAAAGCCTTCGGAAGCTTCCGGTTTAACCAAATTCATTAAAGGTATCCTGTTAGAGGAAGGAAGCCAGACAAGCCATGTTGCAATTATGGCTAAGGCCAAAGGAATTCCCGCCATTGTAGGCTTGAGCGGAATTCTTGCCCAGGTTCAAAACGGGGATCAGATCATCTTGGATTCCATCCAGAACAAAGTGCTGGTACACCCCCCAGAGGATGAGCTGCTTCATTACAGGCAGCAGAGAGACCAATTGCTTGCAAAAAGGCAAAAGCTTGATGCAATCAAAGGGACAGAGGCCATTACAAAGGATGGCAGGCACATTAAGCTTTATGGAAATATCGGCACCTCCGCTGAGGCAGAATATGTGGCCAACTACGGCGGAAAGGGTGTCGGACTCTTCCGGACCGAATTTCTCTATATGAACTCTAAGCACTTCCCTACCGAGGAAGAGCAGTTTAAGGAATATAAAAAGGCAGTAGAACAGGGTTTAGAGGATGTCATTATCCGAACCCTTGATATCGGAGGAGACAAACACCTTCCCTACTACGAATTCAAAGAAGAAGAAAATCCCTTCCTGGGATTTCGGGCATTACGCTTTACCTTGGCGAATACCCAGATTTTCAAGACACAGCTTCGGGCAATCCTAAGAGCCTCCGCTTTCGGTAAGGCTAGTATCATGTTTCCAATGGTGTCTTCCCTGGAAGAGGTCAGGAAAGCCAAAGAGCTATTAGAAATCTGTAAGGAAGAACTTAGGAAGGAACAGCTCGGATTTGACCCGGGTCTTTGCACTGGTATCATGATTGAGATCCCATCTGCCGTAATTATCGCGGACCTCTTGATCGAAGAGGTTGATTTCTTCAGCATCGGAACCAATGACCTGTGCCAATATACCTTAGCCGTTGACCGGATGAATAAGGATGTTGCCTACCTGTACCAACCGCTCCACCCCGGCATATTAAGGCTTATCAAACAGACCGTGGACGCTGCCCATGCCGTAAATAAGGAAGTGGGAATCTGCGGTGAGATGGCCGGCGACGCAGTAAATGCACTTGCCCTCATCGGCCTGGGAATTGATGAGCTTAGCATGAGCCCGGCGGTCATTCCCGAGATCAAGGCACTCATCCGCCAGACCTCCTATGAAGAGCTCAAGACCCTTGCAGACCGGATATTAAACTGTAAAACAACTGACGATATTAAAACGATTTTAAACCAGGAGGTAGAAAAATATGATCATTAATGAAGCTTTAATCGACTTAAACACAGCACTGGATACAAAGGAAGCCGTCATCCGCCACTTAGCCGGATTGGCCAAAAAGGAAGGCAGGATCAGTGATCTTGAAAAATATGTAGAGGCTGCCCTCCACCGTGAAACAGAGTACAGCACCGCAATGGGCTTTGGCATCGCAATTCCCCACGGCAAGACCTCTGCCGTAACAGAGCCCTTCCTGTGCTTTGCCAAGGTGGACTCCGTTGACTGGAATGCCCTCGACGGGAATCCCGTTGATCTGGTCTTCATGATCGGCGTTCCGGAGGAAGCCGGAACTGCGCATTTAAAAATTCTTGCCAGCATTTCCAGAAAGCTCATGAAGCAGGACTTCCGTGACAGCCTCCGCAATGTAACCTCAAACTCCGAATTAATACAACTATTACAAAACAGCGATTTAGGAATATAAGGAGATACTATGCTAGCTATCGACAGACACGAAAAGATAATGCAGTTATTAATGAAGAATAAAACCATCTCGGTAAAAGCCCTTTGCGATATCCTCCAGGTCTCCGAGGCCACCATCCGAAGGGACCTCACCCTGCTGGAAAATGAAAATAAGCTGGAACGGACCCACGGAGGTGCCAGCATCAGCGACAGCATCAAGCTGAATTATGAAGCCACCTTTGACCAAAAGGAGCTGATGGCCTCTGATGAAAAGCGCAGAATTGCCGCACGGGCATTCGGACTCCTAAAGCCACATGACAGCCTGGTCATCGACTCCGGAACGACTACCCTGGAGCTTGCCCGTCTGATCGGCGAATCCACAATGCCCCTGCTGGTAATTACAAATGCCACCACAATTTCAACAATCATATCCAGGAACAAGCAGGTGGAGTTCTACGTACTCGGAGGACGGGTGCGCTTAAATACCCAGTCTACTGTGGGCACTATGGCAATTGATATGTTAAAACGCTTTAATACCAACAAGGCCTTCGTCGGTGTCAACGGGATTACCGTGGAAAACGGCCTGACTACCCCGGACCTGGAAGAAGCAGAAATCAAAAAAACCATGCTGTCCGTCGCAGAAGAAAGAATTGTCCTGACCGACAGCACAAAGTTCCAAAAGGTCGCCCGCTGCCAGATTGCCCCCCTCTCCATGGTTGACAAGATCATTACCGACATGCAGCTAAGCAACCAGTATTATGACCAGTTCCTGCAGCATGATGTTTTAATAGACCGGGTGTAGGGATATAACGAGGAAGGAGGCAAGGCCTCCAATAAGAAAGGAGGCAAAGCCTCCTAATTAAGAAAGGAGGCTTGTGATATGATAACAACGGTTTCACTAAATCCAGCCATTGATAAAACCATATTGCTGACGGATTTTGAACGTGGAGGCGTTAACCGTATTACCAGCTACAGGGAGGATATCGGCGGAAAGGGCATCAACGTAGCCAAGATACTGAACCGGCTTGAGGTTCCCTCCAGGGTTTGCGGCTTTATCGGAAGCCAGAACAGGACTCTGGTTGCAGACCTGCTTTCCCATGAATACCTGGATTATGATTTTATTGAGGTAGATGGATTGACGAGGACAAACACGAAAATTGTTGAGCTTGACCGGAGTATCACCACAGATTTAAATGAACCAGGATTTTATATCAACGAAAAACTAATGCCCCGCTTGAAAGAGAAGCTCCTGTTACTTGCCAGGCAGAGCGATTATGTAGTATTCAGCGGCAGCATACCCCAGGGGCTGTCAAACGAAACCTACAAGGATTTGATCACCACCATCAGCAATGCCTCGAAAGCAGTGCTGGATGCCGACGGCCCTCTGTTAGTCGAAGGGATGGAAGCCAGCCCTTATATGATTAAGCCCAATATCCACGAACTTGAAGCCGCCTTTGACATAAGCCTGGACAGCGATACAAAGATCATTTCCTTTGGGAAGTCCCTAGCCAAACGGTACGGTATCCATCTGATTCTTGTATCAATGGGTGAAAAAGGCAGCCTATTGATTACTGAGAATGAATGCTTCCAGGCCGGACCAATTAAGGTGGAGGTAAAGAGTACGGTCGGCGCAGGCGATTCCATGCTTGCTGGGATGCTATACGGCATCCATAGCGGATTATCCTTAGATAAATCACTGGCCTATGCCGCTGCCAGCGGAACACTGGCTGTTACGAAGGAAGGAACACAATCCTTTTCCTTGGAAGAGGTAAGGAATATGCTGCTGAAGGTACATGTCACAAAGATAGGTTAGCTCCTTAGAGCTAAGGTTCAGAGCACAAGGCATTGGTAAACGCCTCGGCACTATTATGTGCCCCGGCCTTAGTAGATGCCTGGATATATTTTATTTTAAAAGGAGGATTTTGTATGAACATTTTGGCAGTTACAGCTTGCCCAACCGGTATTGCCCACACCTACATGGCCGCAGAGGCAATTGAAGATGCGGCAAAAGCAAAAGGCTATCAAGTTAAGGTCGAAACCAGAGGCTCTGTTGGGGTTGAAAATGAGCTTACGGCAGAGGACATAAAAGCGGCGGATGCCATTATTCTTGCCTGCGACACGGCAGTTCCGATGGAACGCTTTGCAGGCAAAAAGCTAATCAGTGTCTCCGTCAGCGAGGCTTTAAAATCTCCAGAGCAATTACTTGAAAAAGCATTAAATGCAACTGTTTATGGCAGCAGCAATTTATCAGATGCGGTGTCCGCAATTAAGGAGCAGCGCTCCGCAGAACGCAAGGGCGTATACAAACACCTGATGAACGGTGTATCCTTTATGATTCCTTTCGTTGTTGCCGGTGGTATCCTTATCGCCATAAGCTTTCTCTTCGGCTATAAGGCCTTTGAAAACGAAGGCACCCTGGCATCTTATTTAAAGAGCATCGGCGACAGCGCATTTGCCTTAATGGTTCCCATCCTGGCCGGCTATATCTCATATTCCATCGCAGACCGGGCAGGTCTGGCTCCCGGTATGGTTGGCGGCGCCATTGCAATCCTGTTAAACGCCGGTTTCCTCGGCGGCCTGGTAGCCGGTTTCCTGGCGGGCTACATTGTACTATTCATCAAAAAGGCTATTAAGCTTCCCAAGACCCTGCAGGGCATTATGCCTGTTCTAATTATTCCTGTGCTAGGCACCTTAGCCACCGGCTTGATTTTATTCTATGTAATCGGCAAACCGGTAGCCTTTATCAATCAGTCCATGATTGATTTCCTGACAGGCATGTCCGGAACAAACGCAGTAATCCTCGGCTTAATCATCGGCTTGATGATGGCCTTTGATATGGGCGGCCCGGTTAATAAAGCGGCCTATGCCTTTGGTACAGGTACCTTGGTTGCCGGGGCAGCATCTCCGGTCATGGCCGCTGTTATGGCTGCCGGCATGGTTCCCCCATTGGGCCTGGCTTTAGCAACTGTTTTATTCAAGAAGAAATTTACCGGGGCAGAAAGAGAAGCCGGAAAAGCGGCCTGGGTTCTGGGTGCAAGCTTCATTACGGAAGGCGCCATCCCCTTTGCAGCGGCAGATCCGCTCCGTGTAATCCCTTCCATCATGGTTGGCTCCGCTATTACCGGTGCATTATCCATGGCCTTTAAGGCAACCTTATCCGTACCACATGGCGGTATCTTCGTATTCTTTGCAGTAGGCAACTGGCCGCTGTACATCCTGGCAATCCTTGTCGGAACTGTTGTTACCGCATTGCTGTTAGGTTTCCTGAAAAAGAATATGGAGCAATAAGGACGTTCATTAAAACAGCTTTTTAACTTATTCGCTGCCAACCGCAGCAGAACGGAGGTAGATATGATTACATCAGAGTTTACAATCGCATTCGCAGAAGGCTTACATGCCAGACCCGCATCCGACCTTGTCCGCATTTGCCAAAAAGCAAAAAGTGATATCAGGATCCTTAAGGACGAGATGACCGCCGACCCCAAAAGCATCCTGGGTATTATGGCTCTCGGCGCAGCAAAAGGCGATGTTGTAAAAGTCGAGGTAGAAGGTGAGGATGAGGAAGAGGTATTCGCAAATATCAAGAGCTTTTTTGAAGTATAACTCTTAACCGATTCCTATAAAAGCTGCAGGAGAGGGTAACCCCCTCTCCTGTTTTATGAAAGCTGCAGACGATTAGAAGCCTTTCCGCCTGTCCGGCAAGCACCGCACCCGCTACTTCCCATAGACCCTCTGCTTTAACTCTTCCCTGTTTTTATCAAAGTCAATTCCGATCACATCCATCCTGCGGATCTTAACCAGGGAATAGGATCCTTCCACCGGTATACTCCAGGGTTCCATGGTATAATTTTTATAAACAGGAAGGGCGAACAGCAGGGACATTATCCTGCCCTCCGATATGTTCGTGGTTATCTGGGGCAGGACTTCATCCAGCAAGGTTTTAATTTCTGCCAGCGAGGATTTTTTCACCTTCTCAAAGACCTTCTGCAGCACAATGCGCTGACGGTTAGTTCTCTCAAAATCAGTACCGATATAGCGATTACGGACATAGCCTAAGGTCTGCTTTCCATTCAGGACATAGTTTCCCGGCTCCACCAGCAGTCCGTCACCCTCTTCCATACCGTTCAAATAATTCATTTCCTTTATGTACTCATTTATAATCGGTATTTCCTCCTCCGATATGTCCAGCTCAATCCCTCCGATGGCATCCACCGCGTCAATAAAGGCATAAAAATCAACAGCCACATAATTGTCAATATCCACCTTAAAGTTATCTTCTATTGTCCGGATTAAAAGCTCCTCCCCTCCGTAGGCATAGGCTGCATTCAACCGGTTATCCCCGTGGTCCGGGATGCCCAGGTAGATATCCCGCAAAAAGGAGGTCATGATAACCTTCCTCTTATTTTTGTTGACGGATATGAGGATCATGGTATCTGAACGTCCTGAGCCCAGAGCCTTTCTTGAGTCACACCCAATAACAAGAACATTATAAACCTCCTTGTCCTTTGCATACTCCAAATTTTTTTCATCCATAGCTTGTCCTGCATCCTCTTCCGGCTTACCCATGCTTTGCCGGGATGGAGCCGTATCCCCTGTATCCCCTGCTTTTCCTGTTATAGCCTCCCCATTCTCCGTAAGCCCGTCCTCCAGCCTCTGATTCCTCATTCCTCCTGCCGTCTGACTTCCTGCATCTCCTGGAACCAGGTTCATCTTATGGATATAGGTCCGTACCATGACAATCCCTGAGATGCCGCACACGATAACAGCGGCCCCCAGCACCATCAGGGCATATTTTAAGATCCTGCGTCTTTTCATCCGAAACAGGCACCTCCTGAAATAAATTTCTTACATATCTTAGAGTAACAGAATATTTCCCTTTAGGAAAGACCATTTTACATTATTTGTAAACCATGGCATAAAAAAATAGACCATCCCTTCAAGCATTATCCCAATGTCCTGTTACAAATGCCTGAGCGGTGATGGCCTATCCGCGCTAAGTTATTTCTACATTAAATTATTTCTGTTCTAAATTATTTCTAAACCAAGCTATTCCTACACCAGATAATTCTATTCACCATTATACATGAAGGCAATAAGACGGTTAATATCTTCCGGCTCATAAGCAACGATTTCAAGCTCACCAATCTTTCCATCAGAAAATACATTTGCCAAAGCAACGTATTGGGATAGCTTGGATTTTAAGTTTAATCTGTCACCTTCTGTGGTTACCAGCTCAACCTTACCTGAGCACTCGTCTATTACCTTAAAAAATGCATTTACATTAGTGATGTTCATTACTTTCATATGACTTAACGCTCCTTTCAATTGTGGGAAAGGAGAGGTTTTCTCTCCTTTCGATTGTGGGAAGGGGTGTATTTTTTCCCTTCTGCAATGTAATATTTTATTGGTACATTTTTGCGCCGGTTCCTATTTTTATGTTATTTTAATCCAGTCATTTTGTCAACACATATATGGCGGAAAAGCAGAAAAGTCAAAACTTAAGGCACTTAAAATCAGCACCCTAACAGTTTTACGATATCCTCTACCTTCTCCGCAATGTACTCCGCCCCATATTCCTCAAGCTCAGCCCTGCTGCCATACCCATACAGAACCCCCATGGAATCCAGTCCGGCCTTCTTTGCTCCAAGAATATCGTGCATCCTGTCCCCTATCATAAGACACCTGGAGGTATCATTGATCCCCATCCCGCTTAGGGCATGGCGGATTACCTCCACCTTATGGAGCCTGTCCCCGCTCAGCTCACTTCCGGCTACGAAGTCAAAATAGTCCAGCAGTCCAAAGTGCTCCAGTATCTTCCTTGCAAATACCTCCGGCTTCGAGGTCGCCAGAATAAGGACTTTTCCACAGGACTTCATTTTTTCCAGCATTTTATCCACGCCTTCGTACATATAATTCTCATAAAGCCCCGTTTCGCTATAATATTCACGGTACTTTTTCACGCAAAGTCCCGCCTTTTCCTCATTAAGGCCATAATATTTCTGAAAGGACTCTATCAGCGGCGGCCCGATGAATTTATCCACCAGCTCCAGCTTCTTTTCCTCTATCCCATAGTAATCCAATGCATGAAGGATGGCCTTTTCCGTCCCCAGCTTTGGGTCCGTTAAGGTTCCGTCCAAATCAAACAATAGATACTGATAATTCTGTGTTTTCATATCCATACCTGTGCCTTTCAAAATTATAATGATCTTTTAATGCCCAATAAGCTTTTCCGCTTTTAGCTTTTCCATTCTATTTTAATTCAGATTGACAAAGATTTCAATTTGCATTATATTTTGCATATGATCCAGGCTTCTGCAGTAAGAAAAACGGGCGGTTGCGGAATCCAAAGAACCGCAGCCCCTACGGGGAAAATGGGGAAAGGAGATGTATGGGCAGGAATCACCCCATACCAATAATATATGTTCTATCAGCTATCCAATGAGGTTAAAAAGATTCACCCAAATAATATAAATCCCGACTTTCTCACCGTCGGCATCATATCCTTGGAGGAGCTGGAGCAATGCTATGTCCAGTTTGGCTTCTCCTATCTTACCGTGGAAGAATGCAAAAGCGATGCCCAGCACCTTCATGGCACTCTTGGCTCCTACCATGACTATCTGTTTGGGGTAATCGTCGGGGTAAATCCCGGCCAGATCATCAAAGTCCAGGACCGGATCGGTCTTTATATAAAACAGAACCTCTTATTAATTGTAGTGATTGAGGACAAGGATAACAGCACCCGGCTCAAGCTCCTCGGCCTGCTAGGTAACTTAAAGCTTGATAACCTCTCCCAGGAGCGTTTTATCTTTGTATTTTTAGAACGGTTCATCAATGAGGATTACAGCCTTCTTGTGAACATCGAGAATGACATTAGCGAGCACGAGGATAGGATTATTGACCATAAGCTGGATAACAGCTTTAATTATCAGATAACTGCAATCCGCAAGAAGCTGCTCCTGCTTGATAATTATTATCAGCAGTTTATTGCCATAGGGGAAGAGCTGGAAGAGAATTCTATCGACATCTTCAAGGAGGGAAACCTGCATTACTTCCGGCTCCTCGCAGGCCGGGCGGCCCGCCTATGTGACAGCGTAAGGATGCTGCAGGAATACAGTGTCCATGTAAGAGAATCCTACCATGCCCAGCTGGATAACGACATGAACCGTATCATGAAGACCTTCACAGTGGTCACTACAGTTTTTCTTCCTTTAACCTTAATCGTAGGCTGGTATGGGATGAACTTCACCTCCATGCCGGAATTAACCTGGCGCTACGGATATCTCTATGTTATCACTATCAGCATCCTGATTGCAGTCATCTGCTTTATTTATTTTAAGAAAAAGAAATTCATGTAGCTTTCCCGGACGGTTAAGAGAGCCTGGCAGGTACCTGCTTTTCCCGATGGCTTAAGGCTTTGCAGAAAAGGGAGCGGGTACTAACCGGCCTTATGGGCCAGCTTCATACCCGCTCCCCTCTATGATGGATATCATCATGATCAAGGAATCCGTTATAGATCCTTCTTCTCTTTCTTCTTAGTTCGATCTTCTATTCCACTTCAATTCCTAATTCTATTCTTAATCCTTCTTAACCATTCTTCATTTCTTAACTTTACCGGGTCACATCTTCGTATACCCATAGCCGTTTACAATAGCCTCCAGCTTCCGGTTTTCCTTGCACATCGGGCATTCGCCTACATGGTAGCTCACATAATCAGGAAGATCCTTCGGCTTAAAGATAGAATAAACCGGAATATTATCCACCTTACTTACTGCACTAAAAATAGCACTGATTCCTTCGATCATGCCCCCATAATACTTGATGCATTCAATGCTTTTCCGGATCGTGTCGCCAGTTGTGGCAGAGCCTACCAACAAAAGAATGTGCTTCCCAAAAATCGCAGACTGGTTATTCTCCCGGAATACCATCTGCCCATTCGTATTATAGACGGGACTCACAATATAAATCGTCTGATGGGCATTCATCGACATAATACCTGCACTGCTTAGCTCCTGAGCCAGATATGCTCCGATAATGTCACATCCGTCCAGGCATACTATGGTATCCACAACGGTACTGGTAACATACTGCTTGCCAATTACTTTTGCTGCTTCGATGGCTTCGCTTTGTCTGGTCTTCATCGTAGTGAGGTCAATATACAGATTGATGTGGGAGTTACTGGTAGCAAAATGACCTGGCATGACCTTTAAAGCTAATTTCTTGTTCATAGGTGCATAAATCTTAATTGCTCTACTTTCCATAGAATTACCCCCTTGGTAATGGTATTATGTGGAACAATGTGCGGCGCAAAGCAGCGCCCTTTATCAGAAGCAGGAATTCCTTCCTATAACCCAATTATATCTCTATTCACAAATACAAGCAAGGAAATACTTAACAGAATTACTTTTACCATTTCATTTAATGATGGTTGTTGCTCCTAACAAATACAGAGAAAACCTGCCGCTTTCGCATATCGGCCTGTAAATCCAAAAAAGGACTATTGATTTTTCTTTTCCTATATGTTATAGTTCCAATAAATAAACGCAGAGGATGGTATAATGACTAAGGGACAGGCTGAGGCTAAAATAAGTGAAGCTGTAAGTAAGTTTGAAATTGAATTTATGGGCAGAGGGCCAAAGCAAATAAGGACCCTGATTTTTCAAGATATGATTGTGATCAGACTCAAGGGTTTCTTAAGCCAGTCGGAGCAAAAACTGGCGGAGAACAGCCAAGGAGTTGAATTACTGAAAAAAGTAAGGGTGACGCTTTTTGAAAGTGCAAGAAGCTGTTTGGAAGCTCTTATCAAAGAAGTTGTAGATATCGACATTATTAGTACTTATTCTGATGTTAGTACTAAAACCGGAGAAAAAATCATTGTAATTACTGTAGGGGAAAATCTCGAAGATAGATTTGACAAATAGAATAGTATAACTTGGAAGACCATGCAAAGGGTTTTAAACAACCAGTTGTAACGTAATCCAGCAATTACTTTCCCATAAAAGATATAGTTATTAGCTTTTGTTATATCAAACGAAAATCGGAAGACCAGTCGAAGGGTTTAAAAACCAAACGTAGTGTAATCCAATATTTGTTGACTTTTTAATTAGGTCAATAAATATTGGATTTTTTTAATTATCCTTTATATATAAAAAGTCAGGAGGTGTGCTCGTATTAGCATAGCCTTATCATGTTGATGGGGATATTCTAAAGGATGGTAAATGAATCGTATCGGAAACAAAAGCTAACCAATATATTGGGGAACATTATTATGGATGCCTGCAACAGAATTATTAAGGATTTCAAATCGTATAAAAATAACGGAATAGGATGTGATGTTCAATGGAAGAAATGATTGGTAAAATGATTTTGCCGGATGAATTAAAAAACATACTGGCAAGCGGAGTGAAGGTTACAGTACCTGAAAGCCGCAGTGAGCTTATTGACTTGGCACTAGGCGGTAATTGCAACAATATTTTTGAGGTGGCTTATGATGTGCCTGGAAAAGGACGTGTAGTTGAAGCTACGGTTGCAAGATGTAAAAATGGTGCTGTTATTAATTATACCGACACTTATCTAAGAAGGCGTGACCCGGATTGCATGGTTATTGCCGATGAGGGAGAGTCCGATAAGCAGCGCTACAGAGACAGGTACGGGAGTGAATTTACTCCTCTGAGAAAAATGACCTTTGAGTGGTTGGCAGAACAAAACCTTATATTAATGCCATTTATGGCAGGTGGAGAGGAACTGGGCTATCCGATTCTTCTTGTAGCCCCTGACAATGCAGGCTTTTTTGCAGGAGGACTTGCGGATTTGCAGGGCTTTATACCGGGCAGCAAGCTGGAGGAAGGCTTTAAGCCTAAGGCAATCATATATCTTGCGCCAACTTTCAGGCACACCCACTTCGATGGGAAGCAGATGGTTGTCCATAACAGGCTTGATGATGTATATGAGATGTTTTCATACAACCTATACCCTGGCCCAAGCGCAAAAAAAGGTGTTTATGGAGTGCTTTTGAAAATCGGTGAGGACGAGGGGTGGGTAACAGCCCACGGATCAACTGTCATGGTAATTACACCTTATGAAAATGTAATTACTATAATGCATGAAGGTGCAAGCGGCGGAGGCAAAAGCGAAATGACCGAACAGCTTCATAGGGAGCTTGACGGGAGAATACTCATCGGTAAAAATCTTGTCACATCAGAAAAAATACACCTCGAGCTCAAGGAAGCCTGCGATTTAAGGCCTGTGACCGATGACATGGCTTTATGCCACCCAAGGCTGCAGAATGGAAGCAAGAAACTGGTTGTCAAGGATGCGGAAAACGGTTGGTTTTTGAGGACAGACCATATAAAGAGATACGGAACCGACCCCTATCTTGAAGGCATGTGTACTCACCCGGAAGAGCCTTTGACTTTTCTGAATTATGATGCAGTCCCTGGCTCTACATGCCTGCTCTGGGAGCATGCTATGGATGCCCCAGGAAAACCTTGCCCGAATCCAAGAGTAATAATGCCAAGGAGGTTTGTCCCCAATATCGTTGATGAGCCTGTCGAGGTCGATGTCAGAAGCTTTGGCGTACGCACTCCACCCTGCACAAGGGAGAAACCGACCTATGGTATTATAGGCCTTCTCCACATCCTTCCACCAGCACTCGCATGGCTTTGGAGACTAGTGGCTCCCCGTGGGCATGACAATCCGAGCATTACTGATACCGGGGGAATGAGTAGTGAAGGTGTCGGCTCCTACTGGCCCTTTGCCACCGGTAAAATGGTAAACCAGGCAAATATTTTATTAAAACAAATGGTGGAGACCTCCAACACAAGATATATATTGGTTCCAAACCAGCATATCGGAGCTTACAAGGTTGGTTTCATGCCCCAGTGGATCGCAAGGGAATATCTTGCCCGCCGTGGCAGCGCAAAATTCAACCAGCAGCAGTTGGTTGAATCAAGATGCTCCCTTTTGGGTTACGCTTTAAGCAGTATAAAAGTAGATGGTACATTCCTGCCTAAGGATTTATTGGAGACTAACAGGCAGCCGGAGGTTGGCAACGAGGCGTATGACGAAGGCGCAAAGATGCTTGCAAATTTCTTTAAGGAACAGCTGGCGGCCTTTGTAACTCCTGACCTTGATCCTCTGGGCAGGCAGATTATTGAATGCTGCATATCTAACGGCACCATTGATGAATATATGAAATTTATACCAATGAAGTTTTAATTGGGATAGGCTTGCTGAAGCCTGCGATGTTATAACATATGGATTTGAGTACATCGATGCTGATGCTTTGATTATTCCGGAGGCGGAGGGATAGGCTGTCTATCCCTCCGGCAAGCCTTTAAAGTATATTCCAACTATCTTTTTTCCTTAATCAACCCCTTCCGGTAAGCCTCCAGCAGCTTCTCAAGATCCCTGATCTGGATCTTTAATTCTTCTCCGATATCAGTATCTCCCACCCTTTTACGGATTACCTCCTGCTCCAGCACAACTGTGGTGGAATGGATGTCTCTTTCCTCTTCAATAGCCTTCTGGGTGGATTCAAAGGGTTCATGGGATACCAAAAGCAGACCATAGGAATTATAGATTAAGGTATAGCCTGCAATTCCAGTCTGTGCCTGGTACGCCCTGGAGAAGCCGCCATCGATTACCAGCAGCTTTCCATTGGCCCTTATGGGGCTTTCCCCTTTTTTAATTTCTACCGGAACATGGCCGTTAATGATATGGGAGGTTCTTGGATCCAAGCCAAACTCCTGGAAGATCATGTTACAGATCCCCTCATCATTTTGCAGCTTAAAGTATGGATCCCTTTTTTCCATATGGGTTTCCTTTTCTTTTATAAAGTAGCGCTCAAAGGTGGTCATTCTCTCTTTTCCAAAGAGGGGGGAATCAGGACCGCACCAGAGATACCACATCATATCCATGGCGTATTGCTTTGCCTGGGGATTCTTCGTATTAAAATACCCTTCCCTTGCCAGGATATCCAGCCGGTCTAAATAGGCTTTGCCGCTATATTCCCTTCCTGAGGCATCAAGCCTGATCCCCTTAAAGCTTCCATCCGGATTTAGCGGGATGCACCCATGGTACAAAAGATTGGAATTATTCTTCAAATACATGCTTCCATTGGAATATAGGAAGCTGATATGCTTTTGCAGCTTTTCGCTGTTTATGAAGGAGGATTTTAATTTATCAATCAGCTCCTGCTCCTCGGGGATCAGCTCATAAGGCCGCTCCAGGTCGACGGTAGGAAAATGAGTATCCTTTAACAGATAGTTTTTTCCATCCACCTCTACTTCCCCGCTGTCAGGGCGGATATTCCCCAGGAGCAGCCGGTCCTCCATATGATAATCCGGGTGGCGCAGGATGGTCCTCCCCTCCAGCTTAAGCTGGAGAATCGTAATTGCCTTATGCATCTGGGCAATCAACTGGACCTCACTGCTGTTGACCCCCTCCTTACCATCCAGCTTGGGCTGGAAGCATTTGCATTCGTCCCTGCCATAGTATTTCATGGCAAAGGTGGCCAGGGGAAGCAGATTGATGCCATACCCGTCCTCGATGGTCTGCAGGTTGGCATATTTTGTGCTGATCCTGAGCACAGTTGCAATGCAGGCTTCATTTCCCGAAGCCGCTCCCATCCACAGCATGTCGTGGTTCCCCCACTGGATATCCACGCTATGGTAGTTTATCAACGTATCCATGACAATATCCGCACCGGGACCGCGGTCAAAGATGTCCCCTATAATATGTAGCCTGTCAACCACAAGCCTCTGGATCAATTTTGATATGGCAATGATAAATTCCCTGGCACGGTCAATCCGGATAATAGTCTGGATGATCTCACTATAATACTCTTCCTTATCCCGTTCATCCGCTTCCTCATGCAGGAGCTCCTCAATGATATAGGCAAAATCCTTTGGTAACGCCTTTCTTACCTTGGACCTGGTGTACTTGGAGGATGCATACCGGCAGATCTCAACTAACCGGTATAGGGTGACCCGGTACCAATCCTCCAGGTTCTCTTCTTTCCTTTGCACTATCTCAAGCTTTTGCTCCGGGTAATAAATCAGGGTTGCCAGACTCTTGATATCATTTTCCCCCAGGGACTTTCCGAACAGGTCTTTGATTTTACGCTTAATGGCGCCGGAGGCATTTTTTAAAACATGATCGAAGGATTCATTCTCCCCGTGGATGTCTGATAAAAAATGCTCCGTACCCTTTGGTAAATTCAAAATCGCCTGGAGGTTGATTACTTCAGTACAGGCCGCTGCAATGGTAGGGTACTGGCTCGATAAGAGCTTAAGGTATCTTAGCTCATTTTCCAGCTCCCTGCTTTGAAATTCTTCTTTATTCATTCATAGCTCCTTTAATAACAGCAGCCCAAGCAGTGCACCGGTTGTATCCCAATGGCCCTGCTTAGGCTGCCTTTTTGCACGTTCGACTGGAGATTACTGGTATAACGTGCCTTTATTATACTACGGAGCTATGGATAAATCCACCCCAAATTGTAAAACTAATATCAGAGCCTTTCGTCAACTGCAAGCCCCTTCAAGTCCTCCTCCGTCGCCTTCTTCTTTTCAACCAGCGCCTGGGGATTGGACAGAAGCAGCTCCTCTTCATCTACGCCAAGGTTTTCCTTTACCCTGTCCGCCACTTCCTGGGCAAGAGCCTTCTTAATCTCGTCATCAACCTCTTTTAGCAGATCCGCCGCCTCCTTATTGGCCTTTGCCATGGGGTCGCTCTTTAACCGTTCCTGCTTTATTGCAGATATGGTCTGGTTCGCACGGATGGAGCCTTCCACTGCCTCCTCTGCCCTTTTTTGGTAGGTATGTATCATCCGGCTATATTCTAAGGATGCCTCCTGGTACTGCGTCATGGGTTCCATATTACGAAGCAGCTCCCTTTCTTCATCTGTTAACATCTGTCCCGACATTTGCTTTTTCTGGAGCCCTTCCCGGATCAGCAGGTCCTTCTGTTCCTGGCTATCGTCATCAATGCCAAGGGACTCCTTTAGCTCTGCCTTTAACCCGCTCAGTCTCTTTACCTCGTTCTGGTTCTCCCCCGCTTCCTCTAACAGGCTCTCCCGCTTATCCGCGTAGCCCTGGACCACATCATCCAGCTCTAATTCCTTCTCAAATTGCTTCAATTGGATTTGTAATGCCGCCTTCTGCCCCAGAAGCCTTTTCAGCTCCGTATCCTGTGAGCCTGCCAGGTTTAAGTCACTTGCCTGTATGGTATCGGAATTTCCCCCATTCTCCTTTGCTCCCTGCTTTAATTTCGCCTTTTCCTCAGCATTGCCCCCTGCCTTCACTGTATCCGTAGAACGTGGATCCGCTCCACTCCTTTGTATTGTAGTTACTCCCATCACTTCCATCCTTTCTGAATAATCCAGTGATTAAACCTGAATATATTTAGTTCCCTTATATGTCTATCGACATTATTCTGCCATAGCTATAGGTCTAATTCAGTAGAATTTCATCATTTCCCAATATTTTTCCAGAATTATTGCAGGTTCATAACCTTCCATATATAAAATGAGACTATGCGGATATTGCGCAAAGTCTCACTTTGATTTACGATTTTCTTCTAACTAAGTTAACGATTCCTAATAGAATAACTGCTCCAACGATGGATACGACAAAACTCCATATATTAAGTCCCGTTGCCGGACCCCATCCAAAAATACCTGCTAACCAGCCTCCGATAAATGCGCCGACAATACCAACAACAATATTCCAACCCATACCCATTTTTTCATTGTTGCCAGTAATCATACTAGCAATCCATCCAGAGACACCTCCAAGAATTAACCATACTATTAAGTTACTAATTTCTGGCATATTGTAATCTCCTTTCACTTAGAAAATTCATTGCTTTTCTATTACCCTTTATTATCTGACATTATTCAAATTTTATGCAGACCCATAATAAAAAAGCAGTCGAGAGCTTCTGAAAGGCAGGTTACAGCTTTTACGGAAATTAGCTTATGTTAAATCCGGTAGGAAGATTTTTTATTTTATGTTGTTCTTATTATTTTGCAATTTTATATATTCAGGGCAGCATCCGGCAATGTATCATTCATGCTTCCCATGCGGTAACCGCCAATATCTACGGTTATGTAGCTAAAGCCTATCTTCTTAAGGCTTTTTTCGACCACCCCCTGTATCTCAGCCTCAAAAAGCCTGGTTATCTTTTCCTTATCCACTTCAATTCTCGCCAGCCTTCCATGGATTCTTACCCTGACCTGGCGAAAGCCCAAATCCAGTAGGAGCTGCTCCGCTTCATCCACCATACGCAGCTTTTCTTCAGTGATCTCTTCCCCGTATACAAACCTGGAGGAAAGGCAGGCAAAGGACTGCTTGTTCCAGGTGGAAAGCCCAAGCTCCTTTGACAGCAGCCGTATCTCATTCTTGTTTAAGCCGGCAGCCCTCAGGGGACTTAGAACCCCCTGCTCCCGTACGGCCATTAAGCCCGGCCTGTAGTCTCCTTCATCATCTATATTCGATGCTTCTGCCACATAGGGTATCTGGTGCTCATCGGCAAGCTGCCAGATCTTGTGGAAAAGCTCTGTTTTACAGAGATAGCAGCGGTTCTCCGGGTTATGGGAAAAGCCATCGATCTGAAGCTCCTCTGATTCACAGATATAATGCCTGATGTTCTCTTTCCTGCAAAAAGCCTTAGCCTCTTCCAGCTCCCTCTTTGGAAAAGAGCAGGAGGTTGCAGTTATTGCGATGACCCCGTTCCCAAGCACATCATGCGCTACCTTTAGCAGGAAGGTAGAATCAACTCCACCGGAAAATGCAATTGCTATTTTCCCTTTTTCCAACAGCTCCGCCCGTAATTGTTCAAATTTATGCTTCATATCATGTACTCCTTCGTTTATGTTAGTCGTCTGGTTGTCCGGTATCCAATTCCTTACTCATATCCTAAGCTTTAAATATTCAGACAATAATATTTTTCCTTTAATTCCTCTACCATCCGGGTATACTGCTCTTCACACGCACAATAGTTTTTTTCTTCAATGGCCTTTAAGCAAGGCTGCAAATACTGTGTCCATATCCCTTGGTAGGTTTGCCCTGCCTGGGGCTCCATATTGATTGAGGTCACAATAACAGGAGCCACCCTGTAATACTCCTCCACCAACTCCCTGCCCTCCGGCTTCTCCAGCATATAGGTATCCCGGAAATGGCGGAAAGCCATAAGCTCATAGCAGTCATCTTCCTTTTGCAGGGTATCACAGACTGCCGTCGTAATAAAGCAAAAGCCAAAAGCCTTACGCCTAAAGCCTGCCAAAAGCCGGTCAAATTCACTCTTTTGGAACGGATATTTGGGATAAGCCCGGATCCAGGCAGCGATCAACGCATCTGCAAAGGGTTCGCTGATCTCGTAATTCAAATGGCGGACCATTGGCACCAGATATACCGTGAAGAAAAACCGGTATTGGTCTATCTGGGTAGATTTTGGCGTCTTTTTCTTATTACTTTTTGTAGCTAGTCCCTCCGTAATCCAATTTACTAAAAAGCCTGCCAGCTCCTCTGCGACCTGTCTGCAATTTTCTTCCGACAAGGAGGCGTACTGCTCCGCAGGAAGCAGTAAGGGCGTGCACTTTCTCTCATACTCATAAAAGCAATCGCTGTATTTATTGATTGCAAACCGGGGCAGCATCTGCTCCATATCGCCAAGAAGCTGGGGTATATCCGCAAGGGATTCCCTATAATTTGCCTCCACCTTTTGAACCGGAACACCGGTCAGATCCACCTTTTTCTTTACGTCCAGCTGGATGGCTTCCCCGCAATACATACAAATACAATTCTCTAAATTTACCGGAACCTGAAGCTCACCATTACATTTCGGACAATTATGTTTTACATATTCCATGATATATCTCCATTCCACCGTTTTCACGGTATTCACTTTTTCCAATATAAACTGTCAACAAAATAATTGCGCAATGTTATTGATGCTTTAATTATCTAATCACGTATCCTTTCCTATTATTCTATCTTTATTTTTATACGAAGTAAAGCGATATTTCCACCCTTATGAATAACTTATGAATAACATACCCCAAAAACACTCCAAAATTCCGGCATGGTATAGGACATGATAATTTTATACTTGTTAGCAGGCTGCTACAACGGGTATAATATACTTATATTAATATAAAAAAGCCTTTGGTGGCGAATCATTCATATTGATATTGTATGAAAAGGGTGTGTAAGTCATGGATAAACTAACCAAGGAACAACGCCATAAGAATATGAGCCGTATCCGAAGTAAGGATACCTCCATCGAGCTTAAGCTGCGGAAAGCCCTCTGGCATGCAGGATACCGCTACCGCAAGAATTACAAAGCGCTCCCCGGCTCCCCGGATATCGCATTGACCAAATACCGGATCGCTATTTTTTGCGACAGTGAGTTCTGGCACGGCAAGGACTGGGAGGTTCTTAACGCACGCCTGTGCAAAGGAAGCAACAGTGACTTCTGGATCAAGAAAATCACACGTAACCGGGCGCGGGATGAAGAAACCAACAAAAAGCTACTGTATATGGACTGGACTGTAATCCGGTTCTGGGGCAAGGATATCCTGGATGACACAGACCAGTGCCTGAAGGTAATACAGGAAACCATCTTTGATCTCATGACCGCCGACACTCTGTCATTAGATGAAGAACAGGTATGAAAAATATATTTTTCCTAAAAACAAATAATAAAGAGAAAAACGGTATTAAGATTTACCACAGATAAGGAGGCAGTTATGGAGCACATTACTCCAATTGAATTATATATAAACAGACAAAACCAGACAGCCACATCACTAAATCCCATTCCTTCGGCATTAACGGAGACAATTGATGAACAAAAGCAACAGATCATTGAAAATGCAAAGGCTTTCTTTCGTGAGGAGATTGCAGAAAGCCATAAGCAGAACACAGAGAAATTAAGGCATCTGAAGGAATTTAATTTAAATCCTTTTCTGGATAAATATAAGGCGAATTTTTTAACCGGTGACAATTCTGCAATCAGCATGGCGAAAGCCTTAGTTTATCCCCGAATATTGGGTACCTCCATCAACACTACCTTCGGAACGAAATTGCAGAAGTTTTGCAGCTCCGTACTGGAGGGCTATGCCTCCACGACAACCGGAATTGACATTGAATTTATTGATTCCATTGACGGCAGACGTAAATATTGCCAGATCAAAGCAGGCCCCAACACTATTAACAAGGATGACGTAAAAACCATCGACGACCATTTCCAGGGAATCAAGAAGCTCGCAAGAACCAATAACCTCAGCATCAGCCTTAACGACCTGGTAGTAGGCGTTTTCTACGGCCAGCCGGAGGAATTAAGCACCCATTACAAAAGAATTGAACAGACCTATCCCGTATATGCCGGCAAGGAATTCTGGCACCGCCTCACAGGAGACGAGAACTTTTACACAGTCCTAACCGATGCCATTGGCGATGTTGCCTCAGAATATGATGGCAGCAAACTCATCGAATCAGTAATTATAGATCTCGCAGCCGAAATCAGCCAGGAATTCGGAATCGATCTATAATACCATTAAAACCGCTACAGTACAATCCGCCCAACAAGAGGCATCCCCATACTATCAAAACCGACAAAAATGGGTATTCAAATATTCAAAAGCACACCACAACCCGCCCGGCAAAAAGCATCTCCATACTATCAAGGCCACTCAAAAAATATCCAAAATCCATACTATAATCCACCTGACAAAGCCCTCTTTATCCTAAATACTAACGCGGTGAATATGGGTGCAGATATATTCACTGGGCGCAGACCGGGCTTCCCATGGTTGCCTGCACTTGGCAATCATGGGAGGTTAAAGGCAAGCCCAGGTGGATATATCTGCACCCATATTCACCTCACAGCCTAAACCCTCACACCCTAAATCCGGCCCATCTAACACTCTAATCCATCTGATTCAACACATGAACCAAAGACAGCCCAATCGCCTTGGCAAGCTCCACCGGAACCGCGTTCCCAATCTGCTTATACTGCTGCCCCATAGACCCGGCAAACTCCCATTCATCTGGAAAGCTCTGTATTCTGGCGTATTCCCTGACAGTAAAGGGCCTTACCTCCTCCGGATGGCAGCGTTCCGTCTGCTTTTGAGCCGGACTGCAGGTTAAGGTCAGGCATGGCTCCTCCCAGGAAATACGTCTGGCCATACCGGTCCTTCCCCCACCGGAATAATAGCTTTTCCCCATATATTCCTTCGCAAGCTCTTCCGGCAGATCCCTCCAATAGCCGCCCGGGGGCACCAAGGCCAGGATTTCCCTTTTACGGGGCGGGTATTTCTCCCCGATGGATTCGGGGACATCCTTAAGTGCGTCACGGAGTACAGGTTTATAATCATAGGGCTTCGGCAGCTGATAGGTGAGCTTATAATCATTGCGGATGCCCACAATAATAATCCGCTCCCTTTTCTGCGCCACATTATAATCATTCGCCTTTAACAAATGCCAGGATACCTGGTAGTCTAAGCTTTCATAGATATCAATCATTGTCTGCAGGGTCTTGCCGCCGTCATCAGCCGCCAACCCCTTCACGTTCTCAGCCAGGAACATCCTCGGCTTCAGTTCAGCTACGATCTGGGCAAAATAGAAAAACATGGTTCCCCTGACATCATCCAGCCCAAGCTTACGCCCTGCATAGCTGAAGGCCTGGCAAGGGTAGCCACCGGATACCAGGTCAATATCTTCCCCTTCGGGTATGTAGTTGCGGATTCCCTCTCCCGCAATCTTCACAATATCGGCTTCAATCACATTCCACTGAGGGCGGTTTGTCCTCAAGGTTTCCGCTGCATACTTATCAATTTCAACCAAGCCCTTAGCATGGAAGCCTGCCTGCTCCAGCCCAAGGGCAAGCCCTCCGGCTCCTGCAAACAATTCAACACAGCTATAAGCCCTCTTTGGCCTTACCTGCCCTACCTCTACAAATTCAGCCAGCTGGGAATTCATATTGCCCCTTTTTACATCGTCCTCCTGCCTGGGAGATAATATATCAACAGGCGTCACATCAAGGGTGGCGCAAAGCTTTTGAAAATTACTTTTGAAAGGATTCGCATTGGGCGATAACATAACGGACAGCTGATTTTTCGTGACCCCAAGCCGCTGCGCCAGCTCATTCTGGGTGCCTATCTTTTTCTGCCTCATTATATTACGTATCTTTTCCTTATCTATCACGTAGTCCATGAAACCCCTCCTGCATGTTATGAAAATATATTAACACAATCTATGGGTTTATTGCAAATATTTTTTCGAACTTATTTTCGGTTTATGCAGCTTTATCCCTCCATCCGCAATGATATCCAGAGCCTTTCCAAAGGAAAATGCCTCTTTATAAGGACGCTTGCCGGTCAGGGCATCCAGCACATTGCCTTTGATTTATCTAACCATAATCATAGCGGAGATTGGCTCTATATTCACGACACCGCCCGTGTTAGTGTCCAGAACCTGATTCCCGGCACGTTTACCCTTTGCGTAGACCTTCCACTCACCCTCCGGTATATGAACCGGCTGCCAGCTTTTATTGGCATTATAAATAACGCATACCTCGCCCTCTTTGGGATGCGTCAGGATAAATGCAATCAGATTGGTATCCAGCCATTTCAGGAAATGCAGGTGTGCTTCCAGCTCTGCTGTTTTTGTCATCCGCAGGACACTGTACTTCTTGCGGAATTCAATTAGGCCACGGTAATAATCTACCACTTCCCTGTTCTCTGTCACCAGCTCCCATTTTAAGCTGTTGACCCTATCCGGTGAGGCATAGCTGTTCCCGTCAAACCAGGTTTTCTCCTCATTCAACGGCTTACTTCTTAAAAATTCCTCTCCTGCCTGCCAGAAGGGGATTCCCTGGCTCGTCAGTATGATTGCCGCCGACAGCAGGTTCATCCTGACCCTGTCCTCCCGGCTGTCATACGGTGTGGAAAGGGCTATTTTATCCCATAGGGTATGGTTATCATGGGCAGAGGCATAATTAACTGCCTGTGTCGGCTCCAGAGCCCAGGGATAATCCGCACCCAGAACCTTGGAATAATCCACCCAGTCGTGCTGGGTTGCCGCTACGACACCGTATTTGATCGTATCCTCCATTCCCGGCTTCCCGCTGATATATCCCGGTTCCTCCTGATGGAAGACACTTCCCTTGATCCCATCCCGGATATTATCATTAAAGGCTGCAATGCCCCCGCCCATGCTGCGGATATTCGACTTCATTGCACGCTCATGGTCAGGAAGGGGTGAGAGGCCCCCCGTCCAGCCCTCCCCATATAAAAGAATACCCGCTTCTGCTTCATCCAGGGCTTTTCTGACCTCCTTCATGGTTCTGATGTCATGGATGCCCATCAAATCAAAGCGGAAACCATCAATATGGTACTCCCGGTTCCAATAAAGCAGGGAATCTATGATGAATTTTCTCATCATGACCCGCTCAGAAGCGGTCTCATTGCCACATCCCGAGGCATTGGAAAAATCCCCTTCCGGAGTCAGCCTATAATAATATCCCGGTACAATACAATTAAAATTAGAATTCCCGCTCTCCAGCGTGTGGTTGTATACCACATCCATGACGACCCGGATACCCTGACTGTGCAGTGCCTGTACCATCTGCTTAAATTCCCTGATCCTTACCTCTCCACGATAGGGATCCGTTGAATAGGAGCCTTCCGGGACATTATAATTCACCGGATCATAGCCCCAGTTAAACTGGGGTGTCTGAAGACGTGCTTCATCAACGGTTCCATAATCGAAGGCCGGCAATAGATGGACATGGGTAATACCAAGCTGCTTTAGGTAGTCAATACCCGTCGCATCCCCATAGGAATTCTTCGTCCCAGTCTCCGTAAAGGCCAGATATTTTCCCCGATGGACCATACCGGAGGAGGGATCGATGGAGAAATCCCTGATATGAAGCTCATATAGAATGGCATCCGTATCATTAATGAACTCCGGCTTCGTCTCTGAGGTAAAGCCCGGTGGGTTGGTGGAGGACAAATCAATTATCATCCCCCGTTTTCCGTTCACTCCCACCGCCTTTGCATATGGATCAACGGCTTCCTTCGTTTCCTGCTCAACCGTCACTAAATAGGTATAATAGATACCGTTTAAATTTCCCCTGACCGTCGCTGTCCAGGTTCCGCCGGAAGCCTTTTTCATTATAATTTTTTGCAGCAGGTCGCTTTGCTCCCCTGTCCTGTACAGGTTCACCACTACCTGCTCCGCCGTTGGAGCCCAGACACGGAACCTGGTTTCCTCTTCTGTCCAAACTGCGCCAAGGTCATCCCCATGATAGGTCATAGATGCTTCAAACTCCCTCGTGGAGAACCGGCTATAATGCTCTAACAATCTTTCTTTCTTCAAAGTAACCTCCGGCATGTATCACTGTCTTTATTCCAGTCATCGATCCCATTTATCACACAGGGAATTTATCTGCCCAAGGAATCTTGCCAAATCCTTATTGGCACCGCCCTTGTTGTGTTGGATAACAATCGCAAGCCGCTTCCCGGCCTGGACGAGACGATCAAATACGGAGCCGGCCTTCACAGCCTCCGGTCTTTCTCCCGCCGGTATCCTCCTACCTTCCTGAACACATGCATTTTTAATTAAGTCATAGGCTGCACCGCTATAGGGCGCAACTGCCGCATATCCCAGCTCATCGCGGATATAATCCGTAAAGATTTGGCATATCTGTTCATCCCCATGGACTACAAAGACACGCTCCGGCTTCTTCTCGAAGCTTGTCAGCCACTTTAGCAAGCCGTCCCTGTCCGCATGGCCGCTTACACCCGCCAATTTGCGGATCTCTGCCTCTACCGTAATTTCCTCACCGAATAATTTGACCTGTGTTACACCGTCCAGCAGGATACGGCCCAAGGTTCCCTCCGCCTGGAAGCCTACAAATAATACGGTACTGTCCTTCCGCCACAGGTTGTGCTTTAGATGATGGCGGATACGGCCGGCATCGCACATGCCGGAAGCAGAGATGATGACCTTCGGATCCTCATCAAAGTTAATCGCCTTGGACTCCTCCGAAGTAATAGAGGTCTTAAGCCCCGGGAAGGACAGGGGATTAATCCCTTTTCGCACCAGAGCCATAGCTTCTTCATCAAAATAATGTGCCATATATTCACGAAAGATCCCGGTGGCCTCTACCGCCAAGGGACTATCCACATATACCTTAAAATTCGGGTGTCCCTTCACCAGGTTTTCATCTTTAATTTTTCTCAGATAATACAGGAGTACCTGCGTCCTTCCAACCGCAAAGGATGGAATGATGACATTTCCCCCCCGGTCAAAGGTGGTCTGTATGATATCCGTAAGCTCCCCGATGTAATCCGGCGACTCCCCATGGTTCCGGTCGCCGTAGGTAGACTCCATAATTACATAATCCGCTTCCTTGATATACTGGGGATCCTTGATCAGGGGCTGGTTGAGGTTTCCGATATCACCGGAAAACACAATTTTCTTAGTTACGCCCTCCTCCGTGATCCATACCTCAATACTTGCGGAGCCAAGCAGGTGCCCTACATCCGTAAAACGCACCTCTATTCCTTCAAACAATGTAAAGGTCTCACTATATTCATGCGGTGCAAACAACCGGATGGTACTTAAGGCCGCTTCCATATCATACAAAGGTACGGCAGGCTCTGCTCCGGACCGTTGCCGCTTCCGGTTCTTCCATTCCGCCTCCGACATCTGGATATGGGCACTGTCACGCAGCATGATATTACATAGGGCACTGGTAGCGCTGGTGGCATGTATGCTCCCCCGGAAGCCTTCCGCATAAAGAAGAGGCAGCAATCCGGAATGATCCATGTGTGCATGGGTTAAAAGAACTGCATCAATTGCTGCGGAAGCTACCGGAATCTCTTGATTTACATATACATCCCTGCCCTGCTCCATTCCGCAGTCCACAAGAATATTCTTCCCACAGGCCTCCAAGAAAAAACAGCTTCCCGTCACCTCGTGGGCAGCACCTATAAATGTCAGTTTCATGGCGAATACCTCCCCTTTTTATGCTTAAAGTAAAATCAAAAATTAAAAGTCATATTTTCATTTTACTCTCCCAAATAGTCCATGTCAATAAAATACCCTTTATTGCGGCCTTTCTTACAGCTCCAAAAAAAACGATAGCCAACCAACCTGTTTCGTCCCTGACTATCGTTTCTTTTAACTAAGGAATGATTTTTTATTCCTTTTCATCGTTTTTATCCTTGCCTTCGTTTCCTGGTCAACCCGGAGCGACTCAATAATTTTCTGCAAAGCCTTATTATAAGTAAAATCATCCAGTTCATTCTTTTTTAAGTATTCCATTGTCAGCTCCGGCAGGTTGACATAATACATTGATAGCACCCAGGCTACCGCCATTTTTACATAATAACCCTCATGCCTGATCCGGTCAAAATGTGCAAAGGCTAAGTCCGCATATCCCGGATTTAAATAATGCAGCAGCATCACCACCCCAAAGCGGAGCCCATATTCCTGGTCTGATTTGAGATAGGGCTGTATGAATTCCCATACCCGTTCCTGGTCCGTGTCAGCAATCTTAAGCTCTCCACAAAAGTTATCACAGACTGGCCAGCAGTCTATTTTGGGAATAAAGGCGGCTGCCAACTGCAGCTTTTCTTCCACTGGCACCTTACACCCTCCGATGATCATTCCCTGAAGCAGTACCTCCTCCATGGTTTCTTTCCTTGGAGAGGCCATCTCTTTCCCCGAGGATGCCACTGCCCCTTCCTCTGGGGAAGCCTTTGCCCCTTCCTCTGAAGAAGCCTCTGCCTCTTCCACTGAGGATGCCTCTGCCCCTTCCTCCGGGAAAACCATAGTCCCTCCCTGCGGGAAGGCTCCTGCTCTGATTCCCGCCTGTTCCAGGTAGACACGCCAATCCCCTTTTAACATTTCCTTTGCCAGCTTCCGGATGAAAGGCAGCCTTACTCCAAGAATATTATCCTTCCCGGGTGTAAGGGCCGAGGTGAATTCACGGTACTTCTCCTCTGCCAAACTCTCAAGCCGTTGTCTTATATCCTCAATTAAATTCTTTTCCATAGGTTCATTCCAATATCCTGTTTAATTTATCCTGGTCTAATATTTCTATCGTTCCACGGTTCAAGCTGACGATCCCTTCCGTCTGGAAGTATTTCAGCATCCTGGTTACAACCTCCCTTGCAGTTCCCAAGTGGTTCGCAATCTTTTCATGGGTAATTACCAGGGTATCCGAATCCTCGATTACACTCCGCTCCATAAGAAAATTAGCCAGCCTCTTATCAAAGCTTGTAAATAAAGCCTGTTCCATAATCCACATCACATCAGAAAAGCGGGATGCCATCAGCTGGTTCGTAAATACCTGGACCGGTAAGGATTCCTCCGATAATTTCCGGTAGGCTGCCGTAGGGATCAGATAGGCCTGTGTATCCTTTTCTACCTCAAGGTTGACGTCAAAGGCAATATTTTTCATGACACAGGAGGCGGAAAAGATGCAGACATCCCGTTCAAATAAGTGGTACAGGGTAATCTCCTTGCCGCTTTCCGATATGATATAGGCCCTTATCTGCCCCTTATGGATCAGGAATAAGCCGGAACAATTCTCCGCGGTGCTATGCATCAGTTCCCCTGCCGCAAATTGCTTTTTAACAATTGCCTGCTTCAGGAAGCTCCTTTGTGCCTGATTCAGTTTTTTCCAAAAGTTTAAGGTATCCTCCAGGAAGGAGATATCCTTCACATGATCAACCAAATCATTTCCTCCAATCCAAAATCATGCCTTTCATTATAATACATCTTTACTAATTATATACAGCGGATGATATAAAATTGCATGCAAGATTTTAACCGGCAGCTAAACCGTATTAAAATCCTGCATGCAGTCCCACACTAACGAACATTTGACCATCAGGCCACTATCTTAAAGCTCTGTTTTCCATAAGCCGTGAAGGTTGCAGTATTCGTATACCGCTACTGCTTCATCATTATCCAGGGCAAAGGTTGCCTTTGGCTCCTGGCCTGGATCAAGACATTTCCTCTGTCCGCCGTTCTTTGTCTGGAGGTAAATCCATTGGATATAGTGCTCCTCCAGCATCGGATGTGCAACACTTCCAACTTCAACTAATACTCTGTTTCCTTCAACTGTTACTACAGGAACATGCTTTTCCTTGGCAGCATCCACGGTATTAGCAACTAATTCTTCCATGTGTTCGCCACAGCAGGTCAACGGAGCTCCTGAATTGTGGATCATACCCACAATGTTTCCACAATGTTTACATCTGTAAAACTTATGTTCTTGGCACATAGGCAATTCTCCTTTTCTCATGTGACCTAAGACGTACCAATACGCCTTGGATTTTAGGCGGATAGAACAAAAAAGGAGATATCCGGCCGCTACTACCGCATAGGAAAAACTCCTCCTGCCATAGTATCTGCTGATATCTCCAGCTTTCATTTCTGCCTATTTATAATTATATCCTAAACTTCCAACATTCTCAAGATGTCTTTTTTAGGTTTTACGCCCACTGACTGTGCAGCGACCTTACCCTCCTTCATTACGATAAGCGTCGGGATGCTCATGACACGGAAGGCGGAAGCCAGGTCCGATTCCTCGTCAATGTTTATCTTCCCTACCTTTGCCACTCCCTTTACCTCTTCCGCAATCTCATCCAGCGCCGGAGCCACCATCCTGCAGGGTCCGCACCAGGATGCCCAGAAATCTAATAAAACAGGTTCTTTTGAATGTAATACCTCTTGATCAAAATTTTTCTTTGTTATTTTTATAGTAGCCATAGTAAATCCTCCCATATATTTTCTGTATTAACTTATGAGCTTACTATACTACGATATGATTCATACTTCCGTGATGTTATCACAAACCTAGCGCTCTTCCCGGAAATAATTCACCCCGCAGCCGGCGGGCTGGGAGCCTTCCTTGGATTTTCTCATGGAGGTAATAATTAAAACAAAGGTGGTGATTAAGAAGGGCAGCATAACATAAAAGGCATTTGGAACCTCGATAATATTCTTTGGCACATAGAACTGCAGCACACTGAAGGCGCCGAACACCAGGGAGCCAATGATTGCCTTTGCCGGATTCCAGCTTGCGAAGATAACAAGGGCAACGGAGATCCAGCCCTGGCCGTTAACTACGCTGCTGTTGTTCCAGATGCCGCCGCCATTAATCAGGGAAAGGTAGGCGCCGCCCAAACCGCAGATACCGCCTCCCACCAGGATATGGAGGTATTTCGTCAGGGTCACGTTAATGCCTGCCGCATCAGCCGCCCCGGGATTTTCACCGACCGCCCTCATGTTAAGGCCGCTGCGGGTCTTTAACAAATAGAGGGTGCACAGGATGGCAATGGCAACTGCAAGGTACACCAGCGGATTATGGGAAAAAAGAAGCTTGCCCACTACCGGAATATCCCCCAGTACCGGGATTGCCTTCTCCGATACAGCCTTAAGGAACTTGCCGGACAGCTTCGGGGAACCGCCTGCCTCATCAATCATCATTGCCCCGAAGAATTTTGCAAAGCCGGTGCCAAAGATGGTTAAGGTAAGACCTGTTACATTCTGGTTAGCCATGAAGCTTACCGTCAATACGGCATAGATCAAAGCAGCGAACACACCAATTGCAAAAGCTGCCAATAAGGCCAATACCAGACTATCGGAATGGTAAGCAACAAAGAAGCTCATGAAGGCACCCATGAACATCATGCCCTCCACTCCAAGATTCAAGTTGCCGGTTTTCTGGGTCATGATCTCGCCGGTGGTGCCAAACAGCAAGGGAGTTCCGGCCTTGATAGCTGCAAATAAGAAATTAATGATCATTATGCCTTCCTCCTTTGTCTTAATACAAAACGGTAACGTGTAAAGAAATCAAAAGCAAGGATGCAGAACAAAATAATGCCCTGCAGTATGGAGGATACGGCCGGTGACAGGCCAAAATCACTCTGCATAACGCTGCAGCCCTTATCCAGCATACTAAACAGCACGGTTACGACCAGAATAACAACCGGGTTCAGCTGCGCCAGCCAGGCCACAATAATTGCCGTAAAGCCAACACCTCCGGCCACGCCGTCGCCTAAGGTATAGGCAGCCCCGCTGACCTGGCACATGCCCGCAATACCGCAGACGGCTCCGCTCAAAAACATGGTCCGCATGATAATCTTCTTTACGCTCATGCCCGCATACCTCGCAGTGTTAATGCTCTCACCAACCACGCTGATCTCATAGCCCTGCTTTGAAAATCTCAGGTAAACAAACATCACCGCCACCAGGGCCAGACCGATAAGCCATCCCGCATGTACGCCAAGAACCTGGTCAAGCCTTGCATTGGGGGCAAAGGATGCGATCTTAGGAAATCCTGAGGAGGCCGGGTCGCGCCAGGGGCCTTCCGTCAGGTATTTGATTAAATATAACGCGATATAGTTCATCATCAAGGTGAACAGGGTTTCATTTGTACCATATTTTGTCTTAAAATACGCCGGAATCAGCCCCCATAAGCCCCCTCCTATAGCTCCCCCTATAAACATAAGCAGAAGCAGCATCCAGTGGGGAAGGCCTGTCCAAAATAATGCAAAATAGGTAGCAAAGATGCCTCCCATAATGATCTGGCCTTCCGCACCGATATTCCAGAATTTCATATGGAAGGCCGGAGTGATGCCAAGGGCGGCGATTAATAATGGGATTGCAAGCTTTATGGTACCCCTGGCCGCAATTTTACTCCTCCAGGCACCTTTTACAATAGAGGCGTATATTTCAAAAGGGTTCTGGCCGATTGCAAGAATGAAGATTCCTCCGGCTACGATTGCAATTACAACTGCAAGCAAGGACAGCAGTACCATCCTGCCATAAGAGACCTCCGTCTTTTTTACCACACGCAGGAAAGGCTCCCGTTTTATCCTAATGCTTTGCTCTGTCATGACTTATGTCCTCCCTTTCCGGATGCGTCGGTCATCAACAGTCCAAGCTGCTCCTTTGTTACATCCTTTGCATTCACGATACCTGTAATCTTACCATTGCACAGCACCATGATACGGTCACAAAGCTCCAGCATAACATCCAGGTCCTCACCTATGAATAGAATGCCGACACCTTTTTGCTTCTGCTCATTGATCAGGTCATAGATGGTGTAAGAGGAATTGATATCCAGACCACGGACTGCATAGGCCGTAATCAGTACATTAGGCTGTGATTCTATCTCTCTTCCCAGAAGGACCTTCTGCACGTTACCGCCGGACAGCCTGCGGACAGGAGTGTCTACGCTGGGTGTAACAATATCCAATTGCTTGACCAGCCGCTTTGATAATTCCCTTGCGGCCTTCTTACTGACAAATGGACCTTTTCCTTCGTTATAGGTCTTAAGAAGCATATTATCAACCATACCCATGGAGGCAGCAAGTCCCATGCCAAGGCGGTCCTCCGGGATAAAGCTCATGCTGATGCCCATTTTTATGATTTCCGCCGGGGATTTCCCGACCAGGTTCTCCTTATGGTAAAGGATCGCTCCCTTCTTTACCGGAAGCAGCCCTGCCAAAGCTTCGCACAGCTCCTTCTGCCCGCTGCCGGCAACGCCTGCCACACCAAGTATCTCTCCCCTGTTTAGGTCAAAGGAAATATCCTTGATCATCTCAAAGCCTTCCTCGTCACAGACGGTTAAGTGGTGTATCTCAAGCAGGTTCTCTTCAAAATAAGTCTCCGGATGGTCTATCGATAATTCAACGGGACGGCCCACCATCAATTCCGTCAGTTCCTGGGCGCTCGTCCCTGCCGTCTCCACCGTTGCAACACTCTCACCCTTGCGGAGGATCGTAACCCGGTCACTGATTTCCAGCACCTCATTCAGCTTATGTGTAATGATGATAACCGCACAGCCTTCCTCCTTCATGCGCCTTAGGATCTCAAAGAGCCTTTTTGTCTCCTGGGGAGTGAGTACGGCGGTGGGTTCATCTAAAATCAAAATATCCGCCTGACGATACAGCACCTTGATGATCTCTACAGTCTGCTTTTCGCTTACGGACATCTGATAAACTTTTTTCTCTGAATCGATTTCCAATCCAAAGCGTTTACTGATTTCACGGATTTTTTCCGACCTTGATCTATTCAGGAAAAATCCTTTTTCTTTTGCACCGAGGATGATGTTATCCGCCGCAGATAACGCCTCCACCAGCTTAAAATGCTGATGGATCATTCCAACACCAAGACGGATGGAATCCTCCGGGGAATTAATGGCCACACTATGCCCATTAATGAAAATAGAACCGCTGTCCGGCTTATAGATACCTGAGAGCATGTTCATCAATGTTGTTTTACCTGATCCGTTTTCGCCAAGCAGGGCGAGAATCTCACCCTGCTTAACGGACAGGTCTATATTGTTGTTTGCTACAACCGACCCAAACGTTTTTCTTATCTGTTTTAGTTCGATTGCCATGGCTTCATTTTTCATATTCACCTTTGCCACCCAATCCAATCGACTTATTATTGAACTACAACGTTCTTGTAGTACCAGTTCATCTTACCGGTAATATCTCCATCAGAGAGGAAATTACCTTCCGTACAGATCTGGTTACCCTCGTTATCTACGATATCTCCTTCAAACACCTTGAAACCGCCAAGGATCTTTAGCTCTGCGGCGTTAATCGCTTCTGCCGTACCCTCTGCAACATTTTCAGATAAAGGAGAAATGGCTACCAGCCCTTCTTCCATGCCACCAAAGTAATTCTCGCCTGTCCAGGTTCCATCAATAACGGACTGTACAGCGCTTGTATAATATGCACCCCAGTGCCATACAGGAGCTGTCAAATGTGCTGCCGGAGCATCCTTTGTCATGTCAGAGTTATAACCGCAGCCCCATACGCCCCTGGCCTCTGCAGCCAGCTGGGGAGCCGTAGTATCCGCATGCTGTCCGATTACATCACAGCCCATGTCCAGCAAGCTTTCTGCTGCCTGCTGCTCCAGAGTAGGATCAAACCAGGAATTTGTAACCTTTACATATACCTTTGCGTCCGGATTAACGGATTCAATACCCATGGCGAAAGCATTAATACCACCGGTAACCTCAGAATTATCCTTACCCATCGCCGCTACAAACCCGATCTTATCAGACTGGGTCTTTAAGCCTGCTGCAATACCTGCAAGGTAACGCGCCTGGTAGATACGTCCAAAATAGTTGTTAAAGTTAGTACCATTGCTTTTATAGCCGGAGCAATGTGAGAAGACTACCTCTGGATATTCTGCTGCCAGCTGCTCCATCGTATCCATATAGCCCCAGCTTGTACCAAAGATAATCTGGCAGCCTTCCTCCAGACATTCTTCGATTGCAGTCCTGATTGCTAATGCATCCGCATCGTTTACATTATTCTTACGGATAATCTGGTTATCGGAAAGGCCGACCGCCTTCTGCATTTCAACAATGCCCTGGTCATGGGCAAAGGTATATCCGGCACCATCCGCAGGATCACCAATATGTATTACACCAACCTTAAGATCTTCCTTTGCAACCGGTGCAAGTACCCCTGTTGCATCTGCTGAAGGCTCCTGTGCGTCCCCTCCCGTAGCTGCGTCTTCTGTGTTACCTGTTCCCGTAGTTGCAGTCCCTGATGTAGCGCTTTGGCCTTTACATGCCGTAAGGGATAAAACCATCATAAGTACTAGTGCAAATGATAATAGCTTCTTAAACATCTCTTTCTCCTCCTAATGTTTGCCGGAATTGCAGTTCCGTATTTGGGATTTTTCCCTGCTGTCTTGATCTATTTACGAGGCCCTCTGCGTAAGCAGTATTTTACAAACCGCTGCGGCAGTCACCTTTGTAAATCTTAAGAAATGATTTTAAGCATTTTCTTCCTCCCGGAAGACAATAACATTGTCCTCACTCATAGAATCAATGATGGCCAATGATTCTACCCTCACTCCGTTGCTCCGGATCAGGCTGCCGCCTTCCTGGAAGCCCTTTTCAATCACGATGCCTGCGCCCACCAGGGTCGCCCCGGCATCCTTAACCAGCTTGGAAAGCCCCAGCAATGCGGCCCCATTCGCAAGGAAATCATCGATGATCAATACCTTATCCTCCGGCTTTAAAAAATCCTTGGATACGATAATGTCATATATCCTGCCATGGGTAAAGGATTCCACCTGGCTCGTATAGACATCCCCGGCGATATTCTTCGTCTGGTTCTTCTTTGCAAATACAACCGGTACCTTAAAATACTGCGCCGCTATGCAGGCAATACCGATTCCTGATGCTTCTATTGTAAGTATCTTTGTGACCTCGCTGTCAGCAAATCTTTTCTTAAATTCCTTTCCAATCTCTCCAAATAACTCAATATCCATCTGATGATTCAAAAAACTATCCACCTTTAAAACATTACCGGAGCGAATCTTTCCGTCTCTTCTAATTCTGTCTTTCAATAACTGCATTACGATGCCTCCAATTATTTTGGAGGCATTGCCTCCGAATTCTTTTTGGGAGGTATTGCCTCCGCCGTACCGATTCCGGTATTTTTGTCTTGAATACCAACACATTTCTCATCTTATTATTTCTTACGACATTTTTCAACTTAGCATTATTAATATATATCATTACTTCTGCTAATAATACTCAGGTACGCTCCACCCTATAGCGTCTAACAGCGTCCTGAATTTTCGAATTTTCAAGACCTGTCTGCCGTGTTATAATGATGTCATACCGATTAAGTGGAGGAATCTGATGGGGCGGAAAAGCAGAAGAAAAAAATTGTCAAACAAAATATTTGGTAGTGTAATGATCTTAATCATTGCAGGAATCTTTCAGCTGATTTTTGAAAGTTCAATCTTGAATTATTTTCAAAAGCAAACGAAGCATTTGGAAAATAATATTGCCGAGGCTTATCTGACGGAGCGGAATGCCACCTTTTCTTATTTGAATTCTGCTCTGCGGGCAATGCTCTACGACGGGAGTGAGGTTCAGAGGGTGTCAGATGCCTTCAATTCGGAAATCAATGCAGCTCTGTCCGTTTTTGAACAGGTCAATTCCGTTTCCACCCTTAAAGATATGTTTAGAAAAATGGCAAACACCTACGGACATGAGCTGAATTTCTTTTATTATGAACCAAAATCGGGAAAGGTCGTCGAGTATGGATATGCCAGCATAGATGTACGGGAAAAATTTTTAAATGATGTTCTGGATGGAATAAAGAATAAAAAGCTCAACAACACAAGAAATGAAAAATGGTACCTGTATAAGGACAACTATGTCTGTACCGTGGCCAGGGGAATGAAAGGATATGCCGGCTGCTGGATGCAGGCATCCACCTTTACCGGGCAGATTCTCGATATGGCGGCTGAGGGAGGGATTCAGGTCACATTATATGATAAGAAGAATCAGACTGCTTTTATCCAGGAACGGAGTGGAGACGGCTCTATTTCCAGCTATGTAAAGCACGGGAAGCAAAATAGCACTAATTTCAGAGAACTGCGTTATGCAGATTTTCAGGTACATATCCAGTTGAAATCCCAGAATATTACAATGCCCCTGGCATTTCAATTTTTATTTACACTATTTTTGGTGCTTTATCTGATCATCGTCGTTTGGGATCTCTTTTATTTGAAGAAAAATATTTTAGGACAAGCCAAGTATTTTTATAATAACCTTCTGCAATATTCGAGTCAGATACGCTTTCATGAGGAGAACGGAATCGTGGAATTCGCAGAAGCCGCCAAGGTATTAAACCAGCTTGCAGATGAGATTAACCGTCTTAAAATTGACGTTTACGAGCAACAGCTTGAGAAGAAAAAAGTAGAGCTGGACTATGCACAGCTTCAAATCCGTCCTCATTTTTATATTAATTGCCTGAACGTCGTCTATTGTATGGCTGAGACCGGGCGGATAAGGGAAATTCAGAATCTTACGCTACAGGTATCAAAGTATCTGCGTTATATTTTTAAAAAGAGCGTGGCTCCCGTGCCCCTGAAGGAGGAATTGGATTTTTTGGTGAATTATCTAAAAGTACAGGAAAGCATCAGCGGCTCTGAATTCCACGCAGCAATCAAAACGGAGAAAGGGCTGGAAAACTTTCCGATACCCCCTTTAATCATCCAAACCTTTGTAGAGAACTCTTTAAAATATGGAATGGACATTGAAAAAGCCTTTCTCGTGGAGATTGAAACAACCCGGATAGTTCTCCAGGAAAGCTCTTTTGTAAAAATCATCGTCAGGGATTCCGGTAAGGGTATGGATGAGGAATTGTGCAGGGATTATAATCTTGGAAATTTTAGGGTGGACGATGAATCCTATCAGGTGGGAATCAGAAATGCCATTAAAAGAATGGAAATGCTATATGGGGAAAAGGCCTCGATTCACTTTGGCAACAGTCCTAACGGCGGTGCTGAAATCACCATGTTTTTTCCGGTAAAGGAGGAGCAGGATGAAGATCTTATTAGTGGATGATAACAAATATATTCTGGAGGCACTGGAATCCGGGATTAATTACCCTTCCCTGGGCTTTGACCGGGTATTTACAGCCAAAAGCATGGAAAGCGCCTTAGCTATTCTCCAACATGAGGAGATACAGGTTGTGGTAGCGGATATTGAGATGCCAGGCGGAAGCGGGCTGGAGCTTTTAGCCTGGATTAACAGACATATGCCGCTCATCGTGACTATTTTCTGTACCAGCTATGCCAATTTTGACTATGCCAAAAAGGCAGTGGAACTCCAATGCTTTGATTATTATTTAAAGCCGATTCAGTTTACAGCGCTTTATCAAATTCTTGAGCGTGCGGTAAAAGAAAGTAAAAGAAGAAAGCGCATGGAAGAAAAAAGCCGGATGGGAGACAAATGGTTCAAGGGCATAAGTGAAAACAGGAAGCATTTCTGGATTGAAGCTCTTTTGATGGTTTATGCCTATTCGGAGGAAGAACTGGAGGAGCTGGCGCTAAGCAGGCAGCTTCCATACAAAAATGAGGATACCTTTACATTGGCTCTAATGAAATTCACAAAAAGGAATTCCCGGATTGAATCCTTTAATTTTTCCATGGAGCAGTTTGCCCTTAAGAATATTTTTGATGAGCTCTTATCCAAGGAAGGTGTCCAGGTAGAGGCTTTTATAAAAAACGAGTATGAAGCTTGGCTCCTGATTCTTACTAATATCTCCAAAGACAGCTCCCTTCCCTGGAGAGAAATTTTTAAAAAGGTGATTATGCAGGTGGAGGGTGTTTTAGAATGTAAAATGGACATTTTCTATCATGCTGACCAGCCGCTGGGTGAAATACGTACCAGCTATCTTGCAATGGAACGGGCCTATCTGAGCCAGCCAATGAAACAGGGTGAGGTTAAGCCCTTTGAGGAAGGCAGCCTATCCTGGCCGGAAACCGATCCGGAGGAATCAGATTCCGTGGTGGAACAGATTAAAGCCTATATCGATTCCCACTACCAGGAACGGATTACAAGGGACAGCATAGGTGATATTGCTTTTTATAACACCGCATATCTGGCAAAGTTATTCAAGAAAAAGTACGACCGGTCCTTAGGAAGCTACATCCTCGACTGCAGGATGGAGCGGGCCAAGGAATTGCTGTTAACCTCCAATCTGAGCATTTCTGAAATAGCATTAGAAATCGGTTATGATAACTTTACTTATTTTTCAAGGCTGTTTAAGAAAAAAACAGGCTATGCCCCAAAGGATTATAAAAGGGCAGAAAAGAAAAATGTATCAAATAGTGCAAGTAATAGTTTCAGAAAGTGAATGAATGTTGCTCTGGAAATCCTTATACTTTTCCTTGTAAAGTATAAGGATTTCTGCTTTACGGAGAAAAACACACTGCAATGTAAAAGCAGTAGAAAAAAGGAGGAAAAAATTATGAAAAGGAAAAAATGGATGGCATTATTCCTGGCGACAGTCATCACGGCTATGGGGCTGACGGGCTGCAGTAATCCCAGCAATTCCACCACTCCCACCACTCCCAAGGATTCAACAGGGGCTTCTCAGGAAAGCGTGACCCCGGGAGAGGAGCCTTATGAAGCTACCCTTATGTATTGGGTCGGAAACGACGCAAGAGATGTGGATGCCGTGGAGGCAGCCTTTAATGAGCTTACCATGGCTCAGCTAAACATGAAGGTAGATCTGATGCCTATCACTCTGGGAACTTACACTCAGCAGATTCAGATGATAATGTCTTCCGATGACAAGCTGGACATTCTCCCGGTATTCGGATCCAATGTAGGCCCTTACATTGATGCGGGATATCTGATTGATATCACACCCTATATCGATACCGTCGGTAAGGATCTGGTGGATATCATCGGAAAAGAGGATATCTCCTGCTGCACCATCGGGGATTTCTTATGGGGAGTTCCAAACATGCATGAAAGGAGCAACCCGGTATGCTATGTTGTAAGAACCGACCTGTTTGAGGAAAGCGGCTTTAAGGCAGAGGATATCAAGAGTATGCAGGATATGGCTGCCCTTTATGCAAAAGTTAAGGAGCTTCATCCGGATATGATCATGTACAACGGTCTAAATACCCTGACACAGCCCTGCGTCCAAACAACCTTTGACGCATTAGGCGGGGGAAATTATGGAGTTCTGATGAACAACGGACAGGATACTACCGTAACCAACTGGTACGAATCCGACGAATTCCGCTCTCTGGTGGAGACCATGTATGAATGGAACCAGAAGGGGTATTTGTCACAGGATCTTGCTACCAGCACGGATGCCGGTGAATCTCTGATGAGGGCAGGTAATACCTTCTCCTTTACTTCCTATTGGAAGCCTAACTCAAAGGCTGAAAAGGATGCGGCAACAGGATATGATACCACCGTGCTACGGGTTACCGAGCCGGTATGCTATACCTCCACCACCAATGCTCTTGGATATTCTATCTCTGCAAATTCAGAAGATCCGGAAAAAGCGGTAGCCTTACTGAATTGGATCTACAAAACAAAAGAAGCCAACGATCTTCTCAACTGGGGCATAGAAGGAAAGGATTATATTGTACAGGAGGATGGAACTATAAATTATCCGGAAGGGGTGACCTCAGACAACGTAGGATATCATCAGGATTTTGGATGGGCTATGTTAAACCAGTATAACAGTTATGTTTGGGACGGAACCTCTCCTGATATCTGGGATGAATACCAGAAGGTTCGTAACAGCGCGATTTTATCCAAAGCATATGGTTTTACCTTTGATACCATCCCTGTCACAAATGAGATAGCTGCCTTGACATTAGTTTCAAACCAGTATCTGACAGCCCTCGGTGCCGGTGCCGTAGATCCGGAAAGCGGCATTAAGGAATTCAATGACGCATTATATGCAGCCGGCTTGCAGACGGTAATGGACGAGAAGCAAAAGCAATTTGATGAGTGGTACAGCGCACAGTAAGCAGATAAGGGAGGACCGTCATGAAAAGGGAAAAAAAGCGAAGAATGACCTGGACGCAGATGAAGCAATACATTCCTCTGTATATCATGATTCTTCCGGGGGCCGTGTATCTGTTCATTAATAATTATATACCGATGACGGGAATCATTGTAGCCTTTAAAAAATATAACAAAGCAAAAGGCATCTATCATAGTGACTGGGTAGGACTTGACAATTTTACTTATTTATTTCAGCGGGATGCCTGGATCATTATCCGCAATACCTTATCCTATAATGTGGTTTTTTTGATACTGGGAACAGCCGCCGGCATTTTACTGGCCATTTTGATTACGGATGTAGTGTCAAAAAGGGCAAAAAAGATTTATCAAAGTGCTATTATGCTCCCCTTTCTCATCTCCATCATTATAGTAAGCTATATTGTATTTGCATTCCTCAGTGCGGAAAACGGTATCCTGAATAAAGGGATCCTGGAACCCCTGGGTCTGGATACGGTTAAGTGGTATTCGGAACCAAAATACTGGCCCTTCATCCTTGTGCTTGTTAATCTCTGGAAAGGGTGCGGCTACGGAACCTTGATCTATATTGCCGGCATTGCCGGCATTGACGGAGCCTTTTATGAAGCGGCAAAGCTGGACGGAGCTACCCGCTGGCAGCAGATTAAGAAGATTACGATTCCATGCCTGGTTCCTTCCATTATAACCCTGACGATCATGGGGGTGGGTCGGATCTTTTCCTCAGATTTTGGCCTCTTCTATCAGGTGCCGCAGAATTCCGGCAGCTTATACGATGTCACCAATACCATTGATACTTACGTATACCGGGCTCTGATGACGACAGGGGGATTGGGACGATCCGCCGCGGCAGGCTTTTTCCAATCCGTAGTAGGCTTCCTGCTGGTAATGGGCGTGAATGGCATGGTTCGTAAATTCAGCAAAGATAATGCGATGTTTTAGGAGGAGCAAAATGATAAAATCAAAATCTTACTGGCGCTACCAGATCCTGATCAATGCAGTAATGATCCTTATTACCCTTATTATGGTATTCCCCCTGGTACTATTGTTCATGTCCTCCATATCGTCGGATGCATCCCTGCTGAAATACGGATATTCCTTTTTCCCCAGGGAATTCAGCCTGGCCGCCTACCAGTATATTCTGGCAAATGGAACGACCCTGTTCCGGGCCTATGGTATGACAATCCTGGTTACGATCATCGGAACAATTCTAAACCTGACATTATCCAGTAGCATGGCCTATGCCTTATCGGTGAAAAAACTGCCCTTCCGTAACATCATCAGCTTTTACGTATTTTTTACGATGCTGTTTAATGGAGGACTGGTACCTTCTTACCTGATGTGGTCAAATGTATTCCATATAAAAAATACAATATGGGCACTGATTGTACCAAACTTCATGTTAAGTGCCATGAATGTGATTCTGATTCGTACCTACTTTATGACCAGTATCCCGGAAGCGCTGTATGAAGCAGGTAAAATTGACGGCGCATCCTATTTCTACATTTTCCGCAAAATCGTACTTCCAATGGGTACTCCAATTCTGGTGACAATGGGACTGTTTACCGGTCTGAGCTATTGGAATGATTGGACGAACGGACTATATTATGTAAATGACACAAAGCTCTATACCGTACAGCTGCTGCTGAATAAAATGATACAGGATGCGCAGGCACTGCAGGCCAATGCCTCGGCTTCTTCTGCAAATGCATTAATGAAGATTCCAACTGTAAGTGTACGGATGGCTATTGCTTTTGTGGCACTGCTGCCGATACTGGTTATCTATCCTTTTTTGCAGAAGTACTTTGCAAAGGGAATTGCCTTAGGTGCAGTAAAAGGATAAAGGACAGCGAAAAGAGGAGGATATTATGGCAAGATTTGAATGTAAAGTAATTTCCTATGTATTAAAAAGAACTGTCGCAATGACAGTTGTAATTCCCACCGCCACCATACCGGAATCCATGGGGTTTGAGGGAACAAAAGCATCCCATGTAATAAGCGGAAAATATCCGGTCTTGTACTTATTGCACGGATTTGGAAACAACAACGGTGACTGGTGCAGCTACAGCAATGTGGAAATGTTTGCGGAAGAACGCAATATTGCAGTTGTTATGATTTCGGGAGAAAATAAATTTTACCGCAATGTGCCGGGTGGGGATGAATTCTTCCGTTTTCTGGATGAAGAAGTGCCGGAGTTCATTACCAATATGTTTCCGGTATCGGATAAACCCGAGCATACATATATTGCAGGCTTATCTATGGGGGGCTACGGAGCGCTTTTGCACGGACTGGGCAAGCCGGAAAAATATGCAGCCGTCGGGGCCTTTTCCGGGGCAGTCAAAGTATTGGAGAATACAGGGGAAGAGGATGGCTCCTATGACTGTGAGTATTTGCTCCGGCAGGCAAAGACAGAAAAAAAGTCCCTGCCTCCAATTTATCTGTCCTGTGGCACGGATGATATGCTCTACCAGATGAACCTGGATTTTAAAGAGACCCTTTTAGCCCATGAAGCAAATGTAACCTGGTTATCCGTACCCGGATATGGACATGAATGGAGATTCTGGAACATGCAGGTGGAGGAATTCTTAAAGTGGATTCCCAGAACAGATCCTTATGCAAAAATGAGAGCAAGAAAAATATAAGGATTATTAAGGGATAAACGGTACCCTGATAGTAAGTCACAGCTTCTTTTTCTGTGTCTTACTATCAGGGTACCGTTTGTGAATAATACCTACAAATCCAGCTCTGGCAAGGTACTGACATTGGTTTCCCTTACCTTCTGCCTGATGCGTAAAATCATTCCCAGAGGTACGGACAATTCATCGATTCCCATCTTCAGGAAGGTCTCCGTAAGCCTTATATCTGCACCCAGCTCACCACAGATACCAACCCATTTTCCCTCCGCATGGGCACTTTCTGCCGCCAGCCGGACCAGCTGCAGTATCGCCTTATGATGCGCATCATAATAAGATGCCAGCTTCGGGTTCTGTCTGTCAATAGCCAGCGTATACTGTGTAAGATCATTTGTGCCAATACTAAAGAAATCCACCTCTTTTGCAAGCTCACGCGAGATCAATGCGGCTGCAGGTGTCTCAATCATGATACCCTGCTCTACCTCCTGCTTAACGGGAGCCCCCTCTGCTTCAAGCTCCTTCCGGACAGCAGCCACAATATCCTTTATCCTTCTTACTTCCTCCAACGAGATAATCATAGGATACATGATGCTTAAATTTCCATATACGGATGCGCGAAACAGTGCCCGCAGCTGGGTCTTGAAGAAATCAACCCTGTCGAGGCAAATGCGGATTGCACGATAGCCCAGTGCCGGATTCTCCTCGGGCGCCATATTAAAATAATCTACCTGCTTATCCGCACCAATATCACAGGTCCGTATAATCAATTTTTTGCCGCCCATTAGCTGCAGTGCTTTACGGTAAATCCGGAACTGTTCCTCTTCGGACGGATAAGAACAGCCCTATTTCAACAACAGATTTTGATATTTCCCAGGGGATCGGCACTGTAGTGAAAACAAAATTAATTTTTTCCAGGTCAAATTCTTTTAACTCCAGCATATCGCAAGTATAGACCTCTTGAATGTAATCATGAAATCTATGCATGTATTTATACTTTAATAGTTGAGAGCTTCCTTTTCCTGAAACGCATACAATTAGAATATTTAGTTTTTGCTTTTCCTCATTTTGCTTGCGCTCCAAGCCCAACAAGAAGATAAGAGCCAAGTAGCCTGTTTCTTCCTCGGATATAGCTGTTTTATAATAATCCTTTAATACTGTTGTCGCCAAAGTGGCTATTGTATATGCGATTGAATGATTTTCTTTTATCTCTTCCAGCATTGGATTATCCAGAAAAATATGATAACGAAGGCGAATATCCATTTTGACCATATGCTGTTTTAGCAGCATTTGTACTTCAAAATCACTATAAAAATCATACATCGTTTCCTGACGTATGAATTCTAACATGCCGTCAACAAGATTACTTACTTCTTCACTAATTACAACACTTGCTTCTTCCTGGTTTGCTCCCTTCGTAGTTTGCTTGCTCATTAAATGCAGCAGCAGGTAATCATGTTCCTCCTTTGCAAAAGAAACTGAATAATCTATCTCCATTTTATCGATAATTTCTTCTAACATGAGAAACTCTTGAGTCGATTTATCAGTATATTGCTGTCCGTCCAAGCTTTCTACCCGATGGTCTCTTTTTATTCGTTCCAGAGTGATATATAATACTAAAACTATATTCTCATAAGCAATTTCAGACAAATGCACATCATGTTTTCCCAATAATTCTTCCACCAAAATGGCGATTTTTTCAATATCTGCTTTCTGCTTCTCCTGCTCTATATCGATCAGGCTTCTTTTTACGAAATACTCCAGCATGCAATTACGAATATCAAACTCTCGTCCTATTATTTTGATTCCATAATTCGGCCGTCTATCCAGGCGTAATCGGTAATTGTTTAAGATTTGTTCTACCTGTTTTAATACTCCGGACAGCGTTCCCTTTGATATATATAAAAAATCAATTAAATCCTCTGACTTTACATAATTCGCCTGGCATAATAAATACAGTAAAACATACTGTACCCTCTCCTGCAGATTATCGGGTATCCCTTGGCTTCCTTCCTGCTCCTGCAGCAGCCTATGATACAATTCATCATAATGCTCTGTAATAATCCGGTATCCGTATCTTGGTTTAGAGATAAGGGCTGCCTGATTTTGCTGCAACCAATCATCCAACATGCACAACCGTGTCCTTATGGTTTTTTCACTGACACCTACCGCTTTGGCCAACCGTTCAGCTGATATATATTCTGTTGCAGACATTCTTTTGAATATTTCAAACAACTTCTCTTCCAGCATCTTGCTTTCCCATTCCTTCATCCAAAAATACTTTCCCTCCCATTAACATACTTTTTTTTATAAAGTAAGTCAAAACAATTTTTTAGCACATTTATTCTGGTAATTTTAGTTTGAAAAAACGGCTGTACCCTATCTGGTACAACCGTTCTAAGTCTCAATTTACTTATTCTTTTATTTCAGCCCTTACAGCCTCCAAACAAAGCTCCAACCATTTAATATTAGCCTCTTCTCTGATTCGTGCGCCGGCAAGAACCGAGTAATCTCCGAACTTGTCACTTCCAAAGGGCGGAACCTGCTGATATTGAAGAAACAGCCTGTTTAATTTTGCCAGCTTTTTCTTCCTCTGGTCTAATTGGCTTTCCAGCAGCTTTTGATAGATAGCCGGCTCTAAGGCTTGGGAAAAATACGATCTCAAGCGGAACTGATCCTTTGGTGTCGGCTCTATCTTCTCATCCTTCGCAAGCCACTCCAGGAAGTCTTGCCTACCCTTTTCAGTAACCGTATATACCTTCTTTTCTAATACATCACCTGTAATTTCAATTTTATATTCAAGAAGCCCTTCATCCACCAGCTTCTTTAATTCAGGATAGATCTGGCTATGCTTGGCACTCCAGAAATTGATTAGTTCTTCTCCGAATTCCTTGGAAATATCATATCCTGTCATGGACTTCCTGTTTACTAAACCTAATATAGCATATTTGAGTGTACGCATGTTTACTCCGTTCCTGCTGTTTAGCACTGATATTATTATCTCTGGTGAAAGGATTGCTATCTGATACTTTTAATATACCACAGAAAGAGCGGAAACAAAACATGTAATTTCAAACATGTTTTGTTTCCGCTCTAGTTAATCTAGTTAAATTCTATTTCTATTGGCAGAGTGAGCATCCGGAATAATAATAACAGGTAGAAGGGCTTCCGTATTCCCAAAAAAAAGGTCATAAATTCGGAGACTGACTACTTGACGTATCCAGTCTCCTCCTCTATTTTATCCCCACTAAACCACTTTACAATTCTGTAAAGCATCAAACAACCTAATTTAATTTATTTATTAATCTTTTATTATTCCACGCCCCTAATAGGAGCATGATACTTAATATAATAAAGATCATGATAAAGCATACTGAAATTTCTTGATTAATAAACCAGAAGGCCAGCGCAATAAGAATCTCCAGTAATAATATCCTTCTCGTCTTTTTCTTGTATGCAATTCTCTCCAATTCACTCAAGGGCTTATTTGCATCTTCGACCGGTGTCATGAGATATATGATACCAGCCGATATTATTACGGAGAGAAGACCTGATAAGCTTGTCCATTGAATTTCCTTCATTCCCAATAGAGCAACCACTGTAATGAGCAGGGATACCAGATAACACCTACCTTGTGTTCTTGCGTGATATCCTCCCGCGTAGCTTCTTAACGGCATATATGCCATTAAAAACACAACACTTTGCCAAACCATGTTAAATATGATCCCAATGATAATAGTGCTGATAATATTCAGCAACATTATAATTCCCTGCTGCATTCCAAAGGTATATAGCTCTTTATCTTCTTCCGTAATAATACCGTCTCTGACAAATCGGTTACCGATTTTATCAATTAATACCATCATTTCACTTTACGTAATTTCTCGCAGCCTGCCGGCATCTTTGGCTGATGTGCATAAAATGAACAAGTTTTATTTACATTGTTTTTAGTAACCTGTAATGATAAGCCTGCTAATACTTTTTCAATCTTTTTATTCATAACCTTCTTATCCTCCTATACTAAATGCTTTATTGGTTTGGCTAAGAATATAATACAAGATTTTTTCCGTTTTTTTGAACCGATGTCATGAAATGCAGGTTTAATGTTATAACTGGTAATTAATTAGACCAAATGGGAATATTTTGCTGTAAAAGTTTATCTAAATTGGTATTAATTTACCAAAATACTCCAACGCAAAAGCAACCCAAAGTATTCAAAAAATAAAATACTTCGGGTTAGTTCATCCAGCTTAATTTTTATATTTAGTTGTTTAACAATAAAGCAATTACAGAAAATTCATCTTCTGTGTGTTTTATATCGAGGGTACCATGGTACTTTTTTACCACCTTTTTCACATTTTCAAGACCGATACCATGGTTTTCTACATCCTTTTTAGAGGTTACAATATTTCCATCCCTATATAAAACCATACCGTTAAACTTATTTTTTATTGTTATTCTTAATACCCCTTTATCAACGCGGATTACAATATTAATATTTCTCATATCCTTATCAATTTCTAAAGATGCTTTCATAGCGTTATCCAATAAATTACTAAGAATAATTGTTATATCAAAAGTCGAGAAATTCATTTCATCTGGTATATTAATATCATATGTAACCGGTATTTTATGCATCTCCGCTTCCTGTAACTTACAGTTTAAGATGCTGTCTACCACTACATTACCTGTGCGGACATATTCCTTTTGCTTTCTATATACCTGCTGTAGTTCTGACAAATATTCCTCCAAGGTTTTCTTCTCATCTTTTTGAATCAAACTCTGAATTACAGTTAAATGGTTCATAAAATCATGACGAAACGCCCTGGTCGTTTCGGAAATACGTTTCATTAATTCAAATTGACTTTCATAGTAGTTATTTTGCTGCATAAGCATCTTCTTCTCCATCTGATACTCAAAACTCACAATTAGGCTATCAAACAAAGTAAATGTAATGATGTTGATAATGAACAAGAAAGATATAGAAAAGATGAGCAATGTGTTCGATAGTCCTCCAGAATTAAACAAAACCACAATGATAAACAGAGTGATTACTGGAATTGCAACAATACTAATCCAATATAATACAGGTACATCTCTACCCTTTTTTACATTTTTGGAGTTCTGCAAAAATAGCACAATCACATATGTTAAAATTGAAATAAGTAAGATTCCGAAAACAGATGAATAGGTACTTTGCAGGAAAATTGGCAGATCTGTATATCCTGAGATAAGCACAACAAAGCTTTCCACACATAAAAGAATCATATAAATAAATGTCGCTGATAAAAGCCGTTGTTTAATGCCTACCTCATATATACAAGTTACTAAATACAATCCTATAACATTCACTGCCAACATAACCATTGGTATTTCAATGAATAGATAAAAATATGTAATAACTGCCGTATAAGCGAAATAGGATAATATTTCCCACCTTTTATCTACTTTGCTATCCTCACAAAAAATGTACATTAGTTTATAAATCATGTAGGTACGAAAGGCATTTGTAATAATATACACCGCATCATATAATGAGAGTTCCATTTTATTTCTCCTCTTTTTCACTTTCTAACAAATAATTCAGAACCTCATCTTTATTGGCTCTGCTAATTGGCAACACTCTGTTATTTGACATGGTGACTTCCTGGTTATTAAAACGCTTTACATGATGATAGTTAATAAAATATGACTTATGAATAAATAAAAATGGGGCTTTCGGTAATTTCTTCGGAATCTCCTTGATCCTTCCATAATAGAAGTATTCCTCATCCACTCCAACTACCTTCACTTGCCGTCCATACGCTTCAAAGTAGATTATGTCCTTAATCGGCTTCCGGTAATAATTATTATTTTGGATGAAACAAAAGGTATTTCCCAGCTTTCCGAATAATTCAATTGCCTTGTCAATATCTTTTTTCACCTTATCCGCATCTATGGGTTTATGGATAAAATGCATGGGCCTTACGTCAAATAATTGCTGGTAATAGCTGTCTTTTCCTGAAATATAAACAATCTGCAGAATATCATTGTGAAGCTCTTCCCGAATGAATCTCCCCACCTCGACACCGTTAATCTGCTTCATCTCAATATCCAGGAATAACAGGTCAAAGGTTTCTTCCTCGGTCAAAACCTTGCAAAGCTCTTCTCCTGAGGAAAATACATCAATGGTTAATTCTTCACATACTTGTTTACGATATTCCATTATAATGCGTTCCATCTCAGTGCAAATGTATTGATCATCATCACATATCCCAATCCGCAACATGTATTATCAGGACACCTCCAAGTATATTATTCATATATTTGCAATTCTCTACACTGTCATGATATAACATGTTTCGTCATAATAATAGCCTTTTTTCAAAAAATATTAAACTTTATCAAAAATAGTAACATATTCCTACATTTAAGGGCATTATTTTGGCACAGTCCGTTGGCCCACTAATCTCCCAACCATTTAGAATATCAAAGCCCACCCGTGGTGGGTAGGCTCTTTTTATATAGCATATTCCTTATCCAGTTTCTCTCGGAACTCCAGGTCTTTTATGCTTCGCTGCAGGTCTTCCATTCGCTTATCCTGTAGCAGCCGTTCCGTCAGGGCTGCAAACCTTGCTTCTCCTTTTGCTTATCCATTTCCACCAACTCCTTTAATTCATCTTTCTCAAGGTTACGGTCAAAATATTTCATCCAACGGTGCAGGGGGTTCTTCCGGTCATACGTCTCGCTTCTATAGAACTTCTTAAGCTCGAGGCGCCGGGCAAAATGCCCGGCACTTGGTATGTATAAAAAGAAATAAGAATAAATCTTCAGGGCCACATGCAAATCAAAATCTGGCACAGCCCTATGAATCACCCTATTTTGAACCGGTTAACTGCGTTATTCAACCGATAGGTCATATCTTTAATATTATTAATATGTCCTTCAATCTGCAGCATAATGGCAGCCTGTTCCTCCGTAGAAGCGGCGGCCTGCTGGCAGCTCGAACTGAAGCTCTTCGAAATCTCATCTACCTCATGGATTTTTTCCATGGACATTCTACAGTCATGCTCAATGCTATGGACCATTTGAATGATTTCTTCAATTTTAGAGAAGGTATCGTAACTGGAGCTTCTGAGTGTCTCCAGATACTTGTCCATTTCCCGGACAGCGGCAACTCCTTCCCTGGCTTGTACCACCCCAGTCTGGATTTCCAGGATTGCCGAATGGATGTCTTGCTGAACGGAAACAACCGTTGACTGGATCCGGCTGGTGGCTTCATTTGACTGTTCGGCAAGCTTACGTATTTCGCCGGCCACAACGGCAAAGCCCTTCCCCTGTTCCCCTGCCCGGGCAGCTTCAATAGCGGCATTGAGTGCCAGGAGGTTTGTCTGGTCAGAGATTTGGGATATGGTTTCACTAAACATGCTGATGTCCTTTGACTTATTCCCCAATTGCTGCATGATTTCAGAGGCCCTCTCAATGGTATCATTCGCCACATTGACCTTTTCAATTGATGTTTTAAATATCTGGGAAGCATCCCTGGTATCCTTCACTGCATTGTCGGAATACTCCAAAACTGCACTTGCATGATCCACAGCCCGTTCGACCTGGTCAAACACCTGGTTTATCAGTACTGAAATCCTGTTCATATAATCTGTCTGATTTACAGATCCCGCTGCCACCTCATTTACTATGATCCCAATGTCGTTAATAGACTTGGAAGTTTCCTCAAAATTTGTACTCAGCATATCTATATTGCTCAGGACTTCCCTATTATTTTCTTGTATTTCCCTTGTTACCCCTCCGATATTAAGAACCATGCTTTCAAAAGCCCGAGATAGCATCCCCACCTCGTCATTTCCTTTTTTAAAGTCCTTTAACGTAAAATCCCCGGCTTTTATCTGGTCCACCTGTTTCATCAGCTGCTTCATAGATCTGACCAGCAGGCTGGCAAGAATATTGCTGATAATTATTCCCAATACAGTAACCAGAATAATTGCGGCGAACATATTTTGCTTAAGGCTGTTTAATTGCTTAATTACATTGTTGGCATCAAAGTCCGCTCCCACAATTCCAATGGTTATACCGGACTGATCCTTAATGGGAACAAAGGCAGAAATGAGATATCCCCACTCCTCGGTCCAATCAAGCTCATAACCCGGATTCCCATCAAAGCTGTCTGCCATCACCTGGCTTATATTCCCTGATTCCTCCACATCCCCCAGCAGGGATGCCTCCTGGGAACCCATGGGAACCCCGTCAACCACATACACATATTCTCCGGCTTCTGCCCTTCTCATAGTATACAGGTATTTCAGTCCTGTCGCTTCCCTTATATCATTCAGTTCCTCCCTCAGTTCCAAATAATAGGGGGTATTCATATCTTCTTCCCTATTCAGGGCTTTGAATTTATCAATATCAATTTTTCCTTCAACAGCAGAGACAATCTCCTTTGCCGTATTACCTACGGCTTCCTCTATGGTCTTCCGTGCCTTGTAATCCGCATATAGCCCCGTCAGGAGTGACGAAAACAGCCCTAAAACCAGAAATCCTAAAATAATTTTCAGCCTGAAAGTAAACCTTATTTTTTTCATAACAACCTCCATCTACCATTATCAATATCTGGGAGTCCCCCAGAGCCCTATTTTGAAGAATTTTTACCTCCGCTGCAGGCATAGCTTTACAATGGCCCATGCTTTGGACCACATGGTATCCTTGTTTATTTTCCCAATCCTATTATTTAGCAAAAATTAGTAATAAGCAATAGCTTTTTTTCAAAAATAGATATATAGTTGTTATTATAGATACAAGATTGCTGTAAATTCTAATTCCTATGTCCTAGGCATTAGAAATAGAGTATGACTCATTTTATATAAAAATCAAAGAGGTGCCGTATGGAACAACAACAAGAAAAGGTAAAGCAGCTTTTAGAAACTTTTTTCAAAGCCACCCAAATTGAAGCGCTGTATTTTGACTGTCAAATGAATGCCGTTTCCTGCAATTACAGAAGATATGCATATAATGATCTGCTCCGGCTCAGCATGGGAGGAATTGAAAGCTTTCTAAAAGAGATTTTTAAAAAGGATAGTCATATCCTTAAAAACTTTTATACCTATTACTTGAACCATAATCTTATCTGCAACATCTCTATCTTAAGCGATGGGGGGAGCTGCTGCGGGGCAGCGGTCACTCAGCCTGTTTCATTGAATGCATTCAAAAAGTCCGATATAGAAGCAAGGGTGGACGGTTTCATCCAAAGCCCTTCAGAGCGTGATGAATATATATCAGCGATGCAGAGAGCCCCAGTCATTTCGCATGACAGAATTATATCCCTGGGAGAAGTTTTGAGCTCCTTGTCCCGCTCCCTGTTTGAGGAAACGGGATTTCACCAGGTTATCTGCGGTGATGAAGCTTCCCCTGCTATGTACCGGTTTTTCCACCCAGGGAAACTATTTAACCGGAAGCCCTCACCTTCATTTACGAATAGTCTTGGCAGCTATCCAATATACCTGAAAATAAAGGATGCCATTTCAAAGGGAGATACAGAAACGCTGCTTGAGGTTTTAGATACATACAATTCCGGGATCATACATTTAGACCAGCACACCTCAAAGGACATTATCCGTTCAATCAAAAACAGCTTTATCGAGGGCTGCTCCATGGGCTGCTTTATCGCAATCGAGGCAGGAGTCCCATATGATAAAGCAATGGCTTTCACCGGAGAGCTCATTAAGGAGGTTGAAGATGCTGAAAATATAAACCATATGTATAAACTCATGAGATCGGCTCTTCTGGCCTTTACAAGATCCGTCGCTGCAACTCGTATTGCCGGATACCCAAAGGCTGTACGTCTGGCCATGGAATACATCGAAACACATTATGCTAAGAGAATCACGCTGAAGACGCTGGCACAGCAGGTGAATCTGAGTGAATTCTATCTTTCCAAACTGATCAAAAGGGAAACCGGCTCCAATATAGCTGACATTATCAATAAGGTCAGAATTGAGGAAAGCAAAAAAATACTTTTGGAACCAGCCGTCAATATCAACGAGCTTTCCGCCATGGTCGGCTATTCCTATAGCAACCATTTTTCCAGGGTTTTCAAGCAGTACACTGGAATCACGCCTTCCGAATATAGAAAAACAATTGCTGCCTCTGAGGGGGATTCTGAGTCAAAAGACACTCTACGCATACTATCAGACCAACTCTCCTATGTCATATCCTTGTTCCCTGGAATTTTTGACATAGGCCGGATTATTGACCCTGTTTTAAATTTAACATGGATGACACCGCCGGCCGGCGGGATAAGAGAGGATACCTGTTACAGCCTCTGGAGCAGAAAACAATCCTGCAAAAAATGCATCTCCCATATGGCATTTGAACAGGACAGGCCACTTGTAAAATTAGACCAGGGAGCGGGCGGCCGTTTTTTTGTTTTCACGGCTCCGGTGACGGTTGGCAATAAAAAATATATAGTAGAGCTTTTAAAAAATATATCTGATAATTATTTCGACTGTACAAATTCCATCTAATAATCTCCTCTCCTTATTGGCATAATAATTAAATAAGTTCCTCTTGTTTAAACAATATACCAATAAGGAGTGTCAATATGAATACAACGGAGCATGTAACAAATAAAGGTCAGGGAACTACGAGAATCCCTAATAAATTAATTGACGAAAAATCCCCCTATTTACTACAACACGCTTACAATCCTGTCAAATGGTATCCTTGGGGCACGGAAGCTTTCGAACTTGCACAGCGCGAAAACAAACCAATTTTCCTAAGTATCGGCTATTCCACTTGCCACTGGTGCCATGTCATGGCCCATGAAAGCTTTGAGGATGAGGAAATTGCCAGGCTCTTAAATGAAAACTTTGTCAGCATCAAGGTTGATAAGGAAGAGCGTCCCGACATTGACACAGTATATATGACAATCTGCCAGGTAACTACCGGTTCCGGGGGATGGCCTCTCACTATCTTAATGTCTCCTGATAAGAAGCCCTTTTATGCAGCAACCTACATCCCGAAAGAACCCCAGTATGGGATGATCGGTCTTGGGGACCTCCTGAACCAGGTAAGGCTGCAATGGGAGAAGGATCCCGGCGATATGATGCGCACCGGCAACCAGCTGGCTGATATCATGAAACGGGAATTTGAAACCTCCACCGGCAGCGCAGATGTTACAAAGGACTTAATCAATCTCGCTGTTACGCAATTTAACCAAAGCTTTGACCATGATTACGGCGGCTTTGGCAATGAGCCAAAGTTCCCGTCACCCCATAACCTCATGTTCCTGCTAAGGCACGCAAAGCTGGAGAATGACGAAAAGTCCCTCTTTATGGTGGAAAACACCCTAAAGCACATGTTCCGCGGTGGGATCTATGACCATATCGGATACGGCTTTTCCAGATATTCCACTGATGCCAAATGGCTTGTTCCCCATTTTGAAAAAATGCTTTATGACAATGCGCTGCTTGCCTTAACCTATACCGAGGCCTACCAGCATACCAGGGAAAAACTTTATTTCGTCATTACCGAACAGATCCTCGAATATATCCGCAGGGAAATGACGGATGCGGAAGGTGGTTTCTATTCCGCCCAGGATGCAGACAGTGAGGGGGAGGAAGGGAAATATTATACCTTTACCACAGATGAGATTACAACGCTTCTCGGTCATAGGGACGGTCCTTTCTTCTGCGAGTATTTTGACATCACTAAGGAAGGAAATTTTGAAGCAGGCTCCATCCCTAATCTAATCAAGAATAAGGAATTTAATACTGATAATGAAAGAATTGTGCGGCTGTGCAGCACCCTTTATGACTACCGCCGTGACCGTCATAAGCTACACACGGATGATAAGATATTAACCTCCTGGAATGCACTTATGATTACCGCCTATGCTACTGCAGGCAAGGTTTTTAGGACCACAGAATATATTGATATTGCAAAGCATGCCATGGATTTCATCAATTTCCGGCTGATGAACGAGGAAGGCCGCCTCTTTGTCAGATACCGTGATGGAGATGCTGCTTTTGACGGCACCCTTGATGATTATTCCTTTTATTGCATGGCCTGCCTGTCCCTTTACGAGGCAACCTTTGAGGTTGATTATCTGAAAAGGGCTGCTTCAACTGCCTACCGTATGATACAGCTTTTCTGGGATAATAAATATGGCGGCTTTTTCTTGAATGCCCATGATTCTGAGCAGTTATTATACCGTCCGAAGGAAGTATATGACGGCGCCATCCCCTCCGGTAACTCCGTAGCCGGTTATGTGCTCCAGCGCCTGGCAAATATTACTGCCAATCCTGATTTTATGGAATTTGCGAATAAGCAGCTCCGCTTCCTTGCCGGTCAGGTGAAGGAATATCCGGCAGGACACAGCTTTTCCCTGATCGCCTTTATGCAGGCCCTCTATCCTACCAAGGAAATTGTATGCGTTGCCAGCAGGAATGCCTCCTCCCGGGCAAACGACAGGTCCGCCTACGATTTAGAAAACCATGAGGAATTATCCGACTATCTATCACAGCAATTTGAGCCAAATACGGTTGTATTGCTAAAGACAGACCAAAATATGGACCTACTTGCAGGCATTGCTGATTTTACGCAAGATTACCGGACAATAAATGACAAAACCACCTACTATATCTGTGAAAACCATCATTGCTATGCCCCGACCAATGAATTGAATTGCTATAAATAGGCCCTGACCCCCGGCATTCATTTCCCAATGTAAAAAAACAAAAGCCATACCCCAAAAGAGGGTGTTGCAAAAAGAAAGCTCCATACCACATATATTGCAGCGTTATACTCTGACATCTGCAATATACGGTATGAGCTTTCCATTTTGCAATACCCTCTAAAATGTAATGAATAAATTATATCTCCAGCGTAAAAACATTCATAATCTTAAAGTGCCTGCATATAATACCGTGAGGTATTATGGCCATACTATTTTGATGGCCTAGTATGCGAGGAGCCAGCTTTATGATCCAATGCCAAAATTTTAATTGGAACTATGAACCAACTGTTAACGATTACCAGATGTACCTTTTCCATCTTGTAATGGACCAGCATTGTGACGGCTACTATTACTGCCCTATCGCTGTCGCATCCCAGCAGCAGATTGGTATAAAACACCGCTACCTATGTATAGCAAAGCCTTGGGACAGCTTAAACTGCAACTCCCACCTGGCTGAAGTGGAAATATATAAGCCTGTCGCCGGAAATCCCTATGCGACCATCTTATTCCGCATTGATTTTAATGACATGTTTTTTCAGCATTTTTAAAGGATGCCAGGCATGGCATATTCCCATATGTACTATTATAATTTCATGATCCCGTGCTATTATAATTCTTTATCATTATATCTTTATCATTATAATTTTATATTACTATAATTCTATAAATATAATTTTGCATTATTATAGCTCTGAATTATTTTAATTCCGGTTCATTATAATTCTGTAACTAATTCCTTAATATAGCTTGCAGCCTTTTTCACCATAGTTTGTTGTATGCCTTGCATCCGGTTGGTAGTATGTGTCCTGCTGTTTTTAAAATGTATGTCCATAACTCCGCTACAGCCATTTCCCTTAACCGCATCCAGATTAATGCCTCTTCCGTAGCCGGCGCTGCGCTTGCTGACATATTTGTTTGCAGCTGCGGAGTCAACTCCTGCATGGGGCATTGCCGTCATGGAGCCTGCGATTACATAGCCGTTAATTTCAACAACTACAGCTCTTCTTTCCCAACTGAAGCCTCCCCAGATATCCTTAATGATTTGGGTATCCTTCTTAGTAAGGGGCTCTACGTCTGCGTGGTTCGTTCCATAGGTCCTCTTGACCTCAAAGGATTTCCCCGTATCGACATCGGTGACTATGGCTACTTCCCCTCTGTTCCATATGCTTCTGACCTGCTTAAACCAATCCAAAGCTCCAAGCATGTTACCGGAGGTATCCGCTGATATTAATGTATTTAACAATTTACTTTCCGGAGCTGTGTCCTGTTCTACCTCTGCAGTTACCAGCTTTGCCTGCCTTTGTACGCTTTCATCGCCTTCAGCACTTTCAGCACTGTTTTTTCCCTCAATTGCATCATTTAACAGGGCCAATGTTTTCTTTCCTACAATACCGTCGGCTGCGGTTCCATTATCCTTTTGGAAACGTTTAACCGCGGTTTTGGTAATATTTCCGTAGTAACCGGTCACCTTGCTATAATTGTAATAGCCCAAGTCCTTTAAAACCGACTGGACTGTCTTCACCTCGCTGCCGCTGGAGCCCCGCTTTAGTATTGTTGCCGCGGACGCGCTTACTGGTGTTGTAGCTATAAATGCTGCCATACAAATTGCTGCCGTTTTCATAAGTAATCTGTTTTTCATTTTTGTTCTCCTAGCTTTTTGTAATTCCTTATTTTTTTCCTCATTTGTATGGTGTGTTATGGGTTTATTATATTACATTTTTATTAACGAGTCAATGCATTATTTAACATTTATGTAATATTTATTTTATAATTATGAAACAATTGGTAGTTTAGGAAATCCTTAGGAAAACAGGTAAGGCTATCCAAAACAGGTAAAATACAAGCTGTTTTAGCCTGTACCCTTTGTTTTGAATAGCCTTTAGAAGGACAATTATCATTCTACTTCTGTCTAACATCATCCATTAATAACCATATATGGCTCAAAGATGCACCCCATATCAAAATCTCATACCCAAATTTAACAAAAAGCTTATGGCATAGCTTATATAATATGATTCGGGCGACAAAAGTCTTTCTATAACTATCGCATTCATCTCACAGCCTAAACCTCACCCATTTGACGCTCAAATCATATTATATCAGTAATTCATTTACTTTTTTAATCAATTCCTCCAACTGGCTGATCTCCTCTTTAGAAAACTTTTCACGGATATTGCTCATTAATTCTGCATTGAAGGAAGCATTTACTCCATAATTCTTTGAAAACTTATCTGTTACCTCCAGGAAATATTCTCTCCGGTCATCCAGGGACAATACCTTTCTGACATACCCCTTGCTAATTAAATTACTGACACGGTAGGTCGCATTCGGCTGTGAAATGTTCACAAAATCAGCGAATTGGCGCACCGTCGGCCTGTTTAACAGAAAAATTGCTTCCACACAATAGGATTCTGTCGGGCTCAGGCTGTCTTTTTCATCATCAACACCGGAAAACAGATTCTTACAATAATTATTGCGGAATTTGTAATATAGCTTTTCGAATTCTTTTTCTAGCATACATTTTTTCTCCTATCACTTTTCCTTAGATACTTTAATTACAATTATAAATCATGGTAGCTTTATAGCAGAATTTTATCATATGAATTCCCACTATCTTATTTTATCAGAGATTACCCATATATGCCATAAAGAATCTTCCAGCCCGGTACAAAAGCATACAGCCTAATTAAAAACATCCGGCCTGACAAAAAAAGAACTTTGACATTAATAAATTCATATGCTAGAATCAAGATGTTATATAGATTTTATTATAAGAATTTTAATTGAAAGGACGGTTTTGATGTCGGTATTAACTGTAAAAGAGGCTTGTGCTAATTAGTACAAAATAATATTACGCGGGGTACCTAACTACCTTTTATTTGTGTACCCAGCTTTCTACCTTTACAGTAAATACTCAAAATTGTCTTGCTATAGAGAGAATGCAATCTTTTCTTTAACTCCAAGGCATAATAGGTAGCTTCCTGTTATGCTTTTTTTGTACCCCTCTCCCAGGGCATATCTGAAAATTCATTGTAGCTTTCAGATATCCCCCTTAGCTTTAAGGAGCACTCTCAAGACAAATGCCCACGGAGTATTCTACCTAAATGTATTGGTAGATTAACTGTGGGCTATTATTATATCAGCCAGGCGGAAATTCGCAATCCGCTTCGCTGCTTGCTCATAACCTCATTGCTGCTTCGCAGCATTTAATGGGAGCTTGGATTCCCACTGAAACAGACAAGTCTGAACTCCCGCTTAAGAAGCGGAGGACTTACCTGATGAGGTCAAAATAATGGAGGTTTATCATGTTTGAAAAATCAATGCTCTCATTAGAGTTTAACAAAATACTAGCTATGCTAAGTGATAACGCAATATCCGAACAGGCCCGGCAAAAGCTTAAGGAGCTCAGGCCTTACTTAAGCGAGCGGGAAGTAACCACAAAACTGAAGGAAACAACGCAAGCCCGTAAGATATTAGACACAGTAGGCTCAGCACCTCTGGCGGTTATGAAGGAGGTTCCCATGCTGCTGGAGCTTTCAGAAAAAGGAGCTATGCTCCTGCCGGAGCAGCTCACTGAAATCAACTTATTTATTAATGCCTGCAAACGGATGAAAAGCTTTTTAAAAAAAGCGGAATCTCTGCAGGTGGATATCGCTGCCTATGGCGGCTCCATCAACGAATTATCCGGTTTGTCCCAAGAAATAGAGCTTGCCATCAGAAACCACATTGTTGATGACGGAGCTTCAAAAGAATTAAAGGATATCCGCAGGAAGATGGAACAAATACGTTCCGACATAAGAATCAAGCTGGAGAGCCAGCTGCGGGGCAAGAAGGAATGGTTTACCGACAGCTATGTGTCAACCAGGAACGGGCATTTTGTACTTCCGGTAAAACGGGAATTTAAGCACATGGTCAGCGGAACCGTCCACGATATCTCTTCCACCGGATCAACTTATTTTATAGAGCCGGTCTCTGTTTCAAAGCGGAAGGAAGAGCTCTCCCTGCTTGAAATTGAAGAAAGCAACGAGGAGAGAAGAATTTTATATGTCCTGTCCGCCCTTGTAAGTGAGAATGGGGTCAATATCCGCTTAAATATCGAAGCCATGGAAACCCTCGACATCATATTTGCCAAAGCAAAGCTCAGCCTGGACATGAAAGCAATTCCTCCAGAAATTAATTCGGAAAGAGCAATAAAAATTGTGAACGGAAGGCATCCTTTGATAAAGCCTGCTGAATGTATCCCCCTTAATTTTTCTATCGGCGGGGGTGTACAGGGAATCATAATCACGGGGCCAAATACGGGAGGTAAAACCGTTGCCCTAAAAACCATTGGCCTATTTCAGCTTATGGCCCAGAGCGGACTCCATATTCCCTGTGAGGCTGCTGATTTATGCCTGAACAATGTGGTTCTTTGTGACATCGGCGACGGACAGAGCATAACGGAGAATTTATCCACCTTCTCTTCCCACATTACCAATATCATCGGTATCTTAAACCAATCCGACCAGGATAGCCTGGTTCTTCTTGACGAGTTAGGCTCAGGTACAGATCCGGCTGAAGGTATGGGTATTGCTATTTCCATCCTGGAAGAATTAAAGTCAAAGGGCTGCCTCTTTGTTGCCACTACCCATTATCCTGAGGTAAAAGATTATGCGGAGCATACCGAGGGTCTTCAAAATGCAAAAATGGCCTTTGACCGTGAAACCTTAAAACCACTGTACCGGTTAGAAATCGGATCGGCGGGAGAAAGCTGCGCCCTTTATATCGCAAAACGCCTTGGCCTTCCATCCCATATGCTTGAAAGGGCTTACTCGGAAGCCTATCTTAGGGAAGGAGCATTAAAGCACACCCCGCCGGATAAGGATTTTCTAGAAGAGGATTCGATACCCCTTCCCAATGGCGGTCTTCTGAAAATAATACCTGCAAAAATAGAAAAGGCTGCTCCCAAAAAGCCTGCCGGAACCCGCAGCCAGCGTTTTCAGATTGGTGACAGCGTAATGGTGTACCCCCAGAAAAAAATCGGCATTGTATTCCAGCCCTCGGATGAAAAGGGGCTGGTGGGAGTCCAGATACAGCATAAGAAAGAATTTATTAACCATAAGCGCTTACAGCTTAAGGTAGCCGCCAGTGAAATGTACCCTGCCGATTATGATTTCTCCATCATCTTTGACAGCGTCGCAAACCGTAAGGCAAAGCACAGGATGGATAAAGGCCACCAGGAAGACCTGCAGATTGTATATGAAAAGCTTCCATCCAAGAATTAACACCGGAGCTAATATTTAAATGGATAATCACCGTTAATTATGAAACCATCTTATTTTTAGGATATTATCCTGTTTTTTGGAAAACAATAATGCTGGAGGTGTTAATATGATTACAAACGTACAATTAACAACAAAGGAAAAATTCCTTCTGGAAGACGCCAGAACACATGAGGAGCAATGCATCCTCAAATATGGTAACTATTCAAAATTAGCGGTTGACAAACAATTAAAATCCTTATTCAGCAACCTTCAACAAAAGGAAAAGGAACATCTGCAGACAGTTAATGAGCTGCTCAGCGGTAAAGTACCGTCCATGAGCGGTGGACAGAGTGGTGGTCAGGGCTCCATGGGCAAGTCATCAGGTCAGCAAGCCAGTGCATCGGCAGACGCACAGCAGGCCTCTGTCAACCAGGCCAGCAACGGCTCCAACATATTCCAGGCCTCAGATAAGGATCTGTGTACGGATATGTTAGATACCGAAAAATATGTTTCCGGAACCTACAACACTGCCATTTTTGAATTCAAAGATGCCCCCGTAAGAGATGTGCTAAACCATATCCAGACAGAGGAACAAAAGCACGGTGAAGCCCTCTTTGCCTATATGCAGAGTAAGGGAATGTATGCCCCTAAATAAGGAATGTAATTAAAAAAGAGGGTTTATCATTTCAGCCTGATGTGCTGACATAAACCCTCTTTTACTATTCCTTTGCTATCGTTTAACTATTTCTTTAATCCTTCTACTTTTATCACTATCGCATTATCAAGTTCTCCCTAACAATTCCCTATAATACTTCCTATATTCAAGTACGCTGTTTTGCCATGAAAAATCCATCCTCATACCATTCCTAATATATTTCCTCCACTCCGGCGAATGATAGGCTGTAACCGCCCTTTCCATCTCTTTTGCCAGAGCCTGCCCGCTCCAGCACTCCATATGGAAGCCGTTAGCCCGATCCCTTCCTTGTCCGGGGGGAATTACCGTATCCCTCAAGCCTCCCACCGGATTCACTACCGGTACCGCACCGTAGCGCATGGCGTACATCTGTCCCAGTCCGCAGGGTTCAAACAGGGAAGGCATTAAATAAATATCCGCCGCTGCATATACCTGCCTTGCAAGGGCTTCACTGTAGCAGAAATCCGCAACAATGTTTTTACCATAGGTAGCTGTTACACCCGACAGGATTCCGTGGTAATAAGGATTTCCTGAGCCAAGGATAATTAGCTGGTAGGTGCTTAGCCTTGAATAGCTGATTGCTTTTAACAGGATATCTATCCCCTTTGCCTGATCCAGCCTTGTTACCATCGCCATCAGGGGGATATCCTTATCCGGCAGCCCATAGAGACCCCTTAAATGGGTACGGTTCTTCTTTTTTAGCTCAGGGTGCCCCGCATCATAGGGATATGGGATCAGCTTGTCGCTTTGCGGGTTATAATGCTCCATATCAATCCCATTGAGGATTCCGGCTATCTTATCCCCCCGCTCTTCCAGCAAGGCTCCCATCCCATGGCTATGCTCCTCCATCCCCAGCTCTTTTGCATAGCCGGGACTTACTGTCGTAATCAAATCAGCATATATAATGCCTGCTTTCATAAAGTTAAGCCACTCCGGATGTCCCAGCCGGAGCTTCTCCGCCTCAGAGAGATATCCCTCCAGGAAGGCTGCCGGGATAAAGCCCTGGTATGCGATGTTATGGATTGTATATACGGACTTTATGCCGGGAAATTCCTTCTTTAGCAGCAACGGGAGCATTCCCGTATGCCAGTCATTAACATGCACAATGTCCGGGTGGAAGGAAATGCTTTGCAGCATCTGTACCACTGCCCGGCAGAAAAAGAAGAAACGCAAGCCGTCATCCTCATAGGCGTAGATCCTATCCCTTCGAAAATACCGGTCATTGGAGATGAAATAGGTCGGAACCTCCTTCGCATCAGGATCCTTCTTCAGGACGCAGGTTTCATAGCCCTGATCCATGGGGACGGAGTAGTCGGCGACATATTTTAGGCTGCAATTTACGGATTGGTATAAGGGCATTACCCTTACTACCTCAAACCCGCCTGCTGCCATCAAGGCCTCCGGGAAGCTCCTGCCCACCTCACTAAGACCGCCTACCTGGGCATAGGGTGCAACTTCTGCCGATACATATAGGATTTTAATTTTACGCTTCATTCTACCGCTTCCGGAACCAGGGTATGGTACAGCTCCATATACTTTCCTGCCGAGCTCTGCCAGCTAAAGTCACAGGACATGGCAGCCTTCCTCAGCTTATTCCGCAGGGTCTTCTTCCGGCATATCCCCGTGGCACGGCGGATGGTGTAAAGCATGTCATGGGCATTATAGTTTGCAAAGCTGAAGCCATTTCCTTCTCCCGTGGCTTCATTATAGGAAATTACCGTATCCTTAAGCCCCCCTGTCTCCCTTACAATCGGCAGGGTTCCATATCTTAAGCTGATTAACTGCCCCAGACCACAGGGTTCAAACAGGGACGGCATTAAAAATAAGTCTGAGGCTGCATATATTTTATGTGCCAGCGTATTATCGAACCGGAGGTTAGCCGACACCTTTCCCGGATAACGCCGGGTCGCTTCCCAGAACATGTGCTCGTACTTACCGTCACCTGTTCCCAGCACCACAAACTGTACCTCTTCCGCCAATATCTCATCCAGCACACAGGCAATCAGATCCAGTCCCTTCTGATCCACCAGCCTTGAGATAAGCCCAATGACCGGTATCTTTTCGTCCACCGCCAGTCCCAGCTCTTCCTGCAGGGCAACCTTATTGGCATCCTTCCCTGCCAGCTTCGTCTTCGTATAGGTCTGGTAGATCAACGGATCCTTTGCCGGATTAAATTCCTCATAATCGATACCGTTAACGATTCCCCAAAGCTCCTTGCTGCGCGCATTCAGCAGGCCGTCCAGCTGCTCCCCATAGAAGGGATATTTGATTTCTTCCGCATAGCTATGGCTTACGGTGGAAAGAAGATGGGAATAGGTTAAGCCGCCCTTCATAAAGCTGGCGCTATGGAAGAATTCCAGCTTATCCTCCGTGAAATAATCATCGCTTAAGGAGAACCATTCCTTCATCTGGTCTATCCCACAGATCCCCTGGTACCTCAGGTTATGGATCGTGAATACGGTCTTGATGGGGCGGTACAGCTCCAGCTGGCGGTAATGGGCCTCTAACAGCACCGGTACCATGCCTGCCTGCCAATCATGGCAATGGAGAATGTCAGGGGTAAAGTCCAGGTGGGGGATTGCCTCCAGCACCGCCCTGCAAAAGAAGGCAAAGCGCTCACCGTCATCCCCAAAGCCATATAGCCCATCCCGGTTAAAATAAAATTCATTGTCTATAAAATAATAGGTCACCCCATTGCAGACTGCTTCCTCAATGCCGCAATAAAGGTTTCTCCAGCCTACCCCGACATAAATAACGCATTTATGTACAATACTCTCACGGAGCTTGGACGAAATCGTGCCATACTTTGGCATAATCACCCTGACCTCCGCTCCCTGCTTGATCAGGGCGCCCGGCAGGGATCCTAATACATCAGCCAGCCCCCCGGTTTTTGCAAAGGGCGCCGCTTCAGACGCAACCATTAGAATCTTCATTCTGTCTCCTCCTTTCTATTCTATAACACCGCATGCTTGCGGATTACGACCGGATAATTCTTCTGCCCCATCAGGCGCTTTCCCTTCCGGACAATGACGTTTTTATCAAGGATAACATTATCCAGGATAACCCTTTCCTGGATCTCCGTATCCTGCATGATAATACTATCCCTGATATAAGCGTTCTTCCCTACCTTTACTCCACGGAACAGGACACAATTTTCCACCACTCCATCTATGATACAGCCATCCGCCACCAGGGAGTTTATAGCCGAAGCATTTTTCCCGTATCTGGCCGGAACCTGATCCTTAACCTTCGTATAGACGGGGCCCGACTGCTCAAACAGGTCACGGAAATTTTCCTGGTCCAGCATTTCCAGGTTTGTCTTAAAATAGGCATGGATGCTATCAATCTTTGCCAGGTATCCCTCATGCTCGAAGCCAAGAATCCTTAGTTTATTCAGATTCCTTAGCAAAATATCCTTGCTGAAATCATATTGGCCCCTTGCGGCACACTCCTCCACAAGGTATTCAAATAATTTCTTGTCAATGATATACATTTCCATGGACACCTTATCCGACATTGGGACGGAGGGCCTCACCTCAATATCCCAGACCCGGTTATTCTCATCCGTCCTAAGCAGGGTATGGCCGGACAGCTCCTCCTTGGTAGCACTCTTATCCTCTTTATAGATTACGGTGATATCCGCCATATTCTCCCTATGGAACTCCATTGCCTTGTGGAAGGTAAGGCTGCAGATCATGGAGCTCCCGCAGATCAACACATGGTTCTGGGGGCTTCTGCGGATATATGACATATTGCTGTGGAAGGCATCCACCTCTCCACGGTACCAGCCCGTATTGTCATGGCTGACGTAGGGCGGGAGGATGAATAATCCTCCGCTCTTACGGTCCAGGTCCCATTGCTTGCCGGAATCCAGATGGTCCATCAAGGAATGGTAGTTATTTTGGGTTATGATTCCGACATTCGTGACGCCTGAGTTAATCATGTTCGAAAGCATAAAATCGATTACCCGGTACCTGCCGGCAAAGGGCAGTGCCGCGATAGAGCGGCGCAAGGTAAGCTCCTGAAGGCTTATATTGCTGTCACCTGTATAGATAATCCCCATTGTATCTCTCATAACATATACCTCCTTATTTAGATAACCGCCTGATAAGCCAGAAAATTCTCAGAGTCGACCATACTTCCCTTATCCAGCTTATAACCGGAGGGCAATGTCAGATTCTCCCCAATGACAGTGATGTCCTTCCTTTTCCTACTCGGTTTTTCCTCCGCGCCCGCAGAATAACCAATATAACAATTGTCACCAACTACTGTATTTTCCGCTATAATAGCATTTTCAATGACTGTATTTTCCCCGACCTTAACATTTGGCATTAATATTGAATTATGAACCCTGCTGCCCTTACCCACCGTAACTCCGGCGAATAAGACTGAGTGGTTCACATCCCCGAAAATCATCCCGCCCTCAGTGATAATGCAGCTTCTCACATTGGCTCCCCTCGCAATGTAATGGGGCGGCTCCACCGGGTTCCTGGAATATATTTTCCAGCCCGGATCATAGAGGTCAAGCTCCGGTGTTTCCTCCAGCAGGTCCATATTGGCTTCCCACAGGCTCTGTATGGTACCCACATCCCTCCAGTAGCCTTTAAAGGGAAATGCATACATCTGCTCCCCGTCCTTCAGCATCCTGGGGATGATGTCCTTTCCAAAATCATTGTTTGAGCCTGAGGATCTTGGCTCCTGTGTCAGATACTGACGCAGCTTTTTCCATTTAAATATGTAAATACCCATGGACGCTTTATTGCTGATTGGGTTCTTTGGTTTCTCCACAAATTCATAAACCTTATTATCCTCATCCGTGTTCATGATGCCAAAACGGCTGGCATCCTCCCAGGGCACTTCAAGGACCGCGATGGTTACGTCTGCTTCCTTTTCTTCATGGAAGGCCAGCATTGCGCTGTAATCCATCTTATAGATCTGGTCACCGGAAAGAATCAGCACATATTCCGGATTGTATGCTTCAATAAACTCAATATTCTGACAGATTGCATTGGCTGTTCCCGAATACCACTCCCCTGCCGTCTGCTTCATATAAGGTGGTAAAATTGTTACGCCTCCATTGAGCCTGTCAAGATCCCAGGGCTGGCCGATTCCAATATAAGAATTCAACTTCAGCGGTTTGTACTGGGTCAATACTCCGATCGTATCAATCCCTGAATTAGTACAATTACTTAGGGGAAAATCGATGATCCGATACTTTCCTCCAAAGGGTACTGCCGGTTTTGCCGTGTTTTTCGTCAGTACCCCCAATCTGCTTCCCTGGCCTCCGGCAAGCAACATGGCTACGCATTTTTTAGCTACCATATGTTATACCTCCTTTAATTAATACCTGTTTTACTCCTCCTCCGGTTTCGTCCTTTTGCGGACCGGCCTCACTGCCCTGTAGAAAACAACTGAGAGCGGCGGTACCGACAGTTCTATGGACTGCTCATAATTATGGCAGGGCACCGCTTCCGGCACTATAATATCCTCCCGCAGCCTGCCATCGCCTCCGTACGCTATATCATCCGAATTAAAAACCTCCTGGAAGCCCTTTTCCTTCGGTACTCCGATCCGGTAATCCGGTCTTGGTACCGGCGTGAAATTAATCACAATGATGGTATAATCCTTCGCTTTTCTCCCCTTACGAAGGAAAGCCAGCAGACTTTCATTATAATCGTCGGGGCTAATCCAGCTGTAGCCGCCCCAGCTGTCATCATCCTCCCACAGGCTTGGCGTCTTTACATAAAACTGATTCAGGGCTTTGACATAAGCCTTCATTTTTTGATGCATTTCATATTCTAATAAAAACCAATCCAGTTGGTCATCATATTTCCATTCAATAAATTGTCCAAATTCCCCTCCCATAAAGGTCAGCTTATTTCCCGGATGGGCTGCCATATAGCCGAATAAGGTGCGCAGGCCGGCGAATTTTTGCTGGTAATTCCCCGGCATCTTATCCAGCAGGGAATGCTTGCCGTGCACCACCTCGTCATGGGATAAGGGTAATACGAATTTTTCAGAAAATGCGTAGGTCAGTGAAAAGGTCAGCAGGTTATGGTGCCATTTCCGGTAAATCGGGTCACAGGAGCAATACTTTAAGGTATCGTTCATCCAGCCCATATTCCATTTATGCGTAAAGCCAAGCCCTCCACTGCTGGTTGCCGTCGTAAGCAGCGGCCAGGTGCTGGAGTCCTCGGCAATCATCAGGGTACCCGGAAATACCCCACAGACTGTTTCGTTCAGCCGTTTGATAAAATCCGCTGCCTCTAAGTATTCTCTTCCGCCGTATTTATTCGGAAGCCAATCCTTTCTTTCATAATCCAGGTATAGCATGCTCGCCACTGCGTCTACCCGGAAGCCGTCCACATGGTAATATTCCAGCCAGAAGATAACATTTGATATAAGGAAGCTCTGGACCTCCGGTCTTTCATAATTAAATATGTAGGTTCCCCATTGGAGATGTTCTCCCCTTCTTGGGTCAGGATGTTCATATAACGGGCTTCCATCAAACCTTGCCAGACCATGGGCATCCTTTGGAAAATGCCCCGGAACCCAGTCAAGTATGACCCCGATTCCCTTCTGGTGGCATTTGTTTACCAGGTACATGAAATCCTTCGGTGTCCCATACCGGCTTGTTGCCGCATAGTAGCCTGTAATCTGGTATCCCCAGGAGCCGTCAAAGGGATGCTCCATGACCGGCATCAGCTCGATATGGGTATAGCCCATGTCAATTACATAATCCGTCAGTTCATCCGCAATTTCACGGTAACTGTAATAGCTGCCGTCCGGATGGCGTTTCCAGGAGCCAAGATGTACCTCGTAGATGGTCATTGGCTTATTTTTCAGCTTTCCGTCCCTTTTTTTCTGTTGCCAAGCCTTGTCCTTCCAGGAAAATCCTTCCACATCATATACAATGGAGGCTGTCTTTGGCTTTTTCTCCGCATAATAGGCGTAGGGATCCGATTTATACAGGATCTCACCTGCCCCGGTTCCGACGGCATATTTGTACAGCTGGTTCTCCGTCAGTCCGGGAACAAACACCTGCCACACTCCGGAAGGATTTACCTTGCTCATAGGATTTTTCCCGGGATCCCAGTCATTGAAATCTCCTACCACGCTAACCCACGCTGCATTCGGCGCCCATACGGAGAACCTGACACCGCTCTCCTTATCCTTTGTAATTAAATGCGCTCCCAGCAGCTTATAGCTTTTATAGTTCGTTCCCTGGTGAAAAAGATAAACCTGTTCCTCCGTAATCGTACTTTCCATGCTCTTTACTGTCATTTAGCACCAACCTCCCTTTTCTTCCGTCTGTTTCTACCGATGGTTACTTTACATATGAGCCATATCTTTACAACATTGAAATTATATGAGAGTTTTTTAATTTTATGACTAAAAAATAAATTCTTTTTTCATGATATCTTTTTATAATTATACCACATTATCTTCCTGACAGACAGAGATTTTACTCAAATTTATTATTTTGTTAACAATTACCGAGTGAATTTTTTGTGCAATATACACAATTTATTTCCCATATAATGTAATAACGAAAAAATATTGTATGATTACATTTTTTTTGAATATTCTGTATAGCTTTTTCCGGGAACAAAAAAATCTGCCGGACTAATTGAAGTAAAATCCGACAGATTTTTTGAATATTATTTTATTTTTTCTATTATGTATTTTTATCTTTCATACATAATTTACCCTTCGCTTTGGCTGGCCCGGGACTGCTTTGCCCTAACCAACTCAGCCGCTTCTTTGCCGCTCATGTGCTCAATTGCAAGCTCTATCATGCATACCGCCTGAAGCGCCTTTTCAATTGCTTGCGAGCGCTGCGCCTCCTCCACGTCAGGAGAATATCTTGCGGTCAGGATTGCAAGGGCAGCTCGTTTTTCTGTTTCGGATTCCAGAATACGGGCTTTGCCAAAGACAATGACACTGCGGAAATAAGTGGTATATTCCTCCTGCACTACCTGATCCTTATCGGTTATGCAAAAGGAAACCTTTGGGTTTCTGGCGATAGCGTCCAGCTTATGTCCTGCCCTGGCGCAATGGAAGAAAATCTTATTATCATGATAAACATAGCTAAGCGGGACAGCATAGGGGTAATCATTGTCCCCTGCCACAGCCAGCACACCTGATGTTCCCCGATTTAAAATTTGAATATTTTCCTCAAGGGTTAAAATCTGATTTTTGCGGCGCATTTCCCTAAACATATTTAAAACTCCCTTCATAAATAATAAAACGCCTTATATCGCTTCCTTCTAAGGCCTAATGGAATGAATAAAGACGTTTACCCGGTGGCAAAATAAATTTATCTTACATTAACATATGCAACCTCAGAAATCAAGCGCTATTAAGAAAAACGTAAGATCCGGATCGTCAAAAATACTGCTGCCAGGCTTTACTTTTGAACCTTCCCACATTATAATTAGATTCAGTTTTAAAATCCAACTAGAATATTTCAGAGGTAACTGCAATGAAAAAACGTAAAACCATCTTATTGTCCATCCTATTACTGCTCCTGTTAATTATAGTCGTAGCAGCCATATTAATTTCTCTTCACTATAGGAAAGCGGCTGATACTTCTACCGGCCAGGACGGCAGTACCGCCATATCTCCGTCATCAATCCCGGAGACTTCGGTGTCTCCCCTGCCAAGTGATGTGCCCGGGAAGGTGGCAGAATTATATCCTGCTCCCAGGGCGGTTGATAATGAGATAAAATATGGCTATCTGGACGCTTCCGGCAACTTCGTCCTGGAGCCTGTCTTTGATTCCGCCTCCAACTTTTATGATGGTGCCGCAATTGTTACAATTGATTCCAAATACTGTGTCATTAATGAGAAGGGCAACATCATATTCATCAATGATAATACGGTATCTGATTACCGGAATGGTTTAGCGGTTTTTGCAAAGTTTGATTCCAGCGGCAACATTTCCTATGGTTATCTTGATACACAGGGAAATATAGTGATACAGCCCCAGTTTATCCTTGCCTCTAATTTTAACAGTGACGGGAAAGCATATATATCTAAAGGCAGCGGTGTATACGGGCTGGTCGATAAAACCGGAGCCATCATTGAAAGCTATGACCTGGGCTCCAAATATATCTATGCCTCCGGCATTGAGGACGGATATCTCGTCTATACCTCCTCCGACACAAATGGCCAGGGTGTCCTCCAGGGCGTTGTTAATATGAAAGGTGAGGAAATTTTCCCTCCGAAATACGGTGAGATTATCTATCTTGGCGACGATTTATTTGCCATGAAGGAGCCGTCACCCGACTTCCAGGTGACGGGTACGGATGCAAAGCAGGCTATTTTTAACGCGAAGGGCCAGCAATTATCTGACTATGTCTATTATGATTTAGGGACTTATTATAATGGCTATTCTACAGCAACAAACGATCAATCCACCTTTTTCGTAGGAACGGACGGAAAAATCGTAGCCGATCTTCCCAAATTCGAGGGCAGGGGCACGGTCCGGCTGTTCGGGGATATCATTTCCGCCTCGATTGACGGGGATCAGGCATATTATAACCGGGATAAAGCCGTCATATGGAAGGCTGATAATACGCTGCAGTTATCTGACCAGATCAAGGTAGTGCAAGTGAAATATAAGCCCCTCCGCGATGTACTGGTTAAATACCCCCAAATCGAAGGCCTGGCAAATCCAGGGGTGCAGGAGCAGATCAATAAGAAATTGACAAGTATATTTACAGACTACCGCAGGACTATTACGGCTCAGGATATGATCTCGGTCAGCGATGATTATTCTGCCCGGCTTATGAAGAATCTCCTTATCATAGAGCAGACGGGCTATGATTATTATTACGGTGCTGCCCATGGAATGCCGATCAAGAACTATTTCTTTATCGATACCAATACGGGGGTCTTTTATGAGCTGAAGGATCTTTTTATCGAAGGCAGTGATTATGCCGTAAAGATAAATGAAATGATTAATAATGAGATTACATTGGCCCTCAAATCCGGTGAATCCATGTTCTTTGAAGGAAGCTTTCAGGGCATTACGGATACACAATATTTCCGGCTGGAGGAGGATGCAGTCATCATTTATTTCTATCCCTATGATATCTCCGCTTATGCAGGAGGATTCCCTGAATTCGTCATTCCCTTTGAGGACGTAGCAGAATACCTCAATAGGGAGGGGGACTTCTGGAAGGCCTTCCACTAATAACCGGGATATCCAGACCAGGATAGAAAAATAATATAAAACAGAAGGGCAACTGGAAGAAAAGTATCGGAAAGCCATACAATTATATCCGCTTTCTGTATACATATCCTTCCGGTTGCCCTTTTAATCTTGATTTTACCTCGAATTTAAGACAGAAAAAGATGTCAGCAGGCTGTCTCCCGGTTTCTTCGAATAAACCTGCCGGAATATCTCAGAATCGGCAATAATTAGCTTCGGAGGCTTCGTAAGGCCTGTGAGCGCCTCCCCCAGCTTATCCGGGGTGCAGCTGACAACAATACACCCTTTGTCCAGTAACTGGCATAGCGCCTGCAGTCTCAGCTGTTTCACCTGTTCTTCCTGGCTGTTCTGGCTATCCTGGCTGTCCCGTACCATGACTAAGAGTACCAGGTCGCCTTCTTCTACCAGGTCTCCGGCTATCCTCTTTACCTCAAAATCCTCCGGGATACAGCGCACAATTTCTTCTCTGACCTTTTCTATCCCGAGCCTTGAAATCGCGCTGATTTTAACCGGTTCTTCCTTTAACGCTTCATATATCTTATTTCTGATCTTATCCGTGTTGCTGATCTGGTCAATCTTATTAATCACCATAATGACAGGGGCTTTCCGCAGCTTGAATTCCTTCGCCCATTCAAGCTCCTGGCCCACATCATCCCCGGCGCATACAATGATAGCCACATCCGTCCTTTCCATTGCCAGCCCCATACCCTCTGCGTCCCTCCGGGAAAGCTGACCCTTACCATCAAAGCCCGCAGTATCGATTAATACACAGGAGCCGATACCCTGGATTTCAATTGTTTTATAAACAGGGTCAGTCGTTACATCTGCTACATAGGGCATCGACAGCCCATTGTTGCCGGTCAATGCATTGATCAAGGTTGATTTGCCGCTATTTCTTTTACCAAAAATACCAATATGGAGTTGATTTCTCATGGGTGTACCCGTTAAATCCATGTTAACCTTCCTTTTTCTGGAAATCCGCTAAAAACTCTTTCATTTACTTCCTGGCATACCGCCAGATTGTTACCTGTCAACAGCTTACCTGAACAACCATACCTACCAACCTGCACTCTGTTGGTATCTTGCCTGGATCATACCTATATGTTTCTATATTATAATTATATCAATTCCATCCAAAAAAGCCTATCATTTTTTGAGAAAATCCTTTCGTCCTGAAGTACATCGCGGCAATCAGAACCTAAAGTCACGGCTTCCTGCTGCAATTTTCACCAGGTTATCTTCCGCTATCCTAAGCACCCTTTCATTCGGGATATGGGTCAGCTCCTTTTCAATTAAGCGCTCCCCTTTTTTCCGTGTATCTTCTGAGGCATAGTCCTCCAGATATTCCTTTAAGGTCATGAGTGCATTCGGCTGGCAGCAATTAGCAATCTGCCCCGATTTTACAAGGGTCATAAACCGGTCACCGGTACGCCCTTCCCTGTAACAGGCGGTACAAAAGCTCGGAATATGCCCCCTGTCCAGTAACCAGTTCACGATCTCATCCAATGTCCTTCTGTCCTCCACATCAAACTGGGCTGAGCTTTCCTCCTCCGGCTCCTCCTCTGCGTAGCCTCCAACACTGGTCTTCGACCCTCCGCTGATCTGTGAAACCCCAAGCTTTAATACCTTTTCCCTGCTCTTCCGGGACTCCCTTGTAGACACAATAATCCCTGTGTAAGGTACCGCGATACGAAGGATTGCTACAATTTTTTCAAAGATCTCATCGGAAATTCCATCCTTGAAGCTGTCCGGGTCAATATCATCCGCCGGACGGATGCGGGGAACGCTGATGGTATGGGGTCCGCAGCCCATGGCTGCCTCCAGGTGCTCCGCATGCATTAAAATGCCGACAAAATCGTAGCGGTACATGTTAAGTCCGTAGAGCACACCGAGGCCGACATCATCAATTCCTGCCTCCATGGCACGGTCCATGGCCTCCGTATGATAGGCATAATTATGCTTTGGCCCTGTCGGGTGAAGCTTCTCATAGTTTTCCTTGTGGTAGGTTTCCTGGAACAGGATATAGGTTCCTATTCCCGCGTCCTTAAGCTTCCTGTAATCCTCCACGGTGGTTGCGGCAATATTTACATTGACACGGCGGATCGCCCCGTTTTTATGCTTAATAGAATAAATTGTATCAATGCTCTCAAGGATATATTCCAGGGGGTTATTTACCGGATCCTCACCGGCCTCAAGGGCAAGCCGCTTATGCCCCATATCCTGGAGGGCAATTACCTCATTCCGGATCTCCTGCTGCGTCAGCTTTTTACGCGGGATATGCTTATTTACATAATGGTAGGGGCAGTAGACACATCCATTGACACAGTAATTGGACAGATAAAGAGGGGCAAACATTACAATACGGTTGCCATAGAACCTTTCCTTAATCTTAATTGCCAGGTCATAGATCTTCTGGACTTCATCCTCCAGGTCACATTCCAGCAGTACGGCTGCCTCACGATGGGAGATCCCCTTCATTTGACAGGCTTTTTCCAGGATAGCCCCAACCAGTTCACGGTTATCCTTATTGGCCCTTGCATATTCCAGGGTCTCTAAAATTTCCTCATGGCTAATAAATTCTTCTGCTTTTTTGGACATTACATTATACATCTGATACCTCTCCTTTAAGAACCGGATTATTCTTCCTGAATTCCGGGTTATTTTTATACAATTAATGTGCTACCTTAATATATTTGCTTCTTGATATGCTGCTCCGCTTTCTGATAGTCCCCGCGGTCCACGGCCAGCTCATATCCTATTTTTTTCATTCTGCCGTCCAGGCAGAAGCGACATTCTGCTGCCTCATCCCCGGTACAGATCTTATTGTCATAAAGCTCGTAATTCTTGCGGACAATGGTAGGCGACAGGTTCGGCATTACTACATTTGCCCCTGACAAAATCCCCTGTTCCCTTCCAAGAGGATTTACGGTGCCCAGCGCTGTCGTGGAAGGAATCAGTGCATTCGGCAGCATCAACCGGAGGATGCTGATGAAAAGCAGCGTCTGTTCCATGGTACCCTTGTTTTCCTCAGCAAAGGGCGTCTCATGGTGAGGCAGGAAGGGTCCGATTCCAACCATCTCCGGGTCAAGCTCCTTTATAAAGAACAGATCCTCTATTAAATGCTCCGTAGTTTGGTATGGGGAACCGACCATAAAGCCTGCCCCAACCTGAAAGCCTATCTCCTTTAAGTTCTTAAGACATTGCTTCCGCTGCTTAAGGCTGAGATTTTCCGGATGCAGCCTGCGGTAATGGTCTTCATTGGCCGTTTCATGCCGCAGCAGATACCGGTCTGCCCCGGCCTGGTAGTATTTTAAATAGCTTTCATAGCTTTTCTCACCGATGGACAGGGTAATCGCACAATCCGGGTAATCCGCTTTAATCCTGTGGATAAGATCTACAATATCCTCATCAGAATAGGTACCATCCTCACCGCCCTGGAGCACAAAGGTCCTAAAACCCAGCCCGTGCCCCTGTCCGCAGCAATCCATGATCTGCTCTTTTGTCAGGCGGTAACGCTCCACATTCCGGTTGCTTCTTCGGATACCGCAGTAATAACAGTCATTCTTGCAATAATTCGTAAACTCAATGAGCCCCCTGGTATAGATCTTATTGCCGAAATGCCTCCGCGCCGTCTGCCTCGCCCGTTCCCTGAGAAACAGCGTATCCTCTTCAGAGATGGTAGTTAATAAGGTTAGAAATTCCCCTTTGCTTAACATTCTCTCTTTTTCTAATTTTTCAATCAGACTTTTCATTTTTTCCATGTCCTACCTCTTTCCATCATTAATTTTTTATCATTAATTTTTTATTGTTAATTTCCTACTGTTAATGCTGCTCCTAATTTCCTTTCCCTTGCCAATTCCACCATCTTTCGAAAACAGTCCAAGGCACAAAAAATCCCTACACCTAGAAAGGCACAGGGATAGCTATCGAAATCCTTGACTCACTGATATCAGGAAAAAGCCACGGTAAACATCTTACTGTCCACAATGTAATAGTTACCGGGGATTCCACCTTTTATCATCAAAGCAAAGGCTCATTATATTCTAATCTGCCGCCTTCCCACTCGGGCGCACCCTCGTCGTCAGTACGAATATTTTTGTTATTTATTTAACGATTATAATACATAATTCCGGTTTTGTAAATCTATTTCTTAGCGTTTTCTGGTGGCAGTTGCCCTCCACCACAGGAAGTCTTCCGGCATCTGAATTTAAATTTAAACCATTTCAAATATTGGTTCTAACTTTGATTATAGCATCCGTATAGTAATATTCCTCTATGAAAGCAGTACCAACAGTCGCCGCATCAAAAAGTATTTCTAATGGTTTAGCACCTTGATAGGTAGGGTTTTGATCGATAGTAACAGCGATAACCTCCTGCCGCATAAGCTCTTTTGTAGCCGAAACACAGTCATTTGCTACGACTGTAATCCTGCGGCGGCTGTCTGTTACGGCGCGACAGGCACCGCTTACTCCGGCTGCGGCAAGATATAATGCGTCGATTTCGGGATGTTCATCCAGAAGCGCTTTAGTAATAAGATAATTTTCTATTTCATCATACCGATTATTCGTTGCGGCTCCTACATAGCTAATATTTGGATAGTGCTTTTGCAGATAGTCTCTGAAACCAAGGCTTCTTTCTGTAATACACATAACATTTTCAGACCCGGTAATCACACCAACCTTTGCACATCCATTCGTAATAAGCCCCAAAAGATTTGCTGCGACTTTACCGCACTGATAATAATTACTTCCGGTATAGGCAAGTCTTCCAGAGGCTGGAATATCTGTGTTGGAAGTTACAACAGGAATGCCCCGTGAGGATACTTCGCGAATTTTTTCTGCAATTCCATGGCTGTTAATAGCAGTGATTGCAATGCCGTTATATCCGTTGTTTGCAAAATAATCCATGGATTCAATTTGTGTAGATGCATCCGTGGGAGATGTGTAGCGAATATCTACACTAACGCCGAAGGTTTCCAGCTCTTTTGCCTTTTTTTTGATCCCCTTTTCTACATCTAAAAAGAAAGGATTGTAATTGTTTGGAGAAATAAGAATAAAACCGAAACGTAAATTTTTTTTGCGAACAGCAAGGTTTTTCCCGGCTTTATTCGGCAGATAGTTAAGTGCTTCTATGGCGGCACGAACCTTTTCCTCTGTTTCAGGACTTACTCTGCCACGATTGTTTATGACACGATCAATTGTGCCCCGTGAAACGTTTGTAAGATCAGCAATTTGTTTAATGGTAGCCATCAGAAAACCGCTTTGGACGGAAAAGGTGAATATAATGCCGGAATAGCCTGCTGCTTAATGAGCAAAACCGGAGCAAAACCATATGTTATAAAGAGCCGTATAGGACAGAGGCATCCTTTTATCACACAGGACGGCGAAGACCGGGAGGATAATCCAAATCAATACATTGCTAATATGCGTTCTGGAGCAAAAGCAGGCTTCCGATATTTTTCTATTCATAATTTAGGCATGGTTACAGTTTTAACCCGGGGAAACGGACATGGTGTAATGAACATTTCTTTAGATGCTGAAGAAAAACCCTTTGCACAGATACCGGTTGCCCCCTCCAGGGAATGGAAAAGCTTCTCTGGAGAGGTTTGTCTGGAGGATGGAGTAAAATCCCTCTGGTTCAGCTTTGAAGGTGACGGAGCAATTGACTTTAAGTCTTTCCGTCTGAATGAAAAATAAGAAGGTTTTGGAAAGTTGAAAGACCCAAACAGAAAACAGCAGGCTGTGCGTCAAGTGCCCACAGTCTGCTGCTTTGATATTAATTTTCTTTCGTTCTGTTGGATCTCCAGTCCCTATATAGTCCGGCGATAACCTGTTCTATTGGAGCTTTTTTTATTTCAACATCTCATACCCAATACCCAACAAAAATCGCAGCGGGAACCCAATTCTACCCATAAACAGACCTCTGCATGCAAAATAACGGCCTGTAAAGCATTCTCATATCAGGTATCATCAAAAATCCAACTTCAGATTGTTGTATTCCCGACCAAATGGTTCTACTGCCTCTTGATGGGAACTATTAGCTCTTAACTGGGAAATGATTCTGCTGGCTACATCTTCATCGTCTGGAATAAGAACAGCAGTCGAATCCTAAGGAACTATGATAATTCAATAGAAATCATGAAATCTCTTAGCCAAGCTAGAAGTTATTTTATCAATGCGGTTTTGTTCCATATACGGAGAAAGTGCCATCACCGACTCTACGATGGAATCTATACCGCTGATTGCGAATTTAGGAGATTTCGTAACTAATTTGATTTGCTCCTCATGGTCTTTCCTAAAGGGATAAGATTTCTGGGGACCGTCATTTTTTATAAAATTGGTTGTGACATTATACCAGAGAGAGGAACCGTTATCAAAGAAAGGGGCGTGCCCCAAGACCTGTAGCGTATTCACATCCCGTATCATGCCAAAATTATTATAATGCCTGTCCTGGTTACAGATCAGGTAGTCGAAGGTCAGCATATCGGACAAGAATTCTTCGGTTACTTCTGAGGGTATCCCTAACTTTTCACAGCAACGTACATAATGTACCTTATCAGAATCTTCATTACGTTGCTTTGTGGACTGGAAGATAGCCCGCGCTGTAATCAGCTCCGTGTCACATGTCACAAAATTATTACAGACTGACATCGGTTTACCCTCACTGTCAGATATTACGTGATACTCTATAAAATTCTCGAATGAGCTGGCTTTCAGTATTTTAGTAGCGATCAGCTCATTCAATGGCTCTTGGTAAAAGGAACTGCTGCCTGCTTTGACCAAAGCCCTCTTTCCATTTACGATCTTCCACTTTTTCCTTAACCACCCGTCAGACGTATTGCAGGGCGAAAGCAAATCTAAAGTTTCACTGTTTTTCCTGCCAAACAGCGCCTCACCTACATCATCTGAGAAATCATTATCGAAGAAGTTAATCTCATTCCATTGAAGCTCTGATCCGGCTTCTTTTATCCAATATTGGTCACTTAAGCTAAGGCCATGGGATTCCAGTACCAGCTTTTCCGTGCTTGATATATTCATAAGCATTAGGGCATCACGCAATCCGAACCTGCTGATAGGGATAGCTCTGCTTTTCCACCAATCGATAAGCCGTATCCTGTCCGGAAATCCTTTGTTGTCCAGTACAGAAATCGGTGCATGCTCAGGATTAACCACTTTCGTAATTTTGTATATCTGAGCTGTATCTACGTCCATCTCAAAATTTAATACGGGTGTATTCTTGTTCAGCAAAATGAAATCTTTCAAAATAAACACCTCAGTTCATATAAAATGCCGTATGGGACATTGATGGCATGTCCAGATGAGTGTCCCTGAATATAGCATAACATATTACATATGATTTGCAAGAATGTATTATTTTAAAATCAAATCGATAAGCTTTCGTTTAAAACCAGTTTACACTGACAAATACGATGAATTGGCTTTTTTTCTGGACCTTCCATTAGTTGGAATGCCAGGTCTGTAGCAATTTTAAACATTTCCATGGAAGGAATAATAACCATAGTCAAGGATGGAATATGATTCTGGAGATAGGATAAATCGCTGTCTAATCCAAAAGAAGCAAGCTCTGTGTTGTAAGGAATATAAAATTCATTTCTTGCAAATACAGGAATCGCGCCTTGTGCTAACACTGTGTTTGCAGATAGAATCAGAGAAGGGCGACTGTTAAAATTCAAAAGCTTTCTTGCAGCAATGGCACCGCCATAAAAAGAATTTTCCACAGAAATATAGTTTTTAGTGGGAACAGGAATGCCGGATTGCTCACATAGTTCAAGGAATTGTGTAAAATAAGAATCGCAAATTCCTGGAGAACTTTCACTTCCGATCACTGCAATATCCTGATATCCCTTTGTATGGATAATATCACAAAGCAGCTTGCTGGCTTCTGCACAGCTGCAGGATACACTATTATATCTGGAATCAGAATAGTTATAAAAAACGATAGGGAGCTCATCTGGAAAATCATCTAATTCCAGCCTCTCTTTTAATTGGGGAATAACCACAATCGCTGCATCCACGGTTTTCCAATCAATATTTTTAATGACTTCATTAAGCTGCTCCAGTTGATAGGGTATAACCATAATATTACAGGACAAATTCTGCAGGGCAGTGTACTGATAAATATTCTCAGTTATTCTTCCTAAATCGGTTGCGTTATTCTCCCTGGGAAAAAAGATTCCAATAACATTTTGCCCAACAGAAGAATTTGGGGATAACTCAAGGGAACTATTGATATGATACCCCAATTCTTTGGCCGCCCTTAATACTCTTTTTGCAGTATTATCTGCTACTTTATGCTGCTTGGAGACACCATTTAAAACGAAGCTTACGGTAGAGATGGACACTCCTGCTCTGGCGGCCACATCTTTCATAATTGCCATATTACTTCTCCTCTGTAGATGTTTATTATCGTTTGGTGAAAGAAGTATAACAAAAATTTATGGAAAATTCAATCCTCTTAACTAAAATTATTTTAATTAGCAAAAATATGTTGACAAGATAGACGAGGATAAGTATAATTGCCTCAGTTAGTTCATTCTAACTCAAAAGCAAAATAAAGAGATATTATTTAGGAGGAGTCAATGAGAAATAAAATAATTAGTATCGTAACAGCTCTGGCAATAATGGTTGCTTTCACTGGGTGTGGAAATGCAAAGACAACACAGGAAGGGAATACGGGCGTAACCAGTGCACCTGCAACGGATACACCTGTATCGGAAGCAGGGACAGAAGCAGAGGAAAGCACATCTGCTACATATCCGGTAACCATTGAACATGCATTTGGCAAAACAGTGATTGAGAAGCAGCCTGAAAGAGTAGTTACAGTCGCATTTGGTAATCAGGATGTTGTACTGGCTCTTGGTGTAGTACCTGTTGGATTTTCAGCAGCAAATTATGGTGTTCAGGATGAGAGTGGTATGCTGCCTTGGACACAGCAAAAGTTAAAAGAGCTTGGCGTAACAGAACCAAATGTATTCCAAGACACTGATGGTATTGATTACGAAGCAGTTTCTGACAGCAATCCGGATATTATTCTTGCACCTTATTCAGGAATAACGCAGGAAGAATATGATTTGCTGAGTAAAATTGCACCGGTAGTGGCATATCCGAAAACGGCATGGACCATCAGTACAGAGGAATGGATCAGCATTACTGCAAAAGCACTTGGGCTGGAAGAAAAGGGTAAGGCCCTAATTTCAAGCATGCAGGATACAATTGCAGAGAAGAAAGCAGCACATCCTGAATTTGAAGGAAAAAAATTTGTATGGATCTCCTTTAATGAAAAGGACCTTTCCAGCCTTCATGCATATTCACCTGAGGATACCCGTTGCCAATTCCTTTACGAATTTGGTTTTACATATCCGGAAAGTGTAAGCCAGTACATTAAGGAGGGAAGTTATTCACTTTCTCTTAGTGCAGAAAATGCAGATTTATTGTATGATGCAGACTTTCTTATTGGCTACAGCTCTGAATCTGCCTATGCAGCAGCGGCAGCAGATGAGGTCCTTGGAGAAATTCCCGCTTTGAAAAACAACGCGATCATCAGCATTGAAAGTGGCACTGCCTTATCAGCAGCACTTACGATTACCCCACTTGCTTTTGATTATACAATTGATGAGTATGTGGAGAAACTTGCAGAAGGAATTGGAAACATTAAAAAGTAATGAAAACTCAAAATAATAAAGAAAATGGTAGAAACAGTTGCAGGAAGCAGGCACTGTTTCTACCTAAACATTTTTTAATAACCTTATTTGTTCTTATGGCTTTGTTGGTTGTGACTGTCGTAATGTCCTTTGTTTTGGGATCCAGGCAGGTTACGGTAAGGGAAATAATAGATGCATTATTTCATCCCCAGATTTCAGAATATGGGGTAAATGTGATAAGAAAAAGAATTCCAAGGACATTTTTTGGCTTACTCTGTGGAGCAGGGCTGGGGGTATCCGGTGTACTTATGCAGGCCGTCACAAGAAATCCGATTGCTGATCCTTCGATTTTAGGTGTGAATACGGGGGCTTCCGTTTTTGTAGTATGCGGGATTGCTTTTCTTAATATATCGGCCCCAAGTGAATATATTATACTTGCCTTGGTTGGTTCCACGCTTACGTCTGTATTGGTTTATGGAATCGGCTCCATGGGAAAAGGCGGCACCACACCCATAAAGCTTGTTCTGGCAGGCGCAGCAACGAGTGCTGCCCTGTCCTGTATTATTAGTACTGTTATGATTCCACGCTCTTATGTGATGGATGAATATCGTTTTTGGCAGGTGGGAAGCATTGGCGCAGGAACCTGGAGCTATGTATCCTTGCTGGCACCATTTATGCTAATTGGCATTGCTATGGCAATCGCCCTGGCGCCAGCTTTAAATGCGATGGCCCTGGGGGATGAGGCAGCCACAAGCTTAGGTGTGCGTACCGGGATTGTACGTATCTGCGCTGCACTGACAGGTGTTATTTTATGTGGAAGTGCTACGGCACTTGCCGGGCCAATCGGATTTATCGGCCTTCTGGCACCACACCTGGTCCGCCTGTTTGTTGGTGCAGATTTGCGTTACACAATTCCATTGTCAGCGCTGACAGGTGCAGTGGTTCTGACGATTTCAGATGTGGTTGGCCGCCTGTTAAGTTATCCAGGAGAATTGGAGGTCGGAGTGGTGACAGCATTTGTAGGCGCCCCAATATTAATTTATACGGCAATGAGGGCGAAGCTATGACGAATCATGTAGAAAATATTGCTTTTATTGAAAAGGGGCAGAAAAAAAGAAAAAAAAGATATTGGATTGTAGAAGTTATTCTCTTACTGCTGGCGATTATTCTCTGCGGACTTATGATGACTGTTGGTAATACTTTTTATTCCTTGGGAACCGTAGTGCAGGTTCTAGCTGGAAAAGATACCTCAAATGCAGCTTTTACCATCCTCACCTTAAGATTGCCGAGGATGGTTGCCGGAATAACCACTGGGTTTTCCTTTGGGCTGGCAGGAAGCGTTTTTCAGACTATGCTAAGAAATCCACTGGCTAATCCAAATATCCTTGGAATTACATCGGCTTCCAGTGCTGGTGCTGTATTTTGCATATTAATTCTCCATGCTGGAGGAAGCATTGTTTTTGGAGGCTCCATTCTGGCAGCAGCGATAACAGCAATTTTGATTTATCTCTTATCCAAATTAAAAAAATACTCTACAGGACGTCTGATATTAGTAGGAATTGGATTTCAAGCCTTAATGAATTCAGCAATCAGCTATTTCCTTCTTATTGGAAATGAGAATGATATTTCAGGTGCATTACGATGGATGAGCGGAAGTTTGAATGGAGTACAAATGAAAACAACATATTTATTATTGGTGGTTATGGTGATCTGCGTACCATTCATTTTATTTTATGCAAAGTCCTTAAAGATATTGGAGCTTGGTGAGGAATCAGCAACCACTATGGGGGTGAATACGAACCAGGCGAGAGGAATTCTGCTGATTGCATCTGTAATTCTTGTTGCTGTAGCGACTGCAACCACTGGACCGGTTGCCTTTGTATCCTTTCTGTCCGGACCAATTGCAAAGCGTATTACAGGATATGGTAACTCTTCACCTGTGATAGCAGGGTTATTTGGAGTCGTTTTAGTTCTGGCAGCAGATATTATTGGTCAGCAGGCATTTGCAATTCGATTCCCGGTAGGCGTAATTACAGGATTGCTGGGTGCTCCCTATTTAATCTATTTGCTAATACGAATGAATCGACATGGAGAATTTTAATGAAATCCGAACATATTTTAAAAGTAGACAATCTAGTTGTAGGTTACGATGAAAAAACAGTAATACATGATGTGAGCCTTGAAATACCAAAAGGTAAAATTAGTGTTATTATAGGCGCTAATGCCTGTGGCAAATCTACCTTGCTGAAGGCTATGACCAGAATTATTACACCAAGGTCAGGAGTGGTAACGCTGGATGGAAAACCGATTCGGTCAATGCATCCCAAGGAGCTTGCCAGGATTTGCGGCTTATTACCCCAGGATCCGGTTGTCCCGGAGGGGGTTACGGTAAGTGACCTGGTGGCACGCGGAAGATACCCCCATCAGAAGTTCCTGCAGGGGCAGACGAAGCAGGACCTAGAAGCAGTGACAGAAGCAATGGAAATCATGGATATTATTGAACTTGCGAACCGCGGGATGAATGAACTGTCCGGTGGACAAAGGCAAAGAGCATGGATTGCTACCGCATTGGCGCAACAGACCGATATTTTATTCCTTGATGAACCGACAACCTTTCTGGATATCAATTATCAGATCGAAATTCTTGATTTAATGGCCGATTTAAATCAGCGCAAACAAACCACAATCGTAATGGTATTGCACGATATTAATCTTGCGGCACGCTACGCGGATTATTTATATGCAATGAAGAATGGAAAGCTGACCGCCCAGGGAGCACCCGGTGATATTGTTACCGAAGAGTTGATTATGGATGTCTTTGGCATGAAATCACGTATTATTTCAGATACGGTATCAAATTCTCCCTATGTGATACCAATAGGAAGGCATTTTTGCGACCGATAAAAGAGGGATAGGTTATTCCAGTAAATAGAAGCAGGCTATACCAGAATACCATAAGCTTAGGCCAAGGAATACCCCGTATCCCTTGGCCTAAGCTTATGGTTCTCCTATTTATTCCTTCACATTTACTTTCCCACTTTATTTCTTAGCGTTTTCTACAAATTGAATCCGAAGTCCATTGGGATCATGCACAAATATAAACCTAACAGAGGGATTCGGCGAAATGGGCCCGCTTACAATCTCAATTCCCCTCTCCTTCAGGTTGTCCATGCACTTTTCCAGATCCTCCACTTCAAAGCCCAGGGAAATATCTGCCCCATAGCTTACTTCTTTCTTCTGGGAATTGGTCATTAATTCAACCTCTGTTTCACCGTCACCTAAGAATGCAATCTCAGCCCCAGGGCCTGCGTTAAATCTTCTGTGCTCCTTTAATCCAACTATTTCTTTGTAAAACCTTAAGGATTCCTCCAGGTCTTTTACCACAATCGTTGTCCATAAAAATTTCATAAGCATGCCTCCTACATAGACAAACCGTAATTCAGCCCATTCTCCAAGGTGATCTGATTATAACCTTACAGCATCTTTACCGTTTATCATTTTGTTTATTCTTTTAAAACAAGTATACCCTGTAGAAGAATATTTAACAACTGCAAATATTAATGTAAATTCCTTTTTGAATTATAAACCATGATAAAAACCAGGATTCCTGATATAGCAAAAAAGAAAATATAGGATTGTATCATCGGTCCGAAATTATAGGATTCTCCAATCCAGACTGTATAAAAATCCTTAACAAAATACGTGGACGGGAGTAGATCGGAAGCAATTCTCAGGCCTTTTGGTAATTTATCCACTGTAATTCCCATCATACCACTTAAAATCATCATTGCGAAATAGATAATCATCGTAATCATGTAAGTCAATCCAAATTTTTTTACAAGGTTTGCAATGGCATGCGCTAACATAAATAATACCGCTGCAAAAATATAAATACAAACAAAATAAATAATTGCGCCGGAGGCAGCAGGGGCTACCAGCTTAAGAACACTACAGACTATGATAAAATAAATTAGAAAAGCAAAAGTCATGTAAATAAATTCAGCAATCAAACGATTGACAATCGTGTACTTTTCACTAAAACCAAACAATTGCATCCTAAGGGGTATATTTTTTTCAATATCCTGGGAACAGGTGCTGGAATAACCTATAAGGATCGTTGCCATCGGAATAACAGCCCCAATGCCAAGAACAATAGAAGTAACAACCTCTCCCAGATAAAAGCTGCCCGGCATCTCTGCCGCAACCGCCTTAGTAATAATAACCGATAACAGGATTGGAAAACCAACTCCGAAAATGTGGACAAATGGATTCCCTGCTACATTTCTTAACTCATATTGTATCATTCTTAATGAGACTTTATTTTTTTTCATTGCCAATCCCTCCCTTTGCAGCATGTTCCTTTGCATTAATAAAAATCAGCTCAATATCGCTATTGCTTCTTTTATAATTCACATCATTTTGGATTAGTAATGCCGTAATTTCCGATTCAATCTCCCGGGTATGGCAAGCAAGGGCAATTAAATGGTTTGGCGCGGCTAGTTTTTCATATTCCTTGATTAACAGCTGGTTTTTCTGGTTATTGTCTATTACAATAACGGCATGGCCACAATACTTATTAAACAGCTCCTCCTTATCACCGAATGCAATTACATTTCCCTGTTCAAGAATCAATAATTTATTTGTTAATTGCTCTAACTCTTCAAAATAATGCGAAACGACACATAACCCGTCCTCCCTGCCCTGATACCAGGAAACCAGCTTCTCTACAAGCTTTTGCCGTGTCTCAAAATCTAATCCGGAGGTAACCTCATCATAGAAGGTAAGCTCAGCTTCCTGCATCATGACCAGGATAATAGTAAAGCGCTGCTTTTGCCCGCCTGAAAGAACCTTAAACTTTTTATTTAGGCATTGCTCAAATTCAAAATATGAAATGAGCTCCTGAAGCTTCCTGTTTTTCTTAATCCTGGTTTGAAGGATTGCCTCCATAACGTGTTTCGTTGCCATGCTATCGGTATATTCATTAAATTGCATATGCACTGCCATATCCAGCGGGGTAATGGTACTATCAACAGAGCCTGAGTAATTTACAATTCCTAAAAGGCTTTTTATCAACGTGCTCTTTCCGGCTCCATTTGAACCAATAACACCTATACGGTCTCCTTTTTCAATCGTGATAGGGGCAGTAATGTTAAGAGCTGTCGTTTTGCCATACTGGACATTTAAGCTATTAATTCTTAGTAACATGTTTTTCATCTCCTCTTCTTTACCGAGTATTCTTACATGGTTATCTTACCAAATGGATATGAATCCCGCATGAAGATCCTGTGTAGATGCTGAATAGATGTAATGAAGACATGGAAAAAATACTGATAAAATATGCTCAAATTAATCCTATGCATTAAGCGTCAAATGGCTGAGATTTGGATAGCGGGATGAATATGCCCAAATCACCTTATTCATCAGCGGCAGGCTGCTTGGGGGCCGGCTCAAACACTACTTTTGCCAATACTCCGTCCTTCACATTGCCGAGCTTAACCATTGCACCTAAAATATTTGCATAATAGGCAACGATATATAATCCAAGCCCGTGGCCTTTTCCATTTCCACTCACAAATGGTTCAAAAATATTCGGCATCAGATCTTCGTCAATATGGGCGTTACTATTATAAATTTCCAATTGGTTTGGTTTCGTTGAAATAGTAATCACAGCACCTGCTTTACTATGGACAATCGCATTTGAAATGAGGTTATCAAGGATGGCAAGTAATAAACCCGAATCGGCCCTGACATAACTATTTTCGGAAAAGTCTGTTACTAAATTGTACTTACCTTCTGCCAACGCAATTTGATAATATGGTAATTGTCCGGCAACCAGTGCGCTCAAATTAATAGCTTCGAGGGTTATACTCTCTTCACGGCGGCTCAAATATAAAATATCCTCTACCATTTTTCTCATTGACAGCAGCTGTTTTTTCACTTCCGGCAAATACGTCCCCACATCCTGATATTTACCAATCTGGTTTATCATACCGTCCACCAGCAGGAGGGCGGCAGCAATCGGCGTTTTTAATTGATGGGAGGATGAACGTAGAAACACTTCCTGTCTTTTGTTCTTCTCCTTTAATTCATTGTTTTTATTCTCCAAGGCTTGATAATTATCATCCAACTCCTCATATAGCTCATTTAAGGTCTGGACGAGACGGGCAATTTCATCCTTCCCTTTTACCGGAAGCGAGGCATTTGCAATAATACCGCTTCGTTTTACTGCTTCTGTATGCTTTACTAACCTTATAATAGGATCAACGATCCCTTTGGAATACAGGCAGGAAACAACTAGTGCGAATAATATAATAACGGAAATAAGCATGGGTAAGGAGTGAACTACAATCGGTGTAATCTCATTCATTTTCGGAGTCATTGTCGGAAGATAGGATATTACTATGCGGTCACTGTTAAAGGTAAGCCCAACGTAATTGGTATACTGATTTTCACCATCCTTTACACCAGCCTCGATAAAAAGGGTGCCCTCGGAAAAATAATGGATTTTCGCTGATTCATCCCAATAATGTTGATAATAGGAGGAATCGGATTGTGTTTTCAAGGTAAAGGGCAGGTCGTCCAAAAAAGCTGCCTGCTTTATAAAATCATCCTTCCATTCCAAAGCTTTTTCTTCAAGCTCTGCCATAAATGCTTCCATATCCGTACTCTGCTCCTCAGCCATAAAGGAATTGATATTGGCTTTTACATAGCTCTTTATTTCCAAGAGAAGCTCTCTCATATCATCAGTCGCCGGTGTTATTGTTGCTTGGAAGGTCTTTCCTGTAATAACGAAGGAATCTTCAGAAAAGGGGATATCAATTGTCATGCAGCTGGGGTTTTTAATTGCTACATTCTTGTAGGAACCATCCTCCAGGTAGCTTCTATGCTGCTTTACAATAGAGCCATAATTTTCATTTGACATATAATCCACATAAAGGGAGGGAAGCATAAATATAAAATACCCCAGCACCAAAACGGTCAGGATCCCTGTCACAATTGCAGTATAGAGGAAATTTTTATGAATAAGCTTCATGGGCTGCTCCTTCTTTATCAAACTGATAACCGATGCCTATTACGGTTTTAATGCAGGGGACCGGTAATTTCTTTCTAAGGTTTTTAATATGTGCATCAATAATGCGATCATTTCCGATATAATCTTCATTAAAAATACGAAGTATTAACTGCTCCCGGTTAAAAACGCGGTTTGGCTCCTTATATAAGGTTTGCAATAGCAGGTATTCGCTTAATGTAAGGGGTAAGGGGCTGCCGTTATAATAGGCCCGGTAAGCTTCTTCCTCAAAGGTAAGGCCACAGGCGGCCTTTGAATTAGAAAAACTTTGTTTTGTACGGCGTAAAATCGTTTCCATTCTTTTTAATAATATAATGGGAGAAACCGGTTTAACTACATAGTCATCTGCATAGCGGTTAAAGGCGTCCACCTGTGTTTTTTCATCCTCTAATGCGGTAAGCATTATGGTAGCCGTTTGGGGATAATGATCCTTGATATGGCTTAATACCTCAAGACCACCAACACCAGGCACCATGATATCTAATACGGCAATATCAAAGGTATATTTATTTAATAACGTAATGGCATCATCCCCATTTTCCGTCTCTGTTACATGATAATTAGAGATGCTCATATATTCTTTTAAAACCTCCCGGATGGTTGGTTCGTCTTCAAGAAATAGCACATGGTATTGTTTATTTTGCATTGTCCACATTTCCTTTCCTGCTTTAATTGCATTTAGGTAATTGCATCTTGATATAGCAAATTTCATTCCGTTTCATTAAGAAGCTTCTGAAACTTAACTTCCCCTATCAAATCAATTATAGCACGCCCGTTTGAATTTCAAATGAAGATTAATTGGTTCTTTTAAAAAAATATTTTAGTACATACATGCAAAAACCACCCTCTCAAAAATAACCCCTTTCCTTAGACTTGGTTTTGTCTAACAAAAGGGGTTATTTCAAAGTATCAAAGCGGTTTTGCTATGGGTGGTTTTACTATGGACGGTTTCACTATAGGTAGTTTTACTATAGTTGGCATTCCTTAATCCGCCTTAACATTCCTTAATTAGCTGGGTAGCAGCAATCTTCTTTATCCTTCTGGCCATGAGAATCGAGACTGATAAGGAAAAGGCCGCCAAAAAGATGACAATGCATACACTCCAAAGCCCCGGGATTCCTAAGCTTAGTTTTCTTACTCCCAGGGAATAAAAGCATGCCAGCCACACCTTATCCACATAAAACTGTCCCAGTATTCCTCCTGCCAGGGTGCCTGCCAGGATTACCGGCAATAAGCTGCCGGATATCTGGAGCATTAATTGCCCCGTTGTAAATCCAAGGGCTTTTAGGATACCCAGCTCCTGATTCCTGTGGGTAATCATTGTCTTTATGATCATATACAGGATAGCTGCAACTAATATCAGCACAATGATACTGATCGTCCCGATCATCATGGTAGTCAGCGGAATAAAATTTCCAAAGCCCTCTTTCATCATAGCCTGGACATCAGTGTAAGCAGCCAGGTTATGGCCGTAAGCCTTGATCATATCATCCACAAAGGCCGACGATTTGGAGGGATCCACCAGATAGATATAAACCGTTGACGGTTCAAACTCCTCCCTTAATCTCTTAAAACCCTCCGGTGTCATCTCACATGCTGCACCATTGTAATTCGGTGCCTGCATCAAGCCAACGATCAGATAATCAAGCTTCTGCTTTCCATAAGCCACGGTGACCACATCACCCGTCTTTAGCTTCATCTTCTCCGCCAGGGATGAGCCCAAGGTAATCTCATTGTCATGCAAAGGAATTCTCCCTTCATAACAAAGCTCGTTATCCAATTTATTATAATCCTTTATAATAAACACCGCTGTACTCTGGTCATCGATCAATACATTCTCAGTATCATAATAAAATGCTTTCTCAACCCGGCTATCCCCTTGAAGCTCCTCCAGAATTTCCTCCGACTGTTCATGGGTAAAGGTCTTTAAGGTTACCGTTGCATTCTCCTCGCTCATGACCCGTATGAATCTGTCGGTGCGAATCATCGAATTATACAATCCGCTTCCTGAGTAAATTCCCGCAAAGGTCATAACAGCTAAAATAATGAACAGAAAAATATTCTGCTTTATGCCATCGAAGAAATTTTTCGCCGCCATTGCAGCATGGATTCCCCACCCGGACTCAGCTAAGGGGAAGAAATTCCTCTTAAAATTGTGATGCTTGATGCCACTTCTTAACGCCTCTATCGCATGCAGCCTGCGGATCCTGCCCGCTGACAATAACGTGGTCAGCGCTACCAGCCCTATTATTACTGCCATGACAAAGGAGGCAGACACCGGATCAAAGCTTTGCTTCCAGCTTAATCCCGCAAGCTGTTCAAAAACCTCCTCCACCATGGGCAGGAGCAAATACGACCCCAGTATTCCCACCGGTATAAAGATACCTGCCAGTAAAATATAAGGAAATGCCACTGACAGCACTACCTGCCTGCTTCTATAACCTACCGCTTTCAAGATACCCATATTCTGCAGCTCTTCCTCTATGCTGCTTTTGATCCTGAAATTAATTACCATCATCGTAATAACAACGAGGATGAGTGAAAATGCCACCAGCACCGAGGCCACTATCGTAGCTGTAACCGTCCTGTTCCTTTGGCTTAATTCAAAATAACCGTAGGTATATTCATAATTATAGGATAAATTACCGGACAGGCCATGCACTATCCCGGTAAATATCTTCTTTCCATCCTGTTTATCCTTCAACCCAATGCATAGGGTAGTGGCATGGGTATTTTCATCCACCCTGTTATACATCCGGGCAAAATCATCCTCTGGAAGATAGACGCCAATATTTCCGCAATTATTATTCCCATACATGATATCCTCTACAAAGCCCGCGATAGTGAAGCTATAGGTAATATCACCGGAAACAAACTGATACCTGTCCCCCAGCCTGCAGCCACTCGCTTTGATCCAGTAAGATATATAAATGGGATTATCGACACTGTCCAGCTCCAGGGTATCTCCCACCGGTTCCAGGATATTCATCGTATGTGCCTCATCCATATCGAAGAAAATATGGGTCAGGGTGTTACCCGTGTTTCCATAGGTAGACGCGCCGGACAGCATGATATTACTTCTCGTCTCTACCCTCGTAACCCCATTCAGCTTTTCTGTCTGCTCCACCAGCCCCATCGGCCAGTCAAAGTCAAACAACGTATAATAAACGTCCGCACAGTGATATTGTTCAAACTTCCTTTCATACATCTTTCCAAAGTTTAATATGGTGATCAGTCCCATACTGAATATGGCGGCGGAAATCGCGACAATAAAGCAAAAAGAAATATATTGCCCTCTGTTCTTCCTGAAATAATATCCCATTAATACCGTATATTTTCCCATGGTTACCACCCCATCTCTGTTAAGAAGGCCATCAGCTCCGATCTGCGGGCTTCATCCTCCTTATGGTAGCTCCCAAGCATACATTCACCGGAGATACGGCCATCCTTCAGATAAATGACCCTGTTACCCCGAAGTGCCGTCCTTAGGTCATGGGTAACCGCAACGATGCTCTGGCCTTCCCTGTGGAACTCTGAGAAAACATCCAGCACCGCTTCCGAATTGCTGGAATTTAAGGCACCGGTAGGCTCATCCGCAAACAGAATTCCCGGTTTATTAATCAAGCCTCTGACAATTGCCACCCTCTGCTGCTCTCCCCCTGATAATTGGGAGGGAAACTTCCTTTGCAGGCTCTCCTCGATATTCACCCTGGCAAATAGCTCTGCTGCCTTTTGGACTACGTTAGTCTTTTTCTTATTAACCAGCAGACCGCTGGCTAAAACATTATCCATAACACTCATTTTATCGACCAGATATATCTGCTGGAAAACAAAGCCACAATTCTCCCTGCGGAAAACTGCCAGCTGGTCCTCTGAATATTTGGAAATATCCATATCCCGGTAAAAGATCTGCCCCAGGGTTGGCCGGTCCATCCCGGAAAGACAGTACATTAACGTAGATTTACCTGCTCCTGAGGATCCCATGATAATTGTGAAATCTCCTTCATAAATCTCCAGATCCATATTTTTTAAAACATGCTGCTGCACACCGCCGTTGGAAAATGTCTTGCATAGCTTTTTGGTTGATAATATCGTTCTCATAAACTCCCTCTTCCAGCTTTCCTTAAAGCCCTTTCTGTTTTTGTTTTCTGACACCATATTATCACCTGGCGGGCCGCTATACTTTATCCGTTTCTTGTATAATTCTTAATTATTCCTTAACCGAAAGACTGGCTGTCAGTATCATTCTTTCTTAATTTCCCAGACTTGGGTATGGCGCTCAAGTTGCCGAATGCGGACTATAACAATTTACATCCGACAACGGCTTTAAACCCGTCGGAATCATTCTCTAATTCTAAAAACCCGTTCATTTTTCCCATAAAATAATCCGAGATATATAAGCCAATCCCGGCACCGCCCTTGCCCCCACTATTTGCTCCCCGGAAGTATTTCTGTTTTAACAGGGGCAAATCCTCTCTGCTGACCCCACTTCCATAGTCTTTGATTATGATACAGAGATACTGTCCTTCAATATAAGTTTCTACCGTAATTTCTGTATTTGCATATTTGTAGGAATTGCTGACCAGGTTATCAAACACCTGCTGCAGCCTTAAGGGATCCACCTCAACCAGGCATTCCTGCATCTGGTATTCTTGTATTTGATGGTTAAAATCAGCATTCTGAAGCAGTGTTACAAGCTCCATACTTTCCAGATCCCCGGGTATTACCCTTAACTCCTGGATCTCCTCCAGGGTTGCATGAAATAAATTATTAATCAGCACCTCAATCTGGTCTGCCTTCCGGTTAATCATCTCCAGCTTTGCAACAACCGCAGCATCCAGAGTCTTCACGCACAAAACTTCTGCCATGGCCTTGATTGAGGCAAGGGGTGTTTTCACATCATGGCTTAAGGAAGCCACCAGCTCCTTCTTGCTTTCGTTTGCCTTCCTCTCACTCTCCCTGGCAGCGGCCAATTCTTCGCGCATAAGATCAAAGCTTTCCGTAAAGGCGCCAAACAAATGATTCCTGTCCATCGTAAGGGGCGTATCCAAATTACCTGCTGCCACCTCTGCAGCAAACTGCTGCATCTTCTCAAAGGGCTTAAGGATATTCTTTTGCATATAATGAATATGGTAAATTATGAAGCACGCTGCTATCATGGTGGTAACAGCCATAATTACCGCACCGGCCCGATATTGGAGCCTTTGTCCTGAGGAGGTATCCGGATAAACCAACAGCCTGCCGTCAAGATAACGGTATTCCAATCCATATCTTTCCTTCAGCTCAAGTACCTTGGGCGAGCCTTCCCCCTCTTCCTCCAGGGTTTTTATTAGGTCATTGGCCTGCACCGGATCCGGCTCATTTTTAATGTTATGTAATGAATCCATCCCCCAGATGCCCAGGGAAACCAACGCTATCATAATGCTGATACATAGGATACCTGTCCGTTTAATCTTCTTCATAGCAGTAGCCCCGTCCCCATACCGTCTTAATGTGTACCGGCTCATTGGGGTTATTCTCAAGCTTTTCCCTAAGATGCCTGATATGTACATTTAAGGTGCTGTCACCGGTGAAGGCATCCTCCCAGACATGGTCAAACAATTCTTCCTTAGGAACAATCCGTCCCTTATTCTGCAGCAGATAGCTTAGAAGCTTAAATTCCATACCCTTCATAGGCACCTCAAGTCCCCTTTTGTACACCTTGCCTGCCTTCCCATCAATATGAATATCCTGATTTCCTACCCGGGAAGGCTCCTTCCGATCCCTTTCCGCCGGTCCGGACCTTTGCATACTGTCCATCCGTTTGAG
>DUNO01000062.1 GCA_012839295.1 Clostridiales bacterium
AAGGGACACCTCCCGATTATGTACGCGGCACTGGCTCTTGGCGGCAACGTGCGCGTCGGCATGGAGGACAACATCCTCTACTCCAAGGGTGTCCTTGCAAAATCCAACGTGGAATTTGTGGAGAGAACCAAGAGGATTGTCACGGAATTAGGAAAGACCATTGCAACACCGGATGAGACAAGAAAAATCCTGGGCTTAAAGAACCTAAACACCAGACATCCGGAGCTTTTCCAATAATGGAAGAAAAGAAGAAGGATAAGAGGTGCTTATGAGGAATAAAATCATTTCAGCCGAGGAGGCCGCAGGCTTTCTCAAAGATGGTGATACTGTAATGGTCGGAGGATTTATGTCCTGCGGTACACCGGAAATATTAATGGATGAAATCGTGAAAAAGGGTATCAGGGATCTGCATGTGATTGCAAATGATTCCGGCACACCGGGAAGAGGAATCGGCAAATTAATTGGCGCAAGATTAGTTAAAAAATTAACAGCTTCCCACATTGGACTGAACCAGGAAACAGGCGCCCAGATGGTGGCAGGTGAATTGGAGGTAGAGCTGGTTCCACAGGGATCCCTGGCTGAGAAAATCCGCGCCGGCGGTGCCGGTCTTGGAGGTGTCCTCACACCAACCGGAGTCGGGACGGAAGTGGAGAATGGAAAGCAGAAGATTACCTTGGACCAGGTAGAATACCTGATTGAAATGCCGCTAAAGGCAGATGTAGCCCTGATTAGGGGAAGCATTGTGGATAAGGGCGGCAATGTCTATTATAATGCAACTACCAGGAACTTTAACCCAATGATGGCTACGGCAGCGACAACTGTTATTGTTGCGGCAGAAAAAATTGTTGAGGTCGGGGAGCTTGATCCCAACTGTGTTATGACACCGGGGATTTTTGTGGATTACATCGTAGGAGGTGAGGTCTGATGGCAGGTGAAAAGGAAATTATTGCGTCAAGGGTAGCCCAGGAGCTACATGACGGAGATGTCGTAAACTTAGGAATCGGACTTCCAACCCTGGTGTGCAACTATCTGCCAGGTGATGTACATATTACCCTCCAGTCAGAGAACGGCATTCTTGGGATGGGTGAATTATCAAAGCCCGGTACCGAGGATAAGGACCGCATTAACTCGGGAAACCAATTTGTAAATGTCCTCCCGGGAGCCAGCTTCTTTGACAGCTGTACCTCCTTTGGCATCATCCGCGGCGGGCATGTGGATGTAACAATCCTCGGTGCGCTCCAGGTGGATGAGACCGGAACACTGGCGAGCCATATCGTACCGGGAAAGATGGTGCCGGGTATGGGAGGTGCCATGGATCTGGTGGTTGGAGCAAAAAAGGTAATCATTGCAACAACACATACGGCAAAGGGCAGTCCTAAATTAGTGAAGAAGGTCACCCTTCCTCCTACAGCCGTAAACAGGGTACACCTCATTGTAACAGAGCTGGCTGTGATTGAAGTGACAGAAAAGGGCTTTCTTCTTAAAGAAATCGCCGAAAACACCACGATAGAAGAAGTAAAGAGTTTAACCGGTGCAGAGCTGTTTGTTGATGAGAATTTAAAAATCATGAAGCCTTTCCTGTAAGGGGAGCTTTGGCTTGGCCACGATATGTAAACAAGGAAATGTTATGGTGTGTTAACAAAACTATATATCTTAGGAGGTTTATAATGAAAGGAAATAAAGTTTTAAAGTTATCAATACTTTCCATATCTTTTTTAATGATGCTCCGTCTGACCATATCACCGGCTTTGTCGGTAATTGGTGCAGCAGTGGACAAGGATGCCACTGAAATGCAGATCATGGTAATTGTGGCATCAGTTGTGGCTATTCCCTTTGGTTTTATATCAGGAATTTTATCCAGGAATGTTAAGACAAAAACAATTTTATACATAGGCTTAATATTATATCTCATTGGTGGTATCGGCCCCATGTTTGTTGCAAACTTTACCTTTATGATAGTGTGCAGGGCTCTGCTTGGAGCGGGAACGGGATTATTTTTACCCTTTGCGGCAGGTCTGATTGCAGATTTCTATACAGGGGAAGAGTTCAATATGATGATTGGTTTACAAAGTGCAGCAGTTGCAGTCGGTAACATTATTACAAGTGCCCTGGCAGGTGTGCTTGCTTCCATCAACTGGAGACTGTCCTTCCTTATTTATGCCTTTGCAATCATTTCCTTCTTCTTAGTAGCCTTTAATATTCCGGAGCCGGAGAAAAAGGAAAAGAAGAAGGAGGAAGGAAAGGCATTTAACGGGAAAATGCTTTTCATCTGTATTGCTATCTTTATCTACGCCATTATATACTTTGCATTCTTTGGCTTTATTTCCTATGTTGTTGATGAGCTAGGTGGAAATGCAGCACAGTCCGGCCTGGCATCTATGGTGATGACTTTATTGTCTTTGATTGCGGGAATTATCTTCTCCAAGACAATCACTGTATTAAAGAGGGCATCCCTTCCGATTATTTTACTTATTAATGTTATTGGTTTCTATGTTATGTCACAGGCATCCAGCTTTGGTGTTCTTGTAATCGGTGCAGCCCTTGTCGGCATTGGGTTTGGTTTATTAATGCCTTATGGTACGAAAAGGGTTATTGAAGCTGCTCCTGCCTCAGCCGGTACCTTTGCCAACGGTATGTACATGACATTTGTTAATGTAGGAACGGCTATTTCTCCAATGCTTCTTGCGGTAACCGGCGCAATATTCGGCCGTCAGAATGATGGACAGTTTATTTGGTTCGTCTCAGCGATAGCCCTGGTTATTGGAACGATCATTTCCGTTATCCTGGCCTTCGTTAAAAGCAAGGATAGCGTTGAAGAGAGAGCATAATAGCCGCTAGTAACTGAACCATATTTAGAGAAGTAGAAGATATTAACATTTTCTTTGTTTGCATGGAATGTATATGTTTCATTATAATAGAACCAGAACTGACTCTGTAAGAAAAACACCTCGATGCCCCACAAGGCAAAGAGGTGTTTTTCTTATGCGGGCTGTTTAGAGACAGCTAGAAGTTATTTGCAAAACCGTTATCCCTTCGGTTGTTTTACATGTTTAGGCTGTGAAAGGGAAATAATAGAGGATTAATTAAAAAATAGTTTGAATAATTAAAAATTACATGTAACCTTTATAATTGTTATATCGAATAATAGATGTATACAAAAGAAATCAATATGAGGTGCACTTTCATGGATTCCGACAAAATTTTATATCAGGCTTTTTTGGAAGGGGACATATCTGCCTTTGAAGAGCTGGTGCTGCGTTATAGGCATAATCTGGTTTATTTTATCCTGCAATATCTGAGGGACTATCAAAGCGCCGAGGATATTGCCCAGGAGGTCTTTGCGTACATTTATGTAAACCCTGAAAAGTATTCCAGTGCCTATCAGTTTAAGACATATCTGTTTATGCTTGGAAAAAGGAGGGCAATTGACTTCCTGCGAAAAAATGGGAGGAGCAAGCTCATTTCTTTGGAGGAGGCGGAAATAGAGGCGGAGGATACCAATTCCCTGGAGGAGATCATTTACCGCAGGGAGAACGCCAGCCTGTTGAGAGAGGCTATGAAGGAGATGAAGCCCGAATACCGGCAGGTTCTTGTGCTCATCTATTTAAATGGTTTTTCTGTAGCGGAGGCAGCAGAAATTATGCAACGTTCCGTAGCTGCTACCAAGGTGCTTTCCCATCGTGCGAAAAAAAGCTTGAAGACGATTTTGGAAAAAGGAGGAGTTGCATATGAAATCTGACCAGGAATTTTTAAAGGGTGTATATGAGAAAGCAAGGCTTATGGAAAGCCAAGAAGAGGAATCTGTGAAGAAGACAGTCGTTGCCCCAAAAACTATGGTTTATTTAAGATGGGGGGCCGTTGCAGCTGCTCTGGTACTTATTTTCTCGTCAGGTGTTTTCATGCAGAATTGGAGGAAGGCCGCCCTGGAGGATGAAATCCAGAATCCGGGTATTAGCACGGCACGGATTGATGCCTTGGATGATATACCCCAACCTCCGGGTGATACACCGCAGCCTTTCAGTAATATATCACAGCCTTTAGACCAGGCTTCGGAGGTAGTGGAGCTGGAGCCATTACAGAACACAAGGAAAGCTCCTGGAATTGCCCAAATATATAAGGCATCCGTGGATGAAGCGACCATTCTGTCAGTACTCGAGAAGAATGGAGTTTATCCTGATCCCGAGAAAAATACCCTGGTGCTCTTGAAAATCGAGGGGGATTCTTCACAGATCCTGGAGGTTCTGACCCTGGATGAGCAGACGGGAGACTATATGGATTCTCTTGGTGGGAAGATAGCAAAAGAAGAGCTTGAAATTTATTTTAATAGATGAGATGATTTGAGCGTCAGTGGGCAAGGTTTAGGCTATGAGATGAATGCGAGTGCAGCTATATGCATATGGCTTGCCTTTAACATCGCATGATTACCAAGTGCAGGCAATCATGCGAGGCCCGGTCTGCGCCATATGCATATAACTGCACCCGCATTCACCGCGATAGTTATAGGAAGACTTTTGTCGGGCAAATCATGAGACAGGAAAATACAGTGAGATAAGAAAAAACAATGCAACAGGGAAATACAGCAGATAAGAAAGTGAAGTGAGATAAGGGATGGAGTAAGAAAAGGAATATAGCAAGATAAGGAATAAAGTAAGGAAAATAGAAAAGAGTAGTGGAGGATATTAAAATGTTGAAAAGAATAATTAGTATTATGATGATAGGAATTTTAGCTTTGGGCCTGACCGCCTGCGGGACAGCAGCCGGAAATGGGGCGGGTAAGGGGCCGGAAGGTGAATTAAGTGATATTATTGATAAGATCTATGAGCAAAAGAAACTGGATTTGGCGTTAGCAACAACGAAGCTGGACCTTACGGATCTGGATGTATTAAAATATAGTACCGGGTTATCCGATGCATCCATGGTTAAGGAGGCCGCAGTATCTGAGGCGATGATCTCGTCCATGGCCTATTCCATGGCACTGGTACGGGTAAATGACAGCAAGGATGCAAAGACAGTGGCACAGCAGATGTTAGATGGAATCGACCAGAGGAAATGGATTTGTGTCGCAGCGGATGACCTGAAGGTAGCCGGAACCGGTGATGTCGTGATGCTGATTATGGTAGCCGATAGTCTTGCGGATACGGTAACCGCCCAGCAGCTCGTAGATGAATTTAAGACGGTATGCGGCGGAAAGCTGGATTTTACCTTGGAAAAATAATTACGGGAACATCCCAGGGGCAACCAGGGTGAGAAAAAGGAACATCCCAAGGAGCATTCCAGGGTGTTTTCTAGAAATGAGGAGAAGCCATGCTGTTTTCCAGTATAACCTTTTTATATTATTTTTTACCCCTGGTAATACTCCTGTATTTTATTCTTCCATTCCGGTATAAAAATCTGCTGTTACTGGTAAGCAGCCTCATATTCTATGCCTGGGGGGAACCCCTGTATTGCATGCTGATGCTTCTTGCCATCCTGCAGAGTTATTTTATCGGGATGCGGATAGAAGCGGCTGGGGGAACCATAAGGGCAAAGCGGTGGCTGGTCTTATCGGTGGTTCTATGCCTGGGGATACTCGGCTTTTTTAAATACTATAATTTCTTTGTGGCGAATGTGAGGGAGCTGACCCATTTGCCCCTGCCCATCCTTGCCATAGCGCTTCCGATGGGAATCAGCTTTTATATCTTCCAGATCATGAGCTACACGGTTGATGTGTACCGGGGGACAGCGAAGGCGGAGAAAAATTTGCTGTATTTTATGACCTATGCAGTCTTGTTTCCCCAATTGGTTGCAGGACCCATTGTAAGATATACGGATATCTCACAGCAGCTGCACCACAGAACCCACAGCCTTTCCCAGACCTATCTTGGCAGCCGGAGGTTTTTAACCGGATTAGCGAAGAAGGTGCTGTTTGCTAATTCCTTTGGCATGCTTTGCAGCCAGTTTGACCTATCTAAGGACCGGTCAGTGCTGTTTTATTGGCTTTATGGGGTTGCCTATACCCTGCAGATCTATTATGATTTCTCCGGTTATAGCGATATGGCAATAGGGCTTGGCAGAATTTTTGGCTTTGAGTTTATGGAGAATTTTAATTATCCCTATATTTCAAAAAGTATTACGGAATTTTGGAGACGCTGGCATATTTCCTTAAGCTCCTGGTTTAAGGATTATGTCTATATCCCCCTGGGAGGCAACCGGGTTCCGGTACCAAGGCAGATCCTAAACCTGCTGGTCGTATGGATGCTTACGGGACTTTGGCACGGGGCAGCCTGGAATTTCGTGCTTTGGGGTCTCTTCTTTGCCCTGCTGCTGATCTTGGAGAAGTTTATATTATTGAAACGGAAATGGTATGGGAAGGGCTTTTTTGCCCATTGCTATATTATGGTGGCCATTATCATCAGCTTTGTGCTGTTCCGGGCGGAAAGCCTGGGACAGGCGGCCTCTGACATAGGAAGTATGCTCGGACTGGCGAAGCTGCCGGTCATCTCCGTGGAGGCCTGGTACTATATGAGAAGCTATGGGGTCATACTGCTGATGGGTGCCCTGGGTGCGACGCCGATAATCAGGAAGGGGCTGCACCATATAATTGGAACAAAGCCGGGGGCACAGGCGGCGGTGGTTTTGGAGCCGGTTCTGCTGGGAGGCCTGCTGCTTCTGATTACTGGATATCTTGTAGATGGCTCCTTTAACCCATTTTTATATTTTAGGTTCTAACTAAGGTGTAATGTGGATTATTGAAGCGAATAATTTACAGCCCTGGACTGATGGTTTGATGGTTGATGGTGGAATTAGCTTATGAATTACAGGGAAAATGGGCATTAGTCTGAATTAGATGAGGTGAAAAGGCATTGGAAACAGAACTTGCTTCCCGAAAGAGTAAGATTGGAATTATATTGTTGACAGGTATTTTGCTGTCATTGTCCCTGCTTAACTGCTTACAGCCCGACCGTGAGCTTTCTGATGCGGAGCGCAGAAAGCTAAAGCAATTTCCGGCATGGTCGGTTGGCTCCTTTGTGAAGAAGGGCTATAGTGAGGAATTCGAAGTCTATGCCATGGACCAGTTTCCTTACCGGGATGTTTTCCGGCGCATGAAGGCGGAAAGCCTGTATGGAGTGTTCCGCGCAAAAGACAATAATGGGATATATCTGGCGGATGGATATGCGGCAAAGCTGAATTATCCCCTGAATGAGAACTCCCTGAAGAATGCAATGGATAAATTCAGGTATATTTACGATACTTATCTGGTGGATAACAAGGGGAGGATCTATAGCTGTGTGGTTCCCGATAAGGGATATTACCTTGCGGCGCAGAACGGCTATCCTGCTTTGGATTATGATAAGCTGTTTAATAGCGTCAAGGAGGGGATGGAATATTCGCAGTACATTGGCATCACGGACTGTCTTAAAATAGAGGACTATTATCGGACGGATACCCATTGGAACCAGATAAAGCTGGTGCCCGTGGCAAAGAGACTTGCAAAGGAAATGGGTGTGGCAGAACTGCTATCAGGCCAATATGAGGAGCATTCCGCAGCGGAGCCTTTTTATGGCGTATATTATGGGCAGTCAGCCCTGCCTTTACAGAAGGAGAGGATCCGCTATCTGACGAATCAGGTCATTAATGGCGGCCGGGTTTATAATTATGAGACGAAGAAGACAACCCCGGTCTATGAGGCCGGGAAATTAAAGAGCAGGGATCCCTATGAGATGTTTTTATCGGGCCCGGTACCTCTGCTTACAATAGAAAACCCACAGGCTGGCACGGATAAGGAGCTGATTATATTTCGTGATTCCTTTGCCAGCAGCCTGGCACCGTTGCTGATGGAGGGCTATGCGAAAATTACCCTAGTAGATATCCGCTATATCAGCAGCTCCATTTTAGGGGATTATATTGAGTTTGACGGACAGGATGTCCTGTTTCTTTACAGTACCCTGCTCTTAAACGACAGCTTCAGCTTTAAGTAGACTGCAAATGAAAAGTCAATAGGATAGTAATAGGGTTTATAGGAAAAAGGAGCATAGGGGATACACCAGATTCAATGAAGCCTGGGGATTCAGATATGCTCCTTTAAAACGCCATGGGATAAGTACAGTATCCTGCCTGTGATAGAGCTAAGGTCGGGCCATCCGGAGGTGATGACCAGGACGGAGATCCCGTTTTCCGCAAGCATCAGGATCATTTTTTCCGTCAGTATATTCTGTGCGTCTGCTACGGAAAAGGGTTTGATACAGACAACCAGCTTAGGATTATATAGCAGAAACTTGCAATAAACAATTTTCTGGAGATCATCCTGCATCAGGGATTTTAAGGGCTTTTTCAGCATCTCAGGGTTAATGACGGGACGGACCTTGAGTGCGATGCTTTTTCTATAATTCCTTTTTAACCAGTAGCCTTTCACCTTGGTGCTTAAAGGATAGCTGAGGTTTTCTAGTACGCTGAGGTGCTTAAACAACAGCTTCTCGACGGGATTTTCATCGATGAAGCAGATTTCATTTTTGGTTGCGTAGTAATTCTGCAGGGGTGCATAGGGAAGGCCGTCCATGTAGATTTCGCCGGAGGTCTTCGTAGCTTCACCCTTTAGCATGGAGATGAACCGGTTGGCACTTGCCTCATCGGCATAAAGAATACGCAGGATTTCGCCCTTATGGATATGAAAACTGACCTGCCTTAGAACCTGGTCTGAAACCTTGTGGAAGGAAAAAACCGCCTGACCGGGCACCTGGGGTACCTTACCTGCGGGACTGTGGGAGGAAAGCTCCAGCTTTAAATCAAAAACCCGGTAAAGCTTTTCCTTGTCCATGGCTTTGGGATCAAAGACCCCAATGGTACGCCCTCCCTTAATGACGGTCAGCCTGTCAATATGCTCATAGTTAATGTTCTCAAAGTTGCGCAGGATAAGAAAGGACATGCCCTTGCCCTTTAATTGGAGAACTAATTGGAAGACGGAATTCATCTCATAGGAATTCAGGATCCCGGCAATGTTGGACAGGATAACCAGCTTACGTTCCAGGGCAAAGGCCGTGATCAGCTCAATAATGATGCATTCGTATATGGTCAGGTTCTTCACGGCTTTGTTCAGCGGGATGTCTATGTTAAAATGCTGGAACAGGTCGCGGGCGATCCTATAATAATGCTTCGGGTTCAAATAGAAAAAATGGAACCTGTGGTAGAGCATATTTTCGTAGATTTTAAAATTGGAGACCAGGTGGCTGGTATGGTCAATCAGGACCACATCCCTTTTGAGGAATTTAGCAATATCATTCTGCTTCATGGCCTCTTCTTCATAGTAGATCTTTCCGTAGCCCAGGGAGCCTTCCCCGCAAAGAATCTTAAGCAGGGCATTTTTAACATCCGTATTGTCCAGGGAAATGCCATGCACCTCGGATTTAAAAAGCTGGAGGTTTAGGTTCTCAATCAGCCTGTGGTTATGGTAGGTTAAGGTTCCATTTGATATTTTTAACAGTTCTTCTTTCATACTGGGCCTCCATTCTGCCAAAGGCTGCAAATTGTGGTGCCGGCCTGGCGGGGTATTATAATCATGGCGGGTCTTGTTCTATCTGGCAGCCATCCGTTTCCTGGTTAATCCATGATTTTTGGAAGGGTTATATTTACATCAGTTCCATAGCCTTGGATGCTGTAGATATGCAGCCCGTATTCTTCACCAAAGAGCAGCTTAATTCGCTGGGATACATTGCGCAGCGCGATACCGCCTTTGGATCTTTTCTCCTCCTGCATGGTAGGGATGGCGGCCTTTTCCAAGGATTTATTTAGCTGTCGGAGCCTCTGTTCCGGGATGCCCAGACCGTTATCCGATATGCATATCATGAGGTTTTTATTGGTAGTCTCAAGCTGGATGGTGATACAGCCCCCATTTGTCTTTCCCTCTAAGCCATGGAATACCGCATTTTCTATAATCGGCTGGAGGGTCAGCTTGGGAAGCTTTAGCAGCCTGACGCTTTCCTCGTTCTCATTTTCGGGGAAATTAATCACCATTTTTATCTTATCATCAAAGCGGTATTGTTGGATTTTAAAATAGTTGCCTGCATTCTCAAGCTCATCTGCAAGGGTAACAAGGGTTTTAACCTCGGTAATCGTGTAGCGGAAGAAAGAAGAAAGAGCTTCCGTGGTCTCCGCAATGCTCATGACACCCGCATATAGGGCATCTCCCCGGATTGCTTCCAGTGTATTGTAGAGAAAATGTGGGTTGATCTGGTTCTGTAAGGCAAGGTATTCCGCCTGCTTCTTTGAGAGATTGATGGCGTCCTGCTTGTTAAGCAGCTGGTGGAATTTCTTTGTAACGAGGGCGGACTGCTTCGTGTATGGGAGGCTGCTTTCAAAGAGCTCCTCATAGATTTTCCCCTCTAAAAATAAAGCATTGAGCTTTTTATTATGCTGGTAAGGCAGGAAAACCAGAAAATAGTACAATATAGCAATGGCCAGGTGGAGTAATAATCCCGCCAGGAGATAGGGGTAATGGCGGTTTAAGAGGCCATAAAACAAGAATAAACAAAAAATATGATATAAAAAAAGCAGGGCTGTTATTAAGAAGGCCCTTTGGAAAAGGGATATTTTTCTCATAATAATATTCTCCGTATGCTATCCCCGTATGCTGTTATGCTGTTTTATAAGGCGGCAACATAACGGCATACGGGGATATATTTTAAAATGGTATTCCTGCATTGCTTCCGGTCATATCAGCTCCGGCCATACGGCCTGACCAGGCATCAGGAATAAAGCTTACGGTATTCCGAAGGACTTAAACCCGTATATTTCCTGAATTTCTTATTAAAATATTTCAAATCGTTAAAGCCGGAGATCCCGGCAATGTCGTTGACGCTTCTGCCGGTGCTTACCAAAAGCTCCTTTACGTTCTGGATGCGGACTTCCGTGAGGTAATCGACAAAGCTGACGCCTGTCTCCTTCTTAAACACGCTGGAAAAGTAGGCAGGGTTTAGGCCTACCTGCTCCCCGATGACTTCCAGGGACAGGGGCTCTGAAAAATTTGCCTTGATGTACTGCTTTGCCAGCCGGATCGGCTTGGAGTGCTCCAGGGCTTTTTCCGTCTGCCATTCGCTGATGGTGTCCGTAATTCTGTTTAATAGGTTGCGGAAGATTTTATCGATGCTGTTATAGATATGGAAATCCTCCTCCAGGTTTTCCGCAAATTTATCAGAGTCAAAGCTTATGCCATAGTTCTTTGCCCCGTAGAGGAAGGTGGAGATAACCTCATGGTAGATATCAAGGACATAGCGCCCGTCAATGGGCTGGGTGTTTTTCAGGGTTTCTGCAAGACCCTTAAGGATGGTGGATAATTTATCATAATTGACAGTTTCAATTGCAAGGAGAAACTCTTTACGGAAGCCGCTGCTGATGATATTGTCAATAGGGTTTAGTACGGGCCGTCCGGTAAAGTCAAGGATGCTTTCATGGCTGCGGAACAGCTTATTTAAAAGAGTGTCCTGCACCTGCCTCATCATATCGTCCGAAGCGGTGAGGCTGCTTTTGATTTCGCTTAATGCAATGACCGGAGTGATGTCTTCGAACATGTCCTTAAAGTTCAGGAAAGTGGTACGCAGCCGCTGCAGATCCTTCTTTAGTGTAAGAAAGGCGGTGTCTTTACCGTTTATCAGGCAATACAGGATACCGTTTCGGTTGGCAAAGACAATCTCGTCAAAGGAAGAGAGGCCTTCGAGAATAGTATCTTGAAGCTTTGTATTAAGAAAGCCGATGGCTTTTTCGTTAATATTATTATAAAGCATAATCTGGATGCCTATCATCTGGAAGGGGTTTTCGGTAAATTTGCAGTAATAGGTCTGGTTAATCTGCCTAAGCTCATAATCACAGGTAAGGCTATGGTCTAATAAATCATTGAGAAGCTTGCCTTTCACCCTGCGGCCGCTTTGGCTCAGCTGTTCACGCATATATTCTTCTTTATCGATGTTCTTCTGGTTTTCCCTAAATTCCTCAATAATTTTTTCTAATGTCCCGACAAGCTCCTTTTTTTTGATTGGCTTGAGCAGATAATCATCCACACCATATTTGATTGCGGTCTGGGCATAGGAAAAATCACTATAGCCGCTGATAATAATAAAGCGGGCATTGCTGCCGATGCTTCTGGCGTTCTTAATTAATTCCAGGCCGCCCAGCTCGGGCATCCGTATGTCTGTTATTACAATATCCGGATTTTTTTCTTTAATCATATGTAATGCTGATAAACCGTCGTTTACATAACCTAATACATCCAGGCCAAGTGAACTCCAGTCAAATAAATATTGGATTAATCTGCATACACGTATTTCATCATCTACTATTAAAACCTTCAACATAGTTTATCTCCCTTACCTCTTAACTGGAAAAACAGGCTACATTTACCCACAAAAAACCAAGACATCTACAATACAGATATCAAGGAAGTCTTTTGTGCCTAGGATTGAATTATAAAATTAAGATATGGATTAGACTTACTATGGATTTGGAGGGTAAAAAGCATTAAGCTAATCTGTATAAGAATTATATTCGTATCTTGGGATTAAATCAATAGCAGATTATAACATTTGTATAGGGAAGGGTGAAATTATTTTTCCTGTTTGATGGTTTTATCTAAGTTCTAAAGATTATACCCCTGTGTGTAAAGATAATGAGTTCTAATAATCAGAGGATGATGCTAGAATAGGTGTACAAATTAACCAATACAGTAAGAGGAAAATGGATTTGGAGAGGACTTATGGCATTGGTTAATGGTATTGATGTATTGATTATTGTAGGAGGATTTAGCATGAGAGAAATGGATTCTTTTCAAATTGGCACACAACCGGTTCGAAGTGAACGTATTGACCAGCTTTATAAATACGTAACATCCTTTGAGTATGGGATCTGTGCCGAAAGAGGTCACTACCTGACTGAATTTTACAAAGATAATATGAATCTGCCCGCCATTGTACGCAGGGCGAAGGCCATCGATTATGTATTGGAAAACATGAGTATTTATATCATGCCGGGAAGCTTGTTTGCAGGCAACCAGACCTCAAATCCGAGATGGGCACCACTCTTTCCTGAATTTGAGGTAGAGTGGGTTGAGGAGGAGCTTTTGAAGGGAAATCCCTATTATCCCTGGGAAAGGCCTGCTGACCGGTATACCCTCCGTGACGAGGATAAACCCCTGATCAAGGATATGTGTGACTGGTGGAAGGGGAAGACGCACACGGATACCCTGCGTGTCAGACTGCCAAAGGAAGCGCTTGCAACACATTATGATTTAAAGGCTGCCGATATCGGCACTTATTTCCAGGGCGGTGACGGGCATTTTGCGCCGGATCATGAGTATTTGATTAATAACGGTGTCCAAAAGCTGATTGATGACTGTACAAAGTACAGGGACGCGCTGGATTGGAGCGAGCCGGATACGATTAAGAAAAAGGATTTTTACGATGCGGCAATTATTAGTGCCAATGCGATTATAAAGTTTGCCGAAAGGTATGTAGATCTTGCGGAGAAGCTGGCAGCAGAGGAAAAGGACGAGACCAGGAGAAAGGAGCTGCTTACCATTGCGGAGACCTGCAGGTGGGTACCAAAGAATCCGGCAAGAAACTTTTATGAAGCCCTGCAGTGCATCATTCTGGTACATATCTGTATCCAGATTGAAGACAGCGGAGCCGGTGTATCCTTTGGCAGGTATGACCAGTTCATGTACCCGTTTTATACACAGGGAAAGAAGGAAGGTACCTTAACGGACGAGCTGGCACTGGAGCTGACCGAGAACTTCTTCCTCCAGATCTATGCCTGCAATAAGGTAAGAAGCTGGGTTGATACGGATTTTTACAGGGGCGTGCCAATGTTCCAGAACCTTACGATTGGCGGACAGGATCCGGTCAGGAAATGCGATGCCACCAATGAGCTGAGCTACATAGCGCTGGATGCAACCTACCATACAAGAATACCGCAGCCATCTTTAACGGTCCGTTTCCATAAAAACACACCCTATGAGTTTAAGATTAAGGTGGCTGAGGTTATCAGGCTGGGAACCGGATTACCCTCCATCTTTAATGATGAAACCTATATTCCGGCTCTGATGAACCGCGGTTATGAGTTAAATGATGCTTACAACTATTGTATTATCGGATGTGTGGAGCCTGGAGCCGCAGGCCTCTTGGGAGGCAGGACCGGCGGTGCATGGCTGAACTGTACCAAGGCGCTTGAGATGTCCTTGTATAACGGAAGGGATCCAAGAACTGGTATTTGCCTGCATAAGAATCCCCGCGATAAGGATCTTTCTACCTTTGAGAGCTTTGAAGAAGCGAAGGAGGCTTATTTAAGCCAGATCGCTTACTATATCAAGATGGAGGCCATCCTTGAAAATACCATCGACCAGGTATGGGAAGAAACACTGGAGGAGCCGATGGCTGCAATATTTGCCTGCCCGACGACTACAATTCCAAGAGGAAAGCCGATTAAGCAGGGCGGTGCGAAATATGATCTGACAGGACAGCAGACCATTGGTACCGCAAATGTAGCCAATAGCTTGTATTCCATCAAGAAGCTGGTATTTGACGATAAAGTCATTACCGGTGCCCAGTTAAAGCATGCCCTGGAAACGAATTTCCAGGATATGAGCACCAATCCTACCGGGGCACAGATCAAAGCCCTCTGCCTGAATGTACCGAAATACGGCAATGACGTCGATGAGGTGGATGAACTGGCAAGGGAAATGCTGGCCTTTGTTGCAAATGAGCTGGTAAGCTACAAGAATACACGTTATGGAAGGGGGCCCATTGGGGGCACGCTGCATTGCTCGACCAGTACGGTATCCAGCAATACTCCATTTGGTAAGGTATGCGGTGCGACGCCGGACGGAAGGGAAGCCTACACGGCGGTGGCAGACGGACAGTCTCCTATGAGGGGAACGGATGTAAACGGCCCTACGGCGGCAATCGCTTCCGTTGCAAAGCTAAATAATATTTTATTATCCTGTGGTTCTTTATATAATATGAAGTTCAGTCCGGCAGATTTAAGCTAGATTGCAATGGATGGCCGGCCATCCCATGGGATTAACGGAAAATAAGGAAGTAATGGAAAGGAGAATGAATTATGTCAGAGGTATTAATTAATAAAACGGACGGATTACAGAGGTTTGTCAGCCTGATTGACCGGTATTTTGCGGCGGGCGGTTCCCAGCTCCAGTTTAATGTGGTCAGCAGGAAAACCTTAATTGACGCCCAGAACAATCCGGAGAAGTATGCCAACCTGCTTGTCAGGGTTGCCGGGTACAGCGCTTATTTTACGCAGCTGTCCAAGGATGTGCAAAAGGATATTATTGAACGTACGGAAGAGAAATTATAATAGCGGGCAAAAGCAAAATAAACTACGGGTCAATCCTTGTATGCGGGTTAAGATGGCTTAGGGCATACCGGAAATACAGCTTTGGGGCAGGTATTTGAAGGCTGCATACAAGGATACCTGGGGAACAATATTACCGGAACAAAATTATGGAGGGTTAGTTATGAGAAAAAGAATGATAAGTATATTAATGTGCATCACATTAGCTGGAGCCTTGATGACGGGCTGCCAGATGGGAGACAGTAACACCGCCGGGAAAGGTTCTTCCACCACAGAGCAGGCCAGTTCAGGCACAGCCCAGACTGTTGCACAGGGAGAAGTATTTTCAGCAACACCGGAACAGTTGGCATTATTACCGGAAGATATGATCGGGACCAAGGATCAGTTTAAGGGTATGAAAATAGGTTTCTCACAGAGAAATATTGCCGGCTCCGAGTGGTGGGAGCAGCTTGTAAGGCTTGCCAAGGAAGAAGCAGAATACTTAGGGATAGAGCTTACCGTATATGACGGCGGAAATGATTTGACAAAACAGATGGCTGATATTGAAACCCTGGTAAACCTAAAGCCGGATGCCATTATCGTCAACCCCTTCCATTCCACGGGAGTGCTGCCTTCCATTGAAAAGGTGCACGAAGCAGGGATTCCGTTAACAGTTGTAAATTGTGCATTGGATGCAGAGGGCTCACCCTTTACCTTCGTATCCTGTGATGTGGAAAACAGCGGTTTCCAATCAGGATACCAATTAGCAAAGGCATATGACGAGAAATACGGCTGGAAGGACCAGGTAAAGGCATTGGTGCTGTCTGCAGCGGCACAGGAAGAGGAGTCTGACTTAAGAAGATGGGGACAGATTGCAGGCTATAATGATTATATGCTTGAAAAATACGGCAAATCCAATCTGGACATTGTTGCCTACCGGTATTATAATTGGCAGCCTGAACCTGCTATGAATGAAACTCTGGATGCTTTGCAGGCAAATGCTGACCTGGATATCATTTTCGCCGCTTGTGACGGAGGAGCACAGGGTGTAGTTGCAGCCCTTGATTCCGTCGGGAAATCCGGTGACATTATGATTACCTCCATTGATGCCAGAAAAACCGTATTGGAATGGATTGATTCCGGGGATAAGGGCGTAGTGGCTACAGTGGCAAATGATCCCAGGATGATGGGCAAATGGGCAGTATATCTGGCGGCACTCCAGGCTAACGGCATTACTACCCCGTCCACCTTCTATGTACCGAATACCTGCTATACGAAGGCTAACGTAGCTTCCGTCTATGACCCGAACTCAACCTATTAATAGCTTGCTTTCATTCATATGGCATTGACCTTCGTCCTGGCAGCCTATTCCTGACGGTACAGCCTGTCAGGACGATAAATTTAAATTGACCTATTTGGAACTATGAGGAGTTGGAACTATGGAGTGTCCTAAGGCAGTAGTATTAAAAAATATAACGAAAAAGTTTTCAGGCGTAAAAGCCTTGGATGATGTCACATTCCATGTGGAGCAGGGTGACATTCACGCCTTAGTCGGTGAAAACGGTGCAGGCAAGTCCACCCTGATGAAAATATTGTGCGGAAGCTATTCCCACCACTCGGTGGAAGGGCAGATATCCATCCTTGGGAATGAGGTAAGGCTGAATAACCCAAAGGAAGCAAACCGGCATGGAGTGGTCATGGTACATCAGGAGCTGGCCCTGATTCCGGAGTTAAGCGTGGCAGAAAATATGTTTTTGGGAAATCTGCCCTTTAAGAATGGCGTAGTGGATTGGAAAACGGTCTATAGCAAGTCCCAGGAAACCTTAAAGCAGCTTGCCCTGGATATTGATGTGCGCATGAAGGTAAAGAACCTGAGTGTGGGGCACCAGCAGCTGGTGGAGATATCAAAGGCCATACTTCTGGGCGGCAAGGTCATGATCCTGGATGAGCCTACGGCGCCGCTGACAGGCAGGGAGATTGAGCTTCTTTTCAAAGTAATCAGAAAATTAAAGGAGCAGGGTATTACCATTATATATATATCCCACAGGCTGGAAGAGATATTTTCCTTAACGGATAAGGTGTCTGTTATGCGGGATGGAAAATTAGTAATTACGAAGGATACAAAGGACGTAGATGAACACGAGCTGGTATCCTACATGATCGGAAGGGAAATGGAGGACTTCTATCCAAAGGATAAGACACTTCCCGGTGACATTATATTGTCCGCCCAGAATTTCAGTGTTGCACATCCAAACTATCCGGGGAAAAAGATTGTAGATAATGTAAGCATGAATTTTAGGGCTGGTGAGATTGTAGGGATAGCAGGACTTCTCGGTGCAGGCCGTACAGAGCTTATGACTGCCATTACAGGAGCTTATCCGAAAAAAAGTACGGGAATTGTCACATTTAAAAGCCGGCCGGTAAAGTTTAAAAATCCTGGCCAGGCCATAACAAATGGAATTGGCTTTGTCTCGGAAGACCGGAAAGGAAATGGACTAATATTAAACCAAACCATCCGGTTTAATATCAGCCTGGCATCCTTAAGGCGGATCTGCAAAAACCGTCTTTTGAATAAAAGGAAGGAAGATGGGCTTACACAGGAGATGATAGGAAGGCTTAGGATCAAAACAACCAGTGAATATAACCCGGTTAAAAGCCTAAGCGGCGGGAACCAGCAGAAGGTAGTGTTTGCGAAATGGATCGCCACGGATCCGGAGGTATTGATTCTGGATGAGCCCACAAGGGGTGTGGATGTTGGTGCCAAATATGAGATCTATTCCATCATGAAAAAGCTTGCGCAGCAAAATGTGGCTATCATTATGATATCCTCAGACCTTCAGGAAATCATCGGTATGAGCGACCGGGTATATGTAATGTATGAGGGTAAACTTTCAGGCGAATTGCAAAAGGAAGAATTGACGGAGAATTCAATTATGAAATATGCAACAGGTGCTGTAAGTATGGCAGTATAGACTAATTTATCTGTATTGAGGTTATTAAGGAGGAAAACTATGTCAGACATTCAATTGACAGCAGCATCAGATATGAAGCAAAAGAGAAATTATAAAAGTGAAATATTGAAATTTACGAAAAACAACTTTGTGGTTATCGCCTTTATAGCACTGATTATTTGGGGAGGCTTTGCTTCACCGGCATTTCTGACCCTGAGCAATATCAAGACGGTATTATTACAGAATTCAATCTATGCAATCTGTGCCCTGGGTATGCTGTTTATCGTCATCACCGGTGGAATTGATTTATCCGTAGGCTCCTACGTGGTAGTTGCCGTATGCTTTACGGCAGGCTTTATCCAGGATGGCAGGGGAGTATTGGCAATTGTTATAGTAACACTGATGAGCATCCTGTTCGGCATAATATCAGGCACCCTGATCGCCTATGCAAAGGTGGCGCCCTTCATTGCGACACTGGCAATGACGACGATCCTGAGGGGCATTGCGTATATCTACCAGGTTGGACAGAACAGAAGGATTGACGGCACCTTCTGGCCCAAATTCATCCAAGGCAGCTTACTTGGAATTCCAATCCCTGTCCTGATTCTTTTTATAACATATCTGATTGTTACATTTTTATTAAAGAAAACAAAATACGGACGCGGTATCTATGCCATTGGCGGTAACAGCGAGACAGCCCGTTTGGCGGGTATCAACGTAAAAAAATATATTATCATAACCTATGCCTTAGGCGGCTTTTTGTTCGGCTTGGCCGGTATGATACTGGCAGGACGGCTGAGCATGGGTACGGCTACCGTAGGTGAAGGCTATGAGCTGGATGCAATTGCTGCCGTAGTGGTAGGCGGTGCAACCCTGTCCGGCGGCGTAGGAAGCCCGATCAAGACCCTGGTGGGCGCATTTTTAATCGGCGCGTTGATGAATATCATGAACTTAATGGGAATTGCTTCTTATCCGCAGATGATTATCAAGGGCATTATTATTGTTGCAGCAGTATTAATGCACCGGGACAGCAGCCATTAAAATTTAAATAAACGGAGGGCATACCATTGGTCCACTATAATCAAAACAGGACAACGACCTTAGAGCTATTAAATGAATCCGGAATGATATCAAACATTGAGCGCTATGCGATTAATGATGGCTATGGTTTACGGACAACAGTATTTTTGAAGGGATGTCCTCTTCGGTGTAAATGGTGCAGTAATCCTGAAACGCAGAAAACATATCAGGAAATGGTTTTCTTTGGGGATCAGTGTATCGGCTGTAACGAGTGCGTCAGGCTATGTGAATACGGCGCCCTGGAGCATGGGCTTCTGGCAGACCGGTCAATCTGTGAGAGATGCCATGAGAGGGAGACCGCATTTGCCTGCACCAGGAAATGCTATCCCCAGTGCAGAAAAATTGACGGAAAAGTGATGACGGTAAAGGAGGTATTGGATGTAGTAAAAAGGGATCTGCAGTTCTATCAGATGAGCGGCGGAGGTGTTACCTTATCCGGCGGTGAACCCTTGTCCCAACCGGAATTTACATACTCCCTCCTGAGTTCCTTAAGAAATAATTACATCAATACCGCCATTGAGACCTGTGGAGCAGGCAGGAAAGAGGATTTTGTAAAAATAGCACCTTATTTAAATATGGCCTTCATGGATTTAAAATCCGCGAATAAGGATAAGCATCTGGAATGGACAGGTGCCGGGAATGATGCCATACTTAAGAATATTAAAGCCATGGACCGGCTTTCCGGGGAATATGGTTTTGACCTGATCATCCGGGTACCGGTCATTCCAGGCTTTAATGATACCCCGGAGGACATAGGTGCCATTGGGGAATTCATTCTTAACAATTGCAATAACTTTAAAGGAATGGAGCTTCTTCCCTACCATAAGCTCGGAAGGGGAAAATATACGAGCCTGGGCAGAAGCTATGAACTGGAAGGCCTGACGGCTCCTTCGGATGGAAAAATGAAGGAATTAAATAAAATATTATTCGATGCGGGAATAAAGCTATACCAGTTTTAAGGTGTGTAATGCCATTATTGGTAATAAATTAAGAGATAACAGATTTATACAGGAAAGGGGACTGCCAGAGAGCAGTCCTTTTTTGGCCTGGCGGATAGTGATCCAAGTAAAAAACCTTATAAAAGAATGTCAGTTTTAGTTTGGTAAAGCTATAATCTATCTAAGATTGACAAACCAGCTATAAAAAGGAATAATAATCATGAATATCTAATTTAGGGAGTGAATTATGGAGCATAAGGTATGTACTTATTGGGATGATTTTTTATCGAAAACCAATAGGGATAAAGAAACAAGATGTGATATGGACATAATTTTTGAATATTTTGAAGTTGTTTATAAGTGATTTGCTGGAAGCATTTTTGTTTTATAAAAAATATCGTATTACGGAAGGGATATGGTTATAATCTATATATGAAATAAATTTTAATTTTTTGAAAAGATATATAAGAATACTATGAAAGTTATAAATAACAGATAATTGCGAAACTCAAAAATACCACTGACGATATTGTTCCGCAATTACCTACGGATAAATCGCCTGTGAAAGGAGACAAATTATGCTTGGAGTATTTGATATTATCGGGCCTGTTATGATTGGTCCGTCCAGCTCCCATACCGCAGGGGCGGTACGCATTGGGAAATATGCCCGTTCCATATTGGGGGAAAAGCCTATCAGGGCCTGGATTGGCTTTGTAGGATCCTTTGCCAAGACTTACCGGGGGCATGGGACGGATAAAGCGATCATTGCCGGCATCCTTGGAATGGATGCGGACGATGGCAGGATCCGGGACAGCCTGGATGTTGCTGCCGCGGGAGGGCTTTCCTATACCTTTGAAACGATAGAGATGGAAGGGATGCATCCCAATACGGTAAGCCTTGAACTGGAGGGAGGGAGCGGAAGGACGGTTAATGTCATAGGCTCCTCTGTAGGAGGGGGCAATATCTTAATTAATAGGATCAATGGTGCCGAGGTGCTGATTTCCGGGAAGTCAACGGCATTGATTATCATACATTTGGACATCCCCGGTATGATAGGGAAGGTAAGTAATGTATTGGGTGACAACGGTATCAATATTAATAAGATTTCACTGAACAGGGAAGAAAAGGGCGGGATAGCCATAATGACGATTGAGATAGATGGGGATATAGAGCCGGCTATTCAGCAGATAATCCAAAGCATTCCCAATGTGTTATCTGCCAGTATCTTGAATGCGGTTTAGGAGTAAGGTTAAAAAATAAGGTTAATTGATGAAAGGAGGCGGATCCATGCAGCAATTTCGTAGAGCTTTGCGCTGCATGTGGTGCATGGATATAGCTTATGAAATATGATTCAGTATCAGAATTATGCCGGATAGCGGAAGAAGAGAAGGTAAGGATTTCAGAGTTGGTATTAAAGGATCAGGCGGTCCAGATGGAAAAGAGCGAAGAAGAAATAAAGGGTACAATGAGGACAATGCTTAAAGCAATGAGGGCAAGCACAAAGGAAGGGATCGAGCCTGGTAAACGCTCCAGCAGCGGCCTAAGCGGCGGTGATGCATATAAAATGCAGCAGGCAGTGGAGGAAGGGCGGACGATCTGCGGGCCTGTCCTGGGAAAGGCACTTACCAAAGCGCTTTCCGCATCTGAGACAAATGCCTGCATGGGCAGGGTTGTAGCAGCACCCACAGCCGGAAGCTGCGGGATTCTCCCTGCTGTCCTAATGACGGTTGGGGAAGAATGGGAGCTTGATGATGAGCAGTTAGTGATGGCATTATTTACCGCATCAGCGGTTGGGATGGTCATAGCCAACAAGGCCAGTATTTCGGGTGCCGAAGGAGGCTGCCAGGCAGAGTGCGGCTCCGCCAGCGCAATGGCTGCAGCAGCCCTGGTTGAGCTAAACGGCGGCACACCTGCAATGGTGGGACATGCCTGTGCCATTTCCTTAAAAAGCGTACTGGGACTGGTATGTGATCCGGTGGCAGGACTGGTTGAGGTTCCTTGTATCAAGCGCAATGCCATGGGGGCGGCGAATGCCTTTGTAGCAGCCGAGCTAGCCCTGGCGGGCATCGAAAGCAGGATCCCTGTTGATGAGGTCATTCATGCAATGAAGACGATTGGGGACTGCATGCTTCCTGCCCTTAAGGAGACAGCAGAGGGCGGCCTGGCGGCAACCCCGACGGCAAAGAAATATATGAAACAGATTTTCGGATAGGCTCTTTATGTTCATTCCTCGTATAGGACGACAGGAGTCCCTGATTCAATATTCTCGAATACTTTTTTTGCCAAATAAATTGGGGCATTGACGCATCCGTGGGAGCCTCTCTGCCTATAGATATTCCCTCCAAAGTGGGATCTCCAGGAAGCATCATGAAGGCCTATGTTACCGAAAAAGGGCATCCAGTAGGTCACGGGTGCTTCGTAGCCGGGGCCGGACAGGGTGGCATTCTTTTGCTTGTAATTAATCATATATACTCCGGTCGTGGTAGCATTTCCGCGGCCTGGGTTCCCGGTCACAACGGAGCCCTGGACCACCAGCTTTCCGTTCTTGAAAAGCCATAGGTGCTGCCGGGTAATATTGATTTCAATATAGGTATCACCTATTTCATTTCCTTCCCTGGAAACTGCCTTTTGCAGATAGACAGGCTCCTTCTCAAGGACGGCACCCTGCCTGATATTCTTAAGCAGAGCTTCTGTTTCCGCTTCGCGGTTAATCCTCCAGCCGTAAATGCCTCCCTTTACCTCAATCAGCTTGCCTGTGGCAGTTTGGAACTCCCTGCTGATGCCGACCGTATTATATTGGCTGCTCAGTTCATGGACGTACTCCTCCACGGCTTGTCTGTTTATTACAACATCCAGATTCCCATTAACACTGAGCCATTTATGGATTATGGTTCCATCCAGCTGTTCCTTGGTGCTGCCGAATTTATAGGTTATCCTGGTAGAGACGTATTTGTTTAACAGGTTTTTTGTTTTTATAGTTTTTTCCGAGGTAAGCTTAAATTTTGGGGTTTCATAGCAATGCCTTGCGTTCAGGTCAAGTGAGGTTTTACCCAGGGATAAGCAGGAATTGACGGCTTTAATTAATTTGTCTTTCTTTATTTTATTACCGTAGGTTTCTTTGATGGTTTCATAGGAGCCATCCTTATATTTGAAAGAGGCATTTTTCGGCGGGATAATCTTTCCGTTCAGGCATTTTAGGCGGAGGAGTCTGCTGTTTAATAAATCAGCATCATATCCGTAAAGGCCTTTAACATAGTATTTTTTGCCTTTGAATAAAGCGGTAATCCATAGAAGAGGGTTTTGCAGGCTGTCTATCTGGGATGCTGCATTATTTTCACGGCACTTCAGCCCAATCTCCTTACCGGTTATTACCTCAGTCAATCCATCTCTTCCGGTCAGCTGCAGCTTATAGTCATCAATGTAATTGTTGAACGCGTCCAATGCAGTAGCATGGGCCTTCAATGATACATTAACTCCATTTATTTCGGTATGGAAGAAAAAATGATTTATAAAATATAGAGATATAATAAAATACAAGCCTATAATGGAAGCTGTTATCTTTAAAAATCTCCTTTTTATTTTCTTCTTGCTAAGCACCATGATCCTAAGCTGCTTCATGCTGATCGATCCCCTGTATACATGATAACCATTTCATCATATGTGCGTGGTGCCCCAATTATTCTGCCCATTCCTATATTTCGGTTAAATAAGCGGCTTTGCTCTGTGCATTGCCCGCTTGGTTAATTGTCCTATGAGGTATCCCATATTAGGATTGTCTTATATTTGGATGTAGCCTTAACAGGAGGAGTTTTCTGGTATTTTGCAACATTATGTCGAATATGCATAAGATATAGTGTATTAACCTAAGGAAAGGAAGGGGTATGTATGTACAATTTCTATAACAGCAAGGATGGGTATATGAGCGAAGAAAAAAGAGAACGTAAATACAATGATGGAGAATATGGTGTTTCTGAGAATGTCTTTTATAGTAAAAAGGAATGCGGGGAAGACACTTATAAGGACTGCGAAAAGGAAGATAAGCATAAAGAGGAAAAGAATTGCGTCGTTATAAATATTTATTGTGACAAATGTAAAAAGGAACCTAAGAAGGATGGCTGCAAGGATAACTATAAGGATGGCTACAAAGACAACAGTGGGAAAGAGTACGAATATAAGGAAGGGCAAGGCTGTGTTGTAGTAAATATCTTTTGTGATAAAGATAAATAGGGTGTAGGATTAATATGGTATAAAAAGTAAGGCACAAAGCCCGGAATGTAAAAGCTAAGACACAAACAGTAGAGAGGATGTCGCAAAATAAAAGGAACATACTGTATATTGCAGATGACATAGGATAATCTTGTGATATATGGTATAGGAGCTTCTTTTTTGCGACATCCTTTCTTTGTATAAGAAAACGTCTTTCCAAAATAAGAAGGGGGCATTTTGTATTGCGGAATACTACACGCCGGTTCATCTGAAATATTTATTAATTTATTTATCAAAATATTTATTGGACTATTTGTTAGATTGCGGCAGGCCTGAAGCTGTGATAAAATGGGATCCGTAAGACAAATATTTCAACAGGGGCTGCCGATAAAGGGTTATGAATATTACGGATTATATTGAAATTATATCGAAGACTATATTACAGATTATAAAAGGTGCGAGTAGGGATGAATGACAGTGAAAAAATATTCAGGCTGGTGATGCTGACCGGGGAGATTCTTCTGAAAAATGGTGCCGAAATCTTTAGGGTGCAGGAAACCATGTTAATTATTGCACAGTATTACAAGGTGCAGGAGATTGATATATTTACTATATCTAATGGAATCTTTGTAACGATGAGTGTGGACGGAAAAACAATAACGTCTAAAAGTAAGCATATCCCCATTGCACCGGTCCATTTAGGCCGTATAGCCGCGGTTAATAATTTATCCCGGGAAATTGTAGCGGGAAAATATGAGGTTGATGAAGCCATAGCGGAGCTGCATAAAATATCGGTGATGCCCTATTCGCCCAATTCCCTTCGGATTATTTTTGCGGGTCTGGGCAGCGGCAGTTTCTGCTACCTCCTTGGCGGAAGCGCCTTTGACAGCCTGGCGGCTCTTATTGCAGGAATGTTTTTGTATATATTTATTCTTTGTTTGGCAAAGACGAAAACCCCCAAGGTGCTTATGAATGTGTTTGGAAGTGCGGTAGTAACCGTTATTTCCATATTATTATACAGCCTTGGGATAGGGGATGAGCTGGACCATATTATGATTGGGGCAATTATATGTCTGGTGCCCGGGGTAGCAATCACTACCTCCATCCGTGACTTTTTTAATGAAGATTATCTGGCCGGAACGATACATCTGGTGGATGCGATTTTAGTAGCTGCCAGCATAGCTGTCGGTGTCGGAGTAATATTTAAGGTTTGGAGATTATTAGGAGGGATATGATGTTGATTCAGGTTTTGATGGCGGCTTTGGCTACGGTCTCTTTTTCAGTGTTATTCAATGTTCCCGCCCGGGAATATGTTTTTTGTGGAATTACAGGAGCCATTGGATGGCTCTTCTATTTGATAACCTGCTCTATGTTAGGTTCCATAGCTTTTGCAAACTTTATTGCGGCTATTATAATAACGGTAGTCTCCCGGTTGTTTGCCGTGAACCGGAGGGTTCCCGTAACTATTTTTTTGATTGCGGGCATTTTCCCCTTGGTTCCGGGAGCGGGAATCTATTATACCACCAGCCATATCTTTAATAATGAGGTTAACCTGGCAGCAGCAAAGGGAATAGAGACAATCAGTATTGCCATATGTATCGCCTTTGGAATCATGGTGGTTTTTCTGATTCCCCAGAAGCTTTTCATGATAGGGAAGAGAAAAGGCAAAGCATAGTAAGCTTATGTTTTTCAAAGGCATTGCTGAGGTACAGCTGGATCCTGGCTATATCCTGTTACATGAGAGCAGTATAGCATAAAATATGGGATGGGTCGAGGGAGAAGCGAGCATATGATTGTAAAGAAATGCATTGGTTACCTATTTAAATAACGGGAATAATAAGTGTAAAAAATAACTGCCCTCGGGCTATATGGGTAGTCTCGCGGGCAGTTAATCTGACTATCAAATTATGATATTGCAAGTATACCGTGTGTTTGTAACTAATTAATTTGATGCCTTATTCATATCCCTGAACAGATGATTAAAGATAACGATGATAAAGGCGGCAAACAGTGAATTAAGAAAGCCGCCCATGCTTATGTTCCTTACGAAATGATCTGCAATCATGATCGTCCAGGCATTCACGATAAAGCTGAATAATCCCAAGGTCAGCAGGCTGAAGGGTAATGTAATCAACAGTAGAATCGGCTTTAATATAAGATTTACAACTAACAGCACCAATCCCATGATAAGAAGTGCCGGGATACTGCCTATTTGAATCGTGTGTAATACAAATGACAGCAGATATATCGTTAATATGATAGATGCATATTTCATGAACAGTTTCGTCATTTTTACCTCCAACAGACATGCTTTACCTGACTTTAATTAATACCTTGACTTTGTCAGTTGTAACATCCACAAGATTATAGGGTTCATCCCCGTTTAAAGAATCCAATAGCTTCATGACCATGATAACGAGCGCTTTTACTGAATAAATGGTAATTCGTGAGGATGAATCCGGGTCAGGCACTTTTGGTAAAAAAAAGCATGTGACGGTAAGCAGGTTCAGAAAACAGTCCAATAATTCCTGAAAGATATAAAAGGGGATTGGAATGGGAATGCGTATGAACCTTTTGTTTTCAATCTGGAGCTTGATCCATAATAAACGAAAGCCCTTAATCGACATATACTTTCACCATTACCATCGCCTGATGGCTTTCATCCCAGGCCTCCACATCAACGATATTCGGGTCATCCAAAGTACCGTTTATGATCTCCTCGATGATTTTTGCAAAGTCGATGCTGGAAATATCGATACCTTTTGCTTCCATTTCCCTTCTGGCATCCGCAGGAACCATAGTGGTCATCTTGTCAGCGATTTCACCAATCGTGGTCAGCAGACGTAATGGGATATTTACATTAACATTAACGGAATTGTTATCCGCTGTAACCTTAACCTTAAGGAATTTGTAGTTGCGCCTTGTGGTTGTTAAGGTTTCAACCTTCTGAAGTGCTTCTGATTCCTTAGTCACATTCAGGGCTTCCAAAAGCTCCATACCTTCTGCAGCGGTAATCTGCCCTTTTTCAATCATTTCCAATATTTTTTGTTGTTCACTCATGGACTGGACCTCCTACTAATTATAGATTTTTAATTCGTTCTGTTGCTTCTTTTGGGGAGATTTCACCCTTTGACAATTGGTCAAGAATTTCATTCTTGGCGGCTGTTTTGTCTTCATTTTCCTTAATCAATTCTTTTGATGGTACTTCATAGCCAAGACCTCTTATGACCGAATCCAGTTTGCCACGGACCGTGGGATAAGAGATGCCCAGTTCTTTCTCAACATCCTTGATATTACCGCGGCATTTTATGAAAATCTTGACAAACTCGAGATCTTCTTCTGGAAGGCGGCAGAATTCACAAGGCTGGAAATCTCCTTCAATGGATGTGGAGCACTTGGGACAGCCGAGCTTGGTTATGGAAAGTTTTTCACCGCATACGGGACATTTACCTGGGGCTTTGTATTTCATTGTTTTCACCATCCTGATGTATTATTTGATTATAATATACAGCTTTAAATTAAATATGTCAATATATAAATTAATAATATTAATATTTATATTGAAATGATTAATTAATGTGTTGAATATATTAATGATTGCATTTAATGATGCTAATTATACAGAGATGCTAGGGGATAAGATGCATCTTAAACCTGCCCAACTCCTTTTTTGTCATCTGGAGGATGGTAGTGCTGTTATGGTTTATTGGGAGAATGGCATCATATATGAAGCTCCGAATGGATAGACTATTTAAGCAATCTTTGATAGTATTTGAATAGAAGTATTTAAGTACTGATTGGTATCAATAGAGTGCTGATCATGTCCAGGATAAATGAAAGGTTCCATTTGAAAGGAGAAGAACTATGCCACATTATTTTGTGTTAATAGGTATCATTTTAATTATCATGGCATTGGTTTATATATTATCAAAAAGGCCAAAGGTAAGGAGAACAGATACAAAGGGCGGCAACACTCCCGCAAATGCCCATGTCATTCGTGAAATCTCTGAGCTGGAGGAAAAAGGGATAAACATAACAATTCCGGAAGCAGTGACTTTATATTTCGGTAACACTGAAAGAATCAAAATGAAAGCCTCTGTCAAATCTGCAAAGATGGTGGCTTTCCGCTCTTTGGATGAGGGAGTTGCAGCAGTTATAGATAAAGTAATCATTGGCCAAAAAGTAGGAAGTACGTCAATATATACTACAGTTTTGGTAGAAGGCAACTATTATGAATATACAACGATAGTGACGGTAAAACCCGGAAGTGTTATTGTTACAGCAGAAAAGGAAAGAATTCAAGTTGGGGAAACAACAAAAATAAAGACGATGGTGTCCTCAGGTGTTATGAAGGATCTGTCTTATCGCTGTGATCAAAATGAGATAGCTGTTGTAAAAAAAGATGGGATCTATGGCGTTGTAGAAGGAAGAGCAGCCGGAAGCGCTCTAATTACCGTAAAGGTAGGATTTGGCGGAAAAATAAAAGCAGGTAAGGTTGAAATTGAAGTAGTAAATGCACAAGCACCGGTGATTCCTGTTAGTAACCCAATTAATGCAAAGGATTATACAGTGAAAGATGACTGGCAGGGGAGCCGGGTGTATTTTGGCCATTATGAGCAGGATAACCAAGAGGCAAATGGGCCTGAGCCAATTCTTTGGCGGGTACTTGAAGTAGCTGAGGATAGCATACTGTTATTATCAGAATATGGGCTAATCTGCAAAAATTATAATGATACTTATGATAATGTCACTTGGGAAACCTCCACATTGCGTGCTTGGCTCAATGGTGAATTTCTAGAAACAGCATTTACGAATCAAGAAAAGCGTGCCATCCAAGATACCTTGGTAAAGAATGAGGTTAACAAAAATTATAATACAAGCGGTGGAAATGATACGGTAGATAAAGTATTCCTGCTATCCTATGAGGAAGCTCAAAATAATGCCTATGGATTTCAAAGTGGTGTGAGCAACAAAAGCAAATCAAGGCAGATGAGATTAACAGAAGCGGCCTTGTTAGAAGGATATACAAATAAAGACAACGGAAATACCTGCTGGTGGCTGCGCTCTCCAGGAATCACAAATCAGTATGCTGCGTATGTATTTTCCGTAGGGAGCATTACTGACAGTTACTATGTTGGAAGACGAAATGATGCTGTAAGACCTGTAATTCGTCTAAAATCCTCTTCTGTTGTATTTGGAGAGCATATCAAAGACGGTAGTTTTTTTAGTGTAAGAATAATTCCAAAATAAAATTGGGGAAGGGGTTCCTGCCTGAACATCCTGAAAAAAGGAAGGTGGAGAGCTATAGTAGTGAATTTCATGGTTGAACTGTAACAAAAATCTTGTGAGGGAGGTCGCTTACGATTGACAGGATAATCGATACGATTTCAGCAGGAGTTTCTTTCATGCCGGAATTAAGCCATTCTTTAATAAAGCTTGTTTGAATCCCAATAATGAGCGCTATTGCGTATTGCTCTGGTACCCTTAACAGGTTTACCATATTTTTGGTAATAAAAACAGATTTTATGGTTTCATGAAGCTTGTTTAAAAAAGCAGGATCTCCGTTTTCCCCCATAAATAATGTAAAAAACGTGCCATGTTCTTTGATGTATTCAAAAACCCTTAAAATAACAGCGGAAATGCGTTCGTTGTTTAATCCGGTAGCGATTATTGTCTCAACCGGCATTTCCATAATAATATCCTTTATGCCATTCAGCATCTCAGCTTCAAGCTGATTGAGTAAATCATACTTATCGGAATAGTGAAGGTAAAAGGTATTGCGGCTGATCAAGGCCTTCTTTGTAAGATTTTCTACTGTGATTTTTGAAAATCCAATCGTACTCATGAGTTCTAAAAAAGCATCCTTAATCATTTGACGTGTACGGATGACCCGTAAATCAGTCTGTTTTTGCATGATGTATCCTCACTTATAAAATATAAAATAATGAACATTTACCTTGAAAGTGCCTATTGATAAATTATTATACGGATGTATTATTAAATATATTACAGCTGTATTATATTTATCTAGTGTTTAAAAGTCAATGTCTTAGGAGGATATTATGGATATCAAGCTTACAAACGTCAGTAAGAGCTTTGACAAAAAAACGGTAATCAGTGATATGTCTTTCTCCATTTCATCCGGTGATATCGTGTGTCTGTTAGGCCCCTCCGGTTCCGGTAAAACAACAATAATTCGGCTTCTCATCGGAGCCATCGCGTCTGACCGTGGTACGATTCATTTTGGTGAAACGAAAGTGCCCGACTTAAAACTTCTGAAGCAGATTGGATTTATGCCTCAGAACGATGCTCTATATGATGATTTGTCCGGTGAGGATAATCTTAGATTTTTCGGCGGGTTCTTCAAAATGGGAAAAAGTCATCTGGAAAAGCGAATTACAGAAGTACTTGAGTTAGTGGATTTATCAGATCATCGTAAAAAATATATCAGGAATTATTCCGGAGGGATGAAAAAGCGTCTTTCACTGGCTGCTACGTTGCTTCACGAGCCAGATGTACTCTTATTGGATGAGCCGACAGTCGGCATTGATCCGGTGCTTCGTCATAATATCTGGAATCAGTTTAAAGCGATAAAAGCAACCGGAAAAACTATTATTGTATCGACTCACGTCATGGATGAAGTGACGGAATGCGATAAAGCCGCGCTTATTTATAATGGCCGGTTGATCAATTACGATTCTGTAGAAAATCTGTTATCGAAAACGAAGAGTGGCAAAGTGGAGGAGCTGTTTATCGAAGCAGATAAGAGACAGAAGGGCGGTGAGGCTTTATGATGAGTGTTGCAAAACGAATCATCCGGCAGGTAGCCGGAGATAAACGCAGTGTGATGATGATAGTGTTTGCACCGCTGCTTATTTTGACATTATTATATTTTCTTCTGGGAAACACAACCTACAAGCCGACCATCGCAATTCATGAGAGTAAATTGCCTCCTGCCCTGGTAGCAACGCTAAAGGCAGAGGATGCTCATATAGTCGATATTCATGAGGATATGGATTCGGAACTTTATCTTAAGGATCACAGGGATGTGGATGCAGTGTTCTCCTTGTCAGAGGCTGGTTCCGGTATTACTATGTATGAATCCTCAAGCAAAAGTGCAAAAGCAATGAAGGTGATACAAAATGCCTTGGCGTCCCTAAATCCGTCAGCTAAGATGACAACAACCTTCGTAATCGGAAAAGAAAATGCTTCATTTTTTGAATCGATGGGCTACATTTTTTTTGGATTGTTTGCCTTCTTTTTCATCTTCCTGATATCAGGTATGTCACTAGTCAAGGAACGAAGCATTGGAACGCTGGAGCGTTTTATGATGTCACCTATTTCCCGAAGCAGCGTCATTCTGGGATATACGGTTGGTTATGGCGTATTTGCTGTTTTACAGGCCGTCGTTATGACGCTTTTTGGTATTTATATTTTAGGCATCGGATGTGCCGGAAATATTATATGGGCTATTCTGATTATGCTGCTACTAGCAATCTCGGCTGTTTCGTTTGGTTTTTTAGTATCTACATTTTCAAACACGGAACTTCAGGTGGTGCAGATTATTCCGGTTGCCATCATTCCCCAAGTATTTTTCTCCGGGCTGATCCCGATGGATACAATTCCTTACGGACTGGGTAACCTGGGTTACTTTACCCCGGTATTCTATGGTTGCACAGCCATGAAAAAAATCATGATAATCGGTGATGGCTTTGGCGATATCTGGCCATATTTACTTGGATTGCTGATCTACATTCTGGTGTTATGTATACTCAATATGCTGGCACTTAAGAAATACAGAAGGCTGTAATAGCTATAAATACATTAGTCCCATAAAGCTAACCGCTCTTATAAGCGGCACATTTTATAATGACTTTCTGCAATGTCTCGGAAGCTTATCCGACCAAGGGAGCAGATCTTTACAGAAACTGTTGGTACAAAAAAGCATGTGACAGTTGGAGGATTAATATAATACAGCTTACAAGTAAGTAGTTACCACGCCATTAATTGAACACTTTCTATGAATTAGTTGATTGGCCTCCATCAACATGAAGAACTTGACCGGTTACAAAACGGGAATCATCTGAAGCTAAATATATTTTAGATTTATGATATTATGAATATACAAACTTATTTTAATGTGAAACAGTTAGTCTGTTTGTGGGTAGTTATTTTTTTGAAAAGTGATATTAAAGTTACGTATAGAAAGGCAATAACAGGCAGCGTAAAGAGAACGTAAGGCAAGAAAGCCTTTACGTTTGGTTTCATAGAGGCTATAATATAGGTAACAGGAAACATAAGGTTAAAACTTATGCTTGCCCAAGCGAGATAAAAAATGATTATCCACTACTTTAGGCGGTTGAGGATAATCATTTTTTATTGTGTATCTTTTAATAGGGGAGAATTGAAATATTCATAGACACAATATATAATTAATATCGGGATACAAATACGATTTTCTGCAACTTATCCGCACAGAACGCATCTTATCCAATATCGATTGCTTCCCAAGCAAATTATATCTATACTTGGGGCAGAAATTAATTTGGAGGATGAGATTATGGGAATACTTATGCTGGTTTTATTGCTCACACTGGAGACGTTTTTTCTTGTCTGGTCAATTATAACAAGGAACAATCACAGAGAAGAAAAAGGAATTATCAGTATATCTTTATTGATACTTTTCGGACTTTTGCTTGTTACCGGAGCTTTTGAATGGGGCTTTCGCTATGCAGCACTTTTAATTGTGCTTATTATAAAGGCTCTTATAGGTGCGGTCATACTTGTTAGGAAAAAGGAAAAAGAATATAGTTTACGAAAAAATATTATTTATTTTGTGAGAAACTGCGTTGTTTTTACCTTTGCCCTGTTCCTTGCTATTCTTTGTCCACAATATCAGCAACCGAAAACAACAGGCAATCTTGAAGTGGCAACGACAAAATATACCTGGACCGATAACAGCAGAAGAGACGAATTTTCACAATCCGGTAAAAACAGAGCATTGACGGTTGAATTCTGGTATCCGGAAAACGCTGATAAGACATATCCCCTTGTTGTTTTTTCCCACGGAGCATTTGGCTTCAGCGGAAGTAATTATTCCACATTTGCAGAGCTTGCTTCGAACGGATATGTCGTCGCAAGCATCGGACATACCTATCATGCGTTTTATACGATGGATACAAGTGGAAAGCTTACAATTGTAAATACAGGTTTTATTAATAAAGCAATTGAAATCAGTGCTGACAACAATATAAATAATAAAGAAGAAATTTTTAATATCACAAGAGAGTGGATGAAGCTTCGTACAGATGACGAAAATTTCGTTATTAATACGATACTTGAGAAATGCAAAAACGATAAGGTTGATACACTCTTTTCTATTATTAATACGGAGAAAATTGGTCTGATGGGGCATTCCCTTGGGGGTGCGGCATCCGCACAGGTAGGCAGGGAGCGTGACGATATTGATGCCGTCATCGTTCTTGACGGAACAATGCTGGGCGAAGAGGTGGCATTCGAAGACAATAGGGTTGTTCTCAACGACATACCTTATCCCATTCCGCTCCTGAATGTTTATGCGGAAGATCATTACACAAATTCAAAGGAGCTTGACGGAGACGATTATAGTAATTTTCACGCAACACAAAATGCCATCTGCGCATATGAGACAGTATTTCTAAACGCAGGACATCTAAACTTTACCGATCTGCCTCTGTTTTCTCCTGCGCTTGCCAAAAAGCTTGGTGTGGGTACAGTTGACGCAAGGTATTGCATTGAAACAATGAACGAAGTTGTGTTAGAATTTTTCAACTGCTATTTAAAAGACGCAGGAGAGCCGAAAATCGAAAAGGAATATTAATTATGAAAGTGCGAATCAAGCAAATTAGTGACAAAGCAAACGAGTGCCTTATTATAGAATGTGTTGAGGTTACGCCTGATATCGAGAGCATACGATCCTATGCCCTCACCAAGGGAACAACATTAACGGGAAGCGTAGACGAACGCATTTATCAGTTTAATCTCGCCGATGTTTTCTATTTTGAGGCGGTTGACGAGCATGTATTCGCTTATACAAAGAGTAAGTCGTATGAACTTAAAATTCGTCTGTATGAGCTTGAGAAAGCCTATGCGGATAAACATTTTATCCGATGCTCCAAATCCTTTATTATCAACCTGATGAAGCTTGAAAGTATAAGCCCGGCTTTAAACGGGCGGTTTACGGCTCATATGAAAAACGGAGAAAAAATAATCATTTCAAGACAATATGTGCCTGAAATAAAGCGCGCTGTCATGGGAGGGAAGTAACATGGATTTTAAAAGTTTCTTTATAAAAAAGGTTATGATGAGCTTTTTTGTATCCATAGCCTGCATTACTGCGGCTATGGCTTTGATCGGAATGATATTTGAACCCGATACCCGTTTTGGTTACGAAGCATTTTTATCTCCCCTTATCTTTGGTGCACTTGCATCATTTCCCCTGCTTGTGACATATTCAAAGAGAGAACTGTCTCTAAAGAAGGCAGCGGTAAGGAATGTGATTCATTTTATTTTACTTGAGGTAGAAATATTATCAGTTCTCTATCTTGGAGGAATGCTCACAAGCGTGTCAATGGCAATATCGCTTGGAATTTCCATATTTATGATCGATTTAACTGTTAATCTGGTGCTGTGGATAAATGATAAAAGGACTGCAAAAGAATTCAATGACGCGTTGAAAAGGCTGCAAAACGATTACGGTGCGGGCGAACAACATAATCGACATTAAAATATGGGAACCAACAAAAGCAGAAGCAGGCATTGATTTATTTACTTTTGTATTAGTAATCATTGTGCCGCTTACCTAATTAAACAATAGGTAAGCAGAAGATTCAAATCCCTTGGCTACGATAAAGAAGAAAGCCTTACAACTCAATGGTTGTAGGGCTTTTATACATTGTGAAATATGAAGCTGAAAAGTAATCCCAATGGGCGAAAAATGGACAAATAACGGACAAAATATAAAAACGGTCATTTTGCTTTACTGTTTGGAGAGTTGCGCCGGTACGGCATGGACGCTATCTTGTTAGAGGCACGTTCATCGGCACCCTTCATGATATGGCCATAAATGTTCTGTGTAGTGCTTACGTGCTTATGGCCCAGCCGATTTGATATGGTAACCGGATCCTCACCGGAGAAATATAATAGGCTTGCCTGGGTGTGCCGGAATTTATGGGGATGGATATAGGGGAGGGAATAGTCCTCTGAAAACTTTTGTTGCCATCCATTGATCTGGCTTGGGTACATGGGTGTACCGTCCTCCTGGGTGAAACAGAAGCCGGTTTCAATCCAGTAATCACCACACTGTAATTTATATTGCAATTGCTCTTTTCGGTGTGCGGCTAGTATCCGCATGATCTCCGGCGCAATAGTGACAGTCCTATCTTCATCGGTTTTAGTTGAATCCTCCAGGTAAATTCCCTGCTCAGGGGTGTATTGTAGATTGCCCTGGATCTCGATTTTATTATTTTTAAAGTCTATGTTCTCCCATTGAAGCCCAAGGATTTCGCCGCGCCTGGCTCCGGTATCGATCAGCAGGTCAGTGATAGCCTGCCATTTCAAAGGCTGCTGTATCAATGCGTCCCGGATAGCCAACACTTCTTCCAGTTCAAAGAATTCTGCCTCATGCTTTTCAATCTTTGGTGGAGTGGCCGTATCGGCTACATTGTACATGAAGATATGCTCTTTCACTGCTTGGGCAAAGATCATGTGGATAAGCCGGTGATGTTGATTGATGGTCTGGGAGGAAAGTGGCTCCCCGGTTCTCTTATTAGCGCCGGGCTTACCAAGTTTCATATAAAACCGGTTCAGGTGTAGCCCTGTTATATCTGTAAGCTTTACATGGCCAAATTCTTCATTGATGCGTACCAATACCTCTTTATACCTGTGGATTGTCCTATGCTTGAAATCACGCTCTTTCAGTTCCATGACGTAATCACTGTACTGCTTGAAGGTTTTCTTCTCCAGGGGGACAGATCCGGCCTTACAGTCGATCTCAAATTGTGCTGCCACACGGTCAAGTTCTTTCTTGATCTTATTTTCAGATTTCCATCCTTCAGGGATCTGCCAGGTCATGCTGTAGGGCTTGAGCTTCTTCCCTTCGGAATCCCGGCCACGGTAGACCTCGATCTGGTATGAGGTAACGTTGCCGTCTTTGTCTTTTCTGGGGGTTTTACTAGCCATTGTATCAAACATCCTTTCTGCGAACACCAGTTTTGTGGTGCAATTAATCAAGGCTTATGATATAATGATTTTGTATGAATTGCATTATATAAGCCTTATGGGTTTATATATGTCATTTATGAAAGCCGTTCCTGCGCCAACAGGGGCGGTTTTTAACTGAGTATTGACATAGGGTGTACCCTATCATATAATATACTTAACAAGACAGCCGGAGGATAGATGCACCTATCCGTCCTGGCAAAATATGAACTATAAAAGTAGCGCCTTACTTTACCAGAGCAGGGGCGCTATTTTTTGTGCCTGTCATTTCTGACAAGGGTTATTATAGCTACGAGCATAATTACAAAGGTGGATAAGTCACTGTATGTAATATACATTGGCATCAGCCCCCTTCCTGCAAGACTCAGGACGGAAGGCAACGCCCCGCCGGCTGCCTTATTAAGCATATTATATTGTCAATGTGGTGGCTCTGGCTGTATTGCCAGAAAGTTTTTATATTTTACTCATTTCGATGATGAATCTTTCGCATTTGGAATTTTTGATAATACATATCTGATATAATCATTAATTTCTTCCTTAAGAGCTTCGTATTCATTTTCTTGAAGGATTAACTCTTTATTATCCGGATAAATAAGTTTTAGGCAACCATTTTTTAATACCTCTGTTTTATATCCAATATTGTATAAGACTGTATCAAAACCGTCTTTGAGGTGATTAATGAGATTATCAAGTTCTTCTGTAGAATTGGTACCGGATAATAATGCAACTGGATTAACATTGAGGGCTTTGGAAATCTGTATTAATATATCAGCATTAGGAACTCTATCATTTCTTTCGTAGTTTCCAACAGAAACGCGTGATATATTTGCCCTTTCAGCTAAATCGGATTGTTTCATGCCTCTTTCAATTCTTAATTCCTTTATTTTATCTCCTAAATTCATTTCATGATCCCTCCTCATTTATATTAAATCATATCTTATAAAAGAAAACAAGTGAAACATTTATAAAATTTTGTGCTTGACATGATAACAAACGGGTCATATGATGATAACAAACGAAGCATTAAATCAGAAAGGAGATAACGAATGAAACTTGATCTTAAGAAATATGAGCTTTTGATAGCGGCTAAGTGTTTATCTGATAAGGATGTTTCCGAATTGTGTGGTGTTGGTAGATCGACATTAACACAAATAAAAAAAGGAAATCGAAATCCTATGCCGCAAACCCTTGGCAAAATAGCGAAAGTTCTGGAAGTGGATGTAACCGAGCTGATCGAAAACTGAGTTGAGCCGGCTCAACTCTCACCCTGCAGTTCTGCCAGGGTAAAGAAAATCTGAATATTGGCTGATCTGAGAGCCAGGGAACGATATTGATGTGCGATAACGCACAGGAAAGGAGCGGCGCAATGAGTATTCAGGAATGTACTCAGATAATGGAGCAGCTCATACGAGAGGAAGGGCAACGCCTGGGAATCGGCAGCCCGGAATTCATCCAGAGGCATAATGAGATGATGGAAGCAGCGGATCGGCAGCTGCTGCAGGATCTCATGATGGAGCAAAGAGAAGAAACATGAATTTTTATGGTTGACATTTTAATATGGGTTATGGCTATCATAACCTCATCATAAGGGGTAGTGTAAAGTAACGTATGAAAATCCCGAGCCTAGAAACAGGCTCATTCAGAACCTTGAAAATTGCTAGATATAGTTTTTTGGCAGGCTATCGCCGCCCTTGACAGCATGACAAAACAATGCTCCGGCATCTCTGCCGACGGCGAGGAACCTCAGGAACAGAGATCACCTTTCATTTCGCCGTCGTTTCGAAGCATTTTAGCATTGTTTTGCCATGCCATCAAGGCCAAAAGAGTGATAAATATTAAGTTTAATGGCAATGACTTTTCGTGCCTTTTGTGATATTGCCGATTGGGATCAAATTGATCACAAAAAAGTTTCGGTAAATGCGAAGCCTTTGTCAACAGATAATAAACAGCCGGTTACAATACAAAATCCAATAGACAAAGAGCACCAAATAGGTATGAATCTACATTATAACATTCAAATACATCTGCCTGAAACAACAAATATGGCTGTTTATGATGCGATTTTTCAGAGCTTGAAAAAGCACTTAATGTAGGGGGAACATCTACTTGTACATGCTTATATGATACTTTCACAGTCTCAATATCTAATTTTTCGAGAATCTTTGGATGTCAGCCACCGAATTCAAGTTAAAATAAAGTACTGATTGCAGTATCTTCTAATTTGCCGAACAACACCTATAAAAAGTCATAATTAAATATAAATAGGCGATAATGGAAAATTTGATATTATTTTAAAAATCACTTGACAGAATTATTCTCCAGGGGTATATTGGTGATATGGTTAATTAGTATAGCAACTAACAAAACAACTAAAGGATAATCGAAAGGAGGGAGAGAGATGTTGTTAGAATTTAATGATGATCGTCCGATCTTCGTGCAGATTGCGGAAGGAGTCGAGGATGCGATCCTGTCCGGAGCATTTCCGGAAGAAAGTCAAATACCATCGATTACTGAGTTTTCCGTAAGTTATAAGATTAATCCGGCTACCGCACTGAAGGGGATCAATATTCTGGTTGATAACAATATTGTGTATAAGAAAAGGGGATTAGGTATGTTTGTTATGGAAGGAGCAGTTGAAAAGCTTAGGGAAAAGAGAAGGCAGGAGTTCTACAATAATTATATCTGTAGTCTGGTCGCAGAAGCAAAGAGGCTACAATTGACCAAAGAAGATATCAATATAATGATAGAAAGAGGGTTTGAAAAATGAATTGCATCGAAATAAATAATGTAAGCAAGAATTACAAAGATACCTGCGCTCTTAACAATGTCAGCTTAAAAATTGAGAAGAATAAGATCTATGGTCTTCTTGGCAGGAATGGGGCAGGAAAATCCACTCTGCTGAATGTTATTACAAATCGTGTTTTTGCTGATAGCGGCGAAGTATTAATCGATGGAATACCGTCGGTTGAAAATGATAAAGTACAGCAGAAGGTCTATCTCATGAGTGAAGTTACTTTATATCCTGACAAAATGAAGATAAAGGATACCTTCCGCTGGAGTGGGGAATTCTATTCCGGTTTTGATATGGAATATGCAATGGCAATGGCAGAGAGATTCGGACTTAATGTAAATAAAACAGTCAAATCGCTGTCCACTGGATATACATCGATATTTAAAGTGATTATCGCTTTATCCGTAAATACACCATATGTATTGCTGGATGAGCCGGTTCTAGGATTAGATGCCAATCATAGAAACCTTTTTTACCAGGTATTACTTGAGAAATATTCGAATAGTCCGAGTGCAATTGTAATATCGACTCACCTAATTGAAGAAGTATCCAATGTAATTGAGGATATCATAATCATAAAGAGTGGAAAGATCTATAAAAATGAAAGTAGAGAAGAACTCCTGTCAAAAGGCTATACAATTTCCGGACGCGCAACGCAGATCGATGCTTTTATTGCTGACAAAAATGTTATAGGAGTTGATACACTCGGTGGACTAAAGACGGCATATATCCTTGGTACACTTAACCGTAATAAGATACCGGAAGGTATCGAGGTTACAAAACTGGATCTGCAGAAGCTGTTTATACAGTTGACGAATGCATAAGGGGGAGAACAAAATGAATTATAAGAAGAGTCTAAAATATAATATATTGGGATCTTTAAGGTCAGTGATTGTATTTTATATCATAATAGCATTGATATTATTCCTTAGTCTGATTGGTTTAATTACGATAGTTAACGGTAGTTCCAACTCATCAATTAACGGTATGGAGTTCTCTACAGCGATTTTTATCTTTGTGCTTGGATTGAATTCATTTAAGGATAGGCTGCTCATGATGATACAGAACGGGGTATCAAGAAAAACCTTTTTCCTAAGCAGTATTACTTCCTTTGTGATCCTTTGTTTTTTAATGTCAGCGATTGACAGAGTAATTGCTCTGCTGGCTAAATTTGCAGTAAGTTTTTCAAATCAGGTAAGCTATTCAAGCCTTTTTGAAAGTTTGTACCAACAGAAGCTTGTAGGAATGTCTGCAGTTACTGTGAATTTGGAAAGTTTTCTGTTGAGCCTATGTCTATATTTGGCAACGGCTACACTCGGTTTCTTTATTACGATTTCTTACTACAGAATGAATAAATCATTGAAGGTGGCAATTTCTGTCGGAGTACCGGTCGGAGTGTCCGTAGTACTTCCGATCGTTGATCAAATAGCAAAAGGAAAAATCTCACACGCCATCATTCGTGCCCTTAATTTCGCCATCGGTATCAGCGCGCAGAAACCATTCCATGCAATAGTTACCTTTCTACTTATCTTTGCCGCATTTGCAGGGTTGAGCTGGCTACTTGTAAGAAAAGTAATGGTTCGAAGTAATTAGGGAAGTGCTTGTGGGATATTATAACACCATTGCCAAACAACCTACTAATTGCCGGTCTTTTATTAGGCCCGTCGATACTAAATATCATATCAGTTGATATGGTAAATAATTTTAGTGTTATATCTGATATTGCATTAGGGTTTATTGCCTTCGCAATCGGTAGTGAGTTCAACCTGAAATATTTTAGAAAGGTTGGCATTGCACCAATCATAATAGCACTTGCAGAATCCTTTGGTGCGATAATACTTGTCACAGGGGTATTAATAATACTTGGCTTTGATTTAAAGCTTTCTATTATGTTAGGAGCAATAGCAGCTGCTACGGCTCCTGCTCAAACTATTATGGTAATTAATCAATATAAAGCAAAAGGTTCTTTGACATCAATGCTGATGAGTGTTGTAGCAATCGATGACGCAATAGCTTTAATTGGTTTCGGATTTGCTTCAACCATAGTAAATATGATGACTTCTAATACTGATTTTAATTTAGTATTATCAATATTAAGCCCGATCTATGAAATAGCAATATCTTTCATATTAGGAGCATTTACTAGTATTATTATGAAAATTATGTTTCGGTGGTTTAAAAAACCATCAAATAGACTATGTATCATCGTTGCTTTAATATTATTCACTTATTGGTCTGCTACAATGTTACACGGATCTCCACTATTAGCTTGTATGTCTCTAGGTGGTGTATTAGTTAATATATTTGCGGATATTGATGATATCGTAAAGATCACCGATTCTTTTAACCTTCCAATTTTTATGTTATTTTTTGTTATATCAGGAGCCGGTTTTCAGCTCTCTGCATTACAAGGTATTGGAATAATAGGATCCGTGTACAGTGTTATGAGAGTAATGGGGAAATGGATAGGAGCATGGATGGGAGGTAAGATATCGAAACAAGAAGAAAAGATATGTAAATACTTAGGGCCAACTCTGATGCCTCAAGCAGGAGTTGCATTGGGTTTAGTGGCAGTAGCCGGTCAGATCATTCCTGATTTTGCTCCTCAAATCAGGGTTATCATTTTATGTTCAACGTTTATTTATTCTATCATAGGACCAATTTCAGCTAAGGCTGCATTAATAAAATCAGGAGAAATTGTTATTAATAAATAAGTTGAATTGATGACATCGATATGATGAAAGAAAAATACGGTTTATAACTACAATCGTATATATCTAAAATAGAATACTGTTAATGTAAAATCGTTATGAAATTTCGATAATTTTGGCTAATAGATAGTAAGCACTTTACAACTTAAAAGCAAATAGCCCATCACGCCATTGTGATGAGCTATTCACTAAAAAGGGGAGGGTGAGCAGTTGAGAGTTCATGAGGGTTCATCCTGTGTTATATGGTGTACCGAGAGGGGATATATGGGGATTTAAAATTCATCATGTGTCGTCTTGTGATATCTAAATTGCGTATAAAGTTGCGTATAGATTAGGAAAAGCATAGTAGAAATAGCTGGAATTAATATTATGTTCGATTGTAACAATAGGGATTATATGGTAAGATAAATGCAGGAGTAATCGAGACAGGGTGTGTTAGCCTCCCAGAAGGGAGGTGGTGCCGATGAATTATGTTACATATAGTGATTTATTTACTTTTGTATTGGTAATCATTGCGCTGCTTACCTATTTAAATAATAGGAATAATAAGCATAAAAAATAACTGCCCCTGACTTGGCTGGTCGACTGGGCAGTTAATCTGACAATCGGAGGCTAACCACTTTGTGGGCGATTACTCCTTTTCTTATATTTACTGTAACACGATTTCGGGTAAATGTAAAGTGATAACAGATTAAAATTACGGAATTATAGTTTTGAAAATCAGCACAGGGGAACATTTGATAAAATTGAAGAAATAGATGAAATTACGTTGCCAGCTTCGCTATATTAATGATAGGAGATAAAAACAATGATCATGAGCTATTGTGGATTGTTATAAAATGATTATGTTGTCGGGCTTATTCATGAGATGAGGTATAAAATGAGGTATAAAAAGATAAAAGGTGGAACAAAATCTAAAAAACGAAAGAGCATACATAAAGATAACAATGCTAAAAAAAATGAAACATTACTTGGGGCTAGTTCAAAGAATGACGTTGAAGAGAAGTTAGGAAATAATGAACATAAACCTTATTCAAATACGTTAGAGTTTTCGGAAAGGAAGGATAGATTTTTAATTGTATTCACAGTTTTAGCTGCTTTATTGACATTATTGAAGCTAACACTTCAAGTATTATTAAAAATATTTGATAAAATCTATGTAAATAAAACCACTATTTTTGGAGATGTTAACGGATCAATATCAGGAGAACATTTTATAATAATTTTTTTTATGGCTACAGCTATCTTAATAGTATGTAAATTTATGCTATACTGTTTGTCAGAGGCTAGGAATTTTGTAAATAAAGAACCAAGTTCTAAGTTCGAAGAAAAAGCTGATTTGTATTATATGGGAGTCTTTTCTACATTATATCGATGCATGGGGATAGTTTATGTAGGTGCTATGTATATTACAATGATTTTTTATAATAGCAGATTACCGTTTATAATTTTAAGTGTAATATTTAGTGTTATTTTAATTATATTTATTGTATTATTTATAAAATTAAAAAATAGAAAAGAAATATTAAATCATCATATAAAACCTTTTATGAAAGATTTAATGTATTATTTTCTTATTTGTGTATTATTGTTTTATTTTGCCATCATTATTAAGTTTAGTAGTGATTGTACAGGAACATTTAAGTTTGATGATGCAAATGTAAATATAACTTTTGAAGGACTAAATACACCAGAAAAAATAATTATTCAAATTAGTAATGATAACAACATAGCATTTAAAACGTTAAATTTAGAAAGTGATTTTATAGAATCATTTGTTGAAGAGACATCAAATGAAACAGCCTATAATGCAAATAGTAATGAAGAAATGACATCTCTGAGTAAAAATAAATATTATTATATAGCCAATATTGATTTATCATCTTACTTTACAGAGGGGAAAAATGAAATTATAATTTCTTATCATGTAAGGGATAAGAAGTACAAAATAAAAAATGAAGTTATAAAAAACGATATATTTACATATGCAAAAGAGTATTTAGCAACAGAATAATTTTATAAGATTTACCCTGAATATTTTATAGATAAGTAAATATAAAACATATATGTATTAATTGATATGTTAATATTGAAGACTATAAAAAGTGAAAAGTTTACTGAGCAAACGGTAGTAAGTTCACCCAAAAGGTGCTGATAAGTATTTAATAATACATGATATTTTATCATGTGTCATCTAGTAATAATTAAGTTGTGTATAAGGCAGTGTATAAAATATATACGTAAAAGGATTTTTATGTATATATTGAAATACTGATATACAGAAACCCTTATAGATAGGGGCTTTCTGGCATAAGCAAACAACCCACTACGCCATTGTAGTGGGTTGTTGCTAAAAAGGGGAGGATAAGCACTTGTGAGTTCATGTGGTTACATCCTGTGCTATATGGTGTTCGGTAAGGGAATATATGAGGATTTTAAATTTATCCTGTTTCATCTTCTGGTATCTTAATGGCATATAAAGTTGCTTACAATCTCGAAGTAAATTAATAATTAGTGTAGGATTCATCATAAAATGATTCAATTATCTCTGATTGGTGTTATTGAAGGAATTTCTTTCTGTAAAACTTTTGCTTGAGAAATAATTTTAGGATTCATCATTTTAATGAATCTCTCACGATTTTCAGGAGATTGGAAATCATGTAAATGCTTTGGAGACCGTTTCAAAGTCTGTGTAAACACAAAAAAACTGATATAAAATTTTAATAGTTACTTATGGGCAAGGCCATTTTTCGCTGGTTCTTGCCCATGCTTGTATTATAAAACTGTTTTTGGGGTTG
>DUNO01000063.1 GCA_012839295.1 Clostridiales bacterium
ACAGCGCCTTTTATGAGAAGTTAAAAGGCAACTTCTCATAACTTATATTATCGTAACTAAGTACATGTAACCTATAGGAAGAAAACTATTTGGAGGTATTATGAAGGGACAACGTATCAAGCATCTGCTTTTATTTATTATATTGGTGGCGATCGACCAGCTTACAAAGCATTGGGTCCGGACGGATCTGAGGAACCGGAAGCCCATTGATATCATTCCGAAGGTATTGAATCTGCAGTATACAGAAAACACCGGTGCCGTATGGGGAATCATGAGCGGCAAGGTGACGTTTTTAATTATCTTTACAGCGGTTGTACTGGCTTTGATTGTATTTTTATATTTTAAAATTCCCCAGGGTAAAAGGTATCATGTGCTAAAGCTTTTAGTAGTCTTCATCATATCCGGGGCAATCGGCAATTTTATTGACCGGATTTTACTGGGATATGTAGTGGATTTCATTTATTTTGAACTGATTAATTTCCCTCTGTTTAATGTTGCGGACAGCTATCTGACCGTTTCCTCCATCCTGTTGTTCATTCTGGCCATATTCTATTATAAGGATGAGGATTTTGCATTCCTGGAGCAGCTTTTTAAAAAGAAAAAGAATGCATCAGGCGCTGATTGTGAGAAAGCAAAGGCGAATCATAAAGGAGAATCATGATAGAAGATGAAGTATTGGAGTCTCCGGAGGATCTGGAGCAAAGCCTGGAATTTATTGTTGAGGATGAAGAGGGCGGTATCCGCATCGATAAGTATCTGTCAACAGTCCAAGCCGAGCTTTCCCGCAGCTATATCCAGAAACTGATTGAGGATGGGCGGGTATCTGCAGACGGCAGGCCGGTAAAGGCCAATTTCAAAGTGAAGGCGGGAACGGCCGTAACAGTGCAGCTTCCGGAATTAAAGGATGCGGAGATTGTTCCTGAGGATATTCCAATTGATATTATTTACGAGGATAAGGATATTATCATCATCAATAAGCAGAAGGGGCTGGTGGTCCATCCGGCAGCCGGGCATCCGGGGGGAACCCTGGTAAATGCCTTAATGTACCATTGTAAAGGGGAACTTTCGGGGATTAACGGCGTTATGAGGCCGGGAATCGTCCACCGGATTGACCGTGACACCACCGGGGTAATCGTAGCCTGCAAAAATGACAGAGCCCATCAATTTATCGCTGACCAGCTGAAGGTGCATTCTATTACAAGAAGATACCAGGCGATTGTCTACCATGTATTTAAAACGGACAGCGGCCGAATTGAGGCCCCCATCGGCAGGGATCCAAAGGACCGGAAGAAAATGGCTGTTAACCATAAAAACGGCAAACCTGCCTCTACCAATTATAAGGTATTAGAAAACCTGAATCATCAATATGCGTTGGTGGAATGCTCCCTGGAAACGGGCCGCACCCACCAGATCAGAGTTCATATGGCAAGTATCCATCATCCGTTGTTAGGGGATACTGTATACGGACCCGGTAAAGACCCGTTCCAGCTTGAGGGACAGGCTTTACATGCCGGAGTGCTGGGTTTTATCCATCCGACAACCAAGGAATATGTTGAATTTCAAGCACCACTTCCTGATTATTTTCAAGACTTGTTACAGAAATTAAGACATAAGGGGTAACTGTTCAGTGAAAAGAAAAGTCATTGATGAATTAATTCGTTGGAAAACAGAAGATAAGGGTAAGCCAATACTGCTTACCGGAGCGAAAGGCGTGGGCAAAACATATCTAGCATATGACTTTGCCAAGGCCTTTTTTGACGGAATCTTCTATATGAACTTGGAGCGGGAGCCAAAGGCCGTGGCATTATTCCAAGCAGGTGAAAACGGAACAGGGAAAGCCAAGGTGGATAAAACAGAGGCGGGAGAGGCCGTGACTGGCGGGGCGGCAGAGGTCCTGGCCAGGCACTTTGGAATTGACCTGGAAAGCCCCATAGAAGGCAGGGTCTTAATTCTGGATGAAATCGGCTGTTCGGCGGGTCTGCTAAAGCTTATAAAGACAGAGGGGCTATCCTCTTTATTCCGCTTTATCATCTGTATATCCAGCAGGCCCATTTCCCGGGAATATTCCTCCTGTTTCAGGGAGCAGCCTGTGTATCCTTTAGAATTTGACGAATTCCTGCTGGCAACCGGTAATGAATGGTATGTTGAATCCATTGTAACGCATTTTCAGCTTGACCGTAAGATTCCTGAGATTGTACATAAGGAGCTGCTTGCCCTGCACCAGCTATATCTCCAGATTGGCGGTATGCCTGCCATGGTCAATGAATACTTAAACCTCCTGGCTACGGCCAATATAACGGAGCAGCATAATTTTCTCATCGGCTCCTACCATGATTCCGTTATGAGGGAGCATTCTGACAGTGATGCCTTAAAGATGAACCAGGTATATGACAGCATTCCTTTCCAGCTTATGAAGGAGAATAAGAAATTCCAATATAAGCTGATCAGGAAGGGCACTACCCATGCCATGTATAAGGATGCCATCCGCAGCCTCTTAATGGAGCGCCTTATTATGAAATGCAGCCGGGTCAGCAGCCGCCAGTTGGAAGACCCGGTCAAAACCTTCCGGTCAGAATCCTGGGATGACATAGAGCTGAATACGAATTTTAAATTATACTTATCAGATACCGGCTTACTGCATACAAAGATCTCGGAGGAGAATGGGGACAGCCTGTCCGGGCACGGTAAAAAAGCCCTGCTGGAAAACTATGTCGCACAGGCCCTCCAGGCAAAGGGCTATCCCTTCGCTTTCTGGGAATCCGACGGGGTGGCAAAAATAGATTTTCTCTTTTTAAAGGACCAGACCTTATTTCCGGTTGAAATCTTTGAAGCCGGCCATACCCGCTCCAAAAGCATCAGTATCCTGAAACAGGGCTGTGATTTCCCATATTCCATCAAGGTATCGACAAAGAATTTTGATTTTTCCAACGGGGTAAAATATGTGCCGCACTATGCCGTATTTTGTCTTTAAATTTAAAAACCGTAGGGTTTGATACTAATATTGCAAATATTAACTAAGTTATTAACAGATAGCGGCTTAATTCTTACGGATTTCTTAAAAAACTGTTGACAAATTAATTTCCTTAATATAGTATTGTAATACAGGCGGCAGTCTACCAGTGTAGTGATGTTCCTTATGCCCTCCAAAATTTCGTTCTACATCTGTAGGCACCTGTTTTTATGCGAGTTGTCGATATGTAATTGATTTACATATTTAATATATAGATGAAGTTTTAATATCATGTAAATAATATCGAAACTAATGAATCTGGCAAATGAGCGGAGAAGTCATATGTCAGATTATATTTTCTATAGGTGTAGAACAACATTATAAACGTAAAAGGGGTGCCAAAAACATGTCATTACCAGATATACGCCTTCACGAAGGAGAGCTTAATGTCATGGAGTTATTATGGTCTAATAAAACCTTAGCTGCTAAGGATATCTCCAAAATCATTAAGGAATATATCGGCTGGGAGAAAAACACTACGTATACCGTGATAAACCGTCTGATTGAAAAGGGTGCCATAAAGCGCGAAGAACCTGGCTTTATATGCAAGGCCGCAATTTCAAAACGGACCGTCCAGGCAATTGAAACAAAGGCCTTGCTGAACAAATTATATAACGGTTCCTTATCTACCTTCTTAACGGAGTATTTAAAAAACCAGGATTTATCAAAGGCAGAGATATTAGAATTACAAAGAATTATCGGAGAGCAGAGATTTTAACCAGTCTCTGCTTTTTTTCCGGATTATTCCCCGCACCAAGGACAAGATGTGACATACTGGTCCGAGATTAGCGCTTTCCCAAAACGTATCCGCATATCACCACGGATGCCCCATTACAAATATATATTGACATTTATTACGTTTAGTGATATATTTATATTACAGTAAACGTAATAAAGCAGAGGTGATTTGTATCAGGGATAATATAAAGGGCGGTGCATTGACAGAAACAACCCTTCTCGTCCTGCTAGCCGTATATCAGCCTAAACACGGGTATGGTATTATGCAGTTTATCGAGAAGGAAACAAGTGGGCGGGTTATTTTAGGGGCAGGCACCTTATATGGAGCCATCAACGCATTGGTGAAGAAAAAATGGATTATCCCCTTTGGTGATGAGCCTGATAGCAGAAAAAAAGAATATATAATCACCGCTGCCGGGAAACAAAAGGTGGAAGAGGAATTAAAGCGTATGGATGAGGTTTGCAAATTAGCCTTAGCAATTATCGGGGAGGAGAGCAGTACATGAGCAAAACAGTATTCCGATACTTTTTTGATTTCCTGGATGGACAGGAAAAATGGTTAAACACCATGGCAGGACAGGGTTACCGGCTGAAAAAATGTGGGAGAGTGACCTATACTTTTGATGAGTGCACCCCAAATGAATATGAATATACCGTAGAGTTTGTCGGGGATAAAGCCTATTCCCAGGCAAAGGATTACCGCAGGTATCTTGAAGGCATGGGACTACGTACCTTTACCAAGAACATTAACCTCAATTTTTCCTATGGAAAGGTAAAATGGCGGCCATACGCCAAGGGCATGGGGCAGATTGCCACCTCTCCAGGCGGGTTTAACAGGGAGCTTCTGATTTTAGAAAAAAGGAAGGACGGGAAGCCATTTGAATTGCACACAGATGTGCATGATAAGCTGGATACCTACAAGACGGTCAGACGTGCTTATGTATGGGCAATTTTTTTGTTACTTGGGCTAACTGCAATGACCTTTATTCCCGGAGTTTCTTCCATGCCTCCAGCAATGGCCTGGGTGCTCAGGGCTATTATCCTGGCCTTTGGCATTTTGTTTATCATTCCGGCGGTGAAATACTCGTCATTTGTTAATCGTTTGAAGGAAGAAAGTAAAACCTTTGAATAAAGAGTCTTATCTTATGATGTTATGGGCGTGAAAAAATCGCGGCAAAATATTAAAATGATAGAAGGAAATCATTGTAAAACAATGAATGTCTAAACTTATATTTATATATATATGGGGGAGAATTAATTTAATTATGGAACAATCAAATCAGCTTTATATTCTTTGGACGAATGCAGATATTTTGACCTCAGATAAAATGGTAATGATGTATGCAACAAACAGCATGCTCAATCGTTGGTGGGGCAACGTGACCGTCATTATCTGGGGAGCTACGCCTAAACTGGTTGCAGAAAGTGATCTGATCCAAACTAAAATCAAAATTGCCCAACATGCCGGTGTGAAGTTCTCAGCATGTAAAGCCTGTGCAGACCAATTAGGGGTTACCGATACATTGGTTGAGCTGGACATAGAGGTTCTTTATTGGGGTCAGGGATTAACAGATATTCTTCAGGGTGGGGGAAAACTGATTACGGTTTAAAGAGTTGCTTGTAACATTGATGGGAAGCTAAAATAGCATAAATGGGAAAACATTATGATATACTATTCGTTAAACTTAGGTTTTGCGAATAGTTATGCCTAGAGATAATAAATCTTCTATCAACTTTTTAAACTCCTATATTGCTCCATTATTTCTATGAACTTAGCACTGTCTCCACCATTATCGGGATGATATGTTTTAGCGAGCTCTCGAAACTTCCTTTTTATCTCATCATCATCAGCATACATTGGAAGCCCCAATTGTGAAAGGATTTCTGTATTCATTGTCGTATAATCCGTTAATCCACTTTCTTTGTAACAACAATAATATACATAATAAAAGTATTCATTAATGACATTCTTAAATTCATCTTTGGTCATTAATGATAACTCCATGATGGAATATTTCACATCTTGTGTGGTTTCATTTTTTAAGTCAAAGAATTTATTCCATGCAAGTTCTGTAATATCGAATTCTCTTAAAGCTTTTTTACTGTTTTTCTGTAAAAAATCAAAGTTATTTGAGCGTATTTTCATCTCAAGCTTTTTTAGCTCTCTTAACTTTCGCTTAATTTCATCATATTTATAACTATCCTGGGACACTTTTTTCACCACCTCACATTCCAAATCATTCCTTCTCAAGGTCCATCATTATATATATTGATTTCTGGAATCTTTGTCTTGTCACTCAACATTACAGTTGCACACAACCTACTTTACAACATGTTTACAAACAGCCCGGACAAAGCTTGCCTCCGCTGAAATTTTCAAAGGGAACGCCATAACCTCAAAACTTTTTATATCAAGCAGTTCATGTAAATTTGTAACGTTTTCCAGAATAAATATATCATTAGACAGTAATGCTTTATGAACAGTAAACGGCGGATAATCTGGTGAGGGCATATCCATACCCAGCATCTTGATTTTTCTTGAAATCAGAAATTCGGCTAGCTCATTACTTACTTCTGGATGGTGTGTAAAATACTCTTTTTCATTATAATATCTATCAAAACCGGTATAAAGCAGCACAATACATCCTTCTGGAACCATTTCTTTATAATAGGATTTCATACAAATTGGATTTTCCCCTCGGGCATCCAGAAGTACACCCTTTCCGGCAAAATTGTCAAGGGAAAAATCTGCAGCAGCCCTATCGTCATTTGTCAAATGCATTGGAAAATCAATATGCGTACCTGTATGCAGGCATGAAGATAATAAATATGAACAATAAGAATCTTTCTCTAATGTCGCGTATTTTTGTAAGGATGTTTTATAATCCCCGGGATAAATTGGCGTATCTTCATTAAGAATATGAGAAATATCAATTAGTCGCATCATTTAATCCTCCAAGATCAATAATCAGGCCTCTGTAACTCAAAGTAATCTAGTTTATCGGATTTTCTATATTTATTCTACTGTTCATACACTCCCGCAGAAGAAAACTCCCCTTCTCCCTTTAATGTATCATCAAAAAACTCCAATATAATCTTATTCTCAAGCTCAATACTTTCCTTCGCATCAACCTCATCTCCCCCTCCATCTAATAGATAGGTAAGGAACGGGGAAGTTAAGGACAGATCCGTAAGGGTCAGGTGCTTCGTACCCTTCAGATATACATCATAGCTTTCCTTACATATTTGGCTGGAAATTTTATTGCCGGCATAGACTCCTGTAGCTGTACCGTCCTGCAGCTGTACCCATACCTGGTCGGAATAGATATTAAGGACAGGCGTGTCATATTGCTCTTTCGTGGCGGCATATTCATCCGAATTGGCATCATAAACCATTTCACTAAAATATGGGCCGTCAATATTAATCACCGCACCTACATCCTCTCGTTCCCTTCCTGTCCATACACTCGCGGCGGCACCCATGGAATGCCCGAATACACCGATCTTGCTGCTGTCAATGATTTGGTACAGCTCCACCCTGTCATCCTGTTGCGTCAGCACTGTAGTATGCAACACATTTTTCAGAATAGTATCTTTTCCGGCTGTACCCTCCGGATACCAGAAGCCGAGATTCACTTGTCTTCTGCCACCGGTGAAATAATCCGTAATGGTATCGCTGGTATAGGTAAATTGGGCTGTGGCAACCTCAAAGTTTCCTGTGGGCTGCGGCGCTTCATACCGGGGGAAAAGAAAGGCCGGAACAAGCGCTGCTGCAGACAGTAAAATCATTGCAAGTGCTTTCAGCATAATTTTTTTCCAGCTAAATTGTCTTACTTTCTTTTTGGATGCTGCCGGTGGGCTTCTCCTCATTCATGTAATTCCAAGGGTAATCCATCCGGATCCTTAAAAAATGTCATCTTCTTATTTGTATAGGTATCCATCCGAACCGGCTCGCATTCAATTCCCATGCCATTTAACTGGTCTATTGCCTCTTCGATATTATTTACCTTAAATGCCAGATGCCGCAAGCCGCATGCTTCCGGATTATTAACACGTTTTGGAGGATTTGGCATGCTAAATATCTCAAGCTCCCAATCACCTAAGGCTACATCCAGCTTATAGCTCTTCCTCTCTTCCTGGTAATTTTCCCGTATGATTGTAAAGCCCAGCCTGTTTACATAAAAATCTTTTGACCTTTCATAATCCGATACGATGATTGCCACATGATGGATCTGGTTTAGCTTTAACTTCATTATTTTATACCTCATTTAATTTATTCAATGTTTTAATTCCGTCATTTAATTTTCATTATAGGTTTCTCGTCCTGATTTTGCAATTAACAATTACTTTCCAGTTTAGGTTTACATAATATAATTACGTCACTCACTTAATTAAACCCTTTACATTCCCAGTTCATGATGTTATATTAATGCTAGCATTTTTGGACCACTAACAGAGGATTATCTAAAATTAACGGAGATTATTATGATTAAATTAATTGCTACTGACATCGACGGTACCCTGCTGCGCAGCGACCACACCCATTCTGCTGAACTACCTGCCCTATTACATTCACTGAAGGAGAACAACATCCTATTTTCCCTGGCCAGCGGAAGGCCCTATCTGACACTCTTAAACGCCTTCAACATCGATACAACGGACGTGCTTTTTATCGCTGAGAACGGTGCCCACGTGGTTTACCGGAACAAGCCCCTGACCATCCACAGGATGGATTCGGAAACGATTGAAAGGCTGACAGATACTACAAGGAAAATACCGAAGGCTTACTCCATCCTATGTACTCCGGAAGGGGCTTTTGTGGAAGAGGATAACCCGGACTTCCTGGAGGAATTAGAAAAATACTATTTTAAATATACCGTCGTGCCGGACGTCACTAAGGTCCAATGTGATATAGTGAAGTATTCCGTATGCGACCTGGCTGGTGTAGAACAAAACAGCTATCGCCACTTTGACGATTTTAAATCCACTCTGCAGGTCAGCCTTGCAGGCCCTGCATGGCTTGATATAATGATAAAAGGTGTAAATAAGGGGAACGCCATACAGGAGCTGCAAGCCGCTTTGAACATTACTGAGAAGGAAACCATGGTATTTGGGGATTATTTAAATGACCTGGAAATGATGAAAAGTGCATATTACAGCTATGCTATGGAAAATGCACATCCTGAGCTTTTTGAAGCAGCCCGGTTTAAAGCCCCAAGTAACGATGCCGATGGTGTTATCCTAAAAATCAAGGAAATGCTAAATAATAATCTGATCCCGCTTGAAGAGTAATCTTCTTCATTCTCTTTTGAGCAGCTTCATCAACTGAAAGACCCCCACGCCTATGAGGATGCCTAATATGGTGCCTGCCAGTACATCAGAAGGATAATGCACCCCCAGGTACATCCGGGAGAAGCCGATACAGGCAGCGAGGAAATATCCGATGATTCCGTATCTCCTTGGCAGGCAAAGCATTATCACGGTTGCCGCCGCAAATGATGTCGTAGTATGCCCGGATGGGAAGGAATAACTTCCCGGTTCCGGGATCAGTGCATCTAGTCCGGGTATTGCGTTAAAAGGACGGACGCGGCAGAAAATATTCTTCAGTAGTTCATTTACTAAGATCGTAGAAACAATGAGGGATAATATGACAGTTACCCCTGTTTTCCGGTATTTCTTAACCCCGATCAGGATAAAAGCCGTCACCAGCCAGATAAAAGCACCGTCCCCCAGCCTCGTGATAAATATAAAAATGGGCGTCAGGAATGGATTGCGTAGATTCTCCTGTATCCAGTATAGTATATTTTGGTCCAGCTGTACTATTAAGTGCATCATACCACATTCCCCCAGGCCATATTCTTTATATTCACAGCAAGTCCTTTACCAAACCCCTTACGTAATCCTTTTTTCGATCCTTTGCACAATTCCTTATTAATTTCTTTGCTCAATCCCTTGTTTAATCTCTTACTAAATCCCTTAATTACACAACCACTAAATCCTCTCATAGGAAATAATCCTTTTTTAACCTATCATGGTGATTATTGCACATTTTTTGATTTTTGTACAGCGGCTAAAAAGGTAGAATTTCCTCGATAATGAAGTAAAGTAACATTGTCACAGTGATTCATGCAACAATATTGAAGCTTACCATATGATAGACTATAAATATTTTCCTGGAGGTTCTCCTATGAGTAATATACTTTCAGCTTTATCTTGTGGTGGCGGATGCGATTCTAATGAAGGCGGTACGAATTCTATATTTTTGATCATCTTATTGCTTTGCTTATGCGGTGGTGATAACGGTTTCCTTGGCGGTGGATGCGGCGGTAATAATTCCTGTGGCTGTAACGGCGGCATGGATGGTATTTTACCGCTGATATTAATCCTCTGCCTGTGCGGTGGCTTCTAGGGCCTGCAATGGCCAGAGCCGTTAGAGCCATTAGTTTGCCGGATAAGATGAGATAACGTAACATAAAAAGGTGATAGGCTGTCCAATGGAATGAACCATAAAACAGCC
>DUNO01000064.1 GCA_012839295.1 Clostridiales bacterium
CTATCTCTATCTCTATCTCTATCTCTATCTCTATCTCTATCTCTATCTCTATAAAACTATCACAAAACTGGAATTTCATCAATATTATTTTATTTATTTTGATAGAATAATGGAATATCTATATTGAATACGGTAAGAACTTTTCTTACTTCTATGGTATTCTTAGATTATATGAAACCAAGCAATTATGAAACTTAGAAACTGTGGCTATTTCTCACACATTTGGTGCAGATATCTAAGCGTAATTAGCATATTCAAAGACACATTACCGCATGGAATAAAGGAGTTTGCACCAAGTGTATGAAAAGATTTCATTGACTAACGGTTTCACAATTACTTACTATGAAGCAAACGAAAGGAGTTTAATATGGATTGCAAACAGATTACCACATTTTCTGTTAACGGGGTCGCTTACCCTAAGCAGTATGACATTCCGATTACAAGGGAAACTGACGAACCAACACATTTAGAATCGGATGTCTTAAATCTCTATCCGGATATTACATTCCAGATAATCGAAGGCTTTGGAGGTGCTATGACCGAATCCTCCGCTTATCTGCTTTCTAAAATGGACGCGGAGACCCGAAAAAAAGCCTTAGAGGATTATTTTGGAGCCCAGGGGAATCACGTCAAGTTTCTTCGTGTCCATATGGATAGCTGTGATTATTCCCTTGAGGAATATGCTGCTGTAGAGGATCCCATCGCAGACCCGGAGCTAAACACATTTTCCCTAAAGCGTGACCATCAGTATATTATTCCCATGCTGAAGGAAGCAATGGAGCTTTCCACTGAACCTCTCAGTGTCCTGCTCAGTCCCTGGTCACCTCCTGCTGCCTGGAAAACACCGCCGGAAAAGCCCCAGAATGACCTGTCTGTTTATGGCGCAATGTTCGGCTTTCAGGTGGAGCCGGTGGATTATACCAAACCGTCCCGCTGCAATGGCGGAACCTTAAAGCCGGAATATTATGGCTCCTGGGCGAAATATCTTGTAAAATTTGTACAGGCATATCTTGAGGAAGGCATCCCTGTTACTATGATGTCCATCCAAAATGAATCCATAGCTGCCACAAATTGGGACAGCTGTGTATGGACCTCTGCCCAGCAAAAGACATTTCTTCGCGACTACCTGTATCCTGCCTTTCAGGAATCCGGATTAACCGGTAAAGTCGGTATTTATATCTGGGATCATAACAAGGAACGCGTATTGGAGTATTCCAGGGACATCATTGATGAAGTGACTAATAAGATGGTAGAAGGTATCGCTTTCCATTGGTATTCCGGAGATCATTTTGAAGCGGTAGAGCTGACCAGAAATGCCTTCCCCAGTAAAATCCTGATGTCCAGCGAATGCTGCGCCCTTCATCCCCCTGGAAAATCCGGATTTATGGGGCTGTTCGGCAGCATTAAGCTTCCGGAAACCGTAGAGTTTGAAGACGCCGTTGCTTATGCCCATGATCTGATTGGCAATTTAAATGCCGGTATGAACCGCTGGATTGACTGGAACCTGATTGTTGATAAAGACGGTGGGCCGCGCCATGTTCCCTCCGGTTTTGCCGCACCGATGGTTGCCAATGATGATGGAACCTACCGCAAGAATTTATCCTTTGACTTTATAAGGCATTTTTCCAAATACATTCTGCCGGGCGCGGTGCGTATTGGGTTTTCCAGGTGCAGCGATAAGGTTGAAATGACTGCGGCTAAAAATCCAGACAGCTCTATAGTAACAGTACTTTTGAATAAGAATAATGACGACGTAAAATATGCGATCCGTATGAACGGCCAGGTTATCCGTGTGAATCTGCCTGCAAGAACACTTAGTACGGTGGTTCTATCTTAATACTAAGCTTGAATATTATAAAAGCTTGAATATCATAAGGTATCAAAAAACTCAGGGGAATTGTACCCTGAGTTTTTGCATACTTTTGCTGGCTATCCTAATGAAACAAAAAAGATGACCATTAAACCTGATACCCTTTGAAGAAGGGTACCTTTATGGAAAATAATCTGTGAAGTTAACTATAATCTTGATTTCCTAACAAAGCCGCTCCAACAATACCCGCATCATTTTTTAGTTCTGCACAGGCAATCTGCGGACATGTCATTTCTCCATATATATTTTGCCCAACCTTTTTACGGAGTGGACTGACTAAACGCTCTCCCTGATTACTAATTCCGCCACCCAGTATAATGATTTCCGGCATGAATATATTAATTAAGTTAAGAATACCGTAGGAGAGATATTCAATATACTGTTCAAATACCTGGTTAGCAATCGCATCGTTTAAATCCATTGCCTGGAATATCGTTTTTCCTTCCACTTCCTCAAGAGCTAACACCTTCTGCCACGCCAAGCTTTCCGGATGTAATTCCATGGCCTCCCTCATGCTTTGTATGAGACCGGTAGCTGAGGCATAAGCTTCAAGGCATCCCCTTCTCCCACAAGTACATGGGCGCCCATTCATTACGATACCCATATGGCCAAACTCACCGCCCATGTTATTTCCGCCAGCAAATATTCTTCCATCTGTCACATATCCTCCACCTACGCCTGTACCCAGCGTAAGCATTAGCATGTGGTTTTTACCCCTACCGGCACCTGCCAACGCTTCTCCGTAAGCTGCCGCATTGGCATCATTCTCTAAATAGATCTTGCATCCTAACCTATCCTGCATCATCTTTTTAATAGGCAACCCGTCAAACCCCAGATTATTCGTGAAGCTAATCTCCCCTGTTTTTGCATGAATGGTTCCGGGTATGCCAATACCTATGCGTACTATTTCCTCCATCGTACAACCAATCTTAAGGATTGCCTGCCTTACACAATAAGCCATATCATCACAAATTTCATTAGCAGGCCTTCCTGCCTTTGTTTGCATATTATATTTTGATATAATATGATAGCTTTCATCAACTACACCTACTGCAATATTTGTCCCACCTAAATCAATTCCAATATAATAATTCATAATCTACCCCTTTCACGAAACTTCCTCTTCTTGGTCTCCGGAGCAAAAACCGGATGCAGCAAGATATTGCAGCCGGCACAAAAGGAGCCGCCGCAAAATGTAAAAATTCAACAAGATATAGTTTCTGGCTGTTGGCCAACACAAATATCTTATATGAAAAATTCATTTTGCGACAGCCCCTTCTTATAAATGATTAATATACTCCCATCTCAAGAACCGTATCTATAAATATTTTAAAATTCTCTTCCGTTCTGGGAGAAAGCGGTACATTAAGCGGCGTTGCCGTTGGTAAAGCCACAAAATTCCCTCCGGGCTTTCCTTCCTCGACGCATTTACGGACGACCTCTTTCATCTGGTCAGCAGGTAATAGCTCCAAATCCCTAAGCTGTATATTGCCAAACAGACAAATTTTATCCCGGCATATCTCTTTCGCTTCTTTCAATGTTATGTCACCAGATTCAGGAGCCTCAACAGGATCGATAGCATCGATCTCCATATCCAGGAAATCCCGGAGGACAGTTTTAACCTTTCCATGGGAGTGAATACGGGCATACCTGCCATAATCATGAATTAAGCGAATTATTTTTTTATCATATGCCACAACAAATTTCTTAAAAAATTCATTTGGCAAATAGGGTGGTGTACAGTATTCCGCCCCAGCCATACGGAATAATGGTCCTGCGCCTTGTCTCAGCATATCCTTAAGAAAGTATTCCTGTTCTTCATATGCCTTGTCTAACATCTTGATTATGGTTTCCTCCTCGGTAAAAGCGGTCACCGTAAAATCTCCAAATTCAAACATTCCTGCCACTTCACAGATTGGGTCAGAGATATCAACCATCAGGATGCCATTGTCCCCAATATAATCTTCCTGCTCCTTTAAATGGGACACATCCACGGGCATAGGCTCAAAGGGGACAGAAAGATACTTCTCTATATCACTCTCGTCCTTAATTCTGTGCTCGATTTCCCAGGCAGTATATATCCCCTTATCCATTCTGAAGGTTTGGGTTAAATCTCCTTTTGGTGTCGTCAAAATTATCTTTGTAAAAGTGCTGTCGCCTTCTTGCATTTGCTCATAGCGTGTATGCTTGGCCACATAGGCATTATTGCAATTAACACTGGTCATATAAATGCAATCCGCTTTTTCCCTAATATATTTCATAAGAGGGATATAAGACTCTTCCCTATTCCACCAGCCTGACATATAGGTACCAAAGATATTGTCCTCAACATATCTGGTCATTTCGTCCTTCAAAACCGAATTCTTTGGTTCAACATGCCAACCGGTCATATCATATGTAGAAATCGGTACACGATCCGGTATTTTATGTTGTAAAACGGTTAATAACCTTTCTTTTGATGTCATTATTTCCTCCAATTTTCCATAAAATCAACTTTCATTATTATCGTTCCAAAAAGGACGTCCCGTATATATTAATAAGATGTTATGGCAACCTTAACTGGTTTTATATTTACGTTTTGAAATCCAAATATAAATAATACTAATCCATATAATCCTTTACATTAGAGCTGTCTGCAAGCCCAAAGCTTGTATTTGTTATGTCTTCTAATTCCTCTCCATTAACCGCTTTTACGGCTGCCGCTAATGAATCTCTTACAACATCTACCGGAGGTACAACAATTAAAGCTTTATAATATTTATGGTTCTCTGATAACGCTGTAAATGGCTCATCTCCATATCCGCCACAGGATAATACGGCACATTCCTCTGCCCCTGCTTCTTCTAATGCGGTTACCGCACCCCAGGCATGATTGTCAACTACGCCGTAAACCATATCAATACCTTTTGCAATATTATTATTAATAATATTAGCAGATACCTCACGGCTTCCATTTGCATCCTGGGTCGCAATGATTTCAACCTTATCAATCGTATTAATAATACTTAAAAATCCTTCATCCCTCTTTACTAAATGCGGATAACTTGGAGCATTAATCATGACCAGATTAACCTTCTCTTTATCTGCATAGTTCTCTTCAATATACTTTTTAGCATATTCTCCTAATTTTACGCCAGTTTCATAGTTATCCCAGGCAACACAGGTTGAGACATAGGAATATTCAATCGGTGTATCGGTAGAAACAACAGGAATACCTGCTTCTTCCGCCTTTTGAATTGCTGGAATAATGCCCTGTGCATCAGCAGCGGAAGCTATAATAACATCATATTGCTGCGTGATAAAGTTCTCAATCTGCTGTGTCTGCTTTTCATTATCCTGATTACCATCTTGGACATTAATTTCGTAACCAAGCTCTGCAGCCTGCCTCTCATATTCGTCCGAAATTGCTGCAAGCCATTCATCCCCCTTATACAAAAGGGCTACACCTACTTTAAGTTTTTTGCCTTCCTTTTCAGTAACCTCTTCTTCCGTTTTTGCACCACACCCTATGAATGCCGTTGTAGTTATAACACCTGCTAATAACACTGCTACAAATTTTTTTAATTTCATCTTCCTTCTCCTCTTTAATATATTTTTTTGCTAAGTGCATAGTTCCATGATTTTTTCCTGTGTTGCTTTCCTTGCTGCCATCTCCCCAACTAGCTTTCCTTCATGCATAACCATAATTCTATCACACATTCCCAGAAGCTCCGGCAGCTCCGAGGATATCATGATAATTGATTTTCCCTGTTTAACAAGGGCACACATCAGCCGGTATATCTCTGACTTTGCACCTACATCAATTCCTCTCGTAGGTTCATCCATAATGATAATTTCACTATCCTCTAATAACCATTTTGCAATTACCACTTTTTGTTGGTTACCACCGCTCAGATATTGTACCTCTGTCTCTATATTGGGCGTGGCAATATCTAGTTTGTCAACATAATGCTTACTCATATCCTTTTCCATGGAAGCTTGTATTAGTCCATGCCTGGTCACTTTATTTCTGCCAACCATACAGATATTTTCTTTCACAGGCGCGATTTGCACCAGCCCTTGCTGTCTTCTGTCTTCGGGTATTAATCCAAGACCATTTGCTATTGCATTCTGAAAGGATTTGATGAGAATTTTCTTACCCTTTAGATAAACAGCTCCGCTATCCAGGTGATCTATACCAACTAAAGCACGCATTACTTCCGTCCTTCCGGCGCCTACAAGTCCGGAGAAGCCCAGAATTTCTCCCTTTCGAAGTTCAAAAGAGATATCCTTAAATACTTTTTTTCTTGTTAAATGCTCTGCTTTTAGTATTACATCACCAATATCAATTTCTTCTTTAGGATATTCATTACCTATGGATCTTCCTACCATTAATTTGATTAGTGTTTTACGGTCACATTCTTTTACCGGCAAAGTATCAATGTGTTTTCCATCTCTTAGTACTGTAATCGTATTTGCCAGATTAAAAATTTCCTCCATTCTGTGGGAAATATAAATAATTGTAATTCCGTCCTTGATCAATTTATCCATGATGCCAAACAATATTTTTAGTTCTTTTTCCGTTAAGGTAGCAGACGGTTCATCCATAATCAGAACTTTACAATCATGATTGATTGCTTTGCAGATTTCTACGATTTGCTTTTTAGCAACGGTCAACTGATTGACCGGCATATCTACCTCCAAATCCATCCCAAGACCCTCAACCATTGCCTGCGCCCTATGTTTCATTTCTTTCCAATCCACTAATCCTTTTTTATAAATAAGGTTACCCAAGAAAATATTTTCTGTTATGCTTAAGGTCTCTGCCAATTTGATTTCCTGATGTACAACACTTATTCCATGCTTTTGTGCATCATTGGGGGTACGTAACTTCAAAAGCTCACCATCCAGGTATATTTCGCCTTCATAGTTCGTATAAATACCTGCCAATAGTTTAATTAATGTTGATTTGCCTGCCCCATTCTCTCCCATCAACGCATGGACATGCCCTTTTTTTATTTCAAATGACACATTATCTAAAGCCTTAACACCAGGAAAACTTTTTCCAATTCCCTTGAATTGAAGTATTGTATTATTCATGACATCCCCCTTTCCTTTAACTATATTTTCTTATTTACTTCTTTTATTTCTAAAAACATCCAACAGGACTGCAATAACTAATACAGCACCTTTTATAGCATCCTGGTAAAATGGATCAATATTCATCATCGTCATACCATTGAAGAAAATTATTAAAAAGATTACGCCAAATAGGGCACCAATGACTTTACCCTTTCCTCCTGTCAGGCTTAATCCACCGATTACGCAAGCAATAACAGAATCAAATTCATACAGATTGCCATTTGTTAAGGATACCGAATCTAAACGTGACATTAGAATTATTCCGCCGAATGCAGCTAATAATCCCCCCAGGGCAAAGGTTAAGCAATAGGTCTTTTTTATATTAATACCAGCAAAATATGCAGCTTCTGCTCCTCCGCCTGTTGCATAAATATTTCTCCCAAATCTTGTTTTACGGGATACAAATTGTCCCACTATGTATAGGGCAATCATGATGATTACACAGATCGGAAATATTCCAATATAACCTCTGCCTAAAAATGCGATGTCATCCGGTAGTCTTGCGATTGGTGTGGCGTTGGTTATAATTTTAGCTGCACTTCTGCAGATCATCTGGAGACCTAAAGTGGCAATGAATGCCGGTATCTTGAAGTATGCAAAAAGTACACCATTTGTTAATCCTACTAAGCATCCTAAAAGTAAAGCCACTAAAATAGATAACCAGGGGTTAATTCCCTCTATTTTCATCAAATATGCTGCTACAGCGCTGGTAAAGCAAACACATTGTCCCAGTGACATGTCAAATTGTCCATTTAGGATAATGAAAGCCTGACCCATAGCAACGATTGCTAATGCAGAACATTGTAAAAAAATATTTTTAATATTCTGTGCCGTAAAAAAGTATGGGGACATAAATGAAAAAACCAAACCCATAATTAAAATTGCAAATACAGCCGCATACTCTTTACTAAACCTGGATAACTGCTGTCCAACATATTTTATCGCAGTATTTCTATCATTTACCTTTATCGTATCCAAAATATTACCACCCCTTCTCATAAGCTATTTATTCCACAAATGCTTTCATGTTCTCTATCGGAGTGTCCCGTGCCACTTCACATCCTGCGCTTAGTATAAATTTCGCTTTATTTAGGGACTTCAGTTTAAGTACTTCTTGTCTGATCAGCTCCGGAGTACCATCCTTTAAAATTCCTACAGGATCGATATTGCCTTTAATGCAAATGCTATCGCCTACTAAATCAAAGGCTTCCCTTGCATCAATCTTATAGTCAATATTAACTAAGTCGAATTGAAGTTCCTTCGCGTAGGGTAAAATATGCTTTGCATCCCCACAGATATGGTATTTTAATTTAACATCTGATTTCTTACGGATTCCATCAACAACCTTTTTCGTGTATGGATATACAATCGTTTCATATAGATTAGGAGAAATCATCGATGCGGTAGCATCTCCAATACCAATAATATCCGCTCCTGCCTTTGCTTGCTCTAAAGCAAAGGCAATACCAATTTCTGATGCAAACTCAAGAAGCTCTTCGACAAATTCAGGCTCTTCAAAAAGATCCACCATGAATTCGTTAATATCATATAGCATCGCTGCACTTTGTAAGGGTGACTCAATCCATCCAACAACTGCTTTCTCGTCTTTATAATGATTTTTAAGGTATCTTATTCCTTCCACCTTATCGATCAGCCTAGGGGATTTGCTGATATCCGGCATCTTAAAAGCGAATTTCGTCTTATCTGTAATCGCATGCTTAACTATAACCGGAAGGCCATCCTCCGGAAAATCTAATATTGCGCCACAGGCACTTGCCTCACGATATGCATCTGAATCTACAGTAACTGCATCCAATCCGAAAGCATCCGCTGTAATAATCTGAGCTTTTGCTAACGATTTATAGTCCGTAGCGAATTCCCTATATATAACCTTTGCATACTTAGCCGAAAATGCCATGACAAAAGGCCAAATAGGAGTTTTATCAACCTTCCTTCCTGCGATAGCATTATTAATTCTTTCTAATCCTTTCATTTCCTTCCTCCTCTTAAATGCTGTGTATGGTGAAAGCTAGTGTACTGTCCCATTTATCAAAATAGGCAGTGCTGTTAGCCTAATTATGAGCGGGACAGTACACTAGGGTAAGAACCGTCCCGGTATAGCCCTAAGTGCAGTGGTTAATCTCTGAAATCCTTCCGCATATTTTACTCCGCATTGAAATCCCCGATAAGCTGCACTAACTTTAACAAAATCCAAGATGTCCATGCCATCATGCTCTTTTAACCACTCTATTTGACTTTTATGGCATGACAGCATTTCAAGCTTTAAATCAAAGGTATCCGTAATGTCTACAAATTCCTGGGGAACAAAGGATATTCCTGTGTAAGGCTCCATAAAATAAATCTGTGGTGTATGCTCCATCGCTTTTTGGTCCGGATAACAATGAGGAACCGATACCAGAAAACTAGCATCAACCACTAATTTGCTAACCGCCACATGATCCAAATGGTAATCGTCCGGCACGTGTGTGATAATAACATCCGGATTTATTTCCCTGATTTTTTTTACAAACAGCTCTAAGTTGGTATGATTAATCTCTAATTCCGCATCACTAAAATTCAGCGAAGATACCTTAGCCCCTATTACCTTACTAGCCATTTGGCTTTCCCTTAATCTCATCTTTCCTATTTCCTTAGGTTCGATATAATAATGCCCTTTATCTCCCAGACAGGCATTTACAATATAAGCTTCATCTCCTCTTTGGATACTTTTTGCAAGTGTTCCGGCACAATTAATTTCTACATCGTCTGGATGGGCACAAAATGCTAATATTCTCATTATTATTTCTCCTCGTAATTACAACAAATTGATTATTTTAACTTGCACAATTAAACATCATACGCTTAATCATATTTAAGTAAAATTTACAAATCATTACCATTTTTCTTCATGTGTTTCATGTATTATGTATGAATATTACCATGTAGCTTAATCTCTGTATATATAATATAATTCAGATTATTTGTAATATTGTTCATGATCTGATATAATATAATGAAAGCGGAATGAGGGAATGCAAGCTTGCTTGCGATTTCCGATTGGAGTAACAGGATCATGGACACGCTTTTGTTCATGATCTAACCAAATCGAACAGGAGGCATTAAAACTGATGGACACGAAATTGTTTTACAAGCAAGAACTTCATAAGATACTTGAAATTGATAATGTCATTAGTTTATTTTATAGTGATTTGAACCAGAAATTCGATTCTAAGGGGGAAAGCCATGACTTCTGGGAATTAGTGTACATAGATCGCGGAAAAATAGAAATTGATACGGAAGAAAAAAACTTTACTCTTGAAAAAAACTGTATTTACTTTCATAAGCCAAATGAATACCATCGCCATAAAACAATTTCAGGTAATATACCTTCTATGTGTGTTGTTTCCTTTAAATGTGACAGTCCCCTTCTGGGCGCTCTTGCTGATAAAATAATTGTTTTACCGGAATATTGCCAGAACATTCTTTCCCAGGTATTAAAATATGGTTCCATCATATTTACATCCATCGTGGACACCAAAGAACGCCTTTACCTGGTAAAGAATGAAAAATATCCATTCTTCCTGGAGCAAATGCTAATCAATTATTTAGAAATCTTTTTGTTAGAACTAGTAAATATTAATACCATGACCTATTCAGATATATCTGACGACAAAAAAAGCGTTGAACAAAGTCATGCTAATCCAAGTAATGAATTAGTATTATCCGCAAAGGTATATCTCTTAAACAATCTTTTTACCAATATAAGAATCCCGGATATCTGTGAGGCTTTAAATTGCTCTAAAACTCTCCTGCATGTTACCTTTAAAAGACAAACCGGCCTTACCATCATTCAATATTTAACTAGTTTACGGATTGAAAAGGCAAAAGAATTAATTCGGACATCAAATTTGAATATCACACAAATCGCAGATCAGTTAAGATTTTGCAATATTAATTATTTTTCAAACTCATTTAAAAAATATACCGGAATGTATCCAAGTGAATATACAAAAAGTATAAAATCAAAAGATTGCATACGGTATCTATATTCTGAAAGAGGTTCACAAATTGAGGAATAACAAACTTTTACTATAACTTAAGATACGTGGGCAACAATGTATCTGCGGGAAGCATCTGATAACATTTGCCATTGTGAGAAATATAAGGTCATAAATTTCTCACAATGGCAGTTACGTTAATGATAACGAAATTAAGAATAAGAATATAATACCCTGGCTTCATATGGTAATAGCTGATTGCTCTTTCTTTCAACCCCGGAATAATTATCAATGAGTACAGTGGCACTCTCCCATTCCTTTTCCGGCCCATAATCTACAATATCTTCTGTGAAATTGCATAATATTAATAATTTCTCATTGCCTAAAGTTCTTGAGTAAATAAAAAGCTTTTCATGATCTTTTTCTAGCAATTGATAGTTTCCATAGACTATGATGTCATATTGTTTTCGCAAGGATATTAATTTTTTATAATAAGAATACACAGAATCCGGATCATTTACCTGTGCCTCAGCATTAATATCTATATAGTTTGGGTTAATCTTGATCCAGGGAATGCCTGCCGTGAATCCAGCATTTGAATTATCATTCCATTGCATCGGAGTTCTGGCATTATCCCGGCTCTTACAGTGGATATATCTCATCATTTCTTCCTTTGTTACAAGCCCATTACTGACATATTCTTCGTAGGTATTTAAGGTATCAATATCTTTATAATCTTCTAATTTTTCAAACCTTACATTTGTCATACCAAGCTCTTCCCCTTGATAAATGTAAGGGGTTCCCTTCATCATATGCAAACAGGTAGCAAGCATTTTCGCCGAGAGGTTTCTATATTTTGTACTATCATTTCCAAATCTTGAAACCGCCCTGGGTTGGTCATGATTATCCCAGTATAAGCTATTCCAAGCCTTACCCTTCAGCTCAGTCTGCCATTTTGACATGACGTTCTTCAGTTCAATTAAGTCAACTTTTTTATCCGTCCATTTACCAAGCTTACCTTCACTTAGCCAAACATGCTCGAACTGAAATATCATATTTAGTTCATCGCCTTTACAGCTGGCATATTTCTTAGCCTCCCCCGTAGTAACGCCAATTGTTTCTCCTACGGTCATTAAGTCATAACGGGATAAAACCTTATGATTCATTTCCTTTAGGTAATCATGTACCTTCGGTCCATTCATTATGTAGGGAGAAAAGTCTCCATATAATCCTTTTACCTCACCATCCGGGAAGCTCTGGTCTTTCGATATCATGCTGATGACATCCATACGAAAACCGTCAATACCTTTCTGGCACCACCAGTCCATCATCTGATAGATGTCTTCCCGCACCTTTACATTTTCCCAGTTTAAATCAGGCTGCTTTTTTGAATAGGAATGCAAATAGTACATATCCGTTTCTTCATCGTATTCCCAGGCTGAGCCCCGAAATCTTGATCCCCAATTGTTGGGTTCTTTCCCGTCCTTACCTTCTCTCCATATATAGTAATCCCGATACGGATTATCTTTTGATTTCCTGCTTTCAATAAACCATTTGTGCCGGTCAGAGGTATGGTTGACTACCAAATCCATGACAATTTTAATCCCTCTTTTATGTGCTCCATCTAATAGGGCATCGAAATCTTCCATTGTACCAAATTCACCCATAATGGAATAATAATCGCTGATATCGTAGCCATTATCGTCATTTGGCGATTGATAAACCGGGGAGAGCCAAATAACATCGACACCAAGGTCTTTTAAATAATCTAATTTGCTAATAATCCCTTTTAGGTCACCAATCCCGTCCCCATTACTATCCATGAAGCTTCTTGGATAAATCTGATATACAACCGCTTCCTTCCACCAATTTCTTGCTTCCATTTTCATTCTCCTCATAACATGTTCATTTAGGTAATGCTATATATTGTAGTTTTTTAGTATTTGTGATACCTCAACCTTATCTAAACTCGATTTCGCTTCCTTAATATAGTCCTCACCAGACTCTGCATCAAACAAATGCGTTAATAGTAATTTTTTTACCTTTGCCTTTTTTGCTAAAACGCCCGCCTCAAAGGCAGTCATATGTATACCTGGTAAATGCTTCATATTACTTAATAATGTAGATTCACACAGGAATAAATCGGCACTGTCCGCTGCATGCATTAGAGAATCGCAGAAGCTGCTATCCGATGAATAGGTAAATATTTTATTTTCGTAAGTGACTCTTACTGCATATGAATCGATGGAATGATTTACTTTAAAAAAGTGTAATCCTATGTTATTCATTATTTCAGTTAAGCCATCCTGTATGTAGTAAATTGAGAAAACATCATTTGATGAAATTTCCGAATAAATCCATTGTGGTACCTTTGGTATATATAATTTTACTTTTCCGATATTGTCGCCAAAAGCTTTTTTAGTCTCAACAGCATATTTGAAAGGAAACAGGTCCGCAAAATGATCAAAATGAAGATGTGAAATTATAATTACATTGATTTCAGACAGATCACAAATATTTTGCAGCTTAGCCAAGCTTCCATTTCCCATATCGATAAGAATCTTTATGGCATCTGCTTCCAGAAGAAAAGAAGAGCATGCGCCATTTTTTATTGGATAGGTTCCGTTATTGCCTAAAACTGTTAATTTCATCCTTTCCACCTTCTTGCAGCAATATTTAAATAAATACCCCAAATCGAAGTATAGCGACGAAGTTATCCTGTTAATAACAATCGCCGCCAAGCCTTCATTTTATAACGATGCTTTATGCTATTTAGAAAAACCTATAATAAAACACCATAAACGTTCATTACCGATAGGATACACCACATTACCAGTTTCATTTCTCTCTACTGTTTGTTCCCAATTTGTATTAAACACTTGAAGCTCTAATGATGTTTCATCCAAATTTAATTTAACTACCGCAGTATCAACTTTTTCCTTATTACCGCATAATATCATAACCCGGCCGTCGGCAAGCCTCCATGACGTAGCATCACATCCGTCAGTAATCTCCGAAATATATTTATTATCTAAGAATGTGGCGCCATTGATATATGGTTGGATTTTTTCCCTAAAATTTAATGCCTTTTTACTAAACTCTACAAACTCTGTCTCTTCCTTTAAATGCGTGGTAATTCCCATCCATAAGACACTTCCGAGTAATATTGCCCTTTGCATATCTTTATAGAACCAGTTCCTCTTTTCTTCCATATCCTGGACCCAGCCTCTGGGGTTTACCATATTTACTTGGACAAACTCAGGAAATGTATACTTGAATACATTAAAGAATTCATCATAGTGTTCGCCATTCCAGGTAAGATTTCCCCAAACATAGCTTCCGTAAATATCTCCGCAATTTTCAGTCATAAGATAAGCATCCGGGTTATATTCCTTTAATCTATGAAATAGTTCCTTCAATACATAAACATAACCGTTATTAAAATCCCCAATGTTATCATGGCTATGCTCTGAATTATAGCAAGGAAATGGTTCTGCAGATGCAAGCTGATCTAAGTAAATCCCATCCGCGCCATATGCCTTAACTGCAAATTCTGCTGTGTCAATCAAATAATCTCTCCACAATGAATCTGATGGACAGTTCACCGTAAAATGCTCCGGCCCATAGGTTTCTCCAATCATGCTTCCATCATATTGCCTGATAGCCATTTTTTCGCCCAAAGTCTTATGAAAATCAGACTTTTTATCAAAAATTCTGGCATTAATATATAATGTTGAGAAACCATCATGCTTCTTAACATATTCCAATCCCCGTCTGAATTCCATAGCAGAGCCTAATTCCATATCCGGATAGTATTCCGGGTAAAAGGAATCGAATCCGGTTCTATTCCAGCTGGCAATAAACATATGACGGATGCCCCATGCTTTACCTGCTTCATACATATCAGGGATATCCCTAAAATAATTTTCAATTGTACCACGACGTTTAAAATTATAGCATTGATTTAAGGAGCATTCGTTCTTTAAAAATTCAGGTGTATGATCAAAATCCAGATATGGTTCAATATAGCTTCTATAGATCTGTGCCCCATAGTGCCAATCCTTTTCTGTTATGGCAATTACATAATCACCTGTTTTATAGGTTTGTCCATAGCTTATCCGGTGATGCTTTCTAAAGTTTAATCCCATATACGGTTTATCATTTCCAGCCTCTGCAATAACCCCTGTTACTGGAAACCTCTCGTCATGGGAACCAATATAGAGTCCATTTTTATCATCATAGTAATACATCCAGCTCATTGATGCCAGACCACAATAATTAATTTCCCTGGCGTACACATTCCCTGCTAATTTCGTCCCACTCCTGCCATAATTCTGCATTTTTTCTCCGGCGAATTCTTGGACTGGATTTAAGATTTTTTCGCCTGCATGATGAGGGTAGATAAGATAGCTGTCCCTTGTTTCATCACCAAACAATACTCCGCTAATATGGGGACATAGAACTTCCACAATATCAACACCGGTTTCATTATTCTGTATATCTGCAGAAATAACCATTTTTTCTTCTTGCCCGGTTATCGTCAATTCCGCAAAGATTGAAAAACCTGAGAAACGGTTATACTGGACCACAATCGTATTCTCTTCACTCTTAATCATTGCCTCTTCAGGAATGAGTGTGATCTTCTCAGCTTCCTTGTTTAATCCAGTCAAACTCAACAATGGCACCTGAGGAGCCGACTTAATATAATCCATACCCGTTACTGAATTTTTAATACTAGAGAAATTATTAATCTCTTTATCAAATTCTGCAATATAACTTTTCCCTTTGATTCTCATGGCCGATTACCTCATTTCTAATATCCGGATTTTGTATAGTTTTCTATAGCTGCATTGTTGATTTGGGTTGCATTAGGCATATGATTAGAAATATATACACTGGGCTTTAACCCCTTATTGATTAGTTTCTCCACCACTGTGCTTTGTAAAGCCCACATAATATAGCTTGCGCTGATTCCACTGGCAGGGCACATATTCTGACCGATTTCTTCTACTTCAACCAAGGTGTCACCGTAATTTGTACAATTATCTAAGTAGTATTGGCAAGCTTCATATAATCTTTTCCCGGAAGGGTGCTGGGAGGTTAATCTGCTGGAATATTCAACGGAAGATATAGCGATGGTAAGGCAATCCATTGTATTTGCTTTTAGCGCTAAATCAACCGGAAAATATTTATATCCGGATACAGAGCCAATCATAATAATATCTCCCGATAACACATTGGATCTTCCAAGGACATAGTCAGCAAAGCCTTCTACACTGTCATATCCTATAGCACCCTTCTGTGGTGTAGGACGGTGCCGGACAGGGTTATCGATTTCACAGGTTATTTTAATTGGTTTTAACGCCATCATTCCACCGGTTCTGCCTACGCCTTCAAACATCAGCATATGTCCGGTATCCAGAATATTCCAGGCAGCACCTTTTGACAATCTCTCTGCTATTTCCTCTGACACCTTAATTATGGTTTCTCTTTGCGTCACTTCAATTTTTTCCAGTACCTTTTTCATTTCTGTAAAATAGCTGTCCATTAACATAATGTTATCTCCTTAACAAAGCTTTTATTATATCCGGATCTGAAATATCACAATTTTCTATATTATCAAGAGCATATAAAGCAGCACCGATAATTGGAGGGTATTTTCTTGGTACAAATTGGCACTCCGGTAATGCTTGTTTTAAATGTCCCCTAAATTTCTCTAATATTATATCTCCCATATTGGCAATACCACCAGTGAAAGAAACCTTGGCTCCTTCAACCTTTAAACGGTCAGCTACGACAACTGCTAAATCCACCAGTTCTTTTGCTGCTTTATCAAGGATTTTATTGGCTGTAGAATCACCCTGCTTTGCCGCATCGGCTACAATATAGGATAAACCGGCAACTTTATCCCGTGTAAAATGTGGCTGGTAAGCATATGTTCTAAGGTCTTCAACAGATAGGAGGTTGAATTTATGTAAAACATCCTTTTCTAATACTGAACCACTCTTCCCTTGATCGTATTGCTTCGCAATTTCATATAAACACATTGTTCCAATATGATATCCACTTCCATAATCGCCGAATAATGGACCCCATCCACCACATTGGAAGGTTGTGCCAATCGAATCTTTAGCAATAGCAAAGGATCCTGTACCGCTCAAAACTACAATTCCATTTCCTCCGCCAAGGGCTCCATAAAAAGCATTCTCTGTATCACCATGAAGGGATATATCCATGTAATCCAATTTCTGTTGTATGATAGGAAGGCAACGGGCAAATCCAGGTATAAACAGCTCAACCTTTGCTATTTGTTGTATATTCAACTCTGCCTTTGCAAGACAATAGGTTATACCGTCTATTATTGTCCTGACAGCCTCATCTGTACTAATAAAATTTGCATTTGCACTTGTTCTTCTTACTTCAGCCAGTACTTTTCCGGCTGCATTAAACAATAGAAAATCTGCTTTTGTACCGCCCGCATCACATACTAAATAATTATTCATGACACCCTGCTCTCTTATTTTTGTAACAATGTTATTCTATCCTTATACTGCTCTATCAGCTCCAAATTGTGCTCCATACCATTCGGTACATTCGCGCTGATAAATACCGGCGGTGTTTCCCCTTCTTCTAAATATAAATTTTCAATCATTAATACGATTCTTTGGGCAATAAACAAACTACTAAAAGTTGATCCTCCTGCAGTTGTCTGGTTATTGACAGGTACTGTTAACATTCCGTCGCCAAAAGGCACATGATTATCTATAACAACATCGCTGACCTGATATAGCTTTTTCTTGCTTTCGTGTCTGGACTCCAGCTCTTTCGACGACTCAACTGAGGTAATTGCTACCACCGTCAGGCCTTTCCTTTTTGCAAAAAGTGCCGCTTCAATTCCTACTACATTAATTCCACTATTGGAGGAAATAATAATCGTATCCCCCTCCTTGAGATTTTCTTTTTCGAGGATTTCTTCCGCCTTGCCACGAACCCTCTCATTCCTTGTACTCTGAAGGGCTCCTTTATGTACCATTAGTGATTCATCAAGAATAGGATTAATTGGTACCAGACCGCCTGCTCGGTAAAACATCTCCTCTGCAATCATATGGGAATGCCCGCTTGAAAAAACATGTAACAGGCCTCCATTTTTAATCGATTGATAGGCGGAGCTTGCTGCCAGCTCCATCGCTTTCTGTTCTTTTTCCTCTACACAGCTTAACAAATCACATATCTTCCCTAAATATTCATTATCATTAATTTTTTTCATATCAAAATCATTAATTTTTTTCATATCAAACTCCATATCTTAATTTATATAGTTGTTGCAGATTTCATTTGCAACAACTATATATTTTATTTTGCTTCAAGCGTCAAAAGTCTTTCTATACCTATCGCGGTGAATGCGAGCGCATATATCTGCATTTGGAGCAGACCGGGCCTCGTATGATTGCCTGTACTTGGTAATCATACGATGTTAAAGGCAAGCCAAATGCAGATATATGCGCTCGCATTCACCTCACAGCCTAAATCTTACCCATCTGACGCTCAAATCATTTTCTTGATCCAAGGACACAGTTCTATTGGTTACGCCTCATATTCCTTTGAACTTGATGACTACGGATTATTGTGTATTTAGTAATGATTTTGATTGTTCATCAATGGTATTAGCAAAAGCCTCAGGGGTATATTCTCCTGCCCACAGGTATTCACACTCTTTTGCAAACATTGTCTGAAAAGGTGCAGCATTAACATGGGTAGGATATGGAACAGCGGTTTCCAACGCCTGAACAAAATACTTATTATAAGAAGCCGTATTTAAAAACTCTGATGTATCTACATCCTTAGAAGCAGGAAGTCCCATATTCGTATCTAATGCTATCTGCTGGCCATCTTTGCCGGATAAAAATTCTACCACTCTCCAGGATAACTCTGGATTTTTTGCTTGAGTAGGGATAACCCATGTATTTACAAATGATGATGTCTGGCTTACTCCATCCACATAAGGAATAGGTAATGCTGTAAATTCTACACCGTTATTTTTCAGATTGCCAGCCTGGGATAATCCGCCGATTTGCATAGCAACCTTATTTGCCATAAATGCTGCCATTTCATGATCTCCAAACTGTTTTGCCTCAACCCCTGTAGGACATACCTTATAGGTATTGTATAAATCATACATAAATTTTACAGCTTTCTGTGTCTTAGGATCCGTTGAGAATACACTGGTGCTTCCGTCTTCCGAATACATTTTTCCTCCGAAGGCAGCTATGAGAGCATAAGTCTGATCGGGATAGTTAGACCAATAATAACCCCATTGCTTATCTGCCCCGGTTCCCTTTGTTAATTGCTGGGAAACTTCCAGGAACTCTTCAATGGTCCATGTATCAGCAGGGATATTAATGCCTGCATCAGCAAACATCTTCGTATTTATGTACATAACCTTAGGGGTAACATCACGGGCTGCAGCATACATAGTACCATTTATGGTCGTAGCTTCTTTTACAACATCATACAGGGAATCAACGTATTCCTGGGGAGCTAAATCATTTAAAGGCATTATCATATTTGCTCCGGCATAACGGGGAACCTGATCCATGGCAAGCATCATTACGTCAGGAACCTCTCCAGCTGCTAATTTAGTTATCATAGCATCCGCATAACCGCTAGGAATAGTTACCCATTCGATATTAATATCCGGATTATCTGCTTCGAATTTTTTCTCCATCTCCTGAAGTCCTATGCTTGTAGTAATATCCCACCACATGTAAACCTTCAACGTCTCTTTTTCTTTTGTATCAGCAGCCTCAACGTTAGAAGTGTCTGCGTCAGCAGTATCTTCTGTTCCTTTGTTTTCCTCTACAGTTTTAGTTTCAGTAGAGCCCTTTCCTGAAGAACAAGCAGTAAACCCAAATGCAAGTAACAGTACAAGTAAAAGTGCCAGTAATTTTTGATGATTTTTTTTCATCACTATTTCCTCCCTTTTTGATTTTTGATTCCTTTCATGCATAAGGAATCTATATATAAAGAAATCTTGTTTTTATAAAACAATATTCTTTATGTCACTACTTTCATTGATCAGGTTCCACCAAAGCCTGAACTTAAATTTGACTGCAAAAAATACTTTTGGAATATCAGGTATACAATTACAATCGGTATAATGCTTAGTGATGATCCCGCCAATAATACTGCCCAGTTTGGCTCCCATTCCTTAAGATATTTCAAACCAACCGTAATAGGTAATCTATCATAGTCTGAGATTACTAACATAGGGAATAAAAACTGGTTCCATACGGATCTGAAGCTTAAGATTGCTGTTGTTGCAATTGCGGGTTTTGAATTCGGCATAATTATTTGAATAAAAACCCGAAATCTTGAACAACCATCAATTACCGCTGCATTTTCCAAATCTTTTGGAATGGTCAGAAAATATTGTCTAAAAAAGAAAATATTAAATGAGTTTGCTGCAGTAAATACACTGGTTAAAAATAATGCCCAGTAAGAATTTATAAGTTTTAATTCAATAATAGTTTTATAGTTAGGTATCGTTGTTACATGGCTTGGTACCATCATAACCGCTATAAATAAAATGAAAATAATATTTCTTCCTTTAAAATCCAGTCTGGCCAATGCATAGGCAGTAAAGGATGAGACAATAATCATGCCGATCGGAATAACAACCGATAAAAATATGGAATTAAACAGCATTTTACCAAAAGGTAATATTTCAAATAATCTGTTAAAATTCTCCATCGTCGGATTTTGTGGTAAAAAATTAAGAGGACTACCTACATATAGCTCACTTACCGGCTTGAAGGATGATAAGGCGGACCATAGGAATGGATAAACCATAATAATACTCAGTAATATCATTAAAATGTGGTATAGCAAATTAGCACTTTTTTTTCTCCGGTTCATACCCATTCTATTTCCATTTCTTTTCATGCTATTCACCTCCTCTTTCATTACGGAATTTATATTGTATCAGGGTAATAACAAATATTATGATAAAGAATATCCATGCCAGTGCGGAGGCATAGCCCATCCTATATTCAATAAAGGATTTTTCATAAATATAATACATCATTGTACTGGTTGAACCCAATGGCCCACCCGAGGTCATAATAAATACGCTTTCAAACATATTAAAGGCCTCGATAACCAGCATAATTACTACAGCGAAGGTAGTATTTGCCAGCATGGGTATGGTAATACTGAAAAAGCTTTGTACTTTGTTTGCTCCATCAATCTCTGCAGCTTCATACAGACTATCCGGTATCGTTTGCAGACCGGTAAGGAACATTATCATATAATAACCGCACATTTGCCATACACGCATGATTACTAATGCCGGTTTTGCCCAGGATGGATCATTTAACCAGGCAGGTCCTTCCAAACCGAATATCGCAAACAAATTGTTAACCAGACCCATATCCGGGTTTAATATCCACATCCAAACCATACTAACGGCTACCGTTGATGTGATTGATGGCAAAAACAATATTACCCTGTAAATTTTGCTGCTGAAGCCTTTTGATTTTTTATTAACCAATACTGCCAATAATAGCGAAAGTGCTAATACGATTGGAACTAAGGTTATAACAAAAAACAATGTATTTCCCATATATCTGAAAAAATATTTATCACTCGTAAAAATATTAATAAAGTTTTTCAGACCCACAAACTTAGGATCCGTGAGCAGATCCCAATCGGTTAAAGAATAATATAAAGACCGGATGATTGCACCAAAAGTAAATATGGAAAATCCGATCAGCGCAGGTAACACAAAAAACCAACCCAGTAGCGCTTCATTTGCTTTTAGACTTAATTTCTTTCTTTTTGTTCTAATCAACGAAATACCTCCTCTATATACAACAATCTCCTTTTTGTTGATAACCCTGCTTATTTATTTCATCATCATTCCTATTTTTATTAAGCGGAAAGTACGTTCAGCAGCATCGTAAAGCAATTCTTCTGCACGCTCCATCGCTTCCTCCATATCCATCGCAGCATTGATTGTGGGAATAATAGAATCTATCCCATATTGGTAGATATCCAACGCACCTTTACCCATTCCTCCGACAATTGCTATCGCCGGTATTCCTTTTTCCTTACATAAAAGTCCAATCCCTGCGACTACTTTCCCGGAAGCCGACTGCCAATCCAGCATTCCCTCTCCGGTCAGCACACAGCTTGCCCCTTCCAGAAATTCTTCAAAATGTAGCTTCTCTAATACGGTACCGATACCTGATTTTAACTTTGCATTAGCAAATACCATCAACGCAGCACCCAAACCTCCGGCAGCTCCTGCTCCTGGTACATTTGCTATATCAATATGGAATTTTTCTTTTATCACGTTAGCATAATTTTTTATACCTGCTTCCAAAAAATCCAATTCTTCTTTATTAGCACCCTTCTGGGGACCATACACATATGTAGCGCCATCTTGGCCGATCAGTGGATTCGTGACATCGCACATCACAGTAAAATTCGCATTATTAATTAGGGGGGTTATTTCGGATATATCAATATCAACAATATCAATTAAGGATTTCCCTATCGGTTCGATTTCCTTCCCGTATTTATCCAGGAACTTGATACCGAGCGCCGACATCGCCCCAATACCGCCATCGTTAGTTCCGCTTCCTCCAATCGCAATTGTAATATTCGTAAAACCGTTCTCTAATGCGTCCCTTATCATTTCTCCTGTTCCATAAGTTGTTGTATAAAGCGGATTTCTCTTTTCCTTGGAAATTAATGTTATACCTGATGCAGATGCCATTTCAATGATTACAGATTCTTTATCTAAAACTCCATAAGTAGCTGATATCTCTTCACCCAATGTGTTTTTTACTCTTATTTGCTTATATTCTCCATTTAAGAAAGATACCAATGCATCTGTTGTTCCTTCTCCTCCATCTGCAATAGGAACACCAATTATCTCTATATCCGGAAAAACCCTGTAGGCTGCTTCTGTCAGTAACTCTATTACCCTTTTAGAAGATAGGCTGCCTTTAAAAGAATCCGGAGCAAAAATTAATTTCATGGCAATTCCTCCTTGTGGATCTATTGTATCTTCTACCTGTTCCAAGATAAACATTCTAACAATCCAAAAAAGGGGTAGGCCATTGTATCCAGGATACAATGGCCTACCCCTCTATATTATCTTTGCTGTTGTAATTTCTCTCATTTATTTTCCAGATAATAGTATAAATTATTAAGAAATTCCCTGTCCTCCGATTTCTGCATGGGGTTGATATCCAGGTACTCTCTTATTTTATTAAACCGGAAAATCAAAGTGTTTTTATGTATAAATAACTTTTTACTGCTTTCTACTAAATTATAATTGCTATTTTCCAATACTCCCACCGTTTCTTTTAATCCATCCTTAAAGTCCTGACTCATGGTTTCTTCAATTACATTAAATACATTATAAAGCTCCATTACAGGAATTAAAGATTTCATATAATCACCAATAGAATCATAAAAAAAGAATCCCAAATTATTAGAAACCAAATTTTTTCTAAGCCATTGGCAATGATGATATGCGATATGGTACCGTTCAAACTTTTTCTGGAAAGTTCCAATATATAATTTACATTTTATATTTTCCTCTCTTATAAAGTTTAAAAAGCCATTTAGGTATTCCCCAATCAAGTATTTATATTTACTGAATAGCTCTGTTTTTTCGATATTAAAATGTTTAAATATAATAATCTGCTTTTCATCAGATACTGATGAAATATCTTGACTGCTATGGAACTCACTTTTCTTGATTACCGATAGTAATTGTTCCATATCCGCATTATATTCAGATTCTATTAAGATTGGAATGCGAATTAGATTTTCCCTATAACCAAGCTGCTTTGCTAATTCCGTTACTTTCTCCTTATCCATTTGTTCTCCATGGCGCAGATAATGCATTAATTGCTCCTTTGAATTTTTTCTTTGTAACATTTTTTCTTTATAGATTTCATATTCCAGCATTGTTTCAATAGACATCTTAATCATAAGGGCAATAGGCTTCACCTCAGCAGGTTCTCCTGTAATTCCTATAACGCCCACTTTTCTTTTATCATATCGGAAGGACATGTTAATACCGCTCTTAACTCCGACAAAATTGTCATTATCCTCCACAACAATAATATCCTCTTCTCCATGAATGATACGATAAGCAATTTCATGAAAGGTTCCCACCCGTTCTTTATCTTTACTAGCAATAATTTTTCCCTTCTCATTCATGATGTTGACATTATAGTTTGTATATTCTGTAACTTTCTCAATAAATCTTTCAGCAAAAATATTATCTAACATATTATTATCTATCCCCCCATTCAAATAAAATATTTTATCATAGTAATGGCTTTTTTATCAACGATTAGTATAACTTTACCATATTTTTATTTCCTTCAGTTTTGCTGCCCCAATGATTGCCAACGATGACGGAATTATTACGGGTATCAAAAAACTCAGGGCACCTTTTCCCTGAGTTTTAAGCATTTTACTCCTATTATGTATGATTTATTAAGAGCTAATGTATCGTTGTATTACTCCCCATCCGTATGCTTTTGCTGACCACTCAGTTTATTAGCTTGCATTTTTCAACTGAATTGCCTTCTTTGCCGTCTCCGCTGCTGTTGCTGCATCCGGAGTGTAATAATCGGCTCCGATCTGATCGGAAAAGCTCTGGTTTACCGGCGCCCCGCCGACCATAACAATATATTTGTCACGGACACCCTTTGCCTTCATGACCTCAATTACGTCCTGCATGCTTGGCATGGTGGTGGTTAAAAGTGCGGACATGCAGATGATGTCAGCTCCTATCTCCTCTGCCTTTTCAATAAATGTCTCTGCCGGGGCATCCACGCCGATATCATGTACCTCAAGCCCTGCGCCCTTTAGCATCATGGCAACCAGGTTCTTGCCGATATCATGCAAATCGCCCTTTACAGTTCCAATGATGGCCTTTCCGACAGGCTTATTGCCAACCTCTACCAGCTTCGGTTCAAGGATCTCAAGTCCTGCATTCATTGCTCTTGCAGCCACTAACACCTCGGGTACAAATACCTCGTTATTTTTAAATTTCTCTCCAATGATCATCATACCGGAAAGCAGGCCCTCATTCAAAATTGCCTTCGGGTCATAGCCCTCATCAATTGCCTGCTGGACCAATACCTTGACATTTTTTGCCCTGCCCTTTTGTAAAAACTCTGAAATCTCTTCGATAACCGCCATAATAATACCCTCCTGAATCCTATTGATATTCTAAGACCTTGTCTTTTTATGATATTTGCTATGATACTTAAATTATAGTCCATTATATAAATCTTTTTTGTAATAATTTTAGAAACTATGTACTTTTTTTATATATTTGATGTTATAATAAGCTTAAACTGATTTTTTAGAAAGGAGAATATGCCATATGCAGCAGCCCTATCTATATACACTCATTTCCCAAGACCAATTAAAAGAAATGCTGGAGGCCTTTGAAGCCTGCACCGGCATACCTATCCAGGTAATTGATGAGCATGGCACTATCCTGGAATCCTGCGGCAAATCAACGAACTTTTGCAGCATCTTCCAGAAGTACCTGCCTTCCAACGAAACCTGTGACAAAATACATATCAACGCAAGCAAACGGGCCATCAGCATTGGCGAAACCTATATCTTTGCCTGCCATGCCAACTTAAACCATATTGTATTTCCCCTCTTAAACAGCGGCTCCTTCTGGGGTTCCATCCTGGTCGGACCCTTTTTAATGGATGCACCCGATTCACTGCTGATCCATGACCTTGATAAAAAATACCATATCCCCACCTACTCGCTGATTGAAATGTATGAGGAATCCTCTAACCTTAAGGTCGTTCCTCCCAGTATCGTTACGCAGATCAGCCGTTTATTATATTACCTGTTTTCCAACCTGCTCAACGAGGGCAAGCAGCAGTTAATCATTAACCAGGGAAAGCTGCACCAGCAGTCCAAAATTAACGAATCCATCCAGATGTATAAAAATTCCGGTGTCAGCTCCTCCTCTTCCTACCCTTACGAGAAAGAAAAAGCCCTCCTGGCAAAGGTAAAGGCCGGCAATGTCCAGGAGGCAAAGGGTATTTTAAACGATCTTTTGGGATATGTTTTATTTTCCGGCGGCAGCAATCTGGATAATACCAAAACCAGGGCAATCGAGCTCTGTTCCCTGCTGTCCAGAACAGCCATTGAGGGCGGTGCTGCCTCTGACAGCATCCTGAAAATAAACAACCAGTTTTTAAAATCCCTCCAGCAGATCACAAACCTGGATTCCCTCTGCTTTAAGCTGCAGGAAACCGTGGAGGTATTTACGGAATCCATGTTCAATTATATTCCTTCCAAAAACCATGAGATGATAAAAAAGGCTATGCTCTATATCTCTAATAATTTTTCAAAAAATATTACACTGGAGGATGTTGCCGCCCATGTCCATCTGAATCCGGCTTATTTTTCCACCATCTTTAAGCAGTCCTCCAGGTCCACCTTCAAGGAGTATCTTAATATGGTGCGTGTGGAGGAAAGCAAGCGCCTGCTTGCCAATACGGATTACTCCATTATCAACATAGCAATTGCTACCGGCTTTGAAGACCAAAGCTATTTTTCGAAGGTCTTTAAGAAATACACGGGTCTGACACCGAGGCAGTACCGGGGGTAAGCCGGGAGCTTTTCAACTCATATTATAAAATTAGCACATAATATCCAAATTTATTACCATTATATCCTCCTGAATCATGATATTATTTATAAAATCATGGTTCAGTATCATATAGTGCCGCATCTTTTCTGCCGGCACTAAAGCACACTCACATAGGCAGCTTATCCCTGCTTAAGGAGGCCGGCTTATGATATCAGACCACCATTATTTATTATAAGGAGTGTAGCTTATGAAGAGAGATATGAGAAATTGGGTTGATACAATGTTAAAGGCACCGACCAAGAAGGCCATGCCCGTATTGTCCTTTCCCGCAATTCAGTTAATGGGGGTTACCGTAAAAGAATTAATATCCAACAGCGAGCTTCAGGCGAAGGGGATGAAACTAATTGCTGACCGTGTGGATTCAGCTGCTTCCGTCAGCCTGATGGATTTATCGATTGAAGCAGAATGCTTTGGCTCTACCATCCGCTATTCTGATGATGAAGTGCCAACCGTAATCGGAAGCATTGTATCTACGGAGGAGGAAGCTGATGCCCTTGTCATCCCTCCTGTCGGGGCAGGCCGGACACATATTTATATAGAAGCTATACAAAAGGCCGTTGATCTCATAACTGACCGTCCTGTCCTCGCCGGTGTCATCGGTCCCTTTTCCCTGTCAGGCCGTTTAATGGATGTCTCACAGGCTATGGTATATTGCTACGATGAGCCTGATATGGTACATACGGTGCTGGATAAAACAACCACCTTTATCATCGAATATTGTAAGGCTTATAAGAATGTGGGAGCCAACGGGGTAGTTATTGCAGAGCCCTTGGCAGGATTATTGTCCCCTTCCCTTGCTGAAGAGTTTTCTGCTGCCTACGTCCGCAGGATCATAGAGGCGGTCCAGGATGATTCCTTTATTGTGGTTTACCATAATTGCGGCAACAGCACCATACCTCAGATTGAATCCATCATTACAAATGGGGCTCCCATCCTGCACTTTGGAAATGCGATCAATATGGAAGAAATGCTGACCCATATTCCTGAGAATATATTGGCTATGGGAAATGTTGATCCGGCAGGCGAATTCAGGAACGGCACGCCGGAGTCCATCCGCAAGGCCACCTTATCCCTGATGGAAAGCTGCTGCCACCATTCTAATTACGTCATCTCTTCCGGATGCGACATTCCTCCTATGTCAAAATGGGAGAATATTGATGCCTTCTTCCAGGCCGTGAAGGATTTCAACAGCAGCAAAGAGGCAGCGGCGGGTAACTAATGTGCTATCCCGTTCCTCTCTAACGAAATAGTGCGCGGGAGGTTTCGGATTAAAAAATATTACAAAGCAGGCTGGGGAAGAATCGCGGCAATACCTTCTTCCCCAGCCTGCTTTCGGCCTTAGGCCAATTTTTTTCTATTGTTCCTGGTGCCTTCTTCCAACACCTGTTCCTTAAAATATGTTTCAGCCAACCTTAATGCTCTGTGCAATTTCAGTAAAGATAACCCCCAGCCCATATGCCCCTGCATCAGGATACCCCAGGCTTCTCTCCCCAACCGTACCTGCACGACCCATTCTTGCCACAATCTTCTCGGTTAATTTGGCTCCTGCAACTGCCGCTTCTGCACCCGCTTCAAATGCCGTCTTCGCATCGGCACCCTTTTTTGCACTTCCTATCCAGGAATCGGCACAGGGAACCAATGCATCAATAAGTGTCTTATCACCTACGATTGCCCCCCTGCCAAAGGAACATTCCCCGGTGCCCTGGATTCCTTTGACTGCCGCCTGCAGCATGTCTGCGAACTCCTCCAGTGATAGTGATGTTTTATTACCGGCGTTTTTTCCTGCGGCTCTAAATGCAGAACCCCAGATAGGGCCTGACGCCCCTCCGCAGTACTCCATGATAACCAGGGAGCAGGCATCCAAAAAGCTTCCGATGGATTGTATTTTACCTCCCACAATACCCTTCCACTCTCTTTTTAACTGTTTAAATCCCTTGGCAATACTCATGCCAAAATCACCGTCACCCGCATGTGAGTCGAGCTCACAGAAGGGAACCTCATTTCTAATGATACATTCACTCATTTTATCAATGATATAGATGATATTATCCAGTGATATTTGGCCATCGTGGATCACCGAAAAGATTTCCTCCGTCTCCACTTGGAAGGAAACGTCTTTTGCGGATTCACTTAATGCCTCTAAATCGACATACTGCACCCTATCCACCGGCCCATCCACTTTAAATGCCGGCGCATCGGACCGGAATGAGAGAAGCTCCTTTAGCTGGTCATCCAGCTTCATGATGGATACAGATGCACCCAGCATATCGATGCTGGTCATATAATTACCTACAAAGGTTCTGTTAATAAGGATATTCCTATGGGATAATTCCCTGGTAACTGCATTATTCAGGACATACAATTCCTGTAAAGGGGTTCCGCCAAATCCGTTGACCAGCAGAGCAATTTCCTCTGAAGATCCATTGATTTTTAGATCCTCCAGAAGTGCTGCAACCATTCTGTCTGCCAGCTCGTCCGCGGAAATAATCCTCTCCCTTTTTATGCCCGGCTCTCCATGGATGCCTACACCATATTCCATCTCACCCTCCCCAATATCAAAGGTTGGCGTTCCTTTTGCTGGAACTGTGCAGGAACTGAAGGCAAAACCAATACTCCTAACATTATTTGCCGCCTTCTCCGCCACTTCTTTAACCTCCTGCAAGCTTTTACCCTGTTCTGCACTGGCTCCTGCAATCTTATGTACAAGCACTGTTCCGGCAACACCACGGCGGCCTACGGTATATAGACTGTCCTGCACTGCGATATCATCGTCAACCTTGATATAGTCAACCTGGATTCCGTCTTCCCCCGCCAGATATGCCGCATTCTTAAAATTCATCATATCTCCGCTGTAATTTTTAATGATAAGCAGGGTTCCTTTATCACTTGCCGTTTCTTTAATCGCCTGGTATACCTGTATTTGGGAAGGGGAAGCGAATACATCACCGCAAACGGCTGCATCCAGCATTCCTTTTCCGATAAATCCGGCATGTGCAGGCTCATGTCCGCTGCCGCCGCCGCTAATAAGGCTGACCTTGTTCTTATTTATCTCTTTCTTTGTAATAATCTTATACTTCCCTATAAATTTAAGCTCAGGATGTGCTGCTGCAATACCATTGCATAATTCTTTTACAAAGGTTTCCGGTTTATTTATAATCTTCTTCATACGATCCCTCTCCATCCCTTATCTGTTTTTATAAGCCTTGCCCACGGCATCTGCAGTAACAATTGCTGCTGCCACAGCCTCAGCAGTAACAGGAAATGGCATGGAATGGATGGACTCCTCAGGAATACATGCTTTTTCGGCTACCTGCATTACCTCTTCCCTAGTAATCGTATCTACTCCAATATCTGCCAAGCATACCGGCAGGCCTACCTGAAGGCAGAAATCCAACACCTCATTCAGCTCTTCTTCCGGTGCATTTTCCAGGATGAGCTGGGCAATTGTTCCAAATGCAACCTTTTCACCATGGAAATACTTATGGGCACCCTCCAGCACCGTTAAACCGTTATGGATTGCATGTGCCGCTGAAAGCCCGCCGCTTTCGAATCCCAGGCCTGACAGCAGGATATTTGCTTCAATAATATTCTCCAGCGCTGTTGTCACCATATTGCAGTCACTGGCAATCTTCGCTTTTAAACCATCCTTGAGTAAGGTCTGGTAGCACAGGGCCGCAAGCGCCATCGCTGTATTGGTCCCTTTCGCTTCACCGCACAGACCCTCACGGTAACCGCAGGGCAGACCGGCATTTACATTGGAATAGGATTTTGCAGTTGCCCTTGCTTCAAAGTACGTAGAAAGAGCATCGCCCATCCCGGATACCAGAAAACGGGTTGGTGCATTTGAAATTATGGTGGTATCAATTAAGACTACACTTGGATTCTGCCTGAAATATGCATAGTCATCAAAAGCACCCCCCGGTGTATAAAGAACGGCAGAATGGCTGGTCGGCGCATCTGTTGACGCGATTGTCGGGCAAATGATCAAATTATCCCCCATGGCTACACATTTTGCGGTATCAATCGCCTTGCCCCCTCCCAGTCCAATGGTGCAGGCACAGCCCTTCTCCTTTGCCAGCTTTTGCAGGCGCTCCACTTCCTGTCTTGAACACTCACCACAAAATCCGCTTTCCACAAAGGTGATTTGGAATTTTTCAGCTGTAGTATCTAATTTTGACTTTACTCTGGCTACATCCTCCGGATGGGCAATTAATAGTGCAGACTTTCCAAACTCTTTAACAAAGTAGCCCAGATTTAGCAGCTCATTTTCTCCCTGTACATATTTTGACGGACAAATAAATGCTTTTCTCATTAAAAATACTCCTTTCCATTTTTGAATGCTTCATTGTGAATTATTACTCATAATGCAGTTATTTTTATGTTGTTTTACATGATTAATTATAAAAAACCCCTTTTGAAATAACATTAAATTATGCGGTACATTTATATAAATAACCAGTAGTAAATTCTTGTTTTTCCCGGTTTATTTGGTTATATTTTTTTATATACTCAATCTCCGGAAATGACCATTGTGTATATTGCACAATTAGTATTATATACGTTTTTTTATGCCCTATTTTATATTATTCCTATTACGTATAGTAATATTAAGCTTTTTTGTATAATATTTTCCCATTTTCAATCATTCTTATGAATGCCCCTTCTGAAGGAGGATATTAAAACAGCACTTAAGGGCATCCAAACTGGATGCCCTTATCTATATCGAAGGATTATCTTGCCTATCCAGGGTCTGACGCAAAGCCCCTGGAGCCTTATCCATATTTCTAATTCCAGCTACGGAAGATTGTCAAGCTTATTCACCGTTGCAAGGTTTTCCAGTTCTCCTGCCATTTGAACAATTTCTTCAATTGTATCAATAATATCCTTTAGCGCAATTTCCTGTTGTTCTGCCGTTGAAACGGTTAATTTGCCCATATTCATGGTGTTATTGACGGAGTCATTTATTTGTGATGTAAATTGCTTTATTCTACCAACTGTATCCTTAGAATCCTTTGACAGGCTTCGGATCATTTCGGCAACTATATTAAATCCCCGTCCTGCATCACCTGCTCTTGCCGCTTCAATGGATGCATTTAATCCCAATAAATTTGTTTCGTCTGCAATGTTTTTTATTGATACGGATACGTCATTAATTTGTCCTAACACTTTTTTTACATTGCTTATTTCCTCATTCAATATATTCTGGTTGTTAGTAACCTCTGAAGCCGACGCTGTTAATTCTTCAATTGTTGCCATCATCTGTAATACGCTCTTGTGAAGATGAGCCGACATCTTTTTCATGCAATAGCTCTGGAAACCGGACTTTGACAGCTCTCCTGCCACCAAATAAAGCAGTTCCGCCGCGGCTTGAATCTGTTCCTCCGGTACAATTTTCACCTTTTCCAATGCGGCAAGATATTCCTTAGGGTCGACCCCTATTTCCTGGGCTATTTTCGTAAATTTATCTTTATCCGGGGGATAGGGCAATATCTGCCCGCCAAGAATTGAGCCAATTTGTTTTCCATTTATCATAATCGGTGCCCCAAAATCCATTAATCCATTGCTGCAATAATATACGACAGGTTTTCCTGCTCTTGCACTCTCGGCACCGCCAAAAACGTCACTTTTAATGCACCTATGAAGTCCTTTTTCTGAACCACGGCTTAATTTCATACAAAAATCCGTATGGCCCGAACCCTTGGTAATAGGTGTTCCATTGATATCCGTAGTGAGGCTGGCAACACCTGTTGCTTTGGAAAAAGCATCCTGCAATTTTTGCAAAACCTCCACACTGATTACCTCAGTCAGCTTAATATCAGCTTCATTCACATTTGTTTCCTTCTTATCATCCACTCTTATTTCATTTTTCATGGCCTAATTCTTCCTTTCGTAACAAAGATTTCGCTTTGCTTTGTACAATAATACTATAAATGTCTCATCTTCTGTTCTTGACTTATTAATTTTGTACATATATAATAGTTATATGTAGCAATATCATGTTATATTTTCCCATAAAATATTATTCTTTACTATTAAATATCCGGAGGACTATTATGCGAACACCCTTCACTGAAATAGACCAAATCGTAAATCCCAAGAAATTCCAGTTAATTCAGGACGATATTGCATTAGCTACTGATCTTGCGATTATCACTGTGGATTATATGGGAAAACCCCTCACAAAGCACAGTAATTGCAGCGAATTCTGCCAGAATGTCCGATCCTCCAAATACGGAAATTACTGTGAAAAATGTGATTCCCATGGTGGACTCGAGGCAGCCAGAAACCGTAAGCCCTTTATTTATCTTTGCCATGCAGGTGTTGTCGATTTTGCCATTCCGATTATTGTCAACGATCTATATTTGGGTGCATTTATGGCCGGTCAGGTAATATTATCCCAGCTTGATTCCCAATACGCTCCGGAGCGTATCCTTCATAATGTTAATCAGTCTTTTGACCCAATGACGGATGCGGCTTTTCAGGAAAGCTACGCCAAATTGCCTGTTATGCGTCTGGATAAGATCATAGCCCTTGCTAACATGCTTTTGCATATCGGTAACTATTGTGTTAATGAAGCAGAGCTTAAATCGCTGATTACATCACCTCCCAGGAGACAGGAATCGAAACAATCTAATAAAATGCAATACATAAATGATGATGATGACCAAAATATGAGACGCCCCCTTCACAAACATTTAAGGAATGAAACTTATTTGATCATACAGCCCGCACTGACCTATATAAAAAAGCATCCAAAGGAGAAAATAACTCTTGAAAATATGGCTGCCTTATGTAACATTTCTCCCAGCTACTTCAGCAAATTATTCGCAAAGGAGAATTTGGGGTGCTTATCCGATTATGTAAATCAGGTCAAGACCGAACGCGCAAAGGAACTTTTACTTGAAACAAACTGGCCGATCCGTACTGTTGCAGAAAATTTAGGTTTTGAGGATTGCGGTTACTTTATCAAGGTTTTTAAACGTAATACAAATAAAACTCCACTAGAGTACCGGACCGATTACGGGGGACGTTCTAAATAGGCAATTAAAAATTGATAAGCTATAAAAATCCATCCCAAATAAGTTAATATCATGAGATGGATTTTTTAGTTTACTAAAAGGCCTGTCTTTTAGCCTACCGTCGGCATCGGGCAGTATAAAACAGGATTCATCATAACCATATACCAGGTGATAAGCATTGCATTAATGAATGCCCCGGTATATACATTGGCTGTTTTCCGCTGGAAATAGGTTGAAATAAATGACACCACCGTAAATAAAGGTATTAGCTGGAAGCACATAATTCCTAACATCGGTCCTATCGGATAGCTAACCCAGCGGGTAATACCCGTGGAAGACAAATGGGTATATTGCAATATCACATATACGATCAAGCCGCTACAGAGGACAAACCAGTTTACGGCGTATGTCGCAATGGTATTGGCTTTGTCACTGGAGAATTTATTAACGCGCACCCTCAGTAGTACTGCACTGATGGCTATATATCCAATCGCTAATGGAATGAGATATAATAAAAACATACCAAAATGCTTGAAATCCATCGGCATAAACGGAATAACCAGGAACCGGAAATCAACGACGAAGATCTTGTTTAGTACGAGCAAAAGAATGTATGGCACCCCTACGATAGCGGCAGCCAAAAGAAATGCTTTTCCTATGCGGAACCATTTTAACTCCGGTTTTTCAACATTGGTTGAAAGCCCATACGCAACCATATCACCTTTTTGCTCCGGATTCTTTAAGGTAGCAAAGTGGTAAATCACAAATATAATTACCATAATTGCGGTAAAGCCTAGTGTCCAGCCGATGATTGCAGTGGTGTACTGCTGAGGCCATAGCTTCGTAAACCAAGTGGCTTTTGTTTCAACAAATAACCCCTCCGTAACACCGTCATAGAAGGTTTCACCAAACCAACGGAAGAAATGCTGGTATGTGAGCGGTATGATGGCAGCAAATATGATGATTGCTGCAACCCAGGGAATTCCTTTGATCCCCGCACCTCTTGTAGCCTCCTGACGCAGCTCCCCAAAAAACTCTTTTTTATGGATAAAGTAAGCTCCAAAGCCGAAGATGCTTAATACCATGCCCAGCAAGCCCATTAAGGTTCCTATCTCATGCCATTTCCATACCTGGTTGAACGGGTCAATGCTGTTGCTTTTCTCCGACGGCATGGCTTGATTTAAGAAATCGATGGTATTTGCAATCGGTTCAGCGGTAAATACCAGGGCAACATGGTTCATTTTTGGAGTGTACATTATCCTGGCTGTCTCATTTCCAAAGCTTCCATATAGTTTTTCAGGTACAATGTCATCCGTCGTCCCAAAATAGGATTTGATTGATTCGGATTTCGGTGCATCCATCGACTTTGCAACCTCACCATAGAGGGCAAATTCGTCGTATTGGTCTGCAATGAGGGCGATATTGTATGGCACCTCTGGAGATAATGGAACTGCGGTGTATGCTGCGACCATTACTAAGGAATTTACCAGGTCCATCCGCTGTATCGCGGCAATGCTGCCAATAATTCCGCCGTAGGAATGTCCTTCAATGGCGATTTTTGTTTTATCAACCATCGGAAGTCCTGCCAAATAATCGAAGCATGCTGTAGCACCGGCATCCACTGCCCCGGATATAAATTCTGTGTAAGCATGCGCTCCATAATTAACTGCTAGCACGATGTATCCTCTTCTCGAAAGTTCTATAGCATAAGGGCTTTGATGACCAGCCGTATTATATGATCCATGTAAAGCTAAAACTGCCGGAGCCGGGGTTGCTGCAGATGCTCCCTCCGGCGTATACAGAACACCGGTTACTATTTCCCCGTTGTTTATTGCAATTTTTACTTCATTAACCTTAATCTTTCCCCCGCCGGTCTGTATTGCATGGGCTAACACTGAGCCAAAAACCATTAAAATAAGGGATATCGTTATTACTACCTGATACTTCTTCATCTCCTTCATCCTCCATTAACGTTATTGATATTCCCAAACTCTACCTACTCCGTATCATGATATCAGCGTTTTTTGTAATTACACCCACATTATACACAATGAAATTTCTTGAAGTCATTGTATTATACGTCATGATGACCAAAATTTCAGGTAGTAATATCCATCATTTTGATCATTATTACTTTGCAAATTATTTCATGCCGCATAAGGAAAGGAGCGCACTGACTGTGCGCTCCTCCTATGAGTGTCAAAAGCTATGCTTTGACTAAACTTTATATCAAGTTAATATGATAAAATTTATGTTTTAAGTGACAGAATATTCATAAGCAGCTACCCCTTCCACCTGGATAAAGCCTTCCTTTAAATAAAGCTCCTTTGCTTTTTCATTATCTGCATTGACACAAAGTACTCCCTTTTTGTAATTCATTTTTTGTGCAAAATCCAGTGCAGTCCTTAATAGCTGTCTGCCCAAACCTTTTCCTTGATATGCCGGCAGAATGGCTAAGGGGCCAATATTCATGGCGGGCTCACCTTCATAATCATCATTTGCTCCTCTGATAATCCCTACCGGATTATTATCATGCATCAGAAACAATAAGCCTCCCTCCAGATACTCTGGGCTGCCCACCTGCTTGCGTACCATTTCCGGGGTGATAGAAGTGGAATTCCCCTTTAGGTTTGAAAAGGCTGTATTCCTGATATAGCACCAAGCATCCTCATCTTTGTCCGGTTCAAATTTTTTGATAGAATAACCCTCCGGTAAATTTACAACCTGCGATCCCGTAATCTCCTTGACCAGGAGATAGACATATCTGTCAACCGCGAAATGGAGGCTTTTTATGTTATCTGAAAGCCCGTTGTTTACAAGCGGAACAAACAGAAACATCTTGTCAATTTCTTTTATGTGTTTTACCATTTCTGATAACAAGCTAGAATATATATTCTGTTCCTTGTCCTCAGAATAAAAAATACGAAAACGTCCGCAGCTTCCTCTTCTATGATAATCATCCAGTATAAGGGAGGCGGCCGCTATTATGTTACCGTCTTTCTTCACAATATAGGTAGGATTCTCTTCATCAGGCACAAAGTTCTCCAGATCCTTATCATATAAAAATGAGTCATCCACCTTATTTCTATGTTTTACACAAAATGCTATAAAATCCTCTTTATCCTCATATCGTAATTTTTCTGTCTGCATATAAAGCCTCACTTTTTCTCTCTTCGTCTACAATATCATATATAATGACTAATTTATCATCTTTGCTTTTTATTCCGCCGGATAGCAATAAATTGCTTAACATCTTCTAACACTACTTCATCCGTTACATTAATCATGAGCCACTTTTGACCCATGCCAGTTTTGGTACCGTGATACAGCTGCTGCAAATATTCTGTACAAAAAGGAAGTATCCATTCAGCCTCCGCCCTCTCACGGTCACTAATTACAATGAGGGCAATAAAATATCCCTCCATTGGATACAGGGTGCATAAAGTACGCCCTGCCTTTTTATATTTTATATTCCATCCAGACTGCATAGAGCATCTGCTATAATCAAATACAGGCTTGCTCTGATATTCTGTCTCCACATGTTTGCACAATCTCCCAAACAAAGGGCTGTTCACATAGGTACTGATTGTTGCCATTGACGGTTTCTGTATTCCATTGGTTTTATCCCATGTCTGTTTCTGCTTCATACCCCGCGTTTTCTCCGATGAATCTAACGGTAACCATAGCTCCATATAGCTTGCACCCGGTGCTGTATCATAATACATTTCAGCAGCGAAATTACCACAAGCCAGACTATGCTTCTTCATCCAGCTATCCATAAATACGGATGCTTTAAAAATTGCGGAACCAATGAGTTGCGCAAAGTTTTCCGCTTCAAAGCAACAAACCACATATTCACCTCTTGAAAGCGTAAAAGAAGCATATCCCTCCGCCTGCCCGTTTTCGGCAGCTTCTGCTCCGGCCATGTAGGTACAGCATCCCTCCCTGGCATTTCCCATATATATGATGCCCAGCTCATTGCCGTCCGGCAGCAAATGTGCAATATTCGGCTTCAAACGATGGAACTCGTCCCATATTATCCCGGCAGTAGCGATACCGGTAGCTTCACCTCCCGCTAACTCAGTATCGGGCACTTCGCCTTCAATTCCGATAAATATACGCGGGATATCCAGTTTTCTACGGGTCACCTCGACCACAATACCATCAGAAATTAACGGTACATCTTCCTCTACCATAGTATAGTTCAAAAGCAGGTCAGGCTTGATAAAATGATTGAGTATGGCAGGGCAAACACGGTATTCTTCTGGAGTGATTCCATATGCATCCTTAAATGCACGGGTAAAATTGGCATGATCTGAAAACCCGTAGTCAAGTGCCACATCAATGATCCGCCTTTCTTTACTTTTCAAAGCTTCCGAAGCGTTTGCCAGCCTGCGCAGCTTTACATATTCATTTACAGATTTTTTTACCAAACGCCTAAACAGCCGTTGAAAATAATATGGAGATAATGCCGCCACATCTGCAAGGGCTTCTATCCTTATATCTTCTGACAAATGGCCTTCAATATAGTTTATGGAATTTTGTATTGCTTCCCATGCATGCATATTCGCACCTCCCGCTACATAGAATAGCACAATTAAAATTCCACTGCTTGTCATACAATGCTTTTTTGCATGATACCTTTCTGCAGCAACCTTTATGCAAGTTAGTGCAAGTTAAATTTACGCCCAATGCGGAATGTATTTCATATACCTCGGGGCGGATATCAGAATTTCCAATAGTCCCAAAATTGACATATCCGGATTTATCATCCTTGCAAGCCAAGCTTGTAATTCTTTATTTCCCTTTTTCGTCCTTCGATATTCAAAGCTCGTCCCAATAATCTCGTGCGTATCATCTTCCACTCCCCAGACAAGGTACGCTTTTGGCTTTTCAAATAACGCCGCCGCATTACTAAGACCTGATATATATTCTGCAATTCGTTCAGGATTTTTATTATCACATTTAAACTCAACCCATTCGGCTACATTCGGAAGCTTTGCTAATTCCCTTACAAGGCTTTTTACCATTGATAAAAAGAAGCCAAGTCTTATCGAGTTTATATTACTATAATTTAACCCCTTAGTAAATTAATTATTTCTATACTCTGGCAGTATATTCTATTCTTAGCCTCTAAACAAAAGCAAAGGCATCAAGATCTGCTCTCCTGATGCCTTTAAATGTTCCACATCTTATGGTTAAATCATTTTATACATTGCTTTCCGCTTCTGCAAGTTAGCTCAGCCATCTCATCTTAATATATCCTGCCATACTTTTCACAGGCCCGGCTTACTGCAAATATCCTGCCTCCGGGCGCGTACTGGGCGGGGTTAAACATATTTACGGAGGCTCCGTATATCATATAGCCACCTCCCGGCCCATAGGTAGTAATACAGCGTTTTACTTCTGCCTCGATCTCCTGCTCCATGGCATCCACACGGTCTACCACATTCTGGACATCCAGGCCTCCCATGATTCCTGCCTTGCCTTTTGCTTTTTCTTTCAATTTCACTATGTCGTTGACCGGCTGCACCGGGTCAAAGGCCGTAATCCCGATATCCAGGAAATCATCAAAAAGATCCTGAAGCTTTCCGCAGCAATGCTGCTTGTATACCATGCCTGTCTGCTTGCAGGCTGCAACGATTCTGGCAAGATGGGGCTTAAAGAATTTCCTGAAAATATCCGGTGATATAAACAGACCGGTCAAATGGGAATAATCATCCAGCAGCGTAAAATAATCTGGTTTATAATACACCTGTGCCAGCTTCAGGTATTCTATCTTTTTATCAGCAATGGCTCCTACCAGATCATATACCGCTTCCGGCTCATCATAGATTGCACACATGGCATCCTCAAAACCCATAAGGAAATGCAGGCGCTCAAAAATCCCGTTAGGACAGAATAAATCCTGTACAAACAGCTCCGGATTTAAATGCAGCAGCTCCCTTTCCTTTGCCACAATCAATTCAAAAGGGATCTGGGAATAATCCGGGAACTGAACCACACTCTTCCACTGCGTAATATCCTTTAGCACCGGCTTTACCGTCGGCGTAGGCGTGAACATTCCTCCTGCACTTTCTGTGGGAGTCTGATGAACCCCATAGCCATCATAGCCGGAAGCCCCCATGGCCGGGGTTTCCAGGGACGTGGCCGCCGGAATGATCTGGCAGGCGTCATAAAAACATGGGACGTATTCCGGCACTTCTCCTTTTAAAGCTAATAAGGCATTCTCTCTCTTTGATAACATAGTTTAACCTCCCTCATATTGGATATGTACATGATTCCATGACCAAAATCACAGGCATTCTCTCTTTGTACATAAAAGTAGGATTATGATCCCCATACTTTAATTATAACGGGCAGCCTGAGGATAAACATGCTGTATCTTGCATGATACAATGCACATATTGCAATATTACTGGTTATCGGTTTATAATAAATTCATAGCCCAATGGAGGAGGAGTTTTTTATGGAGATGCGCCAACTGCAATATTTTATTACTGTGGCAAAACATAGAAATTTTACAACGGCGGCAACGGAACTAAATATTTCCCAATCCACACTAAGCCGCCAGATTACTGCAATGGAACGGGAGCTAAACCTCCTGTTGCTGCTGCGGGATAACCGCAATGTCAACCTTACGAAAAGCGGGGAGTACCTGTATAAGGAGCTTTCAAAGCTATATACGGACTATACCCACCTGGTCCAGAATGCACAAAATATCTTTAAGGGCTTCAATGGAAACCTGAAATTTGGAATCTTAGAGGAATTTACCTTGGAAGGTATGATGCAAAATGTCCTGCACCAATACCACAAAAGCTTTCCGAACCAGAGCATAGACATGAAGAGGGGCTCTTTCCAGAATTTAACTGACGGGATCTTAGATTTTACCTATGATTTTATTATTACTTTCTTCTTTGATATCTCAAACCTTTCCCTGCTCCGGTACAAAGTAATTGAAAAGGTGCAGGATGGAATCATCATTTCCCGGAGGAATCCGCTGTCAGGCTTAGACGTTTTCCTGCCAGGTAAATTCAAGGAGGAGACCTTTATCCTATTGTCCAGGGAGGACAGCAAATATGCGGCTGACGGCGCAATTGAATTCTGTAAGGCGCATGGCTTCTATCCCAAGCTAAAAATCGCCCCTGATTTAAATACCGCCATGCTTTGGGTTGAGGCCGGGATGGGACTGGCTTTTACCTATTCCAACAGCGTCGCCATCCATAATCCCTCCATGAAATTCATCCCCTTCCAGGAAAGTGATTCTATCCGGGAGTCCTCCCTGGTCCTGGCCTGGAATACGGACAACAGGAATCCGGTTATCCATAATTTTATTAAAAGCTATGAGGAATGCAAGGCGAAACTATGACCTGCCTGAAGCAGCCCTTCTAATCATTATTTAATAGTCGTTGGTGAAATTCACAAATTCACCTCCGTACAATTGCATCCGTCATCAGGCAGGCTCTCTTGTTCTGCAGCACATCATGCACCCGGACAAAGTCGCAGCCTTTCATAATTCCAATCACGGTGGTAGCAAGTGTTCCCTCTACCCTCTCCTCCGTCGGGAGATTTAAGGTATTTCCAATCATGGATTTCCTGGAGGTTCCCAGAAGTACGGGATAGCCCAGCTCCTTCAGAAGCTCCAGGCGATTCATCAGCTCCAGGTTTTGTTCGTAGTTTTTCGCAAACCCGATGCCTGGGTCTAAGATGATATTTTCTGGTTTTACTCCTGCATTTATGGCTATTGCAATGGATTCCTTAAGGTCAGCCACGACATCCCCAAGGTAATCCCGGTACTCTGCTTTTTCTCTATTATGCATCAGGCAGCAGGGTACTTCAAGTATTGCTGCCACCTTAGCCATATCTGGATCCTTCTTAAAGCCCCAAACATCATTAATCAGATGGGCTCCTGCCTTAACCGCCTCCTCTGCCACTACTGCCTTATAGGTATCTATAGAAATAGGGATGTCAAATTCCCGGTATAATGCCTGGATGACGGGTATGACCCTTTCCAGCTCCTCTTCTGCCTCTACCATGACATGGTTCGGCCTTGTAGATTCCCCACCCACATCAATGATATCAGCTCCCTGGTCAATCAATTCCTTTGCGTGGAACAGGGCATTGTCCAAATGGTTGAACCTTCCCCCATCAGAAAAGGAATCCGGAGTTACATTCAAGATTCCCATTACATAAGTTCTTTTCCCTATTTCAAAATTCTTATTTCCAATAATCAACCTTTGATCCCTCCGTTATCCAGCGCCAATGTTATTCCGAACAGTATCATTGATACTTTTAGATATCATCAATACTTTATTTCATGGTTCTTCTTTTTCTCGGACCAGTCACACTCCGAAGCTGCGCTGCACCAAAAACAGGCTCTTGATGCTTTATCCGCCTTATAAATAATCCCGTCCAGGCTACTCTTTCCCTCTCTGCTGGAAAAGCCCTCCTTCCCCTCTCTGCCGGAAAAGCTCCACTTCTCTCCTCTGCCAGAAAAGCTACGATTCCCTTCTTTACTGGAGCTATGGTTAAGAACCGCATCAAGGATCAGCTTTCTTTCCCTCTCATGGTACCCGCATTCTGTTAAAACCGGCTCAGCCAATTCCCTGCTGGCCATAGCATGGGGGATGCCCTCCATATATTGCTTCCAGCGTCCGATATCATGCAGCAGGCCTACCGCATAGATAATATCCTTTGGGTAGCCCAGATCCTGTTCCAGATTCATAATATAGGCTATTCTCGCCACATCCAGGAAGTGGGATAACCCATGGAGGCAAAAGCTCCGGTTAACCTCCGCCGCTTCATTCCGTTTCAGGTACTCCCTATAATCCTGATTCTGTAAAATCAGATTAATCCGGTCTACCGTTTCATTTTTACACCCGTGCCTTTCACTTTTTGATGATCTATTCAAAAAATGAATAGGCCTTAATAAATAGTTTGAAAGTGACTTTCTTTCAAACTTTCCAGCCTTATTACAAACCATCTATATCC
>DUNO01000065.1 GCA_012839295.1 Clostridiales bacterium
AAAAAGCTTTACTGAATATTAACTTCATTGCTTTTTGTCGGAAATTATTTTATGGAAATGATTAGCAAGGGCCTTTAGCTCAGTTGGTTAGAGCAACCGGCTCATAACCGGTCGGTCCGGGGTTCAAGTCCCTGAAGGTCCATTAAAAGCATGGCCCAGTGGCTCAGTTGGTTAGAGCGCCGCCCTGTCACGGCGGAGGTCGAGGGTTCGAGTCCCTTCTGGGTCGTTAGATTGTTAACACCTGATACAAATTGGTTTTGTCAAAAGAAAACTATTGATAAAAATGAATTTATATCAATCGCTTGATTATAGCAAGTGGTTGTGGTAATATAGATTATTGGAAGTCGTCCTTTGACTTCTAATAAAAGGCGCTGTATTTGCGTTAATAAGTACCCAGGGATCTTAGCTCAGCTGGGAGAGCATCTGCCTTACAAGCAGAGGGTCATAGGTTCGAGCCCTATAGGTCCCATTTGTGCCGGCGTGGCGGAACTGGCAGACGCACAGGACTTAAAATCCTGCGGGACTAAACTCCCGTACCGGTTCGATTCCGGTCGCCGGCATTATTCTATAATAAATATAGAATAATGCTTTTTCTTTTAAAATATGTGTATGTGTGCTTAGCTCAGCTGGATAGAGCGTCTGGCTACGGACCAGAAGGTCGGGGGTTCGAATCCTCTAGCACACAGTCGGAGTGCATTAGATACGGAAGTTGCGTATTTAATGCATTTTTTTGTGTCTTTTTATGTCTTATTCTTAAGTTGCTGGGATAGGTATTGACAATGTTCTTCCATCCTACTGGGTCTTTTGAACGGTTTATACGTGACTTCAATTATGATCATCTTAATCAGATCATGCAGTCCCGGGTTCTCTTCCTTCCTCATGCGGGTGTCATCAATACCTCATTCATCTGCTTGGATTCAACATCTATAGCAGCTAACACTTCTCAGAACAATTCTAAATCCTTGCCAAAAATAAGCTTTCTACTGCATGTTATTTATTATGAAAAATCATAATAATGAAAAGATATTTGTATCTTTTTGTGCTTAATAGGATATGTATTTCATTTAAAAAAAACATTATTATATCTATAATGAACAAAGATGGAGGTTGAAACATGAAATTTCAAAAGGAAGCAATTCAATATCAATTGTTATCAGGAAAAACAGCTGACTTACCGCATCAGCGTTTGATTATAAATCAGGAGAAAGAAAGAATGGAAGAAATAGTCTTTCAGGAAGCCGGATACACATTCCATATAAGAGATGGGATAACGGTAATCAACCGGCAAGAAACATTAGTTACAAGACATATCATTGGTAAACGCAGCCATGATTTTCAACCGCAGGGAGACGGAATACAGTTTTCTTATAAGATAGCCTTGGATTTAGACGGGAAAGGACTGTATCGGTTTTGCTTGCCATCCATACACTATACGGCAGCTGAAAGGTTAAGTGATGATAAATTGGTAACCTTCATGGAAGACAGGCTGACAGCGAATATCGCTGCGATATACCATGTAGAAGAGAAGAAAGCGTATTCTCTTACTAAAAGAATTCCAGCTGTCATGACAACAAACCCGCAGCGAATGAGGGGGGAGAGTTCCTTCCTTCATAAAACAGACCTATGCTCCATGGGGTATGAACAGAAGAACAATCAGTTGAAGTTTGTTATGTTTTGGCCCTATTATGAGGGAGATAAAAGTGTAGCAATTGATTCAAAAGGAACCCCGGTTTCCGCTTTTTATCCTCTTGATGGAGATGAAATAGACATTACCTTTGAATACCTGGTAGAACAGAGGGAATCAGATAATTTTACGGAAAGTATTTATCAGCCGTTTCAAAAGTTAAGTGAATTTTTGGATGCAGGCAACCATCGTATTGTATCATTACCTTTTTCACCGGAAGAATCAATCGAATATCGTTTGAACTCATTGGAACAATGCTATCGTGAATTTGAAGATGAGGGAGCCGGGTTATTTTTTCATTTCGACCCAAGAAAGGGATATGGATCCCTGCCATCCGGCTTCGGTACCTCCTTTAATACAATCCCACATGATTCCTATGTACATATTTTGGAATATGGTTTTACTGGCAGACAGGTAAATGCAGTGTTACTTTTAGCACAGTCGAGACGTGGTTTATGGATGGAGCGAGGTGTAAAAGTAATCAATTTCTTTCTGAAACATTGTATGACCAAAACCGGCTGGCTGTATACCTTGTACGATTTAAATACAAAAGCACCGTTTTATTCCTTCGGAGATCCGCAGGCACCGAAGCTGCATTATATTTCAAGAACCTGCGATAAGGGTAATTATCTAAGAACCATGGTGGAAGCGATGAATGATGTTCTGGAAGCGTATCAATGGTATAGAGCAAATGGAGAGCTTCATGAAGAATGGCTCAAACATGTAATGTCCTTTGCTGATTTTCTGCTGGCGAAGCAAAATGGGGATGGATCCTGGTACCGGGCTTATCAACCGGATGGGACGGCCGCAGTCATTGCCGGTGAGGAAGGCTTAACGGCCACTGTATTGCCATTAATCTTTATGTGTAATTTGTGCAGAGAACTGGAAATTCAGGGCCGCAAATTTCAGCATTACAAAAAAGCTGCAATATCCTGTGGGTTATATACAATTAGTAACTCAACCATGTTGGAGCATTATCAGGGAGGAACCCTGGATAATCCCAATATTGTAGATAAAGAAGCAGCTCAGTATACGATGGCAGGCTTATATCATTTATATCGGTTAACGGATGATACCAGGTATTTGCATGAGGCAGTGAAAGCAGCTAAATTATTTGTTACCTGGAATTATATCTGGAATGCACCAACGCAGCACGAAACCTATCTGCATGGCAAAGGCTTTCGGACAAAGGGCTTTGGCGGAATTAATTCCATCTGGGGAGGAGGTGTGGTTGATATCTATTCTCTGTTTCATATTAAGGAGCTTTACCAGATTGGGATTGAGACAAAACAGGATTTTTTCTGCAGGATGGCAGAATGGATTGGAATTGGTACGGAACAAATTCTATCCTGCCCGATGGACAGCATGACTTTTGCAGATATTGGAATGCAACCGGAAGGCTTTGGAATATGCAATCAGGGAATTGATGAAGGAATGATAGCAAAAGGAGACATCTGGGGTACACTGGGCTGGGTTTATTCAGCCGGGATTTATGGCCTCGGAAGATATTTGGAAGAAAAAAATAAGAAAAATTAAATTGGAGGGTAAACAATGAAAAAAGTTTTTGCATTATTCATCTCGATGCTTATGATGGTCGGATTACTAACCGCTTGTAGTTCCGGTACTAAGGAGGAGAAGAATACTCCTGCTGAAAACACGGAGACTACAGAGGATGCTGTAAGTGATTCTGCCACTAGTGATACTTCTTCGGAGGGAGCAATTGAAATTAATATGTATCATAGCTGGAGCACTGATTCAACAAGAGGTGCTGCACTAGATTCACTCATCACAAAGTTTAACAAGGAAAATGAGGGCAAAATACATATTAACGTAACGGTAAACCCGGACTTTCCTGCATATCAGGAAAAGGTTAAGGCAATGATTGCTACCGATACGACGCCGGATATTTTTCATTATAATTTTAACCCAAATGATTTATCCAGACAAAATTCCGGCAAGCTGATGGACTTTTCAAGCTATATGGATGATGAATGGGCTTCCAGATTTGGCGAAGGAGATATTGAAACACTTACAATCAACGGTGAGCTGACTTCTATTCCTTTTGAAAAAGCAGGAGCATTAATTTATTATAATAAAGAATTATTTGAAAAGGCTGGTATTACCGAATTTCCTGCTACCTGGGATGGCGTTTTGGAAGCCTGTGAAAAACTGAAGGTGATCGGGGTTGCTCCCTTCTCCTTATATACAGCAGATGATGCCTGGTATACCTGCAATTTACTTTCTTATATTGCCGCAAGTTATGCAGGAACAGAGACCTTGAATACCGGAGGATCTATTGATACGCCGGAAATGGTGAAAGCGGCTAAATTCTTACGCAAACTGCTGGATTATACGACAGGAGATGCTATCGGGGCGAATTACTCCGTTGCTATGAATAATTTTGCATCCGAAAAAACAGCAATGGTTATTGATGGGCCTTGGTTAATTGGATCTTTGGGTGAAATCGAAAATAAGATCGGAATTGCGTCTGCACCAACCTTTGGGGACGGAATTGTTAAGCCAGGGTTTACAGTTACAGATGCACAAACCCCATGGGCTGCAGCGAAGCAGGATGATCCTGCGAAAGAAGAAGCAATTGTGAAGTTTATGAAGTTTATTACTTCAGATGAGAGCACAAAGCAATTAACCCTGGAAGGTTCGGTATTCTTATCTGCAAAGTTGACTTTATCAGAGGAAGAACTTAAAAATTCGGGAGTACTTCTTTCCCAATATATCACTGTTAATTCAGCCTCTGCTGAAAGTATCGTAAACGTGCAAAGAAACCTGACGACAGCAGCCAATGCAGCACTTCCATCCCTACTGGAAAGTCTTGCACTTGATGTTGTGACACCGGAGGAATTCATCAAGCAGTTATCGGCAGAAAATGAATAATCTTTAATTTAATAGAAAAAGAGGCGAAACAATGACATACAGTTGCCTAGTAGAGATATTGATAGACAGGAAGACTGATGGAATCGTGGCGCCTTTTTTAAAAGGAGTCTAATAATGAAAAAAAGACAGTATAGTATTTACTTAGCTCCGGCTATCATCCTGACTTTAGTTTTTTATATCTTCCCCTTACTCTATTTATGTTATGTCAGCTTATTTCAATGGGATGGATTGGGACCGATGAAATTTGTCAGCACCCAGAATTTTCAGAAGGTGCTGGCAGACAGAGTATTCCAAAGTGCATTTAAGAATACGCTTATTTGGATATTATCCGCGCTCTTCTTACATATTCCGCTAGGAATTGTTTTAGCACTTATGCTTTCCAGAAAACCCAAAGGGTGGAAGTTGATGCGCATTATGTATTTTGTTCCTAATGTCATCTCTACGACTGCCATTGCCTTCCTTTGGTATTTTATCTTTCATGTTGATGTAGGTCTGATCAATAATGTATTAAAAGCGGTTGGATTGGGGAATTTAGCTCATCCATGGCTGAACAGCCTGGATACGGCACTAATCAGCAGCCAGATTCCGTTTATCTTATATGTAGGGTTAACCATGGTAATCTTTTTAACTCAGTTGTCTACGATACCGGAATCCTTATATGAAGCAGCAGAAGTAGACGGTGCTAATGGTCTGAAAAGGGACTTCTATATCTCCTTACCTTTAATGAAGCCTGCGATCGCGACTAATATATTATTAAATACCGCCTTTTGCTTAAGAAATTTTGAATATCCTTTTTTAATGACGGGTGGCGGGCCTGCGAATAAAACTACGAACCTATCCCTGTATATCTATCGTCAAATGATTAATGCTAATAAATATGGAGTTTCCATGGCAGCAGGTGTCATTACCGTAATTATGGGATTTTGCATTATGTACAGTGTATCACTGATAGGAAAAGAACGAAAGGGGAAAACATATGATTAAGAAGTTTAAGGTATCTGTTATGATTATGTATTTTTTTCTGCTTCTTGTTTTTGCCTTTATGTTGATCCCGTTTGTATGGCTGATCATTTCCTCTTTTCGCCCGAATGCAGATTTGTTCAATGCCCCGTTTGCAATTCCGGAAAAATTATCCTTTGAAAATTATATTGCTGTCTTTCAAAGTCATCCCATGCTATTGTACTTTGGCAACTCCGTTGCAATTGCATTCCTTGTAACAGTAATTACAATATTCGCAGCAGTAATGGCGTCCTATGCCTGTATACACCGTTTTCGAGTAAAACCGGGGATATTGCTGCTGTTTTCGCTGGGATTATTTATACCTACCAATGCATTTATGGTACCATACTATGTTTTAATTAACCGCATCGGGCTATACGATAACATATTGGGTATTGCTCTTGTTTACGCAGGTATCAATTTCCCAATGAGCTTTATGGTGATTAAGGGTTATATGGATACCATACCGGCTGAATTAAAAGAAGCCGCATGCATTGATGGTGCAAAGGCGAGACAGGTACTGATGAAGGTAATCCTACCCATCAGTGTTCCGGGAATCGTAACAGCCTGTGTATTTATTGTAATCAATTCCTGGAATGAACTTTTGTTCGCAAATCTTTTAAATCAAAGTGATAAATCAAGAACAATACAGGTTGCGATTCGCTCATTTTTAACTACATTTGAAGCAAATTATGCTTACGCATTTGCCGCAATGGTGGTTACAATTTTGCCGACAATCATTATATATGCATTACTTACCGACAAAATTATCGGAGGAATGACAGCAGGCTCGGTAAAAGGTTGATAATACTATTTTTATATGATATAAAGAATTTAGATGTATTTTGATAATTGGGAAGATACTGAAATCGGGTTGAAGCAGGTGATCTCATGAAAGTGATGATAGTGGAAGATGAAGATAATATCAGGGAGGGTTTGTATCAACTCATCGACTGGAACGAGGAAGGGTTTGATGCTCCGATTTTATGTGCTACAGCAATTGAAGCACTACAGATTTTAGAGCAGGAAAGTGTTGATTTGATTTTTACTGATATTTTTATGCCTATTTTATCCGGTTTGGAATTTGCGAAAATGGTAAAGAATATGAATCCGAAATTATCTATCGTTATTTTGTCTGGACATGAGCGGTTTGAATTGGCTCAGGAAGCGCTGGAGCTTGGGGTAAAGCGTTATCTTTTAAAACCAATTCTACCTGATGAATTAATTAAGGTTGTTCGGGAAGTTTACCAGGAAATAAAAGATCAGATGAAAATACGTGACTGGATTGCGATAGCAGAATATAAATTATCTGCATATTTACCGGTTATCCAGAATCAAATCTGGTATGATTTAATCAATGGAAGCATAGATCCACTTGATTTGATCGAAAAAAGAGCAAAGGCTGCAGAAATAAGAATTCACTATAATAAATATGTCTGTCTTATGATACGATATTTAAAACAGCAGGAATCAGAGCTGCAATTAACGACAAAGGTTGCAATACGCCAGATTATAGCTGAAATCTTTGGCCCGGAATTTATTTATGCATTGGATTACGAACAGATGGAGCTTGTGATCGTGAATAAAAAAATGCAGGATTCCTTCCTGGAGCTTTTGATAAAATCCATCGATCAAAATCTTGGCATATCCGTATGCATTGGTGTAGGAAGAGCGTATGAACAGATCCAGCAGTTACCCAAGTCTGTAAATGAGGCATTGGTAGCAGTAAAATCAGTCAGGAGCACAGGGGATGCTTTGATTATTCGATTTGATGATATCGTACATTGGAAGGAACAACAAAAAGAATATCCGTATGCCTTAGAGAAAAGAATTATAGATCAAATTCGCTTTCGAGAGGATATCAATGTAAACGATTTGAATTTATTCTTTGATACGGTTCTGCCTCCCGGAAATTCACTGGAGGATGCAAAATTAATGCTGCTGCAATTTGTAACAGAGATTTATCGATTAGCAAATGAGTATTCCATTAAGGAGTTACCTGCATTTAAAGAAACAGAAGCGGTGATTGGTGCGCTGGAAGCAGTTGATACCTTTATCCTCCGGATGCTGGAGCAGTTTATGAAAGAAAAACAAAATTCGAATCGGAGATATGTAGCCGTAATGATCGAGCGGACGAAGGAATTTATTAAGAAAGAATATAGGAATACAGAGCTTTCAGTTACTTATTTAGCTGAGAAGATTCATGTGACACCGAATTACCTGTCAAGAATATTTACGAATGAAACCGGTCAGAATTTTACGGAATATCTGACACTGACGCGTATGAATGCAGCGCAGGATATGCTGCTTCATACAAATATGAAAAGTTATCTGATCGCTTATGAAGTAGGGTATAATAACCCGAATTATTTCAGTGCCTTATTTAAAAAATATACAGGGATGTCACCCAGAGAGTATAGGGAAAAGAATGATAATAAAAAAATTTAAGTTAACCACCATAAGAACAAGAATTATTTTATTATTTATCATAGTTGCAATTTTCCAAATTGCAGTTACTGCAGTTTTTGCTGTTACACAATTAAAACCGCATATTACGAACACCTATATCCGACATCAGTCACAGATGTCGAAGGCATTGTTCTGGCAGCTGATTAATGAAAAGTCAAAAATGGAGAATTATTCGGTTAATATTATTGGAGATTCTGAAATTCAGGATTTCTTTCATCAGGCCAATAAACGAAGTAAAGAGGAATACACGCCGGGGATGACAACAAATCTTAGAAACAGAATTCTTTCCTATACGGAAAATGACAATATGATTAAAGCAATCTATCTGGTCGATAATAATAATCTTGTCTATAGTAATTATATGAACCGGGCCGTAGTTAACTTTATCAATAATAAAATTGATGTGGCAGCAAGCCAGAAAGGCAGACCTGTCTGGGATACGGATTACAATGGGAAGGATGTTATTATGTACCGGGCGGTGAATAATACCACCACGGACTTAACTAAAAAAGTCGGAGCCATATTTATGGTCATCGATTTAAAAATATTTACCGATACCTTGAACCGGTTTTCGTTAGACACAAATCAAAAATATGTATTACTGAGTAAGGACGAACGGATGAAGGTTGGTGACTTGGAAGCCCTCCAAGTGTTGGGCACATCAGAAGAAGAATTTCTGTACCATAATGAAGAATATCTTAAAAATTATAATGATAATAAAGATTGGGCAATCTTTGCATGGGTCAATAAAAGTGCGGTATATCGCCCGGTATATGTCATATTAAGAATTCTCCTGATTGAAATTATGGCCCTTATGATATTGACTATTGGTCTGATTATATTTTTATCCGGACGAATAACGAAACCAATTGCAGATATCAGCCGCGCCATGCGCCAGATGGGAAAAGGAAATATTGGAATTAATATTCCGGTAACAAGTAACGATGAGTTTGGCGGTCTGGCTGAAACTATGAATCGAATGTCAAAGCGCATTGAAGAACTGGTAGTAAAAATCAAAGAGGACCAGAGAAACCTAAGATCACTGGAATTAAAAGCAATGCAGTATCAGATCAATCCGCATTTTTTATATAATACACTAGATTCCGTTCACATGTTTGCACGCAAAAATAATGATATCCAGAGCTCCGAACTTGTGATTGCTTTATCCAACTTTTTTCGTATCAGCCTAAATCATGGTCATGAATTTATCAAGTTGGCAGATGAGGTACAGCATGCGGTTTATTATCTGGAAATACAAAACATCCGTTTCCGGAAAGAATTTGAATGGAAGGTATTAGTAGAGGAAGGACTGGAGAATCTTTCAGTCCTAAAATTTATATTACAGCCCTTAGTGGAGAACAGCTTAACCCATGGGATCAGGAATGTTACCTATAAAGGCCGTATCTGGCTGAAGATCTATAAAAATGATTCTAAGATTGTATTTGAAATAAAAGATAACGGTATCGGCATACTTCCCGACAGATTAGAAGAATTAAGAAAAAGTATTGAGGAAGAAGATAAGGAAACTGACCTTAATAAAGGCGGTTTTGGAATGCGGAACGTACACCAGCGCTTGAAGATATTTTATGGGGATGAAGCCGGACTTCACATAGACAGCGAATGGGAGGAAGGAACAACGATATCCTTTCAAATTCATTATGACATGTGTATATCTTATAATGAATAAATAAAACCTAGTGCGTTTTGGATTGATTTTGTACCTTCCTATTATTTATAAATAATTAATGAAAGGCAGCAGGTTTAGCTGTGGTTAATATATAGAAAAAGTGAATCCGGAATACAAGAATATTATAATTTTGAAAATAATTGGTTTAGCTATTAAGTATTTACGTTTCAAATGTGTTGTGATACAATAGCGCAAAGGAGGCTGACAGCAGCACATGGATAAAAGAGAGTTTCTTGAAGGTTTAAGTCAGGCATTAGACGGTGAAGTAAATCCGGAGGTCATAGAGGAAAATATCCGGTATTATGATCAATACATTGCTTCTGGATCTTCAGAAGAAGAAAGGATTCTAAAGGAATTAGGTAACCCTCGGTTAATAGCGAAAACAATTATAGAAGCAGAGAAGGCGACAAAGGAAAAATATCATTTTAACGGTTCCTCCCAAGGATACCATGGCCATCCCCCGGAAAGGGAAGAGACCTATAGGGAGCAGGAAAATGATAACCTTGGACAAACAAACATATATACAAATTTGACCTGGTGGCAGAAAATACTATTGGTGCTAATTCTTATCGTATTTCTTATTGTACTTTTCTTCATTGGAAGGATAGTAATTGGATTCATAATAGCATTCGCCGTACCGATCATTTTAGTTTTATTAGTCTTTGCCTTATTCAGGAAACGGAAGTAATCCGTTTCCTTTTTTTAAAATGAAACGACCGCAAGGGGGAGCCAAGCGGTCGTTTCGATGAGGGGAGTATAAATAATTAATAAGGGGTTATATGCAACGAGTTTCCTCGTGCACTTACTAATTATAATATAAATGCTATTATTATGCAATAATTATATTTATAATAATATCGCAAAAAATTATTTGTAGATAATTGTGGTTTCATGAATAGAAATATAAATGATGGGCGATGCATAATTGAATTTAAATAGTAAATAATAAGGCTTGTAATATAAATTATATCTCAATGATAGGAGGCTATTTATGACAAGCAGTAATAATTCTCAGAATAACAACAATAATCAGACTTCAAATGTGAGAAATACAACAAGTAGGAACAACACAAGTAACGCCAATAACAATAATTCCAGCAGGAATGCCAACACCAGCGGCTATACAACAGGCAGCAGCCGCAATGCATCAGATGTGAGATGCGAAGATAATACTTCCAGGAATTCAACATCCCGCAATGACGCATCAAGGGATTCTTCCAGAAATAATACGGGCAATAGATTCAGGGATATGGAAGACGAAGGAAATTATTAATCATAGGCCTTACGGGAAGACTGATGTAAATATTGCATCAGTCTTCTTTTTTTTCCATTATATAAGAAAAATATTTCTATTCCGCGATATCAAATGTCACCACTTTCGAATATGATATACTATGGGGAAGCAAAACCATCTTCCTTCTGAAAATTTATATGGAAGTACAATTGACGTAGAGGTGGTGACAGTAAAGGAATGCCGTTCGAAACAATCCGTACCAATGATATCTTAAAATATATAGGAAAAGAAAATGTTATGATTATAGATTTGAGAGATAGGGAAGATTATGATAAAGGTCACATTCCAACTGCTGTAAATATACCTTATGATGACCTGGAGGAGGAAAAGTACTACCTGGACCGCAATAATCTGCTGATCTTTTATTGTGACCGTGGAAATGTAAGCCTGATGGCCGCCAGGGATCTGATGAAGGATGGCTATAATATGAAAAGTCTCTATGGCGGAATTCGTGCCTACCGTGGGAAATTAGATCGTAACAGATAGAAATCTTCATTGACTAGATACGAAAAGAGCTTTACAATATCAGGTACAGAAGTTAAAACCACTTAGGAAAAGAAGAATGCGAAGAACGCTTGGAGGTATGAATGAACCGATATGAATATGTCTCACCCTGCCACTTTGGTCTGGAGGCTGTGCTCAAAAGAGAGCTTATGGACCTGGGATGTGAAATAATAAAGGTGGAAGATGGAAAGGTTAGCTACGCAGGTGATGCGGGCACCTGCGCCAAGGCCAATATGTTTTTAAGAACAACGGAACGTGTCCTGCTCAAAGTCGGTTCCTTTAAGGCGGAAACCTTTGATGAATTATTTGAAAAGACAAAGGCGCTGCCTTGGGAAGAATATCTCCCGAAGGAGGCCAAATTTTGGGTTGCCAAGGCGAATTCAGTAAACAGTAAATTATTCAGCCCCTCGGATATCCAATCGATTATGAAAAAAGCAATCGTGGAACGGATGAAGCTGAAATATAAAGTAGACTGGTTTGAGGAACAGGGGGCATCTTACCCCCTGCGCGTTACAATTATGAAGGATGAGGTAACCGTATGTATAGATACCTCAGGGGAATCGCTCCATAAAAGAGGATACCGCAGGCTTACCAGCAAGGCGCCGATCACTGAGACCTTGGCGGCCGCATTAATTATGTTAACCCCCTGGAATAAGGACAGAATTCTTGTAGATCCCTTTTGCGGAAGCGGCACGATACCGATTGAAGCAGCGCTGATAGGGGCAAAGATTGCTCCGGGCATCCAGCGTAATTTTCTGGCAGAAACCTGGGAAGGGATGTTTCCTGATGATATCTGGCGCCGTGTCAGGGAAGAAGCAAATGACATCCGGGAAAGGGATGTGGAAATGTCGATTCAGGGCTTTGACCTGGACGGTGACATTATTAAGGCGGCAAGGCAGAACGCCAGATGGGCAGGGGTGGAACCCTATATTCATTTCCAGCAGAAGCCCTTATGTGAATTGAGCAACAGTAAAAAATATGGATTTATTATTACGAATCCGCCTTACGGGGAACGTCTGGAGGATAAGAAGGAGCTCCCTGCTTTATATAAGGAGATGGGAAAGGCATTTGGCAACCTCGATTCCTGGTCCTATTATATTATTACTTCCTATGAGGATGCCCAGAAATATATAGGCAGGCAGGCGGATAAGAACCGGAAGATTTATAATGGAATGATGAAAACCTATTTTTATCAGTATATGGGGCCGAAACCGCCGAAACAGAAGCCAATTCAATAGGTAGATTAATAAAAAGATGTTATGGCATTGACTTATTATTCCATAACATCTTTTTTATAATGGCGTACTCTACGTCCCTCAGGGATATAATCCATATAAGGTTCCATAAATCTACAAAATCATATAGAATACCGCAAAAAATCATTGAGAATATAGAGATATTATTATATAATAAATGCTATATTAAGAATTCGTGTAGAAATATATACAAAAAACATGGTAATGGGGGGAATGTATGGATAAGGCACTTTTAAGAAAAACAGCAATGCAGAGTGTAGCTTTAATGATTGCAGTAGTCGTATTATCTTATTCCATGAACAATTACCATACGATTGTGATGGCAGCCAGCTCCTTTATTAGTTCCGGGTCTGAACCTACGAAGGCGGTGGTGCAAGGGAAAGTAAGTGCTAAAGCGGCGGGTGGCGGTAACCTGCTGGCCGCAGGCCTGATGGAGCATTTACGGGAAGAGCCTGCTGATATACCCATTACTGATGTGGCAAGCCTGAAGCTTCATATTAATGAGGCGGTATTGGATCAGCTTGGGGACAATTTTCTTGCAATCAGGAAGCCAAAGGGCGGACAGTTATCGATGGAGTTGACGGATCTATATATCAAGCACAGCATACGGCTTGACTTTTCGGGAGTTTCAGATCCGGAACTGACAAGCTCCATGGTATACCGGGTCAGGGGGGATAAGCTGTTTAAGGATGATCCGCTTTACACGGAAGTCATAAGCTATGAAGAGCAGGATGACACCGGCGGGAAGGAACAGGTTATAACCAGGGACTATGGGGAAGATCTAAGCCATGGCATAACCATAGCAACAAAGCAGGAGCCAGATTCAAAGCAATATTCGGTACAGCTGCTGCTTGAGCTGGATACTGTTTATGCATATACTGTTTTTGAAGATAGTGCTTATTATTACATAAGCCTAAAGAAGCCGTCGGAAGCTTACGATAAAATCCTTGTAATAGATCCAGGGCACGGAGGAAAGGATGCAGGAGCGGTAGCAAGGAACAATAAGGATTATGAGAAGGATATTAACCTTGGAATCGCACTGGAATTGAAGAAACTGTTAGACCAGCAGAATATAAAGGTTTATTATACAAGGACGGGAAATGATACGGTGTTCCTAAGACCGCGGTCCAATTTGGCCAATGCGGTGGATTGTGATTATTTTATTAGTATTCACTGTAATTCCAACTCTGTAAGCTACCCCAATGGCACCGAGGTACTTTTTCATGATGCCAGGGTAAAGGGTGTGTCAAATAGGGACTTAGCGGATTTATTTTCAGAGGAGCTGTCAAAAGCGATCCCCTTAAAGAAAAAAGGTTCCATTGAAAAGAACCCGGAGGATATCTTCATTATGGGCCAGGCAAAGGTGCCGATGGTGCTGCTTGAGGTTGGATATCTTTCAAATTCAGGCGATTTGGATTACCTGTTGGATCAGGAGAACCAAAAAGCTGTTGCCCAGGGAATTTATAATGGCATCCTGCGGGCTTATGAGGAGCTTCCGGCAGCGGGGCAGGAGGAGAACTGAGCTTCTTATGACGGGAGCTTCAAGGGTTTAGGCAGTGAGGTGGACAGGAGTGCCTCTATATCCACCGCGTTAGTGTTTGTTAGTGTTTACTATAAGAAGGCTTTTGTTGGGGAATAATAGATTTTGACTGGAGATTTATGTATGAAGAAGGTAATATTTGCGACCTCAAATGAAGGAAAGATGAGGGAGATCAGGGAGATACTGAAGGATCTGGAGATAGAGCTGCTCTCCCTGAAGGAGGCCGGGCTGGATTTAGAGATCGAGGAGAATGGCACGACCTTTGAAGAAAATGCGATTATAAAGGCAAAATACGTGATGGAGCTGACCGGTGAGATAGTATTGGCAGACGATTCTGGCCTGGAAGTGGACTACATGGACAAGGCACCGGGAGTATATTCTGCAAGGTTTCTTGGGGAAGACACTTCATACGACATAAAGAACCAATATATCATTGATAAACTGGCTGCAGCGAAGGATGAAGAAAGGACTGCAAGGTTTGTGTGCGTCATTGCAGCTGCATTCCCGAATGACGGGATCGTAACACGCAGGGCTGATATTGAAGGTGTTATTGCAAAAGAAATAGTGGGCGAAAATGGTTTTGGCTATGACCCTATCTTCTTTGTAAACGAGTATAATTGTACAACAGCGCAGTTGGACCCAGAGCAAAAAAATGCCATCAGCCATCGGGGAAAAGCATTAAATGCAATGAAGGAAGTAATTAAGGAATATCTATAGGGTTAATTTCGCAGGAGCGCTGTTGGGGGTGAGTCCTCCAAAAATAGGAGACTTGGATGAAAGTTTTAATAGTTAGTGATACCCATGGAAGGAACTATAATTTGCTGCGGACCGTAGAACGGGTCAGTCCCATTGATCTGCTGATCCATCTAGGAGACTATGACGGCGGAGAAGACTATATCATGTCAGTAACGCCGTGCCGGACGGAGATGGTCTCTGGTAACAATGATTTCTTTAACGGATTGCCAAAGGAAAAAGTTATTCAGATTGGAAAATACACTGTCCTGCTAACTCATGGACATCGCTATGGCGTTTATTACACCACTCAGGACATCAAACGAGAGGCTGCAAAGTATAAAGCCAATATTGTGATGTTTGGGCATACCCATGTGCCTATGATAGACCTCAGTGAGGAGGTATGGGCTATTAATCCCGGGAGCCTGGGCTTACCCCGGCAAAACAACCATATTCCCACCTTCATTATTATGGATATTGACTCTGAGGGAAATGCACATTTTACCTTAAACTACTACCAGGAAGCGGAGGGGTGACAGGGAGTGAATTGAATTAATTGTACAAAAATTATAAGAAAAATGTACAATGTTGCGAATTATTGAAAATGCACAAAAAGTTTAAAAAAGTGGTTGACATATCCCCTATGCTATTATATAATAATTCTTGCGTCACGGCGGAAACGAGAACAAGCCCTGAAAACACTTTAGTAGCGTAAGGTAAGGCCAAGGTGCTAAGCCAGCGGTCAAGTGGAGACGGAAGCTCGTAAATTGATTTGGGATAAAAATCAAAGGACAATAACGGGGTGTGGCTCAGCTTGGCTAGAGTGCTTGATTTGGGATCAAGAGGTCGCAGGTTCGAATCCTGTCACCCCGATTAAGTAACCGCTTTTAAGAGAAGCCGTTGCTCCCGAATAAAAAAGCAGGCAGTTACGCAATATAACAAAATAGAATAGTAATTATATGCGGGTGTAGTTCAATGGTAGAACACTAGCCTTCCAAGCTAGATACGTGGGTTCGATTCCCATCACCCGCTTGATATTTGAAAAGGAAAAAGTAAGCTCTTTTCCAAGGATATCACGTCATAATGTGCTAGTAGCTCAGTTGGATAGAGCAATGGCCTTCTAAGCCATGTGTCGGGGGTTCGAATCCCTTCTGGCACATTTTTCATCTAATGAAGTTATGAAAAATGATTATGGTGGGTATAGCGCAGTTGGTTAGCGCGCCAGATTGTGGCTCTGGAGGCCAAGGGTTCGAATCCCTTTATCCACCCTATACTGTCTTCAATGGAAAAGTCTGAAAAGACTTTTCATTTTAAATAGAAGCAAGTTGAAGATGGTCAGTAATATCTATTGGGCTATCGCCAAGCGGTAAGGCACAGGACTTTGACTCCTGCATTACGGTGGTTCGAATCCACCTAGCCCAGTTACCGGATGGAGTATTCCGGTAAAGAAGGACTAGATGCGGTAACTGGGCTTGACCAGATTACCGAGTCGCACACTTATATTGCGGGATATTAGCTCAGTTGGTAGAGCACATGACTTTTAATCATGGTGTCCCGGGTTCGAATCCCGGATGTCTCATTGGGTTTCAAATATTAATACTATGCGGATGTGGCGGAATTGGCAGACGCGCCAGATTTAGGTTCTGGTTCGAGAGAGTGGGGGTTCAAGTCCCTTCATCCGCAGTAAAAGCCGAAGGCTGTAAGTTTGTAGGAGCTTACAATCTTCGGCTTTTCCTATAGTAAATAAATCCTTCCTGGAATTGTTGAGAAGATATATTGATTCGTAATTGGAAATATGAGATAATACAAGTCATCAGAACAAAGCTGGCAGAGAATCGAGGATAGCTATGAATGCGTTGAAGAAAATGAGCCCGGGAAGGTTCATTGCATTGGGTTTTGCAGCAGTAATATTATTAGGTGCTTTCATCCTGTATCTCCCCATTTCACATAATGAAGGAGTAGATGTGGCATTTATGGATGCCGTGTTTACATCTACCAGTGCTATTTGTGTAACGGGGTTGATGGTGGTCGATACTTATGATACATATAATGCATTTGGACAAACAGTGATAGCATTATTGATTCAGGTCGGCGGGCTGGGGGTCACCTCCATCGGGGTGGGCATTATGCTGTTGGCAAGGAGGAAGGTAGATTTTAAGGACAGGGTTCTTTTGAAGGAAACATTGAATTTAGAGTCCATGCGGGGAGTTGTAAAGCTTATCCGTTCAGTTCTGCTTATGACCCTGGGCTTTGAGCTTGTGGGAGCGGTTTTAAGCTTCTTCGTATTTTCCAGGGATTATCCGCTGCTGCGGGCCGTGGGGATCAGCCTGTTCCATTCCATTGCGGCCTTTAATAACGCGGGCTTTGATAATTTGGGAGGCTTTAAGAACCTTTTGGATTATCATGATAATATATTGCTGAACTTAACTACCAGTGGGCTGATGCTTTCCGGCGGCCTGGGCTTCGTGGTTATCAAGGAGCTTTTCTATAAGAGATCCTTTAAGAAATTAAGCTTACATGCAAAGGTCGTCATTGTAATGACCAGCGGATTAATTGTGGCAGGGACAATCCTGCTAAAGCTGACGGAGGGTATGAGCTGGCTTGGAGCCTTCTTCTTCAGTACTTCTTCAGGAACGGCAGGTTTTATTACTTATCCGGTTAGCGGCTTTACTAATGCGGGGCTTTTTATTATAATTATATTAATGTATATCGGTTCTTCGCCAGGCTCTACAGGCGGCGGAATTAAGACGACAACAGCCTTTGTACTATTTAAAAGTGCCTATGCCGCTTCTGCGAATAAGCATTGCAGCGCGTTTAAAAGGAAAATTCCCGCTGAGATCCAGACAAAGGCGTTTATGCTGGCTTTTTTGGCCATGGTAGTAATCTGCTTTAATACTTTGTTACTCAGTATTATGGAGCCGGGATATAATTTCATACAGATACTCTTTGAGGTGGTTTCGGCCTTTGGTACGGTTGGGTTTTCCATTGGCATTACTTCTGAGCTGAAGCCCATCAGTGAAGTGATCATTATCCTTACGATGTACATCGGACGTGTGGGACCGCTGACGATTGCATCCATATGGTCAGTAAAGCCCTTGTCCGGCCTGAGATATTCCGAGGAGGGGTTAATGATAGGATGATTGGACAGGAGGACAAAGCCTCCTAAAGAGCAGGAAGCCTTCTAAAAATCAGGAGGACAAAGCCTCCTAAAGAACAGGAGGCTTGGAGGGACGTTATGTTTAGACAAAAGTCGGTAATTGAATTTGGCATCATTGGCTTAGGGCGATTTGGCCGTGCCTTGACAAAGACACTGTCGGCGTTGGGGAAGGATCTGATTGCAGTTGATACGCTGGAGAGCAGGGTTAAGCTGGCAAAATACGATGCGGAGAATATTTTTCTGGTGGGAGATTACGAAAGGGAATCCCTGGAGGATGTGGGGATACAAAACTGCGAGACTGTAATCGTATGTATTGGTGACAGTATTGATGTTGGAGTTTTAACAGCATTGAATGTAGTCGGAATGGAGATTCCCCGTGTTATCGCAAGGGCAATGAGTGCTGAACAAGGCCTGATCCTTGAGAAAATAGGAGCGGAAGTAATCTACCCGGAGAATGATATGGCTGTCCGCCTGGCGAAAAAATTAGCGAACACCAGTATTATGGAGACAATTGAATTGCGGGGCAGTATTGAAATCACGGAGCTGAAGCTGACACCGAAGTTCGCCGGTATGTCTGTGGCGGAAGTAAACCTGCGCCAAAGATTTAACATTAATATTATAGCGCTGGAGCAAAAGGGTGAAACAACGACCGAGGTTTCACCGGATTATGTATTCCAGGAAGGTGACAACATTGTAGTAATCGGTCAAAAGAATAATATCAAGAAGTTAGAGGAATATTTAACAAAATAATGAGAGGATATTCCATCTGCATCCGAATTAATGGAGGAAAGAAAAATGGATGATACGGACCCTGATACGAATAATATACTTGGTCAGATAATGATACTGCTGATACTAACGCTAACGAACGCATTTTTTTCCTGTGCCGAAATGGCAATGGTTTCGTCAAATAAGACGAAGATCAGGAGATATGCGGAGGAAGGCAATAAAAATGCAAAACTGGTGCAGAAATTTTTAGAGGAGCCGACAAAGTTCCTTTCCACGATACAGGTTGCTATTACCCTGGCCGGATTCTTCTCCAGTGCTTCTGCGGCCTCCGGGCTATCCGACCCTTTGGGGGTATGGCTGGCAGGCCATAATATCCCCTATAGCGGGCAGATAGCATTAATATCAATTACCTTATTGCTATCCTACGTTACTCTGGTGCTTGGCGAGTTGGTTCCTAAAAAAATCGCCATGCAAAAGCCTGAGGCGATCAGTATGTTCTGTGTCGGGCCGATTAAGGCAGTGTCTAAGGTGGCATCCCCCTTTATCAAGCTGCTGACCTTTTCAACGAATGTGGTAACCATGCCCTTCGGGATAAAGGAAGGCAATACGGAAGAAATCCTTTCCAGGGAAGAGCTTATTTCATTGGTAAATGAGGGGCAGGCTCAGGGTGTATTAAACCGTAAGGAAAAAGAAATGATTAATTCCATCATGGAATTTGATGAAAAAATGGCCAAGGAGATCATGACGCCACGAATCAATGTATTTGCCATAGACCTGACTGCACCGAAGGAAGAATATATGGAAGACTTGATGAAGACAAAATTTACAAGGATTCCGGTCTATGAGGAAGATATTGATAATATTATAGGAATGCTCTATATCAAGGACTTCCTGAAAGCAGCCGTAAAGAACGGCTATCAGAATGTAGATGTCCGGGCTATCATGAAAAAGCCCTATTTGGTGCCGGAAAGTAAGATTATTAAGGATCTTTTCAGGGAACTCCAGCAGTCGAAAAAGCAGATTGCAATATTAATTGATGAATATGGCGGATTTGCCGGTATCGTAACCATGGAGGACTTGGTCGAGGAGGTTATGGGTGATATTGAGGACGAGTACGATCCGGTTTATGCAAAGATCAAGAAAATCGATGAGGCTACTTATATCATTGACGGCTTAACGAGTATTGATGAACTGAATAACAAATTGGACCTGAACTTATTCTCGGACAACTATGATACCGTCTCGGGCTTTTTGATTGACCATTTAGGGGCGATTCCATCGGAGAATGAAGACAGGACTATTGAGATTGACCACTTAGTATTTAAGATAGAGAGCGTAAAGCATAAGCGTATAGAAAAGGCGAAGCTATACATCGGCAAGAAGGAAGAGGAGTAGGAGGATAAGCCCTCCAAAAACAGGAGAATAAATCCTCCAAAAACAGGAGAATTGGGATGAACCATAAAACGAAGTATGAATTTGGTGTCATAGGTCTGGGACGTTTTGGATACTCGCTTGCAACCAGCCTGGCAGAGGCCAAAAGGGAAGTACTGGTGCTTGATAGCAGTGAAAATAAAATCAGGCAGATCAGGCACTGGACGGATAATGCCTTTGTCGTTAATGATCTGACTAAGGAGGCATTAATGGAAGCCGGTATCCAGCATTGCAGGAATGTCATCGTCTGCATCGGTGAAAAGGTTGATGCCAGCATTTTAACCACCTTGAATGTGATCGGCATGGGAGTGGACCGGGTCATAGCCAAAGCGATCAGCCCGGAGCATGGGAAAATCCTGGAGAAGATTGGTGCCGAGGTTATTTTCCCAGAACGGGATATGGCTCTCCGGTTGGCAAACCGCCTATTGGCCTCCAGGGTCATGGACTATATATCATTAAATAACGACATTACGATTACGGAGCTTAAGCTGACCTCAAAGCTGGAAGGCCAGACAGTAATCCAGGCAAGCCTGAGAAAAAAGTTTAACTTAAATATCATCGCTTTACAGCGCAAGGACACCACGACAACGGAAATTACTCCGGAAATGGTACTGAATGAGAACGATATTGTGGTTATCATCGGGAAAAAAGACCATATAAAAAAATTCGAAAATTTCTTAGTAAAATAGACAATTGATTAAAATATAAGCCAAAAAGCTACTGTGCGGAACCGGAATGGAGCCGAAACAGTGGCTTTTTGTCAAACCGGGAGCCGGCGTGTATAAATATGTAATATTTCGGCATACGAATGTTTGTTACCGGATAACAGTTAGTTGAATAAACTGAATTGAGAGATAGCATTCATGAAGCCTTTTACTTTCAAGGAGGTAGTATGTTACGGAATAGCGAAAATAATTACGCAGGAATTCCCTATGATAATATACAATGGTATGATGTTGTAGGCCAACCTTTTGGCACGGCTTCTAACTTCAACGCAATCATATTTGGTGATGCAAATAATATTGTAGATACACAGGGAGCGATGGCAGTGGGCGGAGATTTTGTAAGCTCACGGGGTCTTAGCCTTGCATACGGAAGCGATAGAAAATTAGCAGGCACGGGATATAGTCCTGACCTGGTAAGATTTCTGGTAGGAAGAAATGTAGCGATGCAGGGACCCCTTGTCGTTATCGGTCATGTTGTTGCAGGGGGAAACTTCAATGCAGCAAAAGGAAGCACCTATATGGTAGGAAAAAACGGAGAGGCTAACCAGGAGCAGGAATTGATGGAGCTTTATCAGGCAAATGGCGGGAGCAGATATTGGAGGCCCAGTGACAGGGGTAACCATTTCGCAATATCGAGCTATGATGTACCCCGTTATATTCCGGCAAGCAGGGTAAATGCGGATGTGTCCGAGTTCTTTTCCGACGCGCAGAACAGCATAATGGAGTTTTTCAGGTGTATCCTTGCACTTAACCCCAATGGTACGGTAACGGAGCATTACCACGAATGGATTCTCCGCGGGACAGATCCAAGGCAGAACGTTTTTGTTGTTGATGCCCGCCCTAACGGAATCCTGAATAAGGAGATCCGCTTTGAAACTCCTGCAGGAAGCTTGGGAATTGTTATATTCCGAACGGGAAGCCACGCCCATATCCAATATGGTTTATGGGGCAGGGAAAACCAGGCCCGAAATACATTATATGTTTTTGAGGACGCAGATAATATTCATATGGAGGTACCGGCAGCAATCTGGGGCAGCATCCTTGCTCCAAGATCCATGTACCATGCACATCCGACAGGAGGAACCGTCAGTGGAAATGCGGCGCTGGGGGGATTTGCAGTTGCAGCGACCAGTGGCTTTGAGTTCCATTTACATCCATTTGTAGGAGGAGTGCAGTGCCGCGAGGAGGTAGCTCCAACGCCACCACCGGCTCCGACACCACCGCCAAGGCCGACACCACCACCAACCCCGACGCCGCCGCCAAGGCCGACGCCACCACCAACCCCGACGCCGCCACCGAGGCCGACGCCACCACCAACCCCGACGCCGCCGCCAAGGCCGACGCCACCGCCAACCCCGACGCCGCCACCGAGGCCGACGCCACCACCAAGGCCGACACCACCGCCAACCCCGACGCCGCCGCCAAGGCCGACACCGCCACCAAGGCCGACACCACCGCCAACCCCGACACCGCCACCAAGGCCAACGCCGCCACCGCCGAGACCAATACCGCCAAGACCGTGCCCACCTTGCCCGGAAGTAGAGCCTTGTCCTGAACCAAGGCCATGCCCGGAGCCAAGACCCTGCCCGCCTTGCCCAGAGCCAAGACCGTGCCCGGAGCCAAAACCTTGCCCGCCCTGCCCGGAAACACCGGCCAGAATAGAGATCAACCCGATATCCATTATGGTCCCCTGCCCGGAAGAGGAGTGCGAAGAATGCTTAGTTACCCCGGGAGTGATCTTTGGGTGCATTTGGGGCTGCAGCTGTCGGGGAAACCACAATTGGGATGTAAAGCTATACCGTAGATGCGGTGCCAATAGGGAGATGGTCTGCAGGAAAACTGTTTCCTGCTGTGGATGCTTCGAATTCCATGTTCCCTATGATGATTTTTATATCTTAGAAATCTGCCCTATCAGGCGCGGAAGAAGCCGCGTGGCTTGTAAGCCGCAGGTAACCTTAAAAAATGTAGGAGTAGCTAACCTGGTAATTGATTAATGATGGATAGGATTCCTATATTGATTTAAAAATAAAAGAACTATATAATAAAGGAAAAAAGATACGAAAGGAAGGATCCGTATGGCGAAGGTATATATATTTCTGGCAAATGGATATGAGGAAATTGAAGGCTTAACCGTAGTAGATCTCTTAAGGAGAGCAAATATAGACGTACAAATGGTATCTGTTACGGGAGACATATTCGTTACGGGCTCCCATCAGATTACATCAAAGACGGATATACTATTTGAAGAGGCGGACTTTACCGATGGCGATATGCTGGTTCTGCCAGGCGGTATGCCGGGTACAAAAAACCTTAAGGAGCACGCGGGGCTGGATGCATTGTTGAAGGATTACAAGGCCGGGGGCAAAAAGCTGGCTGCCATCTGCGCCGCCCCAAGTATACTTGGCTCCAAGGGTTTGCTGCAGGATAGATGTGCAACCTGCTATCCTGGCTTTGAGAAGGAATTATCAGGAGCCAGGGTAATGGATGAAGAGGTAGTGGTCGATGGAAATGTTATAACCTCCAAGGGGATGGGCACAGCGATCGATTTTTCCTTGGCAATCATTGAAGGGCTGGCAGGTAAGGCAAAGGCAGGGGAGATTGCAAGGGCCATCCAATTCGGGCACTATAAATAGGGGAAGAGTATGGCCCTGATGTGGATTTCCTTTGGGAAATAAAGCAGGGCCGTGGAAGAAATTTATTTTTGGTACGGCTGGATTTGTTTTCTTAAGAGGAATAAGCATAAAAGATTCGGAAGTGCCATAAAAGCGTTAACCAGGTCAGTCATTTCCCATACCAGCTCCAGGGACATAATGGAGCCGACAAATATCATAACAATATAGCAGATGCGGTAGGTACTTATTCCACTTTTTCCGAATAGGTATTCTACCGCTTTTTCTCCGAAATAGGACCAGCCGATGAGGGTGGCAGTGGCAAAGGCAATCAAGGATAGTCCCAGCAGGACATTTCCCATTGGGATCGCCCCAAATGCGGCAGTGGTGAACTCGGCAAAGGAATACCCCTTTACAGAGGAGGGGTTTTTAAGGAGGTTTGTGACAATAACAAGGCCTGTAACGGCACAGATTACCACTGTGTCCCAGAAGGTGGCGCTCATGGAGATCAGGGCCTGCCTGGAAGGATGGGAGGTCTGGGCGCCTGCAGAGGCTATGGCAGCAGTACCTAAGCCGGCTTCGTTGGTAAAAAGCCCCCGGGCGATACCATATCTGGCGGCAGAACGGATGGTGCTTCCGATAAAGCCCCCGGCGACGGCAGCAGGAAGCTTGGAGGGAAGGAAGGCAGACTGGAGTATCAGGTTAATGGCAGGCAGTATATATTTTAGGTTGATAGCCAGCAGGATAAGGCAGGCGACAATATAGAAGATACCCATGGCCGGCACCAGGAAGCTGCAGATTTTACCGATGGACTTAACCCCGCCGATAATAACCAGGCCCACCAGTACGGCAATGATCATACCGACGGCAAATTCCGGCAGGTTCCATAAGGTTTTTGCTGTTTCTGTGACAGCCCTCGCCTGGGTGGAGCAGCCTACGCCATAAGAGGCAATCAGGGTCAGGATGCAGAATATTACGGCAAGCCATTTCTTATTCAGGCCATATTCCAGGGCATACATAGGGCCTCCGATAAAGGTGCCGTCGGAGGTTTTTTTACGGTAGAGTACGCCAAGGTAGCATTCGGCATAAGTGGTCGCCATCCCCAGGATTCCCGTAAGCCAGCACCAGAAAACAGCGCCCGGGCCGCCTAAGGCAATGGCTGTGGAGATCCCGACAATATTACCTGTCCCTATGGTTGCGGCAAGCAGGGCTGACATGGAAGCAAAGCCGCTTAGGTCGCCTTCCGCATTCTTATCCGGTATTACGGATAATTTAATAGCCTTTGGGATAAGCTTTTGAATGCCTTTTAGATGTATTGTAAAGTAAATATGAGTTCCGAACAGAAGAACAGGAAGTGGAATGCCCCAGAGAAAATTATTGAACACCTTAATGATCTCGATCATAGCTATATTTGCTCCAAATAATAGTTTTTACAAGTATATGACGAGCTTCCGAATGTATGCAGGAATGTAGGCTATATGTATGCGGGAATGTAGGCTATGGGAAGTTGTATTTTAACTTCCCATAAAAAGGGCTGCGGCAAAATAAAATTCTTATCCAGAACTTTATTCTGCCACAGCTCCTTGAAAATTATAGTATCTGATTTTTTATATCACTATATTGCCGTGGCTGGAACGTATCTGTCCCAGCTAAGCAAGCAGAGCCTGGACAACCTTCTCAAAGCCCATACCATGGGAAGCTTTCACTAATATTGTGTCATCCTGCCTGAGAATATCCGGTAAAGCTTCGATCAACGCCTCCCGGGTTTCAAAATGCCTGACCTCCAAAGCAGTCTGATTATCCTGTTTTACGGAGCTGGCACCCTCATACATGTCTAGGGACAGGGCGCCGACGCAGAGCAGCACATCAACCCTGCCGGAGGCGGCATAACTACCGACGCCTTTGTGGAGCTCCTTTTCCGTATTCCCCAGCTCAAACATATCCCCCAGAATGGCTACCTTCCTGGTATCAGCCATATGCAGCAGGTCTATGGCAGCCTTCATGGATACTGGATTTGCATTATAGCAATCATCAATAATAGTGTACTTTTCATTTTGAAGGACATTGCTTCTCCCGCCTAAGGCTTTGACGGAGGAAATACCGGCTGCGATCTCTGTGAAGCTTAAGCCAAACAAGGTACCTACCGCGGTAGCAGCGAGGGCATTGAGCACCATATGCCCGCCAGGCTGGGGAACCCTTGCTTCAAATTCATCACAGCCCACATGGATTTTACAGGTGCTGCCAAGTAATCCATGAGTGACGATATCCGTAGCGAAAATGTCATTTTCTAAGCCCAAGCCAAAGCGTAACGGCCTGCGCCCCTTTACTTCCTTTATGGTAATTAATTTATCATCATCACCATTCACACAGACACTGCCATCCTCCTTCATAAAATCAAAGATCTCTGTCTTCGCCTTCAGGATGCCGTCCCGGGAACCCAGGTTTTCAAGATGGCACTGTCCTATATTCGTAATCACACAGATATCAGGCTTTGCAATTTCACTGAGCCGGTGCATCTCACCAAAATCACTAATCCCCATTTCAAGAACCGCAAGCTGATGCCAGTCCCTGATCCCCAATATGGTTAAGGGCAGCCCGATCTCATTATTAAAATTCCCTATGGTCTTTAATACCTGATATTTCTGCTCAAGGACACTGCTGATAAATTCCTTGGTGCTGGTCTTACCCACGCTGCCGGTAATACCAACGACCTTAATATCCAGCTGCATACGGTACCATTTTGCAATTTCCTTCAGTGCGGCAAAACTATTATCCACAAGGATATATGGGCCAAGGGGCGAGGAAGGAGCCTTCTCACAGACAACCGCCAAAGCGCCCTTCCCAAAAGCGCTGGGAATATAATCATGTCCATCCACACGTTCCCCGGCCGCCGCAATAAATAAATAATCCTCCTGCACCAGCCTGGAATCCACCACAACCCCAGCCACTTCCTTTTCTAAAAGATGATCTCCCAAATACAAGATGCCGCCACAGGCTCCCGCTATTTGGGACAAAGTCATATTTTTCATACAATGCCTCCCTCTTTTCGGAGGCATCGCCTCCATCCACTTAATTATAAAATCATTATAACAAAAAAAGTCCCCTGATACCGGCACAACACTAACGCGGTGAATAGGAGTGTCCCTATGTCCATCTGGGCGCAGACCGGGCATCCCGTGCTTGACTGTACTTGGCAAGCATGGGATGTTAAAGGCAAGCCCAGATGGACATAGGGACACTCCTATTCACCTCACCACCTAAATCTCAGTCATTCCCCACCGAAACCCTATTCATACTTCTTCAACGAAACCTCTATAATCTTTTCGCATAAGCTCTCAAAGTCAATCCCCGCGGCCTGCGCCTCCTGGGGCAGCAGTGACGTCGGGGTCATGCCGGGAAGGGTGTTTGCTTCCAGGCAGAAAAGCTCGTTTTTATCATTCAGCAGGAAATCCATGCGGGCATAGGTCTGGATCCGGAGCGCCAAAAATACCTCCTCCGCAACCTTCTGCATCTGCTTTGCGATAGATTCTTCCAATAAGGCAGGACAGGTCTCAACAGTACTGCCCGGCTGGTATTTGTTCTTATAATCATAGAAGCTGACAAGGGGGGCAATCTCAATCACCGGCAATGCCCGGCCATCAAGGACACCTACGGAGAATTCCCTGCCTCTGATGTACTGCTCGATAATGGCTTCATTTCCATAGGTAAACGCATCCTTTAAGCAGGCATCCATCTCTCCGGGAGTGTTTGCAATCGTTACGCCGACGCTGGAGCCGCCGCAGCTGACCTTAACCACGCAGGGGTATTGGTCCCATTCAAAGGCTTCCCCTTTTTTTACCCGGATACCCTTTGGAGTAGGTATTTTATAGTAGGAGAAGATTTCCTTGGTAATCGCTTTGTCCATCGCAATTGCGCTGCTGGCATAATCTGTCCCCGTATATTTGATCCCCATTAAGTCAAAGGCGGCCTGAACCTTGCCGTCTTCCCCGTTTTCTCCGTGGAGGGCTATGAATACGATATCGGATGCGCCGCAGATCTCCAGGACGCCCTTGCCGAAGAAGCCTTTGGAACCATCCTTCCTTAGGGCCTTAATCTGGTCCAGGTCAGGATTATTTTCTGTGACGGAGCCAATGTTTGCGGCCCAGTCCTTCTCTATGTCAAATACATTGGTAGTATCACCCTCATATCCTAAGTAAGCATCTAAAAGAACCACCTGGTGTCCCCTGTTTTTTAAAGCCTTGTAAATCATTGTTCCGGTGGATAATGATACATCTCTTTCCGTGCTGGTTCCTCCTGCCAATACTACTACCTTCATTTTTATAATTCCTCACTTTCCACTACAAGTTGCTTCTTAATTTCTAAGTAAATGGCGCTGCTTTTCGCGCTGTGCATACGTTCCCAGTATAACGCAAACCATGTAACAAGTAAAGTTCTTAAAGCGTGCGTATTCCATCAAATTTTACTGATAAAATGCAAGCAAATGGAGCATCATTATTATCAGGCCACGTGACTATAAAGCGCGTGATGATACCCTTTATCTTAGCATATAAACCAGGAAATATGCTATTTAAATAATGCTAAAAAATAATCAAAGAGTGCTATTAATTACCAATCATAATATTCGCAGAACTGTACACAATATGATTACAGGCAATACAAAACAAAGTCATGCGCGGTGACTAATACTTAGATAAGTAACCGCTGAACCTACAAATAGCTGATTTTGTATCTTGGTTGCTTTGATGCCAATAAAATGGAGGTGAAAATAGTATGGCAAGTAATAATAGTGGTTCTAACAGAGCTGCAGTACCTGAGGCTAAGGAGGCACTTAACCGTTTCAAGATGGAAATTGCTAATGAAATCGGTGTTCCTTTAAAGCAGGGCTACAATGGTGATTTAACAAGCAAACAGAACGGTTCTGTTGGTGGTGAAATGGTTAAACGTATGATTAGACAGCAGGAACAACAGATGTCTGGTAAGCAATAATTGAGTAGAATGCACGCCCCTTTGGGCGTACACAAAATAACAGGGAGCCAAATTGGCTCCCTGTTATTTTTAAAAATATATTTCCCTAAGTCGTATTTCTATGTTAAAATAGTCATGGTTACTGGATATAAATTTTTTAAAATATATTTGTGGGAAACATGAGTAGCTTATAATCAGGCATATACTTTTATATCACAGGGAATAAATTTGGTTTCCTGTAACTGATATACACGGCGCAAAGGTGGCGCCTTTTATGGGAAGTTAAAAGGCAACTTCCCATAGCTTACAGGATCAGCATAATTTAATTTAAGAAAGGACATAGAAGTAAAGTATGGGTAAATATTTTGGGACGGACGGCTTCCGTGGAGAAGCAAATGTAAACCTTACGGTAGAGCATGCCTATAAGGTAGGGAGATTTTTAGGATACCACTTTGGGAAAAAGCATAAGGCAAATATCGTGATCGGCAAGGATACCAGAAGATCCAGCTATATGTTTGAGTATGCCCTGGTTGCGGGGCTGACAGCCAGCGGGGCGGATGCGTACCTGCTCCATGTTACGACTACTCCGAGCGTATCCTATGTGGTGCGTAGTGAGGGCTTTGATTGTGGTATCATGATTTCGGCGAGCCACAACCCCTATTATGACAACGGGATTAAGGTGATCAATGGCGGCGGCTATAAGCTGGAAGCGGATATTGAGGCTTTAATTGAAGAATACATAGACAGTGAAAAGGATACCCTGCCTTTAGCAACAAAAGAAAATATCGGAAGGACCGTGGATTATTATATCGGAAGGAACCGCTACGTGGGATACTTAATTTCCCTGGCAACCAGATCCTTTAAGGATATGAGGGTCGGGCTGGATCTGGCAAACGGCTCCGCTACAACCGTTGCAAAAGGCGTATTTGATGCTTTAGGGGCAAAAACCTTTGTAATAAACAGTGAACCGGATGGCACGAATATCAATAGGGACTGCGGATCAACCCATATTGAGCATTTACAGAAATGTGTTGTTGAAAATCACCTGAATGTGGGCTTTGCTTATGACGGAGATGCGGATCGATGTTTAGCAGTTGATGAAAAGGGCAATATTATAGACGGTGACCTGATCATGTACCTCTGCGGGGTCTATATGAAGCGCCGCAATGAGCTTGCAAACAATACGATTGTTACCACGGTAATGTCCAACCTGGGATTATATAAAGCCCTGGAACGCCAGGGGATCCATTATGAAAAAACGGCGGTGGGCGATAAATATGTGTTTGAGAATATGATGACAAACGGCCATGCCCTGGGCGGTGAACAGTCCGGCCATGTAATATTTAGCAAGCATGCCATGACCGGGGACGGGGTTCTGACCTCATTAAAATTAATGGAGGTTATGCTGGAAAGCAAGGCTCCCTTATCTGAGCTGCTAAAGGAGATTACGATCTTCCCCCAGCTTCTGGTGAATGTAAAGGTTAAGGACAAAAAGGAAGCAAGGGAAGACCAGGCGGTTATGGAAGTGGTTGCCAAGGTAGAGGAAGAGTTGGGCAGTGACGGGCGCGTTTTGGTGCGTGAAAGCGGTACGGAGCCGGTAGTCAGGGTCATGGTAGAAGCAGAAAGCCAGGAGAAATGCAAGGAGATGGTTGACCGGGTAATCAAGGTATTAACAGATAGGGGCCATGTCCTATAGATGAAGGAAGTGCTTCCAGCGGCACCTATAGCAGCAGGGAAATTAGTTCTGGTATTTACAGAAGCCTTATGTTATAATATACTATTGTGGAAATGTCTGCAAAAATGGACGGAAGATACTGTACATAATAAAAGGGAGTAATACTCCCGATTATATAAGGGCGGAGAGAAATCTCCACCAAAGAATCTTAGGAGGAATTACAAAATGAGTTTACAGGTTGAAAAGTTAGAGAAAAACATGGCAAAGCTTACGATAGAGGCTTCCGCTGAAGAATTTGAAGGTGCGCTCCAAAAAGCTTACTTAAAGAACAGGGGCAAGATTAATGTGCAGGGCTTCCGTAAAGGTAAGGCTCCCCGTGCCTTAATTGAGAAAATGTATGGCGTGGGCATCTTTTATGAGGATGCAGCAAATGAATTAATTCCCGGGGCATATGAAAAGGCTGCTCTTGAGAGCGGACTTGACATTGTATCCAGGCCGGAGATCGATATCGTTCAGGTAGAAAAAGGCAAGACCTTCATCTTCACGGCAGAGGTTGCAGTAAAGCCGGAAGTGACCTTAGGCCAGTACAAGGGCATTGAGGTAGAGAAGAAGGAAGCAGAGGTAACTGAGGAAGAAGTATTAGCAAAGATTGATAAAGAGCGGGAGCAAAACTCCAGGACAATTACGGTAGAGGACAGACCGGTCCAGGATGGCGATACTGTTATTATTGATTTTGAAGGCTTTGTTGATGGTAAGGCATTTGAAGGCGGCAAGGGTGAGAATTATTCCCTTGTGATTGGCTCCCATAGCTTCATTGATACCTTCGAGGAGCAGTTGGTTGGCAAGAATATCGGTGATTTCGTAGATGTAAATGTTACTTTCCCGGAAGGCTACCAGGCAGAGGAACTGGCAGGCAAGCCGGCACTGTTCAGGGTAAAGATTAATGAGATCAAAGTAAAAGAGCTTCCTGAATTAGATGATGATTTTGCACAGGATGTATCTGAATTTGATACTTTGGATGAATACAAAGCAAGTATTAAGACAACAATTAAGGAAGGCAAGGAAAAGGAATTAAAGACAGCAAAGGAAAACGAGATCATTGATAAGATCATCGAAGGCACAACCATGGATATTCCTGAGCCGATGATTGCTTCCCAGGTAAACCAGATGGCGGATGACTTTGCACAGAGAATCCAGTACCAGGGTCTTTCTGTTGAACAATACTTCCAGTTTACAGGCATGGATGCGAATAAATTCATGGAAAGCTTACGGCCTCAGGCAATTAAGAGAATCCAGAGCAGATTAGTGCTGGAAGCTGTCGTTGATGCTGAGAAGATTGAGGTTACAGAAGAAGAGTTAGAGAAAGAGCTTATTGATATGGCAGCCATGTACCAGATGGAGGCTGATAAGTTAAAGGAATTAATCGGCGAGAAAGAGAAAGAGCAGATTAAGAAAGATGTGGCTGTCCAGAAGGCAGTTGACTTCGTGGTTGCACAGTCGGTAGAGAAATAAGTATGGATACTTTTTAGGATTCATTTGGGAGTTAACCTACCTTTTACAAAAAACAGACAAAAAGAGATAGGAGGATAAATGTATGAGTTTAGTACCTTATGTCATTGAACAAACAAGCCGTGGCGAGAGAAGCTACGACATCTATTCCAGGTTATTAAAGGAAAGAATCATTTTCCTCGGAGAAGAAGTAAATGATGTTACAGCAAGCCTGATTGTAGCACAGATGTTATTTTTAGAGTCAGAGGATCCGGGAAAGGACATTAATTTCTATATTAACAGCCCCGGCGGCTCCGTAACAGCGGGCATGGCAATCTATGATACAATGAATTATATCAAATGTGATGTATCCACGATCTGCATCGGTATGGCTGCAAGCATGGGAGCCTTCCTGCTTTCAGGCGGTACCAAGGGCAAGAGGCTGGCTCTTCCAAACGCAGAGGTGATGATCCACCAGCCCTCCGGCGGTGCAAGAGGTCAGGCAACAGACATTAAGATTGTTGCAGACAATATTATAAAGACAAGGAAAAAATTAAATGAGATCCTGGCAAAGAATACGGGAAAGCCTTTAGAGGTCATAGAAGTAGACACAGAAAGGGATTACTATATGTCTGCGGAAGAGGCTAAAGACTATGGAATTATTGATTCCGTTCTGGCAAACAGATAATTCTCCGTTCTTTGCACGACTTAGGAAAAGAGGTGAGTAGGCAGTGGCAGGAAAAATAGAAGACAGAAAACAGTTGAGATGTTCCTTTTGTAACAAGACCCAGGATCAGGTCAGGAAATTAATCGCCGGACCCGGTGTCTATATCTGTGATGAATGTATTGAGATATGCAGTGAGATCATCGAAGAAGAATTTGAAGGGGAAGCTGTTGTTAATTCAGACATTAATTTATTAAAGCCCGCAGAGATCAAGGCATTTTTAGACCAGCATGTAATCGGCCAGGAGGATGCCAAGAAGGTACTCGCTGTCTCGGTATATAACCATTATAAAAGGGTTCTTGCAGAAAAGGATTTGGATGTCGAGCTTCAGAAGAGCAACATTCTGATGATCGGGCCTACTGGTTCCGGTAAGACCTATCTGGCTCAGACACTGGCTAAATTATTGAATGTTCCATTTGCCATAGCAGATGCTACTGCACTGACCGAAGCAGGCTACGTGGGAGAAGATGTTGAGAATATCCTTCTCAAGATCATCCAGGCTGCAGACTTTGACATTGAGCGCGCACAATATGGTATCATTTATATTGATGAGATTGATAAGATTACCAGAAAATCTGAGAATACCTCAATCACCAGGGATGTTTCCGGTGAAGGTGTCCAGCAGGCATTGCTTAAAATTCTGGAGGGTACCGTTGCATCCGTTCCTCCCCAGGGAGGCAGAAAGCATCCCCACCAGGAATTTATCCAGATTGATACGACAAATATATTGTTTATCTGCGGTGGCGCCTTTGATGGCCTTGAGAAGCTTATTGAAGGGCGGATCGGCCAGAAATCCATTGGTTTTAATGCTGAGATAGCCGAGAAGAATAAAGTCAGCATAGGGGAGCTGTTCCGTCAGGTAATGCCCCAGGATCTGATCAAATTCGGTATGATTCCAGAGTTTGTAGGACGTGTTCCGGTGACAGTAGCCCTGGATATGCTGGATGAGGCTGCTTTAATAAGAATTCTTACGGAGCCAAAGAGTGCCATTACCAAGCAGTATAAAAAGCTGTTTGAGCTGGATGGTGTGGAGCTTGAATTCGAAGCTGAGGCGTTAAGTGAGATTGCGAAGCAATCCTTCGAGAGAAAGATAGGTGCAAGAGGCCTCCGGGCTATTATGGAAAAGGTCATGATGGATTCCATGTATAGCATTCCTTCCGATACAAAGGCAGTGAAATGTATCATTACAAAGGAAGCTGTCCTCGGGACAGAGGAGCCCAGGGTAGTATGGTCTGAGGAAATCGTAACAAGAAAACCTATGGTACGACGTTCCAGTAAGAAGAGTAAGGGCGAGATAGCTTAAGCGATAGAAGAAGGGGATGGAGCGATATGCAACGTCCCCTTCTTTATGGAGATAATGCCATATAAGAAAGTGAAGGTTAGAGATGATAATAAAAAGTGTAGAATTAGAAACCGTGTGCGGCATTACCAGTGTCCTTCCGCAAAATGATAAGCCGGAGGTGGCCTTTGCAGGTAAGTCGAACGTAGGTAAATCCTCCCTGATTAATGCCCTCATGAACCGGAAATCCTTAGCCAGAACCTCTTCCCAGCCGGGAAAAACCCAGACCATTAATTTCTATAATATAAATAATGAGCTGTATTATGTGGATCTGCCGGGCTATGGTTATGCGAAGGCTTCCCTGAGCATAAAGGAAAAATGGGGAAAAATGATTGAAAAATACCTTAAGACATCAAGACAGCTTAGAAGCGTATTTCTATTGGTCGATATCCGGCATGAACCCTCTGCAAATGATAAGACCATGTATGACTGGATTGTATATCAGGGCTTTCAACCGATCATCATTGCAACCAAGCTGGACAAGATAAACCGCAGCCAGAGGGACAAGCATCTGAAAATGGTACGGGAAGGCCTGCAGGTAGCATCAGGCACTAGAATCATTCCTTTTTCAGCAACGACCAAGCAGGGGAGGGAAGAGATCTGGGATTGTATTGAAGAGATCTGCGGATTTGCCCAGGAGGTAAAGCCGGAAGCCTGATTTAGGCTGTGAGGTGGATAAAGAAGATTTTTATCGGGCAAGGCATAACAAAAGAACTCCCTACAACGGCACCTTGAAGGGGCGGTTATGGGGAGTTCTTTTGTTATTGCTGGTGGTGGGTTTCTAATAGGGAGGACATTAGATAAGCATAGATATCGGAGCTTTTTTCCTTCCAGTTATTGCAGATCCTCACTGCCTCTTCTTCGGTTGTTACGTTTAAGGTCAAATCAATGATTGTAGTGTCCCGTTCTATTACACTCAGGTGGGCGGCGTATTCGCCCTTCTTGACCTGGTATAATTCGGCGCGGGTAGATACCTCCTCCTGGAGTTCATATTTATTCTGTATCAGATATATTTCAATATCCTCCTTGATTCCCGCGGAGATCATATTGTCAAAAAGGAGCAGGGTCTCATACCCGCTGTCCGTGATATGGTAGAGGGTACTGTTCCGCACGGTTTTTGTTTCGATAAAGGCATCGTCGATTAATTCCGACAGGGCACGCTGGATATTAAAATAATTTGTATATTCTTTTTCCAGGATGAAGGCCGTCAGCTGGGCATTGGAAAGAGGGAAATTAACCCGGCTAAGGATATATAAAATCATTAATTTATACAACATAAAGGTATCGGACTGCATAGGGACCTCCTTATTAAGAATGGGTTTCCTGTGGTGACGTCTTATATTTTCCTTGGTAAGTACAACGGGCTTTCATTTGGCTCTGGATACGGTTTAGCACCAGCTTTTTGTTGGAGCTCCACAGGGGAGCGAGTAAAAGCTTTTTGGGGCCGTCACCTGTAATCCGGTGTATAATTATGTCCCCCGGTATGCGCTCCAGGCAGGAAATGACCAGATTTACATAATCCTCTAAGGATAATTCTTGGGTGTAAAGCCCTTCCTCATACATAACACCCAGGTCAGTTCCTTTCAGTACATGCAGCAGTTGGAGCTTTATTCCTTGAATTGGTAAAGAACAGATATAGTCTATAGTTTTAAACATATCATCTTTTGACTCATTTGGCAAGCCCAGTATCGTATGGACAATGATATCGATTCCAAGACTGTTTAACTGATATACCTTATCTTCAAAGACGGGCAGGGAGTAACCGCGGCGTATGAAATCTGCAGTGCGTTCATGCATTGTCTGGAGCCCAAGCTCTATCCAGACAGGCTTTATCTGGTTCAGGCCATGGAGCAGGTCAAGAACCTCGCTGCTTAAGCAGTCCGGCCTGGTGGCAATGGACAGTCCGGCGATATCCGGGTGGCCGATTGCCTCCGTGAATATGCGGGATAGATAAGGTACGGGGGCATAGGTGTTAGTATATGCCTGGAAATAGGCGATATATTTTGCGTGCCCCGGATCCTTTAGCTTGGCGGCTACCAGGCTCTTGGAGGCTTCAATCTGCTGTGTAATGGAAAGAGAGGAGGCTGCTGCAAAATCACCGGAGCCTCCTTCGCTGCAGAAGATACAGCCACGAAGGCCCAGGGTGCCGTCCCGGTTTGGACAGCTAAGGCCCGCATTTAACGAAAGCTTATATATCTTCTGTCCAAACCTTTTCTTAAGCTCATAATCCAGGGAGTGATAACGTTTGTCGTCCCACATCATGGTTTCTACTGCTTCCTTATATTTAATTTTACCGCACTGCTTACCGCGTCACTGACACGCGGATCGAAGGGCTGGGGCATGATATTGTCCTCATTTAAATCCTTAGCGTTGACCAGGCCGGCGATGGCTTCGGCTGCAGCCAGCTTCATTTCTTCCGTAATCTGTGTTGCGCGGCCTTCCAGGGCACCGCGGAAAATACCCGGAAATGCCACCACATTATTAACCTGGTTCGGGAAATCAGAGCGTCCTGTTGCCACCACCCGGGCGCCTGCTTCCTTAGCCAGGTCAGGCATAATTTCAGGAGTGGGATTTGCCATGGCAAAGATAATGGCATCCTTATTCATGGAAGCTACCATTTCCTTTGTGACAATACCGGGAGCGGAGACACCTACGAATAGGTCAGCGCCCTTTAAGGCATCTGCCAGGGAGCCGGTCTCATTCTCCAGGTTTGTGAGGTCAAGCATCTGCTTTTGCATCCAGTTTAAGTCAGGATAACCCGAGTTTATGATACCGTGCCTGTCGCAAAGGGTAAGCTTCTTGAAGCCATAGGTAAGGAGCAATTTGCTGATGGCGATGCCGGCGGAGCCGGCTCCGTTTACGACGACCTTACAATCCTCCTTGGATTTTTCTGTAACCTTAAGGGCATTGATGGCGGCAGCTAACACTACAATTGCGGTTCCGTGCTGGTCATCATGGAACACAGGAATATTTAAAAGTTCCTTTAGGCGGTCTTCTATCTCAAAGCATCTTGGGGCGGAGATATCTTCCAGGTTAATGCCTCCAAAGGCAGGGGCAATGGCAACCACGGTTTTTATAATTTCCTCCGTATCCTGGGTATCAAGGCAGATTGGTACGGCATTGATACCCCCAAACTCCTTGAACAGAACAGCCTTGCCTTCCATAACGGGCATTGCTGCATATGGGCCTATGTTACCCAAGCCGAGTACCGCACTGCCATCGGAAACAACTGCAATGGTATTCGCCTTTATGGTATATTTGTAAGCCGCCTCCTGATCCTCGGCAATAGCCCTGCAGGGCTCTGCCACACCGGGAGTATAGGCTATAGCCAGTTCTTCCCTTGATTTTACGGCACATTTTGGTACGGTTTCTATTTTTCCGTTCCATGCTTCATGCATTTTCAGGGCTTGTTCTGTCACGTTCATACGAATCCTCCATATGTTCTATTTTTTCTTTATTATTTATGTTATTAGCTATCATATCATTACAAAGGGGGAGAAATCAAGGGAATCAGAATTTTTTATTTTATCTGCCATACTGATAAAATTGCTTAGAACATGGGAGCTAAATTTGTATAAAACATGGAAAAAGACCTATTAGTAAAGAAAAGACTTTATTTTCTAATTCTTCTGATGTATAATTGGGGCTGTACGATATGGCGTAAAATGTTAGGTATTATGAAGGTTAATAGTTCTAGGTACAGATTTAGGCATACTAATTTCGAAAATAAGGGCTGCTGTTATGTATCCCTCAAAATATATTTCTGAATCAATTCTTAACATATTCCAAAAAGTAAATCCAATTGAACCGAAGGAGTTGAATAAATGGACAAACAATATGATTCCATGACGCTTGTTAATTTAAGAGAACTGGCAAAGGAAAGAGGTCTGAAAAACATTGCCGCATTGAAGAAAGGAGACCTGATTGAGCTGCTGATAAAGGTTGATAAAGAGGACAGGCAATCAGAAGCGCCCAAAGCAGATGCGGCAGGAGAAGAAGTGAAAATGCAGAATTCTGGTGCTGTCCAGACGGAGGAGAAAATAACCCGTCCAGTGGAGAAAGCCGCCAGGCCAAAGGAAAAGGAAGTGCGTCCGGCAGAAAGAACGGCCAGACCGAAAGAAAAAGCAATACAGATGGAGGAGAGAGCGGTTCAACCTAATATGGTTCAGTCAAATGCGGTTCAGCCAAATGCGCCCCATCCGAATACAGCCCATCCAAATACAGTTCAGCAGAATGCAGCCCAGTCCGTACAGGGCGGTAAGCAGGTGGCGGCAGCAAGTGACATGGAACAGTTGGACAGTGGGGAGACAAAGGTTGGTATTTTGGAAGTACTCCCCGACGGATATGGATTTATCCGCTGTGATAATTATCTGCCGGGTGAAAATGACGTATATGTATCTCCCGCACAGATCCGCCGGTTTAATCTAAAAACTGGTGATATTGTTGCCGGCAATACCAGGATCAGGAGCCAGAATGAAAAGTTCAGTGCCCTGCTGTTTGTAAAGACCGTGAACGGCTTCCATCCGTCGGAGGCACAGAAAAGGAAAAGATTTGAAGACCTGACACCGGTGTTCCCGAACCAAAGGATCCATTTAGAAACCCCAGGCTCTGGGGTCTCCATGAGGATGGTGGATCTGATTTCACCCATCGGTAAGGGGCAGAGAGGCATGATCGTTTCCCAGCCCAAGACAGGAAAGACAACCCTGTTAAAGCAGATTGCCAAGGCGGTGACGAGAAACCATCCGGATATGAAGCTGATTATCCTGTTAATAGACGAGCGTCCGGAGGAGGTTACGGATATTAAGGAGTCCATCGAAGGAAAGAATGTGGAAGTCATCTACTCGACCTTTGATGAGCTTCCCGAGAACCATAAGAGGGTTTCAGAGATGGTAATCGAGCGGGCAAAGCGGTTGGTAGAGCATAAGCAGGATGTCATTATACTCCTTGACAGTATTACCAGACTTGCGAGAGCCTATAACCTGACGGTACAGCCCAGCGGAAGGACCCTGTCGGGAGGTCTTGATCCCGCGGCTCTCCACATGCCTAAGAAGTTCTTTGGTGCAGCCAGGAACATGCGTGAGGGAGGCAGCTTAACTATTCTTGCCACAGCCTTAGTTGATACAGGCAGCAGAATGGATGATGTTGTATTCGAGGAGTTTAAGGGAACCGGTAACATGGAACTGGTGCTTGACCGCAGCTTATCGGAAAAAAGAATCTTCCCTGCCATCGACCTGCCAAGATCCAGCACCAGAAGAGAGGATCTTCTGCTTACACAGCCGGAGCTGGAAGCTACCTACCTGATGAGGAAGGCTTTGGGCGGAATGAAGTCGGAGGAAGCGCTGGAGCGTATTATTGATATGTTCCTGAGGACAAAGACCAATGTAGAATTTATCGAGATTATCAAAAAGACGAAAATTGTCTTTTAGTGTTGCATCATATATATGGAAGAGGGGTCATAGGAACTATTTCCTGTGGCTTTTTTTCTGTTTTTTTCTATTCTGCTATCGGATTATAAGGTATTAAGATTGATAGGTACCAAAAACAATGGTATAATAATCCATACATTTAATAAGTTGGACATAGGAGGGATAGGATTGGAAAATAGAGTTGGCAAAGCGAAAAAATTCTCTGCTGAAGAAATAGCGATATTTTGCGACCATATTGCAACGTTGCTAAATAGCGGCATGCCCTTATATGAAGGCATTTATATATTATACAGTGAGCTGGAGAATGGCCGGACGAAGGAGCTTTTCCATGAAATAGAGAAGAGCTTGCAATCCAGGATGAGCTTATCCCAGGCGATTGGCAGGACGGGGGCTTTTCCCGAATATATGGTCCATATGGTTGGAATTGGAGAGACGGCCGGTAAATTAGAGGAAGTAATGCGTTCCCTGTCCGCTTATTATGAGAGGGAGGGCAGGGTAAAGGCGGGAATCCGAAGTGCAGTAACCTATCCTGCTGTTCTTTTTTTAATGATGGCAGTTATTTTGTGGGCGCTGGTTTTCCGGATTGTACCTTTGTTTGAGGCTATGTATCAGGAGCTGAATTCGGAGGTTGCCATGGCTTCTGGCAGCCTGATGTCCTTTGGCGTGAAGGCAGGGGTTACGGCCGCTGCCGTTGTCGGAATCCTGGTTTTGGTTACCTTGGTTCTTTTTCTGGCATACCGCACGGAACAGGGACAGGGGCTGATCAAAAAAATGCTGTATAATTTTCCTGTAGCAAAGGGGATTGCAGGCCAGATTTCTATTGGAAAGCTTATTTCATCCATAGCCCTGATGCTCCCGGCGGGTGTGGATACGAGAAGGATGCTTGATATGTCGATGGAAACGGTGGATAATCCAGGAGTACTGGCAAGGGTGAAGGAGTGCCGGGAGCTTGTGGAGAAGGGAATCGCTTTTGAGGATGCCATACGGCAATCGAAATTGATTACAGGAATGGACGGGAGCATCATCATAGTTGCAGCGAAAAGCGGAAACATGGATTCTTCCTTCATTAAGCTGAGTGAGCGCCATAACGAACGGATTTCTGCCCAGTTAAATAAAATAGCTACTTATGTTGAGACAGCATTGGTCATACTTTTGGCGGTATTGATTGGATTCGTGCTGCTTTCGGTCATGCTGCCGCTGATTAATATCATTTCTGCCATTGGATAGTGTGAAATGAATATCATTTCACATCCGATATTGAGTGACCTAAAGGTCAAATAATCGTCAGTGTGAAATGATAGCTAATGTAATTGAAGGATAGGTGTTACTATGAAGAATCTAAGTGATAGAAGAATGGGATATCTTTGGAGGTCTGTCCTGATGCCCACGGGGATATTTATCCTGTTGCTGATGCTTTTCCTGGGAGGAGTTTTCCGGTTAAGCAGCTTTAACCGGGAACAGGAGCTGACGCTCACAAAACAGGCCATCCGTAAGGCTGTGGTCCAATGCTATGCGATTGAGGGAATGTATCCGGCAGAGCTGTCCTATCTTGAGGATAATTATTATCTGAGGATTGATTATGATCAATATTATGTCATGTATGACTGCATTGCATCGAATTTTATGCCTGAGATAGAAGTGTTTGAACGATAAAAACAGAAGGATGGGAGTGGTTATTATGGATAAAGGGCAAAAAGCCTGGATGGTTAATCTGGTTAGTATTCTTCTCATCATCGGTATTTTTATCCTTGCTTCCCTCATGCTGATTAATGTTGGTATTGGAGCGTATAAAAATATTGTGCTGGCGAATAATGATAATTTCCAGCTCCGCACTTCGTTGTCCTATGTGGCTACTAAGGTACGGCAGACGGATACGGCCCGTTCCATGTATATGGAGGAAAAGGAAGGGGTGCCCGTTCTGGTTCTGGGAGAAGAAATCCGGGGAACCCGCTATGAAACCCTGATTTATCATTATAAAGGATATCTATGTGAGCTTTACCGGGAAGCTGGAATGGACTACGATCTTAGCTATGGTATCCCGGCCATTGAGATAGACCAGTTCGATATTAAGCTGGGAGATGACGGTTACCTCCAGCTTACGGCCAGCAATAAGGCCGGTGAAATGGAAAGCCTGGTGATTTACCCCAGAACAGCTGGTTAATTGGCAGAATGGGGAAGTGTGAAGGAAATAAAGTTAATGAACGAAGGGGGGACCGGGTTCATGCCAGCATTTTCCTGACGGTTTGTGAGGTAAAGGGGCAATGCCCATAATGACGGGTATGAACATAATTATGGATATCGATAGAAGCTCAAGATCTTTTCGGATCGTTATGATAGAATGCATCCTGATGTTTGGTGTGTTTGCTGTAATGAGTGTCGTCATTGCGAAAATGTTTCTTTCGGCTGACCATATGTCAAAGGAAGCGGTGAGCTACAGCCAGGCGGTCATCCGGGCCGAGAACATAGCAGAGCGTCTCAAGGGCAGTGATTCTTTTGAAACCGTGCTTGTGGAGCTTGGGATGAAAAAGGTGGTAGAGGGAGACAGGAACCTTTACCAAGGGTATTATGGACGGGATTGGGAACCGGCAAAGGATCGGGGTATGTATGAAATTACGGTTGATGTTGAAAAAACTTCCGGCAGCTTAGGGAATCTTGAAAAAGCGGAGATTGTAGCGGCAAGGGTCAAGAAACCTGCCGGTGGCGGTGAAGCTGCAGGTATCCTGTGCAGCCTGAACGTTAGTAAGTTCATCTATAACTAACTTTGCAGGATGTTTAATGATAGAAAGGAAATATCTGATATGGCCAGCAAGGGAAGCATTCGGTTAAATATTGGCGGAGCATCCATCATCGTAATACTGCTCACGCTTTCATTGACAATATTTGCAATATTGTCAATCCGCACTTCTTACCATGAGCTGAAGCTGTCGGAAAAGACTGTGGGTAATGTGGAAGAGTATTACCAGGCGGATTCGAAAGCAGAGGAGATATTAATGCAGCTTGGAGAGCTGCTTTATCAGCTTAACTGGGATGGTTCCCAGGAACAATGGGAAAGGCTTATGTCCGGGGCGGCAAAGCTGGATGGGGTGGCCGGTATAAGCCGGCAGGAGGGACTCATTACATATGAGGTTATTATGAATGAGGCTTCCGTACTTAAGATAGAAGTAACTCCTGAAATCAGGGCTTCTGTTCCGCATCTTTCGGTAATCAGCTGGAAAATGGTGACGGAGGAACAGGGGGATTATGATTCAAACAGCCTTGAAATCTGGGATGGCATAATTGAGGAATAGGGAGGTAGCAATGGAGCTGAGAGATATTCTATCGGATGCTGTTAACCAGAATGCATCTGATATTTTCCTGATTGCAGGAAGACCCGTATCCTTTAAGATAAAAGGCGTGATTATACAGCAGGGTGATGATCGCCTGAAACCGGAGGACACCCTTTCGCTTGTAGATGAGATGTATACCATGTCTGGTGGCAGGGATGCGGGATTTAGGAAAGAGGGTGATGATGATTTTGCCATCTCATTGCCGGAGGTCGGGAGATTCCGTGTGAATATATATAAGCAAAGAGGTACCTGGGGTGCAGTGCTGCGTGTGGTCGCATTTCAGATGCCCCTGCTGAAGGAGACGGGGATACCCCAGAGCGTTATTGAATTGGGTAATTTAACGAAAGGCCTGGTGCTGGTGACCGGTACTGCCGGAAGCGGCAAAAGTACCACCATGACTTATATTATTGATTACATTAATAAAAATAGAAATTGCCACATATTAACCCTTGAGGATCCAATTGAGTATTTACACAAGCATGGCAATAGTATTGTCAGCCAAAGGGAGATTGGTATCGATTCGCCTTCCTACAGCAAGGCGCTGCGGGCGGCTATGAGGGAATCCCCGGATGTTATTTTCATCGGGGAGATGAGGGACCATGAAACGATTGAGATTGCCATGACAGCTGCAGAAACAGGACATCTTGTGTTTTCCACCCTGCACACCATCGGGGCAGCGAATACGATTGACCGTATTATTGACGTCTTTCCCCCGAACCAGCAGCTGCAGATCCGTTTCCAGCTTTCCATGGTGTTAAAGGGAATTGTGTCCCAGCAGCTGCTGCGCAGCAATGACGGCCTGGTACCGGCATTTGAGATATTGGAGGCCAATAGTGCAGTCAGGACCATGATCCGTGACGGAAAGGTACATCAGATTGATTCCGTGATTCTGGCATCTTCCCATGATGGGATGAAATCAATGGACCAAAGTATCCTGGAACTATACCGGGCTAAGAAAATTGGTGCTGATACGGCATTGACCTACTGTATGAATATGGAGACTATGAAAAGGAACCTGATGATGTAATTAACATAGATGATGGAAAAGAAGAATTTGTACTGGAAAGGCTATGCCTGCGCGGATCCGGTGCGCAATCTTTAGCTGCATAGCCTGGCACAAAGGAAGGTGAGTATAATTATGAAAGAAATCATAAGAAATGGAATTCGCGGTACAATATTTTTCCTGTTTTTATCGGCGTTTTTATACCTGCCTGCGGATAAGGCAATGGCGTCGGAATTCTTTAAGGACAATGAAAACGGGGTTCTGACCGTAAGCTATAATAATAAGGATAATGCCAAGATCAAGGTAGGCGTTACCAAGGGCGGCAAAAGTTATTATTATGATCTTAAAAAGGGAAAAAACAATATTGATATTCCCCTGACCATGGGAAATGGAACCTATTCCATACGTATCTTTAAAAATGTCACAGGCAATAAATACAGTGTCCTTGAGAGCCAGGAATTTGAACTGGAGCTGCAAAATGAGGATGATGTATATCTGCATCCGAACGTAATTGTAAATTATGATATGGATTATGCCGCGGTCATTAAAGCGGGCCAGCTGACAAAAAACTGTAAGACGGAGGAAGAGAAGGTAAAGGCAGTCTATAATTTTGTGGTGAAAAACTTCAACTATGATTACGACAAGCTGGGGGATATCCAGTCAGGATATATTCCTGATATTAAGATTGTCTATAAAAATAAAAAGGGAATCTGCTATGATATCTCCGCCGTAATGGCATCAATGCTGCGCAGCCAGGGGATCCGTGTCAGGCTGGTGACCGGATATACGCCTAATATATCCGAATATCATGCCTGGAATATGATTTATGACAGCAAGAAAAAGAAATGGTACACGGTGGATGCCACATATGATATTGGAAAACGTGCAGGCGGCCAAAAATACAGTATGGTGAAGAAGGCAAGTGAATATACGGATATACGCTATCGGTATTAAGTATTAAAGGCAAAACACCAAAAATGTAAAAAATCCAAAAACGTCTTTTGGGTATTGCATAATAGGGATACCTATGCTATAATTAACAAGCTGTTTATTAGATTGGAAATATTCTGACCAATAGATAACGAATTGATCGTAAAGAGGTGAAATCATGAAAGAAGGAATCCATCCCAAATATCATCAGGCTAAGGTTGTTTGCAACTGCGGTAACGAATTTGTAACAGGATCCACCAAGAGCGAAATCCACACTGAAATCTGCTCCAAGTGTCATTCATTCTACACAGGACAGGTGAAGGCTGCAGCTGCTCGCGGAGCGATCGATAAGTTCAACCGTAGATATGGTTTAAACAAATAAATCGCAAAAGTGCTTGTAAGCAAACACGGAGGTGTTTGCGGGCAAATGCTTTGGTACGCGCTTTTCTTAGCATGAAAATTGAAACATAAAAAATTGGGTTGAGGTGTACTTCCTCAGCCTATTTTTTGATATACGCCTAATAAATGCCTGGGAGCCAGGTTTTATTTAAGAATGACGAATAAAGGATTTCTTATTGCATGATTAACAAAAGATAATAACTGCCAACAAATGCTTAAAGATAGAAACCAAAGTACCAGGTCACGAAAATGACCGAATTATGAAGAAAGGTCCGGGTGTAAAGATGAAACCATCAGGTATTGGCGGTATGGCGGTCATGGAAGGCGTCATGATGAAGAATAAGGACAAATACGCCGTGGCAATCCGCAAACCGAATAATGAAATTATAGTGGAAGAAAGTACGTATACTGATTTTTCCGATAGGGTGAAATTGTTTAAGCTGCCAATCTTTCGTGGGATGCTGGCTTTTGTTGATTCAATGGTAATGGGTGTCAAGGTATTAAATTTTTCAGCAAGCTTCCTGGAAGAGGAGGAAGAAGCAGCCTCCAAGGAAAAGAAAGATAAATCAAAAGGAAGGGCTGAAAAAAAAGCCCGGGAGTATGATGATGATTTTGAAATAGATGAAGTTGCAGATAAGCTCTCCAAGGGGACAAAAAAGGGGACAAAGGCGGCTAAGGAGGAAAAGCCGGGCAGGAAGGGTGACAAGGGCAATGCAATCCTGGTGGCGGTGGCAGTATTGTTCTCCATCGTTTTATCAGTTGCTTTATTTATGGTGCTTCCGGTATTAATTACGAATCTGCTCTCAGGAATTATCCCAGGCAAATATACGCTGGCCTTTTTGGAGGGTGTGCTCCGTCTGGCCATTTTTATCATCTATGTAATCATTGCGGCAAAAATGCCGGATATTAAACGCACCTTTATGTACCACGGTGCGGAGCATAAGGCGATTAACTGCCTGGAAAACGGATTTGAATTAACGGTTGAGAACGTCAAATGGCAATCCAAGCTGCATAAGCGCTGTGGAACCAGCTTTATGTTATTGGTAATTATTATCAGCTTATTTTTCTTTTTCCTGATGCCGGTGGAGGATCTTGTCCTGAGGATCATAAGCAGGGTGCTGCTGGTTCCGCTGATCGCAGGTATATCCTATGAATTCATCCGTTTTGCAGGAACCAGCGAGAGCAGGCTGGTACATATCTTAAGCCAGCCGGGTCTGTGGATGCAGGGATTGACAACGAAGGAGCCGGATGATGAAATGATTGAAGTCGCAATCCGGTCAGTTGGGGCGATATTTGATTGGGAGGCCTTTTTAGCAGACCCTGCAGCGGATGATAAGAATAAAAATGTTAATAATAGTAAGAGTACCTCTTCCCGGAATTCCTCTTCGAGGGGAAGGAAAGCAATGGACCGGAAGGAGAGGGGCAGGGCAGATGCTGTGACTAAGGAAGTGTCTGCAATAATGGAGGGACCTGTGGCTAAGGAAGTGTCAGCAGCAGTGGAAGTACCTGTGGCTAAGGAAGTGTCAGCAGCAGTGGAAATGCCTGTAACCAGGGAAGGCTCCGCGGAGTGGGAAGTACCTGTGACCAGGGATGGCTCTGCGGCTAAGGAAGCTGGGTATAGGGAACGGAATAGGCGTAACCGGGGAATAGCTCCAGTAGCCTTTAAACCGGTAATAAAGGATGAGACAGAGGAAGAAGATGATGAGATCCTCAAGGCTCTGGATAGATTCTTTGATGGTCAAAGAGGTGGAAAGCAGGACAATGATTAGCGGACTTGCGGGGAAAATATATGAGTACTTATAAGGAGTTATTACAGACAGGAAAGGAAATGCTGATAAAGCAGGGGATTGCAGATGCTGATATAGACGCATGGTATCTGTTGGCTCATGTTTTTAAGATAAATAGGATAGATTATTTGCTACGTGGGGATCAGGAGGCTTCCAGGGAGGAGGCCGGACGGTATATTTCCTGCGTGGAAGAAAGGGCAAAGCATGTCCCGTTACAGCATCTGACGGGAACCCAGGAATTCATGGGACTGGAATTTGACGTAGGCAAAGACGTATTAATTCCACGGCAGGATACAGAGCTGCTGGTGGAGGAGGTTCTGAAGGTCTGCGCTGAAAAGTCCGTGCTTGATCTGTGCACTGGTTCCGGTTGCATCATCATCAGCCTTGCGAAGCTGGGTGGTTTAAAGTCTGCCTGTGGGGTGGATATCTCAGAGCCTGCCCTTGAGATAGCAAAGAGAAATGCAAAAAAGCTGGGGGCACCGGTGGAATTTTGGCTGGGTGACCTGTTCCAGCAGATTGAAAAAAGCTATGATATTATTGTTTCCAATCCGCCGTATATCCGTACAAGCGTCATTGGGGAATTAATGCCGGAGGTAAAAGACCATGAGCCACATTTAGCACTTGATGGAAGTGAGGATGGACTTAAATTCTACCGCAGCATTGCGGCTGGAGCGAAGGAACATCTGTGTAAGGATGGATATCTTTTTCTTGAGGTCGGTTATGACCAGGGAAAGGATGTGGAGCATATACTTTTGAAGGAAGGATATGCAGAGGTTATGATAAAGAAGGATCTTAGCGGACAGGATCGTATCGCCTGTGCAAGGTTCATATAATGGAGGAATCATTGTTATGTTTGACAAGTTAGAGGATATTTTGGCCCGTTATCAGGAGCTGGAGCAGGAGTTAATGAATCCGGATGTCATGAACGACCAAAACAGGTACCGTAACCTTCGTAAGGAGCATGCGGACCTGACGGATATTGTGGAGAAATATAAGGAATATAAAGCGGCGCAGGCCAATATCGAGGAGAGCCTGGCAATCCTGGAGGACGAAAGCGATGAGGAGCTGCGCGAGCTTGCTAAGGAAGAATTAAATGACAGCAAGCAAAATATCGTTAAGATTGAGGAGGAGCTAAAGATCCTGCTTCTTCCCAAGGATCCTAATGATGAGAAGAACGTTATCGTTGAAATCCGCGGAGGTGCCGGCGGCGATGAGGCAGCGCTTTTTGCGGCGGAATTGTACCGTATGTACGTGATGTATGCGGAACGTAACCGTTGGAAGATCGACATGATGAACTTAAACGAGAACGGTATCGGCGGATTTAAGGAAGTAATCTTTATGGTAATCGGTAAAGGTGCTTATTCAAAATTAAAATATGAGAGCGGTGTCCACCGTGTCCAGCGTGTGCCTGTGACGGAATCCGGCGGCAGGATCCATACATCAACTGCTACGGTTGCAATTATGCCTGAGGCAGAGGAGGTTGACGTGGCGCTGGATCTAAATGACTGTAAGTTTGACGTGTTCCGCTCCTCCGGTAATGGTGGACAGTGCGTTAATACTACGGACTCCGCTGTAAGGCTTACCCATATCCCGACGGGTATTGTCATTTCCTGCCAGGATGAAAAATCCCAGTTAAAGAATAAGGATAAGGCAATCCGTGTCCTGCGCTCCAAGCTGTATGAATTGGAGCTGGAAAAAGCCCAGAGCGCGGAGGCGGAGGCAAGAAAGAGCCAGGTAGGAACCGGTGACCGTTCCGAAAAAATCAGGACCTACAACTTCCCACAGGGACGTGTAACGGACCATAGAATCAAATTGACGGTCCATCAGCTGGGAGAAGTAATGAACGGAGATCTGGAAGAAATCATTGACAGCCTGATTGCAGCCGACCAGGCAGCGAAGCTGGCAAACCTGAATGCACAGTAAATAGCCTATGAAGAATAAAGATACCATTAGCAGTCTCAGTAATGCCCAGATAAAAAATTTAACCTTATTGCAAAAAAAAGCCAAGGCACGGGAGGAACAGGGAGTCTTTGTTGTAGAAGGCTGGAAGATGTTCGAAGAGGCTTTGGAATTGGGGTTGATGAAAAAGGCATATGTTGCAGAGACATTTTACCGGGAGCTGATAGCTGAAAAGCCGGATTATTTCCAGTCCTTTGACTATGAGATCCTGACGGATTCCGTGTTCAAAGAGGTGGCGGATACAAAAACACCCCAGGGGATCATGGGTCTCGTAAAAAAAAGAGAGCATAGCCTGGAGAGCATCATGAAAGCCCCGGGTGCCTGCCTTTTGTTATTAGAGGACATCCGTGATCCGGGAAATCTGGGAACGATGCTACGGACTGCCGAAGGAGCAGGAGTGACGGGAATCATCTGCAACAGCTCAACCGTGGATTTATACAACCCAAAGGTAATCCGCTCTACCATGGGCTCCATTTACCGGATGCCCTTTTATCAGTCAGAGGATTTCCTTGGAACGGTCAATGAGATAAAAAAGCAGGGAATTACTATTTTTGCAGCCCACTTATCTGGGGAGTTCTACGATACGGAGGGAAGCTTTGTAAAGCCATGTGCATTTTTAATCGGGAATGAAGCAAATGGGCTGTCAGAAGAAGTATCAAGGGAAGCGGACCGCTTAATTAAAATTCCTATGGCCGGGAAGGTCGAGTCCTTAAATGCTGCTGTTGCAGCCGCAATTTTAATGTATGAAGCGGCAAGACAGAGAAGAAAATAAGGTAAGCCAGGGAAAAGATAGCAGGAACCGGTCTTTATTACAGATGGATAGAGGCCGGTTCCTATGGTTCTTTTTAGAAATTACTTGACAAATCCCCATAATTAGAATAATGTATAAATAAACACATATAAAGCATAATTATAAATGCGTTATGTGTGTTTTCACATTCCTGACCATAAGGAATGGAACTAACGGGAAGGATATAACCTGAAGCAATGCAGGTACATTATTATAATTTAATGCCGCAGAAAGCGGAGGAATGGAGGATTTTATGAATTTAAAGGGACGCAGCTTTTTAACCTTAAAGGATTTTACGGAGGAAGAGATAAGCTATTTACTTGATCTGGCAGCAGAATTAAAGGCGAAGAAAAAACAGGGCATTACAGGTGAAAGCCTGAAGGGTAAAAATATTGCCTTAATCTTTGAAAAGCCCTCAACCAGGACCCGCTGTGCATTTACCGTCGGATGTGTTGATGAAGGCGGGCACCCGGAATACCTGAGCAAGGCTGACATCCAGTTAGGCCATAAGGAGAGCGTGGAGGATACGGCAAGGGTGCTGGGAAGAATGTTTGACGGGATTGAGTTCCGTGGCTTTTCACAGGATACGGTTGAAAAGCTGGCTAAATATAGCGGTGTCCCGGTATGGAACGGTCTTACTGACCTGGATCATCCGACGCAAATTCTTGCAGACTTCTTGACTTTAAAAGAGCAGTTTGGTAAGCTTAAGGGACTAAAACTAGTCTATGTCGGTGATGGCCGCAATAACATGGCAAACAGCCTGATGATCGGTTCCGCCAAGATGGGAATTCATTTTACGATTCTTGCACCGAAGTCCCTGTGGCCGGAGGAGAAACTGGTAGCCGAGTGCAAGGGCTATGCGGAGGAATCAGGAAGCCAGATTGGGATATCGGATGATTTGGATGCAGTAAAGGATGCAGATGCAGTTTATACGGATGTATGGTGCTCCATGGGAGAAGAGGATAAGGCAGCAGAGCGTATTGCCATATTGAAGCCTTATCAGGTGAATGAAGCCCTGATGGCCCGTACCGGGAAGGATACATCGGTTTTCCTCCATTGCCTGCCGGCAGTAAAGGGGAAAGAGGTCACCGAGGAGGTATTTGAGCGTTTTGCCGACGTTGTATTTGATGAGGCAGAAAACCGTATGCATACAATAAAGGCAGTTATGGTGGCAACACTAGGGAAATAGGACAAGGAATGCAGTGCACATTTCCCTGCATAACGGTCTGGAATACCCTCGGAAACCCGGCAGCAAGGGTGTTTCCGAGGGTACTTCCTAATCTTGCAAGTAATTCTGGTGGGGTTATTATAATGGACAAACGAAAGAAATGGTTCGAGGAGCTTTTAAAGAAAAATATTAAGATAAATACGGTGCTGGCAATGGTTTTAGTCGTAGCCCTGTTCTTCTTTTACCTAAAGCCGGACAGCAAAATTGCTGTCCTGGTTGCCTGCTTTGCCGGAGGCTTTATGAATATGCTTAACGGAATTCCTATGTGGAAGGATCCGGTAAAGAGGACAACGGGCATGAGTTATCTTTTGTTTGGTGCGGTTATTATAGCGCTTGGATTTATTATTATCCAGTATATCTAAGGAGCTTTGGAGGGTTTTGTGCAATGTATCAGGAAAAGGTGGTTTTGTGCGCAAGCAGCGCTTATGAGAAAAAGTTCTGGCTGAATGAGGATTTTAAAGCACTGCCGGAGCAGATAAAACAGGAATTAAAGATTATATCCGTATTGTTTACGGAGGATGTGGGGGGAGTCCTTTCCCTGGAATTTGACGAGGACGGCACCTTGATGTTTAAAGTGGATTCGGATGAAAATGATTACCTCTATGATGAGATTGGCAGTGTATTAAAAATAAAGCAGCTGCAGAGGGAGAAGGCTGAACTGCTGGAGGCTTTGGAATTGTACTATAAGGTATTCTTTCTTGGGGAGGATGCTTCCGGGCTTTTAAGTGAGGAGTAAAGCGTAGCAGGGAATGGAGGATTAATATGCTGCTGGTAGTTGATGTTGGAAATACAAATATAACCTTAGGGGTGTTTGAGAGGTCAGATATTAAGGCGACTTTTCGCCTGACCACCAATGCGGACAGGACCTCAGATGAATACGGCCTGGTTTTGTGTGATTTATTAAAAGCGAAAAACATAGGTGTGGAACAGATAAAGAGTGTAATTATTGCCTCCGTTGTACCGAAGCTGATGCATTCCTTAACCTCAGGGATCATAAAGTACCTGAATCTTACGCCGTTGATTGTCGGTGCCGGTACAAAGACAGGAATCAAGGTCTCTACGGCAAATCCGAAGGAGGTTGGTGCAGACAGGGTGGTGGACGCGGTGGCGGCCTACGAGATCTATGGCGGCCCCGTATTGGTCATCGATTTTGGCACAGCCATTACCTATGACTTAATCCTGGAGGACGGAACCTTCCATGCGGCGGTTACCTGTCCGGGACTTCGGATTGCAGCCAATGCCCTTTGGGCAGGGACGGCAAAGCTGCCGGAGATAGAGATTGCGATGCCGGATACGGTCCTGGCGAAGGATACCATCACCAGCATGCAGGCAGGCCTCGTCTTTGGCTGTATCGGCCAGACTGAGTATATCGTGAAAAGAATGCTTAAGGAAGCCGGTATAGGGAGCTGCAGGGTGATTGCTACAGGGGGCTTGGGCAAGATTATTGCCGGGGCAACGGATGTCATCGAAATATATGATCCCCACTTAACCCTGAAGGGGCTAAAGATCATCAGTGACAAGAATAAGAAGTAGATAATTGGAGAGGAATGCAGATGAGCCTGAATATCGGCAATGTAAAATTAGAAGGTAATTTGTTTTTAGGACCCATGGCAGGAGTAACAGACCTGCCTTTTCGTTTACTGTGTAAGGAAAAAGGTGCGGATTTAGTCTATACGGAGATGGTCAGCGCAAAGGGAATCCAATATAATAATAAAAATACGGAAAGCCTGCTTCAAATCCATGAGGAGGAGCGTCCGGTGGCATTACAGCTCTTTGGTGCGGATCCGGTTATCTTAAGTGAGACGGCTAAGCGCATTGAGGGCCGTAATTTTGATATCCTGGATATTAACATGGGATGTCCGGTGCCAAAGGTCGTAAATAACGGGGAGGGCTCGTCCCTGATGAAGAATCCCAGGTTAATCGGTGAAATTGTCAGTAAGGTATCCTCCGCAATTAGCAAGCCCCTTACGGTAAAGATCCGCAAGGGCTTCCATGGGACGGACAATAATGCGGTGGAAGTAGCAAAGATTGCCCAGGAAAGCGGTGCGGCGGCGGTTGCGGTCCATGCGCGGACCAGGGAGCAGTATTACGGCGGAAAAGCAGATTGGGAAGTAATCCGTGCCGTAAAGGAGGCCTTGGCCATTCCGGTGATCGGAAGCGGGGATATCTTTACGCCGGAGGATGCAAAGCGTATGCTTGAGCAGACGGGCTGTGACGGGATCATGATGGCAAGGGGAACCAGAGGGAACCCTTGGATTTTCGAGCAAATTAAGGAATACCTGGAGCGGGGGATATTGATGCCGAAGCCAGGCTTTGATGAGGTGAAGGAGATGATTCTCCGCCATGCTGCATTATCCGTGGAATACAAGGGAGAGTTTATCGGTATCCGGGAAATGAGAAAGCATGTGGCCTGGTATACAACGGGATATCCGGGCTCAGCCAGGCTAAGGAGCCGTGTCAATGAGATAGAGAATATGGAAGATCTCCGGCGTCTGCTGGAGGAGTACCAATACCATGTTTAAAATCACCAAAGGGACTGTGTGCAGGATGGATTAATTATAAGATGTTCACAAAGTTCGATTAAAATATGAAAAAGTTGTTGATTTTTTCTGGATTTCGCGTATAGTATATTTACAGAAAAGACAAATGTATGCCATACGTGAACAATGGAGGAATAAGAATGAGCAAGTTAAGAGTTGGTATCCTTGGGGGTACAGGAATGGTTGGACAGCGTTTCATCTCGTTACTGGAAAATCATCCTTGGTTTGAAGTAGTTACCGTTGCAGCAAGTCCCAGAAGTGCTGGAAAGACTTATGAGGAGGCAGTCGGTAACCGTTGGAAGATGGCAACTCCGATGCCTGAGAGTGTTAAGAAGCTGGTTGTAATGAACGTAAACGACGTGGAAGCAGTGAGTGCAGGCGTGGATTTTGTGTTCAGTGCCGTAGATATGACAAAGGATGAAATTAAAGCAATTGAGGAAGCGTATGCGAAGGCGGAGACCCCGGTGGTATCCAATAACAGTGCTCATAGATGGACTCCGGATGTTCCTATGGTAGTGCCGGAATTAAACCCGGAGCATTTAGAGGTAATTGCGGATCAGAGAAAGCGTCTTGGAACCCAGAGAGGTTTTATCGTAGTAAAGCCTAACTGCTCCATCCAAAGCTATACACCTGCCCTTCATGCCTTAAGGCAGTTTGGGATCAAGCTTGTGGTAGCCACTACCTATCAGGCGATCTCCGGTGCCGGCAAGAACTTTGCAGATTGGCCTGAGATGGTTGACAATGTAATCCCATACATCGGCGGTGAGGAAGAAAAGAGCGAGCAGGAGCCGTTACGTATCTGGGGTAAGGTGGAAAATGGCCAGATCGTGAAGGCAGAAGGCCCGGTGATTACGACACAATGTATCCGTGTCCCTGTAACGGACGGACATACGGCGGCAGTATTCGTAAACTTTGAGAAAAAGCCTTCCAAGGAAGAAATCTTAAAGGCGTGGGCTGAGTTTAAGGGCATTCCCCAGGAGCTTGAATTGCCCAGCGCCCCGAAGCAGTTCATTAAGTACTTTGAGGAGGATAACCGTCCCCAGGCAAAGCTTGACCGTGATTATGAAAAGGGAATGGGCGTATGCTTCGGCAGATTGCGGGAAGACATAGTATTTGATTATAAATTCGTCGGTCTTTCCCATAATACAGTCCGCGGCGCAGCAGGCGGCGCCGTATTGATCGCAGAGTTATTAAAGGCACAGGGATATATTACTGCAAAATAAAAAACTATAGGGAATAGCTTAGAATAGATATAGATGAATAAAAGAGCTCCGGCGTTGCCGGAGCTCTTTTAAAAGGAAAGTTCTTATTTCAAGTCTTTAAAGAGGTAATGGATAAATTCAACCGTATTTTCTTTATGGGGATAATTTGCCACGATTCCGAGCACATAAGGTTCTCCGTCATAGGTGATACCCTTAAATAAGTCAGAATCATTCAAATAAATACCGTAGGCATTCTTGTCCGGATCTCCGTTGGTATCGGACAGCAGGAAGCTGTCTGTCAGGGAGCTGTAGATATCCGTGGGAAGGGCTTCCGAAAGCTTGGTAAAATAGTCGTTACGCGCATAATTTAAAAATGAGGATTCCGGGGCGATGATAACATCAACCTCACGGGCAGCGATATAGGCGGTTAAGGCCTGCTGCATATTATAGTTATTGCCGCCGCTCATATAGAAGGTATCATTTATCTGGATATCCTCCAGCTTTGGGTCAAGGGCCAAATGGTCGGAGAATCCATTTGTATAGGCCTCTATGGTTTCCGGAGGAAGGGCATTATCGATAATGGCAGCGTAAAACTGGGTGCTGATGTTGGGAGTTACAACCTGGTAAATAACATAAATAATTACTGCAATCGCCAGTATCCCGCCTAACGCGTGAATTTTGTAGTATTCCCATAGATAATCCAGCTTCCCCATCAGGGACATGTTCTTCAGTTTTTCTTTTTCGGAGGGAAGCTCCCTGGGTTGGTAAATGGTGACTGGTTCCTCCAGTCGGGACTGTTTCGGCATAAAAAAACCTCACTTTAGTTTGCTATAATAATTCAGAGGGTAGCATAGCGTTTTCAAAGAGGTGTTATGCTGCCGCCTGAGGTCAAATTATGGAATGTGTAACTATGGAATAGTGTATCACAATCGTTCCTGGAAAAAAAGAAATTAATTATAAAATATCTCTTAAATATATGGTCAAAGCAAGGAAGTGCAGCCCTATTATCTGCTTTAGGGTATGTGAATTCCATCCGAAAGCCTTAAATGCGTGCAAGTTATTGCAATAAAATTGCATTTCATGACATCCTTCTTCCAGAGCGATAATTTTGTGTATGATAATAAGAGCCACACTATACAGAAAGTAAAGTCGTCTTTCTGTAATCATAACTTATATTACAGGAAGCAAATACATCTTCCTGTAATTATACTTACACTAACTGGAGGAGATGGATTATATTGAATGCTATGTTGGAACGAAGGAAGTATATGTTATTGTTTGGGATCACAAGCATCTGTTTTGTATCTATGATTTTTTTTCGATGCCTGAACGTACTTGATGGTATTACGGATAAGTTTTTCTTTTTATTATGTATTTTTATGCTTCTGCTATTGAATTTTATGAGAACAAGAGAAATGTCCGGTTTCGCGGAGGACCAGGATTTTGATGTCAGCCCGTATTCCAAAGCCTTATTGCTGACGATTCTGATAGGGGATCTGATCTATATCCTGTCTATTTTTTGTGAGTTTAAAAGTAAGGTTATGTAGAGGGTATTACTATAGAACATAATCGTATTACCATATTTCGGCCCTGGCAGTCCGTACTTGGTTGGTGGTAAAATAGGATTGCTTAAATTGCGGCTGGTATTTTTTTTACAAGTGCTGTATAGTTAAGATTGTGTATATGAAAGAAATAGAGAGAAAAAGTTGAAAGAAATAGAATTAATAGATGAAGGGGGGATCAGGTCCATGCCAGCACTTTCATGACGGTTTGTGCGGTATAAGGGCAATGCCCGTAATGATGGCAATGTCCGTAATAAGGGCAATGCCTATAATGATGGCAATGCCCATAATGATGGGCATGGACGTATTTATGAAGAAAGTTCGTGGATTTTTTGCAATATTATGGCCGGCGGTGGTGGCAGTGATGGTGCCTGTCTATATAGGAGTGGCAAGTGTTTTTGTTTTATTCCAAAGTATTTTTGGAGCCTATATGCTGGTAACACCTCCGGGGGAAAGAACCTTTATTGGGATGATGGATTTATTGGGATATGCAGGGGAGACGCTGCTGGTTTATACACTGGAATTGACAGATGTATACACAGCCCTTATGCCCATCAGCTGGATTTTGATTTTCTTCTTTTGGTACAGGGAAATGCTCCGGAAGGAGAAAATATACCAGGGAGGGGACAATACGGGTTCCCAGGAGCTTAAAATTAAGCTGTTTACCCCGGGAAACCTATTTTTTCTTGCCCTCATTGCCCTGGGATGCCAAATCGTCATTGGTGGCGGGATGGAGTTAATCCAGCCCTATTTTGAAAGAATTATGGAGGAATACAACGAGCTGATCCAGCAGTTTATGAATGGTAATGCTGTTGTTGTTTTTGTTACTACCGTAATATTAGCGCCCTTTTCAGAGGAGCTGCTGTTTAGGGGTGTAATTATGAAGAAAGCGCAGAAGATAGCCCCGGCATTTGTAGCAATCCTGATTCAGGCAATATTGTTCGCCCTGTTCCATATGAATATTGTGCAAAGCCTGTATACCCTTCCGGCCGGTTTAATCCTAGGCTATGTTGCTTATAAATTCAAGAGCATTAAAGCATCCATTGTACTCCATATGATGTTTAATGCCCTCAGCTATGTAATGATAATGCCGGAGAGCACGGTAGCTTTTATTGGATATATGGTATTCGGAGTGATCGTTTTAGTCCTTGGGCTGAGATGGGTCGCCAGAATTGGAGCCACCGGATATGGGAGACATAATACAGTAAAAGAAGCATAAGATATCGGATATTGAAAGGCATGGGCATAGATGAAGAGATATTTAAAGGGCTTAACAGCCATATTACCCCCCTTGGCAGCATTTGCTGTCCAATTATTAGCGGTAATGATTCAGACAATGGTATACTCAGTTATCGCCGGTACTAGGGCAGGGCTGGAGCAGGCAACAGGAGTGGCGGATGCTGCGGATATATCTGCCGGGATCCAGGAGGCGCTTACGGGAGAGGTTGCTTATCTGTTTTCAGCCATAGCCATCTTAAGCAGTGGGATCGTATTCTTATTCTGGTACCGCCGCAGGATTTACGGGGAACCGGGAGGAAGGCTTAAGGACGTAGTTAATGTTAAAAATATGGGGAAGCTTATCTGCCTGGCATTGGGGTTCCAGCTATTTGTCTCGGGAGTCCTGGGGCTCTTGTCAGGACATTTTCCAAAGACCTTTGATGAATATGCGAATACCATAGGAAATATTTTATCGGGCAATGGCGTTGTAGTTGCAATAATGACGGTGGTCATTGCGCCAATTACGGAGGAGTTAATCTTCCGGGGAGTCACGCTCCACGTGGCTAACCGGCATGTCCCCTTCCTGGCAGCGAACATCCTGCAGGCAATTTTATTTGGGATTTACCATGGCAACCTGGTACAGGGTATCTATGCGGCCGGGTTCGGTTTTATCCTGGGATTGCTTTACCAAAAATATAGGACGGTTTATGCGCCCATCCTCCTCCATATGCTGGTGAATGCAAGCGCATTTCTAATTATGCTTCTTCCCGGGTCAAACATTTCCAAGCTGCTGATGCTGGCTGTTGGGTTTGTCTTGGGATTTATAGCAATGATTATGATTAAACCGCTGAAGCCCTTGCCTGTGTCGGGAGAAGTTAAAGAATAGATTTCAGCTGCCACAGGAAAAGAATATTGACATAGAAAAATAATTGTGATAGTCTTTAAGTAAATTGAATATTAAGCAATAAGGTGCCGGTATTTTTGCCGGATAATAGGGAATGTGAAAAGCACAACAGCCCCCGCTACTGTAGGATATGACGAGTCTTTTAAAAAGCCACTGGGCATTCTGCCTGGGAAGGAAAAAGACGAGGAAGATTATGAGTCAGGAGACCTGCCTTTTTGCTCAAGGTTAATTCTCGGAGGGAGGATAGAAAACTTGGTTCAGATTTTGGTACATCTTTGTAGTACCATTCTATTTGCCGCCCTTTATTATGAAAGGCGGTTTTTTTATGTTTCTTATACCAGTAGGAGGATTTGATAATGAAAAAATATATTTTATTAATGCTTTCAGCCATGATGTTTTTTGGAATGATAGGCTGTAAATCATCTGAGACGCTAAATCAAAATGCAGTTGTGACTCCAAGTGAAAGCCCTTCACCGGAAGCTGCACCCGCAACCACGGAAAAAGCCGATAGTACACAAAAGGAAAGCCACTACCCTGTAACAATAACAAACTATAATTATGCTAAAGAAGAAATCACCCAGACCTTTGAAAAAGCGCCTGAAAAAGTATTGGCAGTATATCAAAATTCTATTGAAACCCTGCTTGCCCTTGGCCTTGAAGATAAGATTCTTGCCTGCTCAGGCTTAGACCATGCCGTGAAACCTGAGTATGAGGAAGCGTTTTCAAAGGTTAACTATCTTACTGAGTTTGCTCCCGACAGGGAAACCGTAACGATGATGCAGCCTGATTTTATATTAAGCTGGTATTCCTTTTTTGGCGAAAAGCGCCTTGGGGAAGTTGACTATTGGAATGATAACGGCATCCATACCTATATGGCGCTTAACAGCGGAGCCGTTCCTGAAAGAACCTTGGAAAACGAATATAAAGACATTTTAGACCTTGGTGAAATTTTTGATGTAAGTGATAAGGCGGAAGCTATTGTAAATGAAATAAAAGATGAAGTAAGTAAGGTTGTTGAACACGCCTCTAATGCTGAAACTAAACGTACAGTAATGATTATAGAATTTTTATCTGATACAAGGGTATACGGTGAAGATTCTCTCGGCGGTGATATGGTTACTCAGCTTGGCGCAGACCTGATTACTGTAGAAGGCGGTACTGTTGGAACGGAAGATCTTATTAAAATTAATCCTGATGTCATATTCGTAGTTTATATGGATAGGGAAAATGAGGATATGTCTACATACAGCGCGAACCTTGTATTGGAAGACCCGGCCCTTGCAAGCCTTAACGCCGTTATGAATAAGGAAGTCCATACCATACAGCTAGGGGAAATGTATTGCAGCGGTGTAAGAACCATTGACGGCATAACAAAGTTTGCAAAAGGAATATACCCTGAATTATATGAATAAAAAAGAAAAGAATAGTCTTAAAAAAACGGAAGATATTATGATGCTGATGCAGGGAAAGAAAATAACGCCATTTTATATGGCCGTTATTTTCCTGCTGATAGCAGGTGTTGTCGTTTCTATTTTGTTTGCAGTGACCTTCGGCTCTGTTTCAATATCGGTGCAAGATGTGTACAGTGCCCTTTTGTATAAGCTTTTCCATTTGGAAAGCCTTTCTGCATATGCTAAAGGCCCCACACACGACGTAGTGTGGCTCATAAGGCTTCCCCGACTGTTTCTGGCTGTAGCCGTGGGCGGGGGTCTTTCCGTATGCGGAGTTGTTATGCAGGCAATTGTGAAAAACCCTTTGGCAGATCCCTATATTCTCGGCATATCCTCAGGGGCTTCTTTAGGTGCAACTATGGCTATTATGCTTGGCATAGGGGCATTTTTCGGGGCTAATTTTATAGGAATAACGGCTTCTGCCGGTGCCTTTTTTGCTTCCGTTCTTGTTGTAACCATAGCCAATATAGGTTCAAGGGCCAGTTCGGTTAAGCTTTTGTTGGCAGGTACGGCCATAAGCTCTGTCTGCTCCTCCTTTTCCAGCTTCATCGTCTATTTTGCCAACGATAAAGAGGGCATGCAAACCATAACCTTTTGGCTTATGGGAAGCTTGGCAGGGGCTAAATGGTACTCCAATGGAGTGGTTTTTGCTGTGATTTTAGCCGGGATACTATTCTTCATTACCCAATATAGGAATTTAAACATGATGCTTCTTGGAGATGAGGTTTCCATCACTCTGGGAACAGATTTACATAAATACCGTATATTTTACCTGTTAATAACCTCCGTTATGATCGGCTTTATCGTATATTCTGCCGGGATGATTGGATTTGTAGGTTTAATCATACCTCATATTGTGAGAATTTTTTTTGGCACCGACCATAAAAAAATCATACCCATAGCTGCACTTACAGGGGCAATTCTTTTGATTTGGACGGATGTTCTTTCAAGGATATTAGTACCGAATTCAGAGCTTCCTATCGGTATTTTGATCTCAATGATCGGGGCACCTTGCTTTATTTATCTGCTTGTTAAAAAATCCTACGGCTTCGGAGGTGCAAGCTGATGAAAATTAAATGCGTTGAAACCTCTGCAATTCTTGGGGGAAAGGAAATTGTAAAATCTGTTACGGTAGATGTTGAAGAAAAGAAATTTATTGGTATCATCGGCCCCAACGGCAGCGGAAAATCCACTTTTCTCAAATGTATTTATAGGGTTTTAAAACCTTCAGGGGGTGTTATCTATCTTGATAACACAGAACTAAACAGATTTTCCGTTAAGGAATCTGCAAGAAAAATGGCTGTAGTTTCCCAGCATAATTATTATAATTTTGATTTTTCGGTACAAGATGTTGTGCTCATGGGAAGAGCGCCCCATAAGAAACAAATGGAACGGGATACTGCCAAGGATTACAAAATCGTATACGAAGCCTTGAAAAGGGTTGAAATGGAGGGCTTTGCCCCAAGAGCCTTTTCTACCTTATCTGGCGGGGAGCAGCAGCGGATTATTTTAGCCCGTGCCCTTGCCCAGCAGACGGAATGCTTAATCCTTGATGAACCGACAAACCATTTGGATATTAAGTATCAGCTTCAAATACTTAATATCGTAAAAAACTTAGATATTACCGTTATTGCTGCTTTACACGACTTAAATATAGCGGCAATGTACTGCGACGAATTATATGTAATTAAAAACGGCTCTATTATGGCCCACGGAGTGCCAAAAGAAATACTCACCACAGGCCTGCTAAAAGAAATTTATGAAGTGGACACGAAAATTATTGAAGATAATGAAACAGGTGTTATTAATATTTTATTCAGCCCGTCAATGACTTGAACTGAACAGGGGGAACATAATGAAAAGAATAGCGATGCTCACTTGCTTAAATGCCACGGCTATTTGCAGCAGCGGCGGTTGCTTTAAAGCCTTTAATAACAGAGACAAAACTTTTGAAATATACAAAGGCGAAGATGTAGAGCTCTGTGCATTTTTCCACTGCAACGGGTGCGGTTGCGATTATGAAAACGATGAAGCCTTTCATGAAAAACTGGATAGGATTATCAGCATGAATCTTGACTCTGTTCATAAAGGGGTTTGTACCTTTCCCAAGGGCAATGAATGCGAAGTTATAAAGAAAATAAGCGAACGCCTTGAAAAATCAGGGGTAAAAATTATAAAAGGAACTCATCAGTAAGTAGCAACGCCAAACGCATGAGGAAGCAGTGAAAAGAACACGATTACTATGATATCCTTTCAGTTTTATTAATCCTTTGGATTGATTATATCATCTTAATGTTCCTTTTTTCTCATGCGTTTCTCATGGATTTCAGTTGAATAAACTATTGCATTTTTTGTATAAATAATATATGATACAAATACCAACTGAATATTAAACAATAACAATATATCATATCCATACTGTCATAGGGTCTCATCTGACCATGCAGATTCTAATGCACCTTAGGTATAAGGGCTAAAAGAAGGAAGCAGGGTATGGGGAGGATGATATAAATCACCGAATACATAGTCTTGACCAATGGAACATGCAGGCAGGAACTAAAGGGGTTTGTTTGAAATAGAGCTTATTTTTAGTAATAGGGAATGAGCTATGATTTTGCTGCACCTTGCCTGAAGCCGTTGTAGGACCGGTATTCCAGCTTAGGTGCTTTTTTGTTGGGTATTATTCAGTAATAAAATTATTCAATTAATACAAAGTAGCGAGTTGTAGATGGGCCGCCATAGAGCGGCAGAATGGAGGAAAATATGAATACAACAACTAACTTTAGCACCGTAAAGATGGTGCAGCTGGCATTATTTATCGCAATTATTCTTCTTATGGCTTTTACCCCGATCGGGTACATTAAGACGCCTGCCCTTGAGATCACATTAATCGTAATTCCTGTTACAGTAGGTGCAATTGTCCTGGGACCGGCAAGCGGGGCAATTCTGGGCGGTGTATTCGGAATTACGAGCTTTATCCAGTGCTTTGGGATGAGTGCCTTTGGTGCCGCATTGCTTGGGATTAATCCTGTGGCAACCCTTGTGGTGTGCCTGATTCCGCGTATCCTGATGGGATGGCTGTCCGGGCTGGTGTTTATGGCCTTGAAAAAGATAGATAAGACAAAAGTAATTTCTTATGCAGTGGCAAGCCTTGCCGGACCTTTGTTGAATACAATACTGTTCATGTCGGCCTTGATGCTGTTCTTCTATAAGACGGATTATATCCAAGGCTTCGTATCCGTGATGGGAACTACGAATGTATTTGCCTTTGTGCTTGCCTTTGTGGGCATCAACGGACTGATAGAGGCGGGGGTCAACTTTGTTGCAGGAGGAGCGGTCTCCAAGGCACTTGATATTTTTGTGAAGCGTGCTTAAGGTCGACAGAATATAAAAACCGTTTTCCAGGAAGGATATAACGGGAAAAAGAAATTTGGACAAATATACTATTTTTATTATATTGTTGACAGCGTATTGTTTTTATGCTATTATAGTATAGCTGTGAGTATTGGGTACCAATATTTACACGACGAAGAAGAGAATCCATCTCTCACCCATAGCGTAAACAGGGTTTACAGTGACCGGGTTAAGGCATACTGAATATAATATTATTTGATTAACAGATAATATATGTAGCTAGGCTTGCAGGTGGATAATCTTTGTTATCCACCTTTTTTATGTGTTGGAAACAAGCATAAAAGAGGTGAAAGGAAATCACAGCATCTGCAGGAATGCAGCAAGTCCCGGTAACATATTGATATGACGGGGGAGCCAATGAAAGGATCCCACTTGTCTATAACCTATGGAGGTGCAGTACTATTAGCGATTTAATGATTAATGAACAGATCAGGGACAAAGAAGTTCGCCTGATTGGTGAAAACGGAGAGCAGCTTGGAATTATGTCTGCAAAGGATGCAATGAAATTGGCAAGGGAAGCTAATCTTGACTTGGTCAAAATTGCTCCGACAGCAAAGCCACCGGTCTGCAAGATTATCGATTACGGTAAATACAGATACGAATTAGCAAGAAAAGAAAAAGACGCCAGGAAGAAACAAAAGGTTACTGAGGTGAAGGAAATTCGGTTGTCACCAAATATTGATGATAATGATTTAAATACCAAGGCAAACCAGGCACGTAAGTTTATCACCCATGGTGATAAGGTTAAAGTGGCATTGCGTTTCCGAGGCAGGGAGATGGCTCATACGTCGTCTTCAAAGGTGATTCTGGACACTTTCTTTGCAAAACTTGAGGATGTAGCGATTATCGAAAAACCGGCAAAGCTCGAAGGAAGAAGTATGACTATGTTCTTATCAGAAAAACGTTAAAATACTAAATATGGCAGCGTTTGGAGAGGTCGCGGACAAGTCCTGTACCCCCAGGCTGTACCAATTATTAAGGAGGAAATATCATGCCGAAGTTAAAAACAAGCAAAGCAGCAGCTAAGCGTTTCAAAGCAACTGGTACTGGAAAATTAAAGAGAATGAAGGCTTACAAGAGCCATATCTTAACAAAGAAATCCGCTAAGAGAAAGAGAAATTTAAGAAAAGCAGCTATGACGGATGCAACTAATATTAAGAACATGAAGAAAATCTTACCATATCTTTAAGAGATAGGTGATAAGGAGGAATAGAACATGGCAAGAATCAAAGGCGGATTGAACGCTAAGAAAAAACACAATAGAGTGTTAAAGCTGGCAAAAGGTTATAGAGGAGCCAGATCAAAACAATATAGAGTAGCAAAGCAGTCAGTAATGAGAGCTTTAGCAAGTTCTTTTGCTGGTAGAAAAGAAAGAAAGAGACAGTTCAGACAGTTATGGATTGCCAGAATCAATGCAGCAGCAAGAATGAACGGCTTATCCTACAGCAAATTAATGCATGGCTTAAAATTAGCTAACATCGAAATCAACAGAAAGATGCTTTCTGATATGGCTATCAATGATGCAGCAGGTTTTGCATCCCTTGCAGAAGTTGCAAAGTCTAAGTTGGCTTAATAGATTGAGTTTATAATGAGTGAACCAGCATGCTGGTTCACTTGTGTTATATATGGGCCGGTAAGGCGTACAATAATAAAGATTTCCCTGCCATGAAAGTAGCAGGGATTTTTTGTTTATGCAGCCTGTAGGGGTCGTCCATGATGCCGGAAAGGCGAAAGAGAAATCCTAATAGCAATATGAAAGCGTAATATCGAATAATAATTTGGACCTCCTGCATATAATGAATTGACAAAACAAAGGAAGTAACCAGGATGATGAACCGTGAGATGTCACCGGAGGCCCGGATGCGCATCATGAGTGAGGACTATGCGGACTTACTCATTAATTATAATGGGGATGAACGTGTCTTCCAGCAATTTCAGGATGCCACCGTACAAATCATTAATTATTTTGACGCAATCGTACATGTTCCTGTGACCCAGATCAATGACAATACGATTGTAAGATGGGGATATTCCGTAATGCCGACCCTGTACGGGATGATCAGCCGGGAGAGTCTGGAAGCGTCAGGTGTTTTACGGCTGCGGAATATTCCTAATTTTAACCTTAGGGGCAGGGGAGTTCTGGTTGGCATCATGGATTCGGGGATTGATTATACCAATCCTGTTTTTAAAAATGCAGATAACACGACTAAAATAGTATCTATCTGGGATCAGACAATCAGTGATGACCACTATCCGGAAAATACTTTTTATGGAACGGAGTATAGCAGGGATCAGATCAACGAAGCACTTCAGAGTGAGAATCCTTTGGAAATCGTACCGTCCACTGATGAAATAGGTCATGGTACCATGCTGGCAGGGATCGCTGCAGGCAATGAGGTGCCGGAAAGTAATTTCTATGGGGTCGCCCCGGATGCGGAGCTGGTGGTTGTTAAGCTAAAGCCTGCAAAAAGATACCTAAAGGAGTTCTTCCTTGTTCCGGAGAATGTGACCTGTTACCAGGAAAATGACCTCATCTTTGGATTGGAGTACCTTACCGCCGTGGCGTCCGCCTTAAACCGGCCAATTGCCATCTGTATCGGGCTGGGCAGCTCTGCCGGGGCCCATGACGGGAGAGGAACTCTTAGCAGGTATCTGTCCCTGGTGGCACAGAGGCCGGAAACCGGTGTGATCGTAGCCGCTGGGAATGAAGGCAATGCCAGGAGGCATTACTATGGCAGGGTTAATCAGGTAACAGGCTATGATACGGTTGAATTGTCAGTGGGGGAAGGGGAAGAAGGCTTTTCCATGGAGCTGTGGGGAGATTCACCAGGGGTATTCTCCGTTGATATCCAGTCACCCTCCGGGGAATTTGTTCCCAGAATGATTCCCGTCCTTGATGAAACACGGACAATTTCCTTTATATTTGAGGAAACCGTAATAGTAATTGATTATCAGATGGTCGAATCCCAAAGCTCTGACCAGCTGATCTTGATGCGCTTTCGGAGGCCGTCCGAGGGAATCTGGAAATTAAATGTCTATGGCAGGGCAGATTTGAACGCAGGCTTTAATATATGGCTTCCGATGACAGGCTTTATCTCGAATAATACATTTTTTGTCAGGTCCGATCCCTATACCACGATTCAGTCTCTGGGAAATTCAGATTCACCCATAACAGTAACTGCCTATAACTCTGTGGATGACAGCTTATATATTGCTGCCAGCAGGGGATATAGCAGGATCGGTACGATTAAGCCGGAAATAGCGGCACCGGGCATCAATATTGTGGCTCCTTCCGTGGATCAGGGATTTTTGGAGGTTACGGGAACCAGTGCGGCTGCGGCACATACGACCGGAATAGCGGCTATCCTGTTAGAATGGGCAGTTGTTATGGGAAGACAACCGAATATGAATTCCGTGGATATGAAAATATTTATGATTCGGGGAGCCCGAAGGGATATCAGCATGGCATATCCAAACAGGGACTGGGGCTATGGTATACTGGATGTATTTAATATCTTTGATATCTTGCGTTCTTCCCAGTAGGCAAAGCAAAAAAGTAAATTTAAATGAATATTAAAAGCTGGTCTGCTTATGAAGGGAGGGGCGGATATGTCTCCAGAAGAAAGATATAAAATTACCAGCAATGATTTTGTGGATTTTATCATAAACTATGGCGGAAATGAAAGTATCCTGAACCAGTTTCCCGGGGCCTCCATCCAAATTATGAATGTCCAATACGCAGTAGCTTATTTGCCCGCCTCCCAATTGACGGTTAATACAATCAGCGAGTATGGCTATTCCATCATACCTGCGTATTTTGGGCTGAATTCCACCCGGAGCCTGGAGGCATCGGGAGTGAACAGGGTCCGGCTGGTGCCTACGCTGAATCTCAGGGGTCAGGGCACTATAGTGGGGATCATTGACACCGGAATTGACTATACCAATCCGATTTTTCGAAATGCGGATGGGACGACAAGAATCATATCAATCTGGGATCAGAGCATTGAAAGTGATAATTATCCACAGGACTTTTTGTATGGAACCCAGTATCTTGCGGAAGAAATCAATAGAGCCCTTCAAAGTGAGGCTCCTTATGAAATTGTGCCAAGCAGGGACGAGATAGGTCATGGAACCATGCTGGCGGGGGTAGCGGCAGGAGGAGTGGTCCCGGAGCAGAACTTTAGCGGGGTTGCCCCGGATGCAGAGATAATAGTGGTGAAATTAAAACAAATAAAGGAAATCCTGCGTAATTTTTATGTGATTCCGCCAGATGTACCCTGCTACCAGGAGAATGATATCATGTGGGCAGTCCAGTACGTGGTTGATATGGCAAGAGGCCAAGGGAAACCGGTATCCATCTGCCTTGGGATCGGCAATTCCTTAGGCAGCCATTCGGGAAGTGGAAATCTTGGAAGCCTGCTGGCGGTGGGAGGAAGCTTCCCCGGAGTGGTAATTAATATTGCAGCCGGGAATGAAGGAACCGCCAGAAGGCATTTTTTTTCGGAGATAGATCCAACGATAGGCTATACTACAATGGAGCTGAATGTAGGAGAAAATGAGTCCGGCTTTATGATGGAGCTATGGGGGAGAATCCCCAATATTTATTCTGTTGACATCCTGTCACCGACCGGTGAATACGTTCCGAGAATCACTCCTACCATGAGGGTAAACAGGGAGATTTCCTTTATTTTTGAGCAAACACAAATCACCCTGGATTATCAGCTGGTGGAAGGCATGACAGGGCAGCAGGTAATCGTATTCCGCTTCCGTAGGCCAACTGCCGGTATCTGGAGGTTTCAGGTATATGGCAGGGGAGATTTGAGGGGAGCCTTCCATGTATGGCTGCCGATGACGGGGTTTATTTCCGATACTACCTACTTTATGCAATCAAATCCCTATACAACAGTAACTGTTCCGGGAAATGTACAAGAGCCGTTAACGGTGACGGCTTATAATCCGGATAATAATAACCTATATACGAACGCAAGCAGGGGGTTTACCAGTAACGATATCATCAAGCCCGAGCTGGCAGCCCCTGGGGTGAATATTACGGCGCCGACCCTGGAGCAGGGATTTACGGATGTGACAGGCACCAGCATTGCTGCCGCCCATACGGCGGGAATAGCGGCCATGGTGCTGGAATGGGGAATCGTGCGGGGGAACTATCCGGGAATGAATACGACCGAGGTAAAGAAATTCCTGATCCGTGGAGCTAAGCGCAATCCCAACCTGAGCTACCCGAACCAGGACTGGGGCTATGGCATTATGGATGTATATAATTTCTTTGTTGAGCTGAGGGCGGAAAGTCCCAGGATTTAGAAGTGAAAAGGTTAAAATAAGATTAGAGATTCAACCATGATATTGCGAAAAATAATAACATGCAGTATGATGAAGAGAGAAAAACAACTTTGGGCATAATGACTGAAAATCAGCATAAGCGGCAGGTGTCCGCTAAGAACAGGCGGTAATCGGATGCCGGAATGAAGGAAGTTTAAAAGAAAGTCACTTTCAAACTATTTATTAAGGCCTATTCACTTTTTGAATAGGTCATCAA
>DUNO01000066.1 GCA_012839295.1 Clostridiales bacterium
CCCGTGCCTTTCACTTTTTGATGACCTATTCAAAAAGTGAATAGGCCTTAATAAATAGTTTGAAAGTGACTTTCTTTCAAACTTATTCCAATCCTTCCGCTCCTTCGGCTTAAGAACGAGCGGTGGATAGAATACTTTACTGCTATTCTACTACATCCTGCATGTAATTCACAACTAAAATATTTATCAGCTTTTCATTATCCATGTCCTTAACCTCCAGGATATGGCTCCCTCCGCCGGGATGTTTGCCCACCGCATTCCGCACCGGTAATATCTGAGGAAGTATTTCGCATATAATATAGTGTGGCAGCCAAGGGATCGATTCCAGTTTCAAGTCCGGTATACCGGAAAGAACCTTGCTCATGCAGGGCTGCTAATAACCTTATATAAGCCTTTTACTACACTAACGAACATTTGGCCGTCAGGTCACTCAATGCCGGATGGGAAATGATCTTCTTTTCACACTACCTCATACCTCAGAAAGGATCTCTTGGAACATGGGAATTATAACTGTCATTCTTCTGGCCTTGGGCCTGTCTACCGATGCATTTGCCGTCGCACTTTCAAATGGTATCTATGGCAAAAACATCACAAGGAAGGATGCTGTCCGCACAGCCCTTACCTTCGGACTATTTCAGGGCCTTATGCCCGTACTTGGCTTTGCCTTAGGTACAACCTTCCACGAATTAGTCTCGCGCTTCCAGCATTGGATTGCCCTGCTCCTCCTGGGTGCCATCGGCGTCAACATGCTGGTGGATGCCTTGAAGGAGCTCCACGCCGTGGAGGAAAACAGCTGCCCTGTTAATGTGTTTACTACTAAGAATTTGGTGATGCAGGGCATTGCGACCAGCATTGATGCCCTGGCTGCCGGAATCAGCTTTGCTGTGCTAGAGCTCAACATAGGGCTCTCCGCCCCCCTCATCGGCATCATCACCTTCTTCTGCTGTCTTCTCGGCGTTGAAATAGGTAAAAAATGTGGCTCCCTGCTGGGAACAAGGGCCCGGTTAATCGGGGGCTGCATCCTGATCTTTATTGGCGTAAAAATCTTTTTTGAAAACCAGTTCCTATAAATTCAAAGGAAATGTTGATAATTTCCCTCCAATGTAAGATAATAGAGCTATCCTGTTGGATCATTGACAGTCGATTGTGAAGCAAAAAAGGAAAGGAGCAAAGGGATGGATTACGACGCATTTTTTAACGAACTGCCAACTCTTGAAACAAAACGGATGATACTCCGCCAGATTACCCCGAGCGCCGCCGACGGGAAGGACAGCCTGGAATTTATTAATGATTACAGCGTCTACCGTTATTGGGGGGTATATGATGAAGCAAATGATACGAATGGGAAAAGAAGACCCAAGAAAAAGATAAAGCTGGATTACCATTATAACGCAACCATGAAGGAATATAAGGCGAAGCGTGAGCTTACCTGGCTGATGGAGCTAAAGGATACCCATAAGGTCATCGGGGAAATTGTCATGTACGATTTTTGCCTGAGAAAGCAGGCCGATATCGGCTACCGGATCAGTAAAAACTACTGGGGCCAGGGATATGCACCGGAAGCAGGACAAGCCATGGTGAAGGCCGCCTTTGAAGCCATGGGGCTGACCCGCCTCCAGATCCGCTGCTTTACCAATAACCAGGGCTCCGTTAAGGTTGCCAGGAAGCTTGGCTTCCGTGAGGAAGGCCTCATCAGGCAGGGAGCCATCGTAAATGTCATGACCGACTATTATATTTTTGGCATGCTAAGCAGTGAATATGAAAAAGCCCCCTATGATGACAGCGTTGTAAAAATCCTGCCACAAAGATCGGAGACCCTATGAAAGCATTATATATTTCTGATTTGGACGGTACCCTGCTCCAGCCGGATGTCACGCTTTCCAGATATACCGTAGATACACTGAATGAGCTAATGGCGGGAGGGATGGAGTTTACGGTAGCTACCGCCCGCACCATCGCATCCGTGAAGCATATATTAAAGGATTTAAACCTGGCCCACCCCATCATATTGATGAACGGGGTCTGTATCTATGACCTGCAGAAGCAGGAGTACGTCAAGGTTGAAACCCTGTCCCAGGGCAGTATCAGGGAGTTAATGAAGGTAATTGAAAAAAACAGCCTGAAGGGATTTGTTTATACCATTAAGGACTCAGTTCTTGCAACCTATTATGAGGATCTGAATACTGAGGCTCTCCGGGACTTTTACCAGGAGCGTGTCGACTTGTACGGGAAGCGCTTCACCCAGGTTGACAGATTTTCCGATTTATCCGGGGAGCCCATCATCTATTTTTCCTTACTTGACCACAGGGAAAAGCTGGAGCCAATCTATCATCAGATCCAGTCCATACCGGACTTAGCCTGCACCTTCTACCGGGATAATTATGCTCCTGATTTCTGGTTTTTGGAGACCTTTAGCAGTTCTGCTTCCAAATACCATGCCACCAGGTATCTGCGGGCTTCCTTGGGAGCTGAGAGGGTTATCTGCTTCGGTGATAACCGGAATGACCTCCCCCTGTTTGAAGCCTCCGACCAAAAAATCGCCGTAGGAAATGCGGTGGATGAATTAAAGGAAAAGGCAGACCAGATAGCCTCCCCCAATACGGAAGACGGCGTTGCCAACTGGTTACGGCAAAACTATAAATAACCCAGGATATCTTTCAGCCTCTTTACCCTTATGCCCCGGTATTCGGGGTGCTCCTCAGGGCTCTCAGTGATCCAGATGGGCTTTAGCCCTGCACTGAGGGCTCCCACAACATCATTGGGATAATAATCCCCTACATACACCGCCTCTTCCGGCTTTACCCCCAGGTTTGCACAGGATTTTAAGAAAATTCTTGGATCCGGTTTGATCCACTCTTCTTCCCCCGATACAATAATATCTTCAAAATAATGTCCGATCCGGACCTTTTGGACCTTATTCCTCTGGACCGAGGAATATCCGTTTGTGATCATGCCCAGTTTATAGCTGCCCTTCAGGGCTTCCAGCACCTCCAGCGTCTCCGGATATAGTACGGTGAGGTCACCAAAGATTTTATTTCTTTCCTCAATGAAATCCTCGACGGAATGGGGAAGCTTCCATACCTTCTCCAGCCTTGGTATCATGTTATGCAGGCCGCCATAGCCATCCGCGTCAATCTCAACCATATACCGGATAAGCTCCTCCCTTGTTCCTTCATAGGGATATTCCTCCCCGTAGGTTTTAATCAAGTAATCGCATAGCTTAAGGAAGGCTTCCCTCCGGTTTATCAGAGTATTATCCAAATCAAATATAACTGCTTTGATATTTTTATCCATTGAATTACCCACTTTCTAAGATAGCTCCCCAGGAATGCAAGCTGAACGTCCACCCGTCAACCGGTAAGACCCGCAGGAAAAAGACTAAAAGCCCCTGCGGCGAAGCTCCGGGTTTCCCTCCAGATGGGCACAGTCGTTAAAGCGCTCCAGATAAAAGCGGTCATTTTCCAGGTCATACCTCAGCTGGGTGATGCTGGCATTCTCCAGGGAGGTCGCAAAAAGAAAACGTCTGGCCTGGTTCCTGCCAAACAACGCTGCAAGTATGGATCTGATTACACCGCCGTGGGTCACGATCAGGATATCCTTCTTTCCGCTCCTGGCAAGCTCCTGAAGCACCGGCATAGCCCTCTCATATACGGAGGTGCCGTTCTCCCCTCCGGGATAGGGAATATCCTCTATTAACCTGCTCTGTTCCTCGTAAAATTCCCTGAAGTGCTCATCATTATATTCATCCGTCTTACCTTCCATCAAGCCAAAGGAAATCTCCCGGAACTCTGCCCGGATCCCATGGGGCAGCCCAAAGGCTTCGTTAATTATCTCAGCCGTCTGCCGTGCCCGGAGCATGTCACTGGAGTAAATGGCATCCAGCCTATACTTCGTAAGCCGCTCCCTGAGCAGCTCACACTGGGCGATTCCTTCCTGGGAAAGAGGAACATCCGTATTGCACAATGTGCTATTCTGCCTTCCATGCCTTATGAGATATAAATTTACCATACAGCCACCGCCTTATCCTTTTTACCCCTTTTTCGCCAACCAACCATCATCATTGCTGCTGTTTCTTCAATTCATAGATATCATTGTACACCAGCATCATTATCTGGAATGCCTCATCACTGATGATGGACAGCTGATGGGCATACTCTACCATGTAGCAGGAAAATGCTACAAACTTAAAGTGTCCGAACAACAAATCAAACCTCTCCGTGTCATAATAGTTTTTAATGACATTCCAGTAATATCCGCTTAATTCACGGATAACCTCCTGGGACTGCTCCTGTAAGATCCGGTTCATCTCATCAAATTTATTTTCCACAAACAGACCCTTCAGGTCCGCATCCAATTGTGCTAATTCTTCGTTCATTTCAACCCTCCAATTGCTTAAATACCTTCTTATTCTATCATGTACAAACCACATGATATGGCACTCGTGCCAGGGATGCGCACTCCGCTCTGCTCCGGCGCCATGATAGAATGTCTAACGACATTCTATCATGGCGCGAATTATCAGGCAAGCTTTACTTTTGGCGATAAAAGCTGCATTCTTTGGCAGATTCGCAAAGCAAAACCCACAGCAACGCAATTTAAAGAGCACCCTGCCAATTCCTTGACAGGGTGCCCAAGAGATATTTCTTATTGATATTCATAATGCGCTATAACCGGCGCTAATGCGGATATCAGGTTATTTTACGCTCTGCTTTCCAATTACCTTGCTGGAATCATCCATTTTGAAGGAGTCCTGATACTCCTTTTTCGTAAAATACACATCCCCATCTATGATTGCGTCAACCAGCTCAAAATCAGCTACATCGACGTAGAGGTCGCCCTTAAAGGTTCCATGCTGGATGCTAGCCTTGGGGCTGGTAACTGTCATTTTCGGTGCGGTTAAAACGTATTTCCCTGTGATTGTCCTGTTCTCATCCTGTGAATACAGTGCGAGCTTTCTCTGGATAACCTCCTTGCCGGCGTCATCCTTTTTACCGTTTTTGAATTCTCCCTCCATGACAAGGTCTTTATCGACAGTCATATCCTTTGTAAGACAGATGATCCAGGTTCCGCTCTTACCGATGGCTTTTAAGAAAGCCTCCTCCGTATCAACAATGGATGCAGTAGTTGTTACGTCCGTTCCGGCGCCCTTCGTGGCTTCCGGTGTCGTAGCGCCATTGGTAGCTGCCGGAGAGGTTGCGGCGGGGGCAGTAGCTTCCGGAGAAACTGCAGTACCCTGTGTCGGGTTAGGAGTAGTTGTTGTATTATTGTTATTTGGTGTTTTATTTCCACATCCGCTTAACAATAATGTAACCATTACTAAGGTTAATAATATTGCTTTTAATTTCATAAAATGTCCTCCTTCATACATAATAACAATAAATAATCTTTGCATAATTTGGGAAAATCCAATATCCCTTTAATATACAATTTTACTTACTATCATTATCTCCAAAAAAAATAAAACAATACCAATCCTATTATTTTAAGATAAAGCCAGGGAAGAAGGCGGGCACCATAAAATCAGGAAGAAGGCGGACATTATAAAATCAGGAAAAAAGCGGACATTATAGAAAATCAGGGGCTGCGAGCAGCCCCTGGGTCAATTTGTTACCATCCTTATAATAATTACTATTGTATCATTTTCCGCTACTATTTCCTCTTGTTCCGTGTAATAATATCAAAGGCCACCGCCAGGATGAAAATCACACCCTTTACGATATACTGGTAAGAAATATCGATACCCATCAGGTTCATACCGTTGGTCAGGGACATGATGACAAAAGCACCGACAATCGTATTAGTAACCCTACCGATACCGCCATTTACGGATACACCCCCGATATAGGAGGAAGCAATTGCATCCAGCTCAAAGCCGGTACCAGCGGTAGGTGTCGCAGATGCCAGTCTTGAGGAATAAAGGATTCCACCAAGGGCGGAGAGCATGCTGACGGAGCAGAAGGCAAACATGGTAATCTTTTGGACATTGACACCGGAAAGCTCTGCTGCCTCCGCATTGCCTCCGATACCGTAGACATACCTGCCTAAACGGGTTTTATTTAAGATAAAGTTATAAATCAGGAGCACGATTGCCACGATGACGGCTGTCCAGGGAATTCCCTTATAGCCTGCCAGAGTCCACATGATATACATGATGATTACGGACAGGAAGACAATCTTGCCAATCATGATCGGCATAGAGCTTACTTCAAAGTTGTATTTACGCAGATTATTCCTTGCCTTGACCTGGGAATAGATTAAAAGCAAGATTGCCAGGATCCCTATGATCAGGGTCAGGGTATGGATATTTCCTGCAAGGGGAAGAAGATCCGGTATAAAATCATTGGAAATTGCTTTATAGCCCTTATCCTTAATGATAATCGTCCCGGTGCCTGCCGTCGTTAAGGAGAGCAGCCCGCGGAAGATGAACATACCCGCCAGGGTCACTACAAAGGCCGGAACCCCTACCTTTGCAACCAGCGTTCCCTGATAAATACCAACCAGGATACCGCATACCAATACAATCGGGATTGCTCCCCAGGACGGAACGCCGTTCTTCATAAGAATTGCTGCCACAGCCCCTAGAAACCCTGCCACATAACCAACAGAAAGGTCAATGTGCTTAATGATCAGGATGACCGTCATACCAATAGCAATGACTGCAACATATCCTGCCTGGTTAACCAAGTCACTTAGGTTTCTTGGCGACAGGAACAGCCCATTGGTAGTAAAACCAAAGATTACAAAGATTACTACTAACGCAATATACATAACATAGTCGCGGATATTTGATTTCAATAATCCTATCAATTCCCCGCCTAAACCGACTTTTGCTGTTTCTTTTGACTCGCTCATTATACTTCCTCCTCTACTCTTGTAGCCATAGCCATTACATTCTGCTCCGTAGCCTCTTCTGCGGATAAGCAGCCGGTAATCGTACCCTCAGACATGACGTATACACGGTCACTCATACCAAGTACTTCCAATAGCTCGGAGGAGATCATTATGATGCTCATGCCCTGCTCCACCAGCTTGTTCATCAGGGAATATATCTCGAATTTTGCACCGACATCGATACCCCTTGTCGGTTCATCCAGGATTAGTACCCTGGGGCCGACAAAAAGACATTTGGCCAGGGATACCTTCTGCTGGTTTCCACCGCTTAAATTACCCACCAGCTGCCGGATCGAGGGAGCCTTAATATTAATGGAGCTCTGATACTCCTTTGCTATGGTTATTTCCTTATTCTCATTCAAGGAGATACCTTCCGTTAACTGCTGCAGGTTTGCTATTGTTATATTATATTTAATGTCCTGAATTAGAATTAAACCGTTTCCCTTCCTGTCCTCCGATACATAGGCAATACCGGCGTCCAGGGCCTCCTTCGGGTGCCTGAAACGCTTTGGCATGCCATCCACAAATAGCTCACCGCTGGTGATGCTATATTTCGGGGTATTCCCAAATACGCTAAGTGCCAGCTCCGTCCGTCCTGCACCCATCAGGCCTGCGATGCCAATGATCTCACCACGGCGCACGTTTAAGTTAACATTATGCAATATTTCACGGTCTAAAGCAGGATTACGAACTGTCCAATTTTTAATTTCAAAGCAGACCTCCCCGATGGTTTTCTTTTCCCGTTTCGGATAGATATTGTCGATTTCTCTGCCTACCATATATTTAATAATTTCATGCTCGGAAATCCTGCGCTCCCGGGCATCCAGGGAGCATACGGTGCTACCGTCACGGATTACCGTTATTGTATCCGCAATTGATACAACCTCCTTTAATTTGTGGGAGATCATGATGGAGGTTACTCCCTGGTCTTTCAGCTGTCTAAGTAAATCCAACAAATTCGCACTGTCATCCTCATTCAAAGCAGCTGTTGGTTCATCCAGTACCAGCAGCTTAACATTCTTACTCAAGGCCTTCGCTATTTCTACCAGCTGCCTTTTACCAACGGATAAATCCCTGATCTTTACGGAAGGGTTCACATCCAGCTTAACCTTTTTTAACATCTCCTGGGCATTGACGATGGTCCTGTTCCAATTAATTACCCCGCCTTCCATTAATTCATGCCCGAAATAAATATTTTCATAGACACTTAATTCAGGAATCAGTGCCAGCTCCTGATAAATAATTGCAATACCTTCCTGCTCACTGTCAGCAATGGATTTAAATTGTTTTTCATTTCCGTTATAGATAATGTTCCCGCTATAGGTACCATAAGGATAAACGCCGGAAAGCACCTTCATCAGGGTGGATTTTCCTGCTCCGTTTTCTCCTACCAGGCAATGGATTTCTCCCCGTTTTACCTTAAAATCCACGTCGTTCAGAGCCTTTACACCGGGGAACTCTTTTACTATGTTTTGCATTTCAAGAATGTAATCGCCCATTACTTATCCTTCCTTCAATAGGGGGACCGGCCTAAAAATATCGCTTGGTATTCTTAAACCGGTCCCATTCTATGACTTAAACTATTAATTTAGTCCTTGTTATTTTAAACCAGTAAATTCAGAAGCATCATAGTAACCGGAATCGATCAGGGCCGATTTTACATTGTCCTTGGTTACTACAACAGTCGCTGTCTGCTTGGAAGGAACATCCTTTACCAGGTTGTTGTAAGTCGCATCAGTAGCCGGTGTCTTGCCTTCGATTACTTCAATTGCCATGTTCATGGCATCAGCAGCTAAGGTACGTGTATCCTTAAATACTGTCATTGACTGCTTTCCATCAATGATGTATTGGACGGAAGCAACCTCTGCATCCTGGCCTGTGATGAAGTATTCTGTAACATCAGCATCAGCTGCGAATACGTCAGCGATAGAACGCGACGTACCATCATTAGGAGCTAATATATAGCATTTACCCTTATCTGCTGCCTTCGCGGAGGTCAAATGAGCCTCTGCCTTTGATTTTGCTTCATTGAAATCCCAGTTCGTTGTAACCTGCCCGATAATAGCTGACTGCTCATCACGTGTCAAAGTAGCCTTATCCTGGGCAGCAATTGCTTCTGAAGAGTTCTTGATTACAAAGGTTCCATCTGCAATCTTTGGCTGCAGGATATTCCAGGCACCTTCAAAGAATAAGAACGCATTGTTATCCGTTGCTGCACCGGCATATAAATATAAAGGATTGCCGGTACCTGTAGCGTTGTCCACTAAATATTTACCCATTGCTTCACCAACTGCTACGCTGTCAAAGGTTACATAGTAGTCAATCGCATCCGTGTCCGTAATCAGACGGTCATAGGAAATAACCACTACGCCGGCATCCTTGGCTTCCTCTACTGCAGCTGCAGCAGCTGCTGCATCCTGTGCACAGATGATGAGGACTTTGATGCCCTTTGCAATTAAGGTTTCCACATTTGTCTTCTCATTTGCGGAGGAGCCCTGGCTGAATAATACTTCTACCGTATAATCCGTAGAGGAAATAACATCTTCAAATCTTGCCTGGTCCTGTAACCATCTTGGCTCATCCTTTGTAGGAAGAACAATACCTACATCCACGCCGCCTTTGTCCTTGGCCGGTGCCTTTGTAGCCTCCGCACCTGTAGTAGCCCCATTGTTTGCTGTGTTGCCGTCTGAACCTGTGTCCTTCTTTCCGCATGCCGCTAATGAAAACACGAGGCATAAACAAAGTAACATTGCAATAATTTTTTTCATACCCTCATTCCATCCTTTTTATAAGATTTTTTTGTTCCTCGAGCTATTTATCTTAGCTCTTTGTTACATTTTTATAGTACATCCTACAATTATTTTTATCAATGGAGCCATTTGTTATGCATTATGACTATATTGCCCTATATTTTTCTCAAAAAGAAAGAACTGTAAAATATTGCCCAGCCCAGGCTGCAAAAGCGCAAAATTTCACAGTTCTAAAAAAAATGTACTGACATATTGATATGAGGGTTATTTCTTTGCTGTCTGATAGACATCTTCATAGAGATGGAAGCCATCCTTGATCACAGTGTCCTTTATATTATCCTTGGTCACTGCTTTAACCTCAATGAAAATATAGGGTACTTTATAGGTTCCGTCATCGATGGTGCCCTGGCTGTCAACTTTTTCACCGTTTACCAGCTTCTGGCATTCTTCAACGGCCATCTGGACCAGCTTCTTAATAGGCTTATACACGGTCAGTGCCTGTTTCCCATTTACAACGCGCTGGCAGGCCACCAGGTCCGCATCCTGGCCTACGACCTTTACCTGCTCCGCAATCTGCGCTTCCGACAAAGCATCAATGACGCCCCAGGCCATGGAATCATTGCCGCAAAGGATGGCCTTTACCTCCTGGCGTCGCCCTTTCAGCTCCTCAGCCACAAAATTGTAGGCATTCTCCCTCTTCCAGCCATCCACATTGGTCTGGGCAAGTATCTGTATCTTGCCGCTGTCAATGTAAGGGCGCAATACGCTCATGGCTCCGTCATAGATCATATTGGAATTGGTATCCGTAGCGCTCCCGTTGACGATCATGTAGCCGCCTTCCGGAACCTGCTCCACCAGATAGGAGGCCATCAGTACCCCTACCTGTGTGTGGTCGAAGGAAATGTAAGCATCCACATCCGCGTTACTTACCAGCCGGTCATAGGATATGACCGGCACATTCTTATCCTTTGCGGCCTTGACGCACCTGGCTTCACTGTAACAATCATTTGGCGCTATGATCAGCACATCGATGTCCTGCTTCAGCATCTCCTTTACCTGCTCATATTGGAGATCCGAGTTATTGTTTGCATTATTGACAATTACCTTAATTCCCTTTTGCTCCGCTTCCGCTATAAAGATCTCCCTGTCCCTGATCCACCTGTCCTCCAGCAGGGTTCCCATGGAAAAACCTACAATGATCTCCTTATCCTGCTGCGTCTTATCCGGCTCCTCTGTTTCCGCCCTGCAGCCTGCCAAGAACAGGCTGCTAAGAACCAGGACTGCAGTCATCCTCCTCATTCGTTTAAGTAAAGGCCTTCTCCCCATAATCCTCCTCCATTCTGCCATAAATACAGCATCATAAATTATTCAAGTGCGACAATTACCTTTTACTTACCATTTACTTTCTATGCCCTTCTATTCCATAAGCAGGCTTTAACCCGGTTTTATTTCAACCTTTTATACTCACTTGCATTAAAGCCTGTTATTTTTTTAAATATTTTTGAAAAATAATTCGGATCCCCGTATCCTACCATATAGGATACATCCTTTACCGACAAATCCTCCTGCCGTAAAAGCTCCTTCGCCTTTTCCATCCGCAGCATCACCATCTTATCGGTGAAGTTGATGCCGGTTGCATTTTTATAGAACCGGCTGAAATAATAGGAGCTTAGGTTGACATGCCGGGCAATTTCGTCCAGGGAGATATCCTCATTGTAATGCTCCGATATATATTTATCAGCCTTTTCAATAATGGAATTCGCCTTATTCTGCCTGCCTTCCAGGATCTGATGGACCGCTTCATCGATATAGCGTTTTCCGATATCATAGAGGGCTCCCTCCTCCCTCGCCTCCATAATTTCATTAAGGACCTTATAGTAATGATTGCCCCGTACCTTATCCCGCCGTTTTTCAAAGCCTATCACCATACTGATCATCCACTTCTTAACCGTGTCAAAATCAACACCTGGATCCGCGCTCATCCTCTCATACAATTGTGCGAAGGACAGCTGGATGGACGCCGGGTCGGAGCCTGAGATCCTCGCAAATATTTCGGATTCCAGCAGCTCCTCATAATCATTCTCCTGCTCCCCGCTTTTCTCCAGGATATCATCCTCATGCAGGATATGGCTCTGGGGATTGTCATTTAAGCTGTCACTGGAGGCAAGGGTCCGGAGCGCATGCAGCGCCTCCTGGTAGGATTTCCTTGCACAGCTGATGTCCTTATGGTAGTTGCCGATCCCGATAAAAATATCCGGGTAGATACGGGCGGCACGTTCCATAATGCGCTGCGCCGCTTTCACAGCCCTGGCCTTCTGCTCATAATCCCCTTCCTCCCCCGAATCAAATACATAGATGATAATCCGGTTCAGCATCATCGGGCTTACAATACAGTCGAAGGAGGATTTAATGATATTCCTATATTCCTCGTACATCCTTTCCCCATGGATGCCCGCCCCAATCTTATTTTCAATCTGGTCCTTGGACTTCTGCCCAAATTCAATCACCATGACATAGCCGCTGCTATCGGAATAGCCAAAAAGCTCACAATAATTGGTCAGCTGAGCCGTATCCTGCCCGTACATACACAGGGAATTCATGAATCCAGTCTCCAGGACCGGGAGAATCATCTCCATCCGCTCCTGCTGCTCTAAAATCTGCCTGCGCCTTGCATAATTTTGCTCCACACGCCCTATTACCTTTTGGAAGGTCTCTATAAATTTCGCTTCCTTCACCGGCTTAAGCAAATATTCCTCCACCCCCAGGGCGACGGCCTCCACAGCATAATCAAAATAATCAAAGGCAGATATCACGATAAAGCTGACGGTCTCGTTGGCTTCCCTGATCTGCTTCATGGCCTCCAGGCCATTAATCCCCGGCATATTAATGTCCATGATAACAATGTCAGGGTGGAACCCATAGGCCTTCTCTATGGCATCCTTGCCGGACCTGGCTTTCTCAATCTGCTTTATGGAATCAAAATTCTTGGTAATCATAAATCCGATTGACTCCACCGCAATCGGCTCATCATCCACTATCAGTACCTTATACATGCTCTTTATCCTTCCCATTTTTATTTTTCAACGGAAGCTTCAGTATGACGTTTGTCCGCCCTTCACTATAAGTAATATCCATTACATCCTCCTTCTTATAGAAAAGCCTCAGGCGGTTCAATACATTGTCCATACCGATTCCTGTCGTGTGTCCCTGTTTCTCCTTTGCCTTTTCCTTTTTATACCTTCTGCTCAGGATTAACTGCACCTTTTCCGGTGGGATCTCATCCCCCGTATTGGAGACCGTGATAAATAAGGTATTCGCTTCCTTCCTTACCTTCACCTCAATGACACCTCCCTGCTCAAATTTACTGATCCCATGGATATAGGCATTCTCAAGCAAGGGCTGCAGTGTCATTCTCGGCAGTATGAAGTTATTCACGCCCTCATCCTCCGGAACCTCCAGCCGGAAATCAATCACATCCCCGAACCTGGTAACCAGCAGGTTCATATATGCCTCCACATTCGACAGCTCTTCCCTTAAGGAGGCATCATAGCCCAGCCCCTTCAGATTATAGCGGAACACTTCAGCAAAATTCTCCAGATACTCGCAGGTCACATTATCCCCCTGCAGCATGGCAACCTTTGCACCTATATTAATTGAATTGAAAATGAAATGGGGATTCACCTGGGATTGCAGCGCCATTAATTCCGCTTCATGCAAAGCACTTTTCATTTTCAGGTTATTTAGCTTCTCCTCACTCAGCTTACGCTCCAGCCTCTGCTTTTCCTCCAGCTCATTGACATACCTGCGGATGCTTGCCGTCATGCTGCCAAAGGCCTGGTATAAAATGCCGATCTCCCTGCTCGCCTTCTGTTCCCTGATTTTAACGTCAAAGTTACCCATGGACACTTCCTTTGCATAGGCGGCCAGCTTCGAGATGGGCTTTGTAAGCTCCAGGCTGAATATAATGATGATAATAGAAATTAATACCACCGATATGGCAAACATGGCATAGCTCAAAGCCGTGCTCTGGTCCACCTCCCTCTGGATCTCTATATACTGCCTGGCGCTGTTGCTCAGGTCATTACTCATCATTTCTTCAATGTAGTTCCCAATATAGGCATGCTCCTTCATCGCCTCCTGGTAGCCTTCCCTGTATTCATTTACCTTACTTTTTCGTTTTGCAATAATGGCCTGGTCTACAATGTCCAAATAGTGGCTTATCATCCCAGTTATGTTCTTTAACCGGATGCCCCTCTCCGTATAATCCACCTCCTGCTGCAGCCGCCGGTTGAGACTCATGATGGTGTTGCTGTGGTTATAATAAGCCTGCAGGCTGTCCGTGCTGCGCGTTGACAGATAATCCTCAAAGGTCAGCTGGATCTGGTCCAATTCATTGTAGATTGTCGTAATCTCCTGGGTCTGGTTCAAAAGACGTGTCATGTCCCTCATGAGAACCTGGGAGGACTTGTAATTATACAGTCCGACAATGGCGGTAAAGGATACCGCCAGGAAGAAAAAACCCAAAAGCTTTGTGCGAAACGTCATTGTATTTTTCATTTTTACACCCGTGCCTTTCAATTTTTTTGATGACCTTTCAAAGAAATTGAATAGGCTAGTCCATATCCCATTTTTCCATAAATTCTCTGACATTGTTCCGGTCAATGGTATATAGTCCCGTACTGACCGTATCACTGATCGGCTCCCCGTCCAGGGACTGTACCAGCTGCTTTACGGTATCATAGCCGATCTCATTTGCATCGGGACAGACGATACCATAGATTACACCATGGTCAATATAGTCCAGGGTCTGCTTTGTCACCCCGTACCCTACCATCTTAATATCACCTACCAGGTTATTATCTACAAGAATCTGGGTAATACCCGGTGTACATTTTTCATCCATGCAGATGATCATATCCGGCTTGTTCGGATTATTGATAATTTGGGAGGCGATTTCCTCCGCCTCAAACATATCCGTATCCACCGTGTAAATACTGTCCTCCGGTATATTCATCATACCGTAGGAATCAAAGGAGTCCAGGATGCCCTGTATAATATTGTTCTTGTACTCTTCCTCTCCGTCATTGCCCTCATTGTTAATCACAACAGCAACATTTGCCTTGCCCCCGGTTGCCTCTACTGCCATATTGGCAGCATAATATCCTAAATTATAGCTATTGGTGCCGACCATCGGTGTCTCCAGCACGGGATAATTATTATTCTCATAGGTAATAACAGCAATGCCCTGCTTCTTGGCATCCTCAATAATCTGGCGCGTCTGGCTGACATCCGCCGCCTGGAGGGCAATTCCGTCAACGCCCGCATTCACCCCCATCTCCACGGCTTCCTTTAAGTTATCTACATTCAATTGCTTCAGGGTCACGATCTCAACATAGACCCCATATTCTTCCCCCGCCTTTTTTGCACCTTCCCGGAAGGTGGACAAAAAATTCTCATTCGTGCTCTGAACAACCAGTTGCAGGTGGTACCTGGGATTTTCCACCTTAATCTGCCGCTCCACGCCTGGATCCTTTCTTACAAAAAGGCTGGCATACATAGCTACCATAATCAGCAGCATCCCAATTAACACACCATAGATTCCCTTTAGCATGATTCTCCGTCCTTTGTTATACTATAAATTTTATTTCCAGGTTACATTTCAGATGCATTGTATTAACATTGGCCATATGTTAAATTTTAACACACTTTGCCGTAAAATTGTATCCATTTTTCTCCTTCGTCAGGTTTTTTTATTATTTTGTTCCAGCCCCTGCCCGATAAAATACTTCCCCAACCTGTAACCGCTTTGACGGGAAGGAATATTATAGTAATAGTAAAATATAAAAGGAAGTGTTTCTTTGGCTATTAAAATTTTTATAGATCAAGGCCATAACCCAGTCGGATCCCACAATGCAGGTGCCGTCGGAAACGGACTTTATGAGAGTAATATCACTTACGAGGTTGGAGTATACCTGGCAGACCTATTAAACGCCGATCCGAGGTTCGAGGCACGTCTGTCACGTCCGACACCGACAACGGTGCTTGGGACTTCAAATGCGTCCAGCCTTGCGGAACGGGTACGCCTGGCAAATGAATGGCCTGCCGATTATTTCATCAGCATCCACTGCAACGCCAATAACAACCCGGCTATTAACGGAACGGAAATATACATCTTCCAATTCAATACCCAGGCCCAGTGGTTAGCCCAGCAAATCATGGAGGGTATTACGCAGAATGTCGGTACAAGGAATAACGGTATCCGTGAAAGGCCCTCCCTATATGTGCTGCGCAGAACCAACATGACCTCCCTGCTGATTGAGTTAGGCTATCTGACAAACTGGTCCGATGCCCAGAAGCTCCGGGATAACCCATATGGCTTTGCCTACGGGATCTATCTCGGGATTATGAGATATTTCGGCTTTGCATAGGTCCTAAGCACATCTGAGCATATTCAAGCACATAATTTATTTTGTAAGCCTGGTCCATATACCTGCAGGTCTGTTCCAGGCTTACAACCATGTCCACAAAACCTGCTTATAAAACAACTACAAAAAGATTTATAAAATCAGTTTGCCAAAAAAGCTCAAAAAAGATTTACAAAATTTCTTAAAAATAACAAAAGAGGTGTTTACAAATTGACCTTGATATGTTAGAATATCTTTAGTATTTTAATTGTCATGTATGAACTCACATATTTTTGTAAGTCATTAATGCATTTAATGATTTACGAAAATATGTGATTTTTTTATAAGTAATAAAATACACAATATTAATTTTTTTTAGGAGGTAGTTTCATGAACAACGGTACAGTTAAGTGGTTTAACGCACAGAAGGGATTCGGTTTCATTACTAACGATAATGGCGGTGAGGATGTATTCGTACATTTCTCCGGTATCGCATCATCCGGATTCAAGACTTTAGAGGAAGGCCAGAAGGTTTCTTTCGATTTAGAGAAAGGCCAGAGAGGCATGCAGGCTGTTAACGTAACAGTTGCTTAATTGTGGCAGTTGCTTGATTGCAACAATCACTTGGTTAATTGAAGTATATGCAGACCATAAGAGCTGATGCTGTGTGCATCAGCTCTTTTTATGTCTATTTATGGTAGGGCTGGTTATGGTTAATGCGGTATGCCCGGTAAATCTGCTCCAATAATATCATTCTCATCAATTGGTGGGGGAATGTCATTTTAGAAAAGCTGAGCTGAAAGTCCGCCCGCTTTAGGACCTCGGCCGATAATCCAAGGGAACCCCCTATGATAAAGCTGACATGGCTGTTTCCTGAGACCCCAAGAGAATCCAGCTTTCCGGCCAACTCCTCCGAGGACAGCTGCCTTCCGTCTATGGCAAGGGCAACACAATAGGAATCCTCCTTCAAGGCCTTCAGTATCCGCTCCCCCTCTTTCCTCTTAATGATGTCCTCCGTTGCCGCAGAGGCATGATCAGGAGTTTTCTCATCCGCCAATTCAATCAGCTCCAGAGTGCAGTACCTTCCCAGGCGCTTTGCATATTCCTCCACGCCCTGGGAAAGATATCTTTCCTTTAGCTTACCCACACAAATCAGCGTTATTCTCATTAGCTAATACATCCTTCTGCTCTTCTCTGATATATTCATATAATACGCCGTTCTTCACTATCTTTACCTTCTCACCTTCAAACCCCCGCCTGCGCAGCTCCTTCTGGAAGTTATAAAGCATAAAACCATGGAACACGATCAGTACATTTTCCTGTGACCAGTCAATCCGGTCCAGGAACTCATTAATCCTCTGCCTGGTCTGCTTGATATTCTCCGGCTGGCTTTTTGACCTAAAGTACCAGGCAAGCCTTCCGCAGACATGCCATACCTCAAAGGGAAGCTTGATTCTTTCCGTATGAATAAAGGGAGCGTTATCTACTTCCCGGAGTAATTTATCAATGATAAGGTTCCCACTGTACACCTCTTTTGCCGTAGTTATGGCTCTCGGCAGATCACTGGCATAGCAAATGTCCCATTCGATCCCATACATTTCAACCTTATTTTTTATCACCTTTGATACCTCATATTTTTCCGACCATTCGCGGAACTCCTTTGAGGTCATCATTTTCTTATGAGGGCAACTCACTTTAAAATGCCGTAATAATCCTATGCGCATAGCTTTCTCCCGTTGGTATGTCATAAACATGTACCCCTTCTGACATTAATCCTTGGGATACATCTCTTACCTACTATTCTACATACTTTTGCGAAGGATTTCAAGTAAAAGGTACCGTTGATTCAATTGTAAATATTTGTTTATTATTCTGTCTTAATCTTATTTTTTTCCGATTTGAGCGATAATGTTCACAAAAAATATTTAATTTATCCATAATTTACTCATATCTGCCCTTTATACTATATGAAGGATGAAACAGTAAGCTGCTTTATCCTTCATGCAGCCGATTTTCTTACGCAGGACGGATCCAGGCTGATCCGCTTGCCATAGATAGGAAGCCCGGCTGTCATGAACCAAAAAAGTGAGATGAATATATTCACTCTCCTCCTCCCTACAATATAAATGATATCGAACCGGAGAAATTCGTGCTACGGATTTCTCCGGTTCGCGTTTTGCCGGCTTTCTTATATTTTCAAAATAATTTATAGCTTATTTTATGCTTTTTATTTTCTTTTTATAATATCTTCACAATATATACACATTTCCCATGTATCCTTTATACATAGACAGTGATAAAACACTTTCTACTCCCACCCTATTATACGCTATGGTTATACAGCTCCCCTGCTGTATAACAAAAAAGCGCATAGCAGCCTCTTTAAAGAGACAAGCTGCTATGCACTTTTTTTATTCCCCTGGTAAATAATAGGCCACAGACCAGAGCCGTAAAGGGTGCGACGGTAACCAGCCCAATGCTGCCTATCAAGGTCTCCAGGATCTCGGAGGCTATGTATTTGTAATTAAGGATATTGTAAATCGGTGTTCCCTGAGCCATAAACACCATCAGCAGGGATATATATCCCCCTGAATATGCCAATAATAGGGTCGTTGTCTGTGTCCCTATTGCGGCACGTCCCACATTGATGCCGGAACGGGCCGCCTCCTTCCAGGTTATTTCCGGTTTATGCTCCACGACCTCCCAGACAGAGGAAGTGATATCTACGGCCAAATCCATAACCGCACCGGAGGATCCGATAAAAATACTCGCCATAAAGATGCTGGTCAGGTTCAGATGGGAGAAGCCGCTATAGAGCAGGCTTTCCGAATAAGGCATTACCGCACCATGGATATTGTACATTCCGGTAAATAAAATTCCAAGCAGCGCCGTCATGCCTATCCCCAATAAGGAGCCAAGGCTGGCCGCCAGCGCTTTCTCATGCACCCCGTATACAAGGACTGCTATCACGACAGTTAATACAAGACATATCATCAGACCCAGAAGTACCGGGTTGAAGCCCTTCAGACAGCTGGGCACCAATACCTTCCATATCATCAGGATGGTAATCGCAAAGGAAAGAACCGCCCTGATACCGCTAGTCCCGGCAAACAATACTAAAAGCACAACGAAAATGCCCGCCAGGATAAGCTCCTTATCCAACCGGTAATGGTCGATCATACTAATCGAGTAAATGGCATCTCCCTCATAGCTGATTAGCACCTGTGCCCGGTCACCACTGCCAAATATCTTATCCTGCTCTAAGGAACCGTTCAGCATATTCACTGCCGTAACGATTTCCCCTTTAAATTTACCCCCAAGAAGCTTTACCCTGCATCTTTGCTCCCCTGTTTGTATTAAGCCCGTACTGACTAACATGCTATTGTCGGTTGAGATAATTTCCCCAATAGTACGGTCAGCCCCCTGGTAGATTACCGCATCTTCATATCCTGTGGGTAAAAGAACCAGAAGTATCAGAATAAAGAGACTGGCTACAATCGTTACGACGGACATCATTCTTTCCTTACTGAATTTAATCATACTGCTATGCCGCTCCTTAATAAATCATTGCTTTTATGATACTGTATTCCCATAATACATTCCCATCGGGCTGCCAGGCGCAGGCATTCCTTTGGCTTTGCCTGCAGTTGGCAGCCCGACGGGTCTGCCGCTTCCGCTGAATAAGCACCATACCTCCTACGGCTGGGGTTATTTTACCTTTGTAAGCTTTGCTACGCTATCATAAATATCCGTATTATCGTAATAGCCTTCAAATAACTCGGCTCCATTTCCTATAGCAAAGACCGGAACCGGCAGTCCCGTATGGGAATAGGAGGTAAAATCGATGCCTGATTTGTTATTCAGGATATGCGTAATTGTTACGGTTAACGGTTCATAGGTACCATATAATACATACTCTTCCTGATCCAGCTTTTCGGGTTTATTCATCGTCATATCATAAGCCTCAGATAAGCGGTTATACTCATAATCTGTCAGGATCAGTTTGGCGTTTGCAGCCGCAGTAGCCTTGCTCTTTGGCACCAGCCCGAAATACTTCTGGATATCCTCCAATACAGCGGTGAATTTCGTGTTATTCTTCTTGTAGCCTGCCACAAAATCCGAATCATACTTTGCATAAGAGATCTTTTGGTTTTCCAGGTTCGTTAAGTAGGTATCATAGTCCGTACCGGCAAAGCCGATTGTTAACCCGCCTGTCTCATGGTCTCCCGTAACTAAGATCAAGGTATCTTCCGGGTGCTTATTGTAAAAGTCAATTGCCACATCAACTGCATTGCCAAGAGCCACTGTATCATGGATTGTAGAAGTAGCGTCATTCGCATGACATGCCCAGTCAATCTTGCCGCCTTCCACCATCATGAAAAAGCCCTTTTCGTTATCCAGCATTTCGATTCCTTTTTCTACATAGTCCGCAAGATGCCATTCGTTGCTTGTCGCATCAAGTTCATAGGGCATAGCGCCCCCATCAGCGATTTTCTCGGAGATTATAATGGATTTCCCATACCCTTTTCTCAGGCCTTCCGCAGCAGCCTTGGTCCTAACCACCCTGTAGCCGGCCTTTTTAGCCAGATCATAGATGCTTTCCTTACTATTATCGCTGCCTGCCGGCTTTAAGAGCTCCCCACCGGCGAAATAATCAAATCCGCTTGCTATCATTTCCTGGCCAATCTCGTAATAGTTATTTCTGGAAGCCTGATGGGCATAGAAGGCGGCAGGAGTCGCATGGTTAAGGTTTACAGAGCTGATGATACCAATTTTATAGTCCATCTGCTTTTTCAGCTTTTCCGCAATCGTCTCATAGGACACCTTAAAGGAAGTATCCATATTGATTGTTCCGCTGTAGGTCTTATGCCCGGTGGAAATAGAAGTCGCCGTAGATGCCGAATCCGGGCAGAAGGAGGTGCTGTCAAAGGTCTGTGCTGAACCGGCTACCGGAAAATTCATGAAGCTCAGAGCCTGTGTTTTCACTCCTCCCTTTGATGCTGTTGTTCCCAAATAATAGGAAGTCGCCTGGATCTGGGGATAGCTCATACCATCACCAATAAACAGGAAAATGTACTTGGGGACAGTGGCCCCCGTTTCTTTAATAACCTTGCTGATACTCGTCTTACTGGCAGACGCATTTACATTATTGTTGTAATTAGGGATGATAATTGTCGCTGCGATTAGTAATACCATCAATAATGCACTTAGAATTCTCTTTGACTTACCTTTCATACTCCATCTCCTTTAAAGCATATTTATAATTACATTTTAACTATACCAAAGGGTCTGTAAAATCTTCCAGCATTTCACTGTTAATATTAGGTTAAGATCATGTAATATAAGTTATCAGAAGTTGTATTCCAAACTTCTGATAAAAAGCGCTGTTTTTGTGCCGTGCATCCCGATTATCGGAACATATACTTGGTTCCGATATATGCCCACACAGAAAAAGAGCATATAAACCGGCAGCTCTGCCCTATTTACATGCTCTCTTTACGGATCTATACGATTTTATTTATTTCATACTTCTTCGTCTACGTTTTTCACGGTGTCCGCATCTGCTGGAAGCTTCATGATCCTTACCTGCTCCGTCATCTTATTCCTGGTCTCCAGGACATCAAACTGGTACCCCTGATAAACCAGGGTCGCCTGTTCACCATCTCCGGGAATCCTGTCCATTAAGGAAATCAATAATCCGTTCAGGGTATCAAAATCTTCATTCTGAAGACTGATCCCCAGCTCATCCTCCAACTCCTCGAGGCTGATTGCTCCTTTTACCGTGATACTTTCATCGTCGGAGGAGATCACCATGGCCTCTTCCTCATCATATTCATCCTGGATATTTCCAACAATCTCTTCAAGCAGGTCTTCCAATGCTACCAAGCCTGCCGTTTGCCCATACTCATCTATCACGATAGCCATATGGATGTTCTTGGACTGCATATCGTGAAGCAGGATACTGATATTCTGTGTATCTGGTACAAAATAAGGTTCTCTGGCGATTTCTTCAATCGGCTTATTTTTCAGCTCTTCCGATATGTAAGCACATATGACGTCCTTCATGTGCAGGATGCCGATAATATTATCCCGGTTCCCTTCATAGAGCGGATACCTGGAATAATTCTCCGACAGCATATAACGCAGCGCTTCTTCCAATGACATTTCCGTGTTAACTGCCACGATTTTCTTCTTCGGTGTCATAATATCCTGGGCTTCCTTGTCACCAAGCTCTATGATGTTAGAAATCATTTCTACCTTATCAGCGTCCAGGACACCTTGCTCCTGGCCTTCATTCACCATGGAAATAATCTCTTCCTCGGTTACATTATCCGTCAAGTCAAAGGGCTTGATGCCGAAGAGCCGCAGCAGGAGGTTTAATATGGCCTCCAACAGCCAGGCAATCGGATAAAACACAAAGCCAAAGAAACGGATAATCCCAACCAGCCGATATGCAATTACTTCCGCATATTTGGTGGCAAACCGCCTTGGGATAATCAGGCCAAACAGTACTGCAACATATACCAAAAGTACAGTAAACAGGATATAGTAGATCGGCCTGATGATTGCAAGGTCAACCACTAATCCGCTATTTACCGTAGCTTTTTCAATTGTCGGCAGAAAGTATGCCAGAAAGACCATGCCTGTCACTACGCCAATAAAGCTTTGTAATAGCTCCAGCACGTTAACATATCTGCTCGGCTTTTCAATAATCCTAAGAAGCCTCCTTGCACTTTTCTGGCCGCTGTCAGCCTTCCTTTTTACATTATTCTCGCTTACATTACTAATTGCATTTTTTGCGCAAACAATTAATGCATTAAATAGAATCAGCAATAAGATAATTATCATTCCCGATATGGGATTGCCATCGTCCATTGTATGATTATGTCCATGCCTATCATTTCAGGCATTGCCCTTACACCGCACAGCTCGCCTTGAAAGTGCTGGCATGGACCCGGTCCCCCCTTCTTTCATTAGTTTCATTTTTTTTAACCTTTATTCTCCTTTTTCCTTTGGTATTTATTTATAATATGTATCTAAAGAAAAACTGATGATTAATGCCCTATCAATTTTCTTTAATACATCCCTGTCCAGATGACACACTTTTTCTTTCAGCCGCGATTTGTCAATGGTACGGACCTGCTCTAACAATATTACAGAATCCTTGACAATGCCGTATTTATCAGCATCCAGTTCAACATGGGTCGGCAGCTTTGCCTTATTCATCTTAGATGTTATCGCTGCGCAAATTACTGTTGGACTATGCTTATTACCTGTATCATTCTGAACAATCAAAACCGGTCTGACACCGCCCTGTTCGGATCCGACTACCGGCCTTAAATCCGCATAGAAGATATCTCCTCTTTTAATGACCACTTTATTCACACTCCAATATTAGGCTTAACCTTATTATTGCCATTTTTTTCGTGTGTATACCATGTTAATAAACTTCCATGGTATGTGGCACTCCGTGCCAAGATGTGCACTCGCCCTGCCAGATGGCAGTAAAGTGAATACAGTCTAATATCAAATATGTGATCTTAGGAATAGTCAGAATATAAAATGAACCGGAACTAATAGTTTAACTATTCCTTATCATAAACTTCATATTTTACAAAGGTATATTCTGCGGCAAGGCCCCAAGCTTTACGTCTATCTAAAATGATACTGTTCCTCGGCTGTCATGCTCCAGTTCAATGTATACCCTGGGAATCCTCTTCCCCACGGTACAGATAAGTTCATAGGCAAAGGAATGGGACCACTGGGCTAATTCCTCTGCAGAAATATAAGCTTCACCGTCTCTTCCGAGCAAAGTGACGGTATCACCCTGCTTTACCTCCGGCAGGTCCGTGACATCCACCATGAACTGATCCATGCAGATCCGTCCGACAATCGGTGCATACTGTCCATGGATAATTACCTTTCCATGGTTTGAGAGGTTCCTGGAATATCCGTCCGCATATCCGACGGGAATTGTCGCTATCCTTCTTGGCTGGTCGGTGACATAGGTCGCACCATAGCTGATGCCCACTCCGGCCTCCACGTCCTTTACATAGATCACATGGGTTTTTAATTCCATGGCCGGGATCAGCTTAACTTCCTCTTGGTCAACCGTATCGGAGGGATATATGCCATAGGTGGCAATTCCACACCGGACCATATTAAAATATGCCTGAGGGAACTCGAGTATACCAGCACTATTTGCAATATGCTTCACCGGTATGAAAATCTGCTCCTTTTCCAGCCGGGCAACAAAGCTTGTGTACCGTTCCAATTGGCTCAGGGTACATGCCTTATCCGTTTCATCCGCCCTTGCAAAATGGGAAAACAGGCCTTCAATTTCAAGGTTCGGCAATGCGGCGATCCTCTTGATTTCCTCCACGCTGTCCGGCGTATCTGAAAATCCGATACGGCTCATTCCTGTATCCAGCTTGATATGGATCTTCGCCGTCTTTCCCTGCCGCACAGCCTCCTTGGACAAAGCCTCTGCCATCTCATATTGAAAAACCGTCTGCGCCACATCATAAGAAACTACCTGGTCATATTGCTCCTTCGGCGTATACCCCAGGATTAACATTGGTGTATCAATACCAGCCTCCCGCAATTCAATGGCCTCTTCAATAATCGCAACACCGTAGGCGTCAATTTTTCCGCTTTCCCCCATTGCCTTGGCAAGGGGTACCGCACCATGCCCATAGGCATCTGCCTTGATGATGACCATCAGCTTCGTATTACTCCCCAGCTTATTTCTCACTGCTAAAAGGTTATGCCTGATTGCATTTAAATCCACCCTTGCCTGCACTCTATAGTAACGTTTATCCATCCGTGCACATTCTACTTTCATAATATTATCGCTAGCCTTTCCCTGTGTCTGATCCATGCCACAAATTTCATGGAATACTCTTTAGCCATCCATCTGTAATTTTATAGTGTACCCTCCAATGCTCCGCTTGCCTTCTTAAGTACATCCCCCAGTGAATCTATAATATCACTTGCCATCAAGGAGTATACTCCCTTCTCCCTCGCTGCTGCATCACCTGCCAGGCCATGGATATATACTCCCAGGCAGGCTGCCTCATATTCCACCATTCCCTGGGCCATGAGTGCCGCAATGATTCCTGTAAGCACATCCCCGCTGCCGCCGGTAGCCATGCCGTTATTGCCGGATACATTGAGATACCGTTTCATTTCCTGTACCACGAAAGTTCTGGCATCCTTTATGGCGTATATCAACTTATTATTATAAGAACATTGATTCGCAGTGTCAACCAAATTATTGGAAATCTCTGCAACGGAAACCCCCATCAACCTGGCCAGCTCCAGTAAGTGCGGTGTCAGAATTGTATTTTCCTTTAACAGCGATGCCAGCTTCCTCCATCTGTCCCGGATCCCTGCCTCCTGATTATGGTCAAGCATTCCCGCAAGCAGGTTGATGGCATCCGCGTCAATAATTACCGGCACTGTTGCCTTATTGATTACTGTTTCCACCAGCTCCTTTGCCGTTGCCGTCAAGCCCAGCCCCGGCCCCACTACAACGGCGGATGCCCATTCCAGTTCCCTCAGGAGCTTATGCTGCCTTTCCTCACTATCTGCGCCTTCCCCGTCGTAGGAGGAGAATAAAGCCTCCGGCAGCAGGGTTTGGAGAATCAGACGGTTCGCCTCCGAGGTCATTAGCTTTACAAGCCCTGCACCCGTCCGGTAAGCTGCCTTGCCGGACAGGTAAGCCGCACCGCCCATACCCTTGCTGCCTGCTATGATTAGTACCTTACCAAAGCTTCCCTTATGTCCATCCCTTCTTCTCCCTGGAAGCCTTTCCAGATCCACGGGCTCATAATACCGAACCCCAGGTTCTACCTGATCTGTGGCAGCCTGTGGAAATCCGATATCAGCCACCGTCAGCTTTCCCGCATATTCTGCTCCCGGATAAAGAACCAGACCCAGCTTATTATGCCCGAAGGTAACCGTTTCATCTGCCTTCACCGCCAGCTTCATCACCTGTCCATTATCCGCAGAAATCCCGGAGGGAAGATCCACCGAATAGACATAATGCCGTCCCTGGTTGATCCTCTTTATAATTTCCTCATACTCACCTGATACAGGCCTTGATAACCCTACTCCAAAGAGGGCATCAATTATTATATTATATTCAGGCAGCCTGTCTCTGTTTTCCATCGGAATCCCAATTCTTTTCGCCATTTCAAGCTGGAGCTTCATGGAATCAGAGGCCTTATTTTCCTCTCCAATAAAAAGAATAGCAACATGATAGCCCTGTAAATACAGAAGCCTACCTGCTGCAACCCCATCTCCTCCATTATTCCCGGCACCGCAAACCGCTAAGATGCGATCCGGCTGGTCGATCCTTTTCTTCATTACACGGACGACCTCCATCGCTGCCCGTTCCATTAACTCTAACGCCGGAATCCCGGCTGTCCGTATGGTATAATCATCTATCTTCTTCATTTCTTCAGAATTCACAGCATATCTCATACCCAATCCTCCATTTTTTAGGAGGATTTGTCCTCCATTTTTTCGGAGGATTTGTCCTCCAGCTTTTCGGAGCAGTTGTCCTCCAGCTTTTTGGAGCATTTGTCCTCCAGCTTTTCAGAGGCTTCATCCTCCACCCTTTCATAGGATTTAGCCTCCATCCTTTCGGAAGCTTCGGCCTCTCCTACCGCAAATGCATTGGCAAACTCCTTTGTGTTTGAAATTGAAATATGGATCGCAGTGATTCCCTGGGCCTTTGCCAGCTCCTGTGCCCTGCCGTAAAGCTTAACAAAGGGTTTTCCCTGGCCGTCACGCAACACCTCGATATCCTTTGGCCCAAAGCCGCGGAAGCCCGTTCCAAGCACCTTTGCTACCGCTTCCTTCACTGCGAAATTATCAGCGGCCTTTTTCTTGTCCGCATGAACCAGCTCAAGCTCCGCTTCCGTAAAACACCGCAGCACGAAGGCTTCCTTTTCGCAGGCCCTCACAACACGGTCTATTTCCACTAAATCCACTCCAATTCCGGTAATCACATCAAGCCTCCAACAGCTACTTTTTAATATGGTACTCCTTATCAAAGAGCTCCATCAGCTCCGCTCCAAGCACATCATGCATATATGAATAAATCTGTGTATTGTTTACCTCCAGATCCTGCTTGAGCAGTATCTTATGTTTGAGCTCCTCCCGGATGCTATTGATCCAGTCGGCAACCTGGCTTAATTCCTCTTTGTTCTTTTCCAGGCGTTCATAAAACAGGGCAACACTTTCCGACATCAGGGCTTCATTTGCCTCCTTAATCTGGTAAGGCAGATCCCCTAATTCATCCATTGCCAGCTCTATCTTTTCATTCAATTCCGTAATGAACTGCTTATTCCTGCCCAGCTTTTTATCCTTCTCCTTGCCGGCATTATCCCTGCCGATGTCCATGTTATCCATGATTTCCTGCATCAGGCCGTTCTTCAGCTTCTTCATATCCTTAATATCATTGACCAGCTTCCCCTGTTTTTTCAAAAGGTCATTTACCTGCTGTTCTAATTCCTTTATTGCAGATGTCTTCCGGTCCTCAGTAAATATTTCATGCCAGCGTCCGTCAAGTGTCAGGATCGGCAGTTTTTTGTCTTTTACCAATTTATGAAATTCACTTTTTTTCTCTTTTCTAGCCATAGGCAGACATTCCGACCCTTTCCATCCAATCAGCGAACTATATTTTCTAAGTGAAGTTTATTTTAAATGAATTATATTTTTAATGAAATTTATTTCATTTCTTCCCTTTTCCCGGACAAGCGATAGGAAAGCTTCATCAAGCTATCCGCCAGGTGGACATTTTCCACGGTAACATCCTTCGGTAAATTAAGGTCCGTCGGGGCGAAGTTCCAGATCCCCTTGACCCCCCACTTCACTAATTCATTGGCAACCCCGGGAGCCTTTGTCTTTGGAACCGTAATTGCGGCAATATCCACCTTATTATTTCGGATATATTCCTCCAGCTCCTCATTCGCCCTTACGGTAATTCCCCGTATCTCCGTGCCGATCAATGCCGGGCTGATATCAAAGATGCTTCTGACGTAAAAGCCCCTTCTTTCGAAGTCCGTGTAGTTAGCCAGAGCCTGTCCCAAATTACCGGCTCCAATAATAATAACATTATATTTTGTATCCAATCCAAGGATTTTGCCGATCTCTGAATGAAGATATTCCACGTTATAACCGTATCCCTGCTGCCCAAAGCCTCCAAAATTATTTAAATCCTGCCTGATCTGGGATGCAGTCACCCTCATTTTCTCGCTTAATTCCTTGGAAGAGATCCGTACAACATCCTTCTCCAACAAATCCCCCAGATAGCGGTAATATCTTGGTAATCTATTAATGACTGCTTTCGAAATTTCTTTTTTATACAATGGTTCTCCTCCTGTTCCAAAGTTCCCCCTATCTTTTGCGGGACTTTTTTAACTATAACAATAATTATATGCAATCGTTAAGAATAAGTCAATGTATTGCAGCATGATATCTCTCCATAACAGGTACTAATTAACTAATTTTAACACAATAACAGGCAGGGCAAAAGTATTCCGGTGATCCTGGCTTTACTTGAAGGAATTCCTATGTTAAAATTAACAACGGAATAAATGTGGCTTGTTCCATTTTTTTGAATAGGCCATAAGAAAATGAAAGGCACGGGTATTATCAATGATTCTCGCATGTAATAGCATAAGCAAGGCTTTCGGTACCAACCAGATCCTAACGGAGGTATCCTTCCATGTAAATGAGAAGGAGAAGGTCGCGGTTGTCGGAATTAACGGTGCCGGAAAGTCTACCTTATTAAAAATAATTATGAAAGAACTTCCGGCGGACCAGGGTGAAGTAATCCTCTCAAAGGGGAACACCATAGGCTACCTTGCACAGCATCAGAACCTGTCCTCGGACAGTACTATATATGAAGAAATGTTAACCGTAAAACAGGATGTCATTGACCTGGATGCAAGCATCAGGTCCCTGGAGCTTGAGATGAAGCATGCCTCTGGGGATAAATTAAACCAGATGCTGAACACCTATACCAGGCTGACCCATGAATTCGAGCTTAAAAACGGCTATGCCTACCAAAGTGAAGTGACCGGCATTTTAAAGGGGCTGGGCTTCCTGGAGGAGGATTTTGACAAGAAGGTGGACACCCTGTCCGGCGGTCAAAAAACCCGGATTGCCCTGGGAAAGCTCCTGCTCTCGAAGCCGGACATCATCCTGCTGGATGAGCCCACCAACCACCTGGATTTACTGTCCATCGCCTGGCTGGAGACCTTTTTATTAAATTATAACGGGGCTGTTGTCCTGGTTGCCCATGACCGTTATTTCCTGGACAGGGTGGTTTCAAAGGTCATTGAGCTGGATTTCGCCAAATGCCAGACCTTTGAGGGAAATTACTCCGCCTATGCCCAGAAAAAAGCAATGCTCCAGACTGCCCAGTTAAAGCAATATTTAAACCAGCAGCAGGAAATCAAGCATCAGGAGGAGGTAATTGCCAAGCTCCGCTCCTTTAACCGGGAAAAATCCATCAAGCGGGCGGAAAGCCGTGAGAAAATGCTCGAAAAAATAGAGCGCGTCGATCGTCCCATGGACCATACGGAAATGCATTTCCAGCTTGAGCCCCGGGTGATGAGCGGAAATGATGTATTATCCGTAACCGGCTTGTCAAAGTCCTACGGCTCCCTGACCCTGTTTAAGGATTTGAATTTTGAAATCAAGCGGGGCGAGAAGGTTGCCATCATAGGAAATAACGGAACCGGAAAGACCACCATTTTAAAGATCATCAATGGACAGGTGGATGCTGATGGAGGGCAGGTCAGGCTGGGCTCCAAGGTCCATGTGGGCTACTATGACCAGGAGCATCAGGTGCTTGATCCTGACAAGACCTTGTTTGATGAATTACAGGACACCTACCCGAACCTGGATAATACCACCATCCGCAACATACTTGCCGCTTTCCTCTTTACGGAGGATGATGTATTTAAGCGCATCAAGGATATCAGCGGCGGGGAACGGGGACGGGTATCCCTTGCCAAGCTGATGCTCTCCGAGGCCAACCTTTTAATCCTGGATGAGCCGACGAACCATTTGGACATCACCTCCAAGGAAATCCTGGAGAATGCCCTAAACCATTATAGCGGAACGGTGCTGTATGTATCCCATGACCGTTATTTCATCAATAAAACTGCCACCCGGATCCTGGATTTAACGCAGCAAACCCTCCTTAACTACATAGGAAACTATGATTATTACCTGGAGAAAAAACCTGAGATGGAAGCTGCCGTCCTGGGCAAGGCGGCGCAAGCCGCCCAGACCGCCTCAGGCAGGCCGGGAGCCTTTCCGGCAGCCGCTTTTCCCCCTTCTGCTTCCCAGGCCGTCCAAGAAGCTGAAAGCGAAAATAAGCAGAGCTGGCAGCAGCAAAAGGAGGAACAGGCGAGGCTTAGGAAAAGAAAGAATGACTTAAAAAAGACGGAGGATGAGATCCATCAACTGGAGCAGAGGAATGATGAAATCGATGAGCTGCTGACCAGGGAAGAGATTTTTACGAATGTACAAAGGCTGCTTGAATTAAACGAGGAAAAGAAGGCAATTGAAGAGCGCCTTCTTGAGCTTTTAGAGCTGTGGGAGGAACTGGCAGCGGAGGAATAACTGCTCCAGTTTTTCTGCATAAGAATAACTCCTTTGGGAATAATATCTTCATATAGTATAATACCCAAAGGAGATGCAACATTGAAACATATATCTGCACTAGTTGTCAAATTTTTAATGACCGCCTTCATTCTCGAAATCGCTTTACTGCTCCTTAGCAATCTGTCATTCGGGCGGATTCTTTTCCTGTCATTGATCACTACCATCATTTCATATATGATCGGTGACATGGCACTGCTTCCTGCTACCAACAATACTGTTGCTACGATTGCCGACATGGTTCTAAACACCATTATCATTTATCTGTTTAATTTCGTATGGAATATTAATGATATCGCCTTTATCACCGCCCTGGTTACAGGGATTGTCCTCGGTGTGGGTGAATATTTCTTCCACAAAATCATTGACCGGAGTGCCGACGAGGACCTGTTTGATTAACCTGGAGCCAGGATGTGCCTTCCAACACGCCCATACAATACGGCGGCTTTGCTTCAATATCTGCAAAGCCGCCGTTTGTTTTTCTTTTCAGTGATATTTCCTTCAAATACCGATGGATCCGGGCTTGTATTTGCTTTATAAGCCACGGTCCATAATATTCTTCATTGATTTCACAATATGCTCATGGGCCAGCGCTTCTGCCAGATCCCCATCCCGTTTACGGATCGCATCCAGGATCGCCGCATGCTCCTGGCTTGATTTTGCCGCCCTCTCCGGGACAGCCAGGGTAAGCTTGCGCACCCTTTCCACATAATGGTGGAAATCCGTAAGGACATGGTTTAAGATCTTGCTCCCGGAAGCCTTATAGATCTGTTCATGGAATTTATTATCCAAATCCACCAGCTGCTCATAATGGCTTCGTCTGGCATGGAAGTCAGACAGGTATAAAATCTCATCCAAGGCTTCAATCTGGGCCTCCGTTATATTTTCACAGGCCCATCTGGCACATAGCCCCTCCAGATAAGAACGGATCATATAGATATCATGGATATCCTTAGAGGTGATACCGGTAACATAGGCTCCCTTGTTCGGGATCATGGTTATGAGACCCTCCAGCTCAAGCTGCCTTAGGGCCTCCCGCACCGGAGTACGGCTTACCCCAAGCTCCAGGGCTATTGTATTTTCCTTTAATTCCTCATTCTCCTGGTAAAGGCCTGATAGGATATCTTCCCTGAGCTTTGTAAATACCCTGCCCCTTAATGAATATTTATCCGACACTTCCTTTTGAAGATTATAATCTTCCAAAGAATTCCCTCCTTAGGTACCGTAACATGGTTCTATATGTAGGTGCCGCAGCACCATTCGTTAATCCATCTTCTCAATGGTCTCCATCAGATAGCCGGCAAATTCTGCGCCTGTCGCGCCTGTCGCCCTGCCGGTGGTGAAAACCTTCCGTTCAGTCACGGTACAGATGTCAAGGGCACGGTAAATCTTATCCGCTTCCTTGTTATAACCGATATGGGCAAGCAGCATGGCCCCTGCACGTATCATGCTGCAGGGATCGGCATAGATGTCCCTGCCCTCATCCACCATACGGGGTGCTGAACCGTGGATTGCTTCAAACATGGCGTACTTCTTGCCGATATTGGCACTTCCGGCCGTTCCGACACCGCCCTGGAATTCCGCTGCTTCATCAGTAATGATGTCGCCGTAAAGATTAGGAAGCACAACTACCTGGAAATCCTTCCTTCTCTTTTCGTCAACCAGCTTCGCCGTCATAATATCAATATACCAGTCATCGGCAGTAATCTCCGGATAATCCTTCGCGATTTCCCGGAAGATATCCAGGAACTTACCGTCCGTAGTCTTAATAATATTTGCCTTCGTAACTGCCGTAACCCTTGTCTTGCCATTTGCTTTGGCAAATTCAAAGGCAGCCCGGATAATCCTCTCCGTACCCTGGGTAGTTGCAATTGTAAAATCCACCCCAAGGTCTTCCGTTACATGGACACCCTTGCTTCCTACGGCATATGCACCCTCCGTATTCTCACGGTAGAAGGTCCAGTCAATGCCCTGCTCGGGAATACGAACCGGCCTCACATTTGCAAAGAGGTCCAGTTCCTTTCTCATTGCAACATTGGCGCTCTCTACATTCGGCCATGGATCGCCTTTCCTGGGCGTTGTTGTAGGTCCCTTCAGTACAACATGGCATTTTTTAATCTCTTCCAGAACTGCGGGAGGAATCGCTGCATTTTCAGCGGCCCTGCGCTCGATTGTCAAGCCATCGATTACACGGAATTCAACCTTTCCTGCTGCAATATCATCCTTCAATAAATACTCCAAAACCCTCTGGGCCTGGCCTGTAATAGCCGGACCAATTCCGTCGCCGCCGCATACACCAACAATAATCTTATCCAGGGTCTTATAATTCACGAAATCACCCTGGGCTTTCATATTCTCTACTCTCTGTAGCTGTTCTTTCAGCAGCTGTCCGAAACGCTCCTTTGCTGCCTCAATTCTTTCTGTAGATACCATAATGATCCTCCAACATTTTTATTTAGAATTTTCATCCTAAATTCTATCCGCCTTAGGGCATTCCTGCTCCGGGACACCCCCTAGCTTTTCATGTACGTCGTTACCATCTATCATTTTATTAGTTAAGGCCTATCTTGTCAACCTCCCCGGCGTTGTTTGCAGGTTCCTTTGCCGGCTCTGTCCCTCCCGGCAGTTTTTTCAGGCTTATTTTCCTGATCTGTTTTGCCAGACCTGTTTCGTTCGGCCTATGTTGCCAGGCCTGTATTACCGGATTCGTTCTGCCAGTCCTACCGGTCAACATTTACCAGGCTGATTCCCAGCTCATCCTGTGTTTTTTCAATAATATCAATTAACTCCTCATCCGTAATGACAGTAACACGGCCAGTCTCATATTCTTCATCTACCCATTCTTTAATCTTCTGGACAACCGGATGGGACTTATCCACTGCCTTCTCCCCTTTTAATTTAAAGAAGGTATTGATCCAGTGGGCAATGCCGGCAAGCCCTGAGGTATTGGATACGGCAACAAGGACCGGGCGGTTTAAGAATTTCTCCGTGTCGAAGATGTTATAGATCTCTTCATTCTTAAGCAGTCCATCCGCATGGATACCTGCACGGGTAACATTAAAGTTCTTTCCTACAAATGGTGTCCTGGAAGGAACCCGGTAGCCGATTTCCTTCTCATAGTACTCTGCCAGCTCCGTAATAACCGTAGTATCCATTCCATCCAGGGTTCCCTTAAGCTGGGCATATTCAAATACCATTGCCTCCAGCGGCGTATTACCCGTTCTTTCACCGATCCCAAATAAGGAGCAGTTGACCGCACTGGCACCATATAGCCAGGCTGTGGTGGAATTGCTGACCGCCTTATAGAAATCATTGTGTCCATGCCATTCCAGCCATTTGGAAGGAACACCCGCATGGGTCATAATACCATAGATAATTCCCTGGACTGACCTTGGAATAACCGCACCGGCAAAATTCACGCCATAGCCCATGGTATCGCAGGCCCTGATCTTCACCGGAAGATTATACGCCTCGCTCAGCTTCATCAGCTCATGGCAGAAAGGTATCACAAATCCATGGATATCGGAGCGGGTAATATCCTCCAAATGACATCTCGCGGCAACACCGGTCTCAAGACATTCCCTTACCACACTAAGATAATGCTCCATGGCTTCCCTTCTGGTCATCTTCATCTTATAGAAGATATGGTAGTCAGAGCAGCTTACCAGGATACCGGTTTCCTTCATCCCCAGATCCTTAACCAGCTGGAAATCAGATTTACTTGCCCTGATCCAGGAAGTAACCTCGGGGAATTGATAGCCCCTTTCCATACATTTGTATACGGCGTCACGGTCTTTTTTGCTATATAGGAAGAATTCACTTTGACGGATTAAGCCCTTTGGGCCGCCCAGCTTGTGGAAATAATCAAACATGGTAACAATCTGCTCGGTGGTATAAGGTGCCCTTGACTGCTGTCCGTCACGGAAGGTAGTGTCTGTGATAAAAATCTCATCGGGGAGATTATGGGGTACAATTCTGTCATTGAAGGCAATCTTTGGAACCTCATCATAGGGGAACAGGTTGCGGAAGGTATTAGGCTCCTTCACGTCATTTAACTGGTAGATTGGCTCCTCCAGCTGCAGCAGGTTATTGTGTGGGTTTATGTACACTTTTCTCTCATCCATAATTTGCTCTCCTATCCTAATAATTATAAATTTAATACTTGAATTTATGCATTTGTTTTATTGTATACAATTATACTTGTATTGTCAACTGCAATTTCTATTTTATATTTTAACCTTTTATATTTTAACCATTCTGAATCTTTATCTGCCTATTTAAAAAAAGGGGATCCTTCCCCGTGGCTTTACCTTCATGACGCGAAGAGGATCTTCTGGTTATGGACTACTTTTTGAATGAAGATGAATTTGATGATGACGAGAATGGTAAGAAGGATTTTACATCCTTTGATTTAATGTCGTCTATGAAGGAGGATGTTGCAAAAAGAAAATTCCATACCATATATTGCAGGATTATCCTCTGATATCTGCCATATATGGTATTCTTTTTCCATTTTGCAATATCCTCCTTCATATGGGCTTACTCCTAATCAGAAATTAAGGCCGTACCCCCGCATGTTGATGGGAGGTACGGCCTTTTCCACTATTTTGGTTCCAGCTCCTCGGGCAGCAGACTATTTATCAATGCCAATTGTTGCCTCTGGCAATATTGATAGTCTGACTCCAAAGAGCCCTTTCTGTAGCTTCTGCTAAATATCCATTATTTAAACGCTTTTAATAAATCATCCAATACTTTTTTCCCGTTCATCATTCCAAAATCCTGCGGTGCGATTGCTATTACAGGAATATCTTTTGCTGTTTTCTTTATATCATCTAATGCAAACCTAATTTGAGGTCCTAATAAAATTGCACTTGTTCCCTCTAAATGATCATTTAATTCAACCATAGGAATTGCATCAATTGTTAAATCAATGTTTCTGTTATTGGCTTCTTCCTGAATTTTCATTTTCATGATACCAGTACTCAAACCATCCCTTAATATCAATGGTTCCTTGATTAGTTGAATTCCCCGTATTATTTACATTAATTTCACTATCATTACTATCACTTGGTTTAGCTAAAACTCTTTCATAAGTATTCACTCCGAGATAATCAACAGTTCCTTCCTTAAACACTTTTTCATCTTCTTCTAACATATAGGAAAGGTCGTATCCTTCAGATTTAAGCTTATCTACATAACCCTCTGGATATTTCCCCTTAACACATACATCATTTACCGCAGTATTATAAAAAATATCTGCCATTTTAGCTGCATATTTCACTGCGTACATTACAATCTGGAATTGCGGCTTCGGATAGTGAACTAAAGGGGGACTTTCTTCACAGGATTTAGTAAAAGATAAATTTGAAAATTCTTCTTGTGATTTTCCAGCTTTACCATGATATATAATCAGCAACTTAAGTCTCAGAAACAGTGAATCATTCCAACTAATCATGAATTACAGACTGGGTAACGGTAAATATCTCTTCGATAGAAGCGGAGAGATTCATCACCTGATTCGAGACATCTTCAATATTACCGACTATGCCGTTAAAAGTTTTCCCCGCCTCCGTAATAACTGTCTCACCCAATTCCACTTCCCGGTTTACCGCCTGGATTATTCCTTCCGTCTGGTTAATTTCCGTCTGTATTGAGTAGATCAATTCCCCGATATTTTTTGCGGCACCTGAGGATTGCTCCGCCAATTTCCTGACTTCACTTGCCACTACGGTAAAACCTTTTCCCTGCTCGCCTGCCCTTGCAGCTTCTATGGCCGCATTCAGCGCTAACAGGTTGGTTTGTTTAGCAATCTTTGTAATCATTTCAACAATATTCATGATTTCCTTCGATTTTTTTTCCAGATTGTTAATCGCCTGTATCACCGACGTAAAATTTTCACGTATGGTTGCCATCTGGTTGATCCCTTTATTAATGACCTGATTTCCTTTTTCCGCTTTGGAAGAGGCTTCCACAAAGGATTCGACTACGTCCTGGAGATCCATATCCACTTCCGACATTACCGAATAGATACGATCCGCCATATTTTTTTTGTAAAAATTTGCTTTAGCCATTGTGGTTCCAGCAGCTTCCGGTTCAATGAAACTCATTTCATCCAATTCTGGTTCCAGCACATTAATTGGTTCCGGTTCAGATATTTCCTCTGATACTGACCTGTTATATTCAAAACTTTCTTGATTCATAAAGGTATCCTCCCATTACTCACCAGTTCATTTGTAATTTTTCAAGGTTTCTTCTACTTCTTTTGCTGTTTTTAATGTAAATGTTTTTTCAACTAATTCCTCGCAGTCCGATTTCGCAAGTCCCTGAATCTGTCTTTTTATCCGGAGTATGGAACCGGGGGACATACTGAGTTCATCCAGCCCTAAACCAACCCATAGGGGAAGTAAGGCTTTATCCGCGGCAGCTTCTCCGCAGATGCCTGCCCAGATACCATTTTCATGGGCACTGTCCACGACTTTTTTAATAAAACGGAGTACCGCCGGATCGTATTGGGAATACAGATGGGCAACCTTCCCATTCATACGGTCAACCGCCATAGTGTACTGGATCAAGTCATTGGTTCCGATACTAAAGAAGTCAACCTCTTTTGCAAAGATGTCCGCCATAAGAGCTGCCGCAGGTGTTTCCATCATCATCCCGACAGGTATATTTTCATTGAAAGCAATTTCTTTACTTCGTAATTCCGCTTTTACTTCCTCTAAAATCTCTTTCGCCTGTCTTAGTTCCTCCATGGATACGATCATGGGAAACATAATATGGATATTGCCATATACGCTTGCCCGGAGCAGAGCCCTTAACTGGACTTTCCAGAACGGTACACGATCCAGACAGAGACGGATGGCACGGTATCCCAAAAACGGGTTTTCTTCTTTTGATATCTTAAGATAATCCACTTCCTTATCCCCTCCGATATCCAAAGTCCGTATCACCACCGGATTCCCCTGCATTTTTTCCGCAACCTTTTTATATGCGGCAAACTGTTCCTCCTCGCCAGGGGAACCGTCCCGGTTCATATATAAAAATTCTGTCCGGAACAGACCGATACTATGCCCATCCTGCTGTAAAACCCTATCCGCATCCTCCGGCGCACCAATATTGCCTGCCAGTAAAATCTCATGGCCGTCCACAGTAATGGATTTTGTGCCCCTTAATTGTTCCAGCTGGAGCATCCTTTTGCAATAATCCGCCTGTTTCCTGCCGTAATCCCGAAGGACTTCTTTCGTAACTTCCAGTTCTATGGTGCCTTCCTCCCCGTCAAAAGCCAGCTGCTGCCCGTTTTTTACAAGGGATGTAATCTGGGGACAGATTACAAAGGGAATACCAAGCATCCTTGCGATAATGGCCGCATGGGAGGTCGGCCCGCCGGTTTCATTGATGATTCCTAAAACAAGCCCTGGTTCCATCTGTGCTGTAGCGGAAGGTGTCAGGTCATCTGATATTATAATAACCGGCTCCGTAAGTACAAAAGAATCCTCATTGCCGGTTCCTTTCAATATCCTGATCACCCTGCCGCTGATGTCTTTGATGTCCATTGCCCTTTCCCTCATGTAGTCATGATCCATGGATTCAAAAATTTCAACAAAGTTATCCCTTACCGTTTTAACCGCCCATTCCGATGTGCAGCCTGACTCCTCCAGGACATACTCTACTCCGTTAATAAATTCCATGTCGTTTAACATTTCGATATGGGCTAAAAATATAGAAGCTTCCTGTTCACCCTTTGAACGAAGCATTTCATTATAAATCTCTTCTATCTGTTTTATTGCCAAAGCTCTGGAATCCTGGAATCTTTTCTTCTCTTCTTCTGCATTATCTGTCTGGATAAAGGATATTTCCTCAGAAACCAATTTTTTTAAATGCACTTTGCCGATTGCTATCCCAGGTGAAATGGGTGTTCCCTTAATGGTGTTCATACCTGATCTCCTATTCCCCGCAACCGCCCTTTACAAATTCTTCGATTGCCTTTATTGCTTCTTTTTCGTCTTTTCCGTTTGCCTCAAAGGTTAATTCGTCACCCTTTACTGCACCCAAAGCCATTACGGATAAAATGCTTTTCGGTTGGTGTTTCTTGGTATCATCACCATTTTTATAAAATTCAATATCACATTCGTATCCTTTTACCAGTTTGGTAAGCAGGCTCGCCGGCCTTGCATGTAACCCTACCGGGTTTATTACGGTTACTGTTACTTTTTCCATATTAATCTTCTCCTTTTTCCTGTTTATGCTTATTAAACAAAACAATACGGTAACATTCGGTCTGTCCATAAAAGAACGTAAAAAAAACCACACATCAAGTTACTCTAAGAAAAGTATAAAAAAATTTAAAATTTATGTAAAGAAAAAGAAAATGAGTTATGTCCGTTGAGTATATGACATAACTCATTTAATATTAGTATCCCGTACTTTACTTTGGATAAAGTTATCTAAAATTGTATTCATTTCAATCCGGATTTCTTCTTTACCACATTGCTTTAAGGTCATGGCAAAATCGCTGCTTATGATTTTTCTGGTGATTTCATTTAATACTTCCAATGCATAACTATCGGTATCATAAGGCATCGACAATACAATAAACATATCCGCTTTTTCCATATGACCGTTTTTTTCCCGGCTGAAAATGGAGTCTTTCACTCTCAAGGCTGTCATACCAAGTTCCTTTACCGCCTCTGACCGAAGGTGATATAAGACCATCCCTTTCTGGCTTAGAATAGCAGCGCCTTTATTTTCATTGTTTTCCATGCCTCTTTCAATCAGAACCCTGTCCTCGCCTGTTTTTGCCAGGGACCGGCTAATGAAATGATTCAATTCCTCCATATTTTCAGCTGCAACCTGCTCCACAAACAGAAAATTATGCATAATCTGCAAAATATAGCTGCTGTACTGTTTCAGTTTATTCAGCTTTTCTTCCAGCTGCGCTGTTCTTATCCTGCTGTAATTCATATTTTCCGGTAAAAAGTCCTCCAGTACCTCCCGGATATGTTTTTTATCCGTCTCGTTAAGGATTGGGTTTACCAATATGGACGGAAGTTTTGTCATCTGCAGTTCTACCGTTGTAATGATTAGATCGATATGCTTTTGTGTTAACTGGACAATATCCATATCCATTACGGAAATAATGGAGGATATCCGTATATTGGGAAATACCCGTTCTATTTCAGCTACCAGCAGCTGGGCTGCCCCGATGTCATTCGTGCAGACAACCACCGCCCTGTAAATCTGCAGGGTATTGTTTTTTTCTTCCTTTACTGCCGCGCCGATATGGGTGGCCAAATATGCGATTTCATCTTCCGGTATGGCAATCCCTTCTTTTTCCTCAATAAACGCCGCGCACTTTCCTGCTGTCTGAAATAGATCGGGATACATATCCTTAATATCCTCCAATAAGGGATTCATAATATCCAGATGCATTTTTATCCGGTATATAGCCATTTTAAGATGCCCTGCCAGGCCTCTCAGTAATTTTTCATTATCTTCAAGATAAATACCCGTTTCTCTTTCTGCAATATAGATGATTTCCTTCGTCAGTTCCATGATTTTCAGATCCTGTATATCATGCCCCGAATCCTGCCCATACCTTTCCTGTATCTCGGCACCCTTGATATGGATCACTATATACCTAATTTCTTCTTCCGGAATTATAAAAGAGGGCGGGGTTTCGTGGGAGTTAAACCACTCTTTCACCAGGCGGTATAATTTATCTCCCGGCACATCTTTTTCCAGATCACCAATATCCTTGATAAACATACCCATAAAACACCGGTGGAGTGTCACGCTGATCCTTATCACCAGGCCGATATAAGAATTATCCGCAAACTGGTAATTCATCTGCTTCTCCACATTTCGGAGAAGTTGTTCAGTAAGCCCCAGATAATGAATATCCATAATATCAAGAATTCCCTGGTTTATTCTTGTTTTAATCAGATCCAGATTCAGGGCTTCATTATCCCTGTTGAAAATGATATTAATTAATTCCGCTTCATGAAACTGTTCATATATCAGGGAAATAATTGCACTCCTGATGGAAATTTCATTCCCTTCCACATACACCCCAAGCCCCGGCTTTTTATTAATCTTTAACCGGAATTTGTCCATCCAGGTATCAAGCTTGTCCAGATCCGCACTGATTGTTCCTTCCGTAACCTCCAGTAACCTGGTTAACGTATACAGTTTGGTGATACCGGAGTTTTTTAAAAGTTCCGCCTTTAGTAAAGTAATCCTTTGTTCCGGGGAATAAACCAGATCCGCTTTCTCGCTCTGTATATCTTTTTTTAAAGCTTCCCTTTCTTTTTCCCGTAAACAGAGCTGGATTCCGCTGCCTTTTTTCTTCTCCAAAACAATCCCTTTGGTGTTTAGCCAGTGCTCTATATTCATCAATTCCCGGAGAACTGTCCTGGAACTGACATTTACCTTCTCGGCAATATACCGTACCGTCCTGTAATTATCCTCTTCCAGAAGAAGTAATATCATCTTTTTAGTCCGCTCTGTTAATTTCATGAATAATCCCCCTCTTGTCTTTTTTAAGTTGGTTCAAATATTTCCTATGGATCCCATGGGCATCAGTAAGCTGCCCTCCCCCCGCAAATTTTAATTTATTAAAGAATACCATAAGTAAGGGCAAAAATATAGTATTGATTATTTATATGCTTCTTTTAATAATCAGCTTTGTCTACAGTCTGAGGGCTTGCACAAAAGTGCAAGCCCCTTTTTCTGCATGTCCCCCGGAATCTGGATATTCTCCTTGCCTCATAAATATTGATCGACAGGACATTTTCGTTTCCTGATTTTTTAAACGGCGAATTGGCTCATAGATTCCTCCAATTTCTCCACTCCCGCTTTTAGCCGCCCGGCCTCTTCTGTTAATAATGCTGTTCTGATTTTTTTTGTTTTACCTTCTTTTCTTGCTTTCCCTTTTCTTTTTCTATCGTCTTTTTTTCCTGTATCAATACTCCTTTATCTTTTGCATAGCCGATACCTCCACAATTATATAGCTACACCCCAATTTACCTTCCATTTTTACAAAACCTATTTTATTACACGGTTCCTGATATTCATGCATCCAGACACGCATCTGGTTTAAACCGCGGTTTCCTGCATTAGCATCTTTCAAACACCGGCATTGATTCAATGGATAGCTTTATTTTGATGAACTCTCCTCCCGGATATATGGAACCGCTCTCAAGCTCTTTCCACAGGGCTCCCGTTGGCAGGTACACACTGCGCTCTTCCATGCCTGCATAAAGTACCGGTGCTACCAGATACCGGTCGCCATACATATATTCATCCGTAATGTCCCAGCAGTTTCCATCCTCTGGAAAATGATAAAATAAGGTTCTCATTACAGGAGTTCCCTTTTCATGTGCTTCCTTCATAAGCTCCCTTGTATAATCACGCATTTTTTCCCTGATATTAATGTATTTGACACAAATATCATAAACCTTTTCCCCATAGCTCCATATCTCATTCGGAGCTCCTGAACAGCAGGTGGCGCCTCCGCCGGTACCCAACTGCGGCTGCCTCGGCTCCCTGTCACCATGGAGACGCATAACCGGGCAAAAGGCCGCCCATTGGAACCACCGGATAAATAATTCCCTAAAGCCTTCATCCTCAGGATTACCGCCATGAAAGCCTCCAATGTCAGTTGTCCACCAGGGAATACCGGCAATTCCCATATTGAGCCCTGCAACCAATTGATTGCGCAGGCTTTCAAAGCTTGATGCAATATCCCCCGACCACACAAGCGCTCCGTATCTTTGGCTTCCTGCCCAGGCACACCTGAGTAAATTCACGATATTTTCCTGCCCTTCCCTTTTCATTCCTTCAAAGAAGGTCTGGGCATACATTCTAGGATATAAATTACCAATCCGCAAATTACTTCCTGCATAATACCTGTAATTATCAAAGTCATATACTGTATACTCCGGCTCTGCTTCGTCCAGCCAAAAAACCTTGATGCCCAGGTCATAATAATTCTGCTTCACTTTATTCCAGACATACTCCCTTGCCTTCGGATTTGTCGTATCAAAGTGAATTGTGGCTCCCTGAAAATCAAGGCCTGCCCTGAAGCCCCGTTCGGTCCTGATCAGATATCCATTTTCCAGCATTTCCTCATAATTTTCACAGGTCTTATCCACTGTCGGCCATATGGATACCATCAGCTCAATCCCCAATGCTTTTAGCTCCTTCACCATAGCTGCGGGATCCGGCCAATAAACAGGATCAAACTTCCATTCCCCCTGCTTTGGCCAATGGAAGAAATCTATCACAATGACATCAAGGGGCACTCCCCGTCTTTTATACTCACGGGCTACCTCTAACAGTTCCTCCTGGGTCTGATACCTGAGCTTGCACTGCCAAAAGCCCAAACCATATTCAGGCATCATCGGTACAGTGCCTGTAACCCCGGCATAGCCTTCTACAATTTCGGCGGGCGTATCTCCGGCCACGATCCAGCAGTCCAGCCCCCGGGTAGAATATGCCTCAAAGCTCATGATATTCTTGCCAAACACGGCTCTTCCCACTCCAGGATTATTCCACAAAAGTCCATAGCCCTTGGAAGATAACGCAAAGGGCACACTGGCCTGGGAATTCCTATGTGCTAATTCAAGATCCATTCCTTTTAAATCCAGATAGGGCTGCTGGTACTGGCCCATTCCATATATTCTTTCATTACTATGTATGGATTCCAACCTCCAGGTCAGATGATAATCCCCTCCTACAATCGGCTTAAATTCCCTTGCTTCGACCTCAATGGCACTGCATTTCCTATCCAGGACATCTCTCCGGTTTCTACTGTATTCCTCAATCAAAAGCTCACCCTTTTGATTAAAAATCATTATTTTCCCGAACCTGGAAATTACCGCTTTAATTTTTCCATTTTGTATGGATGCCCCATCTTCCTTTACTTCAATTCTTACATCCGTTTCCGGGCCGTCGAGTAACGCCCAGTTTTCCTCAGGAATACTATCATTTTTAGATGCCCTGATTCGAAGAGCATTTTTGCCCCAGGGTTCAATCCATAATTCTTCTGCATCATAATGAAAAATCAGTTTTTTATTGTCTGTTTTTAACATACGCGCCCTCCGCTCTCTTATCCCTTGACCGCACCGCTAGTCATACCACTTATGATGTATTTTTGCATTAAAATAAAGATCAATGCTACAGGAATAATGGTTACAACTGCAAATGCCGTCAGATAGCTCCACTTCGTTCCATATTGTCCGATAAAATTAAAAATACCAGCCGTGATCGGTCTCTTTTCCTGGTCAAGAATAAAGGTCATTCCATAAGCCAAATCCCCCCAGCCATATAAGAAGGAAAATATCCCGCAGACAACAACACCCGGCTTCGCAATCGGTATTAACACTTTTATAAACCCTGTAAACTTATTGCAGCCATCGATATATGCCGCCTCTTCTATTTCCTTCGGTATCGTAGCAAAAAAGTTCTTCAGGATCAAAACTGAAAAAGGGATGCCAATAGTTGCGTCAGATAGTATGGTAGACCACCAGGTGTTATATAAATTCATCTTCTGGAAGGTAATAAACAGAGGGGTCAATAAAACAGAGACCGGAAGCATCTGAGTTACCAAAAAGCCAAGAATAACTGCTCTTTTCCCTTTAAAATGATACTTGGCAATTCCATAGGAGGCCGGTACTGCCAAAACAATTGAAATCAGCATGGCCCCGACCGAAATCACCATACTGTTGCCAAAAGAGCGGAACATATTAAAATCACCGCTTTTTACCTGTGCCAAATACGATTTTGTATTCAGCACCTCCGGCCAAAAGGTAGGTGGTATTTGAAATATTTCTTTTTCCGTCTTTAATGAGGTTACAAATATCCAGTAGAGCGGGAATAAAAGCACACACAACAAAACAATGGATATCACGCAATATACTGTATTTTTCGTCTTTGATAATTTCAAATCACTATCCATCACTCTTCCCCCTCTGTATAAATAAATTTCAGATAGATTGAACTGACGATAAACAAAATCACAAACAGGACATTGGCAACCGCCGCTCCTTCGCTATATTTAAACATTTCAAAGGACAATTTATAGGAATAGGTGGATAACAGCTGCGTCGAATTAACCGGCCCTCCGCTGGTCATTACATAAACCAGATCATACACCTTGAAGGTGTAGATAAAGCCCAGAATCAATACGGACTCCATCGTCGGCTTTAGTAACGGCACCGTTATTTTCCGGAAAGTCTGGAATTTACCGGCCCCGTCAATCGCCGCGCTTTCATATAGCTCCTTCGGTATTGTAGTAAGTCCCGTCGCGATTAAGATCATGTTAAAGGGAATACCGATCCAGAAATTCGCAAAAATAACTGCAAACATGGCCGTCGTCGGATTCGTAAGCCAGTCGATATTTTTATGTATGATTCCAAGGCTGCGCAAAAAAAAGTTAATAATACCGACATCCGTACTGAACATGAACTTAAACATGAGACCGGTAATTGTCATAGGGATCATCCAGGGAATCAGCAGAAGCCCCCTCACCGGTTTGGCAAATTTAAAATTCTTATTAAAGAAGACTGCAAGGGCAAAGCCGACAACAAACTGGAACAGGATACATACCACAGTAAAAAATAAAGTATTCCAAAGAGATGTCATTAAAATATTATCCTGTTTAAAAAGATTAATATAATTATCCAGGCCCACGAACTCTTTCACGTTGCTCCGTAAGGTCCTGACTGTTACATCCTGGAAGCTCAAAACAAAATTATATATAATCGGATATCCCACAAAAACCAGCATATAGATTAAGGCCGGCAATACAAATAATATGCCAACATTATCATATTTGAAATATTTTTTAATACCTTTCATGTCATTCCTCCACTTTTAGGGGTAAGAAAAGAGCAGGTATTGCACATCGAGTGTATTTCCTGCCCTTTCTAACCACCTATGTACTACTTGTTTATCACTGCGTCAATCGTTGTTTGTGCTTTTGCCGCGGCTGCTTCAGGTGCACTTGCACCGGTCATTACTTCATTAAAGGCCAGGGAAATAGCATCTGAGACCTCAGGCCACTCAGCCAGCGGACCTCTTGCATTTGCATACTGCATTTCTTCTACAAAGGCTTCATAAACCTCATCTCCGGCAAACTGGTCTTTTGCTATGGTAGAATCCGCCGAAATATATCCCATTGTCTTCATCATGAATAAGCATTGCTCCTTCTGGGTAGCAAATTTCAGGAATTCAATGGCTGCTGCTTCATTCCCGCCAGCAATTACGGAATAATTCTCACCGCCCAGGCCCGATGCCTGCTGCTTATCCATCGGAATCGGTGCTACTCCCCAGTTTAAGTCAGGCACTTCCTGGCGCATGGTAGGTACCTGCCAGGTGCCGTTAAGCATCATTGCAAGGTTCCCGGATATAAATTGGTTCATCGTGTCACCCTGCGTCCAGTTAATTGCTTCTTTCGGCATAGCTCCCGAATCAACAAGATCCTTCACCATGGTCAAGGCCTTAATGCCGCCTTCCGAATTAAGCTCATAAGCCGTAGCACCTGTAGACCATACCCAGGTAAGGAAGTTAAAGGTTCCTTCTTCGTTCTGTACACTGCTGTGTGCAAAACCGGATACCTTATCCGTGGTGCATTTCTTTGCCGTTTCCAATAATTCCTCCCAGGTGGTAGGCACCTGGCAGCCTGCCTGATCAAGCATATCCTTATTGTAATAGAGAAGTAAATCGTTGCTGCCAAAAGGAACACCATATAATTTGCCATCCAAGGTACAGGAATTAACAGGACCCGGATAGTAATTGCTTACATCAAACTTACCCGTAAGATCCGCGAAAATCCCCATTTGTGCATAGGCAGCCGTGTCCGGGTTGTCTTGGATAACGATATCCGGCAATTCATTTGCAGATGCACCGATGGAAAGCTGCTTCTTAAAATCTGCAAAAGGGACATATTTTGCTTCCACCTTGATATTACCCTGTGAATCATTAAATTCCTGTACTAATTGGTTCAAGGCTTTTTGATGGCCTTCTGTTTCCCAATAATACCAGATTGTTACATCTCCTGAGGCATTGTCCGACGCATCAGCGGTATCATCCGTTGTGCCGGCGTTCTTGTCTGCCGCCTGCGTTACCCCTGTCCCATTATCACTGCTTGTCTGCGATCCATCCTTCTTGGAAGCACATCCAACCATCATTGTTGTCAGCATTGCTAATACCATAAGCATAGAAAGTAGCTTTTTCATATATTTCCTCCTCTTTTTTATTTGGTAGCCTTATTATATAAAATTACCCCCTGGAAAAACACTCTAGAAAACTTTAAAAGGAGGAATATCCTAATATCATTTATTTGTTTTTCTATACTCTGCCGGCAACTGCCCGGTACATTCACGGAACACCTTACTAAAATATTTAGAATCAGAATATCCAACCTTTTCGGCCACCTCGCAGACCTTCATCTTGCTGCCGATCAGTAATTCCTTCGCCTTCATGATCCGGAAGTCCCTGATAAAGGTGCTGAACTTAACACCCTTCTCCTGGTGAAACTGCATACCAAGGTATTCCGGCGTCAAATTAAGCTTGTCCGCTATTTCTTCTAATGTGATACCTGTCTTATAATATTCAAGTATCATATTTTCCGCCCTCTTAACGTTTAAGCTGAGGTCATTTTTTTCTTCATACTGGTCATCCTTGATACACAGGTAGATTTCTTCCATTACATCCCTAAGCTCTTCTTTATTTATGGAGCTCATGATTTTCTGAAGTATTTTTTTCTGCTCCAGCTGTTCATGGTTCAATATGCTGATTTCTTTCCCGACATTTATCATAGCCCATATAAACCTGACATAGCACTCTTTTATATTTTTAGGCTCATAGACATTACCTTTTTCAAAATATTGGGTGAACTGCTCCATGCATTGATAGACCTTACTGCGATGAAAGGAGCATAACGCTGCCTTAACACGGTTTTCAATATCAATTGGATAAACGCAGAGGGTTGTCGAAACATTCAATACCTTTGGATATGAAATCATAACATTGCTTCCGAATGCTACATTCCAGTCCATATGCTGCAGCAATATATGATAATTTACCCTTAATTCCTTCATTCCAGCCGCATTAATCCAACCATAATTACTTTCCGCAGCATTCCTATTACGGTTCTGGGAGACTATACCGATTTGGAACCACCGTTCAATTTCCTGCTGATCCTCATATCCATATAAGACTGCCAGCAATATCCTGTCCTTGGGTATTTCCAGAAGAGAATAATTTAGGCCCTCCCTCCTGGTGAAAAAATTCTCCAAATTACGTTTTGCAGCCTCCAGCTCTTCCTCATACCTCTTTCCCAAATATACCTGTACTTCGCCAAACATCGTATCATTCCTGATACCATATTTACTTTCCACAAAATTCTCCAGGTTTTCATCGATTACCATCCCGCCAAAAATAATACCCAGCAGAATATTATCAAGCCGGTCAAAGGCCACCGGATTTTGTTTTTCAGCTTCCTCCAGCTGTATTTCCATATTCTTTATTGCCTGCACAAAATCATTGACAACCAGCGGTTTTACCAGATATTCGCTCACTCCCCAGCGTATCGCCTGCTGGGCATAGGAAAATTCCGCGTAAGCGCTCAAAACAATGGCCTTATATTTTATTTTCCTGTCATAAAGGATGGAAAGCATTGTGAGTCCGTCCATGACCGGCATCTTCACATCTGTAATAACTAAATCCGGCTTCTCCGCCAAAATCAGTTCCAAGCCTTCCTCTCCATTGACTGCATCCCCTACTACGGTATGCTGGGGAAACATTTTCCCCAACAAATTACATATCCCTTCCCTGATTCTTATTTCATCCTCAATAACTACAATACGCATGCCTAAATCCTCCGTGGAATTAGAATAATTACTTCTGTCCCTTCCCCTAATACACTGTTCACTTGTACGCCTGCTTCTTCCCCATAATACATATATAATCTGGAAATAACATTTTCCATACCGATATGGCTTCCTCTGTCAGAGCTGCGGAAAACCCTGCTGTTTATTTCATCAACCCGTACAGCCTCTATCCCCTTGCCGTTATCCTTGATTATAATCCGGATAAATTCATTTTGCGGCTCCAGCTTAATGCCCAAAATATGTTCCCTGGTTAATCCTTCAAACCCATGGATAATGGAATTCTCGACAAAGGGCTGAAGAATAAGCTTATGTATTTTACAGTTCAGGATTTCAGGATCTGCATCCAATTCATAGCGAAAGGTGTTTTTCAACCTTATTTGCTGCAGATAGATATAATTTTTTAACCATTCCAGCTCTTGGCGGACCTCTACCATGGCATTACTATTCGTAATCGCATATCTTAAAATCGTGGCAAGGGAGTTGATCGCATTACTTATATCATAATTCTCCTTATCAATCGCCATCCAGTTAATCGTATCCAGGGTATTATATAAAAAATGGGGATTAATCTGTGCCTCTAATGCTTTTATTTCCGCTTCAAGCTGGCGTTCTCCTGCCTCTTTTTCTTTCTTCATGGCTCCATCCAGCTTAATAAGCATATCGTTAAATTGTAATGCAATAAATTCTATCTCTATCGGCATTTTCTTTTCAATAACGACCTTTGCCTCCAGATTGCCCGTGCTTACCGCATACATTGCGGCAACAACCTTCTTTACAGAGGATACCAGCCGCCTGGATAACCACACCGTCAGACTGATTGCAACTAATAAAGAGGTCATACTTACAAGTATAACAATTTCTTGTTGTAAGCTTAGCTTTCTGATGGCAGCCCACTGGTTAGTGACATTTACAATATCCCAGGACAGTTCTTCATTCCGATAAACATAAACAGAAAGATATTCTTTTTTTATTTTTGCTTCTTTTGAAATAAAGTCTAAATAAGCTTCCTGCCTTTCTTGTAAGGGAGCCTCCGCATCCGTCACCTTATCCCCCAGCCTTTCCTGGTCGCTGTAAGAAATCACCTTCCCATTCTCATCAACAATAAAATTAATCCCGGAATGGTTTTTATAGGATATCTCCTTTTCGATACATACTTTACTTAATAGCTTTTCATCAATGCTTACTATAACAATCCCGTTTTCCTTGTTCAGGTCTTTATAATCGATGATGCGGTGAGCTATGTGGAACAGATAATAATCCTTATTTGCGAAGCTTACGCCGTATTCGGTAGGAAAAATATGAGTTGAATTGTCGCCGGCTACCTTGCTGTACAATTCATTTTGGGACAGGCTGAAATGTGGCGTCCAGGATTTATCATTTGAAACAGCGGTCAATTGGTCATAGGCTATCATCATTCCCTCTGATGTAATCACTGTAATTGACCGGATATAATCCTTGGTATATAAGATACCCCTTAAAAATCTCCTTAGCTGATTTTTAGATACAGCCACATCTTCCCCTTGGTTAAGCTTATCAACCAGAGTGACAACATTATCATCCGTATATATCTGATAAAGTATATCCTCATATGATTCCAGCCAGATATTGAGGCTGTTGCTGGCCTGTTCCAGGTTATTGATCGTCAGCTCTTCCGTATTCTTTTTTAATGTATTTGAAATGTTATAATAGGAGAAAAAACTGATAAAAAGAATTGGGATTGCAGAAGTCATTAAAAACAGACGTATCAGTTTTGTTTGCAGACTGACTTTATTGGCATGATGCATGTTTATTTTATCCATATCGATTTCCTTTCACAATTTACTCAAAAACAATCCTGGAGGATATGACTTGTTGTAATAGTGCCCACAATCGATTCCACGTTCTCCTATCATTATACTAGCCAGAGATAAAACAGACAATGGCATATCTTTTAAAAAATAACCTTATATTCAGGTAATGCGTACCCAGGTTCCATCACTAACCTGCTATCCTAATAGAATTAATTGACATTCAGATATAATAAGAATAAACTTAAGCTACCACAATTAAGCAAACCAGAAAGCACATCAAATAATAAAGTCGGGGGAAAATGCATATGAACTACACATTAGAGAATGAATATTTACAGCTTCGCTTCCGTTCCATAGGCGGAGAAATTACATCGATCCAGAGCAAGGATGGACTTGAATACCTTTGGCAGGGTGATCCCGCCTATTGGTCAGGTCAGGCACCTGTATTATTTCCCATTTGCGGAAGCCTGAGAAATAACACGGCATCCATCGGGAATAAGGGCACCTGCCACATGCCGCGTCACGGGATCGCACGGAAACGTGAATTTCAGCTTGATTCAATTACAAGCAATTCCATTACCTTTTCCCTTCATTCGGATGATATCTCCAAAGAATCCTATCCCTATGATTTTTTGCTGCGGATCACTTATACTTTAGATAAAAACAGTGTTACCACCAGCTATCACATCCAGAATGACAGCGGTACTCCCATGCCGTTTTTTATCGGCGGGCATCCCGCTTTCCATTGTCCTCTGTCTCCAAAGGAGAGCTTTGAGGATTATGTGATTGAATTTGAGCACGAAGAAAATGCTTCCTGCCCAAGTCCTGATATGGCGACCGGTCTTATTGATTCATCAATCCGGACCCGTTATTTAGAAAATGAAAGAATACTGCCTTTAAAACATGACCTATTTTATAGGGATTCTCTTGTTTTTGATGAATTGAAATCACGCCAGGTTCGGTTAAAAAGTTTAAAATCCGAGCATGGCATCGAACTGGCATTCCCGGATTTTGACTATTTTGTCCTTTGGTCAAGCTATAATGACGGTCCCTTTGTCGCCCTTGAGCCTTGGACCGGTCTGTCAACCTGTAGTGATGAGGATGATATTTTTGAGCACAAGCGGGGGGTCCGCATATTAAATAGCCAAGAGGAAGCCACTCTTCAGTATAAAATAACTGCGTTTTAAGATTATAAAATGACTGCGTTTTAAAATTATACCGTTTGAGAGTTCTAGTGCAGTTCTAGTGCCTAGTTCTCCCAAACGGATCTCCTTTAATCTTTTCGATCCGGCCCCACCTCTTTGGCAATCCTTTCAAGCTGCCACTAAAACAGCTTCATCACCAATTCATACACCACCGGAACCAGCACTGCCGGTAACAGGTTACCGCATTTAATCTTCTTCCCAAAGATCATATTGACACCGATCCCAAAGATTAAGACAGAACCAATGCATGAAATATTGGAAATCATCTGGTCGCTTAAATATGGCTCGATATACTTTGCTGACAGTGTAATGGCTCCCTGGTATAATCCTAAGGGGATAACGGAGAAAAACACACCGATTCCCAGGGTTGATGCAAAAAAGATGGAGCAGGTTCCGTCAATAAAACCCTTCGCATAGAGCATGGAGCCATCCCCTGACAGCCCGTCCTGCAAGGATCCGATAATTGCCATTGCACCGACACAAAACAACAGTGAGCTGTTTACAAAGCCCTCCACGAAGTTCCGGCCGGACTCTCCCTTCACCTTGAGGGCTTTTTTAATTTTTTCACCGATTCTTTCCAGCCTTGCCTCAATATCAATCAGCTCCCCAAAGAAGGCTCCAACTGCAAGGGATACGATCATCAGCATAACATTTGCAGTGCCAAGGGTTCTACCCTCCACCGTGAATAAGCCCTGGAGCGCCCCGCTGATGCCGATGAACATAACTGCCAGACCGAGGGCATTCATAATCGTATCCTGGAACCTCTGCTTTAAGCCTCCCTTAATTAGGATTCCCACTACGGCACCGAATAAAATAAATGCCATATTTGCTATTGTACCTAAACCTACCATTGTTTTCTCCTGTTCGTATTATGCCATTCCGCAGGCGGATATTACATAATGCATGTAGATCTGTACCATGAAAAATCACCATGGTATGGACTTCATGCCAAGATACGCACTTCCGCCGGACTGCGCCAATGTCTGGAAGCAGACATGTATAATATCTGCCGGCATTACACCAGACCCGTTGTCTGTTCTACCTCTCTTAATGCCAGGATTGTCCTCTGCAGCAGCTCGTCTAATTCCCATCCGAGGAGCTCGGCGCCCCTGCTGATTACTTCCCTGGAGCAGCCTGCGGCAAACTTGGGTGTCTTATATTTCTTCTTCACTGAGCTAAGCTCCAAGTCCAAAGTACTTTTTGACGGCCTCATGATGGCTGCCGCTCCGATTAGGCCTGTTAATTCATCCACCGCATAAAGTACCTTCTCCATCTCATGCTCCGGCTTAATGTCGACGGTAATACCATATCCATGGCTGGCCGTAGCCCTGATGATCCTCTCATCAATCCCCCGGTCGCTCATGATTTCCTGGCTTTTTATACAATGTTCCTCCGGATACATTCCAAAGTCAAGGTCATGTAATAAGCCTACGATGCCCCAGAACTCCTCTTCCTCGCCATAGCCTAATTCCTTTGCAAAGTACTTCATGGCACCTTCCACGATCTGGGCATGCTTTAAATGGAATTCATCCTTATTATATTCCTTCAATAATTCCCAGGCTTCTTCTCTTGTTGCTACTGTTCCCATATATCAATTCTCCTTCCTTTTTGGAGGATTTGTCCTCCTTTTTAGAATATTTAGCCTTCTAATAATTTTAGAATACGCTTTTCATATACAGTCTTTCTTTACAAATAACCTTTACCTATGCTCTTTTCTTAGGCCATTGGTTATTCATATGCTTACGTCCATCCATATGTTAAACTACTTAACGCCACTAATATCCTTAATCACCTCACCGGCAAGAATCAGCCCGGCTACAGATGGGACAAAGGAATTGCTTCCCGGAATCTGGCGTCTTGCGGTGCATTTCCTTTCGGCTCCAGGAGGGCAGATACAGCCGGTCTTGCAGCTGGCAGCCATATCCTCCAAGGGCTTTTTCGGAAGCTCCCTGGAATATACCACCTTTAATTTCTGGATCCCCCTAACCTTCAGTTCTCTTCGCATCACCTTAGCCAAGGGGCAGACGGAGGTCTTGTAAATATCCGTCACTTCAAATTTAGTCGGGTCTAATTTATTGCCCGCGCCCATGCAGCTGATGATCGGCACATTCTTTTCCTTTGCCCTTAATACCATTTCAATTTTACCGGACACCGTGTCGATGGCATCCACGATATAATCATACCTGGAGAAATCAAACTGATCCGAGGTCTCCGGGGTATAGAAGCACTGGTAAGTGGTTACCTCTGCCTTTGGATTGATTTCCAGTATCCTCTCCTTCATCACGTCCACCTTATATTTTCCCACTGTTTTTCTTGTGGCGATCAGCTGACGGTTTATATTGGTAAGGCATACCTTGTCATCATCAATGATATCCAGCCTGCCAATCCCCGCCCTCGCAAGGGCTTCCACCGTATATCCGCCCACACCGCCGATTCCGAATACCGCTACCCTGGCATTCTGTAATTTCTCCATCCCTTCTTTCCCGAACATCATCTCGGTTCTTGAAAACTGGTTTAACATAGGTCAGCTCCCTTACTATCATAATCATCTAAAAAATTATACTGCATCGTTTTATCATGGTATCCAATAATCGTAGTCAGGTTCACATCGTGGACGCTGCGGAAAATATTCATATCGATGCTGGGATTCGTCTGCCTGAACTTCTTAATCAGTACCTTCATCTCCTGGCGCTTGGAGCCGCCGCCCCCATTGTCACAGAGTGTACAGTTCTCTGTCAGGCGGCAGGCGCATTGGATAAACTGCAGCTCGTGATGGTTCTTCCAGGCAATGATATCCGCCTCCTTCACCAGGTACATAGGCCGTATCAGCTGCATTCCCGGATGGTTGGTGCTGTGGAGCTTTGGCATCATTGTCTGTATCTGCCCGCCGTAAAGCATCCCCAGGAGGATTGTCTCAATCACATCATCAAAATGATGCCCCAGGGCAATCTTATTGCAGCCCAGGGCCTGGGCCCTCTTATAGAGGTATCCCCTTCTCATCCTTGCGCATAAATAACAGGGTGATGCTTCCACACCTGCCACAATATCATAAATCTTTGTCTCAAAGATCGTAATCGGGATGTTTAGCAGCTTTGCATTATTAATAATCGTCTGCCGGTTAATCTCATTATAGCCCGGATCCATGACCAAAAACACCAGCTCAAACTGCATCTTACCATGCCTTTGCACCTCCTGCATCAGCTTCGCCAGCAGCATGGAATCCTTGCCGCCTGAGATACAGACAGCAATCTTATCCCCTTCCGAGATCAATTTATAATCATTAACCCCATTAATAAATTTCTTCCATAGGGGCTTACGGTATTTTGTTATAATGCTTCTTTCTATTTCTTCGTAACGTTCCATCTCATTATACCACTTTCTTTTCTTTGTCGATTGCAAACTGCCCATTTTATAAATCAATGGGTCGCCTGCTTCCAATATCTTAATTATTCAAATTATAATCCAAATATTATAGAACTTAGCCCTATACTGCCGGATAGGGCTGTGTATCCATGGATCCATTTCAACATATGGATCCGGCTTACGTCAGATGAATTAACCGGCCAGCCTCTTATAACACCGGCCAAAGGCTTCTAAAAAGCAATCCAGCTCCTCCTGTGAGGTCAGATGGCTCAGGCTGATCCGCCAGGAACACAGGGCATTTTTCTTATCCCTGGAAACAGCATAGACCGGCCTGGAAGGGGAATTCGGCACGGAGCAGGCAGACTTTACCGATACGCAGATTTCTTCTTCCTCCAGGGCTTCCTGGAATAACCCGCCCTTGACCCCCTGGACACTGATATTTAAAATATGGGGAACGGAATACTCCGTACTATTCATTCTAACCTTCTTGTACTGCAAAAGCTTCTCTTTCAAATATTCATTACTCTTCTTTACCTTTGCAAGCCTTTCCTCCATATCCCCATAGGAAAGCTCCAGGGCTTTTAAGACCGCTGCCGCCAGACCAATCACCGGCGTGCCACTGCGGTAAATCGTCGTACTTGTCCCGCCATGGATCAGTGGCTGCAAGACCACCTGCTCTTTTTTAACCAGGATCCCGCTGCCGTTCATTCCGTAAAATTTATGGGGCGTAAAGGTAATGCAGTCTGCTACCTCAAAGGGCACCGGTATTTTCCCTACCGCCTGTGTGGCATCCGTATGGAAATAGCAGTTCGGATAATCCTTCAAGATACTGCTGATCTCCTCCACCGGCTGCCTGACCCCCAGTTCACTGTCAACCATGCAGACAGATACCAGCACCGTATCCTGGCGCAGCAATTCCTTAAAGTGCTCCAGGTCAATGGTTCCGTCCTTTGTGACGTCAACCAAATCTATTTCATAGCCCTGGGACTGCAGATAGGTCAAGGCTCCGCTGACAGAAGGGTGCTCCAGGCAGGTTGATATGATATGCCTGCCGTTCTGCCTATAGGCCTGCACAATCCCTTTGATGGCAAGGTTATTTGCCTCGCTTGCACCGGAGGTATAGATAATTTCTGAAGCCTTCACCTTTAACAGTGAAGCTATGTTCTCTGTAAATTCATCTATTTTTAACTTTGCCTGCCTTCCAAGCAGATGCAAAGAATTCGGATTCGCCATATAACGCTTTGTTATATCCGCAAAGCAGTCAAGCACTTCGCAGTCCACCGGCGTATTTGCCGCATAATCTAAGTATAACATGTAACCACCTCTTATCTTGAAGAGTGCTTTTAAGGGCTCTCTTTTAGCAACAGTACTATAATAAGTTTTATTCCCTGGTATGTCAATGTATTTTATCTGGACTGGACATAAAAACACCCCATCTCTTTCCTATCTATTTATAGGCATTTGACGAGGCATTTTTTTAATATTTCAATTATTTTACTTCTTCAAAACTATCCTTACCTACACCACAAACCGGGCAAACCCAATCCTCCGGAACATCTTCCCACTTTGTTCCCGGTGCAATGCCGCCATCTGGATCGCCTAAAGCTTCATCATAAATATAACCGCAAGCAGTACATTCGAACTTCTTCATATAACAACCTCCATATCGTAAATTAAGTATTGTTCCAAGTGTAGTTAATTTCACACCTGAATTAAGTATTTGTCGTTACAATAATATGTATAACATAAAATGAAAGAAATCTCAACAAGAAAAACAAATATATCCATTACAATTTCCAGATTATATGATATAATATTTCTATGGCAGGCCTGTCCGCCTGCCAAAATGAACACGCATGGACAAGCTCCGCGTGTTTTATCTGTATAGCAAAATATTTTTATATTTTGAATGGAGGTATTTCATTATGAGAGCAACAATTGATCGTGATGGCTGTATCGGATGCGGGCTTTGCTCAGACACCTGCCCCGCAGTATTTCGCATGGATGACGAAGGATTGGCCGAGGTATATACTGATCCGGTTCCCTCGGGCGAGGAGGATGCTGCCCAGGAAGCCGCTGATGGATGTCCCGTTGCCGTAATCACTGTTGAAGAGTAGTTTATGACCTAAAAAGAAAGGATGATGCACCATGTTGAACCCAGAAGTAACCAAGCTTTTAAATGAACAAATTACAAAGGAATTATACTCCGCATATTTGTACCTGGATATGGCAAACTATTATTCAGACCAAAGCCTTAATGGCTTTGAGAATTGGTTCTTTATCCAGATGCAGGAGGAACGTGACCATGCCTTACTGTTCCGTCAATACCTCCTTAATAATGGTGAAGTAGTAAAGCTCGCTGCTGTTGACGCTCCTGATAAGGTATATGAGAGCTTCCGCGATCCCCTTACCATGGCCTATGAGCATGAACAGCTGGTAACTGCTTCTATTAATAATATCTATGAGGCTGCTTATAAGGTAAAGGATTTCCGTACCATGCAGTTCCTTGACTGGTTTATCAAGGAACAGGGCGAGGAAGAGAAAAACGCTGATGATAACGTGAAGAAATACGATTTGTTCGCAGGAGATCCAAAGGGCTTATATATGCTGGATAATGAGATGAAGTCCAGAGTATATGCCGCACCATCTTTGGTTCTTGAATAAAATGTAATGAGAGAGGCTGCTTAAAGTCCGGGATTAGGAATCTGGACAGGGCAGCCTCTTTCATTTTGACGGGGATAAAAAGGACATGCAGCACAATGTCGTATTGTTTTCGAAAGTACTTCTTTATAATACCATGATGTAATGTTATAATAAGTAATATAAAAGCCTTGGGTTTTAAAAGGATGGGTATGGATAAATCCATCTTTTTTATATACGCTGTAGTATAATGAGAATGCTTGACGAAAGGAGGGGATTCAGTGCCTGCTGGATATAAACCACCATTTACGATGACAGAAGATATCACCAATTTAGTGATCGAGATAGGTGAACTGACCGGCATAATAACCTTAAAAGAAAATATGCCGGCAAATCCAATTCTACGAAGGGAAAACCGTATACGCTCAATTCACTCTTCCTTATCCATTGAGCAGAATACCTTAACAGTGGAGCAGGTCAGTAATGTCATTAACGGAAAAAGAGTTTTGGGACCTCCACAAGATATACGCGAAGTACAAAACGCCTACGAAGCATATGAACTGTTGACACGGCTTAATCCATATTCCATTAAGGACTTATTAAAAGCACATAAAATCATGATGGGCGATCTGGTGAAAGAAGCTGGGCTTTTTAGAAGCAAGGGCGTTGGCGTATATGCAGGAGATGACCTGATACATGCGGGAACACCTCCCCAATATGTTCCGGAACTAATATCTGAATTATTTGCATGGTTAAAGGAATCCTCACTGCATCCATTAATAAGGTCATGTATCTTTCACTATGAATTTGAGTTTATCCATCCGTTTTCAGATGGTAATGGCAGGATTGGAAGACTATGGCACACGTTGATTTTGTCAAAATGGAAAGTTTTCTTCCTATGGCTCCCCATTGAAACATTGATGAAAGAACGCCAGGAACATTACTATATAGCGTTGAATGCAGCTAATACAAGTGGCGAATCTACTGTCTTTGTGCATTTTATGCTTTGTGTTATCCGCGATACATTGAAGGAGTTAGTGACCCCCCCTACAGAAAGTTCCCAGAAAGATGACTATGAAACAAATGAGGAAAAAGTGGTTCTCTTATTATCACAGAACGGAAAATTGTCAGCAAAAAGTCTGGCTAATGAAATAGGTATATCGGAGCGGCAGGTTGAGCGGATCGTAAAGAATTTAAAGGCCTCAGGAAGGATACAACGAATTGGTGCCAACCGGAGTGGCTATTGGAAAGTTATATAGAGTGGAAATTTCGGGATATTTGCCGGGATAACGTCGGGATGATGTCGGAATAATGTCGGGATAATGTCGGGATAAAAATTGATATTTACTCTGCATAGAACAGAACTGTTGCAAACCAATGCCTTAGTTAAATGACATTGCTTTACAACAGCTCTTTTTATCCCTGATCCATGAAAGCTTATAACGCGCTGGCTCTTCATTGACCGGAGTCATTCTTATATAAATTTAATTCCAAGTAATACATAAAAGCCTATTTTGTCTCAAGGATGTATTGATTCAATATGCTTTCCAACATTTCCTGTCTGCCGGACTTGTTCGGAGTAGTTCCATTCTTTAACGCGTAAGCTTCCAACTCCTTGAAGCCTACCTTTCCATCCACGATATCCTTACCAATGCCCGTCGTATAGCTTGCGTAACGCTCAGCCTTAAAGTCTTCAAATACACGGTCCTCAAGCAGCTTTGCAGCTACCTTTAAGCCCTTGGCAAAGGCATCCATGCCTGCGATATAGGCATAGAATAAATCATCATCCTGGAAAGATGCACGGCGGACCTTGGAATCAAAGTTCAAACCACCCTTTGTTAAGCCGCCATCAAGAAGAATTTCATACATAGCCAGGGTCGTATCGTATACATTCGTAGGGAATTGATCAGTATCCCAGCCAAGCAGCGGATCACCGGTATTCGCATCCACACTGCCGAGCATTCCGTTGATCCTGCTCATATTTAATTCATGCTGGAAGGTATGCTGAGCCAGGGTTGCATGGTTTGCTTCAATATTAAGCTTAAAGTGATCCTGTAAATTATACTTTCTAAGGAAGGAGATAACAGTTGCCGCATCAAAATCATACTGATGCTTTGTAGGCTCCTTCGGCTTAGGCTCAATTAACAGCTGGCCTGTAAAGCCGATTTCCTTCGCATAATCAACTGCCATCTGCAGCAATCTGGCAAGGTTATCCAGCTCCAGCCCGGTGTCTGTATTCAGCAGGGTCTCATAGCCCTCACGGCCGCCCCAGAATACATAGTTAACGCCGCCCAAGTCCTTGGTAATCTCCATTGCTTTCTTAATCTGGGCTGCGGAATAAGCAAATACCGTAGCATTGCAGGAGGTAGAAGCTCCGTGTACGAACCTGTCATCACCAAATGCATTGGTAGTGCCCCATAAGCATTTGATTCCGGTACGTGCCATCTCCTCTTTGATTACAGCAACAATTTCATCCAATCTCTTATTGGTTTCTTCTAAAGTAGCTGCTCTTGGAGCTATGTCCTGGTCATGGAAGCAGAAGAAGGGAATCTGCATTTTCTCCATAAATTCGAAGGCTGCATGTACTCTATCCTTCGCTTTTTTCATAGCATCCTCCGTATTATCCCAGTCACGGTGCATGGTTGCTGTGCCAAATGGATCATTACCCATGTAGGTCAGGGTATGCCAATAGGACATGGCGAAACGGCACTGCTCCTTCATTGTCTTTCCCATAACGACTTCCTCTGGATTGTAATACTTGAAAGAAAGCGGATTCTTGCTCTGGGGTCCTTCATATTGGATTTTACCAATGTTAAAATATGACATGTGTGACTCCTCCTTAATATTTTTTTAGGGGCTGACCCTTGGTGAAAAGCCTTGGTTAGTTATATTACAGGAAGTAAAATCAGTTTCCTGTAATCGTTGCATCCATCGGGCGCGCTTTGTACGGCGCAAGTACAGCGCCTTTTATTCAGAAGTTAAAAAGCGACCTCTGGTAACTTATACCATAGACAGAGGCCAAAACGGGGGGTATATAACCTCTTTCTACAATATAATTTAGTTACTAAACTACATCTATTATTATAAAACAGGATCAAAAATAATGCAATACGAATTTGTATATTTAATAAACTAATTTGTTTCCAAATAAAAAAAGGAACAAAAAGAGATAAAAATCACCTTAAGAAAGGGAGGCCGGAAGCCTCTCTTCCATCAAGCAATTTCATCTATTTTGTTCCTTATTCCTTAATTATAACTATAGCTGTTACAGGCCTGGATCAAATTCCGTCCTCCAGGAGCCTCCTGACATTTAGCAGCCCCCAGCCCTGGCGCTCCCAGTGCTGCCCCAGATCGACTGCGCTGCTGCGAAGCCTAAGCTTCACTTCCCGGTTTGTCATATCCGGATTTTTTGACAATAGTAATGCGATTGCACCGGAAACTACCGGTGTTGCCATTGAAGTACCGCTTTTTACCGTGTACATCATAGGGGAATTGGCATAGGTCAGCCGTACCTCCCCACTTCCTGACTTTGCTGTATGACGGCTGATATTGCAGGATATGATGTTGGAGCCAGGGGCAACAATATCAGGCTTTTTGATGCAAAAGGGTGTGGGTCCCCTTCCTGAGTAGTCCTTTGAGCGGCCGCCCCCAAATACTTCAACTGCCATACTGTCATCAGAGGAGCCGACGGTAATCACCTTCCTGCTAATCCCCGGAGTAGATATGGACATTGGTCCCGGGCCGTTATTCCCGGCAGCCACCACCACCACAATTCCACTGTCCCACACCGCATTCACCCCCTGGACCAGCAGTGAATTTTCATCCAACACCTCCTTCGCCGAGGTGCCTACGGATATATTCACAATCCTGATATTATAGCGTTTGCGGTTATCCATGACCCACTGCAGCCCTGCCAGCACATCTGATATATTCCCGTCACCGCGGTGGTCCAGCACCTTTACCCCTATGAGGTTGCACCGGGGTGCCACCCCGGTATATTTTCCCCTGGAGGAATACCCGTTTCCGCCGATGATCCCGGCCACATGGGTTCCATGTCCATTGTCATCATAGGGTTCTGTTTTTTGGTTTACAAAATCAGCAAAGGCAACCACCCGATTGCTATCCTCGGTAAAATCCTTATGCAGCGCAATTCCTGTATCTACGATGGCCACGCCAATACCCTGGCCGTATATTCCCCGCCCATGGGCCCATTTAGCTTCAATAAGCTCATTTACATGATTCATCTGAGCCGTAATATGTGTATCTTGCTCCAAATCAAGTACACCTTCCATAGTCCGGATTGTCTCAAGCTGCCCTTCCTCTACCTCAAGCACATAGGCATCGATCATCGGAAGCCTGTATTTAATGTATCCTACGCCTTCAAAAGCCTTCTGTCGCTTCTCATATTCACTAAAACTAACAATAACCTGGACTTTATGTTTCTTGACCACAGAAAGACTCCAATATCTTTTTTACCATACTATTCCGGAGGCTTTTCTATTATACACCATTCTTAGTGTGAAATGAAGATCACTTCACATCCGGCATTGAATGGCCTGACGGCCAAATGATCGTTGGTGTGAAACATGCATTCCAGGTTATCCCGATTTTTATTGCGGATCCGTACATTATCTTATATATCATCCCGGGCAATATGCATGCCTGACATATCACCTTGCCGCATCAAGCCCTGCACATCACCTGGCACATTAGAAAACTACTGTCAGGAGCATTTTAAATTGTTCCTCGCCATAGACAGCGTGGGGTACCTGATTAGGCATGATTAAAGTCTCTCCCTTGCTCAGGATGAAAACCTCATCGCCTACGGTAAACCTTCCTGTTCCGTCAAGTACAGTTACCATTGCATCCCCATCAGAGGAATGGGAACTGATTTCCTCCCCTTTGTCAAAGGAGAACAGGGTCATGCTGACATTCTTATTCTGGACCAGGGTCTTACTAACCACCTGTCCTTTTTGATAGGTCAATTCCTCCTCCAATTTCAATACCTTTGCAATTTCAATGTTCTTTAATTTATATTGCTGCTCCATATCTGTTTCTCCTCCCTTGAAATAAATCTGCCACCCGCAGGATTGGCCTTTCTAAAGATTATTATACCATGGAAAAACCACCATGGTATGGCACTGCGTGCCAAGATGCGCACTCCCGCTGGTCGGCGCTGGTATAATATCTAATGATATTATACCACGATTATCCAGCCCACATGTAGCTATAGCTACATTTTTATATTATGAATCCACTGCCCTGTATTAATTTGTCGGAAAATCAACCTATTTTTCTAAAATAATTTCTTCCAAAAAGAGGAAATCAGTCAAGCCCTATAACATATGATAACATTGTAATTGATATTAGGAGGAACATACAATGAGTGATTTACAAGCAACCCATTGCGATTCAGGAACAAGTAATGATTGCAGTTGGATTCTCATCCTCATACTTTTACTATGCTGCTGTGGTAACGGCAATAGTGGCTTTGGTGGAGGTGGCTGTTTCGGAGGAAGCGGCGACGGCGGCTGTGGCAATATTATTTGGATTATCATTCTTCTTTGCTGCTGCTGCGGTGGCGGAAATGGCTTCTTCTAAGAACTATCGAAAAGCTAAATCATCTCTATCCGCAGAATGTTCTCCCTAATGGGCGAACGAAAAGGAAGGCTGCCTCCCTGGCAGCCTTTTCTTTATCTTCATATTGTGTGGCTCTATCAGGCATACAAGGAAATAAGGAGCCTCCTACACCGGAAAGCTCCTTATTTCTCTATTTTTATTAATTTAGTTTTATTATCCTATCTGGATCTATTTGATTTATTCACGGCCTGCTTCCTCTTCTTTTGTCTCCTCATCCTTTCATAACATTCCCGGTCGATCTCATAGACCGTATTCTCTTCAATAATCAAATCTTCTTTTCCTTTGCCATCCTTTATGTCACCATGGCTCCGTGCCAACCCATTTATTTTGTCAATTCTATCTCGGTCTCCCATCGCATACCTCAAAATATTCTGTCAATCTAATATATGAACAATTTTTATAAATGTCTTCAAAATGATTGAATCTCATAACTATTTCCGATATACTTATGATAACTTTTTTGAAAGAATTCTACCGGGGGAGAAAAACTCCCCTTAAAAGAAAAAAATTTTCCCAATGAAGAATTGAGGAGGTATCTATGTCAGGATCTACCTATGGAACTATATTTTCGATTACAACCTGGGGGGAATCCCACGGGAACGGCATCGGTACCGTCGTGGACGGCTGCCCTGCAGGTTTATTATTGGATGAACAATATATCCAGGATTACCTTAACCGTAGGAAGCCTGGACAGACACGCTATTCCACACCGCGTAAGGAGGAGGATAAGGTAAGCATTCTCTCCGGTGTATTTGAAGGCCGCACCACCGGCACCCCCATATCCTTGGTGGTTTTTAACGAAAACCAGCGTTCCGGGGACTATTCTAAAATTGCTTCCTATTACCGGCCCGGCCACGCTGATTACACCTTTGACCAGAAATACGGCTTCCGCGACCACCGGGGCGGCGGGCGGTCCTCCGGCCGTGAAACCATTGGCCGGGTTGCCGCAGGGGCGATTGCCTGCGCGGTTCTTAGGGAGCTTGGTATTAAGGTAAGGGCATATACCAAGGCCATTGGCCCCATCTCGGCTAATATGGATACGGCTAAGATAGACAACGCCAGCTTAAGTCCCCTGTCCATGCCGGACCTTGATGCCTCCGCAAGGGCTGAGGAATATCTAAAGCAGCAGATGGAGGATTATAATTCCGTCGGCGGCATCATTGAGTGCATCGTCACCGGCATGCCTGCCGGAATCGGGGAGCCGGTCTTTGACAAGCTGGATGCCTCCCTGGCAAAGGCCGTCATGTCCATCGGCGCAATTAAGGGCATAGAGATCGGTGCCGGCTTTCAGGCCGCTTCCCTTATGGGCTCGGAGAATAATGATTCCTTTGAATATGACGAAGCCTCTAATTTAGTCAAAAAGACCAATCATGCCGGAGGTATCCTTGGAGGCATGAGCGACGGCTCCGATATCATCCTACGGGCTGCCGTAAAGCCCACCCCCTCCATCTTCCGTCCCCAGCAGACAGTGAATAAGGACAAGGAAAATGTTGAAATCCAGATCAAGGGCCGCCATGACCCGATTATCGTCCCCCGGGCCGTTGTGGTCGTAGAGTCTATGGTTGCCATTACCCTGGTGGACCAATTGTTCGTCGGCATGGCCTCCCGGATGGACCGGATCCGTGAATTTTACAGAAAATAATAAAATGAATCTGCAGGCATCTCTGTTTATTCCAAGCGGCTCCGCTTGTCATGAACAAAAAACTCCTGCCTTCCAATCTGATCAATTTTGGAGGCAGGAGTTTTATGAATCCATGATAAGCAAGCAGCTTATCCCTTTCTATTCTCTTACTGCATTTCGTTCCTCCCCTTTTTGGAAAGCAGCTATATTTTGATATACCTCCCTGGTACAGCGTTGCCGCGCCTCTATGGTAGCCCAGGCGATATGGGGGGTTATGATGAGCTTTGTGCTGTCCTGGATATCCTTTAGAGGATTATCCGGTGACATGGGCTCTGCGGAAAGCACGTCCAGCCCCGCTCCCCCGATCCATTCCTCCTTCAAAGCTCTTGCCAATGCATTTTCATCAATGATTGGGCCTCTTCCCAGGTTCAACAGGATAGCATCCTTTTTCATCCTCCGAAACTCCTCTTCCCCAAGTAAGCCCCTCGTAGTCTGGTTCAGGGGTGCATGGATGGACACCACATCCGATTCCTGAAGCAGGGCATCCAGCTCCACCCTCTGGTAAGCAGGATTGTCATTCCTGCCGGAGGTAGAATAATAGATTACTTTACAGCCGAATGCAGCTGCCACCTCTGCAACACCCCTGCCGATCTCCCCCAGTCCGATAATTCCCCAGGTTTTTCCTGACAGTTCATGGAACCTTACGTTAAAATGGCTGAAGATATCAGAGCGGATATACTCCCCTGATTTTACAAACTGGTCGTAATAATGCAGCTTCTCATAGAGATAAAACAATAAGGCAAAGGTATGCTGGACCACGGACTGGGTCGAATAGCTTTTTACATTGGCTACCCTGATATTACGGCTATTGGTATAGGAAAAGTCAACGATATTCGTGCCGGTTCCCGTAATACAGATCAATTGCAGCTTTTTCGCATCCTCCAGGGTTTTTGCCTTCATTGGTATTTTATTGACTACAACCACATCCGCTTCCTGAATCCGCTGGATTGTCTCTTCCACGGTGGAGCTTGGATATTTTATAACCTCACCCAGCTGGTCAAAGGAGGATAAATCCACATCCCTACCTAAAGTATCTGCTTCTAAAAAAACTATTTTCATATGCCCATCCTTTCTGAGCATCAGGAGCTTTTCCACCCAATGCTTTCATTTTCAATGCTTCTATTGCAGCAATCACCGACGGTAAAACACTCTGTCTCAGACAAACAAAAGAACCGGCAGAAGGCCTGCCGTGAACATGAAAAAGGCTGTTGTTTCAACAGCCCTCCCCAGTCTATCTTATTCTCTCCGGGAAGCCCACCTTCTTCTGAGCCTTCCTCAATGTCTTTGTCGCGTAGTAGTTGGCTTTTTCTGCATTAGCCTTAATGATGCCATCAATATAAGCCTTATCCTTTTGCAGCTCATCAAATCTGGCCTGCAAGGGAGTTAAGAGACCCGCAACTGCCTCGCCTACGGCAAGCTTGAAGTCCCCATAGCCGGAGTTTGCAAACTCTGCTTCTACCTCTGCCACTGTTTTTCCGGTTGTGAGACCGTAGATTTCAATCAAATTCCTGATCCCCGGCTTATCCTCCGAATACCTGATCTGGTTGTCGGAATCCGTCACCGCCCTTTTGAACTTACGGATAATGGTATCCTTATCATCCATCAGGTAAATGCTTGCGTTCGGGTTCTCATCAGACTTTGACATCTTTTTCTCCGGCTCCTGCAGGCTCATGATCCTTGCTCCCTGCTTCCCGATATAAGGCTCCGGAATTGTAAATACTTCCCCATACAGGGAATTAAAGCGGGTCGCAATGTCCCTGGCTATCTCCAGGTGCTGCTTCTGGTCTGATCCCACTGGAACAACATCCGACTGGAACAATAAAATATCCGCCGCCATCAATACCGGATAGGTATACAGGCCTGCATTAATATTATCCGCATGCTTTGCCGACTTATCCTTAAACTGGGTCATACGGTTTAACTCACCCATATACGTAAAGCAATTTAAAATCCAGGCAAGCTCCGCATGTCCCGATACATGGGACTGATAATAAATGCAGTTCTTCTCCGGGTTAAGCCCTGCCGCAATATACAGGGTCAGGAGCGCCCTCGCCCTCTTACGCAGCTCCGCCGGATCCTGGCGCACTGTAATGGAATGCATGTCTACGACACAGTAAAAGCACTGGTATTCATCCTCAAGCTCCACCCAATTTTTCAAAGCACCAAGATAATTACCTAGGGTAAGTGTCCCAGTTGCCTGCATTCCGCTAAAAATCGATTTTTTTCCATCTAACATAAGTTCACATCCTATTCCTTAGTCAAGTCCCATCCACTCACGAGTCCTGCCATTATCTATACTTCAATATATAAAGAAAGCTACGGGTTGTCAATGTTTACTTTCTTTTTAAACCTCCCAGGCAAGCCGGGAAGCAGATACCTTCTCCACTAATTCCTGCAGGGAATCGACCACATCATCATAATCCCTGACCTCTCCAAAGCCATAGCGGGCAAATACAAAAGGAACCCCGGCCTCCTTTGCGGCCTGCGCATCCCCCGCGGTATCCCCGACATAGATAGGGTTCTTCAGTCCATTCCTCTCCACTACCATTTTAATATTGTCTGCTTTTAACTTACCTGACCTGCCGGGATATTCGTAATCCGTGAAGTACTTCTCCAGATGGGGATTTGCTTTAAAGAAGCATTGGATGTAGCCCTCCTGGCAGTTACTTACAATAAACAGGCGGTACTCCCTTGAGAGCAGGCTGAGGGCTTCTTCCAATCCTTCATAAAGCCTTGCCCCATGCCCGGCGAGATATTCGTTTTCATATTCGCAGCATTCTGCAATTAATTTCACCGCTTTTTCTTCATTTACACTCTGGAACAGCCTGACTCCAATTACATCAAGGGGCAGGCCGAATAAGCCCTGCAGCCTTTCTGCCGTCACTTCATCAGTGACCTCCGGATATTTCTCCTGAAGTACCTTATTAAAAGCAACCGCCACCTCCTGGGTAGAATCCCATAGGGTGCCGTCCATATCAAAAATTATACTATCAATCATCCTGCTCTTTCCTCCATCCGTATTATTCCCGTTCAGGCCAGCCTGAACCGGAGACAATGCCTTTCAATATCATGCCTCTTTTTAGCTATCTTGTCAACTACTAGAAAACCCAAAAATCATTATTCCAAAAAATGCGGCCCTTATGTTATAATAGACAGACGGTATACTGAATTTCTGTTTGGTATCCATGAAAAAAATAACCGTTACTGTTTTGTGCAGCTTGAGCATGGTCTGAACCCGGCCAACCATAAAACCATAAAATCCTAAACACGAAAAGAAAGGATGAAATTATGAAGCAGATCGCAAGCTTTACCATTGACCACATGAAATTATTACGTGGAATTTATGTATCAAGAAAAGATAAGATAGGAAATGAGACCATAACCACCTTTGACCTTAGAATGACCCGCCCTAATTTTGATCCGGTAATGAATACCGGAGAGATGCACACCATGGAGCATCTTGGGGCAACCTTTTTAAGAAACCACCCTGTATATGCGGACAAAACCATTTACTTTGGCCCCATGGGCTGCCGCACCGGCTTCTATCTGTTGCTGGGCGGTGATTATACCTCCCGGGATATTGTCCCCTTAATGACGGAAATGTATGAATTTATCCGGGATTTCACCGGAGAAATCCCCGGCGCCACGGCAGAAAACTGCGGAAACTATTCCGATATGAACCTGGAGCTGGCAAAGCTCTATGCGAAAAAGTTCCTGGATGAGATATTATACAATATTGATGAGGAGCATTTAAACTATCCTGGGTAATAGGTTATAGCAGCGGTTAAACATATTAAAAAGGCGGGGTGTCCACAACCTCGCCTTTCCTTGTTCTTTTACCATAATACTTCTATGATATTTCTCCCTTGGAACAAAAAATCACTTCATAATCTTCTTCAACAATCCCAATTTCCCGCCATATGGCGCATACCGAACCGGGATGTCGATCAAATTGCTCTTTTTTAGGACACTTTTACTGTGGGAAAAGGTCCGGATGCTCTCCTTCCCATGATAGGCTCCCATGCCGCTCTCGCCAACTCCGCCGAAAGCCATATAAGAGGTTGCCAGATGGACAATCGTATCGTTAATACAGCCTCCCCCATAGGCTATACTATGGACTACTCTATGCTGGATGGCCTTGGAACGGGTAAACAGATATAGGGCAAGGGGCTTTGGCCTCCGGTTGATCCTATGGATGACTTCCTCTATATTTTCATATTCAATCATAGGCAGAACCGGCCCGAAGATTTCTTCCTGCATGACCGGATCCTCCCAGGATACCCAGTCCATTAAAGTAAATGCAATCTGATTGGTATCCCCATTGCTCCCGCCGCCATAGATGACTTTCCCAGTTCCAATCAGGTCATTCAGCCTCTCAAAATGCTTACGGTTAATGATCTTAGGGAATTCGGGGTTTTTCTCCGGATGTCCCGTATACATCTTCTTTACATTTTTGATGATCTCCCTTGTAAGCTCCTCCTTAACCGCCCTATGGACCAGCAAATAGTCGGGTGCGACACAGGTCTGCCCGGCATTTAAGCATTTTCCCCAGGCAATCCGCTTGCCTGCCATCCTGATGTCAGCGGTCTTGTCCACAATACAGGGGCTTTTCCCTCCAAGCTCCAATACAACGGGTGTCAGATGCTTTGCGGCCTTTTCCATCACGATTTTCCCGACCTCAATGCTTCCCGTGAAAAAGATCAGGTCAAACTTGTTGTCCAGCAAGGACTGGTTGACCTCTCTCCCTCCTTCAATGACTGCCACATGGGAAGCATCGAATACTTTAGAAACAACCTTCCGGATTACTTTAGAGGTCTCCGGGGAATAATTGGAGGGCTTGATAATCGCACAGTTTCCGCAGGCAATGGCTCCCACAAGGGGTACCATGGCCAGCTGGAACGGATAATTCCACGGGGACATAATCAGGATTGTGCCATAGGGCTCCTGGTAAATACGGCTGCTGGCAGGAAATTGTGTTACCGGTGTCCTGACCTGTCTGGCTGACAATAATCTCTTCATGTTTTTCAGCATGAAATTTATCTCCTCCAGGACCATCCCTATTTCCGTCGCATATGTCTCAAAGGCCGATTTATTCAAATCCTTTTTTAAGGCCTCCATGATATCGGCTTCGTTTTCAGCAATTTCTTTTTTCAGCTTTTGCAAGCATGCCTTCCGAAATGCCATATTCCTTGTTATTTCCGATTCAAACAATCTTCTCTGCTTTTCACAAAGCTCTTTTATTCCGGTCATTGTTCCTCCTCCATTATCAAATGATATATTTTCTTCAGCTCCTGTTTTGACATAAGCCTTGGTACTGGGTAGGTGGGATTTGCTTCCCTGTATGCCCTGTCTACCATGGCATCCACATCCCTTTTCCTGATTCCGGGAAGGGTCTTTGGTATGTTCATTTCACGGTTCATTGTCCTGATATGCCTGATGAAGCTTTCCGCTTTTTCCTTCTTACCTGCCGCACCATAGGGTCCATAGGGGATCCGCCGCCAAAGGCAACGATAGCCTCACACTTTTCTCTATGGTAAAGGCACAGCCCTTCCTCAATATTTTCAATGGTGGGGTTGGGTACTGTTTTATCGTAAATAACCGCATGGATCTTCTTTTCCTTAAAATCACGGAGCATGCTATCCATCAATCCGATGGATAAGATCTGATGGTCTGTTACAAGTAATACGCGGCTGATATGCTGTTTTTTAAGATATCCTGATAGCTGTAAAATGCTATTTTTCCCTTGGATAAGCTCCGGCTCCCTCCATTTCAAAAAATATGCTGCTATTTTTAAGCCTTTTTGATATAGTCTGCAATAAACTTTATACATATCCTATCCCCCTTGACCCCTTTTCAGATAAGGAAAGCATATCACTTATCCTTTTATATGTCACCCTCTGTTGTACATTTTTTTACATTTTAATATTGTAAACTATGAGTCCTTACAGTGTTATTATTGCCGGGAAGGCTGGTTTCCTTTATGGAATGTTCATTTTTCCCTGTTGTATGAATATAATGTAATAAGCATAAATAATGGGAGAAGCTATGGCAGACCAAGATTTATTCCACACCGCAGAGATTGTCAAGGCGGCCATACCTTTCGTTGATGGCAGAACCCAGGGGATGGCTGACCTGTTTATCAAGGTATGCGATCTGATGGGCAGCGTTAAGGCTGCAAGAAATCCACAGAATTTGGCTGCCTGTGGCTTTACATTTGAAAATATAGATTTTGAAGGTCTGCTGGCCGCCGTCCGGCCGGTCTGCAATAAACGGGAACGTGACTTCGTGGACCGTATCCTCAATTTCTTTCATATGAAGAAAATGTTTGAAATGTACAATAATATGATGGAGACCATGAAAACTATGCAGGAATTTGGGGGCTTTCCATTTGGTGACATGGGCCAGGATGACGCCTCGAATGTTACCAGCAATTTTTCCGGTGCAAATTTTGAATCCATCTTTCAGACCCTTAAAAATTTTACGGCACAGAGTATGGACGGCACGGAGGAAGGAGCCGCCCCCAATTACTCCGATACGGAGGATATGAATAAGGCTGATACGGGATATACGGATCATGCAGCTGCCGGAAATATGTATACTTCAGATATAGGGAATATGGGCAATCCAGATTGGAACAATACAGAACACTCCGGTACGGGAAATATAGACGGCTCTGATATGAGAAATACGGGCGCTTCCCACATGAGTAACACAGATAATTCTTATATGGGGAACACAGACAATTCTTACACGGGAAGCACCGATAATTCTTACACAGGAAACACTGACAATTCTTACACGGGGAATACAGGCAATTCCTACACAAAGAATACAGACGATTCCTACACGAAGAATACAGATGGTTTCCACATGGGGAATATAGGCAATTCTTACGCGGGGAATACAGACAGTTCTTACATGGGGAATACAGGTAATTCTTACACGGAGGGTACAGACAGTTCCTACATGGGAAATACAGGCTCTTCCTACACGGAGGGTACAGACGATTCCTACACAGGCAATTCCTACGCGAAGAATACAGACAGCTCTTACACCGGGAAAATCAATGCTCCACAAATGGATGAGTCCGTCCAGGATATATTACGGGATATAAAATCAGCCGCAGCCAAGGATTCCTCCCCTGTCGGCAAAGGCTCCTCCCCCATGTTTGATATGTTAAAATCCATGGTTCCAGCCGATAAGATGAGCACCATTGAAAACCTTAGCATGCTTTTTAATTCCATGTCATATGATAATAATAGCAAATCTGACGATCAAAAAGGAGAATAATTATGCCTGACACTTCTTGGACGAACAATCCAAAGCTGAATCATATTGACCCGCGCAAAATGACAATCTTTTTAGAATTAATGAAGGAAGCGGAAGGAAAACCTATGGAACAGCTGGTTCCCTTACTCATGAATGCAAATAAAAAACTACAGCAGCAGAATATGGCCTTTTCGAAAGACGAAAGCGACGTCCTAATGGAAATTTTAACAAAGAACCTGTCTCCTAAGGAACGCCAGCAGTTTGAAATGATAAGAAAATTCATGGCAACCCGAAAATAAACAACAACATAGGATCAGACCTCCCCGTCCTACCCCATTCCCACAGCGGACTAAACCAGTTAGTCCCTGGTGGGCTTCGGTAAGACAGGAAGGCCTGATTCATTTATTACTTTTATATTCTCCTCAAAGCTCTTGATGATTTATACATGCCACACTTCCTTCATGTAATCCTTAATGGTCCTGTCGCTGGAGAACTTTCCTGCATTTGCCGTATTTAAGAAGCATTTTCTGCGGAAGCTGAAAGCATCCGAATACTCTTTGTTCACCTTCAATTTTGCATTACAATATGGTATGAAATCCAGCAGAATATAATAATGGTCCGGTTTATGCCAGCTGGCTCCGTACAGGAGCGAGTTATAAAGCTCTGCAAACATGCCCGTGCCCCCATCATCTACGGTACCATCTACCAATGCATCCAAAACCCTCTTCACCCTCGGATCCGTGTCATAGATTCCCTTTGCATCATAGGTATCTTTGATGCGCTCCAGTTCTTCTACCCTGGCACCGAAAATATAGTTATTCTCTTCCCCTGCCTGTTCAACAATTTCCACATTTGCGCCGTCATAGGTTCCAAGGGTCACCGCACCATTTAGCATGAACTTCATATTTCCTGTTCCGGAGGCCTCCGTTCCAGCCGTGGAGATCTGTTCCGATACATCGGCGGCGGGAGCAAGCTTCTCCGCATAGGACACATTATAATTTTGCACAAATACGACCTGGAGCTTATCCCTTACCTCAGGATCATTGTTGACCAGCCTTCCTATTTCGTTGATAAATTTAATGATGCCCTTTGCCCGGTAATAGCCCGGTGCAGCCTTTGCCCCAAAGATAAAGGCTGTCGGATTAAATTCAGTAATCCTGCCCTCTTTCATCCCAAAATAAATGTCCAGGATAGAAAAGGCATTTAACAGCTGGCGTTTATATTCGTGGAGGCGCTTTACCTGGATATCGAAGATGAAATCCGGATTAACCCGAACCCCCTCCTGCTTCTCGATATATTTTGCAAGCTGTCTTTTTTTAATACGCTTAATATCCCCGAATTCCTTAATTATCTCCTTATCATCCGCGAATTTCTCAAGCTCCTTCAGCCGTTCCAGGTCCGTAATCCACCCGCTTCCGATTTTATCCGTAATGAAACCGGCCAATTCCATGTTCGCAAGGTTCAGCCATCTGCGCTGGGTGATGCCGTTGGTCTTATTATTAAAGCGTTCCGGATAGATTTCATACCATTCCTTTAAGGCATCATGCTTTAAAATCTCCGTATGCAGCCTTGCCACGCCGTTCGTTGAATGGCTCGCATATATGGCCAGTCTCGCCATATGGATCAGGTTATTGTCAATGATATTGTAGATCCGCTGCTGATCCCCGGTTCCTTTCCCAAGGGTCAGCAGTTCCCTGGTTAAAGCCCTCTGGATCTGGACAACATATTTGTACACCTGGGGAATCACTGCTTTAAATAAGCCCTCGTTCCATTTTTCCAGGGCCTCTGCCATAACCGTATGGTTCGTATAAGCAAAGGTTTCCTTTGCAATACGGATCGCCCTGGAGGTACTGATCCGCTCCTGCTCTTTTAACAGCCGGATCAGCTCAGGAATTGCAACCACGGGGTGGGTATCATTTAACTGGATGGCATATTCAGAAGAGAAATGACTAAAATCATTTCCATATTTCCGCTTATACTTTGCCAGAAGATCCTGCAGCGTCGCGCTGGAGAAAAAGTACTCCTGCTTTAAACGCAGCTTCTTCCCCTCCTCTGTATCATCGTTCGGATACAGGACGCTGGTGATTGCCTCCGCCTCATTTTTATTCCTGTTTGCCTTATCGTACTTCTGCTCATTGAATAATTCAAAATTAAAGCTCTCTAAAGGCTCCGCCTGCCACAAACGCAAGGTATTGACTTTTTTCCCACCATATCCGATGACCGGGATATCATAAGGAACCGCGTATACGGATTGATTCTTGTAATCAATTCTTACCCTTTCCTCTTCCCTGCGCACAGACCAGGGATCCCCAAAGCGCTGCCAGTCATCCGGGGCTTCCTTCTGGAAGCCGTCCTCAAAGTATTGCTTGAATAGACCATATTTATAACGGATCCCATATCCGTTCAGGGTGATTCCCAGAGTCGCTCCTGAATCCAGGAAACAAGCTGCCAGGCGCCCCAAGCCTCCATTTCCCAGGGCTGCATCCTCAATATCCTCAAACATCCTGATATCCAGGTTATTTTCACTCATCAGCTCCGAAAACTGGTGGAACAGCCCCATATTAACAAGGTTGCTGTAGATTACCCGGCCGATCAAAAACTCCGCGGAAAGATAGCACACCTTCTTCCCGGGTGCTGTCAGGCTCCAGTCCTTGCCCAGGTTCTTCCTTGCAGCCTTGGAGACTGCATTGTATAGCTCTATTGTATTTGCTTCTTTTATTGACTTGCCGTAATCAAAGTCCAAAATCATTGCCACATTCGATTTAAAATTATTCGCCATGCTTACCTCCTGCATAAAATTTACATATTATTACATGCTGTATATCAACCTGAAGCCGTGTTTTAATAGCATTCCTTACTATAGGTCGCTTCCTATATTACTGTTTTTAATATAGCCTCTTTATAAAATATAGCTTCCTGCAAGTTTTTATTCCTTTGATTGTCCATTGATCGTCCATTGATTTTCGGAAATTTTCGAAAACTTACTCATATATTATCATTTTCACTATGTTTTGTCAACGAAATACGGGCTTCATCAAAAAGCTTATTAAAAACAAGTCCCAGCTTCCGGCAGTTCCCGGGAAACCTGCAAACCCCAGAACAAAAATCATACCTGCAAACCCCAGAACAAAAATCTGGTTGAAAAGGATTATCCAGCATGCTATATTGGATACGGTAATCATTCCATTGATATCAGGAAACACTTTATATAACAGATATTGTCTTAGGAGGAAAATCCATGCCCACGATAAAGGATATAGCGAATAAGTTAGGCATAGCGGTCAGTACGGTATCCAAGGGCCTGAACGGTGCAAGCGACATAAGTGCGGACACGCGCCAGCTTGTATTGGATACTGCCGTAGAGATGGGGTATTCCCCAAAGAAAATGAAATCTACCGGTACGAGGAAGGTCTGCATTTTTATCGAAAACATGGATTATGAAAATATTGACCAATTTGGATATGAGCTCATTGTCGGCTTTAAGCTCTCCGCTGCCAGAAGGCATTGGGAGGTAACCGTCGTACCGACCAACCTTAATATGCAATTAGCAGAGAATTTTGATACCTATATGCTAAAAAACGGCTACAGCGGCGCTTTTCTCCTGGGCTTTAACCTGCATGACGATTGGGTCCGGCAGTTAGGCAAAACTACGGTGCCAACCGTGCTATTAGATAATTATATAGAAAGAAATACCCACATCGGATATGTGGGTACGGATAACGATGAAGGTATTGATCTGGCTGTTGGGCACCTGCACAGCCTGGGCCATGCCCGTATTGCTTTCCTCAACGGCTCAAAAAATTCCATGGTCTCCCAGCAGCGGCATCAGGCCTTCCTAAACAGTATGGCAAGGCACGGATTGACTGCAGACGGGAATTTAATCGACTATGGCTATTATGTCCCTGACTGTGCCCGGGACCATGTACCCGGCTTCCTGAAACAGGGCGCCACTGCCATCATGTGTGCCAGTGATTTAATCGCGACAGGTGTTATTGCGGAGCTCCACAAAAGGGGCTTAAGGGTACCGGAGGATATCAGCGTGGTAGGCTTTGATGACCTTCCTATCGCTGCCCGTCTCTCCCCTTCCCTCACCACCATCCGCCAGGACCGGACGGATCTTGGCAAGAGCGCTTTTCTTCTATTGGACGGGTTGATCCATAACGTAACCATAGGCAAGCTTTTGTTACGCGCAAAGTTCATACAGCGGGAAAGCACGGGACCTTGCAGGCATTGACGTGAAGCCCAACTATTATATTCTCAGCTGCTCCAGCCACTTTAAGCATAGGGTTGTCCAGTAATCCATACTCAGCTTCTGCACTTCCTGCTTACTCTTTACAGTCATATCACACAGACTAACCCCATGGGGACCATGTCCGAACATGTGCAATTCACAGGGTACCTGCAGCCGGTAAAGGCTCCCAGCCAAATCCGTGTAATCACTGGCAGGGATAACAGAATCCTCATAGCTTCCCCACACGAAGGTAGGCGGCATCCCATGATGCAGCTTGTTCAGCAGGTTTAAGCCCTCCAGCTCTGCCTCCGACGGACGTTCATTTCCCAGTAATATTTCCCGGATTCCCGGCCCCCGGAAGTCAGGCATCAGCCCCTGCTCCATCAGGGCAAGGATTTCTTCTGGTATTTCCCCGTTTTCCCTTTTGGGATGGAGGGTAACGGCAGGATAACCAAGGATCAGGCGGTCCGGTTTAATATCCTCATATTGAAGCCCAATATCCTCCGTCAGGAATTTTTCCCTGGCAAACACACCGAGGCTTAGGGCAAGATTACCTCCGGCTGAAAATCCAACTACGGAGATTTCATCCGCCAGGAGCCACTCCTCTTTATGCTCCTTTACAATACTGACTGCTTTCGCCAGCTCACATAATGCCGTCGGAAAGGGGTTTTCAATTGTTACGCTATAATTTACGACAAATGCATGGTAGCCATGCCTGTTAAAAAACAATGCCACCGGCTCTCCTTCATTTTTTGACACCATGGTATACCCCCCGCCGGGACATATGATGACGGCCGGCCTTTTCAAGCCCTTCCTGTCATACTCTCCATCATCCAATATGTAGGTTGTCATCACCGCAGCAGTCCGATCAGACAATGAAAATAGTTTATTCAGCATGTTCTTACTCCTTTAAATCCGTTTTCTTTGAAGGCTTCTCCCAAAAAATCTGCGGATAACCTCCCGATTGGTCGTACATCCCATAAACACTGCAATGAATATTCCAAGAATAATATTATTCAGGGATGAGGGCATCCCGTATACGGTCAAGCCCTTTGATAACGCTGACATTGCAAGGGTTCCTGACAGCAGGCCTAAGGACATATTCGTGTAGCTTGCCAGGTATAGACCAACAAGGACAGCTCCCATAGCTCCAAAGACAAGATTCGTAGAGCTTAAATTTGCTTCCGGTGCAACCACCGCTTTGGATGCGTTGAGCAGCGCCGCCACTCCCAAAAACATGCCGACAACGAGATAGGTCAACAAAATATTTTTCTTCTCATTTACGCCATTGTTCACAGCAAGCAGCGCGTTATTCCCCAGGCTCTTTGTGTCAAAGCCAAATTTGGTATATTTCATCAGAGCCCAGAATACGACCAGCACAATTGCCATAATAAGATAGCAATAGGGCTGCCTTGCTAATATGGAAAGCTCTTCATACATAAACAGGCGGATACCGCTCCCGTCATAGAGCAGCCCGCTGGCTGCCTCATAGAGCATGACGACGCCAAGGGAAACGATCATCGTAGGAACCCGGAAAAGAAGGTATATGCTTCCTTCAAACAATGAGAGCAGGATGGCAACTACCATGGATAATGCCGCCAGCCCGAGGATCCCGAGCTGGTTATTTACCGCTATATTACCGGCGATAATTCCTGTTACGACCATCGTTGCACCGGGAGCAAAATCCCACCGTCCCCCGAAGAGCGGAAGCGCTACTGCGATTGCTATAATTACGTTCAGCGATGAGGATTGAAAAATATCCTGTATGCTCGCCATTGATACATAAATATTATTTCCGCCCTTCAGTTGGACCAGGACCGCAAAGAATAACCATATCACAACCGGAAATAGAAATGTCTTGATAATATTAACAATTCCCTTTTTCATATTTTTCTATTATGTGCCCTAAGCTTGAAGAGCAGTTCCATCCTTTCTATTTACTGTCTGGCATCCTTTTACTGCCTGGCTTCCTTGATTTCTGCCACGCTCCGTGAAACCAGGCCGGAAAGCTCTGACCATGCCCCGCTTCCGCCGTAGGCCTTCAGGACGCTCTTGATTTCCTGTGCTGAAACGGAGCATTTCGTAAAGTCATTATTCACCGTAGTCAGCATATAGGTTTCCATATCCTTTAATTCCTCCATATTGCTAAAGGTAGGATAGTTAATTGTTGCATTATATTCAAAGCCGCTGCCCTCTGCCGTCTTCATATTGTATCCGTTGGCAGCATCAAACATTAAAGTAAATAAGTAAGCTACCGATTCAACATAGTTATTGGTTCCACCTATGAGCAGCGTACCATCCTCCAGGTACTTTGCAGAAGAATCGTTATAGCCTAGGGATGCCAGCTTGAGGCTTCCGGTTCCTGTATTGGATGGGGACCATAGCCTTCCCACTTCATTGATTGCCGGCAGCACCATGTCCATGCCTGAGCTCAACCCAAAGATGCAGTCCATATCCGTATATTTCGCAATATATGCCTTGGTATCATCCCCCACTGAGATAAAGCCTGCTTCGGCAGGGAGGCCTCCCGTCTTCTCATCGGGACAAATTTCTACTCCCGCCTGCCCAAGAACCTCTGTAAAGCCCTGGCAGATAACGATTGCATCTGAAAATGCGTAGGCCGGGAAGGAAATGGCGCCAACTTTTTTAACTCCGGCATCCACAACTGCCTGCCCATAGGTTTTTCCAAGCTCATACCCGTGGTCGCTCCCAAACTGATAAATTCCGCCAAGAAAATAATCACTATAGTACAGGTTGGACTGTTCTGTTGTTCCCCAGTTGCCATAGCTGTTATACTTACCGTCCTTATCAGCTTCGTTTTTTGCTTCTCCAAATAAAATGCCGTAGTAAACTCCCGCGGAGTCGCATTTTTCCATGGTTTCCCCGATCACAGTATCGTAACCGCTCATTATGGCATTGCAGCCGGTAGAAATCAAGGCATCCACCGCCCTTAGATGGGCTTCGTTATCGCCTGAGGCAGCCGTCTGGTATTCAAAGGTAACCGGAAATTCCTTTGCCAGATAATTATCACAGTAGTTTTTAATCTCTTTCCCCTGGATATCCGTATAGTTGTACAGGATCACGCCGATTTTTACCTTTTTCACATCGGCCGGATCATTGCCTGCTTTGTTAGAAGCTCCGCAGCCTGCCAGCAGGCCGGCTACCACCATAACCATTAATAGAATTGCTAAAACTCTTTTTTTCATTTCATTTCCTCCTCTTTTCTTATCTTGGAATTGTTTTTAAGGTATTGCGCTGGGCCGTGATATAAATAACCATCAGAAAGATCAACGCCTTAATCAGCACTACGATGTTGGGATTGAGGCCGATAATGGTCATTCCCTTTACCAGAAAGACGTAGGTAAAGGTTCCCACAACAGCTGAGCTAATCTTGGTACTGACCCCTCCGGATAAGGACATTCCGCCCAATACCACGACCACAAGAATGTCCATCTCCATTCCTGTCCCTGTAGTAGATTGGACCATCCCGGTGGAGCAGAGCTTAAATATAGCCGCTATCCCCACACAAAGCCCTGCAATGGCATAGCAGGTCATTTTCGTACGGTCCACAGGAACTCCGTTCTGGCCGGCAGATCTGGAATTATCCCCGATCGCCTTAGCCCCCTTTCCGATTTCGGTATAGTTGAAGACCACCGTTAAAACCAATATGGCAATTACCGCCACCAGAACCATGAAGCTGTAATTCTTTTTAAACAATGTGACATCCACGCTTGCTATGGATATACTCTCATTTGGTGTCTGCTGGCATATGTAGGTAACTAAGCCTCTCGCCGCAAACATAATGGACAATGATGTAATCGTCGCCATCAGCCCAAATTTATTGGTAATCACCGAATTAACCATATAGCAGGCCATGGAAGCCAGCATCGATACGATGACCGCCAGCAGCAGGGAACCGCTCCCATTCATGGTGACCACCGCCGCCAGGGATGCCAATGCCACCACCGCACCCGAGGAGATATCCATTCCGCCATGGGCGAAGATGAAGCTCATTCCCAGGCATGCAATCAGTAACGGCGTGGCTGTTATAATCATGCTGTTCAGGTTATATTTGCTAAACAGGTTACCCCCGGACCAGATTCCGAAGATCAGTATGACCAGGATAAGCCCCATCCACTGGATAATAACGGACCGATATTTTTTCATTAAATTTCCCACTGCTTCACCCCTAAATCATAAAGTCAATTACATCAACATCCTTCAAATTTTTGTGCCGCTTTACTTCCCCGGTTATCCTTCCATTCTTCAATACCAGGATCCGGTCACACATTCCGATCAGCTCCGGCAGCTCCTCCGATATAATAAGGATTGCATGCCCCTGGTGCTTCAGGTTATTAATAAGCTCATACATGGTGGTTTTTACTCCGATGTCAACACCTCTGGTGGGACTGTCTAAAATCATGATTTTACTCTTATTTCCGATGAGCTTGCTAAAGGATACCTTCTGCTTATTGCCGCCGGAGAGCTCCCTGACCAGCTGCGCCCCGGAGGAACACTTTATTTTCAGGTGGTCGATCTGTACTCTTGCAAATTTCTTTTCATCCCTTGGCAAAATAAAGAATTTCCCCTTCTTTAGCATGCTCCAGGCTGAAATAGTGAGATTATCCTGAATGCTTTCATTTAAGATCAAGGTTTCAACATCACGGTCCTTTGATATGTAGCCGACCTTTAATTTTAAGGCATGGGCAATCCCCTGCAATTTTTCCCCAAAAACCTTTACGGTGCCTTCCCTGGCAGGAATATGCCCCGCCAGGACCTTTCCTATTTCATGCATTCCGGAGCCTGATAAGCCTCCGATCCCGAGGATTTCTCCGTTATGAAGTGAAAAGGATATATTCTTTAGCACCTCTGTTGAAACATGGTCTACACTTACCGCCACCTGGTCAGTAAGCCTGTTCCCGTAATCCGTCCGGTATAGATTGCCAGCCAGCGTCCTGCCAACCATGGCCCTCTTTATGGTACCCTCTGAAAATTCCTCCTTAGGGATTGTGGTAACCAGCTCCCCATCCTTTAACACCGTCAGGGAATCACATACTTCCATCAGCTCAGGAAGGTCATGTGATATGAACAGCACTGCCTTTCCTTCCGCCTTCAACTGACGCATAATTTCGTATATCTTCATTCTTCCGTCATGGGACAATGCCGTGGTTGTCTCATCCACGATCATCAGCTCGGGCTTGTAATATAGTGCCTTTGCAATTTCAATGAGCTTCCTGGTTTCAAAATCCAGCTCCCCAACGGGCCTGGCTGCATCAAGCTGGGGCAACCCAACCTTCCTTAATGCCATCTCTGCTTCCTGGTACATTTCTTTAACGCTGATGAAGGCACCACGCCGGAACCTCCCCTCATCGCCCAAAAAGATATTTTCTGCCACGGAAAGCATATCTATGGTATCCTTCTCCTGCACAATCATGGAGATATGATGCCCTCGTGCATCCAGCGGGGATTTGGGGGCATAGGGCTTACCCTTTAACAGCATCTCTCCCGCGGAGGGAGAATGTATGCCATAAATAATGGATGAAACCGTAGATTTACCCGATCCGTTTTCTCCAATCAGCCCCTGGATTTCTCCTGTCCTTATTTGCAGGGAAACCTCATTTAAGGCAATGACCTCCCCAAATCTTTTCGTTAACCCCTTTGCCTCTAAAATAACATTCGCCGTATCCAATATCCTTCCTCCTATCTTATAGTCAGTATATCAAAGCAATATATTACCTTATATTCTTTATTTGTTGACTTTAATGGTCATATTTTGCTATCATCTTATTAACTTCTAAATTATCAACTTCTAAAAGAAAGCGCTGCATCTGGTACGGAAGCAGAGAAAATCCGCATTACGCAAAGAAAGGTGGTTTGTTATGAATAACGGCTTTGATATACAGTATTTTGATTCCATACACCCATATAAGCTATATATCAGCAAGGTTACCCATTTTAATCTCCATTGGCATAACTATATTGAGATTTTTTACGTAAAAAAAGGAGCGATCCGCATCACCACCGGTGATTTTAGCTTCAATCTGGATGAAGGACATATTTGCTTTATTGATTCCGGCATCATACACAGTGTAAATCAGACTAATATACCGAATGAGATTCTTGTATTGCAGATTTCCACCGAAAGTACAAGCCCCTTCCATTCCCTCCAAAAGTATAAATTCAATCCGGAAACCTATTTATCCGATTTATCAAATGCGACGCTTCCGCTGTCCGAACTGCAAAAGCTCCTTAGCGACAGCTATGGGGAAAGCATCCTGAAGGCGCCCGGCTATGAGAGCATTATATCCAGCTTTATCAATGCGATTATCGGAATCATGATCCGCCGCTATTACCTGGTATTTAAAACGGATGATGATTACATCGCCGAATCCAATCTGCAGCGGCTCTCACACATTATTGATTATCTGGACAACCATTATATGGAGAAGATCTCATTACAACAGCTGGCCGATAATCTGCATATGAATTATTACTATTTATCACATTTTTTCAAGGATACCGCCGGGGTCTCCTTCCAGGACTACTTAAATAACCTGCGGGTGGATAAGTCCCTCCCCCTCCTCGCAGATCCGGTGCTCAATATAACAAGGATTTCCTATGACTGCGGTTTTCCAAACATTAAGGCATATACCAAGGCCTTTAAGGAAAAGTTCGGCGTGCTTCCTTCCGAATACCGTAAAGCTATAATTACAAGCGGAGAGCACTCTCCCCATTCCGATCCTGGCAGCACACTAATTGATACCTACACTGCATCAGCAGGATCCTTGTTCTCATCCAGGAAATCAATCAGGGAATTTTTTTCTGTTTCTGAAGCAGTGAATTTGCATCCTACAACAAAGCACACTCTTTTGCAGAATATAGATATCATTTCCTCAACCTCAGATGAAATGCTTTGCGGGTCCTCCAGGGAGCTGTCTGTGGAGCCCGAGGCCTTATTCTGCTTGGATACCTCTGCCCTGCTCCTGATTAAGAACGCATTGAAGGTGGATGCCCTGTCCATCATAGGGGATAAGGAAAGCAGCCTTTACCCTGATAATTTGCTAAAGCAGAAGGCTTCTGAGATAGACTGCCGGATTACGGATACCATCTTCCAGCCCTTAATTTCACAGGAACCGGATGATGGGATAGAGGCATTTTCCCTTTTGTCAGGAAACTGCATCATAAGCTCTTACCTTGGGGATCCACAGTCCAATGGCATCCCTCCGCTATATATATTAAAGAATAAAAACATTGTGGAGCCTTTCCTTTATAGTTCTTCCCTTATGACCTCTTTTTCTGTACCGGTCCCTGCTTTGTTCGCTTCTTCCTTTATACAGCAGCTATCCGGCAGAGTGCTATATCATTGTGATTCCTGCATCATCGTCCAGCAGGATCAAAGGTATCATATACTATGCTTCCACCCAAAAAGCTACGATACTTATAAAGCCTTAAATAAGGACGTTGATTTCCGATTGGAGAATTACATTTTCTTCGCAAAATCCTTTCCTTCCATAAAATTCACTTTCTCCTTTAAGGATGTAAAGCATAAGCTACGGCAGACCACCCTCCAGGTATCAAATGACCATGGCTGCATACTGAATAACTGGATCAGGATGGGAACCCCGGCATATCTGGCTCCCGAGCTTACAAAGTATCTCCAATCCATTACGCAGCCAAGCCTTAACGTTAAGGTACCGCCCTTCCGGGAGGCTCCTATCATCACGGTTCAGCTGCCACCCTTAGGCTTTTCCTATATTCTTCTGGAGCCGGCATGATATCCATACGGCTCATGGAAGACACCCCTGTCCGGGTCTGCAGGGACAGGCAACAAAAAAGGACATATTGCGTTACAATGCCTGTATCCGCAATATGTCCCACCTACCCTATTAAACTTGTTACGATAAAGCTTTTTCTATACTTATATAAATCATCTGCTTCCTTCTTTTCGGCCACCCTTTTTTATTTTAAGGCCACGGTACATCATAATATACTCTTTCATATACATCAGCATTGACAAAAGGAAAAAGCCTCCGCAGACCACCATCAAGGTATTCGTTATGCGGTAATCCAAGGTGGGCAATGCGACCAATATCAGCATAATGGCATAGAATACGGTGGTTGAAACCTTACCGAACCATTTTGACCCGTTCAGCTTCCTTCCCTTCTTTAGCATAATCAGCCCAGCAACTACCAAAAATACCTGCAATAGCAGGAACATGACCAGCAACAGGTACATCCATTTGATCTTTACAATCAATACAAAGATAAGGGAGGCCTGAGTGAGCTTATCCGCAATCGGATCTATGAGTTTACCTAAATCCGTTATCATATTGTACCTGCGTGCAATGAATCCATCTAAAAAATCCGTCATTCCAGAAATAAGTACAATAACGGCAGCCCTGAGATATTCACTTGGGGTAGTCGCTTTGATATAAAGGACGACAAATGCCGGGATCAACAGAAAACGGATATAGCATAAGATATTCGGTATCGTCCACAAATCCTTTTTAGAAAACTTCGTAATAACTTTCATTCGCCATCCTCCCTTATTTCCGCCTTAATTCAGTTACATTGGGTCATATTAGTTTATTTTACCATAATTGGATTAAATTTAATAGAGAAATTTCCTCATTAATTTCTGTATGAATTTCTGTATCCTCTTTATTTTCTTTATTAACTTCCAAAAGCGTCCGCTTCAAAATTGATTCAGCAAACAATGAAGCTGATGAGGCCAATAAAAAACCACCCGGACTACAGCACATTTCCTATTTCCTTAGGCTGCATCCCGGATGATTTTTTATTCATGGCTGTTGAAGCGACTGACGGCTTCTTTATCTGTTCTTAATCTGTTACTTAATCTGTTACTTAATCTATTACTTAATCCATTACTTCACTACAATGTTCACAATCTTTCCTGGAACGTAAATTTCCTTTACAACCGTTCCAACCAGCTTATCACCAAGGGCATCCTTCGCAGCAGCAATGATAGTATCCTTTGCGGCATCAGCAGCGACTAGTACCGTTGTCTTTGTCTTGCCATTTATCTGGACTGCAATTTCAATCTCACTGTCCTTCATCTTCTCCTCGTCATACACGGGCCAGGTATTTTTGAATACGGAGGTCTCATGGCCTAACTGTGACCACAGCTCTTCGCTGACATGTGGAATGAAGGGTGCCAAAAGAATTGTTGCCGTCTCAAGGGTCTCCTTATCGATTCCGCCAGCCCTCTTCGCCAGCTCCAGCATCTTATTATTATATTCCATGAAACCGCTGACTACTGTATTTAAGCTGAAGGTCTCCAAACGGGTAGTGATATCGTAAATCATGCGGTGGCGTAATTTTACCATCTCCGGTGTCGGAGCAACTAAGCGGTCCTTATTATCCATAACCAGGTTATAGAAACGGTTGATGAAACGGTAAACCCCGTCAATTCCCCTGTCATCCCACTCAGAATCCAGCTCCGGCGGTCCGACAAAGAGCTCATACATTCTTAAGGAATCACGCCCATAATCCTTTACCAGGTCATCCGGGGACACCACATTGCCCTTGGACTTACTCATCTTTGCACCGTTCTTTCCTATCATTCCCTGATTGAACAGCTTGGCAAAGGGCTCATCAAAATCCACTACGCCGATATCATTTAAGAACTTGGTATAGAACCTGGAGTAAAGCAGGTGCAATACCGCATGCTCTACACCGCCAATATACATATCGACGGGAAGCAGCTCATTAGCCTTCTCCTTAGATACCAGCTCCTTGTCATTTTTATTGTCCACATAGCGCAGGAAGTACCAGGAGGAGCCGGCCCATTGGGGCATGGTATTGGTCTCCCTCTTTGCAGGCGCCCCACAGGTGGGGCAGGTGGTATTTACCCATTCATGGATATCTGCTAACGGTGATTCACCGGTACCTGTGGGCTGGTATTTCTCTACCTCAGGCAATAACAGGGGCAGCTGGTCCTCGGGAACGGGAACCGCTCCACAATGCTCACAGTGCACAATCGGAATCGGCTCTCCCCAGTAACGCTGCCTGGAAAATACCCAGTCACGCAGCTTATAATTCACTGTCTTCTTACCAATCCCCATTTCATCCAATTTATCCGGAACTTCCCTCTTTGCCGTCTCAGATTTCATGCCATTCCAGTCCCCTGAATTAATCATGATGCCTGGTTCGGTATAAGCCTCGGTTAAATTCGGGTTTTCCTTGCCGTCGGGGGAGATAACCTGGATGATCGGGATACCAAATCTCGTAGCAAATTCAAAGTCCCTGTCATCATGGGCAGGAACACACATAATGGCACCGGTACCATAATCCGCCAATACATAATCGGACAGCCAGATCGGAATCTTCTTCCCATTCATAGGGTTAATGGCATAGCTTCCGGTGAATACACCGGTCTTATCCTTATCCTGCATACGGTCAACGGAGGACCTCATGGAGGATCTATAGATATACTCTTCCACTGCTGCCCTGGTTTCCTCTGTTGCCAGCTCCTTTGCCATGGCATGCTCGGGAGCCAATACCATGAAGGTCGCACCGTACAAGGTGTCCGGTCTCGTAGTGTAAACCCGGATCGCGCCGCCGTTGCCTGCTACCGTAAAATCAACCTCCGCACCATAGCTTTTGCCAATCCAGTCAGACTGCATTTTCTTAACCTTCTCAGGCCAATCCAGCTTATTTAAGTCCTCCAGCAGCCGGTCCGCATATTCCGTGATTTTTAACATCCACTGCTTTAAATTCTTCTTGGTCACGGAAGAACCGCAGCGCTCGCATTCACCGTTTACAACCTCTTCATTTGCCAAGCCTGTCTTACAGGAAGGACACCAGTTAATCGGCATCTCCTTTTCATAGGCCAGGCCGGCCTTGAACATTTTTACAAAGATCCACTGGGTCCATTTATAAAACTCAGGGTCGGTGGTATTAACCTCCATGTCCCAATCATAAATTGCTGCAATTTCATTGATCTGCTTCTTGATATTAGCCACATTCTCGGCAGTTGATTTGCTTGGATGGACCTCCATCTTGATGGCGTAGTTTTCAGCCGGAAGGCCGAAGGCGTCCCAGCCCATGGGATGGATGATATAATAGCCCTTTAACAGCTTATAACGGCTCCAGACATCACTGATTACATATCCCCTCCAGTGCCCGACGTGAAGGCCGCTGCCCGACGGATATGGGAACATATCCAGACAATAATACTTCGGCTTTGTGCCATCATTCACATTTACCGGGTTCGCTTCCCAAATTTTACTCCATTTTTTCTCGACTTCCTTATGGTTATAAGGTGCTGCCATAATTACTCCTCCTAATAATTTTATCCTTCAAAAAAACCTTCCGCCTCCGGCAAGCGCAGGCAGCAGGCTGCTTCACTTGTCATGTTTAAGAGACGAAAGGTGACTTCCGTGGTACCACTCTATTTCGTATGTGAATAATCTTAGCTTGATATATTTTATATATCCTCGGTGATTATTCCAATATACGCACTTATTTTCGATAACGGGAAAACCGCTCCTGCCTACTTTTGTTCAGCAAGAGAGCTCAAAGGCGAGTTGGGAGTCTGTAGCTGCTGCCTTGCACCTGCCGGCAACTCTCTGAAAGCACAGGGTCTCTTAATACTCCTTATCTACGCATTGTCTTATGAAGCTTATATTCTTTAACTATAATCACCGCTACTTATTTTGTCAAGGTATGATTTGTTTTTACCGGAAGATAAGTTTCTCGATAAATTTCCCGGCATTAGCATATTTGGTAATCCGCTATTCAGTCCTAAAAAATGACGGGCTTCCATCCGCCTCCTGCTGTTACCGAATTAACCAACTATAATCCTGCCTACAATCAAGGATATAATCAACCTCCACGGTATCGTCCTTAATTTGATAAAGAACCAGATACCATTTTTCAATAAACATCTTATGATATTTGTTTGGGGGGATATACATTTCCTCAAAAAAGGGAAAGCGCTGCGGCATACTGGACAGGGAACGCAACGCATCAATTATTTGTTTCTTTTTCTTTTCCGCAGTTTCCTTGTTGACCTGAGCCATAAAGCGGATATGCATTCCCAACATCTGCTTTGCCCGGTCTGACACAATTATCTTATATCTCTTATTCTCAGTCATGGACTATACCTCTGCAATGATTTCATCCAGATAAACATCCAGTTCTTCAATATCGCATCCGGCTCTTCCTGCTATCTTATCTTCTTCAACAGCTAACAGTTCTTCACGAAGCTTCAGCATCTTTTCTCTTCTGGTAAATGTATCAATATCCATGACGACCAAATCACCTTCACCGTTCTTCGTAAGGAAAACTGGCTCTGCGGTCTTCCTGCATATATCAGCGATTTCGTTATAGTTCTGTCGAATTGCTGCAGATGGACGAATATTCATAGTAGCACCTCCCCTTAATATAGATAGTAATATTCTAACTATATTATACCCATTTTATACTATAAAGTCAATTCAGAAAAAGAAATAGTTACCTCGTATACGGCAAAGCAGTTATGGCTTCCGGGAAGTATGTAGGGCTAGAAGCCCTGACGCTTCCCTTTAAAAAACATTTCTCCGTCTACAGTAACCAGCTTGGTCTTATCCATAATAAGATATTTGAATCTGTTGCTAAGTACCATTTACATGGAGCAGGTGCCGAAGCTGCATGCCTGAAAGGCACCTTGGAGGAAGCAGGACAGGATAATTTGATCATGCCTTTGATTGAAAGTGCTCCCCATATCATGGAGATGCTGCAGAGCTTTCCGCGATTAAAATAGCCCAGAACCGTGGATACCTGGAGGCAATTGAACGGATATAAACTCCCATTGTATTAGAACGCAGCATTCATGGCTGCAGGTACTGGAGAAATGGGTCTTGCGCTGAGCGTAAAGCCGACCCGGAGCGTAACATAACATTGACCTTCTTGCCGATTATGAGTATAATATGCTTAAGAAAATTCTTTTCAAAGGCATAAAACACTATCCTATTCTTCCGAGCTTTACAAAGGGCTTGAAGATGAGTAAACGAAACTATGGCATTTAAGTGCACACGCACTGTTTCAAATGTTCCAAGAAAAATTGCAGACAGGTCAAATCACTTACCCGGAGGAAGGATAACCATGAATATAGAGGGAAAATTCCTTGTCTATTGCCTCGAAATGTATCGGGCAGCCAAGAATATGACAGGCAAACAGGTAATAGAGTTATTCATGCAGTATGACGTGGTTGATTATATCCTGTCCTGCTATGAAGCCTTGCACACAACAGGTGTGAACTATATCGTTGAGGATATCGATTTGTTTATGGAAGCACGTCGGGAAAGTTGATACACAACATTAGCGCATTATAGCTATTATTGAAAAACAAGGGCACACCCCCCATTTAATGGTTTTTGTACCCTTGTCAATATTACTTCAAGATATTTACTTTACAGTAACATGTAGGTTTTTAAGTATTGAAGGATCAATTGGTTTGCCAGAAGGATCCTTGGCCAGCGCATCAGCATCCTGTGCTGTAGACAAGCTGTCAAAGGACAATGTGACTATGGAGGAAGTACTAACTTTTGAAAAATCAATACTTTCTAGACAACCTGCTTCAAATACCCGATTGTTATAACCATTGTAGACAGCCTCTCCCCTTAGTCGGTAAGAAATTCCGTCAATGGTTAAAACATACTGGCATCCCTGTCTTAAATAATAATCTTCGTAGATATCTCCGCTTATCTCCAGTGACAGGATCTTCTGAGCTAAATCCAACCCAACGCCACTTACTATAAACCCGCTATAAGGAGTAGCTGATACAGTCTCACTAAAGCTGACATATTGCTTATCCACAACATCATATAAATCCTTACCACCATTTGGAGATAAAGTAATAGTGTAGCTGGAAGCCTTTCCTGTGGCACCAGCAGCATAGACAGATTGCTCGCTGTAATCAGTTGAATATCTGACAGGAACGTAATCCCATTCACCAAGCGGCTGTCCGTCAGCATCTATCCGAATAGAATAGTCAAAGTCTGCAAATCGTGGTGAAAGGTGCAATGTCAGGTATTTACCATCCTCTGATACGAACAGCTTATCAATCTTGGGGGCCGCATCTTGGATGAGCTTATTAAAATAAGAGAAATCCCCGGGTTGTTGACGGGATAACGTAAAGCTTTCCATACGATTCGGTATGTTGGCAATATCAGTAATTCCACCTAACTCGGGCACATATGTAATTTGAAGAGCATCCAAATCGGATCCGGTTGGATAGACCAGGGTAAGGTCAATCCAGTCAGAATAGGGAACATAATAGTCTTTGTCGTTCTTGTGGAGGTTTACCGCCGTAATACTGGATCCGGTAACGCCGCTTACCGTAAAGGCATTGCCACTCACAGTTTTTGCCGTGTCAAGAACTTCAGAGGTAATGATCCGGACGGTACGGGTACTATTTTCACCTTCCACAACAGGTTCAGACCAAAATGCATCATAAACAGACGGCGCAACATTATCACCAAAACTTGATCCGGTCTCCTTTGAAAATGCAATCCTTGTAGGCACGGCAGAAGTCTCTACGGAAGATTTAACAACAAAATAGATCTTCATACCTTCCTGCCCATTATAATACATTGATTCTGTAACCACCTTTTCCTCAGAACCTGTAAGTGTGACAACGCCCGACCTAGAGGCCCAAATTATATCGTGATGTCTGGAGCCATCCGGATCTATAGTGTCAATGCCGAGATGTCCATGTATTACTGATTCGGAAGATGCATCACTGGAAGTGTTATCAGAAGTTATCACATAATAAACCTTCACAGGAGAAGACGGAGATGCAATTCCATCCTTTAACTTGATTCTCAGCATAACATTGCGTTGGGAACCAGGGTTATTATCAACGTCTTTTGCTAATTCAACGATTGGATAGTCGGCTGCAAAGCGAGCATCTGTACGATAGGTTGTCTGCCCATCATCAGTGCCTGAGCCATTATCATTACCTGAGCCATTATCATTACCTGAGCCATTATCATTACCTGAGCCATTATCACCCGGGTCACCGTTACCTGAACCTCCGTTACTTGAACCCCCGCTGCCTGAGCCTGTGTTTGCATTGCCACCGGAACCTGAGCCTGTATTGGAAGTATTTCCTTTGCCGGTCGTTGCACCAGTAACTGTATCAACCCTGCCTTCACCTGAGATCACCGTATCCTGCGCTGCACTGTTGACAGACTTAATGGAAGCTTTACCCGCAACATCAATGGATAATCCTTTGGCTGATTCTTTAGCCGTTACGCTAGAGATGGAGCCGGTATCTGCTACCTTAATAGAGGAACCAGCGGCAGATGTGGCAATATCCTTAACAGTACCGCTAACCTCCAGCCTAGCATTAGAAGCAGTAGATTTTAATTCAACCGTATCAACCACACTATCTTTTGATACAGAAAAGCTGGTATTCTCGCCTAATAAAGTGACATTGGTGATTGTTGCGTTGTTCGTCGACACATGGATATCATTCCCGACAACATTGACAGAACCGATGGGACCGTATAAGATGACATCATCACAGCCGTCATTAATGTATATAAGCCGTACATTTGCGTCATTAGACACCTTGATACTGACCACATTATTGACCTGGATGATCTCCATAGTTGAAATATCGGAAGTTCCCAGGATTTTAACGGAATTTTCGCCTCCGCCGCGAACGATTAATTTTCCGGTTACTGTGACATTTTCTAAAATGGCTTCTTTGTCTGCAACACCGTCACCGATCACAAGATTACCATTTACTGTGACGTTCTTTAGGGTTAGATCAGGCTTATTAAGCATGACATTTCCTTTATAGACCTTGTCACTTACACTTTTTGTGATTACAGTAGGTATCACTTTAGAGATGTAGGCATTGAAGCTTTTCGGTGTTAATGTGGCATAGGGCTCATATGTTCCAAGAACCTCAAGCCGTCTGGTCTTTAATATTCTGGATAAGATCGTTGCCACAAAGTTATAATCTGCTTTTGCCGAAGCCTTTGCTAACTCATGCTTTTTATTTGGGATGAGATAGCCTGCATTGTAAGCTATCGACATTGTAGAATAATACGGATTACTCTTCTTATAATTTACAATGTTTTTCATCTCACTGGATTCCTTGGTTGCCCCAATGAGTGTGTTTACCGCCTTGCAAACCTCGCCGCGTGTTACTGTAACAGGCTTTTTTGAAGAACCTGTTGCTGCCTGTACCGGTGACAGCATACCCAACACCATGCTGACTGCAAGTACAAAGCCAAATAGCCTTTTTACTGCTCTGTTCATACATATCCTCCTCGTTATGATTTATAATGTGTATAAATTAAAGCCAGAGAGGCTTTAATTTCCATGGCGGCTTTATTTTTCTTGCCTACCGTTCTCAATTATTCCCACTACAATTATTAATGGGGAATAGAGGAACCAGTGCCTATTGCTTTCGTCCCCTTTATGTAAGTTTTTAGAATAATTATAGCAAAAAAGTATCCGTCCCATCGTTTTAGTTATGACATTAAAATGATGAGTTATGACATTACCCAGTCAAATTATATCTTGCCATCCGTTTGTTGTTATGTTAACTTAGATTATGGGAGCGTGAGAGGACATGAGAATTGGAATTTGCGATGACAACGAACACTATTTAAAGAAACTAACCCTTATGGTAGATGATATGACCGCAGACTATGAAGATAGATCGATAGAACCAGTGAGTCCGGATAAATTATTGGATGAAATTAAGAACAGATCTTTTTCTTATGATGTCTTTATTACTGATATTGATTTAGGTAATTATACCGGAATTGAGCTTGTAAAGGAAATTAACGACATAAGCTCCTCCTGCATTATTATCTTTATAAGCAACCACATCAATTTTGCAACCCAAGTCTATGACGTACGCCATATTTATTTCGTCTTAAAATCCGAGGCGGAAGTACGCCTTGCTAAGGCATTGGAGAAAGCCTTCTCAATATACCAGGAACAAAGAAATTCATTCCTTGCGATAAGCTATCAAAATAAAAATCACCGAATAGCTCTGGCAGATATTACTTACATAGAAGCATTTGGACGGTATTTATACATTCATACCAAAGAGGAAACATACACATGCATTAAAACCCTGAGAGACATTTCTATGGAGCTCAGCAGAGTTTTTGTAAAATGTCATAAAAGCTTTATCATAAATATGGATTATGTACGCTCTAATGACCGCGGTAATTGTTTATTATCATCCGGGGAAATTATCCCTATCAGCACCACTTATAACAAAGCTTTCCAAGATTCTTTTCGTCAATATATTTTCGGCCGGTTGACATAATGTCGGCCAACATTATGCCAGTTTAAATGCGTTTATGTATACGGAGATGAGCGTTAAGCAACAGACGCTTGGTGTCATAATCCAATAGATTACATCCATTCCTTTCATTACAAAAGTGCTAAGCCGTTTATTAGCAAGAATTTTAACATCAAATTCCATACTCTTTCACCTCATCTGAATCTATTTTCAGCATAACCAGGGATGAAAATGTATCTCCAAGGTCATTAAACTCCTTTTGCCCTTCATAGCGCTCTACCACTTCCTCAATTATCTTCAGACCATATCCATGAAGCTTTTTATTCTCCTTCCAGGTCATAAAACGCTTTTTTTCTGTTAATGCTTCTGCTCTATCTTGTAATTTGCTATTAATTATTCTGACACTAAAAAAGTTTCCAATTGTTGCTGCCTTGATATCTATCCAATTTTCGGCATCCGTATTTCTGAGGCACCCTTCAATTGCATTATCCAATAAATTTGAAAAAACACTCATTAAATCAATGTCACTGATAGAAACATGCTCCGGTAACTGTATATCGATATGACAGGAGATATTCTTATTGATACAAATTTTTGCTTTTGAAATTAAAACAGCATTTATAATCTTATTACAGCAATAATACTCTCTTTTAATGCTGCTATACTCGTCCATAACCGCCTTTGTATAGTCCTTTGCTTCTTGGCTCATCCCCATAACAATCAGCTGCTGGATTGACTTAATATGATTTTCAATTTCTTGATAGAGTTTGATTAATTCCTGCTCTTGCTGCTGATAAGAGAGGGAATTATTATACTGTAGTTCCTTTTGTTGTAAGAGCATATTATTTTCAATTCTTAATACCCTTTTTTCTGTTTGGTTAATTGCTGTGAATAATATCACCAAGGCAGCCATTACAAAGACAAGGATATTCTTGTAATTTGATATTCCTTTCATAGGATTATCATCTATAAAATAATCCTTTTTACTAAACGCTACAAGTACTGCATAACAAAAATAAAACAAGTACCAGGTCTTTTTCGAAATTTTTGCAATCCATTTATATTTATGTAGTCTTTTTCCGATCGCAAGAAAAATGCATCCCCATAATATCCCGATTAATATTATTAATATGTACAACGGCATTGTCTTTCCATTGACCGGATATACTGTTACACCATTAACCTTATCCCAAAAGGTAAAGTAATTAGTATAAAATAACTCTGGCAGAATGACCGTAAGAACTAATATCAACGGCCACCAATATTTTTTATACCATAGACCTTCCGTATACCTCACTATGAATAATAAGAATAACAGTATTTCAATTACAATATTTATTTTCAATAATATATAAACCAAACCATTATTGGGTATGATTCTTTCTCCGACCAGGATAAATGACAATGCATCTGTAAGGGGTATATATTGTGCATAAAAAAGCCCCCATAGATAAGCCTTCCTTTTCGCAATTTTCAGTGTAAAGCTATTACATATGATATAATATATCATGATAATCGGTACCATCATCTGTATGTAAACATTAATAAATTCGATCAGCAAAAGACTACTCATAATATCTCCCATACTCATATGCTAAATTATTGTTTAATCGGAAAACTTACGGTAATAAGCGTTTCTTCCTCATTCTCTTTCTGTTCCTTCTGTCCTTTATACTGCATCAGTATTTTTTCAACCGAAAGCAACTGATATTGTTGTGAAGCAAGTTCTTTCCACACAGAAAGAGAGTTCTTTTTTTCGATCAATATCTCCTTAGATTTACTGCTTGCTATATTTATGGCAAAGTAATTATCCGACGCGAAAGATTGAATTTTAATAAATTTTTCAGTACCCACGCTTGTTTGACATTCTTTTATTACCATATCCAGTAAATCCGAAAATATAGTCATTAAGTCTATTTCATGAATAGATAGATTTTGGGGTATCTGTACATCCGCATGAAATATAATATCATTTATTCCGCAAATATTCTTCTTTTGCAATAGCACCGAATTTATAATCCCAATGCTACAAAAATAATCTCTCTTGCTATTCAGATAAGAATCAATTATATTCGATATATAATCCTCAGCTATCTGTTTATCTCCATTCTCAATCAGTATCTGAATTGTACTGATATGATTTCCTATATCATGATACAACTTATGAATATCCTTTTCTTGCTGTTGCAAAGTAAGATAATACTCATATTGCAGTTCATTCTGCCTATTTAATATAATATTTTCCGCCCGCAGAATCCGTTTTTCTGATCGATTAATAATAACAAAATAGACAGCTCCTATCATTATTATTGAGGCAGCGATTATATACCCCATATGGTGTCCTCCCCGTATTTATTTCTTTATGGAATCGAATCCCTAAGACAAAGGAGACGATATCAATGAGCGAATTTTTATAATTCTTGAAAAAACATGCTTCCGAACAAAGTATTTCCCTTCTCCTCAACGACTAATACTGTCTCCAATATACATAATGTCAGCTCACAGCCTGGCCAGTGGGAACCCCTGTATCATGAAAGCTCCCACCGGCCAGGCTGTAACATTTCTCAATATCCAGATTCAGATAATTCATTAATTTCAGGGCAGAATAATAACATTACCCTCTTTCAAGCTCAGAAAAAACAATCTCTAAAACTCATCCAGCAAATCGTCCGGTATTTTTTCAACAAAAGCATATTCCCTGCTTTCCAGGTCTACCACCTTTGTGTGAAATCCAGTTTGATAATATCTCCCTGCTTTACCATATTTCCTTACCTACAGGCTTTCCCCAATCTATTTCTCCAAAACCATAAGCCCCGCCGAAATCCTTGAAACGCTCCTGAATTGTCTTGTGCATCCTCTTATCCTGGGGTTTTCTAATAATGATACTGTCATTCTCAGCTATCACTTCGACGATGTCGCCATCCCTTAAATTTACGCTGTCTAAAAGAAATTTAGGGTGTCTCACCCCCTGCGAATTGCCCCATTTTACGATAGTGGTCTGCATCGTTTGCTCTCCTTTCCTGTAGTATATACTATAATACAAAAGAATTACAACAATAATTATTAACGAATAATTCCTTGACGAATTAGAAAGAAGGCACAAAAAATAAATCTTAGAAATATAATTCTCCTATACAGAAATTCATGATACACTGTACTATCAATCCCCGCTCAATACCCAGCTACCTTCCAATCCTGTGCCAACTCCCTGATAAAATTATAATTCAATTCGGAAATGGTTGTCCCCGTAATAAATTCCTCAACATACACATCCAAATCCGTAAAATCGAACAGGTCATCTGCCTGGTAAACCTTTTTAACATTTAAAAATGCATTTTGGAACATTTTTTTGCTCTCATTGATTTTAGATTCAGATAATAAAATATACCCCAGCGCCTCATAAGGATAAACAAATTCATTACATAGCATAATCGATTTTTCCAAGCATATCTTCTGATTCTCTATATCTTCCTTAACTCGATAATATAAAGACTGGAGATAATAAATAATTGCCTGTTTATTCTTATTACCTGTTTTAGCCTTACTTAACCGTTCAAACAACTCATCATCGATAAAACGGTTATGCCATTTAATTCCGCTTTCTAATATTAATGCATCCAAATTATTTCTTGATAATTTATATATTTCATCTACACATTTTAACGCGCCAATATAATCTTTAAGCGGATATTGTAGCTCTGCCAGGCTAAGCTTAAACCAAAGCTGGATATCTTCCGGCCTATGTTCCAATTGTTCCTTTATGATCTTTTCAGCTTCACATATGTCAAAATTCTTTATTGCACGCATTAAATCCATAATTTTCTCCCTTCTGCTAGTGATATTACTGCATTTTCCCTTCTCCCAATCAAGATTTCCCATAAATATCTTTATACCAAACAGGGTATGCTTCGCGGAGTAACACTGTATAATTTTAGCCTCTAGTCCCAATTAGGTTATAACATTCTTTTCCATAAAAAAACTTCCGATGTCATAACTTGCAGCTTTAATGTATTATTCGGTAAAATTTAAGAGGGCAATAAGTAAATCCCCCATAAAAATATCAGACTGTGGACCTAGTCTCTGATTCCTTCCAGAGCTCTGCCCGACAGCCTGATATTGCCCAACCCTATTCCAATTTATCCTATTCCAATTTATTCCACTTCAATTCACAAATATACCGCCGGCCACCATAAAGATTAATTCATGCCACCGCCCGTTTCCGAATATAAATACAGTAATCCATTATATGCTGCAAGGGAGCCAAAATGAATCTTATCACCAATTTCATCAGCGATTACGGCCTACTGGCCATGTTCCTGATCATCATGCTGGAATACGCCTGCTTTCCTGTTTCCAGCGAGATCGTACTTCCATTTTCCGGAGCCTTCGCTTCGGCAAACCAGATCAATTACTTCGTGTTACTGCCCTTAAGCATCATAGCAGGACTGATCGGTACCGGCTTTTGCTTCTGTGTCGGCTGGTATGGCGGAGGTGCAATCCTCCAGGCAATCATCAAAAAGTACCCGAAGGCTAAAAAAGGCCTCGATGCTGCAAATGAAAAATTTAACCGGCATGGAGCCGCTGCTGTCTGCATCGGGCGGGTGATTCCCTTAATCCGCACCTACATCGCCCTGATTGCGGGAGCTTCCAAGTTAAATCCCGTCACCTATTTCGCCGCTTCCGCCCTGGGAATCTCCGTCTGGAACACCATGCTCATAGGGCTTGGTTATGCCCTCCATGAAAATTACAGAACCGTTGGGATTTATTATGAACGCTACAAGCATAATTTAATTCCCGTTGCCCTAATCTGCCTGGCGGCCCTGCTATTTAATTTCATATATAAAAGGAGTAAAAGCAGAAGCAAAAAGGCTACGCGTGTATGATCGTCTTCGTTTTCCATTTTCCCGAGTATACCCTTATGACACCTACAATACAGGTGGCGCACCAGTTCAGCGCCGTAGCCCACCAGATTCCATAAAAACCGATGAGTCTGGTCAGTACAACAGCAAACAAAATCCTGCAGACGACTTCTGTAAATCCCATGATTAACGGCACATTGATATCTCCCGCACCGCTGAGGAAATTCCTTGTAACCAGTATCATCCCGAGGGCAATATAAAAGAAGCAGGTGATGCGGATCGCATTCCCTCCAATGGTCAGAACCTCCATCTCCTCCTTATTAATAAAAAGCGTCATGACATGCTCACCGCCAAAATACATTACCGGAAGCATGACTATACTAAATAGGATAATAATGATACTGGCGGCTTCAAAGCCCTTCTTGACACGGTCAAGCTTGCCGGCCCCCACATTTTGTCCCGTATAAGCTGCCAGGGCCGCACCCACCGACATACCCGGCTGGAGCACCAGCTGCTCGATTCTGCTATAGACGGTGTTCGCAGCAATTACTACGTCATTATAGCTGTTGATAACGCCCTGCAGCGCCATCATGGAAGAGGAAACCAGGGCATTCTGCAAGGCTACCGGAATGCCTAACCGAATGCATTTGCGCAGGATTTCCCTATCCATCCGGAATTCCTTCCAGGGCATGCGCAGGATTTTTACCTTTATCATTGCATAGACCGTACAGCAGGCCGCAGCAATAATCTGTGACAGCACCGTTGCAAAGGCCACCCCCGGAACATCCCAGTGGAACTGCAATACAAACAATAGATCCAATACTATATTCAATACACAAGCCAAGGCCAAAAATATCAATGGCGTAATGGAATCGCCAAAAGCCCGCAGTACCGCTGCCATGCCATTATAACAGGTGACACCCAGTATCCCGGCAAAGGTTATCTTCATATAGAAATCAGACTGGTCAATAATCGTATCCGGGGTATTTAAAAGCTCCAGAAGCCAACGGCTTGAAAAGAACCCCACTACACCAAGCACTATGGATACTCCCAGCACCAGGTAGGTAGCCGTCGCAAAGGCTTTGCGCACATTTGCATAATCCTTTGCCCCGAAATACTGGCCGATTACGATGGAAACGCCGGTGGACAGGCCAAAGGAAAGGCCGATGATCAGAAACACAAGGGAACCGGTAGCACCAACGGCAGCCAGAGCCTCACTTCCTACAAACTTCCCCACAACGACGGAATCAACAAGATTATAAAATTGTTGAAATACATTACCAATCAACATTGGCACCGAAAACCTTAGGATCAGTTTTGCAGGGGAACCCTTTGTCATGTCCTTAGTAATAGATCTTTCCATAAAACACCTCATATCTTTCTTGTTCAAATGCGCTAAAGCATATTCTAACACAAAAAAATGGCGGGAACAAAGGACTTTATTTTTTTCGTTGAAAATATACAAACCATTCCTTAAATACCCGCTAGATTTGTACCTGGATACCAGCTTAGGCACTGTATTTTGCTATTTTCATCAGTTCTGTCCCTTTCCCAACTCATATTTCATGGCCTGTTACATATAATGAAAAAGAGATTTAGCAAGCTAGTATACGTCATTGATTCTTATTGCTGCCTACGGCAGCATGACGTAAAGGTTGAAGTAATAAAATATATAAACGAAGGGGGGACCGGGTCCATGCCGGCACCATCATAGCAATCTGTACAATGCAGGGGCAATGCCCGTAGTGATTGGGCATGGACATTAACATGAACTGGCATAATTTAACCGCTGAGGAAACCTTGAAGGAGCTTTCTGTCAATCCCGGGCAAGGATTATCTGACGCAGAAGTAAAGAAAAGACAGCAAGCTTATGGCAAGAACATCCTGACTGCAAAGAAACGAACAAACCTGTTGCTGCGTTTTTTCGCCCAATTTGCAGATTTTATGATATTGATTCTAATCTTTGCTGCCTTCCTTTCCTTTTTAGTATCCTATTTGGAAGGGGAACCTGATTTTGTTGACCCAATTATTATTCTGCTCATCATCTGCATGAATGCCACCATCGGGGTCATGCAGGAGGCAAGGGCTGAACGTGCCCTGGAAGCGCTCAAGAAAATGTCCGCCCCCACCGCCCATGCGCTCCGTAACGGTAAAATTTCCGTTGTGGATTCCTCTGAGCTGGTTCCCGGAGATATTATCCTGCTGGAAACAGGAAGCTTTGTGCCTGCAGATGCACGGCTAATTGAAGCCCATAACCTAAAGGTTGAGGAAGCTTCCCTTACTGGAGAATCCCATTCCGTTGAAAAAACGGCAGGCATCAGGCTGAATGCGGATACCAGCCTCGGGGACAGGGTCAACCTGGTGCTTGCCACCAGCGTGGTAACCTATGGCAGGGGTCTTGCCATTGTCACTGAGACAGGTATGAATACCCAGGTGGGCCATATCGCAACCATGATTATGGAGGATGAGACCCCCATGACTCCCCTGCAGAAGCGGCTGGCCAAGACAGGAAAGGTTCTTGGGATATCGGCAGTTATTATCTGCATTTTCATATTTGCTATGGGGTTATTGAAGCAGCTTCCGATCTTTGACATGTTTATGACCTCCGTCAGCCTTGCCGTGGCTGCAATACCCGAGGGTCTGCCTGCCATTGTAACCATAATGCTCTCCCTGGGCGTCCAGCGTATGGCAAAGAAGAATGCTGTTATCCGTAAGCTTCCTGCAGTCGAAACCTTAGGAAGCGCTACAGTCATCTGTTCCGATAAGACCGGAACCTTAACCCAGAATAAAATGACCGTGACCGATATCTGCTCCCTGAAGGGTAAGGAAAAAATGAACAGCGAATTTGGCTCCTTCCTTCTCTCCCATGGGGCACTATGTAACGATGCCATCCTCCAGGTCGATAAAAAGACCTCCACCATCAGCGGTGAACCGACGGAAAGTGCGCTGGTCCAGGCCGCATTAAATATTGGCTTAAACAAACTGGAGCTGGAAAAAAGCCACCAGCGGATCAATGAAATCCCCTTTGATTCCGGGCGTAAGCTTATGACAACCGTACATAAAACAGCGGATCGGACCTACCGCAGCATAACAAAGGGTGCCTTTGATTTTATGGTTAACCGCTGTACCCAGTATTATAGCAATGGGCAGCAGCATCCATTGACCCGGGGGGACATAAACCGCCTTACCATGTTAAATAATGCCATGACGGAAAACGCTTTACGGGTTATTGCCGTAGCTTATAAAAACCTGCCAAATTCCTCCGTCAAGGTGACCCCTGCTGAGCTGGAAAATGACCTTACCTTTATTGGCTTAATCGGCATGATAGACCCGCCCCGTGAAGAAGTCAAGGAAGCCGTGGCTACCTGCCGCCAGGCCGGAATCCGCCCTATCATGATTACCGGCGACCATGTCCTGACCGCCACCGCTATTGCGAAGGAGCTTGGAATCCTCCGGGAGAACGAGCATGCGGTTACCGGGGATATGCTCTCTAAAATGAGTAATGAGGAATTGTGCGGGAACATCAATAATTACAGTGTATTTGCCCGCGTGTCCCCGGAGCATAAGGTCCGCATCGTGAAAGCCCTCCAAAGCCGGGGTGAAGTCGTTGCCATGACGGGTGACGGTGTAAATGATGCCCCTGCCTTAAATGCCGCCGACATCGGCTGCTCCATGGGCATCACCGGAACAGATGTTGCCAAGAACGCTTCTGATATGATCCTGACGGATGACAACTTCGCTACCATTGTCTCCGCCGTGAAGGAAGGCCGGGGTATTTATGACAATATTAAAAAAGCCGTTCATTTCCTGCTTTCCAGTAATATTGGTGAGATATTGACTATTTTTGTGGCAATCCTGCTGGGTCTGCCCACCCCTTTGGTCGCTGTCCAATTATTATGGGTGAACCTTGTAACCGACTCCCTGCCCGCTATCGCCCTGGGCGTAGAGCCGGCAGAGAAGGATATCATGAGAAAGCCTCCTATTTCACCGAAAAAGGGGATGTTCGCAGATGGCCTGGCGCTCCGTATCATTATAGAGGGCTGCATGATCGGCTCCCTGGCTCTGCTGGCCTTTGTCATCGGCTACCACCATTATGACATCCCCGCCTTTTATGAATCCCTTTCCGGGCAGGATAGCGGCGTCCAGCTCCCTGGCACCTACCTTCCCTGGGTTGGAAGGACCATGTGCTTTGCAGTATTAAGCCTTTCACAGCTGTTCCATTCCTTTAATATGAGGAGCGAACACTCCCTGTCCGAGATTGGTGTGTTCGGTAATAAAAACCTGGTACTGTCCTTTATTGTATGTACATTTTTACAGGTATTCGTAATCACCTTTGCGCCGCTGGCTTCTGTGTTCCAGATCGTTCCCCTGACCGCCAGGCAATGGTCCATTACCCTTTTGCTCTCCTTTATGCCAATTGTACTGGTTGAGCTCCAGAAAAAACTAAATTTAAGGCCCAATAAAGGTAAAGCCCGATGAAAGATCATACCCCTGCGAAAGGATGGGGCATCCATAAGAAATACTTGCCGACGTAAAAATAGATAGATAGCCATGCTTGAAGTTTTCTTCATTTAGTTATATAGTTGTTATATAGCTATAGGAAAATTGTGAAGAAAGAAAAGAGATTTGCGAGGTGCTGCCATGGATTCTAAACCAACCATGCAATATACAAGAGAAAGATTATTTGATGATCCGGAATTTGACCGTTTTTCCCTATATGATAACATGCCCTACCAATGGGATACCGACTCAAATATTGATAAAATCTTCCGCAAGGAGACCGGTAACCTTATTAAAGGGTACCGGTGTAAAATGGATGAGCCGGTAGAGCTGAAATTTTCGGAATAATCGCGGCTGGGTAAGAGCTGGCTTTACATATGCTTATTTAACAAAAAAACAGTTGTTACCGGCCTGAATTTAATAGTAATTTACTTTGGTAATATGGGGCTGCACCTCGAATGGTGCAGCTTTTTTGTATATATTGCACAATTTTATCATAGAAATCCTGAAATAATATATTTTACTTTTTGTAAAATTGATGTATAATTTACCGTAAGTGAATTTTCTTTATTTATGAATCTGAACTATTTATCAAAGGCGATGACGAGGTGAAAAAGTTGAAAGTAATCAGCTTAACAAATAATTCAACGAACTGCTATCTTCTTCCTGCAAATGACGGTTGGCTTCTGGTCGATACCGGTTTACCGGATACATTTTCACATTTATTACAGCTGCTATTCAAAAACAGCATTTCAATTTATGAGATTAATTATCTACTAATCACCCATTTCCATCCGGATCATGCCGGTCTTGTACAAAATCTCAGGGACTTGGGAACAAATTTAATTGTTCATGAAGACCAGATACCATATATACAAAAATTGAACAGCTTTTATAAGAAGAATCCAAGGGCGAATTTCAGGGATATTGTTCCACACCATATTATCACGGTTTCAGATTCCGGCAGCAGGGATTACCTGCAGTCCATCGGGATTGCCGGCGATATCATTATGACCCCGGGGCACAGCGATGACAGTGTCAGCCTGGTAATTGATGATAACTGTGCATTTATTGGAGATTTACCGGCCTATCATTTGATAGAGGCTTATAACGATGCTGTAATTAGTGACAGCTGGAATGTGCTCCAGACCCATAATATCAACCTCGTCTATCCCGGGCACGGGGAGCCCTATGTGCTGGATCCCTCCAGACAGCTGGTGGAGAGCCAGAATTTTCTTGTATAGTATAATGTAATCTTCTCGTTAGGAAATATTAAAAGGGCCCCGGCTGATATACATAACGCTTCTGCTTTATGCATATCGGCCGGAGGCCTTTCAATTTCTCACTTTATTTATCTCTTTGTTCCTAATTTGTAGTATTCTTATTTCTACCTTTGTAATATCCTTATTTCTATCGATATACTTTTTCTATTTGTAGTATCCATATCCTTTTCTATTTACTTCTTTTTTCTATCCGCATCTATAGCTTGCTTTGAAAGAGATGATTCCTTATCTGGTTACCTTGAAGGCATCCTTCCCAAGGTATCTTGCCGTAGCTCCAAGCTCCTGCTCAATGCGGAGCAGCTGATTATATTTTGCAACACGGTCAGTCCTTGAGGGAGCGCCGGTTTTAATCTGCCCTGCATTGGTAGCTACCGCAATATCAGCCAGGGTTACGTCCTCTGTCTCACCGGAACGATGGGATACAACGGCTGTCCAGCGGTTATTCTTAGCCATCTCAATAGCATCCAGGGTTTCTGTCAGGGAACCGATCTGGTTAAATTTAATCAATACGGAGTTAGAAATACCCTGCTTGATTCCTTCTGTTACGCGGCTTGTATTGGTTACGAACAGGTCATCACCAACCAGCTGGATCTTATCACCAAGGCGGTCTGTTAACAGCTTCCAGCCCTTCCAATCCTCTTCCGCCAATCCATCCTCAAGGGATATTACCGGATAACGGTTACAGATATCATCCCAGAAATCAACCATTTCTTCCACGGTCTTATATTCACCGGATTTCCAGAACAGGTAATCCCCTTCTCTTCCGGCTTTCTTTGCTTCCTCATACATCTCCGTTGATGCCGCATCAATCGCAATGTAGAAATCCTCTCCAGGACGGTAGCCTGCCGCTTCGATTGCTTTCACGATATAATCAAGTGCCTGGGTGTCGCTGCTGAATTTCGGCGCGAAACCACCCTCATCACCAACTGCTGTTACATAACCATCATTCTTTAATAATTTCTTCAGGGTATGGAAAACCGTTGCACTATGCTCCAAAGCCTCTGAAAAGCTTGCCGCACCAACGGGCATGATCATGAATTCCTGGATATTCAGGCTGGAATCCGCATGCTTTCCTCCATTGATGATATTCATCATAGGTACGGGAAGGGTCTTTGCATTTACGCCGCCCAGGTAACGGTAGAGGGGCATTTTTAAGGATGCTGCTGCTGCTTTTGCTACGGCCAGAGATACACTGAGGATAGCATTTGCACCTAATTTCCCTTTATTTTCCGTGCCATCCAGGGCAATCATTTTTGCATCAATTTCAGTTTGCTGGCATGCTTCCATTCCTTTTACTGCATCTGCAATCAGGGTGTTGACATTCTCCACCGCTTTTCTCACACCAGTTCCAAGATATCTTCCCTTGTCACCATCACGAAGCTCAACTGCCTCGAAGGCACCCGTTGATGCGCCGGAGGGAACTGCTGCCCTGCCGATACTGCCGTCAGCAAGAATTACCTCCGCCTCTACTGTAGGATTGCCTCTGGAATCCAGGATTTCCCTGCCAATTACTTTCTCGATTACTAAATTCTTCATTCGATTATCCTTCCTTTCTTATGAGTTATTATGTGTGGCTTTTACACTAGTGTACTGTCCCATTTACGAATGAGACAGTACACTAGGTGTGCATGCTACACGTTGTACACAAAATCAATTTCTATTATTAACTTTTATATGGAAAGTATACGTAAAAATGAATTAACTTTCCTTATTAAAAGTTTATAGCATTGGGAAAGGGCTTTACTATGATTCAAATCACATAACCGCATCGGCCACACAACTATATCATAATACAAACGCCTGCCTACTTCAATATTTTACTAATAGAATATATGATATAATTTCTCTTTTTCCATAGATTGGATTGCTATGCAATTTAAAACTTGATATACTAATCTAATAAAATGAAAGACCGGTAATTACGAAACAGCATAGTTGAGCGCAATTACCTAAAAATAACAGAAGTAGAGAGGAAGCAACCATGAGCAAAACATTTGAAAAACTACAGCCCCATCTGGAAAAATCCATGGCTTTACAAACTGCACGGAATCTTTTTGATTGGGATGACCAGACCGCAGCTCCCTTTGAAGCCGCAGATTATACCTCTAAAGTAATCGGTATTCTTTCTGATGAATATATGAAAAGCTTAATCAATGACGAGGTACGTAAGCTTCTAAAAAAGCTGCAGGATAAAAAGGAACAGGAGGAGCTTGACGCGAAGGAAAAGGCTATCGTCAAAGAGCTTGCTAAAATCTATGACCAATTGGAGAGCGTGCCTCCCGAAGAATACCGCGCCTTTAGCGAGCTGACCTCCGTCGCCAGCCGGAAATGGGCAAAAGCAAAAAAGGACAACCGTTTTGAAGATTTTGCACCATATTTGAAGAAAATAATAGACTATAAGAAAAAATTTGCCGGTTACCGTGTAAAGGGGGACAAAAGGCCCTATGATATCCTTCTTAGTGATTTCGATGAATGCTTTTTGATGAAGGAGCTGGATGAATTCTTTGACCGGGTGAAGCAGGAAATCATCCCCTTATTGAAGGAAGTGGCTAAAAAGGCAGATACCATTGATAAAAGCTATAATTATCTCAGCTATGATATTGAAAAACAGCGGGAATTCTGCAAATATCTTGCCGGTTATGTGGGTTTTGACTTTAACCGTGGCGTTATAGCGGAAAGCGAGCATCCCTTTACCACGAATCTCCATAACCATGATGTCCGGATTACGGACCGCTACATGGAAAACAACCTGGAAAGCGCCATGTTCTCCATGATCCACGAAAGCGGCCACGCTTTATATGAGATGAATATTGATGATGCCCTGACCCAGACCCTCGTTGGTGCAGGAGCTTCCATGGGTATGCACGAATCACAATCCCGATTTTATGAAAATGTATTGGGCAGAAGTACAGAGTTCTGGGAGCCAATCTATGAAAAGCTGGTGGCCACTTATCCTGAGAATCTCTCCGATATCTCCCTGGAGCATTTTATAAAGGGAATTAATAAGGCGGCGCCAAGCCTGATCCGTACCGAAGCAGATGAGCTTTCCTATTGCATCCATATTATAATCCGCTATGAAATTGAGAAGATGATCTTCGCCGATGAAGTGACCGTAGAGGATCTGCCCAAGGTATGGAACCAGAAGTACCAGGAATATATGGGTATCACCCCTACTACCGATACGGAAGGCATCCTCCAGGATGTCCATTGGTCTTTCGGCGAATTTGGCTATTTCCCCTCCTATGCGGTCGGTACTGCCGTAGCCTCCCAGCTCTATGCCTGCATGAAGGAGAAGATGCCTCTGGAGGAGTACTTGAAAACAGGTAATTTAACTCCAATCCGGGAATTTCTGCGTGACAGCATCCACAAGCACGGTGCCATAAAAAATACGAATGAACTATTAAAGGATGTCTGCGGTGAAGATTTCCGTGCTGAATATTACGTAAATTATTTAAAGGAAAAATATACGAAGCTATATAATTTGTAATTATTTTTTCTGATCGGTATTATTGGTATAGTTTTTACTTAAATTCATTGAAACAGCTTCAAATTCATTGAAATTCGTCCCATAGAATACTTCGCAGCCTAAGTATAACAGATGCTTGGGCCGCGAAGTTTCTTTGCATATTTATAAATTTTTGTTGCATATTTTTATAAAACAAGGTAATATAGGTTAATAATGCAAGCTATAAATCAGAAAGCCGCAGCCACGGCAGAACGGAGGAAACTATGAAACTTTGGGGCGGACGCTTTACCAAGGAAACCAATCAGCTGGTTCATAATTTTAATGCATCTATTTCCTTTGACCAGAAATTTTTCAAGCAGGATATCGAAGGAAGTATCGCTCATGTGACAATGTTAGCAAAGCAGGGGATCATAAGTGGGGAGGAAAAAGACCGGATTACCGCCGGCCTGTCCGGGATCCTGGAGGATATTATAAATGGCACTTTAGAAATCGATGGGGAGCATGAGGATATCCACAGCTTTGTAGAAGCCCATCTGATCGAACGTATCGGAGCTGCCGGCAAGAAGCTCCATACGGGGCGCAGCCGTAATGACCAGGTTGCCCTGGATATGAAATTATATACAAGGGATGAGATCGGGGAAATCGACGGGTTACTTAAAAGCCTGCTGCAGGAGCTCCATGAAATCATGAAGTCCAATACGGACACCTTTATGCCAGGCTTCACCCATCTGCAGAAGGCACAGCCCGTGACCCTGGCCCATCATGTCGGGGCGTATTTTGAAATGTTTAAGAGGGATCGTTCAAGGCTTAGTGACATATCCAAACGCCTAAACCTCTCCCCTCTCGGCTCAGGTGCCCTCGCCGGTACGACCTATCCCTTAGACCGCAGCCTTACTGCAGAGCTTCTGGGCTTTGACGGCCCTACCTTAAACAGCATGGACAGCGTCTCTGACCGGGATTACCTGATTGAATTATTAAGTGCACTGTCCACAATCATGATGCATTTAAGCCGCTTTAGTGAGGAGATCATTATCTGGAACAGCAACGAATACCGTTTCGTCGAGCTGGACGATGCCTATTCCACCGGCTCCAGCATTATGCCCCAGAAAAAGAACCCTGATATTGCAGAGCTGGTCAGGGGAAAGACAGGACGCGTTTACGGTGCCCTCATGTCCCTGCTCACGGTGATGAAGGGATTGCCGCTGGCCTATAATAAAGACATGCAGGAGGACAAGGAGCTTACCTTTGATGCCATCGATACCGTAAAGGGCTGCCTCGCACTGTTTACCGGCATGGTAGCTACCATGAAATTCCAAAAGGACAATATGGCCGGCAGCGCAAAGAACGGCTTTACCAACGCCACGGATGCGGCGGATTACCTTGTGAACAAGGGGGTCCCCTTCCGGGATGCCCATGGCATCGTAGGGCAGCTTGTGCTCTATTGCATCAGTAGGGATATCACCCTGGACGATATGAGCCTGGAGGAATTCAAGGGCATCAGCCCTGTATTTGACCAGGATATCTATGAAGCGATCAGTATGACGACCTGTGTTAATAAGAGGAATACCATCGGTGCCCCGGGTATCGACGCTATGGCAGAGATATTGAAGCTGAATGAGAAATATCTGGCCATTTAAGTAGATTTCATTGTCCATTTACCTACCCAGCTATAAATAGTTAAAAAATTGAATATCCAACCGCAATAAAAGTCCAGTTAACAGATAGTTCCCCTATTTGTCAGCCGGACTTTTTCCGTATAAGGATTGACATTTACCTAACAACGCCTTATACTTATCTTTGTTAAGACATTAACAATCTTAGGTTATTTCATCGCCAGAGAAGGAGATTTTGTTTTATGAACATTTACATCTGTGTCGGCAGTTCCTGCCACCTCAAAGGATCTTATGATATTATTCAGCTTATGAAAGAAGCCATTTCCACGAATGAACTTGAAGATAAGGTAAAGCTCTCGGCAGCCTTCTGTCTCGGACGCTGCACTGATGGAGTATCCGTAAAAATAGATGACGGCGTTATTTGTGGCGTATCGAGGGAGAATTTCAACCAATTCTTCCAGGAGCATGTATTAAAACAAATCGCCAAAACGAACAATTGGCCGTCAGGCCACGAAGTGTCGGATGTGAAATGATCTTCATTCCACAATGAATTCTTAATCCCCATATTTGAAAGGTTTTGATATTACTATGAATTATTACATACAGCTAAAAAAATCCAACTGTAAAAACTGTTATAAATGTATCAGGAACTGTCCCGTAAAATCCATACGCTTTGCTGACCATCAGGCCCATATCGTAAAGGAGCAGTGCATCCTCTGCGGCCAGTGCTTTATCGCCTGTCCCCAGAATGCAAAGCAAATCCGTAACGATGTCCGGACCGTCAAGGATATGATTGCCTCCGGAAGGCCTGTGGTTGCCAGCCTTGCCCCTTCCTTTGTCGCCAATTACGAGGGCTCCGATATTGCTTCCATGCGGGAGGCTTTACTGGGTCTTGGCTTTTCCGACGTGGAAGAAACCGCAATCGGCGCCACTGTCGTAAAGCAGGAATATGATGCCATGATCCGCTCCGGAGACTCCAGTGTCATCATCTCCTCCTGCTGTCATACGGTTAACACCCTGATCCAGAAATATTATCCGGAAGCACTGCCCTATCTTGCAAATGTCCTCTCCCCCATGCAGGCCCATTGCCTTGGCATCAAGGAGAGATTTCCGGGAGCTTACACTGTCTTCCTCGGCCCCTGCATCTCCAAAAAGGATGAGGCAGAACAGTACCCGGGAATCGTTGACTGTGTGCTGACCTTTGAGGAGCTGTCTGAATGGCTGGAGGAAAGCGCGCCCGGTGGGCTCACAGGGCTGTTTCATCCACAGGACACTAAAAAGGATGACAATCCACAGGGGCGGGCAAGGCTGTTTCCCATACCCGGCGGAATTATCCGTTCCATGCTCCCCCAGCTGGAGGGCTATCATTATTTTGCCGTCGACGGCATTGAAAATTGTATGAATGCCCTTACCAATATTGTCAGCGGAAATCTCACCAACTGCTTTATTGAAATGTCCGCCTGCTCCGGCAGCTGTGTCGGCGGCCCCGCCATGGAGAAGGAGCACCGTATGCCGATTACGGATTATCTCCGCATCAACCAGTATGCGAAGGAAAAGGATTTTGAAGTCCAAGCTCCGTCAAAAAACCAGCTGGAAAAGCATTTTGCATTCCTGGGAGCCCATAGCCAGATGCCAGGCAGCAGGGCAATCGATGAAATCCTCCATAAGATGGGCAAGGCCTCCCCTGACCAGGAGCTCAATTGCGGCTCCTGCGGATACAATACCTGCCGCGATAAGGCAATTGCTGTCTACCAGGGCAAGGCCGACCTCACCATGTGCCTACCCTTCCTGAAGGAAAAGGCGGAGAACTTCTCCGATAATATCATCTTCAACATGCCAAATGGTGTTATCGTACTCAATGAGGATCTTGAGGTCCAGCAAATTAACCGCGCAGCAAAGCAGATCCTTAACATTTCCCATAAAGGCGATATCCTCGGACAGCCGGTAATACGGATCCTGAATCCGGCCTCCTACCTCCAGGTTATGACTGCGGGGAGAAACATACATGACAAGCTGACCTATCTGGACGATTACCAGAAATATGTGGAGGAAACGATAATCTATGACCGTACCTACCATATCATCATCAGCATCATGAAGGATGTGACCTTAGAGGAGACCTCACGGATCAAAAAAGAGAACCTGAACCGGCAAACAGTTGAAATTGCAGATAAAGTAATTGAAAAGCAGATGCGTGTCGTACAGGAAATCGCTTCCCTTCTGGGCGAAACAACCGCTGAAACAAAGATTGCCCTGACCAACCTAAAGGAGAGCTTGAAAAATGAATAGTCTATGTACCGATGTTGGCTATCTGAGCATTAATAAGTATGGCGAACAGCTCTGCGGTGACCATGTGGAAATCGTGGAAGGTGATGATCATTCCTTAGTTCTTGTGCTGGCAGACGGCCTGGGCAGCGGCGTGAAGGCAAATATCCTGTCCACCCTTACCTCCAAGATCATCTCCACCATGATGGCAAACCACATGTCAATTGAAGATTGTGTCACCACCGTTGCCTCCACCCTTCCCGTATGTGAAAAACGGGGAATTGCCTATTCCACCTTTACCATCATACATGTCATCAACAACAAAACCGCCAAGGTCATCCAATATGACAACCCACAGGTGATCCTTCTGCGGAACGGCATCAACTGTGAGTATGACACGGCCAGCGTGAAAATTGGGGACAAAAATATCCTGCAATCACAGATTGACCTTTCCCCCGGAGATGTCCTCGTCGCCATGAGCGATGGTGCTGTCTATGCGGGGGTCGGCAGGAATTTTAACTTCGGATGGCAAAGAAAGAATATCATCGAATTCCTGGAGGTCGCCTGTGAAAGTACCTTTTCCTCCAAAATGATCTCTACGGTTTTATTGGAGCAGTGTAACCAGCTATATGGCGGCGCTCCCGGTGATGATACTACCATTGCCGCCGTAAAAATAAGAAAACGGGAGCCGGTAAACCTGCTCATCGGCCCGCCGTCAAAGCCCGAGGATCTGGAGCCGATGCTTCGCCGGTTCTTCTCAAAGGACGGAAAGCATATCGTATGCGGAGGTACCACCTCCTCCCTCGCCGCAGAATTTCTTGGCAAGGAAATCAGCACGGGACTGGATTACCAGGATCCTGAGATCCCTCCCATCTCAGAAATTGAAGGGGTTGACCTTGTTACGGAGGGAGTCATCACAATTAACCGGGTCCTATATTATGCAAGGAATTATCTTGAGGACAATACCTATTACCTCCAGTGGAGCTACCGCAAGGATGCCGCCTCCCGGATCGCCAGGATCCTATTTGAAGAAGCGACGGATATTGATTTTTATGTAGGCCGGGCAATGAATCCTGCCCACCAGAACCCTAACCTCCCCATCAGCTTCAATATCAAGATGAGGCTGATTGACGAATTGTCGGAGTGTCTGCGCAGGATGGGGAAGAATATTGAAGTGAATTATTATTAAGGAGCCTGCTTCCCAATAAGCAAAGCAAATTCCCCAAAGATATCCGACATTGATTTGAAGCAAAGAGGATGTTGCAAAAGAATTTTTCACCTGAATATATAACAGTTCCTCCTCTGATCCCTGTTATATCCGGTGTGTTCTTTCTTTTGCAGCATCCTCTTCTTTATTTTCCCATAGGAACTCATTTATGCCATGCCATATTTTCTAAGCATATTCTGTTTATAATCCAGCAGATAGGCAGCTTCCTTATCCCGGTATTCCGGCGACATGTCCTGCTCCAGATCCCTCCATACGCAGATATCCCTGCCAACCTCATTTCCCTTTGCCACAAATGGCTCTGAGACGATACGCCCTTTGAAATTAATGTCTGCCAGGGCTTTAAATATCTCATCAAAATTGATATGTCCCCGTCCGGGGCATCTCCTGTTATTGTCCCCCATATGGACGCTGACCAGCTTATTCCCCGCAAGATGGATTGCTTCGGTAAAGCTGTTCTCTTCAATATTCATATGGTATGTATCCAGCAGGACACCGATATTCGGGGAACCCACGGCGTCCACATAAGCCACTGCCTCTTCTGCTGTATTGATCAGGCAGCCTTCAAACCTGTTCACTGCCTCAACACAATAGGTTACGCCATAATCCTCTGCCGTTTTTATGATTTCCCCCATGGACTTCAGGGAGTTTTCCAAAAGAGGCGCTTTTCCCAGCACCGGGTCAACATCGCGGCAGCCCCAGCCCGCATAGCTAACCCCGGAAAGAACCTGGCCTCCCATATAGCCGATACGTCCGACCACCCTTTTTAAGTATTCCACACCGCCAAGGCGGACAGCTTCATCCCCGCTGGAAACATCATATTTGGGATCAAGTCCCAGGCTATAGGTTAATTCAATCCCTAATTCCTCTGCCACCTGCCTCATCTCGTCCATATGGTCATAAGACATGTCCAATAATGACTGCGCCTGAAACTCCAGGATATCAAAGCCAATGTCCTTAGCTTTTTTCATATACTTGATATGGTCCACATTCCAGGTATTCTCCCAAAAGTTAATAAAAATCCCCAACTTATTCATAACCTTACTCCTTCCGAGTCTGCTTTCGAGCAGCTTCTTATTAATTAAAGTTAATCTGTAATTTACTCTATCATTATATTTCATTTAGGGAACTTTGGCAATCGCTTCGTGCATATTTTATAAAACATTTTATAAAAGAATTGATATAATTATGGGGATTTTTAAAAACTGTGCTGGAATACCAATAAAAAAGAACCTTTATCAGTCCTCCTTCGGCTGTAAAAGTTCTTTTTTAATCTATCCCTATATCAATAAACTCTAATATAACCACTTAAAATCCGGATATTTCAAAATTGCTTTTCCCCGGATCTTATCCTTCTTAACGAATTTTTCTGTCCAGTATCTTGCATCCCAGGATATGTTCCGGTTATCACCCATCATGAAATAGCTGCCTTCCGGAACCTCATAAGGTCCAAAGCTTCCCTCCATGGGTTCCTTAAGATAATCCTCTTCAAGGGGATCCCCGTCAATATAAACAACCCCGTCAATGACTTCTACTGTTTCACCCGGGAGCCCGATTACCCTTTTAATATAATCTTCCTCCGGAGTATCCGGTGCCTGGAATACTATAATATCCCCCCGATGAGGGTTGGAAAACAGGTAGGCCAGCCGATACGTAATCACTTTATCATCTACCATAATTGTATTTTCCATCGACGCCGTCGGCGGACTGACCTTATAGATTACCAGCTTATTAATCAACAAAGCTAATACAATTGCAATGACAATAACCAATACCCAATCAAGTATTTCCTTCAGTGCCTTATTTTTCGTCATGTAGACCTCCTTATGCCGCTAAGCATACCGTATAATCTACAATTATACCCTGAGTGCGTTTTTTTGTAAACAAAAACAAGCCCTTCTGAAAAAAATATTGGTTGAAAAAAATATTATGGCATCCCAGAGCCTTTCTCAAAAAAAATATTATACCATGGAAGAACCACCATGGTATGGCACTTCGTGCCAGGATGCGCACTCCCCTTGGTCGGCGCCGGTATAATGTCGATCGATATTATACCTTAGCCACGATATAGCTTGATCCTACCACCATCCATAGGCCTGGGAAGAAATTCATGATCTGCCATACTCCGCCGCCACGCAGCCCCAGCTCCGGCATCAGCCGCAATTTTGCATCCATGCTCCTGACATCATCAAACCATACCACATGTTCGACCCCATTTGCATCCGTATAATTAAAAAACGGGGATGCCGCCGTTTCATCAAAATTAACGGCAACTCCATAATTGGAAGCCCTCCAGATTGCCTCCTGGTTCGAAATGGATTCCGCCTTTGTCACGCCCTGGACGAAGGGTAATGGCCAGTCATAGGCGTAATTTGGTATTCCCATCAGGATCTTATTCGGGTCAATTACGGATACACCATACTGCAGCACCCTTCTCATGTTGTTTAACGGCGAGGTTGCCATTGGGGGCCCAAAGGTGTAACCCCACTCATATGTCATCAGAAGCACCCTGTCTGCAATGGCACCGATACGCGGATAATCATGGGCCTCATAAAGCAATCCCGTCATCGTACCTGAGGTCTTGGGCGCAAGAGCTACAAGGGTCATAAGGCCTTCCTGGTCCAGCCGGGCATTCACCGCCCTTATAAAATCTATAAATGCCTCTGTGTCCTCCGGTAAAATGAACTCGAAATCTATGTCCAGTCCCCTATACCCCTTCTCATTCATCGTTGCCACAATTGCCTCAATCAGTGCGGCCTGCCCCTCCGGGTTAACAAACATATCATGGGCAATCCCTGTATCAAAGGTGCCTTCCTCATTCATAGGGGCCAGCATCATGATCGGTGCAACCCCGAACTCCTGTGCCAATGCAATTAATTCCGAATCATCAACGGGAACCAACTCACCCTGGGGAGTAAACCCGTAGGTGAAGATCGAAAGATAGGTCAAAAACGGCAGGGTTTTTCTTAATACCACCCTGTCAATGAAAGGATATGCATAGCCGTTTAGTTCAATCGTATCAATCTTTTCATCCCCTTCGTAGGTAATTACCAGAACCTCCCCAGGGATCAGTGACACCCCTGTGGCTCTCTGGGGATTGTTTTGCCTGATTTGGTTTACGCTGACATCATACTGCCTGGCGATTGACTGCAGGGTATCGCCAGCCACGATGGTATGGGTGATATCCGGCCTGCGTATGCCAATGCTCTGGCCTACGACAAGCCTCTCCGGATTTGGCAGCTCATTTTCCAGCATAAGCTGCTCCTGGGTTATATTATATTGCTGTGCAATTGATGTAAGTGTATCTCCTTCCGTCACAACATGGATCGTCATCGCCTCTATTGCCTCCGGCCAAATAACATTTAGTATTAATATATGCTTTATAAAATAAGTTTGTGAAATGCTTGCATCAAAAGTTGTCTTAGCATATAATAAGCTTCGAGGTAACTGAAGAATTATTGAACAGGATACTGGAGGTAAAGATGAATAACTTCAAAGAAATAGCACCAGACACAATTAAAAAAAATGTCTTCCAGGCCATTGGAAAAGAGTGGATGTTAATTACTGCCCGTGATGGTGACAAGGTGAATACAATGACTGCTTCCTGGGGAGGTTTAGGCGTAATGTACGGTAAGAATGTGGCCTTTATCGTTGTCCGCCCCCAGCGTTATACCAGGGAATTTATCGATAGGTCGGAGACCTTTTCCCTGAGCTTCCTGGATAAAAGCTACCGCAAGATCCTAAACTATCTGGGCACCGTGTCCGGCCGCACCGAGGATAAAATAGAAAAATCCGGCTTAACTCTGTTACAGGAGGATGCTACTCCTTATTTTGGGGAGTCCCGGCAGGTATTCCTCTGCAATAAGCTCCTCAGGCAACCGCTGATGGAAGGCTCCCTGCTAATGAATAACCTGGATTCCAACTTTTACCCGAACAAGGATTACCATATCCTATACATTGCCGAAATAACAAAAGCCCTGAAGGCTACCAGATAAAAACCCAAAATAATGCATCACCTTTGATGATCCCTCCAAAGCAGACAGTTTAAATACAAAAGCTGCTACTTTGGAGGGATCATATCATTTGCTCCTGCTTTGTTTAGATTTTTTCTTAATCACATCTCAATTCCGTCCCTTGCAGGAATCCCTTTATCATAGGGATGCTTTATTTTTACTATCTCAGATACATAGTCAGCAAGCTCAAGGAGCTCCTCTGCAGGATCCCTCCCCGTTAACACCACCTCCAAATGCTCCGGCTTTGTTGCCAGGAACTCTAACAGTACTTTCCTGTCAACCAATTCATAATTGTATGCAGCAATAATTTCATCCAAAATCAGCAACCGGTATTCCTCTTTCCTTGCCGCCTCCAGGATTCTCGCAAGATAATCTCCATAGGTCTCCCCTGCCCTCTGCTTCGTCTCCTCCGTCATCCTAAAGTAAAAGCCAAAGGTTTCACCGCATAGCTCCACATGGATATGCTCCGTCTTTTTTAATATATTCAATTCACTGGACTTGTTATCCTTTAAAAACTGTGAAAATAATACCTTTCCTCCATTGCCGGCGCACCGTATGCCAAGCCCCACCGCAGCGGTTGTCTTCCCTTTTCCGGTTCCCGTATAGATATGAATCAAGCCTTTCATAGCCACTCCTGTCCGTGTATCCAATACACCATTAAGATTTTTTTAATTATCCAAAGCTTACACCAGGCTTCATGCTTACACGCCGCCAGCATTCAGTATGCCGTATATCTCCTCCATATGGAGATGCTGCCTTAAGGTATCTGCCAAAATATTATACTGCATTTCCTTATGCCCGGCATAATCCCTTATGCTCTCCTGGCCCATATCGATATTCTTTTCCTTCGCAAGGCAGGAAACCAGCTTCGCCGCCACCTGCTCCTTGTCAAAGATGCCATGGATATAGGTTCCGTAAACATTGCCGCAATATGCACCATCCGCTTTGCGTTCACCGTCTATGATATTGGAAACGCCAGATAGCGCAGGAAGCTCCTCACGGAAGGTTGAAACTCCCATATGGATTTCATATCCCTCAACGCCTTCCCCTGACAGCTCCGCCAAGACCCCATCCAGCTTCTGAAAACTTCCAACCACCCTGGTCCTGACCTTACTCCCCTGAAATACCGTATCCATGGGCAGTAGCTTCATTCCCTTTATGGTTCCGCCAGCCTCCACCCCATCCGGGTCGCTTATATTATCCCCGAGCATCTGGAAGCCCCCGCAGATGCCAAAGATCACCTTATTCTCAGCCGCCTTCTTTAGAACCGCTGCCTCCAGCCCGCTTTGCCTCAGCCAAAGCATATCCTCCATCGTATTCTTTGTACCAGGAAGGATAATCATATCAGGATTCTTTAATTCCGATACCGAGCCAACATACCGGAGGGACACTCCCTTGATATTCTCAAGTATGTTAAAGTCCGTGAAATTCGAGATTTTCGGGAGCCGGATGACTGCAATGTCAATCAGCCCCACTTCCTTTTTCACATGGAAGCGCTCCGTAAGGCTGTCTTCCTCCTCCACATCCAGGTACATATAAGGAGTTACGCCCAGCACCGGTACCCCTGCCTTCTGCTCCAGCATCTCCACACCGGGATCCAGGATGCTCTTATCCCCCCGGAACTTATTTATAATCAGGCCTTTCACAAGGCCTTTTTCATCCTTCTCTAACAGCTGCATGGTGCCCAAGAGCTGTGCAAACACTCCCCCGCGGTCAATGTCCCCTACAATCAGTACCGGAGCGTTAACCAGCTTAGCCATGCCCATGTTCACAATATCCTCCGTCTTTAAGTTAATCTCGGCCGGGCTTCCGGCTCCCTCAATAACAATGATATCATATTCCTCTCCTAATTTATGGTATGCCTTCAGGATATCCGGAACCAGCTGCTTCTTATATTTAAAATATTCCCTGGCATTCATGTTCTCCCGGACCTCACCGTTCACAATGACCTGGGATCCCGTATCCGAGGTCGGCTTCAGTAAAATAGGATTCATCAGGACGGAGGGCTCTATTCCTGCCGCCTCCGCCTGCATCACCTGGGCTCTCCCCATCTCCAGGCCTTCCTTCGTAATATAGGAATTTAAGGCCATATTCTGGGATTTAAAGGGCGCCACCTTATAACCATCCTGGGCAAAGATACGGCATAGGCCTGCCGTAATCAGACTTTTCCCCACATTTGACATGGTTCCCTGTATCATAATCGCTTTTGCCATAAGCTAACCGCCTCCCCTAATATTTTAACCAATTGTACATTTTCCTCATGCTTTTTCACCGCGATACGGTAATAGCCTTCCTCCAACCCCCGGTAATTACTGCAATCACGGATCAGAATGCCCCGCTCCAGGCAAAAGGAGGCTAATCCCGGCGTCCCGCGGAAAAAAATATAATTTGCCTTAGGGCAGTATATCTGAAAGCCCAGCTTCATAAGCTCCCCTGACAGATAAGCCCTCTCCTGTTTTACTAGCTCCAGGGAAGCCGTTACATATCCTGTCTCCTTTAAAGCCGCTACCCCTGCCAGCTGTGCCGGGATGGAGACATTCCAGGGCTGTGCCGCCTCCTTCATCCGGAGCAGGAATTCCCTGTTGGAACAGATTCCGTAGCCAAGCCGGAGCCCGGGCATCGCATATAATTTCGTAAATGCCTTCAGAAGCATTAAGTGCTTTGCCTCTCCTATCTGCTCCAGCACTGAATAGCTCCTGCCTTCTTCCACAAAATCCAGAAAGCACTCATCCACCAGCAGCCAGATGGAAAGCTCTTCACATTTTTGGATGATCCGCTCCATCAGTTTTTTCTCCGTAAGGCTGCCCGTGGGATTATTGGGGTTACACAGGAAAATAATATCGATGTCCTCCCTAATGGCATCCAGGAAATCCTCCCGCAGTAAAAAATCATCTTCTTCCCTCAATAGAAAATACTCCAGACCACAATCCACCACACGCAGAGCCTTTTCATATTCATAAAAGGATGGTACCGGAAGCAGAGCCTTCTTTGGCTTTAACGCCAGAACCAAGGAATAGATGATATCCGCTGCCCCATTTCCACAGATGACCTGCTCCATGGGAACCTTTGCCGACCGGGCTATCTCCTTCCGAAGCTCCCTGCATTCCACATCCGGATAGCTGGCTGAAAGCCTTACCCCCTTACAGGCGGCCTCCGCAACGCCCTCCGGTATGCCCAGCAAATTAATATTGGCAGAAAAATCTATAAGAGCTTCCCTTTGATAAATGTCTCCTCCATGCTTATGTCCATGCCCATAACTATGGGCATTCCCTTCACTACACAAATCACCAGAAAAGTGCCGGCATGGACCCGGTCCCTCCATTCGCTTATTTATTTTATTTCTTTCAACCTTATGCATCCCTTATCTTTTTCCCCTTCCCTGTCTTCCTTCTTACTATAATATAAGTTATGAGAAGTTGCCTTTTAACTTCTCATAAAAGGCGCCGCACTTGCGCCGTTCATCCCGATTATAGGAAGCCGTATCTTGCTTCCTATAATATAAAAAACAGAACCAGAAGCTTAATGCCGCCACAGAAAAGCAGGCCAAGCATTGCGGTATAGTAGAGCAGTTCATTCGCCCTTTTGATGTCCGCCACCGTAGCGGGCCTTATATTATCACCGATGGTTTTCTTCTGGTATAGCTTCCCAAAATAATAGGCATCCCCGGCAAGCTGAATCTCCAGCGCCCCTGCTGTGACCGCCTCCGTATGGGCGGAATTCGGGCTTGCGTGGTTGAACCGGTCCCTGAGGTAGACCCTCCAGGCCTTTTTCGCAGGGAGTCCCCTGACCGCCGCTGCCCCTATCATCAGGTAGGCCGACAGCCTTGCGGGAAGGTAATTTAACACATCATCCAGCTTAGCGGCAGCCCTGCCAAAATAAAGATACTTATCATTTTTATAACCCACCATGGAATCCATGGTATTCACCGCTTTATAGAAAAATCCAAGCACCGGCCCACCAATTGCCATATAGAAAATAGGGGCAATGCTGCCGTCTGAAGTATTCTCCGCCACCGTTTCCACCGCCGCTTTAATGATCCCTTCCTGCGTAAGTGACTCAGTATCCCTTCCTACAATCATGGATACCGCCCTTCTTCCACCTTCCAGGTCGCCTGCCTTCAATGCATCATAAACCTTCATGCTCTCCACCTTTAGGGATTTTGTGGCTAACAGCTGATAGCACATGATTGCTTCCAGGAGGATTCCCGCATATACATTCCAACGAAATACAAGCACTAAAAGGGCTGCCGGTATTCCCGCCGACAGGATAACCACAGCCAGGACGAGAATAACACCTGCCACCAGTTCCCCCTTCTTCGTTCCCGGAAATGCCTTCCGCAGCAGCTTTTCCATAACTGTAATCAGCATTCCTATCCCACGGACAGGATGCCAAAGTGAGTGAGGATCCCCAAAGACTAAATCCAGAAGGAAGCCGATGGCTAAGGCAATTAACGAATACTGCATATATTGACCAGCCTCCCCTCCGGCGCTTTCTCTTCCTTCTTCCCCGCATCTATTTCCTTTACCGCTTCTTCCACTTCTATTTCCTTCCATTCAGCCACGTATCCATTGCCATTTTCTGTGTGCCAGGCATAATAATCCTGCCTCGGATCTGCATATTGCTCCAGGATACTCATGATTGTTCCCCCGTGGACTACGAATGCCACGGTCCCATAGCCTGCTTTCAGGCTGATTCCTATCACCCTTTGAAATTCCCGGATACATCGCTCTTTAAAATCCCAGACCGCCTCTCCGCCCGGGAATGGCAGTGTACCTCCGCTGTCCACCCACTTCTGGTATTTCTCGTTATCAGCCAATTCCAGATAGTTCTTATTCTCAAATTCCCCGAAATCACATTCCCTAAAATCCTCACAAACTACCGGGGTAAGCTCCGGATAGACCAGCCTTGCCGTCTCCCTGCACCTGACCAGGGGACTGACAAAGACCGCCTCCGCCTGGGGAAATTCCATCTGTTCCAGATCCGGGATTTCCTCCTGGCATAGCCCTTCATCCGTGACACCTATATACCGTTTCAGCAAGTTTCCGCTGGTCGGAAAATGCCGGAGTAAAATAACCCTAAGCATGCTCATGTCCATGCCCAATCACTACGGGCATTGCCCCTGTACTGCAAAAATCGCCATGAAAGTGCCAGCATGGACCCGGTCCCCCCTTCATTGATTAATTTTATTTTTCTCAACCTTAATCACCGTCCCAATCCCGCAAATAACACGATGGACTTCCTGGGCAGCAGCCGCAAGCCGGCAGCAGATTCTACCCGTTGTCTCCCTGTACTCCCGGACGGAAGGCTCCATGGGAACAATACCACAGCCCAGTTCATCCACGATAATCACAGCCTTCGGATTAACCTCAAGGATTTCTTCTACCAATGCATTCACATCCTGCCCCTCCCGGAGCATACGTTCAATCCAAAGATGAAAATGATTTATAATTGGCTTTCCTAAAAGCTCCTGCCTGCTGCAGGTGAGGCCGTCTGCCGCATCCTCCCTATTCATACCCGTAATATCCAGCGCATAATCAAGCTTTCCCTGAAATGCACCTCCACTGATTAACCACATAATTCTATCCATGCCCTTTACACAGCATAAAATTCTATGAACGCAAAACACAGAATTCTATGAATACATGACACAGAACTCTATGAACACAGAGTTCCATGAACACAGAATATAGAATTCTATGAAAGTTCCGGCATGAATCCGATCCCCCTTTCGCTTATTGATTCCATCTATTTTAACCTTCCTCCAATGATCGCGCAAATGACGATGGTAAGCTCACATAACTGGAGAAAATATCCTGCCAAATCCCCGGTAATTCCTCCAAATTCCTTTACTGCCATGCGGTAATAATACAAAAACAGGAGCGATACTGCAGCCAGACAAATAGTACCGGTCTTCCAATTAACCAAAAGCATTCCGCCAAACCCCAGCAAGAGAAAGACCATCATAACAGCTCCCGTACGCCTCTTATTAGCCCCATTGGAAAAAGTAGCCGCCAAACCACTGTTCTTTGCAAGTGGAAAGGTTACCACCGCCAGCCCGCTAAGTGCCCTGGAAATAACAAAACCGATTGCCGCTGCCGGAAGGATCTCCGGCGTCATCTCATACCAAAAGCCATAGCTTAAAAGCAGATAGCCAATACAGGCAATTACCGCAAAAGCACCGGTATTGGGATCCTTTAATATCTCCAGCTTCCTCTCCCTTGACTGGTAGGAGCAGCGCGCATCCACCGTATCCATAAAGCCGTCCATATGGATCCCTCCTGTAAGAAGGAGGGGGATTAAAATGATAATTACCGTATCAAAGACCCTGCTCATGCCCAGGATATCCGATATCCTGCCCCAGAAATATAGCGCTCCCCCCACAACTGCCCCAACCAAAGGAAAAAAGCACATGGCATATCTCATATTCTCCTTTGACCATTCTACTCCTGGCATGGGTATCTTGGAATACATGGCAAATGCAATGATTAAGCTGCTAAACATCCGCTTCATATATAGTGGGAACCTCTCCTTCTTCTTAATTCTTATCAGTTTTTTATTTACTTTTTATCTCTACCTGTTTCTCCGATACCATTACTGGAATACCATGCACCACCTCAATGACCTGATCCGACTGTCGGCTGATCCTGCGGTTGATGTTCCCAAGCACTTTTAAATATTCTCCCGTTGTAGGATCGTAATTTCCGCCATCCTCAAAAACATTATTTGTAACTATAAATAAATTTTTCGCTTGTCCCATCAATTTTTCTATTCCTTCCAGGATCGCCTCCTCCGTATGTTCTTTTGCACCGGAAGCGGAAAACATCTCGTTTGCCACCAGATTTGACATACATTCCAGCAGCACGGAGGTATTCTCCGGCAAAGTGACCTGCTCCAGTCCCACATAACGCTCCATCGTCAGAAAGCCCTTATTTTGGCGCATGCTTTGGTGCCTTTGGATCTTTCGCAGGGTCTCCTCTCCAAAGGGCTGCATGGTCGCGATATAGAGTAAATTACTCCCATCCTCCTTGCCCTGCTGCACGATCCGGTTTTCCGCATATTCTGATTTCCCGCTTCCGCTTCCGCCAATAATTAATGCTACCATAGCTCTCCATTCCTGATTATTCTACAAGTTCTTTATAACGGCTGGTAGGCCTCTATCTCTATCTGCTCAAAGGTGCTCATCTGGCTGTACACCGCCAGCCCCATATCTAGCAATGGGAATAATGCGATTGCCCCCGTTCCTTCCCCAAGACACATGTCACAGGTAAGGTAGGGCTCCAGTCCAAGGGCATCCAGCAAAAGCTTGCCTGCATTTTCCTTGGATTGATGGGAGGGCATCATATAAGCCTTCACCTTTGGTTCAATCCGAAGGGCTAACAAGGCTGCCACTCCTGAGATGAAACCATCGATCACTACCGGCAGCTTTGCGGCCGCACCACCAAGGAACAGCCCCACGATGCCGGCAATATCAAAGCCTCCCACCTTGGAAAGCACATCAATGGGATCATTTTTGTCCGGCTTATGCTTCTCAATAGAACGCCTGATCACATCTATCTTTCTTTTTAACCCATCCTCTGATAAACCGGCTCCCTTTCCTGTCACTGCCTCCACCGGCAGATCCAGAAGTACAGCCGCCACGGCACTGCTGGTGGTGGTATTACCTATCCCCATCTCCCCCGTTGCCAGGATATGATAGCCCTTTTCCTTTAATTCAAAGGCTGTATTAATTCCCGCTTCAATTGCACGGACTGCCTGTTCCCTTGTCATGGCAGGCTCCTGCAGCATGTTTTTCGTACCGTAAGCAATCTTTTTATCCTTTGGCAGCCTTGTATCCCTGCCGATCCCAATATCAACCGGAAACACCTCTGCCCCGGCCTGTGCCGCCATAATACAGGCGCAGGACTTCCTATCCAGGAAATTTTCCGAGACGATAGCCGTAATCTCACTGGTGGATTGTGTGACCCCCTCTGAGACAACGCCATTGTCTGCGCACATAATAACAAGCGCCTTCCTGTCCAGCCTGACCTGTGAAGAGCCCCCAATCCCTGCAAGCTGTATTATCCCAGCTTCCAGCTTTCCTAAGCTATGTAAAGGTTTAGCTATGCTGTCCCAACGCTTGGCACATTGCTGCATCGCTTTTTCATCCGGCGGCTGGACCAGCTTTAACGCCTCATCATATTTCATCTGTCGATACCTCCATTAACCCCTTAATTAAACTGCTTTTAAAATGCTATTCTTTAAATATTACTCTTTATAAGTCTCTCTTATAAGCACTCTTTAATGCCGCCCTTCAAAAGACACCCTTTAAACCACCTCTTAAATGCCGCTCTTTAAACCGCTCTTTAAACCGCCCTTTAAATGCTACTCTTTAAATATTGCCTTTTACTGGCTGCCTTATTAGAATTGCCTGCTCCACACTACAAAAAGGCCTTAAACAGGAAACCCGCCAGGTATCCCCTCCAAAGCCTTGTGCCAGACTGCATAGCCCTCAATTATTTCGTACGTACATTTCATTGTAATCTCCTTCTGCTCCCCTTCCCTCCGAGGTCAAGCGGTCAGTTCAAATATGGCAGGTTTCCTGACTTATGGTTCACTTACTCGCTGCTGCCTTCTCAGACGAATGTCTCTTTTCCAATCGAACTATGTTTCCGGCAGTTGACTGGCTCTTCCTCATTCCTCCAATGGCAATTCCTGCAGCTTTCAAACCAATTACAGTAGCGGGGGCTGTTGCGGATTTAAACCGCATTCCCTTTTAACTTTTTAAAGCACCATAAATTAATCGTACCTCCACATTATATCTGTTTTTTTTCAATTGTACAAGCACTGAAAACAGAAAGATATTGACAGCACTGAAAACAGAAAGGTATCGTCAGGCGCTAAGACAGAGATGGTTTATAAGGTACAAAAAAGGTACAAAAAAATCACGCCACTAATTATAGTAACGTGATAAATACAAAAGTAAATTTTTATCTGCCATGTTTGTCCAAGGGCAAATGGCCTTTCCACCCATAGCTGCTTCTTCATACGAAATTAAGCCTGGGAATAATGGATTTTCACCTTATGCTTGTGTAAAATCTCAGTTTCAAATTTCTCGACAGCCAGCTCAAAAAACCTCAATATTGCATCCACTACCTTGTAACACAGGTGGATAATATACTGGATGTCCTCATGGACTTCCTTAATCGCCTTTAAATATTCCCCATGGGTTTTGTTGATAAAATGGATGATTTCCTCAAAGGTATGGAAGCTCTGACCCGGCGTCCGTTCCCTTTGGACATCATCGCGTTTAACATATTGGCGGAGCTGAAATTTCAGATCCTTTTCATAGGTTACATGATCCTTCAAACTCCCGTCAAAGATAGAATTATGGGGGAAGGTGCAATAGTCAGAAAGGTAATGGGTTATCACTCCTAAATGCCTTGCATAATAGCTGTTAATTCCCTTGTGGACATCATACTCTATCGTAATTTTCCTGATTTCATCCATCAAGATCCCAAAGGTTTCTTCTATGGTATGGCGTTTTGTCAGAAAAGATGGCTGAAGATCCGGCAAAATGCTTCCCAAATAAAATGCTTTCTTGTGTTCCAGCAGATCCTGCACCTGCATGTTGTTAACTAAATATCTTGCGAGGGAGATATGTGACTTCTTACGCAACTCGAATGCCTCCTATAAGTACACCGTGCTTATTTCCTACCAGTAAGAACCTATTTCTTAATACTGAGAGCACTGTTAAAATGATACACCAAAACTTGCAATTCCACAATAGGATTATCCTATTTTTATAGCACAAATTCGTTGGTTCCTAAACTTATTTTTCTATCTATCCTCATTATTTTATTATCATTTCTGTCCCAATGTTTTTTTATAATTATAAATTACCCATTAAATTACCATAAAATAACAATATTGATCTTGACATTTGCCTTCTCCTTACCTATGATTAATTCTTGAACAAGCAATATTTACTGTATCCTTTTATCATGATGGTAACGGAGGCCATTTATCATATGAAGGCGTTACATAATTTTTTATCCTCTCATAAGCATCTATACAAAATACTAATTTTGCTGCCATTATTGATCTGGTTCAAATATCTGGAGGTTTCCGTTGAACCGGTATTCCTGATGCATTCCACACTTGACGATAAAATCCCGTTCTTAAAATTCTTTATCCTCCCCTACCTGATATGGTTCCCCTATATCGCCTTTGGCCTAATTTATACGGGAATCCACTGTGCAAAGGATTTTAACCGGTTACTGCTTTTTTTGGGAGCTGGCATGACCATTGCTTATCTCATCTACAGCGTCTTTCCAAACGCACAGGATTTGAGGCCCGTCATCACGCAACAGGACATGCTGTCCAGGACAATTGCATTCATCTACACGACTGATACACCGACAAATGTGTGCCCCAGCATCCACGTGATTAACTCCATCGCCGTCGACAGCGCACTCCGCCGGTCAAAAGCATTCTCAAAGATCAAATACGGAAAGCCGGCCTCCCTTGTATTAACGATCCTGATCTGCCTTTCTACTATGTTCATCAAGCAGCACTCCATCCTTGATGTAGCTTACGGAATCCTTACGGCAGGCGTACTGTACCTGATGATTTACATTATCCCGGAGACGAAAATAATGTTGACACTAAAACAGAGCCTTTCCCTCCGCCTTCGCGGGGCAGGCGATCATGAATCCTAAGAACCAATTACCATGGTTTCTCTTAAAAACGCATTTATATTTGACAGAAATATCGCTTCGTTATAAAATGTTTATAAAATAAGTATTCGGACACAATTAAAATTTTTACAAAATTCACAATGACGGCTTGCCCTTCTGCAAGATGTCATAACAAAGAAAGATTATAGGAGATGATGATTTGGATCCCAGTGATGCCATGCAACCGATTATATTGTTCTTATTGCTAGTACTGTCCGCCTTTTTCTCAAGCTCTGAGACGGCGCTGACCACAGTAAACAAACTGCGTATCCGCTCTCTGGCGGATGACGATATAAGAGGTGCAAAAACGGTAAGTAAATTAATCGAGAACCCAAGCCAAATGCTAAGCGCTATATTGATAGGCAATAACGTTGCAAACATTACTGCTTCCGCTATGGCCACCACCTTAGCCGCAAAGTACTTCGGAAACCAATGGATTGCCTTAGTGACCGGTATATTAACCCTCCTCATCCTGATTTTCTGCGAAATCACCCCAAAATCCATGTCAACGATTTATGCGGAGAGATTTGCCCTTTGGGTTGCCGGACCAATTTACTTCCTGACAAAGCTGCTGACACCAATAATATATATTTTAAATAAACTATGTAACGGAATCCTTATCATACTGCGTATGGATCCTAAGGCCAAGCTCCCCAACATGACAGAGAATGAGCTTAGGACCATCCTTGACTATAGCCATGAGGAAGGTGTAATCGAAAGCGAAGAACGCAGGATGATTACCAATGTAGTTGATTTCGGGGATTCTCTCGCAAAGGATGTTATGGTTCCACGGATTGATATGGCATTTGCCAATATTGAATTCAACTATAAGGAGCTGGTAGAGGCCTTTGCAAAGGATAAATACACCAGGTTGCCCGTGTATTCGGAAACCAGGGACAACGTAATCGGAATCGTAAACCTTAAGGATGTCTTCTTCTACAATGGAAATACAAAAACCTTCAACATATCCGATATCATACGTGAGCCTTACTTTACTTATGAATATAAGAAGACCTCCGAGCTGCTGATTGAGATGCGGCGGGACTCCATTTCACTTGCCATCGTCCTGGACGAATACGGTGCCACTGTGGGGCTGATTACCATTGAGGACCTCCTGGAAGAGATCGTGGGTGAGATCCGGGATGAGTATGATGATGACGAGGAAGATAAGATCAAAGCCCTGTCCGAGAACGAATTTATCGTTGATGGCTATACGAAGCTGGATGAAATTAACGAGGCAATTGGCTTGGAGCTTGAATCGGATGATTACGATTCCATCGCCGGCCATATCATCTACCTGCTTGACCATCTTCCGGATGAAGGTGAATCCGTTATAGACCATAATGTTGTATTTACGGTTGCCTCGACAGACAAGAACCGGGTTGATAAAGTGCACATCCTTTTACGGCCAGAACAAGAGGAATTATTAAAGGAATAAAAACAGCGCTGGTTATCCTGCCATGGGATAACCAGTGTTTTTTATAATAACTTTGATTAAAAGATTTTGATTAAAAATCAAAAATACTATTGACAACCATCTTTAAATTGTTTACAATCTAATTGTGATAAATATTAATTTTATAGGAGGATCGTCCGATGGGCTTTTATGATTTTACCGTAAAGGATGCAAAAGGGCATGATATATCCATGAAGGATTATAAGGGGAAGCCGGTCTTAATCGTAAATACTGCCACCGGATGCGGCTTCACCCCACAATATGCCGGATTGCAAAAATTATATGACAAATACAAGGACAAAGGCTTTGAGGTGCTGGATTTCCCCTGCAACCAATTCGCCAACCAGGCTCCAGGAACCGAAGAAGAAATCCACAGCTTTTGTATCTCCAGGTTCGGTACAACCTTTAAGCTTTTTGCAAAGGTTAATGTTAACGGAAAAGCTGCCGAGCCCTTGTTCACCTACCTCAAGAACGCCCAAGGAGGACTGTTCGGCAATGATATCAAATGGAATTTTACCAAATTCCTGGTTGACCGCGATGGTAATGTAATAAAGCGTTACGCCCCTACTGTCACTCCGGAAAGCATTGAAAACGATATTGAGAAGGTATTAAGTTAAGGATAATGAAATAAATATAAGTAAGAAAGATTTTGGCTAAAATACATTTATGTTAAATCAAGAAACCATATGTAACGATTAAAGAAAGGATAAGGTATATTTCATACAATATACCAGGTAAAAATTATGAGCATTTATGATTTTAAGGTATTAACCAGGAAGGGCGAAGAGGTTTCATTATCCGATTATCAAGGCAAGGTATTATTGGTTATCAATTCTGCAACCCAGTGCGGCTTTACCCCTCAATACGATAACCTCCAGGACCTCTATGAAAAATATGCGGACGAAGGTTTCGTAATACTGGATTTCCCCTGCAACCAGTTCGGCAGCCAGGCTCCAGGCAGCGACGAGGAGATTTACAGCTTCTGTGATTCTAATTACGGCGTCACCTTCCCCATCTTCTCAAAAATTGAAGTAAACGGTGACAACGCCCATTCCCTTTACAAATATCTTAAAAGTGAAAAGGGCTTTGCGGGCTTTGACATGTCACATCCAATCGCTCCAAAATTGCTTCCCCATGTTGAGCAGCTTGACCCGGATTATGCCAATAATCCCAGTATTAAATGGAATTTCACCAAATTCCTGATTGACCGTAAGGGAAATGTTGTTGCAAGATTTGAGCCGACTGAGGATATGTTTATTGTTGAAAGTAAGATTAAAGAATTATTGTAAGAAACAGTATCAGTAAAGTGTAACCCTGTATATTATTATATCCCTATCTATTATTCCCCCGTATATTACTAAATCACTTAGCTGTTCTTTTGGCATCTGAATAATCAGATGAATATGCATCAAAAACTTTTGGAAATATGTCTATACTTCTATGTCAGAATACATCATCCCTAGCTCAGGCTTGCATATATTCTGTCCGGAATGTAGACATATTTTTTCGTTATGCCTACAGAAACTTCCCTCAGGAATGATATGATCCTCTAAAGGTGGCTTAGTTAGGCTTTTTTAGCTTTCAATATATTGCCCCAGGTGAATAGTCTTCACTCATTTTACGGTCAGAGTAGTAAATGCAGAAATCCCCTGCATAAAAATTGAACGCAGGACCTTTATAGCTATTCTTTGACAGCGGAGGATTTTCCATTACCCACATACTGCAGTTACCACGGTTCTTATAATTTGCGGCATTGACATAGCTTAAATGCTTCTTTTTATCCTCGTCAATGGTGTAGATATCCAGGTTTACAATAATATACCCCCCATTAAGCCAGAAGCTTTCATCATAGTCAATACCGTGCTTAGCCGCATAATCCATAACATCATATCCTTTCGGTGCGGCATGTACATCATTCGGTATGTAATACTGCCCATACCACCTCTGCATGGACTTGTCCGGCTTGCTGGTTGTTATTTTGCTTGCCACAATATCACCATAACAGTCCAGTTTCTTTATGGATGCTGTATAATCCTGCCCTACCAACATCCTGAAAGCATGGCCAAGCTGTATTTTCGAAAATGTGAACATCCCCGACTGCTGCCAGAAGAGCTTGCCATATTTCACGTTCCTGAGTGCCGCAGTAGCCTTCATTTCAGACTGGGGGATTCCAAGATTTGGATCACCTGTATGGGTGGCTTTGATGTTCAGGGAATCCGTTGCCCCTCCCACCTTGACTAAAGTCCTGGACTTACCGTTGATTTCCTCGGCGTAATAGAGGTCTACCGCCTTCCGGTTTTTCCCGTCCTTGTCCACGTAATAGAAGGATGGCCTGATGACAACTGCCGTTGCATCCGAATACATATTGCCTATGGTGTCAAGGGAATATCTGACCATGTAGCCTGTCTTTAAAATGCCCTGGTTCTTATAATAGGGATGACTGCCGTTGACCAGCGGAAAGGTATATTTTACATTCCTGCCACTGTCGTTCCCATACTGGTCATTCGTCCCTACCGTATAGGTATAATAATTCCCCTTATTGTATGCTGTCTTTTTGGTTCCATCCGTGTATTTGGGGCTGTTCTTTTTTAGCCCTGAGGATCCGGGAATCCGAAAGACCTCCTGCCACAGCGGATAGTCCGAGACATCATACACGGTCAGCCCGTAAATCCTCCCGGATACTTCGAATTTGACCGTCGCAGTGGCCACATAATGCATCCTGTCCCTGTTGGCGTAGGTTTCCGTATGGTTGATATAATCCTCCCCGTTGACAGCCACCGTCCGGAAGTCTGCCGTATAGACGCCTTCCGTTATCCAGGTCGGCAGGTAGAACCTTGCGGTGCCCCGCCCCAGCGTAACCCAGGTTCCTGCTTTAATATAATCGTCATTCTTCTGCTTCCCGTCGCTCCCTACATCCACAAACACGTCAAAGGGGAACCTGACCTCATTCCTGAGCAGCCCGTTTTTCTCCGCGATATAGGAGGCAATGTCATCATGCAGGGAGCGGGAAAAATCCCGTGTGTAATATCCCGTCATGCCGGTATGGAAGCCCGTGTTTGAAATCCTTACCGTGAAATCGGACAATGTAGGATCCGGATCCAGCACCAGTTCCACGCATCCATCTGTTGGGTTGACCAGCTGCACGTACTTGTCGTTGTCCGCATTCACGACCGGGTCGCAGACCACAGGCGTGTGTATAACGACATCATTAATGCCCGCGATGCCGTAATTGGCAGTTGCTCCCCTGGAGGACCCTACCCTTGCCACCGCATTATAGGTGATCGTGCCGTTGGAGGCATAGATACCGTTTTTCTTCCTGGCCTCTATCACCTGGTCATTCCTGTATAATGCGTTCTTATTGGTGAAGGTGGTGCACTGGGGTATGGCACCCCTATTGATGTCCGGAGCCTCCGTTTCTGTTATTTCACCACTGATTACCGTCTGCCCGCCAAATACAAGCGTGTCACTCCTTACCCTGCATTTTCCCGTCTGGGTCAGTGCCTGGTAGCTGAAGTCCTCCCTGGGTACGGACGGCCTGCTCGTACCTCCCGAAACCGTCTGGGAAGGGAGGGTAATCCCGTTGACGGCTTCATTGGGAGGGATGATGTGGTAACCCTCGCTAGTGTCATGGGTGTAACTGACTGCCGGAGGGCTGTAATATGCCCTGTCCGGGGTGAGTGTAAGGGATCCGCCCGGGAGCGCATAATTCCGCAGGACCGCACTCCCAATATTGTAATAGTCCAGGTTCATGATCTCCCAGTACCCGTATGCCCTAGGTACTGATATGTACTGCGTGACGGTCACCGTTTCCGTCTGGGACTTCCCTCCCCCTGCACTACCCGGCGTCGCGCTCTTCCAGGTCAGGATGTAGCTCTTGGAGACCCTCACGGAATAATGCTTGATGCCCACCTTCTTCTCGAAGAAGTACCCCAGGAGGTATTCCTTTGCCGTCACCTGGCCGTACAGGCTTTCCGTCGTCGGCACCCCGGATGTGGCCGTGAATTTCTCAGCACCCCGGTCATCTGCCCGGATCTCGCCGGTCGTCACTGCCTCCGTGAATTCGGAGTAAGCGGAATCGTAGGCCGGTACCTCAACCTCCGGGATCGGGGGAGTCGGCGTGGGCGCTGCCGTCGGTGTAGGTGTCGGGATCCCCGTCACTTTTGGGGTAGGCGTGGGGGTTCCCGGCGGGCCGTCGCCATAGATAACATAGAAGGTCGCAAGGGAACCGTTCTGGGCGGCAGGCATGGTATGGTTGCTGATCTTCGCCGCCGTCTTCGTGTCCGTGGTCTGCACCATCCCGGACGTGTCCTTGTACTTCAGGTACCATTTATTCTGGAGTTTATATTTCTTACTGTCCTTCGTGAAGCTGTCAATGGGCGTATAACTTACCTTGTCCCCGGACTTCACGCCGACGCGCTCGGAGGTAAGGTGCCTGAGGTAGTTACCCTCCGCGTCAATGGCCACCACGTTGTACTGGTACGAGGTTTCCTTCTTGTCGAATACCATCCTTACCGTGAGCGTGGATCCGCCGGCAGCATCAGGGGCACGGAAACTCACTGAGTTCCCCGAGAAGGGTCCCTTCTGCACCGTGCCGCCGCTTTCCCGATCCGTATAGCTATAGTTCCATTTAGAGGTGTATTCGTAGGATACCCCTCCTACAGATATGGTATTCTTGGACAGCGTATAGGGCGGGATCACTTCATCGTAAATGGCGTTCTTGGTACGTCCGAGCAGGTCAGGATCCAGGACATTGCCGCTGGAGTCAACGGCTACCACTTTGACTTTAAAGGTCGTGTTGTTGCTGATCACATATTTAAAATTATAATAACCCTTTAAATAATTAACTGTTGCAGACGTCCATGGGGCTTCTGCTAACATTTCCTGATATCCATATACGTAAGAATCAAGTGTATTATTTCCTTGAAAAATCTCGAATACATTATTAAGGTAAACCGTTGCACTACCATTACTGACAATATAATCACCCGTTATGCCCAAATTAGAGGCTGCTTTCATAAAGTCTTTCTGTTTAATGATATATTTCGTTGTTTTAATAGTCCCATTATCTGTTTCATTACCAAAAACAAATGGGACATATGCAACATTTATACTTGCATTACTCCCTGATGTAAATTTTTCCGAAATATTATACCTTTGGACTGCCATCTTATAACACAACGTTTTGTAACGAATAGAATTTTCATTTGCACTATTATGAACTCCAGTTTGAATGATTTGATCACCAAGGACTTCCGTTTCCTGAATTCCATTTGTGCCACCTTCTATTGTAACCCATGGCGCTGCAGCTTTCACGATTTTAATATTATAAAAATTATTTATTAATAGAATAAACACAAGGAATATGCCTAATTTTTTCAAGTTAATCTTTGGTTTTAAGAAAAGTTCCATTATTAATCTACTCTCCTTTTATCATATAAAAGTTCATCCCAGACTGCGTAAAATATACCTATGTTGTCTGGACTTTTATTAGCATACCATCCAAGTTCTACATCAAAATAACTTTCTTTCCATTTTCCTATTGTATATGATCTTAAACAAACTATCGGATACCTGGTATACAGTATCTTTCCGTAAGGGTTTTCCATGATCAGGGTATCAGTATCCACCCCATACCCTACCTTTGATGATAATACCCTGTATTTAACATACACCCTTAATGTGTATACTCCATCAAAATAATATAAAGATGAACCATCCACTGCTATCTTTGAGCTTTCTATTACGGTCCTATTGGCCTTCATATCCTTAATGTACTGTTTAATGGATTCCTTTTCTCTCTTAACCAGGTTATCATGCCCATAGCTGTAATCCGCCGAAAGAAGGGTGTTTGCCCATTTGTCATCTATGGTACGGTAATCCGCATTGAACACGCATTCCGCATAAGTCTTTGCTTTCTGGACCCACAGGTCAAGATATTCTTCCCTGACGGACTTGAAGTCATCAAAGTCCGTTATTTTATCTATATCTTTTGGTGAGGCATATTCCTCCAGATATACATACGGAATCCTTTCATCTGTCCTAGGATTCACTTTTGCCTGTCCCTCATAACTGAACTTCCAGTCATAATATTGGTTCGGGAAACTGGCAAGTATATAAGGATAATACTTTTCATACTTTGGGAGGTTGGTCGTCCTGATCAGCTGCCCGTCGGGGCTTATTTTTGCCCTTTTTTCCGGATCCAGCACCAGGGAGATGACAGACTTTGCCGCTGCCGGCGTGACATGACCCTTGCCTTTGAAAGCCCGGTCCTGGGAGTAGGTGCCATTGCCATAACCAATAATGATCCCCTTTGCCATGACCTTGGCCACGTCCTTACGTTTTCCCACTGCTACGCTGCTGATATCGGATATCCTCTTTTCAAGGATCGTATTAATCAGTTTCTCTTTCACGGTATCCCCGTTCAGGTATTCATCGGCCCTGTTTGCCAATACGGCAAGATCTTCCCTTGTAAGGTTTCCTGTATACTTCTTGAAATCCCCTTCCTTTAAAATACCTGCAGCCTTGGCGGCTTCTATATGCGGCTCAAGCTTACTTTCATCTACCTCTAGCCCCAGTTCCATGACAAGCAACTTTACGAATTCATTTACCTTTATGTACCCGGCAGCATCTACTTTCTGCGCTGGTGTTGCGAACATCGTAAACATAATAGTCACCATAATAATTCCTATCAGTCTTTTTACTTTCATGTTTTCCTCCATCTGCATTTAGTCGAATTGCTTTCTCATTTTCATATAAAATATATAACTCTTATATCCAATTCCATTATAATACAATTTTAGTAATATTGGGATATATATCGGTAATTTTATACAATGACTTATGACCTAATATATCTGCATAAGCAGAAAGCCGTTTCGATTGACTTCTAATGCCACCATTAATTTCACCCGTTAACACCCCCACATCCCCAAAAACATCCATTTTATTAACAAAGCCTATTTTCCCCCTTTAATTAACAATACCTTCTCGGAATCTCTAAGCCTTGTTTTTACTGGCTTTCCAGGTTCTATTTTATAAATCACCCACTTTTTTACCAAAAATGCTTGACAAACCTCTAAAATTTTACGTTGGAATTAGAATTATCTAATTCCGAGAAGATATAACACTATTAAGGTCACTCCGCATAAGGCTCATACTCTGGTGCGAAGGCTCCTTCTGCACAACAGACCGGGCACGCATAGGCTCCTTCCTCAGCACAGCTTTTCACTGTATAAAAGGGTTCATCAAAAAATAGCAGCCCATCTCCCTGTAGCTGCGGACAGCTGCTCCTGTGGTATATCAGATACCAGCTTTTCTGCTCCAGGTAGAAAACATCATTTTTTGATACTTTTGCTCCTGAAGTGGCAATTCTACTGTAAGCCTCACCCTGCCCGTCAAAGTAAGGGTAGCCCTGAAAGACCACGAACATGCTGTTCCTTTCCATATAATCCTCCCACTCGTGTCTGTTAATTACCGGAAGTGCAAAGTTATAGGTTATGCCATATTCTGACGCTATCCTGTTGTGCCTGTTTGTATAATAACCCAGGGAATCCTGAATCAGATTCACAAGCGTATTGTTTTTTATCTCTGTAAACTTATCGTCGGATAACATGAGGTTTCCGGGTCTGGCATCCCTGAAAGCGGAATATTCTTCCCCCTCCTGTAGCTCATGGTAGTCCATGACGAATACTTTCTGGCTGCCGGACCCATCCAGCAGTCCGTTTTTGTCGTACAGAGTTATCCTGTCCCCCAGGGTGAAGCCGTAGATAAAGTCCCCATCCTCGTAATAATACGGGAATCTCTCTGACCATCTTTTTGTCAGTTGAACCTTTCCATCAGCCCCCGTATAGATGTCACTGTAAAAGACGTAGTAACCATCCTCCAGCGTGACACATACGACTGGGACATAAAGGTTCAGCTTTTCCCTTTCTTCCGGGTCTGAGAGTACGCCGAAGGATGCAGCCAGGGAGATGAAAAAGCTGTTGATGGCAGAATCCTTGTCCACAATTATCCTGTCGTCATCCCCAACCATGACGAACGAGGCAACCCCGTCGTCAATGGCAGTATTGAGGTTCTGGTCTATCCTGTCTTTGTCTTTTACGGCTGCCTTGAGGTTGTCCGTCCTTGTGTCCAGGACCACGACACAGGATATCACGATTATCACGAAGACCAATATGAAATGGTATAGTTTCATTGTTCCTTTCCACCCCTTTTCCCTGTATTCCTACTGCCCGTTTTCACGGATATAACCGCCGTCCTCCGCCCTAATGCCCTGTTCCGGTAACGTCCTGTGCACAAAGGAGCTCAGTTTGCCTCCCAGGCTCCTGCTGCTGTTTGCCAGGGATATTTTAAAATAATCACCCCTGGAGAAATAATAGATCCCGGTACCCTCATAGAGTTCCTTCAGGATGTCCTCCGTAAATTTCTTTTTCTTATATTCCATGACACTCCCCGTGAAAATGGGGGTTCTTGCCGCACAGTACGGACACCCCGGGTCGGAATCATCCGGATACAGCTCATAGAACCTGCCGCAGACCGTACATTTTGTTAGGTTGCGCTTTACGGTTACTATGACTGTTACTGTTTTCCCTTTGTACCCAATGGTCACCGTCTGGATCCCGATGTAGCCGTTGTCAAGGTTGTCCACGTATCCTCCCGTCACTGCCTCCCTGTGCCCGTCCAGGTAAGTGGCCAGGAGCTCCACCCCGTTCTGCTCCAGCGTGGTTCCCCGGTAGATTGTTAATTTCCCGTCAGCCGGCGTGACCAGCTTCAGGGAGAAAAGCCAGACCCGGCAGTATGGGCACCCCGGGTCACTGCCGTCAGCCTCCAGGTTGTAAACATGGCCGTTGGGGCAGGTCTTACTCCTCGGAACTACGGATATGGTGATGGTACAGGTTTTTGTATGGGACACCCCGTCCACCGGGTATGTATGTGTCAGCGTGGCTGTCTGCTCCTGGCACAGGTTTGCCGTGCTGAAATCCGTCGTTGCGACCAGCGTTGCGACTGATCCGTCCGCATAAGTAACGACAACCGTCGTGATGAGCGGGTCATTCTGGTATACCACTTGCACCGGATGGGTCGGCGTGATGCTGGTGACCGTAGATCCACAATCAAGGGTTGCATCTTCTGTTTTCCCACAGTTAAAAATCCACTTATTTTTTTCTCCTACGAATGTACAAGTACTTACATTTCCATAATGATAACCTACTCTATTCTCATATAACATATAATTTCTTAAATATCCTATTATAGGTTGACCTTCAGTATAAATATATCTAGCCTGTTCATATGAATTCCAACCTCCAGATCCGTCTTCATACCATTCCCAATATTTTTCAGTACTAGTATATGGTAATCTTGAAAACATTATTGTTCTTGCAGCAGGAGAATTTTTATCTACAAGGAATTCATTTACTTTAACAAGTAAATCAGTATTAAGCATACCAGCCAAATCATATAAAGTTAAATACTGCTTCGTAAAATCACCATTTAAAGAATCAAGAGTATAATTATTATCTGCAATTATAACCTCCTGTCCATATTGATTCTTTCCGTATACCCATTCGCTTATATTAAATTTATAACTAAACATAAGAGTTCCATTAATAACAGCTGTTTTAAATGTAATATTAGCATTTCTTAACCTATGCCCCGTAAGTGCAATATCAGAATCATTTCCTTCGACAGAATACTGGAAACTCTCGGGCGCATAACACACAACACCATTGTATCGATTAATCATCTCCTGTGACCATGCAAAGATATTACTAAAATATCTTTCCGTAGGAGGGTTTATCCAGCCTAAATCCCTATAATAATAAGGGTCATAATGCGCTATATAAGAATACAATATTCCACCACTCATATTGGGCTGTCCACTGCCCGAAGATACACATTGATGAAAACTATGGCACCCGTCTACCAATGTACCACCTTTAAACGACTGTGGGAGTGTCTGACCCGGATATGCGACTTCATTTTCAAATCCTACATCGTCATTTACTCCGTCCCCATTACGGTCTATGTTATAGCCGCACGTCCAGAACTTCTCTACAGTAACCTTGTCTTTACCAACTACACGGTATCCTTCCAAACCACAATTGGAACACCCGCCATGCCAGCCGCCCGTAGGCTGGTTACTTTGCCAAAACTGTGCCTGCCAACAATAATAAGTATGACAATTAGCACATTCCCCCATCCAATATACATAAGTGGTCCAATACTGACAACCGTAGGTATGTTTATGGTAATGCGTATAGGTAGATCGTTCGGTATGTTTATGCCCCGTATAACATGCCTCCGTATGTATATGCGTTGGCGAAGATCCTGTGTTCACTGCGGAGGCCATCACGCTTTCGTTCGTCTCCGTGTTCAGGCTCCCCGTGTAGACCGGATCCGTCACTTCCGGGTTGTCCGTCGTAACCGGGACATAGTGGTATACGTTAGATCCGGGGAACTGGGAATCCTGCAGGTCAATGACCTCCCCAGGTGTCCGGAACCGGTATTCCGGCTCCTGCACCGTCATCCAATGCTCCAGGGCTATGTCATAGGTCAGGCCTGTCCTTGACAACCCGTCCAGGAATTCCCCGTACCTCTCCTTCGTAAGGTAGCCGTCGCTCCTGACCTCCTCGACCAGGCTTTTCGTGCCAGTATCCGAGACGGTCTGCGTTAATGCATCCTGTTTCATGGAAAAATAAACGAGGGGGAACAGGAAAAAGACCAGGATGGCAAGTATGATGTCTATGATATGGTCCAATGGTTTCATGTCAGATGGTTACCTCCCCTCCGTAAGTACGGCTTTCCTTCCTCTTGTTCTCCGATTTCCTGCCCCGGAACAGCCCAATGATCCGGGTTCTTGCCGAATCTCTGGTAACGCTCACCGTCAACGTAAAGTAATCCCCGTCCTGTAGGTGGTATACCCCGTCCTCCAGAAGTTTTTTCAGGATCTCCTCCGTATAAACCGTATCAAAGTAGAAGACTGCCCTTTCCGCGTCCCCTTCCCCGGAGCAGTAGGGGCACCCAGGGTCTGCCCCGTCCTCGTTCAAGTAATACTGTGAACCGCATACGGGGCAGGTAACGATGTCCAGGGTGTCGACTACCTCAACTGTGAGGGTTGTGGTGAACTCCCCATAAGTTACCGTTACCGTCTGTACCCCAAGTACGGAGGAATCAAACCCGGTATAGGTAAACCCGGTGTAAGTGATTTCCCTATGGGTATCGCGGTAGATTAGGATGACCTGGAGGTTTAAGTCCGACCGGTATATCACCCGGTTCCCTCCATTCCTAAGCTGCGCCTCGATCCCGTCTAGCGTCCTGCTGCATACCGGGCAGCCCTTGGGGTACTCATGCCGGGAATATACCGTGTGGCAGTAGGGACAGGTTGCCAGCCCTTCCTCAAGCACCGTGACATGCACACTCGTCACGGCACTCTTATAATATATGGGTACGTCAAATTCGCCCGTGGTGTCGGCCGTAAAATCTGTGCCCCAGCCATCCACCTCTTCCGTGTGTCCATCCCTGAAAGTTGCAGTTACTGTTATGGGCAGCTCCCCATAGCGTTCTACCGTCATGTCTTCCGGTGCCGCCGATATGCTGACGACCTCAGAACGGCAGACGGGGCATCCTGGATCCGTCCCGTCCGGATTCAGGGAATAGATGTTCCCACAGACCGGGCAGGTCTTCCCGCTGCTGACTGTGACCATGACATGGGCCGTAAAATTGTCATAGGTGACCGTCACGTCCTGCAGTCCCGTTTTTTCCGGGTCATAGTTGCTGTCCCAGCCGCTGAGGATGCCTGTCCTCCCATCCCGGTAATATGCCGTTACCGTTATAGGAAGCTCCTCCCCCTTCCTTACCGTGACTTCCTCAGGGGACACGCTGATGGATACAACCGCCCCTGAGCAGGTAGGGCACCCCCTATCCACGTCATCGTCGTCCAGCTCGTAGACCGTACCGCAGACCGGACAGGTGGCAGTAAGCCTGCAGACCGTTACACTTGCCGTGGCAGTCCTCCCCACGCCGTCCTCCGTATAGGACAGGGTCACGGTCTGCTCCCCAAGCTTTACGCCATCAAACCCCAGGACGTTAACCCCCAGCACCTGGCTGCTTGTCCCGTCGCTGTAGGAAGCTGTCACGGTGAAAGCTGGATCCGTATACCTTGTTACCTCCTGGGATGCAGGTAACACCGTGATTCCGGTAAGGGTCTTGCGGCTTTTCACGGTAACATCCACCGTACAGGACTTCGTCCCCGTTGTTTTCGCATTGTCCACCAGCCCGTGGTAGGTAAGCGTGACCGTCTGTGTACCCAGGCTGTTGCTGTCATAACCGGATGCGGTGCAGCTGACCGTCTTTACCGAACCGTCCATCATAGTAGCCGTGGCGCTTGTTATGATTGGATCCCCCTTATATACAGTCTGTACGGGATTTGTCGGTGTCAGGGAGGTTACCACGTCACCGCAGTCCAGGGTAGTATCCTCCGTAAGGCCGCAGCCGTTCCATTGGTTGGGAGGCCCGGCTTGGTATGCACAAAGGCTTACCTGGCCATAGGCATATATCCTATTCATGCCGCCGGCAAGGGTAGAATATCCCGCATCTGCCCTATACCCTATTACAGGCTGTCCGTAAACAAAACCATAATTATAAATTTGATTTCCCCAGTCATCATACGTTATGAAGTGGTTTGTATAAGGCTGCTTAACAAGTGGGCAGACCTTGGCAAGGGTAGAGTTTTTATCCTTAATTAAAGAATAAAAATAGTCAGCTATATTGGTTATGTCCCCCAAATTTGCCAGATCACTGATTGTAAAATAATTTTTTGTGAAATGCCCGTCAGCAGACTTCAAAGTGCAGGGGGGCATATTCCCGCCATGGATTGACGAATAAAAATAATTAGGTACTGTGAGGGTAACCTCATAATCAAAGACGATGTTATTTTCCAGCAGCCGGGGATAAAGCCTTACCGTAATGTATGTTTCTACCTCCGTGGAGTAATTAAAACCACCAAGGCTGGATGTAACACCCATGGTTGTCTTATAATTGTACGTGATCCTTAAATCCTGGGGAACACTACAAGTTACCCCGCCATACCTATTTATAATCTCGGATGCCCAGACATTGATTCTATTATAATAAAAGCTATAGTCGTAATTGAGATTGCCACCACTATACTCCGGGACGCCATTAGCACGGGCCCGCGCGTAGTCATAGATCTGTATGGTATCATAATTCCCGTTATAGGGTCCATTCAGTCCGACCGGGGTATGCCCATATGAATTTATGTGGTTGTGGTAACTCCAACATCCACCGTATACAGTTCCAAGTGAGTAACCCTGCGGTAAAGCCTGGCCACCATAGGCATATGTCACATCATATGGTACACTGTTATCGTAAATCCCGTCACCGTTATCGTCTTTGTTATACCCACAGGTCCAGTAATACCCGGTCAAAACTTTGTCCTTACCTGCTACACGGTAGCCTTCCAGGCCGCATTTGGGGCATCCACCGTGCCACCCACCGGTAGGCTGGTTGTTTGCCCAGTTCTGCAGCTGCCAGGTGTACACAGTATGGCAGCTGGCACACTCCCCCTCCCAATACCTATAAGTAATCCATAACTGGCAATTGCCGCTGTGGGCATGATAATGGGTATATGTCGGTTTTGCGGTATGCCTGTGCCCTGCATAGCAGTCATCCGTATGAACATGACCTAAAGAAAAGATTTCTGCTCTATGTCCTGTTGTGGCGGCTGCCGGTTCATATTTTGCCAAAGCGGCAGGAGCCTTTTCCCCTGCTTCCTTTTCTGCTTCCTTTTCTGCTACTTCCCGCCCGGTCACCGGATGGGCAATTTCCAGTCCAATGTCATAGGAGTCACCCGTCCGCCCCAATGCCATAAGGTAATCCCCGTACATTTCTATCGTTATGTATCCCTGGTGCCTCACCCTGTCCGCAAACTCGGCAGATATGGTATCAACCGCACCATACAGTACTTCTTCCTGCCCCTGTGCGGCATACTGGAGTGGGATGATTGCCACCATGACCACCACTACCAGTACAGCTATAAACCTTCCGATTGAATCCACGTTTCCCCCCTCCTACGTTTCCCTTATTTCCCTTATCAATGACTCACAGAATATGGCTTCGCCCTTATATATATAATTTTTCTTATTTTTTTCAAGTTTAAGGAGTACTGTTTCCTTATCCGCCCGGTTCGAGAATATATCGTATGCGGAACGGATCCGGATCGAATTGAAATCCCCCGCAGCCTTCAGGCACTTATGCAGCTCCATTAAGATACCGCTGTCCTTAACCGTAGTGTCATTGCGCAGGATGCTTATGAAAAACTGTTCCGACAGGATCATGTTCCTGATCATCACGGGAACCCTGTCCATTACGGGGTAGAACTGGTCCAGGCATTCGCATGCCTTAGCCCATTCTCTCTTGTCCATGTAACGGTAGCATTCCAGTATTTTATGGTACCCTACCAGTGAATTTGTAAAATCTGCATCTTCAGGTATCGTCAGTTCCCCCATGTCTAATTCCCCGTATGTTTTCCCGGCAATAAGATCCCGGGTCATTTGCAGCTGGGCCTGGTTACAGCTCCTGGCCAGCCCGTCCTTTTTCATCTCGGACAGGACCGTCCCGTCCGTTACTGTGGCTCCCCCCTTCCCTGGGAGGATGTTCAGTGCCGCAAAGCCTGCCCCGTAAAAGGCAAACAGTACTATCCCCATGGCATGCACAAAAGGTACCTGACCACGGGATACCCACAGGTAAACCAGGGCGGCAACCCCAGTTGCCATGTTAAGTATTACCCCTCCTAAGGTAACCAGGGCGTAAGGGTACTTTTCCTTTTCCGGGGGCAGCATCAGACACTGGCCCAAAGACCCCGGGCTCCGGTGGTACCTTATCCTGTAACTACTCCCCTCCCTTACCAGTGCCAGGCCAAAGACCCGGAACAACAGGAAACGGTATCCTGTTATCCGTCCAAAGATGTAATGTCCCAGCTCGTGGACTACCGCCTGTGCGGCGAATGCAAATGCCACGTAAAAGACTGACCACAATATTAGGTTTATCATTTGACCGCCTTCCTTCTTAATCCGTGATGGAGCGGTAGACCACCATCTGTATTTCCCCATTCCCACCATAGACGTAATTTTTCCTGTATCCCGTCTGCCTGATCCCATAAAGAGGTATGTCCTCGGGGTCGTGATCCGACCTGTTGATGGTGATCCCGTCTATCTCTATGCTGTATTCCAGCCTGCCATATAGCGTCGCAATAAGTTCCGCATAATAAACAGTTTCCACGCCGTCCCCATCGTATTGCATATATAGCTCCTTATCCCTGTAAGACTGGCCGGTTACCCCCTCAAGGGCTGACAGGTACAGCTTTGTATGGTGGACCAGGAGGAAAACCCCGGTACAGAACATGATGGCCGAAAAGGCCATGTAAATTAGTTTGGTTGCATGGTTCATTTCGCCTCCGGTTCCAATTACTGCCGGAAGACCGGCAGTAATTTCATCGTGGGTCACTGCCGGACAAATACGATCCCTTCAATTACCCCGTTCTCGTTTTTTATTACATCGCCCAGGAAACGCCCAAGCGGCCTTATGTATTTTGTGTCCGCAAATGACTTGATGTCCTTTATATACGCGTTGTTGGTGTAAGTATTTGTGGACAGGGCTGTCGTAACCGTAATGTAGATGGGGGCAGCCTCCGTGCTTTCATATCCGCCAAGGTTCCTGCGTATACAGTTGACCACCTCACTCCCATCCACCGTCAGCCCATCATATTTCGATATCCCGCTGTCCTTTATGTCGTCGGCGACCTCCCTCATCTGCCCCATTGCACTGCTGCTTATTTCCCTTGCCATCCCGGTGGCCTGGAATCCCAGCCACACAATGGTGCAGGTGATGAGTACGGCCGCCGCCAGCAACATGACCTTGGTTGCTTCCGATAACTGATTTGTTTTCATCTTCCAGCCTCCTTACTTCTGTTGTTCGAATCTCAGGCACACAATGTTCCCGTTTTCATTACGGTACGAGGCTCCCAGGAAATTGGCTGCGGCATTGATGTAGCCGTACTGGGAATTATCCTTGGGCGGCTCTGTTTCCACCCCCTCCTGCGTTACCGTCAGGCTGCCGTAATCAAAGCGGTAATTATATGCCCTGGTGGATCCGTCAAGCGTCAGGACCTCAATCGCGAGGCAGTCGCCTTCCCCTGCAGCTTTTTTTATCAGGCTGGCCACTTCGCTTCCTTTTATGATGCTGCCGTCATATAAGGACACGTCAATGTCGGAATAGTCCGACACCATGCCCGTAAGCTGCCCGGCTGCGGAGCCCACCCCTGACTGCCCCGCCTTGGTAAGCTTGAGCCCTGTTGCACAGAGGATGCATATTATGATCACCGATGCCACGAGTAGCAATATCCTTACTGATTCATTTAAATTCATGTTTTTCAACGGCTTACCCTCCTATGCCCGTCAGGTCTGGGTAAATTCGATGCATATGATGATGTTGTTGGCATCTTTGTACACTTTCCCGGAGAAGGAGGCCTGCGGGTTGATGTACCAGGCATCCTTCTTTTCCGAGGACAGCTGCGCGTCAGCATTTCCAGAAACTTTTGCCCCCAAGGTTGCCGAGGTTCCGGAACCCGTCGTTGCTGCTGCATTGAAGGTATAATTGTAATCCCTGTCTTTGTCCGCCTTTGTGCTGACCCTGATTGCCACATATTCATCCGAATTGATTACCTTTTTGATCAGGTTTACGACTTCACTTCCCTGGACCGTGGTTCCGTCATAAATTGCCTTGTCAATATCGGAGTACTGGCTTGTCATGCTGTTCAAATTATTGGTTGCCGCATTTACCGAGGATTTTCCCTCATTGGTTATCTTAAAGCCTACTGCGCATAAAACGCATACAATGATTACTGTCGCCACAAGGATCAATACCTTGGTTGCCTCACTTAGATTATTTGTTTTCATTCGGTTCACTCCTATTTTCTATTAAATTAGTTATTGGAACTCTTAATAAGCATTCATCATCTCCTGGAACATTGCCAGCGCATCTATGCTGGTTACGACCATTGGCAGGATCAGATAAATCAACACCAGCCCCGCCGGCAGGTAGGACAAAAGCTGGGCTCTATCTGCCCTCTTTTGTACAAGGATCTCATTCTCCAGCTTCCTCCTCTCATGGTAATTCTCCCGGTCGGCCGCAATTTCATCAAAAGCCTTATAAATCGCCACATCATCACACCGGATCAGGTTACCCACCAGTCTCTTGAAGGGCGGGGAGGCTTCGCTCTCCCGCATCCTCACAAGGGCTTCCACATCCCCGCTGTTATAATCATTAATACACTCCTGGAGCGGCTGTTTAAATACAACCGCAAACAGCTCCATCTCCTCAAGAAGATTCTTGACGGTGATATGGTCACAGTACATCAGCATGTAGATAATGGCATTCAGCTGGTTTACCTCATCCTCCATGTTCATCTGCCGGATACTTTTTTTATAAAGGATCAGCCAATAAGGAAGATGGAAGGCAAACACCCCGGTACAGATACAGGCAAGCAGTTCATACCACCGGAAATATTCCAGGTGATACTTCCTGATCCTATCAATCACTTCATCTGCCACCGCATCATTTAGCTTTTCCTGGTAAAAGGTTCCCTGTCTGGCCAATTCCTCCAGTATTTCGGCTTTTTCCAGGCCTTGTTTACCAAGATACCGTGACACATATTCGAGGATTGTTCCCTTTATCATCTCCTTCTGGGATGCATTTACTGTGACAATTTCCTTGGGAAGCTCCGGAACCTTGTCCGTCAGATTATGCCGGTTGACTCCATGGAGATAGACAAAAAACAGGATCATTCCCAGACTTGTCACGGCTGCAAGAAGCATCCTCTTTAGCAACAGCTGCCTTGGGGTGATTGTTTCCCCAAGTCCTTTTAAAACGGTCTGGAGCCTTGCTACCTTGGAATAATTCTTCTCAGTATAGTTATCCAGGGCCTTATGCAGGAGGTCAAGCTGTTCCAGCCGCTTTAATAACGTATGCTCCCGGGATGCCGGCACCTTCATTTCCTTTAGATGATTGTTCAATATATAGATCAGTAATGCCATCAGGAGCATTAGGGTAACATAGATCATACCGGAGCTTCCGTTATAAAAACTGTCCATCTCCGGCAGCATGGATAAGCCATAGCTTTTTATCGCATCAATCGGGACGCAGACTGCAATTGCCACAAAGGTGAAGCCGGAGAACTTGTACCGGATTTTCTTTATTTTAAGCACTTCATTTTGGATTTCCTTTTTCAGGTTGTCCAGGTTTGCCGTAAACAGGTTATGCCCCTTTACCTCCTTATCCCCATATTCTATGACATTCACACAGAGGGAAAGGAACATTTTCATGTACCGGTTATGCATCGTGGAATTATAAGCAGCTACTGCATCTTTCAGGGAACTGGACAGGATGACCTCGTAGATCTTTTTCCCATGCAGCTTCATCTCAAGGCTTTTCGTCTCCTGCAGGGCGAGCAATATGGCATCATCCACCATCTGGTTAAGGTAGAAACTATGCCTTACATTCGAAAGGAATACACACATCTCCTCAAGGATCCTCAACTCCAGGTTCACGGTTATGAATGCTACGATTTCCGTATTCATAACATATATCAGTAGAAGGGCAACGCCTGCGTTATTAAAATTAGGCTTGGTGAAAAACAGGAGCAGAAGGGTAATCCCACAAGACAACCAGGTAACGAACACTGTCCCTGCAGTCTTCCTCTGAATGTCATCCGCTTCTCCCGGATATAAAAGCTCGTACAGCCTCCCGATCCGCTGGGTATATCCGGCGGTCAAGGCTGACCGGGTTAAGACCTGGTATAGCCTGCGGTAGATGTTTCTCCGGGGCTTCTCCGACAGGGAGGCCCCATAATTTTTCCTGCTCCTCTGTCTCCGGTCCAAAATCTCAAGCAGGCAAAGGACGAGGGGCAACACCAGCAGCACCGCAATCCCCATCACAAAGAGCAACTGCTTGTCCATCAGGAAGCACCTCCCATCTGGTTGAACAAAAGGAACCGCATCCCATCCTCCTGGCTTAGGTTCTTTAAAATCCGGGCTACACTCCTTTTTGAAAGCGGATTTTTAAAAATGTACCTGCCTTCCTCGAAGGTAATGATTTCCCTTGTTGTAAATGCCCTCCTTCTTGCAAGCGTCCTGAGTGACTCTGCGATATCATCCCAGCGGTTTCCGGTATTAATATTCGCCCTGGGGCTTGGTATGATCTCTGCAATATAGCTGATATGGCGCTTCCCGTCCGCAGTCTTTTCCCAATGGATGTCGATGTGGATTGCATTTGCCACCTGTTCCTCCGCCGTCATTTCATTATGGAAGCTCCCATATTTGGATAATGTAGCATTCCTGAAATAGTCCACTGTATCCTCGGGTGACATGGTATGCACAGTCCCAATGGTGCACTTTGTTCCGGCCTGGGTCAGGGTAATATAGGCATTCGCCTGCTGTGCGTCTGCGATCTCCCCTAAAATCATAACCATGCCATCTGTTTTTTTCTGTATATTAATAGCATCCATGAGGCTGACCTCCTGGGTTCCCCGGAAAGGAACCACATTCAGCTCCGGGTAAAGATTGTTCAGCCAAAGCTCATATTCTGCCTCCGTGGTACGGATCTGGTAGCGCTGGTCCATAAACTGGAGCATCACCTTTAAAAAGGTCGTCTTCCCGGAGCCCTGATCCCCGGATACGACGATATTCAAAAGCCCCTTCACCATCCATTTGGTCAGTTCGATTACCACATCACTGCTCTCATCGGCCAGCAGCTCTGCCAGCCCCATGGCCTTTGAGCTTTCAAACTTCCGTATGAAAAATGCCCAGCCGGAGGTTAGCTTCGGCCTGGTGACTACCACGCGGCTTCCGTTATAAAGGTAGGATAGCTTAAAACCGTTGGAGGAGGTAAGATGCCCGATATTATCATACCGGTAAAGATTCTTGCAGATACGGATCAGCTCCCCGGGGCTTCCAAAACCAAGGAAGGACAGCCGGACTGATTTCCCGTTAAAGATAATCCATATGCTGTCGAAGGATTTCTGTCCGCTAATATCAGCCGTTCCCATGATCTCCTCCATGAAGTTGTACTGGTCATTCGTAATACCGCTTGTCCCCCCTGATATCCCATCAATTGCATTTTGGTAGATCAATTCATCCACACAGCCGTATCCATAGGATAATTGGAATATCCTTTGGACCACTACCTCAAGCTTCAGCACATAGGATAAATCACCGTAGAACCGGCCAAAGGCTTTGTGGATATCCTCCTCTGTAACCTCATAATAAAGACCATTTTCATTTGCCTTTTCAAACTCTATTTCCTGCTCCTTTAGGAATACTCCAAATGCCTGCAGCCCATGCCTTAAACGGTAGGCCTGAAGCAGTATCTCGAATTTGTCCTGGGCTGTGAGCTGTAATGGGTCGTTAAAGGGTATTACCGCATCAATTGTTCCTTTATCAATGCCCAGCCTGTTCTGCAGAAGATCCTTGAGGTAATCCTTAATGAATTCCTTTTCACCTAAATTTCCTTGGGCGCATGACCTTACTGCCGTACTGATCCTGGCCTTCTGCTGCTCCCTTTTCTTCATTTCACTCCTGCTGATATATAGCTCCAGCAGGTTTTGATTGATGATCTCGTTTAACATGGCTTTCACCTGCCCGCAAAGGTAAGGAAGCGCATATGGGCTTTCCAACTCTACAGCTTCCGGCTCTACCTCCTTTTTAAAGATAAAAAAGACAGCAAGGCATGCAGCCGCTATGAGTACAACCATGATTAAGGTATTATTCCCCATGTACATGCAGTCCTCTCCTTCCCCAAGGATATTGCCTCCCGCCCCAGGGATGTTCATTCCCGGATTTACCCTCGAGCCTATTCCTGGATTTCTCCTCAAGACTATCCCCGGGTCTACTCCCGGATTTCTTCTCCGCCATGTCAAGAATCTTTCCGGCCGCGCCCACAGTCTTTTTCATAAAATAATAATTGTCATTCTGATTGCCTACGTTAATATTCCTTTTGATAAAATCAACCACGCGGCTGTCGGCCTGTGCATCCTTATATGCCGTATTATAAGGAATGACACCTGAATTTGCTTTTGTAATGCCGCCATATTTCTTTCTGAGGTTATTGATATTATACTTAGATTCTGCGTCATAGGCTCCAAACAAAAAGAATTTATTGCCGGGAATCAATTTATCATACTGCCTGAAATACAGATCAATAATCTCCAGGTTCTGGTTCAGGTTAATGACCGTAAGCTCGGCGTCTTCCATAAGCTTTATGGAAAGCTCCTTTCCTCCGGGATTAGTGTCAATGAACATACAGTCATAGAACTGTTCCATTGCAAGGAATACCTTCGGTACCGCCATTCCAACTGCATAATCAAAGGATTCCCGGTTCGTCTTGGTGGTGCCGGGCAACAGGCTCAGGCTTGTATCACCAAGGGCAATACAGCAGTTTTCAACCAAGCTCCGGTTTAACCTTTCTGCCTTGAAGTTCCTGACCAGCGCATCAATGCCCACATCCAGGAAATAGTCCGGGGAGGCCTTCGAATTCCTCTCAATTAAGGGCGCCTCCAGGTTGTTATAATTAAAATGGGTCTGGGTTACCAAGCATTTTCTCTTATACGAAACCGCACTGACCAGTGACAGGGCAAGGATATTGCTTGTCGTGCCGGTTTGCCCATGTACCGGCGACCAGAATACAATTTTCATCAGGTCACACCTCCTCTGCTTGCCGCCCTGTATGCCGTATGGATCCACCGCTTATCTGCCTCAGGACACAGCCTTCCAAGCTCCTTTACAAGATATTTTTTCAGCTCCGCAGACAGCAGCTTAAACTTGAAGGATTCACCATTCTGACATAGCAGGGCGTTAAAATGATCATTCTCATTCAGATGAATCACCTCAGTCCCTACCCCATCCACCATACCCTCCATTTCCTCGTCCAATAAATCCAGGCACACAGAGGAAAACACATTATTACGGATTACCAGGGATCTTCTCGGGCAGGCACTTTTGCACATGATCCGCTTTACAGCTTCCATATTACAGGTAAAAAGATCTGTTACATACACTTCCCTGTTAGTATCCAAATCATAGGGTGATCCAGAGTAACCGGCAGAGATAAACACCGTGTCATAGGCATGTAAACACTCCTCCTCCGGCAGGAAAAGGGCAAAATCAATCCTTCGGAATGTAATGATCTCCTTCCTTTCATCCACGCCCTTCGGTACCGGCAGCATACTGGTAAAAGGACACCGTTCCATCCTTTTGCTATCTTCAATAATTAATACCTTCTTTTGCATTTTAGCCAACACACAGGCCTGATAGAGAATAAGATCAAAGCTATCCAGCCCAATATAAGTAACCATCTCACTCACCATATTCCATATCCCTTCCTACCGCCTCTTCCTCCTGGGTATAATAGAAAAAATCCGCGTCTCCTGCTTCCTTACTCCTGACTTCTTTATCCCCAGCTTCTTTATCCTGGATCCCCTTAACCTCCTTATCCGCCTCTTGCGCGGCGGTAGCAGAAGCCTCCCCTGCGCCAAGCTCCGGAAACTCATTGGGGGAAACATTCCACTCAATTGTACTGACATCCAAAGCCATGCTATCCGCCAGCCGGTTCTCAAGGGATTTGCGTACCTCTTTATTTAATTCCTGTGAACAACGTTCTACTATATTGGGATTTTTTTCGATTAATGACAGAATAGACAGACTGGGTGTATAAGTAATTACTGAAGCTTTTTGGATATTTGGCTCGATATACTTGGTGACATATAATTTTGACCCGGTGTACAGGCTTGCATCCACAATTGCGGCGGACATTCTGAGTATTTCCTCTTCCTCCATCCATAGAAAAATGGCTGCAGTATCCGTATCCAGGCCTTTGATGACCTTCTTGGACAGCACCACGTAGCTTTCCCCGTTGGGATATAGCATCCGTATGTCCACAGTGTCATCCTGTTCCATATTAGAATTTAAATGAATCACCTCATACTGCGCTTCCCTTAAGTTTGTGGTGATGGAGCGGTCTGCTGCCATTGTAGCCATTACCTGTGTTCCCGCAGGTATGTTGATTAGCGCCAGCCTTCCTATCTGCTCCTCGCTGATAAAGGTTTCCTTGGCCTGTGATGAGTATACCCTCTTCTTTACCAACCGCTCCCTGGTAATGATATCTCCGGCCGTAATATCCGCCGCAGCTACATACACCTCCCTCTGGTTTTCCTCCAGCTTCCTGTTGGCCTCAGCCAGAAGCTCACGGTATTCCTGCTTGATCTGGCCGGTGATGACCAGTGTCGTTAATACTCCTGCCCCTCCTATTACGGTAATGCACAGGATTGAAACAATAATATATTGCTTCGTTGTTCTTTTAAATCTGCTGTATATCCTCATAGCTCACCCCTTAAAATTAGTTTAATAAATAAGAAAAGCATTGCCGCAATCATCAGCTGCATTATGGTATACAAAATAATAATTGCATTCCTTCTGCCTTCATCCGGCTTTTTCCCTTCTCTGCCCTTTTTCCTTAAGGGCCCGATGCCGTCAAGTAAGTCCTTCATATGGAACAGGCCAAAAAACATCAATATCCCTATGGTAACTAACGCCAGGATTCTAATTAATTCAAATGGATGCACAATACATCCTCTCCGGGGGAAATCCGGCTCCCTCTTTTCCTTCCTCCTGGAGCATATGGAGCATCTCCTCCTCCAGTCCCTTGTTCCTTTCTGCCTCCACTGCTTTTTTAAGAATGAGGTAGGTAGCCTTTCTTATGGCATGCATGAAGAGGAAGTTTGGACTTTCCCTGCTACATCCATTATAATAGTCAATAAAATCCTTGACTCCACCATTCATGCAGGCAACCTGAAACAGTTCATTCTCAGGGATTGCTACCAGATTCTCCAACGGGATATCATACATATGGCTGATTTTCTTAAGGGACAGCTTCGTATGGTATTCATAGCTACTGATTAAAAATACTGACTTGGAAATTAATGAGGAATAGTTAAGGAAGAACTCATCTAAGATACTTTGATTCTGGCATAGATTTACCACGATTAAATCAGCTTTTTGAAGAATTGTCTTTGTGCTTAGGCTATGATGGCTGGCCGTACCAATAAAGCTAATATCAGCATATCCTTCCATCATTTTTAATAAATGCTCAATCCCATATTCAAATTCATAATCAAAAATTTCATTATGGATCACCCGCCCCTTAGGGATATAAGACAGCCGGTCCGGAATAATCTGTTTTATGTAGGATGTAAGGACATGCTTTGTAGCATCCCCGCGGTAAATCCTGCGGACCAGCCCCTCCATCCCGTTACCGTCATAGTAATTGGATCCCGCTTCATTCATAAAACGGATCGTTTCCCTTCCATAGAACGCTGCCCTAAGGCTGCTCCTGCCCAGATAATTTTCCATCATGACTACGGAATACGGATAACGGATTACACTGGCCACACTGATTGCAGCCATATTGGCAGTGACTGGGCATTTTTCATTTGCATTGCTCCAAAATGCAATTACCAACTAGACCCCTCCTATTATGTTTTTTATGGAAAAATTAAAAGAAAACCCTCTTCATTTCTATACCCGTGCCTTTCACTTTCTGATGACCTATTCAAAAAGTGAAAGGCACGGGCGTTAAACGAATGTCGTTCAAGATAAATTTACAAAGAATTTTAACAAGATATGTATATCATAATCGAAAGCTGTTGAATTGTAAATATTTTTATTAGAAAATTTTTCCACATAAATTTTTTATTTTTTTGTGTATATTTTACAAATCATAACGGTGCCTGCTCCCTTTCATTTACAACAGGAAAAAACAATGCTACAATATGGACAAGTTTGCTGGTATTCACTCCCCTATTATTACAGGAAGTAAATTTTACCTTCCCGTAATCGAAGATGCATGGCGCAGGAGCAGCGCCTTTTATGAGAAGTCAAAAGACAGCTTCTCATAACTTATCTTACACAAGGAGGAATACATGAAAAAATTCGCAAAGATTCTATTATCTCTTATCCTAAGCTTTACCTTTCTAAGCTTATCCGTACCAACTCAGAAAGCTTCCGCCTTAACCTCGGATTTTGCATTCATCATACTCTCCCAATATAAGGCAACTGCTGATATTGGAGATCAGCTTCATATTGCTGCTGTCACCTCCACCGGCAAGTCAGTCACCTGGAAAAGCAGTGACTCCAAGATTGCTTCCGTCAATACCTATGGTGTGGTCACGGCAAAAAAAGCCGGTACTGCAATTATCACCGCGAAGCTTAAGAACGCTGAGGCCTCCTGCCAGGTGACAGTCAATAAGACAAAGGTCACTATCAGCAAAGAGAAGGCAAGTATCGAGCGTGGTGAAACGCTCCGTCTGTCTGCCTCTACTTCCAATGAATCACCCATAACCTGGAAAAGCAGTAAAAAGAGTATCGCTACTGTGGATGAATACGGCAAGGTGACGGGACTAAAGCCCGGTGAAACTACCATAACAGCCTCTGCTGACGGAACCAGCGCCGTATGCCAGGTAACCGTTAAGCTTCCCACCGTCCAACTGAAGCAGGCCTCAGCTACCTTATACCGTGGAAAGACCCTTCAGCTGTCGGCAACCGTATCTTCTTCCGTAAAGCCCACCTGGAAAACAAATAAGAAAAGCGTAGCCCTCGTGGACGCTACGGGTACCGTAACTGCGATCAAGCATGGAACGGCCATCATCACGGCAACCGTGGACGGAGTAACACAAACCTGCGAGATTACTGTCCAGAAGCCTGAGATTACCTTAAGCTTAACAGAGTTAACCCTGAACAAGGGCGACAGCGCCACCCTCTCGGCAAAGGTCTCCTCCGGGAACCGGCCTACCTGGACCTCCAGTAATCCTAATATCGTATCGGTGAACGCCTATGGGGACGTTAAAGCCCTGCAGAAGGGAAAAGCCTATATTTATGCCGCAGAAGATGGTACCAAGGTAAGATGTTCTGTAACCGTTACCCAATAACGCAATTCTTCTATTATCTTATTTCCGTATATACTATATTTGTACCCGTATACATTCTATTTGCAGATATTAAAGTCATTTCTTGTATCTGCAAATATTGTATCTTTACTCTTAGTGTATCTTCACTTCTTATATACGGATATTAACACGGAGTGGATCCAGCAAACTGCTCTTCAACTAACCTTGACAATACCTTGGCCCTGGCGGCCCAGGTGTGCTCCTCCCTGGCCTTTCTGTGGCCCTCGTCCGCAATCCGTTGCATTCCTTCCGGTTCAGCCAATAGCTCTGCGGCGATCTTCGGGAGCTTTTCAAGCTCATTTAAGCGGTAGAAGATAATTTCCGCTCCTGCCTTAAGGTGTTCCTTCATCCAGATACTTTCATCACTGACACATACTGCCCCGTTTAGCATGGAATTAAATACCCGGTCATGGGCTCCTTCCTTAAACCAGGGCATTACATTCAGGGACAGCTTACTGTCAGCAATTGCTTCCAGGCAGCCTAGGGAATCCTTTGCTCCAAGCCGGATAATATTCTCCGGGTGGGCACAGTCCAGCAGATTCCAGCCACTCCCGGCAACATGTACCTTAAAGCCGTTATCTGCAAGCACCTTTACTGCCTCACCCCGGAAATAAAAGCGTACATATAAGTCAATAAATATCATCTTTTCCATGCACAGCATTAGCTCCTGGGTATTGATATCCGGCATGTCGTTTTTCAGGTGCTTTTCAAAAGCTTCCTCCATCCCCAGGGTGGGATTCTCTATCAAATCATGGATAATCCCGTAATAAAACCGGGTATATTCCTCATCAATCCGTGTGATATACTTTTCGAACTTATGGGGAGGCGTGTAATGTCCGGTCATTACAATATCCATGCTGCGCTCTGCAATTGGTTTATGTGGAATTTCTGTGCCTGCAAGGGGCAGCAGGGGTCCCCTCTTAATATCCGGGAAAAACCTTGCTATATAACGGTTATGAGCCTCATCTACACACAGGTTGCAGTAAAGCGGCGGCATGGATCTAAGATATTTATGGTAATAGAAGGGATGGTCAAGCATGATATTATAGCAGGGAATCCCCCATTCCTCCCAGAACAGCCTTCCGGTCTGATAGAATACCTTTTCCTCATTTAGCCCGTGGTAATTAAAGGTTATCATGGCAGTATTCCCTTTTTCTATGAAGCTGGGCAACTTAGTAAATTCCTCCTCTTCCTTCTCTAATTGGAACAGGAATACATCATGCCCCAATTGTTCAAAGGCCTTTCCCAATTGCTTTGAAAAATACTCCGTCGTCTCAATTCCTCCAATAAACATCACTATCTTTTTCATGGTGGCAGCTTCCTCCAAACAAGGTTTTATCTCTGTCACATTATACTCCCTGGCTTCGATAAAATATAGCATTTTTTCATATATCTGCTATCCAGCGTTATTTTTTTCTTGAACATCCTTCTCCGATGGAATATACTATTTTCGATAGGACTAATGGCCCGTAATTTTTATATTTTCATGAATAACCAAGAAACACTAATACTAATCCCTAATAAGAAACCTTTACCAAAAGATCAATGGAAAGACCATATACAAAAGTCTCCCCTTAATTTTTTGGAAGCTTCTGAATGGAGATTACTATGAGGTATAATCAAATTTAGGAGGTATCATTTATGCAGATGGAACAATTACAAAAAGATATGGTTACAGCTATGAAGGCTCATGACAAGGTACGCAAGGACGCCCTTTCTTCTTTAATATCCGCTGTTAAGAAAATAGCAATTGACGAGGGCTGCCGTGACGCCATTCCGGAAGAATTGGTTGACCGTGCTATTTTAAAGGAATTAAAGCTTGTGAAGGAACAAATAGATACCTGCCCTGCTGAAAGAACCGAACTGAAGGCAGGCTACCAGGCAACCCATGATATTATCCAGGAATATGCTCCCTCCATGATGTCCGAGGAAGAAATCCAGTCCTTTATTACAGAAAAATATGCCGATCTTGTAGCCACGAAAAACAAAGGCATGATCATGAAAAGCATAATGGGTGAGCTTAAGGGCAAGGCAGACGGCAAGCTGATCAATGAAGTCGTCGCAAAGCTGTGCCAGTAAAGGGATCTTCAATTCTTGTAGCATTTGCTTTATTGTGATATACTGCTTATATACTTAATATAATTCACCCCAAAAAGGAGATGAATCATATGGCAGAGGCAGCAAAGGAAAATATGAAGCTGATCGTGAGAATAACCAATCTAATGTCAGACATTTGGTAACACAGGCCATTGACCAGGTAAAACAGGGGCAAATAAAAGATTTAAAAATACAAGTGTTAGGGCGTGTGTTATGTCTTTAACACCAAGTTTTACATAAAATAAAGGAAGCAGTAATCCATCTTTGAATGGAATATGACACTGCTTCCTTTAATTTAATAATATATTCTCCGTATGACTAACCCGTTTATATTCTCAAACCTTTACTGCTGGTTTAAGACCCTCTTTAAGAATTCCTTCGTTCTCTCCTGTGTCGGATTATTAAAGATCTGATCCGGTGAGCCCTCCTCGGCAATGACACCCTTGTCCATGAATACAACGCGGTTGGACACTTCCTTTGCAAAGCCCATCTCGTGGGTTACAACAAGCATCGTTAAGCCGGTCTTAGCCAGCTCCTTCATAACACCCAGAACTTCACCAACCATCTCCGGGTCAAGGGCTGAGGTCGGCTCGTCAAACAGGAGGACGTCCGGCTCCATGGATAAGGCACGGGCGATGGCTACACGCTGCTTCTGTCCGCCGGACAGCTGCTTTGGCTTCGCATTGATGTATTGGTCCATGCCAACGACCTTTAAGTATTTCATCGCCACCTGCTCCGCTTCTTCCTTGCTTCTCTTTAATACCTTGATCTGCCCCACGGTACAGTTATTTAATACATTATGGTTATTGAACAGGTTAAACTGCTGGAATACCATTCCAAGCTTGGTTCTGTAAGCATAGATATCATGCCTGTCGTCCAATATATTTTCACCCTTATATATGATCTTTCCACCGCTTGGCTTCTCCAGCAGATTGATGCAGCGGAGCAGGGTTGATTTTCCTGAGCCGGATGCACCGATGATGCACACTACCTCTCCTTTATCTACGGAGAAATCGATATCCTTAAGAATCTCATTTTTTCCAAAGGATTTCTTTAAATGCTGTATATCAATTACTCTTTCCATGCTTACCTCCATCTTGCCGTCCTATGGCGGCGCTTCTATCGACAAATTCCGTATCCCGGTCCAGTACTGCATTGTGCAAGTTTCGTTTAATGCGGCACTAGTTACTACTGTCTATATCTAAGTGCGTCTTCCGGCCTCTCTACCTGCATCTGGTTTCCCGGAATGACCATGAAGTTCTCAGGTCCTTCCAGTTTCTTCTCAATAAATCGGAGGATCCGGGTTACCGTCAAGGTCATTACAAGATAAATAACACTTGCTACAGCGAAGGCTTCAAAGTACCTGAAGTTATTTCCTGCGATGGACTTTGTCGTAAAGTATAATTCTGATACACCAATAACATTAAGCACGGAGGTATCCTTGATATTAATAACAAATTCATTACCGAGGGCAGGAAGAATATTACGGATAACCTGGGGCAACACGACATGGAGCATGGTTTTCATATGGTTCATGCCGATTGCATGAGCCGCTTCAAACTGTCCCTTGTCAATGGAAATAATACCGCCTCTCACAATTTCCGCTGTATATGCGCCTGTGTTGATGGATACGATCAGCAACGCTGCCCCAAAGGGATTCATATTGATTCCCAAGGCCATAGCCGAACCATAATAAATTACCATCGCCTGTACAATCATAGGTGTACCGCGGAAAAATTCCACGTAAGCGGTCAGCAACGCATTAACACCCTTTAAGAATGCCCTTTTAATTCCCTTGTCCGGCAACGGGATCGTCCGGATTATACCGATTAATAACCCAATGAAAGAGCCCAGGATTGTACCGGTAATGGAGATCAGGAGGGTTATTCCCGCACCTAATAAAAACCCCTTCCAATTTCCTGAAACTATCTTAACCAACCATTCCCATGTCATAAGAACACCATACCTTTCCCATATGTACACTTTAAGTGTGCATCAACATCATTATTTAATACATTTCCATATTATTGGAACCAAATACATGTTCCGCTAACAAATAACAGGAACAAAAGCGAGTAACTATTATCAGGATAGACGACGTAAAAACGCGCCTTTTATTTATGAAGAAAAACGACTTCCCACAACTCATAAAACAGGCTGTCCAAAAATAAATCCTTTGTTTTTGGACAGCCTGATCCGTAACACGACCTCTTAAGAAATTATACTGCTTACTCTGCTGCTGGTTGATTTGCGATGGCAGTATCCATAATTGACAGACGGTCATCCTCCGAGATTCCTGCCAAGATATCATTAATTTTCGATGTCATATCACTGCCCTTTTTAATACCAACTGCAATAGCCGTATCATCCTCGGAGGTTTGGAAACCATCCGTAAATTCTATCATTGCGAACTTGGCATTGGCAGCGGTAGCACTTACACCCTCCGGGCGCTCCGATACATAGCCGTCAATAATACCGGACTCCAGCGCAACCCTCATCGCAGGGAAATTATCCATAGCCGTCTGCTTCTGGACATCCTTGATCTGGTCGATAACGGAATAGTGGAAGGTATTTAACTGGGCGGTAATCTTTGCACCTGCAAAATCCTGGATGGATGCGGCCTCTTCATAAGCCCCACCCTTTAATATCACCATTACCAGGTTTGATTTATAATAATTGTCGGAAAAATCGATGGTCTGCTTTCTCTCTTCCGTGGGTGACATACCGGCAACGATTGCATCAATTTTACCGGAAGTCAAAGCGGGTACCAGACCATCCCATTCGGTCTTAACAATAACGAGCTTCTTGCCTAAGCCATCTGCGATCTTCTTTGCGATTTCAACATCATAGCCGCCGGCATACTCCGTCGTTCCTTCAATTGCAACCGCACCGTTGGAATCATTATTCTGGCTCCAGTTAAAGGGCGCATAGCCGCATTCCATGCCCACGCGGAAGGTTCCGCTGTCCTTGGTTCCACAGCCGGCAAATAACAGCATCGTTATAACTGTGAGCAGCAATAAAATTGATATTTTCTTCTTCATAAATTCTTTCCTCCATTTTTATTTCTTTATTGCAATAAAAAAACCTGAGATTTTCTCAGGTGATTATTCCAGCCCAAGACCCCAAAATCCCATTATGAGATAGCACAACCAAGCAAGCCGGGTAGCCCGCCTGGACAGTTCTGCAATTATTCACTGCAGCCCCAGCAAAATAATACCGAGCGTATCATCTGCTTCGGCGATATTCCCTTCTCTGTAGCCTCATTGCTGCTCAAGCTCCTCTACAGACTGTTTCATACCGCGCCTCTACCCCACCGCCCTTAGTGAGGTCTTATTCAATTACGCTATAATATTACAACATCCCGGTTGCTCTGTCAATTGAAATCATATTTTCCCAGCAGTGAGGGGTGAATTTTTGTGAACCGCCTCCCCTATCTGATAATACTTATGTCTAATCGCACCTAACAACTTTTTATTTTCGTAATCCACTTTTCTCCGTTCATCGCTTTCCGGATTATTGGGATCCCCTATTACATCCAGACACTCATAATATCCCTCTATACCGCCACAATCTTCAATCGGACAATCCCCTTTAACTTTTATGACTTGGGAATAATTATCGGGGTAATCCTCAATAATTTTCTCTATCGTTACCCTGTGCTGCCAGTCATCACCCAAATCATAGGTGTAGGTAAACCATTCTTGCTGTTCCATATATTCATTAATAAATGTTTTAGATGAATCCAATAAGTCAAAGTCCCACATTGGGACAAAATCAAAGAATTCATCCTCCTCCCGCAGTTGAAGCCGCAGATGATAAAATTCAAACTCGGACAAGTGATAACCTGACCACCACATAACCTTATTTAATATTATGCTAAGCTGTGAAAAGGTTATCCCTGCCGGTATAATACAGCGCCTCCAGATAGGTGGCTTCGAATTTTTAATTACAATTTTTATCTGATATGCTTTCATAATTTTTTTCTCCGTTGCGGGTAATATTCCAACTTGCTACTTAATCTTCACCAGTATGTCAACATCCGCCTGCTGGCTCCTTCCGCCCTGCCAGATATTGATACTAATTGATTCTGCGACAACCGTTATTACTGCCCTTTCATTTTCCTTTGTGAAGGTTAACTCAGGGGTGTCTAATTCCTTTGCCCCAGTTTCGTTCTCAAACTTAGCATAAATCTCCTTTAGAGGAAAACGTATCAGCTCCTGGTTTCCCTCCTTAAGGAGAACCTCCTGCTCATTTTCAGAAAGAGCCTCCACACTCAGGGTATACGTCTTCCCGGCCAGCTCATAGCTGCTTACCACCGTATCATCATGCTTTCTATAGGAAAACAGCTGGAGCATAAAATCATAACCTGCAACGGGAATCGGGGAGGCTTGCTTTCTCGTAACCGAAATGTACTCCGTTCCATTTCCCGGATCATAGTTGTACTCAGAGAAGCCAAAGGTTTTTTCAAAATTATAGCCCTCGTTATATTCCTTTAGCCAGCTTATCTCCTTCGTATACCTCATCTCATCAAGATACCGGACCGCACTAATGATTGTCTCCCTGTCCTTCTCCGGTACATCGGACTTTGGAATGACCGCCTCACCGTTAAACATGCCGTTACGCTCCAGGGCATTAACCAAACGGTTCATCTGGTTGCTTCTGCTGATGGTAAACACATCAATAAAGGGCAGGATGGATATGAGGGACAGGACAATGAGCACCGGTGCAACGATACCATTGCTGCGAACCGGCCTTACACAGAACCAGCCGCTTGCAATGATCGCAAATATCCCAAACATGATAACATAATATCTTCCATAGCTGATCCCTGCTTCCTGGATCTTCAAAATGGAGGCTATGGTCTGGAACAGAACTACCGGAAGCAGTATTTTAGGAAAAACCCTCCGGAAAAACAGGGTAACTGCATTCGTTACCGTGCTTGCCAGCAGGTATACAATAATGACGACAATGGAATAGGACACCAGTAAGGGCTCCAGCAGATTATCCGTCCAAAACTCTCCCCTGATATTCATAATAATATAGAGCAGCAATATAACGGTAAATACTGTGGCAATCGGAATTGTCACATAGGAAATCAGCGCCTCTAAAAACCGGGCCGGTGTTACCCGCTTCATCAATACCTCATCCAATTCCTCCGGCTCCCCATCCTCTTCCCGTGGATATACAGGGATCAGGCTTAAGAAAATCATCGGGAACAAAAGGACAAATACGATATTTGCCCCATGGGCGTAAGCCTTGTCTGAAACCGCTGTAATCAATTCATTGGTAGTTGCCAGGATCAGTACGATCCCCAGGAATAATACCAGGCTAAACAACAGGGCCATGAAAAAGGCTTTAAAGGCCGCCATAAAGCTCTGGTTAAAATTGATCCTGCCCTTAATCACCGGCACCCATAAAAATGCCATGAATAAGCAGAAAAACAGCACCATAGTCCGAATGCTGACCTTTACGTCAAACTCGCCATCTTTAATCAAAAGATAATATATCAACGATAGGATGAACGGTACTGCCATGAAGATGTACCGGACCATTGCTTTGCCAACGAACCTCTCATATACCATCTGCAAAGTCCCATAAATAAAAGCTCCCAGTACAAAGCTAAGCACTATCTTACCGTAATGGTCATAATTCTGTTGGTTAATGGCAACGATATTCCATACCGCGGTTAAAAGAAGAAATACCACTGTCACCGGAAAGCGTAAAGCCGTATCAACAATGCCTTTTCCTTTCTCCTGTATCTTAACAAATAACTTCATATCATACATCCCTCCTCTGTTAACAACACAAGCCATGAAGTATCTAATAAGAAAAGTATAGCATATTTTATTATTTACTACAATTAATACTATAATTCCATTCTCTTATCCTATTCCATTCTGCTGACCATTCTATTTCCCCAGTCCATTTCTTATAAAAGCAAAAAGAGTATGCCTACATAAATTACTGCAGGCATACTCTCCCGATTATTTTTCTACAAACATTTTTTAGCACGGATTGCCATATACTCTTTCCCAGGCAGTTCTATCCTGAACCTTCCCTTAAAAATACCTTTCCTCTCAATTTTCATGTCCCAGGTATCAATTACTTCAATTTCAAATTCACTGGAATCATCATAATAAAACTCCCTAAAGGACGGCCTGTTAAACCCGTAGTAATATAAATAATAGCTTTTTACCTCCTGCGCCATCCCGTCGGCACTTTCCGGAACTGCACAAACCTCATCCCATCCCTGTTGCAGCGGCATCAAACCATAGCCCGGCGTTTCTGATAAAATCCGGTACAAAAACTTTAGTCTGTCAGGGCTTTCCCCATGCAGGACGCCTCCATGGGACCACCATAAAATATCATCCGGGCTCATATAGGTTTCCCCATGCCCCACATATCCGCCCCTTAAGCTGGCTTCCCAAAAGCGGCGTACCAATTCCTTACCGCTGATATTTCCCCAGCCATGCTGGATATTTCCTTCATAGGCAATTTCATCAATTACAATGGGCTTTTTATATCTCTCCCTCCACTCCGTAACAAGCTCTGCGGTTTTATAGACATCCTGCCTTTGTATGCTGCAATGTGTGATCCAGGGCCTGGTATAATCATAAAAGGGCCTGCAGTTATGGATTGACCTTAAGCGGCCATACTTATCTTTTTCACAAATAATCCTGGCATAGTTTTCCCAGTCCCCGATTGTCTTTTGGGGCATAAGATCATATTCGTTGGCAAGGGACCACCAGACGTTCCTATACGAAGAAAACCTTGCTATCACATAATTCCAGTAAAGCTCATCTTCTTCCCTGCTCATAAGGCTAAAGCCCCAGCGGTCATAGGGGTGCATGACGATGATATCCGCTTCAATGGATAATTCCCTCAGCTCCTTAATGCATTTTTCTATATTCCTAAAATGCTCCGGGTTAAAGCGTTTAAAATCCCACCTGTTCCCCTCTGCTTTCCCATTGAATAAATGGAAATTTTCTTTTGTTAATTTGGAGCTGTCACAGGGTGTCCCTTCATACGGATATGAAAGAGGCTCATTCAAATTATAATCATAATGCTTCGGAAAGATGCAGAAACGGATTTTGTTAAAAGCGCTATGCTTTAATGTTTCTATTGTCTGCCTTTGCAGCTCCTCCCCCTGCAGCTCCCATACATAGCATGTGGTGCCAATGGAATAGTGGGGCGTTCCGTCCTCATAGGCAAAATGATAGGTATTTGCCACACGGACCGGCCCATGGTTATTCCCGGTAGGCGCTTTGACGTCAAAGCTTCCTTCATAAACCTCCTCCGAAAAGCTTCCTTTAATGGTAAATTCATACCGTTCCTCAAAAGAAGGCATGAAACGGACAATATATTTACCATCCCCATCATAGAAGCCGTCCACCGTTTTACATTCATGCTCACTTTTAAAGGTACCACCAATCTGGTAATCAACAAATGGATTTTTATCCGAATGCCCCATACAGGTGATTTCCCAGGTATCCCATCTTTCTATTTCCCGTGCATAATCTGTCATTTCTTATCTCCTATCTATAGAGTCTTCTTATGATTTTACTGCTCCCGACATTCCCTCTACAAAGTAACGCTGGAAAATCAAATATACGACCAATACCGGAATCACGGAAACTAATACCCCGGCACATAGATAACCATAATCGGTTCCGTGTTCCCCCACAAAGGTCATGATCCCCACCGGAACCGTTTTCTTCGTGTTGTCATTTATAATTACACTTGCCAGCAGATACTCGTTCCAGGTTGCCAAAAAATCCGTAATTACCAAAGTTGCCACCGCAGGCTTTGCCATCGGGAAGATAATCCTCAAAAACAACTGCCACTTATTACATCCGTCAATTACCGCCGCTTCATCGATCTCCTTGGGAATTCCTTTAAAGAATCCCCTCAAAATTAAAATACCATAGGAAATTCCGAAGCCCACATACACATAGAACAACCCAAAATATGTATTCAAGAAGCCCAGCTTGCTGTAGATAACATTGATCGGTACCAAGGCCGTCTGCATCGGCAGCATCATCCCGATTAAGAAAAATATAAAAATCCCTGTTTTGTGCTTAATATTCAGCCTTGTCAAAGCAAAGGCCGCCAATGCCTCAATAAAAATACCTAAGGGAACCTTTAGGCCGGACACAATGAGGTCATTTTTCATATAGGTTAACAAGCGCCCTTTTACCAAAGCATTCGTAAAATTATCCCATGCGATCCGGGCAGGGATGCTAAACAGGCTCAGTCCGCTGTAGAAATCCTTTTTTCCTTTGATTGCAGTTAAAAACAGTGTTAACATTGGAACAATCCAAATAACCGCAAGGATAACCAGTATTAAATACAGCACAACCTTCTTTGTTATTTTTTGAGTCTTTCCCTCCATGTTAACACCTCCTTAGTCTTCCCGTGCCGTAAATGATACATAGGGCACTATGACCACCAGCATCATAATTACCATAACACAGGCAATCGTAGTCCCGATTCCTACATTGTTATATTGGAAGGTTTGCGAATACATATAGGTTGACAGCATCTGGGTCGCATTATTCGGCCCTCCGCCCGTCAATCCCTGGATCACGTCAAATACCTTCATTGCCGATACAATCAGCGTGGCAATGACAATAACAAAGCTTTCCTTTAATAAGGGCACCGTAATCAGCACAAACTGCTTTATCCCGGAAGCCCCGTCAATCCTCGACGCCTCTATTACATCCGGGGACACTGCCTGCAGGCCGGCCAGGAAGAGGATCATGGGCTGGCCTATGGCCTGCCATAATGCAGCCACAAAGATGGCGTAAATACTTACCTTGGGATCGGAAATCCAGCTTTGTGAAAAATCACTTCCTATTGCTTTAAAGAATTGGTTAATAAAGCCCACATTGGGGTTATAGATCCATCTCCATATAATCGAGACCGCAATCGGAGCAATTACACATGGAAAATAGAAGAATCCCCTGAAAAAGGTTCGGCCTCTAAACTGCTTATTTAAAATGACCGCAAAGCCCAAGGACACCGTCATCGTAACAAAAATGGTTAGTATGATCCAAATCAGGTTGTTTTTTATGGAAATCAAAAATATAGGATCCGACCGGAATAAATTAATATAATTCCTAAGCCCCAAAAACTCTTTTTCGCCTATCCCATTCCATTTAAACAGGCTTATGTACAGGGAATAAAGTACCGGAACAACAATGACTGATAAGTATATAATTCCGGCCGGAAGCATAAATGCATATGCGCCCCAATCTCTCTTATTATCACTATTTTTCATGAATTTTCTCCTTAAATTTAGCCCAACACATTATCCGGTTTTAGAAAACGGACAGTTGAAAGCTGTCCGTTTTTCTTTTTGTGTTATTTATTTGCCGCCTGGTATGCCTCGATTGCTTCCTGGATCTTAGCAGCACCCTCTGCCGGTTCCATTTGGCCGTTCGCAATCGCATCCTGTACGTTAAATAAAGCGTCTGCCACCTCAGTGGGGAATGCCTGGTCGGTGATCGTAAAGGTTCCGTTGGTCTCTGCGGTTGCCAGCATTTTCGCTACATTCGGCTGCCCCTCCGGCATCTTTGCCCCAATCTTAGGAAGTGGCATGTTATAGTATTCTGCGTATTTCTCAGCATTTTCATCGCTGTAATAATAATCCATGAATTTCATGCAGGCCTCAAGCTGGGCATCCGTATTTTTAGCGTTAAACTGCGTCATCTCCGCAAAGGCCGACAGCCTGTTTGTGCCACCGGAGGGGAAGGCAAAGGTATCATATAAATTCATGTCCTGTTCTTCCTGTATGATCATACCGTCATACCACTGTCCCTGGATATCCATTGCCGCTGTTCCTGAGAATACTGCCATCCTGGTATCATTGGGATCTGCAGTAACAAAGCCTGCCGGGAAATAACCCTTCTCACAGAATTCCTTGTATTTTGCCAAGGCCTGGACCACCGCATCACAATTATAGCTGGAATCAAAGGTATTCATGGAATCATGGAGCTCACTTCCCGCATAATGCTCGATGAGTAATTCCACAAACCGCATGACATGCCATCCGTTTAAGCCCGCTGTTGAAATAGGTGTAATACCATTTTCCTTTAAGGTTGCACAGGCTGCTTCAAACTCTTCAAAGGTGGTGGGAACCTGGATTCCATATTGCGCAAAGATGTCTTTTCTATAATAAACATCCAATACATTATAGCTTGTAGGATAGCCGGACAATTGGCCGCCTAATTGGCAAAGGTTTAAAACGCCCGCGCTAAATTTATTCTCCCAGTCATTCTTCTTTGCATATTCTGTTAAATCATAGCAAAGGCCATTGTCTGCATAAAAGCCTCCCAGGCTTCCGCCCCAATTAAACCACATGTTGGGAAGTGTTCCCGAAGAAGCAGCAACCTTGCATGCATCCTTAATCCCGTCCGTATCATAATAGGCTACGGTAACCTTAATGTCTTTATTCTGGGAATTAAAGGCTTCCACAATAGGGTCAACTGCGTTTTGTCTGGTATTTAATGTCCAAAATGTGACCTCAGTAACTCCCCCTGAGCTGCCTGATGATTTGCCGCTTGCCGTTACTTCCGTGTCTGTAGTTCCCGTAGTTTCTGTCCCCGCTCCGTTGTTTCCACAACCAGCCAGAACCATGGTGACCAGCATCATCACTGCCAGTAAAAATGCCATACCCTTTTTCGCTTTCATAAAAACCCTCCTTAAAATTAAAAATTTAATCTCATTCAAATTCATAAACTTCTATTAAACATTTGAATTTTGATTTAAACTAATCATATCACCATATCAACATTTTTTCAACACTTTTTTATGAATATTGTACATTTATTTTAATCTCCAATTTTAATCTTATACATATAGTATATTTTACTTTTCTGTCAGTCCATGTATTAATTCATCATATAAACAAATAAACACCGGACTTTTGTCCGGTGTTTATTTGTTTATATCCCTTATTCCCAATTTAGCTCCCAGGTGCCGGCTGCTCTTAGCCTCTCACGCTTCCTCCTTCTAACAACGTACAATCAGACAACACTTTAAACTTTGTCTGCATGTTTTCCTTTATTTCTTTATACAATAATGTCATCGCCATGACAGGCCTGTTTACATGGTCTATCTTTATTGTTGTCAGCTTATAGTCCTCCACAGCATAGCTCGGTACCTCATCCACCCCGATCAGTGAGATATGCTCTGGTACCAGGATACCTTCCGCTTTCATGGCTTTCATAACCCCTGCCGATACCTGGTAGTTTTCCATAATAAAAGCATCCGGCAATGGATTTTCCCTTAAATATAGTTTCATCTTTTCATTTGCATTTTCGATCATCCGTCCCATCCGCACGATCATATCCGGCCTGAATTCCAGTCCGCTGTTCCAGATCGCCTGCTTAAACCCGTTCCTTCTTTGCATGAAATTATAGATATCAATTTCATTCGCCAGATATACTATATTTTTCAGATTCCTTTTCAGCAGATAATCCACCGCCTGCTTCACCGCCGAGATATTATCTATACATACCCTGTGGTGGGAATTGTCTTCAAAATCATTATCTGTTATTATCATCGGTTTATTTATATTCTTTACCAGCTCATAATCCTTCTCCTGCATTTCCGTAGCACACAGGATTACCCCTGCCACGCTGTTCATATTGCATTCATTCACGATCTGCTCTACGGGATCCTTTAGCAGGTTCACATAGGTAACCCCCAGGGAATAGCCCAGCTTTTTGGATTCCTTGTCATATACCCTCAGGACATTCGTCCATAGATCCATCTCCGAACCGTATGCCACCTTTAAATCCCGGTGCATGAATATCACCTTAATAATCTGCTTCTCCTGAATGGCGGAGGCTGTTTTCTCTATATTTCTACTTTCTAAAAGCTTTTTGCAATCAAGAATCTCCTGCCTGGTCTGCTCGCTTACACCAGGCTTATTGTTCAGCGCCAGGGAAACAGTTGCTTTTGATATTTGGAGCTCCCTGGCAATATCCGCTGCTTTTATTTTCATTCCAGCAATTCCCTCCTATTTTGTCATAAACTCTTCAGACACATTTTAAACGTTTTCAACTTTTCCGTCAAGTCATCCACACCCCATTTTTACACAAAATTTAAGGGGATATGCTATAATTACTATAAACATAACCCCTTTATCTTTAAACTTCTTTAACCCAAACAATTTACATGCCTCTTTTGTCCGCATGGAAGAATACCATAGCCCTTATCATTCTCCGGCAACAAATAATCATAACAGCTGCCCGCAGCTCTTACAGAATTTCGCATCCTCATCATTCAGGGCCTGGCAATTCCTGCACCTGATCTTTACCACTTCCTTTTCACCTGGTTTGTTTACCACGTTATCAAGGGCATCAACATTACTGATTACATCATTAATCATACCGCCCATGGCTTCGTTATAGGGCTTCAGGTCTTCCCTTGCCTTATCCGGGTCGAGGATGATTCCTGAACCGGCGGTGCCCCTTGCTCCCACATTCCGAACAATTCCCCCTGCCACTATCAGGATCATGCCAAACACAGCATTTGCAAAGGGAGGCGGACCGCTCATAAATGGATCATTCATCATGCTTGCTGCTGAAAAAAACACAGAAAGGAAAAGGACGAATCCAAGAACAATCATTCCCATCCCTACATAGTAAAGCGCTTTCCTTTCTCCCGGTATCTTTGACATTACTTCACCTCCTTCAAAATATAGGATAGAAAACCCATCTATTATCTCCTAATCCTACTCAATTCCTTAATAATTTAATTTTACTACAATTAATGTTATGATTCCATTCATATTTTCGAATATCGTGCAAACAAATAAACATGGAGAGAGTATATTCGCTTCTTTTTCGCAAATATACTCTCTTAAAACCATGACTATATTTCATTATTATAACCAGCCTTAGTCAGTACCTATTCTTTAAAAGAGTATCTTTAACAGGTGTCAGCCATTCTTTCGGATATGCCCCTTTATAACAGCTCCTTCCATAGCAAACCCATTGTATTCATAGAACTCTAATAAACATAGGCAGGTTCTGCCAGATAAACTATATGAGAAGATGATGAAAAATATAATCTTATATGAATAAAGATGGGGCAATTATAACCACCCCATCTAAATCCAATTATTATATTCTGTAGAACCATTTATGCTATAAATGCAAGTATTACAAAGTTAGCAATAAACAATGCTGTAGCAACCCAGATAACAGGGCTGATTTCCTTTACCTTGCCCTTTACGACTTTAACGATGCAGTAGAAGATAAAGCCGCCTGCGATACCGTAGGAAATGCTGTAGCAGAAGCCCATGAAGATAGCTGCAAAGAATGCAGGGATCGCATCCTCAAGCTCTGTCCATTTTACATCAGCAAAGGAAGACAGCATCATAACACCAACTGCAATCAAAGCCGGAGCCGTTGCCTGGGTAGGAACGATTCCTACGACAGGAGCCAGGAATATACTTACGATAAAACATAGTGCGGTTACAACGGAGGTTAATCCAGTACGCCCGCCTGCCTCGATACCGGCAGCACTTTCCACATAGGTGGTTGTATTGGAGGTGCCAAAGATTGCACCGACACTTGTTGCAACAGAATCTGCAAATAAAGCCTTGTCCATCTTGGATGCAAAGCCGGAGCCGGTCTCCAAAGCCTTCTCGTCATTTGCGTCAAAGATACCGGATCTTCTTCCTGTACCGATAAAGGTACCTATGGTATCAAAGGTATCTGATAAGCTGAAAGCAAAAATAGTCATAAGGATCAAAGGAATCTTGGCAGGATCATCAAAGAAGGATAACAGCCCTTCCTTGCCAAAGGCTGCGCCAATGGTAGTGCCCAATGCCGCAAAGGATTCTCCCAGACCTGAGGTAGCCACACCGCCGCTGACATTAGTTACACCCATGGGGATACCAATAATGGTAATAAGTATGATACTGATAAAAATTGAACCCTTTACTTTCTTTACTAAAAGCGCAAAAGTAATAATAATACCGATAAGCGAAAGAATAACTGCCGGTGTATTAAACTCAATTAATGCAGGAACAATGCTGCTGTCCGTAATAACCGTTCCGCCGTCTAAAACGATATTTTTACCAGGATCTGAGGTGAATTTAAGTAAGCCCGCATTCTTAATACCGATATATGCGATAAAAATTCCGATACCGCCGCCGATTGCATGCTGAAGACTTTCTGGTATTGCTTTAATAATTAATTTACGGAGCTTGGTAACCGTAATGATGATATTAATAATACCACATAGGAACACCATTGCTAATGCCTGCTGCCATGAGAAGCCAAGGGCAAACACTACCGTATAGGTAAAGAAAGCATTTAAACCCATACCTGGAGCCTGGGCATAAGGTACATTTGCAAAAAGACCCATTACCAGGGTACCCGCTACAGATGCAAAAATAGTAGCCAAAAATACTGCATTGTACGGTATTCCAGTTTGAGACAGCATCTGGGGATTCACGAAAATAATGTAAGCCATTGCAAAGAACGTAGTCAATCCGGCTATTACTTCCGTGGAAACGGTAGTCCCACTCTCCTTTAGTTTAAAGAACTTTTCCATAAATAACTCTCCTTTTTATTTTTTTTATAAAAAGAGAATCCATGAGATCCCCTTTATATACATCCCAACCCTACAGCATGCCCAGCATTCCAGTCTTCAGAAATCCCCATCGGCAACGCATAGGTAGGAGGCTTATCCGTACAATGATCCCACCCCTTTGCGGGCATTTTCTGAGGTAAGCCTCCATTTTCCCATTATATTACATAAATTGAGTTATTTTTTTCAAACCAACTTATTATACAACATCTTTTTGCAGATAGCAATTACTCTTCTGACTGTTCTTCTTTTGCATTTTCCTCCATTACCTTCTGCTGTACATCGGACGGTGCCTGCTCATAACGGGCAAATTCATAAGAATAATCACCGCTGCCGCCGGTCATGGAACGAAGGTCCGTGGAATAGCCGTATAATTCGGACATCGGGATATCTGCAAGAATCTCCTGCTTTCCTCCTGATACAGGGTTCATACCGAGAACCCGCCCACGGCGTTTGTTCAGGTCACCCATAATATCACCGGTGAATTTATCCGGTACAACGACCCTTATGGATGCGATTGGCTCCAACAGTACCGGGGAAGCCTCCATGAAGCCCTGCTTGAAGGCCTGGATTGTAGCCATCTTGAAGGCCATTTCTGAGGAGTCAACGGGATGATAAGAACCGTCCACCAGGGTTGCTTTTAAGCCCACTACCGGGTATCCTGCAACGGGACCCTTTAATACGCATTCCGCAATACCCTTTTCTACTGCCGGGAAATAGTTTCTCGGAACCGCACCGCCAAAGACCTTCTCTTCGAATACGTATGCGGTCTCCGTATCACCGGAAGGCTCGAATTCAATGTGGACATCACCATACTGCCCATGTCCGCCGGACTGCTTCTTATATTTACCCTGTACACGTACCTTTTTGCGGAGTGTCTCCCTAAAGGGTACCCTGGGCTTCATTATCTCGATATCTACCTTATACTTTGTTAAGAGCTTATTTACCACGACATCCAGCTGCTGGTCGCCGATTCCGTACAGCAGGGTCTGCCTGTTCTCCTTGTCATTTACCACCTTCAGCGTTAAATCCTCATCCATCAGCTTTGCAAGAGCCTGGGATACCTTATCATCATCACCCTTATTCTTGGTCTTAAACCTCTGGTAAGTATAAGGGGTTGAAACCTCGATACGGTCATAAACTACCGGCACCGCCTTCGTTGACAGGGTGTCTCCGGTAGAAGTATCGGATAATTTACCAAGGGCTCCGATGTCACCGGCATGGAGCTCCCCTACTTCAACCTGCTCTTTTCCTCTTAACACATAGAGGCGGCTAACCTTTTCTTCTGTTTCCTTATTCGAATTGTAAATCAGGGAATCTGATTTAATTACACCCGAGCATACCTTGAATAAGGAGAATTTACCGATAAAGGGATCCGCAATGGTCTTAAATACCCTTGCAGTAAAAGGCTTATTCTCATCATAATCAGCGCTGAAGGCTTCCCCTGTCTTCATATTCTTGCCGCTGATGCTCATCTTGGAAGGATCGGGGAAATACTTCTCAACCGCCTGTAATAGCATTGTGGTACCCTGCGCATTGATGCCGGAGCCCATCATAACCGGAACTACAGTACCATCTATAACATTATTCCTAAGTGCCATGGAGATTTCCTCCTGGGTAAACTCCTCACCAGAGAAATACTTTTCCATCAGCTCCTCGCTGGTTTCAGCCACTGCATCAAGTAAGATCTCACGGGACTTAGAAAGATTTTCTTGACTATAATCTGGAATCTCACATTCCACATAATTACTTCCGGTAGTAAATTTCCTACCTTCCATTTTAACGACATTAACAAATCCGACGAATTTTTCATTTTCCCTGATGGGTATATGAAATGGCGCTATCTTCTTGCCATAAAGGTCTGTTAACTTTTCAACTACTTCACGATAACTTGCATTGTCATCATCCATATCTGATACAAAGAAAATTCTAGGCAGCCGGTACTTATCACAAAAATCCCAGGCCTTCATGGTTCCTACTTCCACACCGGCTTTTGCAGATACGACAATAACCGCTGCATCCGCTACTGCCAATGCCTCCTCTACTTCCCCGACAAAATCAAAATATCCCGGGGTATCCAAAAAGTTAATCTTTGTGTCTTCAAATATAATAGGCACTACTGTGGTACTGATGGAGAACAGCCTCTTCTGTTCCTCTTTGTCGTAATCACTGATTGTATTTCCTTCTTCCACTTTCCCTTGACGCTTGGTAATTCCGGTTGTGTACGCCATGGCTTCGACTAAAGTAGTCTTGCCACAGCCACCGTGGCCTAACAGAACAACATTGCGAATCTTTTCCGAAGTGTAAACATTCATACGATTTCCTCCAATACTCTTAAAGTAGTAAGTAGTCGGGGGTAATTAACCTGACATCCAAAAATCCATTGTAATTACCCATAAATACCTCTGTTTATATTTTACTAGACGAGCCTCACTTTTACAATACTTTTATGTAATAATTGACAAAGTTTTTCTTCCACGCTTTAAACCGTTACGCTTTAAAGTAATAGAGTATTGACACCCCTATCTTTAACGTGTATAATTGCAAAACAAGACGGGACTATTTTGAGGGGGCAAGCTCCGTTAAGAAATTTCATTGAGAAAGGACAAGCCAAAATGATTATCGTAATGAAGCCTAAGGCAAAAGCAGAATCCATTGAGAAAGTCAAAAGCTTAATTGAGTCCAATGGATTGGATGCACATATTTCAGCTGGTAAAGAAGTAACCATCATCGGCGTTGTAGGAGATAAATCCAGGCTCCAGGACCAGAACCTGGAGATCTTTGAAGATGTAGATAAAATCGTATCTGTAACAGAAACCTATAAATTAGCTAACAGGAAGTTCCATCCGGAACCCTCCAGGATTAAGGTAGGCAACGTAACTATCGGAGGAGGCTCCTTAGTCATCATGTCAGGCCCCTGCGCCGTTGAAAGCAAGGAGCAGCTGCTCGCTACGGCACATGCCATTAAAAAGGCAGGAGCCCAGATACTGAGGGGCGGGGCTTACAAGCCGAGAACCTCCCCCTATGCCTTCCAGGGTCTTGAGGAAGAGGGTCTGCAGTATATGAAGGAAGCCCGGGAAGAGACGGGACTGCCCGTCATTTGTGAGGTAACCAGCCTGGAGGCAATTGAGACGGCTGTTAAATATGTTGACATGCTCCAGATTGGTGCGAGAAACATGCAGAATTTTTACTTATTAAAGGAGGCCGGAAAATCCGGGCTGCCTGTTCTATTAAAAAGAGGCCTTTCCGCTACCATTGATGAATGGCTGAACGCCTCGGAATACATCCTTGCGGAGGGGAACCCCAATGTAGTTCTTTGCGAACGCGGTATCCGCACCTTTGAGACAGCAACCAGGAATACCCTGGATATCAGCGCTGTTCCGGTAATTAAGGAAAAGAGCCATCTTCCGGTCATTGTGGATCCAAGCCATGCAACCGGGGTCCGTGCCTACGTAAAGCCCCTTGCCATGGGTGCCGTTGCCGTCGGTGCGGATGGCCTTATGATCGAAACACATCCAAACCCGTCGACCGCATTATCCGACGGACCCCAGTCCCTGAACTTTGACCAGTTTGATGCACTGCTTCAGGAGCTGGCCCCTTTGGTTTCACTTATGGGCAAGACCCTTTAGGAACCGGGCTATATTTATTGATTCAATTGATTATATTTATGAACTTATTTCTAGACTGTAGGGATATAACCAACTATAATAAAATTAGGATAGAATGAAACAGGAGGTTTTCATGAAGGATTTTGAGAGTGATTTTAAGGGCAGTTTGAAGATAGGCTTTATCGGCTTTGGTTTAATCGGAGGCTCCATAGCGAGGGCATTGAAGAATATCAATCCTGATTATTATTTATTCGCCTACGATTATCATAAGGATGAGCCCAGCTTAGACCTTAAGGCAGCTCTTACGGATGGGGTTCTTAATTCCATCACCTCTACCCTGAGTGAAGACTTCCCGGAATGTGACCTGTTATTTCTATGTGCGCCGGTGTTATCAAACATCAATTACCTTAAGCAGCTGAAGCCCCTCCTAAAGCCCACCTGTATCCTGACGGACGTGGGCAGTGTGAAAGGCAACATCCATGCTGCTGTGGAGGAGCTTGGCCTTACAAAGCAATTCATCGGCGGCCATCCAATGACCGGCTCGGAGAAGACCGGCTATCTGAACTCCTATGCCCTATTGCTGGAAAATGCTTACTACATCCTTACACCTACCAGGGATGTTCCTTCCGCCATGGTGGATTTCCTGTTTGGGCTGGTGAAAAAGCTGGGCTCCATACCGATCCTTCTGGATGCGAAGGAGCATGATGGGATAACCGCCGCCATCAGCCATGTCCCCCATATTATTGCCGCACAGCTGGTCAACTTTGTCCGTGATTGTGACGGTGAGGCAGAAAGAATGCGTGAGCTGGCTGCCGGTGGCTTTAAGGATATCACCCGCATTGCCTCCTCCTCCCCCGTCATGTGGCAGAACATCTGCTTAACCAATTCCGGGCAAATCAAAGGGCTGTTAGACCGTTACATAGCTTCGCTCCAAACTGCCTCGGAGGCGCTTGACAATATGGACGGGGATTATCTGTACCACATGTTTGACACTGCCGGGGAATACCGCAGCGCGATTCCGAATAAGTCCACCGGTATGATAAAGAAGCTTTTTGAAATTTATCTGGATATCGTAGACGAAGCCGGTGCCATCGCAACCATCGCCACGCTTCTGGCAAGTAACCAGATCAGCATCAAGAACATAGGGATCATCCATAACCGTGAATTCGAGGAAGGTGTACTGCGGATCGAATTCTATGATGAACGGGCACAGGACAAGGCAGTTACCCTGCTAAAAAGATACAATTACCGTATCTATGAGAGAACGTAAGAGAAAATTAGGCTGAAACGGGAAAACCATTTTAATAAGCAAAAAAATTGTAAACCATCATAAGGAGATAATACCCATGAATTTTTATAAAAAAGGCCCTCTGAAGGGGATTGTGACCATACCGGGCGATAAATCTGTCTCCCATCGCGGGGTCATGTTCGGCGCTTTGGCAAAGGGTACCACAGAGGTCACCAACTTCCTCCAGGGCGCCGACTGCCTGTCCACCATCCAGTGCTTTAAGCAGATGGGCATTGAGATCATAAATAACCCCGCTTCAGATTCCGTCATTATCCACGGAAAAGGCCTCCATGGGCTGACAAAGCCTGCCGGCCTCCTTGACGTGGGCAACAGCGGAACCACGCTGCGCCTAATCTCAGGCATATTGAGCGGCCAGACCTTCGCCACCTCCTTAAACGGGGATGCCTCCATCCAAAAAAGACCTATGAACCGCATTATAGCTCCACTGTCCATGATGGGTGCCCATATTACAAGCCTGGGGGAAAACGGCTGTGCTCCCCTGGCAATCAACCATTCGGGAGAAAGAACTGCCAGGCTGAAGGGTATCCATTACCATTCACCGGTGGCCTCCGCCCAAATCAAATCCTGCGTGTTGCTGGCGGGAATGTATGCGGATGGGGAAACCTCCGTAACCGAACCCACTCTTTCCAGGAACCATACGGAGCTCATGCTGTCGCAGTTTGGCGCCAGGATCAGCTCCCAGGGAACTACGGCAACCATCCAGCCGGATCCGGACCTGTTGGGCCAGAAAATAAAGGTTCCCGGTGACATCTCCTCCGCAGCCTACTTTATTGCTGCGGGATTAATCGTCCCTGGCTCCGAGATCCTTATTAAGAATGTTGGCATCAACCCCACAAGGGACGGCATTCTCCGGGTATGCAGGCAGATGGGTGCAGACATTACGCTGGAAAATGTTATTGATACCGGCGGCGAGCCCATGGCCGACCTTCTTGTAAGACATAGCGAATTAAAGGGTGTTGAAATTGGCGGTGACATCATCCCTACCCTGATCGATGAAATACCAGTCCTTGCAGTATTAGCCTGCCTGGCAAAGGGCAAGACCATCATCAGGGACGCCGCAGAGCTTAAGGTGAAGGAATCCAACCGCATCGATATGATGGCCGATAACCTTTCACGGATGGGTGCGGATATCAGGGCAACCGACGACGGCATGGTCATCAATGGGGGCAAGCCCCTCCATGGCGCCACCATCGAAAGCAAAGCCGACCACCGCATCGCCATGACCTTTGCCATCGCCAGCTTAATTGCCGAAGGGGAAACCCTGATCCGGGAAGCAGAATGTGTCACTGTCTCCTATCCGAATTTCCATTCCGATTTAAGTGCCCTGTGTAAATAAGCAGACTAATCCAGCAATGGCCGCCTGCCACAAAGAAAAGCCCGGAGTTCAGCATAAACCGTTTTCTGTCCATAAGCCTAAAAGAATGCCTTTTATTCCATAAGCTTATATCAAAACGTTTATCATGAAACTCCGGGCTTTATATCACCCCTCGGATACACCTCCCTCGACCCGTTTCCTGCCATTTAAAAATCCCCATCCGCCATTTGTGGGTGGTAATATCCGCAGCTAATAGAGGTGATATTGTATTTTTCTTTTCTTAAACTCTTCCTCCTCAAGCTGCCATTCCTTATATAAATTATCCGCAGCAAAATCATGGGTTCGTACATAATCGCTGCCTGTATTGTAATCTATCATCGGCTTCCCCTTAGGGGAATAGGGCTCCATATAGGAGAATTGTTTTCCTGACAGCCTCTTCACTTCCTCCAGCAGGTATAAACCTGTTTTCACGCTGCGGAAGCTTCTCCGGTCCGTCACATGCAGCTGTACTCCTTTACACAGAACATTCGCATGTTTGGAGAAGGTAGGTGTAAAATAAACCGGGCGGAACAGGATGCCCTCCAAGCCGCGTTCGTTCATACGCTGTGCCAGGCAATCGGGATCCAGCCAGGGCGCACCGACCAATTCAAAGGGCTTTGTTGTTCCCCTCCCCTCCGAGAGGTTGGTTCCCTCAAAGATGCAGGTTCCGTTATAAACCACCGCGGTATCCACGGTGGGCATGTTCGGTGACGGCATAATCCAGAATAGTCCGGTATCCTCATAATACATCTGCCGGGTCCATCCGAGCATCGGTATCACCTTAAGGTCGCAGGGGATATCAAATTCCTTTTGAAAAAAGCATGCGGTTTCTCCGATGGTTAACCCATACCGATATGGGATCGGATGCAGCCCCACGAAGGAGGTAAAGCCCTCCCGGATTAGGTTTCCCTCCACCGCTTCACCGCCGATGGGATTTGGCCTGTCAAAGACGAGAAAGGTCACCCCGTATTCCGCACAGGCCTGCATACAATAAGACATGGTATACAGGTACGTATACAGCCTGGAGCCGACATCCTGAAGATCAACGGCCAATACATCCAGATCTGCCAGCAGCTCCCGGGAAGGCTTTTTGTTCTTCCCATAGAGGGAATACACCGGCAGCTCTGTTTTGCCATCCACGTAATATCCGACCGTCTCCCCAGCCTGGATATCTCCCCTGACGCCATGCTCCGGTGAAAACAGCTTCACCAGCTTTACTTCCTTTCGCAATATATCAATGGTACTGTTAAGCCTGCTGTCTACTCCTGTCGGGTTCGTGATTAAACCCACCCGTTTTCCCTCCAGGAAAGTGCTCCACGCCCCATGATTTTCTATTCCGGGCTTTACCTTACCCATTACTGCCACCTCCACGCTCTCCATCCTGCTTCTTCATATTAAGATTAATGATATTAATTAATACTTAATTAATATTAATTGTCCCGCCGTACTTTGAATAACTTCCAACTTCCTCCATAAACCTTCTTATTACCGTTTATTCAACTGTCTGCTTATTATCTTATTCTGTCAATTACGGCTTCACCAATTCCACAGGAAGCTTACCGCTTGCCTCGACTTCATTCCTGATAACCTCTGCCAGGGCATCAAATACAGGGATATTGTATTCATAGGCAGCAATTTTATGGATATCCTTCCTTAGCAGGGCGGCATCATAGGGATTGCGCAGGGTAACCGCCAGCAGCTCATGACCCGCCTGGCGAATCTCATTAGCCAGGGCGATCTGCCCCAGGTTCAAATGTCCGTTATATAAGCCGTAGATCACATTACTGCCATGCCCGATTCCCGACAGTATCCCCCGGATGTCCTCCTCACCTGGATTGACCGGAACATCAAGGTACCTGCAGTGAAGCTTCTCTGCCATATACCTTGCAAAATGCAGCCCCTGGTCTACCGCACTGTTAGCCAGAGTGGACCGGTAAGCATAGCTTCCTATAATAACCGTATCCTCCGTAATCCCCGGCAGCTCTTTCTCCGTTATCTTTGTAATTCCCCGATGAATTATCTCCCTGATCATATTTTTATGCTCCCGGCTCCCGATGCAGCTGGTTTCATCCTTAGAATAATCAATTCGGTATCTTTCCTTAAACTTCAAAATATTTTCAACCGCCCGGTTAATTATCTCCATGGATATTTCCCCGGCATCCACCGCTGCCTCGAGCTTGTGAACTGCTTCGATTACCAGCGAGGGCGTATGGGAAATGCAAAGCAGCTGTGCCCCCGCTTTTACCGCTTCTACTGCTCCCTGGGCGGTTCCATAGAAGGTCTTAATGGCTGACATCTCCAGGCAGTCTGTGATAATGATGCCTTCAAATCCCAGCTTCTCCCGCAATACGCCGGTTAAAACGGCCTTTGACATCGTCGCCGGCTTTTTCTCCGGCTCCAGCTTCGGGAACAGGATATGGGAGGTCATGACACAGGGCGCTCCCTGGCGGATCGCACTCCGGAAGGGAATCAATTCACCTGCCATCAGTTCCTCCAGATCCTTTTCTACCACCGGCAGTCCCAGATGGCTGTCCACTGCCGTATCCCCATGCCCGGGAAAATGCTTTACGGTAGCCATGACACCGGCATGGAGGAGCCCCTTCATCATATGGCATCCATACTCTTCCACCATATGGGGGTCGTTCGAATAGGATCTTACGCCAATCACCGGATTATCCGGGTTCGAATTCACATCCAGCACCGGAGCAAGATCCATATTGATTCCCAGCGCTTTTAATTCTTCTCCGGTTATTCTTCCCGCCTGGTAAGCATACTCCTTATTCCCGGCGGCTCCAATCAGCATGGCCCCTGGTACATTGCAGGCCTGCTCCGGCAGCCGGGTAACCACACCGCCTTCCTGGTCAACGGAGATAAACGCGGGATATCCTGTGCTTTTCTCTATCCTTTGGTGAAGCTCCCTGCAATTTTTGCGTATCTGCTCCACACTAAGAAGGTTATAGGAGAAAAAGATAATATTTGCCACTTTATATTCTTCAATTAATTTTATAATATCCGGGGAAGGTTCAGCCGTCGGATACCCCGTCATTATCATTTGACCAATTTTCTCTCTGAGATTCATATTTTTCATTTCCATCCTCCAAATGACCCCACTTATCTACAGCCCTTCCTGTATCACCCGGTAGGTCTCCTCCGGTATCATAAAGGTCTCCGCCCTGCCCTTTCTGCACTCAATTCCACGGACGCGGCTCAGATGGTCATAATATTCCAGATAGGGGAAGGAGGTGCTGCCCGTAACAAACCAATGGGTTGCTACCGCTTTTTTCCACAGCTCATAGCCCTGTGTCGTATCGATATAAAGATAGGGCTTATAACCAACGGCATCCTCCCAGTTCTCCGCATAATATAGGCGGCCTGCAAAATGGGGCGCATCTGCCCTTTCAAAGCCTCCTAAAGCCGCATAATACCGGGCATCCGTTACAATCTTATGGGTATTGTTATGATCCTTATGCATAGCGCTCTTATAATGGGTAATCAGAATATTTGGCCGTACTTTACGTATGACATCGCAGACCTGCATCCGTACCTCATCAGTATCCGGCAATTCACCGTCCGGATAGTCAAATACAATGGCCTCACCGTTTAAAAGCCCGGCAAAAGCCTGTGCTTCTTCTACCTTCTGTCTCCGGTAATCTGCGATATCCCTTCCCTTTGGCGCTCCCTTTTCACCTGCGGTTAATGCCAGCGTAACAATGTGGGCTCCTTCCAGGGCATGCTTTGCCAGTGCCATCCCTGCGGTTAGCTCCATATCACCAACGTGTCCCCCGACAGCCAGAACTGTCAATTTTTCTCTGTCCATAATAATAACCTGCCTTTCTTCCAACCTGCAAGCCTTGGGCCACAGGCACAAAGTTGCCTCCTATATCATTTTCCTCATAATTGCAAATTGCTGTACCGTTACGAAGCCGGCCTGGCTATATATCTTACCCGCAGGATTCTCCGATCCGGTATATAAGGACATATACTCAGCCCCCGCCCTCTTCTCTTCTTCACAGAGCTTATAGAAAAGTACGGTACCCAGTCCATGCCCTTCATGCTCCTTCACAACCCCAATTCCTGTAAAATATCCTCTTCCGCTCTTCTGCCTTATGACAGGGCCGGCAAAGCCGACCACTTCCCCGTCCTTCGCCGCAATTACTACGGGGATATGCTCCCTGGTAGAATTGAGGATTTCCTTCTCCCATAGGGGATTCTCCAGCCGGGACAGCATCTCGGCTACCTTACTGTGGCGTTTTTCATCATACAGGGTAACCTCATAATTGGAACGGGCCGCCTTTTCCTCCTTCTCCCGGATGGCTTCCGGAATATGAAATTCCTCAAGGTTAAGATACATTGCATTCTCCGTGGCACGCTCCACATAGCCAAAGCTTAATAATTCCCGGTACAGCCGGCTGTCCTTAAAAACCCCGGGTGCATTGTTATGCTCATGGTGCTGTGTATTCTTAATATACCAGGGAAGCATCATGGGATTAAAGAATAATACCTCCGATTGTGTCTTTCCTGCCTTTATGAATGTTTCTTCAATCACACTTAATAACAATTGGTAATTCTCCGTGCTTTCATAGGGCTCTTTTATAACCACGCAGGTAATGTACCCGCTGGTATTGCCCAGGGGCAGGGAATCTCCCATGCAGCCGCAGGCAAAGCCGGCGATTTCCCCCTTCTCTCTCATAACAAAGGTCTGTTCCGGATTAAAGTAAGGATTCCGGATAAAGATCTCTGCGAATGATGTCTCGTTCAGTTCTTTGTATCCTATTATGGTTGCAGCTTCATTCCATAAACTGATAATAGCTTTCGCATCTTTTTCCTGATATGTTTCTATCATAATAACCTCCATTTGCCGCTATAGCTGGAACATACCGATCCAATACGTGGATTAGTTTACCAATTCGGGTCGAGATAAGCTCTGTACTTTTTGCTCATCCGGTTCTATCTCCCTTTCTTTAGCATAAGGATATTTTGCCCATAATAACCGGCCTGTCTGCCCCAGTAACATAGGGAATATTATTACATCTGCCTGCCATAGTACAGTCTGCCAGCATGGCAAAGGCAATTGCCTCCTTGGCATCACTGCTAAAGCCCAGATCTTCCTGCAATAATACCTGGACATCCAGTGGCTCCAGCCTTCTGCGGATCATTGAGACCAGGGTGGCATTGTAGCTTCCTCCACCTCCAAGGATCAGCTCCCTTGCGGGATGCTTCGGCAGGATGAATCTGCGGTAGGAAGCTTCAATACACCATGCCGTAAAGTCCGTCGCCGTTGCAATTGCATCCTCAAAGGAAATATGCTCTTCCCTTATCTTCTGGTACAGCCGGTCAATAAAGGCATCGCCAAATAATTCCCTGCCCGTTGACTTCGGCGGCTTCTTATCAAAGTAGTCATTGTCACACAGCCAGACCAGTAAGCCATGGTCCACCTGACCCTTTGCCGCAATGGCACCGCCGTAATCCATCCCTTTGCCTTGATCCGTAAACCGGGATACTAACCCGTCCATAATCATATTTCCGGGTCCCGTATCAAAGGCATATACCTCCTGGGCAGCACATCCTGCCGGCAATACCGTAATATTGCCGATTCCCCCGATATTCTGGAGCAGCCTGGTATGGCAGCTGTCCCGGTATAAAAGATATTCGGTAAAGGGTACCAGCGGCGCTCCCTGGCCGCCTACCGCCATGTCCGCCACCCGGAAATCGCTGACGCAGGGGATGCGGGTCCGGTTGGCAATCACGGCTCCTTCCCCAATCTGTACGGTATATCCGATGGGAAAGCCATCCTTATTCTCGATCTGGGGATGGTGATATATGGTCTGCCCATGGGATCCGATATAATCAATATCCTGGGCTTCCAATCCGGCCTTTTGTATCACCGATATGGCTGCCTGGGCATAAAGCTCTCCTAAGAGGACATTCATATATCCGACCTTGTCAACCGTTGCATATCCAGGATCAAATAATTGAAATATTCCCTGCTTTACATGCTCCGGGAAGGGCTTGTTCTCAAATCCGACCAGACGGACCGCCGCATCATAGGGATCTCCCTTGATTTCTACCAAGGCTGCATCAATTCCATCAACGGAGGTACCGGACATCAAACCCACCACTCTCCTGATATCCTTTCCTGCTTTTATGTTATCCATAACACCATCCTTCCAACTCATGTCTGCCGCTGCTTTCTGCCATACGGCTTAAGTCTGCTCTGTTATAATGTTATAGCGTCCATCTTCCAGAGAGGACGCTATATTGCTCTTGCCGCTTAAACGTCAAGCATTTCAGGCTACTTTTTTATCACCGCTTTTGTATTAACACATCAAGCCATTTTTTACTGCTTCATTCCCTATCAGCTTCTATTATATCGAGTGCCATGGCAACTGCTCCGTCAACAGCATCCCCAAGAGCCTCCGTATATTCAATGCCTGGTCCGCAATGGTTTATTTCATCCATTACCCGTTTTCTTAATATTGTATCATGGGACAGCATTCCGCCCAGCAGCGCCACCTTGGCCACCGGCTGCTCCAGCTTTTGGCAGACCGCTTTCATTAAATCCATCAACAAGGAAGCGTTACGGCTGATGATCTCCAAGGCTGCCGGATCGCCTTCGGTGGCAGCCTGCTCTACGAAAAGAGCAAAGGCAGCAATGGCTCCCTTGTCCGTCTGAGGGTTATACAGGAAGGGAACGATTTCCTCCGGTGTGTGGATATTAAGCCGCTGAAAGAAGTATTCCCTCAGAAGGGTCTCCCCTATTCTCCCGTCACAGCTTTGCACAACAGCCGCGAAGGCATCCCGGGCAATGGCATAGGCACTTCCTCCGTCGTCGATGATGTGGCCCCAGCCTCCGGCCCTGACGATTCTTCCATCCTTACTCCTGCCATAGCATATGGAGCCGGTGCCGGAGATCAGTATCATTCCTTCCTCTTTTCCCAGTGCACCCCGAAGTGCTATTTCATGGTCACCCTTCAAAAGCAGTCTGCCTCCAAAACGGTATTCCTGCAGTACCCCGGATATCATCTTATGTACTTTAGGATTACTGATTCCCGCCGCTCCGATACACAGGCACATACAATCCTGCATCGGGGCAAGCTCTTCACAGAGCTCCCTCAACAGCCTTTCAAAAAAAGCTTCCCCTGTACTGTTCACATTAAAAGCTCCAAATACCCTTCGTTTCATCACCTCATTCTGAAGGCTCCGTAGCTCTACCGTTGTTTTTGTTCCTCCGCCGTCTATCCCTGCTATATACTTCAAAGTCAGCCCCTCTTTTTCTTACGGAATTTTCCGTTTATGCTTGCTTGTGAATCTGAACCGCCCTTGCAATCTTTCCTTCGGCTTGCAGCAAAAGCTCCTTTGCCTCCTCCGGGCCCAGCCTGCATACCAGCATAACAATTGCTGTTTTCGGATTATAACCGCATTGCTCCAATGTCTCACTGGCTGTTTTTTCTGAAACATGGGCCGAGGAACAGACGATGGAGATGCAGCGTTGTATCAGCTTGGTGTTGGTGGGCTTCACGTCAACCATCAGATTGCCGTACACCTTCCCCAGCTTTATCATGGAGCCGGTGGAAAGCATGTTTAAGATCATCTTTTGGGCCGTTCCGCTCTTCATGCGGGTTGATCCCGTAACAACCTCCGGTCCCGGAGTGGGAGCAATATCAATATCTGCAATCCGGCCCATCCGGGATCCGGGACAGCAGGTGACAGAAATCACCGCCGCATCGATGGACTTGGCATACTCCATTGCACCGATAACATATGGCGTTCTTCCTGAGGCGGCAATGCCCACCAGAATATCCTTACTTGTGAATGCAATCTCCTTCAGATCCTCTTCTCCCTGCTTATAATCATCCTCGGCGCCTTCCACCGCCTGGAATACCGCGGGATATCCTCCCGCAATTAATCCCTGCACCAGCTCCGGCTCCGTAGAATAGGTCGGCGGGCACTCAACCGCATCCAGAATCCCCAGCCTTCCCGAGGTTCCGCAGCCACAATAAATCAGTCGCCCATCCTCCTTCATTTTCTGTGTTATTAAATCAATCGCAGCTGCGATGGGTTCCAACTCCTCTTCCACGGCAAATGCTACTTTTTTATCTTCATCATTAATTAACCGAACCATATCCAGCGTAGATAATTCATCTATGTGGGCCGTCCTGTCGTTTCTCTGTTCGGTTATTATTTTCTCTATGTCCAGCACAAAATCCCTCCTTTGGAATATACTGCTATGTTTAACCCTTAACCGCCCCTATCGTAACTCCTTCAAGGAAATATTTTTGCAGTGAAAAGAATAGGACAAACATCGGCAATGCAGATATCGTAGCGCCTGCCATCATGGGTCCGAATAATGTTGAATTAGCAAATTTAAAAAACTTAAGTCCTACCTGAATCGTATACATGCTATCCTTGCTGGTAACTAAAAACGGCCAAAAGAACGTATTCCAGGTACTCATAAAGGTATTGATCGCCATTACCGCAAGCACTGTCTTCGATAACGGAACAACGATGCGGGCAAAAATATTCAATTGGTTACATCCCTCAATTTTCGCACTCTCAATTAACGAAGTCGGCAATCCTCCAAAGAACTGTTTTGATAAGAAGATATTATAGGAAGTAACCAGTCCCGGTAAGATCAGGGATGCATAGGTATTTGACAAATGAAATTTATTTACAATTAAAATATATAAGGGAACCTGTGTTACCTGGTAGGGTATCATCATCGCAACTAAAACCGCAAAGAATAAAAAACTCCTTCCCTTAAAGGGTATTTTGGAAAACGCATATCCGGCCATGGAGGCAAAAACCACATTTCCTAATACCACCAGCCCTGCTACCAATAAGCTGTTCCAAATCCAGCGCAGGGAATACTTATTAAAATCGAAGAATGCCCTATAAGAGTCCAGCGTCCAGATCTTTGGAATAATTGTTCTGGATGCCGATGCCGAGTCCGTCGCCGGCCCGAAGGAAGACATGATCATATATACAATCGGAAACAGTGAGATCACCGCTCCCAGAACCAGCAGGAACGTCAATATACTATTGCGCAGATACAGCACTTTTTTATTTCTGGTATGTTTTGAATACAAACTCATCTCTGACATTTTCACCCTCCCTAATATTCCACGTCAACGCCCATAAGTTTAAACTGTACGAAGGATATTGCAGCGATAATGATCGCCAGCACAATGGCCTGGGCGCATGCAAGTCCGTACTTGGAATATACAAAGGCATTATTGAAGATTAAAAGTCCGATCATCGTGGTATTGTTGTCCGGCCCTCCTCCCGTCATCATGTATGCATTCATGAAGACCTGGAAGGATCCGATAATACCGGTTACGAATAAAAACAGTGTGGATGGCTTTACGAGAGGAATAACAATATAACGGATCTTCTGCATAAAGCTGGCACCGTCCAGCTCCGCCGCTTCAAAGGTGCTGTTATCAATTCCCAGGAGGGCTGCCACATAGATAATGATGCTGCTGCCCTGGCTGGATGCAAGGGCCATGATAATCAGTGACAGCATGGAGGTCTTGCTTGAATTCAGCCAATTCTGGGTTGACAGGCCAAAGAAGGACAGGATCCGATTAAACAGACCGGAGGGAGAAGAATCATACAGCCACAGCCAGACAACGGAAAGTGCTACGCCGGAGGCAATGCCCGGCAGATAATAAATAGCTTTAAATATCGATTGTGTCCTTTTCCTGAATGCCATAACCATGACAGCTATACTGAAGGCAATGACCAATGACAGGGGCACTACAACAACCGTATAAACGATAGTATTTTTCACTGATTTATAGAATAAGGCATTTGTGAATGTCTCAATATAATTTTCAAATCCTACAAATTCAGATCCAAAGGGCTTATATTCAACAAAGCTGGTTCGTATGGCAGAAAACACAGGATATACCGTAAAGGCCGCAAATATTATCATTGCTACGCTGATGAACAGATATCCGCTGATATCATCCGCCTTGATCCAGGATCGCTTCCGTTTCGTTTTGTTCTCTTGCTTTTTGGTCATCAAACTCATCCTCCAATACATGACACATATAATTTGGCTCACCCACCATTACAGGGGGTGAGCCTTTGGTTATATCAGGAATACTTCGCCTTCAATTATTGAATTGCACCGGACACACAATTTTCTTGGCCGAATTCCTTGTATGCCGCTTTACAGATTTCATCATACATTGCCTGTGCCGTAACCTCACCGGCTAACAGTGCCTGCAGCTTTGGAGCAATTACCTGTTCCATTAAGGTTGCCGCTTTGGAGCTCATATCTGCGGTCAGTCCGGTTGGAGGAGCAACTACAAGACCCATCTGTCTGGAAGCGCTCGCAAGGTTATTCTCATCACGGCCTTCTACTAAATAATCGCCAATTACCGCTCTGCCGGATTCACATACCGCATCCAGATATAATTCGGAAGCTACATCCGCCGCTATTTTACCGGAGCACAGATAATTCATGGCCAGCATGACATTAGCCAGGTGCTCATCCGTTGTCTTGGTGTTACGGAATGCCATTAAGCCGTCCACGGTACCAAAGCAGGATTCGGTAATGCCGTTCATGGTAGGAATAGGAAGGTATGCATACTGAACCGGAATGGAGCCTTCTACAGCCGTTCCGTCCTTAGCCTCAAGGGCTGCATTATTCTTATTAATGTTACCTTCAAATAAAGGCATCGCCTTACCAAAGATCATCGCATTGCCGGTCTGGCACATAACCATACGCTGTGAAGCATCTACACCGTAGTTGGGCATATAGCCGGAAGCACTGATTTCTTCAATTGCCTGCAGGAAGGTAAGCATGTTGGAGCTGGTGTATGCGTATTTTAATTCGGGGGTAAATGCATTATTCAGCCCTGCAGAGATGCCAAAGATATTAAGCATATCGGAAGCGGTTACTGCTGAGGTTGCAAATACAAAGCCAAAGCGGTTATCTTTTGTTCCGTTGGCAATCGCTGTTTTGAATTCCTCAAAGGTCCAGCCGTTCTGTTGGACATCCAGAACATCCACTCCTGCTTCCTCTAACATCTCTTTATTTCCGCCGATGGCCTGGATGGACAGATAGAGGGGTAAGCCATAGGTTTTGCCTTCCAGGGACATATAATCCAAAGCATTCTTATCAAAATCCGCAAGAGCAGCTTCATCCATATAATCTAAAATATTAATTCCTACGCCAAGCTCTGCATAGGTTCCAATCATGGAATAAGAAACCTCTGCAATATCAGGTGCTTCACCTGCGAGAGCCATGGTAGATAATTTCTCGGCATGATCATCCCAGGATGTCTCAATGATCTCTATTGTCAAATTAGGGTATAACTGATGGAACTCGTCTGCCCATACGCGGACCTTCTCAAGGTAGGTGGCAGATACGGGCGGCACCATTAAGGTAATGGTATCCTCTTTGGCATTTTCAGCCGGGTTCGTCGGTTCTTCCGTATTATCTGCAGCTTTTGTAGGTGCTGCGCCTGTTCCCCCGTCCGTTGTTTCTTTCGTACCGGAACTACAGCCAACCAACATGCCACAAACCATCGCCAACACGAGGAGCATTGCTAATACTTTTTTCATAAAAATACCTCCTAATACTATTTGTTATTCGGATTTTTCGGCATCCGTACTGCCTTCGGTGCCAGCCTTGCTGATATAGGTTCTCTTCAGCTGGCTGATGCTTTCATCATAATTCCTGTTGATGTATGCCACATATAATATATCAATGATGTTCAATTGAGATATCCTTGAGGACATAGCACCTGTTCTTATCAGCACTTCTGAAGAGGCAACACATAGATTTAAATCAGACAGTTTGGCGAGGGGAGATTCGTCGGAACGCGTAATTGCAATAATCGGAGCCCCGTTCTTTTTTATATTCCTTGCACAGGTGAGCATTTCCTGGGTATACCCGGAATAGCTGATGATAATTGCAAGGTCCTTTGGTTTAATGTTTCTTGCCTGAAGCAGCTGGGCATGCCAATCATCACTAATGCAGCACGCTTTATTGATTCTTAAAAACTTCAAGTATGCATCACGCGCTACCAGCAGGGATGAACCGATACCAAACAGATATAATGTATCGCATTGTATTAGTAAATCAATACACTTGCCAAGAACATCAATATCGACTAACTTCCTCGTATTATCAAGGGATATCATATTCTTATATGTGACTTTCTCTATCATCTGCTCCAGGGTATCGCCCCGGTTAATATCTTCCATCTTACCAAGGGCATTCTCCTTCTCTATGGCAACATCCTGAATGAGTGATTTCTGAAGCTCCTTATATCCGGAAAACCCCATCTTCCAGCAGAGCCGCATAATCGTTGAAGGTGAACAGTAGGTTCTTTGGGCAAGTGACTGTACACTGCACCCAATCGCTTCTTCGGGATGTGACAGGAGAAATCTAACAAGGTTTTTCTCTGCAGTACTGGCATCCATCATATATTCTTGCAATTTTACTAGAACGTTTTTCATCGTATCTCCTCTTCACTTCTGATAATATCATATAGATTATTTTTGTCAATTTAATAGGCGTTATATGAAATAATATACCATCATTTGAACATTTCCACAATAATTTTTAAACCTTTATGATATTTTTGTAGGATGTTACTAAATTTCTTGGACATGTATAGCATGCTTTGGATCTGGCAAAGCAGACACAGTTCCACAAATAAATAGCAGTAAATGGGTATGCCAAAGGGGAGCGGATCCTCCCCCGATTTTTTGTAATCGGAGAACCCACTCCCCTTTCTTTATAACCTATATATTTGACTTTATAACCTATATATTTAACTTCATAACCTATATGCTTGACTTCAATTGCACCTTTTTGATATGGTCTTCCCGCACCGCAGTAAAATACCTGCAGCCTGGGAAGAAGGCCAGCTCATTCATCACTCAAATTGGGAATGATACAACCGATAATAGAACCCCTTCTGTTCCATCAGCTCCTGGTGGGTGCCCTGCTCCACTACATTTCCCTGATCCACAACCAGAATATGGTCGGCGCCCTGTATCGTTGACAGCCGGTGTGCAATTACAAAGCAGGTCTTCTCCTCCATCAGCTTCCGCATTGCCTTCTGTATCTTTATCTCAGTCCTGGTATCCACATTGGAGGTTGCTTCATCCAGAATCAGCATCTTCGCATCCAGGAGCATTGCCCTGGCAATGGTCAAGAGCTGTTTTTGTCCCTTCGAGATGTTCATACCATCCTCATTGATAATGGTATGATAGCCCTGCGGCAGCCGCCGGATGAAGGAATGGATACCCGCCATTTTTGCTGCAGCAGTCACTTCCTCTAAGGTTGCATCCTCCTTACCATAGGCAATATTGTCAAAAATACTCCCCTGGAACAGCCAGGTATCCTGCAACACCATGGCATAAGCCCTCCTCAGGCTTTCCCTGGTTATATCCCTTGTCTCTGCTCCGTCGACAAAGATATTGCCATCCCAGACATCATAAAACCTCATCAGCAGGTTAATGATTGTAGTCTTACCTGCACCTGTGGGTCCTACGATTGCCGTCAGGCTTCCCGGTCTGGCATGCAGGAACAGGTTCTTAATGACCAGCTTATCCGGTACATATCCAAAGGCTACTCCCTCCAGCCTTACATCTCCCCTTACGTCCGTCAGCGGAGCGGCATTTTCCCTGTCCGCTTTTTCCGGCTGCTCATCCATCAGGCGGAAAACCCGCTCTGCTGCCGCTGCTGCCGATTGCAGCTCGCTGATGATATTAGCTGCTTCGTTAATCGGTCCGGAAAATTTTCTGCTATATTGGATGAAGGATGAGATATTGCCCAGGGTCATTTTTCCAAAAAGGAACAGGATTGCTCCCACCACAGTTACCAGGGATACGGATAGATTATTAATAAAATTCACCGTCGGCCCCGTGATGCTGCCGTAATACTCCGCATCATAATAAGCATCCACCGTCGCGCCATTCAACCGGTCAAACCTTCCTATGACGGAATTCTCAGCAGCATAGGCCTTTATGGTCTTTTGCCCGGATACCATTTCCTCTATGAATCCGTTCAGCTCCCCTAATCTTGCAGAGCGCTTCCGAAAGAGGGGCTTAATCTTTTTTGCCATGTATCTCGTATAGAATATGGACAGAGGTATCATAACCAGCATGACCAGCACCAGCTCCGGGGAAATGATAATCATCATAATCAAAGAGCCTATCACAGTAATAACGCTGGCAAGCATCTGTACAACATCCGTTGACAGTGAGGTATTCACTGTATCAATATCATAGGAGATGCGGCTGATAATGTCTCCCGCCTGATTCCGGTCAAAATAACTGACAGGAAGCTCCACCAGCCTCGTAAATAAATCCTCCCTCATCTTTTGTATAATCTTCTGGCTTAGCTTAATCATCAATATAGCCAATATATAGGATAATACCGAGGACGCCACATAAAATGCAATCATCCACCCGGCATAATAAAATACCTTTTGAAAGATAACCATTCCCTTACCAGGCTCAATTGCATCGATTGCATAGCCGGAGAGCAGGGGTCCGACGAGTGCCAGCATATTGCTGAGGATTGTCAGCAGGATTGCCAGCGTCATCATCCCTTTATAATGGTAGAAATAAGTCCAAAGTCTTCGGATCACATACTTCGTATCCTTTGGTTTGTCGGTTTTCTCACTGATTGGTCCCTTTAAAGCCATTGTCCATTTCCTCCTATCCCCCATAATTATGGGATTTTCTCCCGTAATTACGGGATACTATCCCTACTATAGGCTTTCCTCAGAGCTAGGCCATCATCTGTGACTGATATATTTCCTTATATACCTCACAGTTTTCCAGCAGCTCATCGTGAGTCCCGTACCCAACCATCTGACCCTCCTCCAGCACAAGGATGTGGTCCAGCTTCATGACGGAGCTGATCCTTTGCGCAATCACAATCGTTGTCGTACCCTTATAATTCTCACGGATTGCCTTACGCAGCAAAGAATCCGTCTTATAATCCAGGGCACTGGAGGAATCATCCAGGATTAAAATCTCAGGCTTACCTGCCAGCGCTCTTGCTACCAAGAGCCTCTGCTTCTGGCCTCCGCTTAAATTGCTGCCCTTAATCGCCAGCTTAAAATCCAGCCGGTCATCCAGCTCCTCTATAAAAGCCGCTGCCTGGGCATGCTCCGCCGATTCAAAGATACGTTCCACCGGCAGCTCCCTTCCGATACTGATATTTTCATAGACCTTATCCGCAAATAATACGTCATTTTGGAACACAACTCCGAACCGCCGCCTTAACTCCTGCTTATCAAAGCTTCTGATATCCTGGCCGTCAATTGTAATCCTTCCCCTGGTCACATCATAAAAACGCATCAGCAGATTCACTAAGGTTGTTTTCCCGGCTCCTGTTGATCCAATGATCCCCAGACTGCCTCCCTTTTTAATACCAAAATTCATGTCCAGGATACAGGGCTCATTGGTATAAGAAAAATCCACATGCTCAAAGGCAATATGGTACTCCGGCTTCCCCGTAGTGCTCTGGGCCGCCTTAACCTCCAGGTCTTCTGCTGTCTCCAGCACCTCTGCAATTCGTGAGGCTGATGCGCTTGCCCTTGAGTATACAACAAAAATCCTTGTAATGGCCATAACTGCCTGCAGCATAATCGTAAAATAGGAAAGGAAGGCAACAATTTTACCCGGCTCTGATGCCCCGCTGTTTACCCGGTATGCTCCTACCACCACCACAAAAGTCAGCCCCAGGTTCAAGAGCAGATTCATGATGGGGCTGGTAACTGCCATGGTCATTCCCGCTGTCTGCTCCTTGCCGACCACTTCATCATTAATCCGGGAAAAGCGGCGCTTTTCTGAAGCCGTCTTAGATAGGGCTTTGATTATCCGGACTCCCGTGATATTCTCACGGACGATGCGGACCATCTTATCAACTGATTTTTGCAGCTCCAAATAGAGCGGAATTCCTTTCTTGGAAACCGCATAAACAACCAGGCCAAGGAAGGGAAGTACCGCCACCAGCACCAGGGTCAATACCGGCTCCAGGGTGCTTGTTATAATAATTCCTCCAATTAGGATAATCGGTGCGCGGACACCCAGCCTCTGCATCAGGCCTATCATATTATGTATATTATATGTATCCGTGGTCATCCTGGATTCCAGGGAAGGTACAGTGAAATGATCCAGCTGTGTTCCTGATAAACTTAGAATTTTTTCAAACAAATCATGTCTTAGCTTTTCCGTTGCATTGCGGGCAACCCGGGCAGCCATCCGGTTTGCTATGATATTAAAGCTTCTGGCACCGATCGACAATAGGATCATAGCCAGCCCCCACCATAAAATCAAGGACACTTTTTTATATGGTATAACATCATCAAGGATATAGGCCAGCACCCATGGTAATCCAAGATCCATAAAGGTCCCTGACACCTTGATGATAAATCCGATTATCATACGCAGAGTATAAGGCTTTAGATAATTCAGTACTTTCTTCAAGACACCCTCCTCCAGTTTTATTCATTTAAGCTTCGAGCGGCAAAGGTTTTTCTAGATCTCGCCCATTTGCCGCTCGAACCGTACTAAATTTATTCTAGTCCTCCAGATTTGTCCAGTCAATACCTGCAGCCTGTTTCTCTTTATCTTTGTGCAATATGTCGAAGTTTTTTTGGCTCTTTCTATTCAACAATTGACTCCTGTCCTTTTTCTGCAATGGATAAAAGCAGCTTTATCCGGTTTAGCTGGTTTACGCTTGAGATACCCGGGTCATAATCAATTGGCATGATATTCGCATCAGGATACCGTTCACGCAGGGGCTTGATCATACCCTTGCCTGTCACGTGGTTTGGCAGGCAGGCAAGGGGCTGGACACAGATAATATTCTTTACTCCCTGCTCCACAAACTCTGCCATCTCCGCCGTCACCAGCCAGCCTTCTCCCGTCTGGTTCCCAAGAGATACAATAGTACCTGCCAGCTCCGCTAATTCCTCGATGGAAGTAGGTGGTGTAAACCTTTTGCTCCCCTTAAGCTCCTGTACCATAATGCTTCTAAAGTGCGTAATATAAGCCCTGGCGATATCTCCTTTTTTCATGTCTAGTTTCGTCCCGGCAAGATATCGGAACCGGAAGCGTGAATTAAAAGTAGAATATAAGAAATAATCCATAAGATCGGGTACAACTGCCTCAGCTCCTCCCTGTTCTAATATAGTAACAATATCGTTATTTGCAGTAGGATGGTATTTGACAAGAATCTCGCCCACAACTCCTACCTTAGGCTTTCGGACAGGCAATAACTCCAACCGGTCGAAATCCCGGATGATCCCGCGTATGATTTTCTTAAAAGTCTTCCTGCTTCCATTGTCCATATTCTCCTTAGCCCGTTTCATCCATTTTTCATACAGCAGCTCCGCCGAGCCCGGGAAACGTTCGTAGGGCCTTGTCCGGTATAATACCTTCATAAACAAATCACCGTAGGTAATGGCCATGATGCAGCGGTTGATCAAGGGAAGGGTCATTTGAAAGCCCGGCTGTCTCTCCAGCCCCACCGTATTTAAAGAAATAACCGGTACCTGGGCAAAGCCCGCCTGTTTCAGCCCCAGCTTTAAAAATGCGATATAATTTGTGGCCCTGCAGCCTCCGCCGCTCTGGGTAATGATGACCGAGGTATGGTTTACATCATATTTTCCTGATTTTAAGGCCTGGACTACTTGTCCGATCATAATGATGGCGGGATAGCAGGCATCATTATTGACATATTTCAGGCCCTCATCCACCGCGGACCGGTCCATGGCCGGAAGCACTACCATCTGGTATCCGCAGGCACGCGCTGCTGCCTGTACCAGCTCAAAATGGATCGGTGCCATCTGGGGTGCTAAAATCGTATGGGTATGCTTCATCTTCCTTGTAAATACGGGGCTTTGGACATCCTTTGCTCCCTGGGCACTCTTTTCTCGCAGGTAGTGGATATTTCCCTGCTGCTTCCCTCGTTCTTCCACTGCGGCCTTTAAGGACCGGATCCTTATCCCAGCTGCTCCCAGGTTATTACCCTCATCTATCTTAAGCATGGTATACATCTTATCCCCCGCGGCCAAAAGCTCCGCAATTTGATCCGAGGTAACTGCGTCCAGGCCACAGCCAAAGGAATTTAACTGGATTAAGTCCAGACACGGTTCCGTCGCCACAAATGAGGCTGCACGGTACAGCCTTGAATTGTAGACCCATTGGTCTACAACCCTAAGCTTTGGCATCTGGTTTGCCAGATGTGCGATGCTGTCCTCGGTTAATACGGCAAAGCCATAGGAATTTATTAAATCTGCGATGCCGTGGTTGATCTCCGGATCCGTATGGTAGGGCTTACCGCAGAGCACAATACCCCGGTCTCCTGATTTCCTTAACTGCTTTAGCACCGCCTCACCTTTTTGCCTAAGCTCCCTTTTGTATTCCTCCTGTTCCTTCCAGGCTAAGGACACGGCATTCCCTGCCTCTTCCTCCGTAATATCATAATCCTTTAATTCCTCCCTCAAGCGCTTTACCAGCACCTTTTGGTTATCCAGGGACAGGAAAGGTGTAATCAGCTTAACCTGCTGCGAAAGTCCGTCCACATTATGGCGGATCACCTCCGGATAGGATATCACCACCGGACAATTATAGTGATTGTCCGCATCCTTAAATTCCTTTCTTTCATATACGATGCAGGGATAAAAAATAGTTTTTATCCCCCGGTCGATCAGGTCACTGATATGCCCATGGCTAAGCTTTGCCGGGTAGCAGGCGGATTCCGATGGGATTGTTTCCAAGCCCTTCTCGTATAGCTTCTTCGAGGATGGTGAGGATAGCACCACCCGAAAACCCAGCTCAGTAAATAAGGTAAACCAGAAGGGGTAATTCTCATACATATTCAACACCCTTGGAATCCCAATGGTTCCCCTCTTTGCTTTTATTTCCTCCAGAGGCTGGTAGCCAAAGGTCCTGGTGTTTTTAAAATAGTAAAGGTTCGGGAGCCTCTTACTCTCCCGCCTCTCTAAACCGGCTCCCTTTTCACACCGGTTACCGGCAATGTATTTTTCTCCATCCGCGAAGGTATTCACTGTCAGCAGGCATTGGTTCCCACATTTTCCACAATGGACACAGGAGGTCTTTACCGAAAAATGCTGCAGGGCTTCTAGCGACAGCAGCTTTGTCTCCTCACCCTCCCGGTAACGCTCCTGTGCAATTAATGCTGCACCGTAGGCTCCCATCAGCCCGGAGATATCCGGCCTGACTGCCTCCCTTCCGGTAATTAATTCGAAGCAGCGCAGTACGGCATCATTATGGAAGGTTCCGCCCTGCACAATAATCTTCTCCCCAAGCTCCCTTTCATCCCTGATTTTTATCACCTTAAACAGGGCATTCTTAATTACGGAGTAGGACAGGCCTGCCGATAAATCAGCAATGCTAAGACCTTCCTTTTGGGCCTGCTTCACCTTGGAATTCATAAATACGGTGCATTTTGTCCCCAGATCCACGGGAGACTCTGCAAATAGGGCTGCCTTCACAAAATCAGTAAGCTCCAGGCCCAAGGACTTTGCAAAGCCCTCCAAAAAGGATCCGCAGCCGGAGGAGCAGGCTTCATTTAACAGGATGGAATCAATAGCCCCATTCTTTATCCTAAGGCATTTCATATCCTGTCCGCCGATATCAAGAATGAAATCCACACCGGGTTTAAAACGCTCCGCTGCTTTGAAATGCGCAATTGTCTCAATTTCACCGGTATCAGCGTGGAGCGCTGCCTTCATAAAGGCTTCACCATATCCGGTCACCGCACATTTGCACAATTTTGTCCCTTCCGGCAGCTGCCCATACAGCTCCGACAGTATTTCAATCACCTTCTGCAGCGGCTTTCCTTCGTTATTACAATATTTTGAATATAATAATTCTCCCTGTTCTCCGGTTAATGCGACCTTCGTCGTGGTGGAGCCCGCATCAATTCCTAAGAACGCATTCCCCTGATAGCCGGAAAGCGGAACTCTTTTGACCTTTTCCCTGCCATGGCGTTCCACAAAGCTTTGGTACTCCGATTCCTCTGCAAATAAGGGCTCCAGATGTCTGATTCCCTCTTCCCGGTAAGCCACAATTTTTTCTGCCCTCTTGACTAACTCCTCCAGCTTAAGCTGCTCCTCCTGGGCAGCGGATAAGGCTGCGCCGATTGCCGCATAAAGCTGTGAATGCTCCGGCGTGACTGCATCCTCCTCTGACAGCCCCAGGCTCTCCCGAAACCGCCCACGAAGCTCTGATAAAAAGAAAAGGGGACCTCCCAGAAATGCAACCCTCCCACGGATCGGCTTTCCGCAGGCCAGTCCTCCTATGGTTTGGTTCACGACGGCCTGCAGGATGGATGCTGCAATGTCCTCCTTCCGGGCTCCCTCATTGATCAGCGGCTGCACATCCGTTTTCGCAAATACCCCACAGCGGGAGGCGATGGGGTAAATTGTCCGGCTGCCCTTTGCATATTCATTCAATCCTGCCGCATCCGTATCAAGAAGCACCGCCATCTGGTCAATAAAGGCTCCGGTGCCTCCGGCACAGCTGCCATTCATACGCTGCTCCATCCCACCCCGGAAATAGGTTATCTTCGCATCCTCCCCGCCCAGCTCAATTACAACATCCGTCTGCGGGAGCTTAGCCCTGACTGCCTTGGTGCAGGCGACCACCTCCTGGATAAAGCTTAATTCAAGCCATTTCGAAACCCCGAGGCCTCCGGAGCCTGTCATGCTGAGCTTAACCTTAATGTTTCCCATGGACTGGTAACAGTTGTTAATCAGCTCCACTACCGTCTTTTTTATATCTGACAAATGTCTTTTGTATTCACTGTATATTAACTGGTTATCCTGGTCGAGGATCGCCAGCTTCACTGTCGTCGAACCAATATCAATGCCCGCCCTATATTGCACCATTTGTCCACCTCCCACAGAATTGATCTATTTTTCTGCTAATTATATATTTTTGGTTTTTAAAAGAAACTTTCTTCCCTGAAAGTATAGATTCCACCTATGAATTATTTACAGTTCGAAGCGGTTTTATTCGTAAAAAGCAGTGAAATGGCTTTTTCCAGCCTTCCATCAATGATTCAGACAGCAGGTGCCACCGGGAATTGCAGGACTAAAAATTCAGATGGGAAGGTTAAAATTACACTTTACGAAATGGGTACAAGTAATTATAATATAGATATAAACTATATAACTTTCAAAAGGGGTGATCTCTATGGCGAACAGGGATATTAAAAAGGATGTTAAGAAAAAGAAAAAAGCAGATACGGCTCCATTGCCATCTTTAAAACCGATGATGCCGGAACCTGAAGTAGTCAAAAAAACAAAAAAGCATGTGTAGCAAGCTGGACCGGCAAACCGGTCCACCTGCCATAACCAAAGGCTGCCTGACAACTCCTGTAAAGGAGTGATCCGGCAGCCTTGTTTCTAAAGAAGTATAATACCTTCTTTATGAATGCATTCTATGGTTCAAATACATTTTTTAATCCTGTAATCTTGTTGCTGGTCCCATCACTAGGTCGCCACTAGCATAGCTTCCTAAATAATTGTATAGCTCTGGGAATGTTGCACTAGCCCCTATTGTCCGTATTTATAAAATACGACTATCTTTCCTGACTGTTTCTCAAAAAGCATCTTACTGGTATAAACCTTCATTACATGTTTATCCATACGGTTACTTAAGAAACAAAGGACGGGCGAGGATAGCTTTACACCTTTAGTAACTAAAAAGTTAATAATACGATTATAAAAACGAAATACTCTCCATTCAACTTCCAGGCTTACTAATAATCTCCTTCCCTTCATATTCAACCCCATTTCTCCTAATCATTTGCGATTATTCTAAATACAGTTACAATGACTTATGTTTTTAGATATTAGTACATCTTCTGTTTTATTATTTGATATATGGCAATATTTCATTCATAAATCGTATTATACACTCAATTGGTTATATTTTCAATTATTTATTAAAAAATTTGGTAAATTTTATCATTTTCTGTTTTTGGATCTAAATCTGGACCTCCAGCTCCCGGAGCTCCCCTATTGCCTGGCCGTAGCATTCAAAAAGGATTGCGTTAAAGCCCAATTCTTTTGCGGCATCTATGTTAACCTGGAGATCATCCAAAAAGACGGCCTCAGACGGATTAATCCGATACTCCTCTATCAAGGCATGATAAATGGCAGCCTCCGGTTTTACATGCTTTATTTTATAGGAAACGATGCCTCCGTCGATATGCTTTATAAATTCGAAGCCATCCTTTTGGCTTTCATAGCTGGCCTTCGAATAGTTTGATAATATGTAGACCTTATAACCATTGCCTTTCAACCGCTTTACCAGCCCAGCAGCATAGTCATATTCCACGATCATTGAATGAATATTATCATAAAAATCCCGTATTTCTTTTTCTACACTGGGTTCCCGTAAGCAGCTCAGCTCAATTAATTCCCTGCTTTCCTTTACGCCCCTGTCCCACTCCAGCCAAATATCGCTCTGGACTGTTGCATTGCTAATCTTCCTTAAGGTTTCCTCATCATAATTACAGCTGAGCAGATAATCCTTCCAGCCAAAATGTGCGAGTACATTGCCAATATCAAATATGATTGTATTTATCATTCTAACGTCCTCCTGATTCTTCTTTGTCAATTATACCATGGAAAGCCTCCCTGGTATAGCGCTTTGCGCCAAGATGCGCACTCCGCCGGCCGGCGCCGGCCTCAAAAAAAGTACCTGTCTCCAAAGGGATTCAGGTACTTAGGATTTTTGAGGTAGTGTATCCAAAGTTTAATATGTAAAATGGATAAATACTATAATTAGTCAGTACATTAGTACTTATCGTCGTTTGATTTTTGCAATTTGTTCTAATTTACTTGCATCTTGAGTAATCTCCTCTAATGAAGCCGCCATTTCTTCCATCGCAGCGGCCTGCGTGGTAGAAATAACCGCCGCACTATTAATTTCAGTGTTTATATCCTTTAATTTTCCAAACATATCATATAAGCTATTACCGATTAATTTTGTTGATTCTCCACTAACTTTTGCTAATTTACCCATTTCATTAGCAACAATAGAAAATCCTTTTCCCTCACTGCCCGCCCTGGCTGCTTCAATAGATGCATTAACTGCCAGTATTTTGGTTTTATGAGAGTTTGCTTCTATCCCCTTTACCAAAGAAGAAGTATCAGCTACCAGTTCTTCTATTTTTTGCGAAAAGCTTCTGGCTTTTTCCAATTTTTCTGCTAGATCCGAGGCACTCTCTGCTATTTCATTCGTAATATTTTGGCTGTTAGTCAAATTATTGTTTAAGTTTCCTGCCGCATTCTCAATTTCAATTCTGCCCTTAATCGATACGGCCGCACTTACTACTCCTACTACTTTTCCATCTTCAAATATTGGGGTTATAATTCCATCTACTGCAACCCCATAAACGAATTCTGGAAGAATTCCCGAATTTCCTATTCCAGTTTCCATTGCTTTCAACATCATATCTGTACCTGGTTTCTTAATATCCAGTGGATCGCCCACTTTAACATCCATACGAAAGGTATCCCCATACCATACACCAATAGTTTTTTCACGATCACATAGACAGATTTGTGTATCTAGTCCAAAAATTTTCTTTACCAAAGGCAATGCGATCATTAACGCATCTAGTACCTTAACTTCCATATTACCCTCTCCTTACGACTAAATAGGCAGGAACAACTATTTTTTCATTCCTGCTTTACAATACTTTCATCAACTTCATTATAACTTGGTTATGTCCATCAATCTGTATCCTCTAGTAAGCTAATTCTGTCCTTCCACAAAATGGATCTACCGGACTTATACCTTTAAACCCACTTTCCCCTGTTATTTTCTTAATCAATTCCTCCAATACATACTGATTATTAGAATAGCAATTAATATAGGTCTTTATCATTGGAGCATCAAACAAATGATATGGATTAGCAACGCTTGCAAAAACAGTAGGAACTTCATAAACAAACCATGGGATATTATTTCCTTGACCAAAGAAGGTATACCAGTTAATTCTGTTGGTCGTCCTATTGCTCGCATTTTCAACATTACCAATATAAAACACCAGATCATACTTACTCTTAAATGTTGTTACATTATCTACACCTTTTGAAAAATCCTCCGGCTCATATACCATCACTTCAAAACCCCGTTTTTCCAATTCCCCCTTTATTACGGTTACAATTCTCTCATTTGATGGGAAATCTCCGAGTATCTCCAGCAAAATTCTTTTATGTTTCTTAACGGAAATTGGCAATAATCTCTGTGTGTCTTTTACTAAGGTAATTGCCTGATCCGCCAGTTCATAAGCCCAGTCGACATGTTTTTGACATTTCAGTATCTTTAATGCTTCTTCTCCTGGTACCAGTTGCATTGTTTTCTTTTTGTTATGAAGCTTTAAGGCTGCTTTAACTGCCAGAATTCTTCGATTGGCATCCATTAACCGTTCCTCGGAAAGAATACCATTTTGATATCCTCGCTTCATAAAATTATAGTCTTCTGCTAAATCTTTATTAAATAGTAACATATCACAACCGCATTCAATGGAATAAGGAACCGCAGTAGCTCTGTCCATTGCTGCCGTAAACCCAACCATTGGTGTTGCATCTGTAACGATTAACCCATTAAATCCGAGCTTTTCACGAAGCAGACGATTTATAATTTCCCTGGATAAGGTGGCTGGAATTATCTGCTCCTTACTATCAGGATTAAAATATTCCTGGTATGCCGGCATAGCGATATGACCCACCATTACAGTAAGGGCATCCTCATCAATTAATGATTTATAAACTTTGCCATAGGTATTGTCCCACTCCTCTATTGACAGAGAATTCACTGAGGTAAGTATATGCTGATCTCTCTCATCTATCCCATCCCCTGGGAAGTGTTTAATAGAAACTGCTATATTATGCTCCTTTGCCGCACGCATATATTCCATCGCATGATTTATAACTACATCCGGATTGCTTCCATATGTTCTGACATTGGTAATTGGATTACGAAAATTATAGTCAATGTCTACTACCGGAGCGAAAGCCCAGTTAATCCCCAGGGCAGCTGCCTCAGAGCAGGCTATCTGCCCTAAGCGATATGCATATTTTTTATCTCCGGCTGCAGCTACCTGCAGCTGCTTTCCGTACGCTGTTCCATCGATTGCCGCACCGTCTCCTCCTGCTTCCAAATTAGATGGGATTAATAAGGGGATCTTTGAATTCTGTTGGGCAAATGCAAAGGTATCCTGCATCTCCTTGCCTGCACCATCTCTGAAAAACAAGCCGCCAATATGCTTATCCAGCAAACTATGCTTTATATATTCAGGATCCGTAAAATAACCTATTGGACAAAACAGCTGCCCAAGCTTCTCATCGACCGTCATCTTCGCCAAAGTATCTTCTACCCATTTAATATCAAAATCACTTAAATAAAATGGTGATTTCTTCAAGTCCATATCCAGTCCTCCTATCATAAACCAGCCAAAGTTTTCTTTTGACTGACTTGTTTATGCTACATTTATTTTTGCTCTTTATCTGCGTACACTTTCCTGTCAAACATAAAAAGCTGCTTCAGTTTATTCTCATTATTTAAATAGATCAGGAATATCACCAAAATTATTGCTGTAACAATTTGCTGTACAGAAGAAGATACATTCAGCCTGGCATAGGTTAATGATATAAATGCTGTCGTAACAGCACCCAATAAGTACCCTATCTTTTCATTGCAGAATCTGCCAATGAAGCCTCCGATAAACATAGGCAAAAATGCTGTAAACATTACTCCAATCGATCCAAAATTCAGCGCGATCTGTATATTACCTGTATTAGTAGCTGTTATAAATCCAACAACCCCCATCAGGCCACCTGATATTATGTAACATAAAATAGCATTCGTCTTTTCCTTAATCCCTATATTAACTGCTACTTTTTGACCTGATAATAAGGTCTTATATTCATAACCAAACTGTGTATATTCAAATAGAAAAATAATTGCAACCAAACCTATCAATATCACTAATGAATAATTTAATATACCAGGGAATGAGATTAATTCTATATTGGTTACAAAGGAAACCCCATATCCTTTGGTAAAAGCAAAAGCGGCACCTTCGAACAACAATGCCACTCCCAAAGACACAATGATAGGCGGAAGCTGTATAAACACGTAAATAATACCTGATACCGCTCCCAGAACTGCTCCCAGAATTAAAGAAAGTATTAACATAACCCCTACCGGCAGTCCTAGCTTCATGCATACAGTTGCACTAACAACAGATGACAGCAACGAAATGGATCCAATTGAAAAATCGAATCTACCTGAATTTAGGTTAATGGATAGGGCAAAGGTAGTAAGCATGACGGCCGCTGCTGCCCGAAAGAACGCAATATAGTTCCCTTCTGATTCAAAAAGAATAACGCCTCTTACGGAGCAAAAGGCTAACATAATCCATAATGTACCCAAAGGTATAATGCTAATTCCTATCAATCTTTTTATGATGTTCATCCTATTCTTTTTCATAATTATCACCCTATGTATCACTTGGCCGGTATATACCGGCCAAGTCTCCACGTCTCATTCTATTTTGACAATTGCACAACTTCATCGAAGCTATATTTACTTACAAAATCCGAAAAGGTCTTATAATCCGAGCCAACTAGTATATCTAACGCCGACTTCGTATAAGCAGGAGACTCTTTAGAACTATCTACTGCATAATACTTTTGGAATTCATCACTGCTTGCTGCTATCCAATATCCTTGGCTAAGAGCTAGTGCATAGCCTTCGTCTGTACGGATTGGATATCCATTTACCGTACTATACACTGCAGCAAAAACCGGCCCAATACTTGCTGAAAACTTTCCTGCCAAATAATCCAGCATTCCTGCATTCATAGCGTCCCCGTAGCTGCTTGCATATGCATCTACACTGGCAATTTTTACATCAGCTCCCTTAATTGCTGCACCAAAGAAATCAGAACCGTTTCCAACTGCAAGAATAACTTGTAAGTCTTTTGTTTGCGCCATTTGGGCACATTGTGCAAACCATGCATCGTTCATATCATATCCGCCTACATAGGCAACTATGCTGAGTGAACCGATATTTCCCGTTTGAATGCCACTATCTGCATAAATCTGTTGTACTATCGCCTCTTTCGTTGTTGCACCCAAATAATTTGCGTCGGCTCCACCTGCTTCAACCATGGCTGTCAGCATACCAGCAGCACGATAAATATGCATATCAGTAAAATATGGAATAGCCCCACCGAAAATAGCATAGTTTGTATTTCCCAGATCTATGTAACGCTTCGCCATATCATATCCGGTCTGATATTCATCCTCTAAAGAGGGGCCTATCGCACCTACATAGTATTCATTATCCTTGTATTTGTCATACTGCTCCTGTGTTAATGTTCCTGTTGCAACAGCATAATATACTTTGGCACCCGCACATTGTTCAATCTGTGCAGGGCGATCAAAGGATGAAAAGGAAATAATAGCTTTACAATTGTTTGTAACTAATGTATCAATAGCTGACTTCTCACCCGCCGCATCCTTTAATTCATCAGAATAAACAAATTCCACGTTATACTGCTTCTGGATGTAATCCGTATAGTAGGACCTGAAAGCTAATGCTTCTGGAGTTGTTGCGTCTGAAACTAATACACCAATCTTAATTGTTTTGCTGGTATCAATTTCAACTTTCTTGGCACCCTCTGTGACATCAGGTGTTACTTCTCCCTCCTGTGTTGGAGCCTCTGTGATGCCTATGTTGTCGGCGTTTCCCTTGTTTTCCGTTGTTTCTTTCCCGCAGCCTGATGCTAATGTCCCGACCATCATTAAACATAAGGCAAGTGCTAATACTTTTTTCATATCAATTTCCTCCTATTTTTTATGTATTTTAGGTGATAAACACAAAATACCAATAATAAAATTATCTAGGCAACATCTTCGCTCGCTGGTTACTGGTTGCTACAAATACTACAAATAGAAAAATAGCTGCTTTAACCATCTGTCCGATTCCCAGGTTTAAATTAAAAAGTATCATAATCTGACTTAAAAATGTCATAGAAAAAGCGCCAATTAAAGCAGCTGTAATCTTACTTCTTGCACCCCCGGAGACTGGCATCCCCCCAAAAACAATTGCAATAATTACATCCATTCCAACACTGGTAGCAGTATTTTTGGTAAGAGTTGGAGCATAAATAATGCAAAGAAAGGCACCTAATCCCACTCCTATGCCCGACATAACAAAGGCAACGATAGACATTTTCTTATCAGAGATTCCTGTTAGCTTAGCACATACTGGATTACTACCAAGGAATTTCTGTTTTCTACCTATTTTGGTAAAGTTAAACACAAAGATACAGAGAGCTTCAAATAAAAACAACACTAAGACCTTAATTCCCAAGTTATCTAATCCTGCTACAGCCTCTGAAGGCACTGCGATTTGTGAACCCGTTCCATTTGCACTGATAAGCATTAGCACCACCGCATTTAAAATACTGAGCATAGCTATCGTAGTCACAAATACAGGCAGGTTAAATACCGAAGCTAAAACGGAGTTAAACAACGCGACCAATACTGCTATACCAACGCACACCGCAAGCATTAACAAAATACTTTTTGTCGCATTATAAACAATTCCTCCAAGTAGGGCACTAACTGCGACCGAAGCTCCTAAACTGATGTCAAATGATCCGAGTGTATATATAAACACCGCTCCTGTTGCAACAATGGCGACTACCACAGATTGATTAATGATCGCTTTCATTCCATAAGCCACATTAATATCCTTAATCGTACCTACCATATAGAAAACTGCAAATAGAATAAGTAAAGCAACTACCGGAGCTATCTTTAATATTTGTTTCTGTACATCAATTTTTTTCATATAATTCTTCCTCTTCTAAATCATATACTGGATAATGTCAGCCTCACACAATTCCTTACTGCGGGGAAACTCTTTCATTATTCTTCCGTCTTTCATTACTACAAGCCTGTCTGCCATGCCTATTAATTCTGACATTTCCTCCGAAATAATTATGATGGACTTTCCTGCTTTTTTCATGGTATACATCAGCTGATACATGGCTTGCTTCACACCAATATCAACACCTCTGGTCGGACAGTCAAGTATCAATATTTCGCTTCCTCTTCCTATCCACTTACCAAAAACAACTTTTTGCTTATTTCCTCCAGACAGGGCAGAAACATATTGGTCTTTATCAGTACACTTGATACTCAAGCTATCAATTTGTTCTTGTACATATTTACTTTCCTTGTTAGGTAAGACCAAAAAATTATTTACAGCAAATTCATCCAATCCAGCAATCGCAATATTGTCTCTTATGCTCGCATTAAGACATAGCGATTCGATATCCCTGTCTTTTGCAACATAGCCCATCTTCTGTTTCATTGCTTCTGCTTCATCTTTAATGTTTTTACCATGTACCAGAACCTCTCCGGCATCTGGCATTATGGATCGAAACAGAACTTTTCCCAGTTCGTGCATGCCGCAATGGGAAAGCCCTCCAATTCCTAAAATTTCCCCCTTATGTAATTGCAGATTAAAGTCTTTTAGCCGGTTGTTTAGCTGTACATTCTTTATCTCCAGGACAACTTCACTTTCATAACTCCCATCATAATCACTACGATAGTAGTCACCTTGAAGCTCCCTACCGATCATGCTTGTTTTTATCAACTGTTCATCAAATTCATCCTTTTTAAAAGTGATAATAATTTTACCGTCCCTGAGTATTGTCAAAGCATCGCATACTCTTATGATTTCATCCAAGTCATGGGAAATGAAAATAACCGCTTTATTTTCTTCTTTCATCCGATTCATGATTTTATAGATGATATCACGGCCAATTTGTGAAAGTGCTGTTGTTGTTTCATCCACAATTAATACATCCGGATTCTTATTTATTATTTTTGCAATTTCTATTAATTTTCTGTCCTGTAAATCCAGGGCACCTGTTAGCATCTCAGGAGCAATATGAGTTACTCCGATATTATCCAGGACTTTCTCTGCAGCAGCCATCATCTGCCTCCGCCTAATAAATCCCCACTTCCTTCCGTTTCCAGCTGAAAAGCTTTTAAACTTTTCGTATTCCCCAATAAAAATATTTTCCGCAACTGTTATGCCCGGTACCGTCCCATTCTCCTGAACAATCATTCCTATCCCATGATCCAGTGCATACAGCATGGAATCCGGCTGCCACTTTTCTCCCCTGAAAATCATTTCGCCACTATCTGCTCTTTGCATTCCTGATATTATGGATGTTACTGTAGATTTCCCTGACCCATTCTCGCCGATTAACCCTATAATTTGCCCCCGGTTTATCGTGATATTTACATTATTTAAGGCTATTGTAGAACCAAATCGTTTTTCCATATGTTTTACTTCAATAATTGTATCTTTTACCATCCCTAATGCCTTTCTGCGTCTATGTATGCTTTTAATCATGAATCAAAATATGTTTAATTTTTTGTTATTCCTTTCTTTAATAACCATTATACATTTGCCATACTTTGAAACAATTGTCTGTATTAATCAATATTATTGACTTTTTTTAACCATCATATTATAATCCATATATATCTATTGATACATATTAACATATTACTGCATTGTACATTTTTTACACCATTAAAGACGGCACAGGGAACCAAATATATCAAATTCATTATAAATCGGGGGGGATGAGTATATGGATATGTCTGCATTACAGGCGACTTTATATAATCTGAATGAAGATGAATTATTTTATCGGAAATATTATTTTGCAAGGCAACAAGAATATTCTCTTAAAAATTTCATCGCTACATTAGACATGAACTATGTCAAGGCAAGAAATCTTCTGATATCAGAACTACCAGAAACAATTCCACCAGAATATGAAGACGAGTGGTATTTTGATTTGAATAACAGCCAAAGTATATCCATACTGAAACATAACTGTTATTCCCCTGCAATCCCACACCACCATACTTTTTTTGAATTAATTTATGTTTATGACGGTAAATGCAACCAGTCCATCGGAGATAGTAAAATCAAAATGCGTACCGGTGATTTTTGTATCATACCTCCCGGCGTAACGCATACGATAGAAGTGTTTGATGAGAGCGTTATTATCGATATTTTAATCCGCAAAAATACTTTAGAAAATATTTTCTTTAATTTTTTAAGAAACGATAATATACTTACCATGTTTTTTCTTAACAATATTTATTCAAAGAATGTAAATGATTATATTATATTTCACTCTGGCGACGATTATCATATCAGGACTGCTATATCCTATATGTTACTGGAATATATTAATAAGGATCAGTATTATTATCAAATGATGAGTAATACAATCATGAATGTATTTGGATTACTGTTAAGAAATTACGAGAAGAATGTGGAGCTACCTTCCATTGTAAAAAAATCTGATGTACAACGATTTGCACTTGTTCGTTTTATACAAGATAACCATGCAAATGTTACCCTGGAGGATATCTCTAAGAAATTTCATTTTACACCGGAATATACTTCCAAGCTTATTAAAGCTACTACTGGTTATACATTTACTCATATTTTACAAAAAATCAGGATGGAAAAAGCGAAATCACTTCTATTAGATACCAATCTTTCCGTTAGCAGTATAGGACTACAAATTGGTTATGAGACAACAGAGCATTTTATACGCACCTTCAAAAAAAACCAGCAAATGACTCCGACAGAATTCAGAAAAAGCAAAGATTTATTTTAGCGTTTCATAAACGTGCTCCGTGCTCCATCGGGCACACAGCAACAAAAAGCATCACCCCCGATGTTGGATGATGCTTTTTGTTTTATTAGCTCTTTACTTTTTCTTATTTCAAATATAAATTAAGCTCTGCAATTGACCACCAGTTAGGCGCTTGACCAGTTTGGTTGATTCTTAAATATCTAGCAGATACATCAGAGAATTGTATCCTGGTCACTACATCATATCCATAGGCAGTAGCAACCTCCATCCAGTTTGTACCATCTTGTGAAACAGAAACACTTAACTGCCGCCCATAATCCTCTTTATAATCATGTATCCCACAGTTCAAGGTAACCGTATTAAAAGTCTGTGGTGAACCCAGATCAACCTGGAACCATTCGGAACCTGTCTGCGCTATGCCAGAGCTCCATCGTGAGGCCGTATTGTTTATGGAATCTCCACCACCAAAGGATCTGGGATTTTCTCTTGGCTGCATAAGCTGACCATCAATAGCAACATTGGGATCTCCTCCAATTTCCGTACTGGAAGCTGTTGCAATCCATCCCTGATGGCTAAGTCTAATCCCTAAATCAGGTGCGCTTTCCACACCATATAAATTAAGTTCTGCAATAGACCAGCTGCTTGCAGCCGATCCAATTTGTGTGATCTTGACATAACGTGCTGCACTTGCGGTGAAGCTAATATTGTTATCCGCATTCGGAATACTTCCTTGAGCTACTGTATTCCAGGTTACTCCATCCAAAGAAAGCTCTACCCGATATACATTGGGATAATTATCTAAATAATTGCCTGCATTTAATCCAACACCAGTCAAGATATTGATCTTTCCCATATCGGCTCTGAACCATTCTCCGCCTGTTTGTATTGTTCCTGCACTCCATCTTGTAGCATTGCTACCATCAAATACATTTGCTTCGGATGAACCGCTGGCTGTCCCCGATGCTGTTGCGCTCCAACCAACTCTGGGTAAAATAATTGGGTTCTGATTGAATACCCTGAATTCAGATATTGACCAATAATTAGAGGGAGCCGTATCTGTTTGAACAATTTTAATGTATCTTGCCGTCACACTCTGGAAGCTGACCTGTACTTTCTCAGCAATACCTACTCCACTGGCAATCGGATTACCCCAGTTTGTCCCGTTGCCCGATACATACAGTTCATATCCTCTTGGATAATCATTATCATTCCTTCCTGCATCAATTTCAATTTTATTAAAGGTTTTTAATTCTCCCAAGTCGACGGTAAACCATTGTCCATTTTCCTGTGAGGTTCCATTTGCCCACCTGGTCGTTGCTTTACCGTCAATGGCATTGCTTGCAACGCTGTATGCATCTGTATGAGAAGCCACCGCCGTCCAATTTGTGTTTGGAAGCAAGCCACCTTTTGTATTATATACCGAAATATCAGCTATGGTCCACCAATGAGGTGCTGCACCAGTGATTTTAATCTGTATATACTGCTTTGTTTGTGATGCAAAGGTTATATTTGTCATGTTTGGACTTCCTGAGCCTGTCGCAATAGCATTTCCCCAGTTTGTTCCATCCGCTGAAGTATAAAGTTCGTATACAACCGGGCAGTCATCTGCAAGTCTTCCACTATTAAGTGTCACCTGATCGAAGGTTTGTACGGAACCAAGATTTAATGTAAATGTTTGTCCATTTGCTTCATCTATACCACTTGTCCAAAAGGTATCCGTATTGCCGTCAATTGCTTGTGCAGCCGTAAATGCTGCATGCGTATTGGATGCCGTTGCCGTCCAATTGTCTTTATCCAAAGCTTCTCCGGTCGTTGGTGTATAAACATAGGTAGCCACAGTATCCCCAGGAATGGTATCTGTTATCTCTCCCTCAGGAGTAACGATTTTTATAGTTTTCGCCGGGGTATTCATGTCAACTGAATTCATTATTTCTGCAATTCTGTTAGAAACAACGATAACAATTGTTCCATCAGGATTCTTAAACGCTACATTTGATACGTTTTCAGCCGAAACTTCATTGCTGTCAATCCTAACGGCACCAGCCTGGATATATCTCGAAAATTGCCCAAAATGATAATACCAGTTATTAAGCTGGTAGGTACTGGCACCGGGAGTTCCTGCCCACGAGACCTGTGCCTCGGTAAAATAGTCAGGATCCTCTTCTGCATTCCTATCTTGATCCTGCCATACACCCGGGCCGGGACCAGGATTCATGAATTCACGAAAGGTCACCCAATACATATAATAGCTCATGTAGTTTCGCATATATTCAATAATCTTTGAAGCCCCATGTGTCATCTCATCAATTCCGCTTGTCGTATCCGGATATTGATAGTGAAGAGCTGTTGATTCTGTCAATTCATACTGGGAATAGTTATGGAATGCGAAGGAATCAACGGCTGAAGAAACATTTGCATTGTTCTTTAGAACAGTCGCATAGTCTACGGAGACATTATCATTATCGTCAACGCCCCATATCTTAGTATCAATATCATTATTCTCAAAGGTCTGTACTAAAATTTCAGCAAATGCTTCATACTGACTTGTGGAAAAACCAGTAGTCGGAAACATATATTCAATTGATGGTTCGTTTGTAACTGATATGGCGTAAATAGGAATTCCCAGTGCTTTATACGCCTGGATAAACTTTACATAATAGTTTGCCATAGCTTGATAATATTGAGGGTAAACTGTTCCTCCCCAGAATATGGTGCCAGACGTCTTCATCCATGCTGGTGGTGACCACAAACATGCCATATATTTCACATCAGGGTTTATTTGTAGCACCTGTTGCAGCAACGCAATCTTTCCGCTATCAATATCCCTTTGTATAGAAAAATTAGTTAGATCCGGGTCGGTTTCACCTGGCGGCATATCATCATATGTCCAGGATCCATGATCGGGGAATTCATCCGCAACGTATTCTGGATAAAAATCACAATGTCCGATCGGAATCCTTACCAAGTTATAATTATTGCCTGATGCAGGATTAAATAAAGCGTTTAAAGCTGCTGCCCTGTCCGCCTCTGATAAACGGGTGAATTCATAAACCGAAGTATTTTCCAGGGATCCACCAAAACCTAGCCAAGATTGATAGGTAATTGACGGATCAATGGTAATCGTACCGTCCGCCGTATTATTACTAACAGGCGTAAAAGTCTTATCCATTTGTTGCGTAAGTCGGTTATTTGTATCTGTATCATTGTAAGAGCTGTAAATCACTTCTACACTAACGTTCTGGCCAGTAGTGCTCGCCTGTACTGGAGTAGGAGTATAATGAAATCCTGTTACTAATAATGTTGTTACTAATAACGGTGCAAATATTTGTTTCGTTTTCGATCGCATGATAAACCCCCTTTGTATTGTAATATACCTACACATTTTAATAAACTTACACAAGCTTTAATTTTTCAACCGTATATACGTTTAACATACAATCATAAGCATCCCCCCTTGTATCTTGACAAATAATCTTTTGTTCAACATTTGTTCTCCACCCATATTCCGATATATTACTTATTGATATAATCTCAATTCAGCAATTGACCACCAGTTATTTGCCTCACCTGTTTGAATGATCTTAATATATCTGGCATTAGTAGCCGGAAAATTACATCTCAGTATTGAACCATCCCCTAGTCCTGTTGCAATAGTTTCCCAATTCGATAAATCTGTTGATACATAGATAATATATCCCCTTATAAAATCATTCAGTTCTGTTCCCACATCAAGTTCCAACTGATTAAAGGTTTGATTGCTTCCTAAATCTATTTGGAACCACTGGCCAGCTATTTGTGAAGCACCGCTTGTCCATCTTGTATTTATATTTCCGTCCAAAACATTATTTGGGGTACTATCCAAGCTGGTATGAGACGCTGATGCGCTCCAGCCACTGCTGCCCATCATAGCTTCACCGAATACGGTTAATTCAGCAATTGACCACCAGTTTGCGGCACTGCCAGTCTGCTTAATTCTTAGATATCGCGCATTCTGAACTGGGAAATCTATTACAATGGCAGCAGAATCACCTTCTCCTTCAGCTACAGACAACCAATCAATTCCATTGTTGGACACTTCAACCCTATACTCTCGCGGATAATCTTCTGTATCCTCCCCTGTGTTTATGAATATTCCATCTATAGTTTGGCTTTGCTTCATATCAATCTGATACCACTGCCCGCCTGCTTGGGCGATCCCCGTTGACCACCTTGTGTTGATGTTTCCATCAAGTGCATTATTGACAGATCCGCCACTTTCTACAGATGACGCAGACGCCTCCCAGCCTGATCGGTTTAATTCAGGTTCACAGTATGCATTTAACTCAAGCACCGACCACCAGTATTTCTTCGTTCCCGTCTGCATTACCCTGATATACTGTGCATACTGCTTTTCAAACGGGATGACCATTTTGTACCCAAATCCACTGCCGCTTGCTACTGTAACCCAATTAGACGCATCACCAGATACTTGGACCTGATATTCTTTCGGATAATCCTCGTCATATACTGTTTGTCCACATTCCAGGGATATTTTATTAAACAACTGTTTTTTACCCATATTAATCTGGATCCACTGACCATTCGTCTGCAATCCCCCCGTTGCCCATCTAGTCCCATAATTTCCATCCAGCATATTGGATGGAGAACCACCAGCTTCCGTTGAGGAAGCCAGGGCAGACCAGTTACTTCGGTTTAATGCATATTGGTTGATGACTGAGCTCCCATCTTTGGCAAAGAGCTTTATCAGGTTAATCAATCTTTTATTAGGCTTATAATCCGTGGTTGCAAATGCATTCCATTTTGAACGGATCGTATCCACATTGTCATTATTGATATCAGGCCCCTGATGACTGTTTGAATGAAAGAATGCCCAGAACTTATTTGGCTCCCAGCCTTCACTGCCAAGGGTATTTTTATATGACCAGTTTGACCATGATATGTTTAATGCGTTTAATCCATTCATCCACTTTGCCCATAGGTCTTCAAATGCCCAGAAGGAATATTCTCCTGCAAAAATCGGAACATTCCATTCTTTCTGGTAATAGGCCAGGTTTTGTAGTGAATAATCTATATAATTATTTTGCGCATTCCAGTCAATCGTGTCTCTTCCATTATTAGCTGCCGCATAATGGTGCGTTTCATAGACAACATTTTCCCATCCGAAGGTGGAGGGTGGAACAATTAAGGAAAAATCCCAAAAGGCATTAATAATGATGATATGATCCGGATCGATGCTACGAACCTCGTTATACAATGTATCATAGAGATTAGCGGTCGCTATACTGCTGTCACTGCTAACCGGCTCATTCAGTAAATCATATGCGGCAATTGTAGAATTACCCTCATAACGTCCTGCAATTCCCTTCCATATTTCTACGGTTTTATTCTGGCACCAAGGGTCAGTCCATAGCTCATTTGCATTCGTCTGTCCACTGGTGGGATATCCATTAAGACCTCCAGGTACTCCATGCAGATCGATTATCACATAGATGCCACGCTCCCTAGCTTCGTTCACTATCCAGTCAAGATGTGTCCATGGGTTTGCTTTCCAGGTACCGTCCTGATTCATGAGCTCCAGCCAGTAAATTGGAACCCGCACAGCATTGATGCCCATCCCTGCCAGATGATCAAGATCCTCTTCCTGAATATAAGAATCCTGGAATGATTCAAATAAGTTATTTGCGGTATCATTCCCAAATCTTTCTGATAGCTTTTGCCTGACGGAATACTCATCCACATGCAAATAAACATTTAGTTCAGAGATCGTCCAGTAATACGATGATATACCCGTTTGAATAATTTTTATATACCTTGCACCTACCGATGGGAAGTTGACGGGGATTACTTGACGGGTACCATAACCCTTGGCCACCTGTATCCAGTTACTTCCGTCAACTGATACCAGGATCTCATACTCACGTGCATAATCATTACTGGATTGAGTACCTGAGTCCATCACTATTTGGTTAAATGTATGTGTTGCCCCCATATCTATCTGGTACCATTGGCCTTTCGTCTGAGGTGCCCCACTACTCCAGCCCGTAGCTGTGTCACCGTCCAAACCATTACTTGCCAAGGTTCCTGATTGGGATGCTGTTGCCAGCCATCCCTCCCGGTCAAACGCCCCATCCGTATAAATAGAAAGCTCCGCAATCGACCACCAATTCGATGCTGCATTTTCTGTCTGGACTATTTTCAAGTATCTTGCATCATATCCGCCTATGGCCATATATGTAATTCTTGAAGCTCCATATTCATTTAGGACCGTAGTCCAGTCAGCTCCATCCTTTGACACTTGAACCCTGTAACCACGGGGATAGTCCATGGGGGCAGAGGCTCCTGAATCAAGCAGCAGGCCTTTAACTGGCTGTACTTTTCCCATATCAATCTGATACCATTGCCCATCTGCCTGAGCAGTGCCATTGCTCCAGCATGTACTTTGTTCTCCGTCAAATGCATTTCCAGGTGTTGTTCCCACTGCTGAAGAAGAGGCAGTTGCTGTCCAGTTTTCCATGCCATAGACAGGTTCTGAATATATATTTATTTCTGCTATAGACCACCAATCTGCTGAACTGCCAGCCTGAATTACTTTTATGTACCTTGCGACCTGTGACGAGAAACGTATTACCGTATTCTCTTCATCGCTTGTCCCTGAGGCCACATCTTCCCATGCAGTTCCATCATCTGAAACCATGATCTGATAAGCAGATGGATAACCTCCAATACAAGAGGCTGCATCAATACTGATCTTGTTAAATAAATGCTTTGTTCCCATATCGATTTGAAACCATTGTCCATTGGATTTATTAGCTCCGCTGCTCCAGGTAGTCGATGTATCTCCATCAATAGCCGCTTCTGCATTATCAGCATTAAGCGAAGCTGAAACAACCCATCCCTCCCGCTCAAGCCCTGCAACCCCTAATGTCCCCATCCAGTCCTCTTGTAACAGCCAGCCTCCCAGGTTAGTGCCTCTAAGATTTACAATGGAACCTATCCCCGAGTGATTTTTTATAAACTTTCCATCTGTTTTTAAAAAATCACTTTCATCCATGGAGGCACTGACATATGTGGGTTGTGGAAGCATCATATTCAATGCTAAAGATATTACTAATAATGACAAGACGGTCCTTTTATTTAACATACTCCATTTTCCCCTTCCATTATTTAACTTTTTCAATATATTTACATAATATACCGGTATATTTTTCCAATCTACTGCTTATGTGACATATTAAGTGACATTTGTTTCGTAAATCCCCACCTCACGATGTGGATCCTTTTCTAGGCGCACTCATCCTTTTACTGCACCAATCGTTATTCCTTTTACAAAATAATTCTGGAAAAACGGATAAGCTATCATTATCGGAATTACTCCCAGTACTGCAATGGCCATTCTTATGCCTACACTTGGCATTTGCATGCCGGCCACTCCTGCCTGGCCCACTTTAGAGACAGTGGCCAAGAACTGCACATTCAGCAGCATCTGGTTCAACAATTGCTGCACGCTGTACAATTTGGTATTCGTTATAAAATATAACCCATTCGTCCAGTCGTTCCAGTAACCTAATACAGACATTAGCCCCAGCGTCGCAATAATGGGCTTTGACATAGGTGCCACGATTTTATATAGAATTCGGTACTCACTGGCTCCATCAATTCTTGCTGCCTCAATTACCTCTTCCGGAATACTCGACAAAAAGAAGGAACGTGCCATCATAACACTAAACGCATTTAATAAAAGATTTGGTAATAACAACGCCCAAATTGTATTCTTAATTCCGAATCCCCTAGTCCACATAATGTAATATGGAACCAGCCCTCCATTAAATAGCATCGTTAACATAACATAAAACGATAGTAGCCTTTTAAATCTTAGCTCCCTCCTGGAAAGTGGATAGGCCAGTAAAATCGTTATTAAAAGACTTAAAGAAACACCAGCTGCCGTTACCAGGAACGTTATTCCATATGCGTTAAAAATCACTTCTGATTTCTGTAAAATATATCGATAGGCATCCAGGCTGAATTCCTTCGGGAAGAAATTGTACCCATAGCGAATCAATGCGTTTTCAGAAGAAAATGAGGATGACACAAGCAAGAGAAATGGAAGAATGCAGCTTGCGGCCAATAACAATAAAATAATATTTGCAAATGCCTGAAACCAACTTATTTTTTTTAACATAGGTATACCTCCTAAAATATCCCTTCTGATCCACTATATCTATTCACAATCTTATTAGCCGCCAATACTAAGACAAAGCCTACCAATGATTGATAAAGACCAGCTGCTGACGCCATTCCCATATCATTCAGCTGTGACATAGCCCGATAAACATAAGTATCTATTGTATTTGTTGCATTCTGTAGCATACCTGAATTCATAGGTACTTGATAAAACAAACCAAAATCCGAATAGAATATCTTTCCTATGCTTAACAAGGTCATTGTAAATACCGTCTGCTTCAACCCAGGAAGGGTTATGTTTATAAGCTGCTGCCAGCGGCTTGCTCCATCGACAGAGGCCGCCTCATAGTATGAGCGGTCAATAGAAATCAGTGTCGCATAATATATGATGCAGTTAAAGCCAAAGCCTTTCCAAAGATTAACGACAATCAAAATAATTGGCCAGTATCTGGGTTCTGTATACCAGGAAACGGCCTCCTTCCCAAGGGCATTAAGAATCGTATTGTTAATAAAACCATTGTCAGCACTTAACAGCGCAAAGACAAGATAACTCACTACCACAATCGAAATCAATGCAGGTAGTAGGATTGTAGTTTGATATACCTTCTGTATCCACTTAACGGTAATTTCATTCAATAAGATTGCAACCGTAATAGCACATAACGTTCCTAATACAATAAAAGCAAAATTATATAATAGCGTATTTCTTGTTATGAGCCATGCGTCCTGCGTTTGAAATAAGTATGTAAAATTTTTCAAACCAACAAATTTACTCTTTAATATTCCTACTGAAAAATCCAACTCTTTAAATGCGATAATCACGCCCGTCATTGGGATATAATTATTAACAAACAGGTAAGTTAACCCTGGGAGCATCATAAGAAAAAATGCACTATCTCGCTTTCGTTTTTTATTCTTTTTTTTAACTTTTGTTTGTTGCAGATTTGACATTCTAAAACCTCCCTTTCTTTGTTACCAGTTTAATAAAAATGGACTTTTCTCTCTACCCGAAATATAATCTGATCTATCATAAAAATGACAGGAGATCGTATCACTACAATTTCCCGTCATTTCTTCTTACATTATTTTCTTTATTTTACTCACCTCATCCTTTATGACTTCCTTTCCTTCTCATACTGCTTTCTGATATGCATTGGTGATGTTTCATATACTTTCCTAAATGTCTGAGAAAAATGTGAAAAGTTTTTGTATCCTACCCGGATAGCAATATCACTAACCAAAATATCCGTGTTTATTAAATAACTGTAGGCTAATTTCATCTTTTCATAAATAACATAATCACTTAGGGTCATCCCCATTTCCTTCTTAAACAATCTGGATAAATACTCCGGTGAAATATAAAGTAGCTCTGCCAGCTTAGTCCTGGAAATATCCTTTTCAATATGTTCCCCGATATACATGCACGCCTTTTCGATATAGGATTGTCCTGCATCATTAGCATCGATATGTTCCAGAAAATGCATGGCATATTCCACTAGCTTGCACATATCCTCCACCGAGTGGTGTGCATGAATGTATTTTTCAAAAATGACATCCTCCACAAAAAAATCATGTACCTTTACTTTTTTATATGAAATAATATGAAAGAACATCTGTATGAAGCTTTGGTAGAAATTCTCCAGTATCTTTATATTTACGATATCCTCTTCATTCCACGTATCCAGTAGCTCAAGCATTTCTTTTCTGACCTCTTTATAACAGCCCTGTTCCATCATTTTTTCCCACTTTTCCATATCCGGCTGGACAAGATGGTAGCTCTGCATGATTTTCCACCGTTGTTTTGTATGTACTGCACTTTTATAAATCACGTTGTTTTGCTCCATATCATAGAGCGTCCCCATTTCTTCATATAGGTCTTGAAATTCGACTTCATTTCCGAGGTAGCAGGTAACAGAAAAATGTAGTGCCTCTTCACAGAATTGAACAAATTTCTGAAGCTGATCCACCGAAACCCCCGATACATTATCTGACAATATTAAGAAAGCACAATTCATTAAATCTAACTGTGTGCTTAAATATTGACCCGTATTTAGGTTGAATATTTCGCAGAGGATATTATCAAATGCATACCGTATCAGATCATCCTCCCACATCCCTTCCGGTTTGCGATTGCCTATCATATGGATTAGAATTGGAATCACCTTTGTATCCTGTTGTAATTTATAACCCATCGTATGCATCTTCTCAATTACTGTTTTACAGGACTGGTCATTTTTCAATAAATATGGCTTTAATACAGTATCCAGAATATCCCGTTCCTGCTTCTTCCAATACCTCCCATAATCATAGATCTCTAACATTTCATTGGTATTCTTTTGATGTTTGACCGCCCTGGCAAGTACTTGCTGAATCTCAGAATACGGCGCTGGTTGCAAAATATAGTCAAAGCATCCCAGCTTCACCGCCTCCTGGGCAAATTCAAACTCTGCATGGGCTGATAGAAGGATAAATTCAATTTTTTCTTTTCTCTGTTTAACCCATCTTAAAAGCTCGATGCCATTTCCCATTGGCATCTCAATATCACAAAGTATTATCTGTATGCTATGGACGTTTATTATCTCTTTTGCATCCTGGATATTATAGGCATAAAAAACGTTATCTACCCCAAGCTCCTCCCAATTGACAGCCCGGATAATACCTTTCACTATATCAACCTGGTCATCCACAATACAAATATTCATCCCTGATCCCCCTCTTCTCCCTCGGTTATTTGGAAAACTATTTCAACAGCAGCTCCATGGTTGCTGTTATAAAAATAGATGGATGCTTTTTCTCCATAAATCAATTTTATTCTCTTTTTTACGTTTGCAATCCCTACATATTGATCTGAATATATATTCTCCATATCACCATTTATTATATTTAGCATGTCTTCCGGGAATCCAGTTCCATTATCCTCTATCCGGATATGTAATTTACCTTTTGTTTCTGTTGCTTCTATTTTTAGCATCAGGCCGACACCTGGCTTCATTCCATATTTAAAGGAATTCTCTACAAAGGTTTCTAAGGTAAGGGTGGGTATTTTAAATTCATAAAATTTAGAGGCAATGGAAATATCATATTCAATTGTATAACTGGTACTAAGTTGCTGAATACGGATATAATTCTTAATATGCTCTAATTCTAACTGTAACGGCACCAAAGAGAGGTTATCCTTAAAATTGTAGCGTATATGCTGGGAGATGGCCAGGATCATCTCCTGGATTTGTTGGTACTTCTGGCATTCTACCCTTGCATATATGATTTTAAGACAGTTCAGGAAAAAATGTGGGCGTATTTGCAGCTGCAGGTATTGAAGCTGCGCCCTTTTCTTCTCAATTTCATTTTCATATGCTTCGATTTTAAATTTTTTAATTTCATATATCATAGTATTAAAAGTATCACTAACGCGCCGATACTCAATAATTCCAAAATCATCCTCCATTTTTTCTTCGGTATGTCCTTCTTTTATCCGCTCCATTGTATCCATGAGCTTCTTGAGCGGGCTGGTAATATATTTCTCAATCCACCAAATGCTTATTGGGATAATGAGTATGGTTAACAAGGAGACTATCATTAGGATAAGCTGTACATGATTTAAATTACTGATGTAACCGGAATTGGAAATCATCATTTTCAGGCTTAAATCCGTATTCTGAATTTTCTCACCAATTACCATATGTCTGGGTTTTCCAGAGAAAACAATATTATCATTATCGTAGTCAAATGAAATCTGATTTTTATTGATATAATCCTTTTCCACTATGGCTTGATTTAAACTTGTGCAAAAGGTTATCCTGCTTACATCATTCCCTTTCTCCATCGCTAAACTGCATTTTTCCATATCAATAAATGATATGATGTATGTTTCATTTCGTCCTAGGATGCGGTACAAGACCGGCTTAGATCCCACGTCAAGAATATGCCATTCTTTTGAAAGCCCTTCGCTCTTTTCTAGGCTTGAGGTTACATATTTCCGTATTTTTAGTTGTGTATCGTAAGTAAAGCCTTTTATAAATACAGCTTGTTCAACCTTCTTATCCTTGTTATATAGTACATAGCCCCCGACCTCTTCCTGCATGGCTAAATTACTCTTTAAGCTTTGCATTACTTCCCATGCTCCGGTATAGGCATCCAAACTATTTTCTGTGTTTACCAGCTGCTGGAAGGAATAATTATTTGCAACTATTTCTGCAACAAAAGTCTCCACATTTTTTATTTTCTTCTGGATTTGATTCTGATATATGATAAGCCGTGTTCGATTCGACTGCTCAATTTTATCATTATAGATATGGATGGAATAAAAATTATAAAATAGTAACAACAAGATTATTGGAAACAATATTCGAAATAGCACGCCCAATATCTTTCTTTTAAACGTTTCTATCTTCATGACCCCTCCTGTGTTCCTATCTTAGCCATGGAAAAGAGAAGAGGATCTGTATACTCCATCCTCTTCCCTTTTATACCATATATTTTACTGGTTACCCTTCGCCTTTACCCATTCATCAATTTGCACTTGTTTTTCAGCGATTATTTTATCCAAACCGGCCTTTTTCAACTCTTCATTCATCTGCGGCAGCGCCTCTTTCGGATCCACTACGCCTGCTTGAAGGGCTCTGACATATTTATCGGTAATATTAGTGCAGGTTGTTATTTCTGCCTTTACATTTGAACTGTCAAAGGTATACCCCATAGCCCCTGACTTAATGGCTTTCGCATTAAATTCAGCTAATTCATTCCAATAATCCGGTGAATTACCATTCCATATGGCTGCTTTGAATTGATTAAACCAAGCCCAGCCCAAGGAAGGTGAATATGGTGTTGTATTGGCATCTAATCCATCTGCATAATCAATTATGTTATTGTCCTTATCAACGTATTTGTAATGTACGTTCTCAATCCCATAAATCAATAAGTTGTTTAGTTCAAAGCTGGTATATGCAAAGTTTAGGAATTTCATCGCTGCCTCTGAATTTTTACTGTTGCTTGAGATACACCAGGTTAAACCAGCCGCATTGCCTGTGAGAGATAGAGGCTCTGCCAGATTAATCCTTACGACCTCATACCCTGTATCACGCTGTACTTGTTCTTCAAATCCCGGCTTCATGCCCGCAAAAGCTCCCACTGCCTTGCCGCTTCTTACTAGGCTCTCACTGGTTTCCGTATTGTTCAGCACATCTTTCATAATCAGGCCTTCCTGATACCACCTGTGCATGGTTTCCGTATAGTTCTTGTATTCCTCCGTTTCATACAAATTAACTACCTGTAACTCCTTGCCATAATCCATAAGAACCCCTAGTCCATTGGAAAGATCATCCCAGTTTGATATTCCTACCGGCACAGCATTTGACTGGGGTACCACCGGATATAAATCCGGTTCGCCTTTATGGATCGTCAGCAAAGCTTTTTCAATATCCTCCAAGGTTTTAAGGCTATTGACATCAATATTATATTTATCACATAAATCCTTGCGCATCCAGAATCCATTCTGGGCAGCTAAATCACGGTTTGTAGTGATTCCGTATAGCTTTCCACTTACCTTGCCGCAATCCAAATAATCCGCTCCTATGGCTTCAGGAATATCTGCTCCATACTGGGCAAGTAGCTCATCTAAAGCCTGAACTTGTCCGTTAGCCACATAGGTAGCCAGAGGTGTAGCAAAAGCCGGAAAAATATCCAGCTCCTCACCACTGGATAGAATCATGTTCATCTGCTGTTGCCAGGAGCTTCCGGGAATAACTTCGATCTCAAGGACGATGTTTAATTCTCTCAGGGTTATTTCATTTGCTTTTTTAAGTACTGCGTCCATGTCATCCATATTAGCATAATTAAAAATTGCCAAATGAAGGGTTGTAGGTTCCTCAGCTTTTACTTCTTTCTCTGCTCCCTCTGTCGCTTTTACTTCTGCTGCATTCCCATCCGTGTTTACCTCCTTTTCCGTAGCCTTATTGCCACCTGCGCATCCGGCTAACAGAGTAAAAATCATAATTCCCATAAGTACTGTTGCTAATTTCTTTTTCATGGTTCTCCTCCATTCAATATTGATAAATAAAGATTAGCAGGTATTCTTAATTGCAACTACCGATATTATGATTTCAACTTTATATATTATGACCTACTTTTCTTCAATAGCCAAAACGGTATCCTCATTCCAATATGCTCACCCGCTCTTAACTTAATATGCACTAATGCAGTTCGCAGAATCTATCATTATACAGTATACTCAACTGCCGGCTCGTGCCTTTTTACTAAGCAACCCCATAAGATTCACATTTGTTTCGTAATTATTACTGCTGTATTGTCCCCACTTATAACAAATTGTTTCATAGGAGTCTTTTAGTAAATCAGCAAACTCTCCTTTAAAATGGTATCTGCATGCCCAATTATCTTGAATATTGGGATCGATATTTTTGTAATTCCAGTTAGACCAGCTTACTCCCATGATTTCCAGTCCATCCAGCCAGTATTCCCAAACGTCTAGAAACTCCCAAAAACAAAACTCTCCAATCAACACAGGTACCTTCCATTTATTTTGATATTTCTTAATTATGGCTATGTAACTGTCAACGCTTCTCTCCACCTCATCATGATCTCTCCAATTACTGGCATAGCAATGGATTTGGTATATTACCTGCTCCCACCCCCGTTCCTCGGGATTGCCCAACAAATCATTATCTATAAAAGGTTGAACACTAAGAATATGCATATCACCAGTTGACCTTGCCGCATCGTATAGCTTTTGATAAACAGTCTGTATCTGTATTCTCACATCATCACATAAATGTACTTCACCAGAAATTAGATGTTCATCATTTCCGTCAACGATGTATTTATCCGAAGAATCATATATATCAACAGCCGGTTCATTTAATAGATCAAATGCTGCTATTGTCGGCTCGTCCTTATAACGATTAACCAGCGCTTTTATTATTCTACAGCTCATATCTTGATATTCTTCCTTATTCCAGAATTCATTGAAATCTAATTGCCCACAGGTAATACTGCCAGATGTATGCCCTCCAGGAGCCCCATGATAATCCAACATAACATAAATCTCTTTTTCCCTGCACTTTTCAATTAACCAATCCAACTCACTAAATGCACTTTCTTTTATGCTTCCATCCGAATTCATTATTTCCTGCCAGTAAATTGGGATACGCACAAGATTAAATCCTATTTTTTTTATTTCCTCCAGGTCTTCATCAGAAATATATGCTTTCTTATAAATAGTGAGTAATTCTTCCATCTTCTGCTTACCAAAACGCTCTTCTAATATTTTGCGGGAAATGAATTCATCAACATCTCCATATCTCATGATTGCTGATATTTCATTGGAAGATTCACACTCCAATTTAACAAATCTTGATCTCACTTCATTAAAGCATATTTTCCCATCATATAGATACGTACCGAAATTATAAGTTTTCCCAGAAATATCATAAGGTACTGGTTTACCTTCGGGGAATGGACATCGTTCCGGCTCATTCAAATTAACAGTGCAAATTTCGTCCCATGTTATTCCGTCATTGGAAGAATGTAACTTGATTCTTTCATCTGTTTGGGAAACTATCTTTATTCTATTAAAGCGCTTCACTTCTCCAAAATCATAGATTGTACATTCTTCTAAATGACGCGTATCCTTTATGGAGACTGGTATTTCAAATGCGCCCGTATCCATCCAGCCCTCACGTAGAAGCCATCCGCCTAAATTAGTTCCTCTTAATATAATTCTTTTTCCTTTATCATTTACTAGCTCTGAACCCTCGCAATGGAGCATATCAATTTTTTTAAACATAAAATCAACACCTTTCTATTTTTAGGTTTATTTTACTTATTATTTTCAATAAGCTTCTACTGATTTCATGATTTTTAATATCTTTTTTATGACTTTGTATGTCTTGATACAATTTTTAGTACTACAACTTTTATTTGCTTTTCTATAAAATTGGATTGTTTTCTCTTTTAAATATCTCATTATTATACACGTAATCCTATTATTTTCAATTTACTATGTTAACCATTTTTATTGATTTATTTTAACCTCAATATAGCATTGCTATAGAAAAAAATATTGTACATCGCTAAAAATCCTTCTCTAATAACGAGATAAGGAGTATAGAGGATAGGCTCTTCACTTATCCTCTATACTCCTATTTTTTAGGTTCTATAATTCATACTTCCAACATTTTATTTTTTATATTAAAAATCATAAAATGTTAAAAGGGGACAACAAAAGACCCTGTGACCTTATTCCGCTTTATAATGATGACCTGAGGGAAGCCCATTACCTGAAAGAATAGTTCTATGGACGACGTTAAAACAAAGAGGCTTATTTCGCATGCGCAAAACAATCATTATAAAAGGAAACATAAAATGACCCTAAATGCAGTAATGGGGCAGGATTCAGAGAATCCCACCCCAACACCTGACAAAGAGCCAGATCTTTATTGATTAGTTGTTAATTAACTTTGGCTTATCTGTCCAGCTCATCATCTTGCGGAGCTCAGTGCCGACCTTCTCAAGCTCATGCTGGGACTCGATTCTTCTCTTTGCGTTGAAGTACGGGCAGCCAACCTGGTTCTCTACTAACCAGTTACGGGCAAAGGTGCCATCCTGGATCTCGGTCAGAACCTGCTTCATTACCTTTTTCGTCTCAGCTGTGATAATCCTGGAGCCGGTAACATAATCGCCATATTCAGCAGTATTGGAGATGGAATATCTCATGCCTGCGAAGCCGCTCTCATTGATTAAGTCAACGATTAATTTCATCTCATGGATACATTCAAAGTAAGCACTCTCAGGCTCATAACCAGCCTCTACAAGTGTTTCAAAGCCTGCCTTCATAAGGGCGGTTACGCCGCCGCAAAGTACAGCCTGCTCACCAAATAAATCTGTCTCTGTTTCTTCCTTGAAGGTTGTCTGGAGAACACCTGCCCTTGCACCACCGATTGCCAGCGCATAGGCAAGACCTAAGTCATGTGCCTTACCTGTTGCGTTCTGGTGTACTGCGATCAGCGCAGGAACACCACGGCCTTCCAGGTACTGGCTTCTTACTGTGTGGCCAGGCCCCTTAGGAGCGATCATTAATACGTCAACATCTGCCGGAGGAATAATCTGTCCAAAATGGATGCTGAAGCCATGTGCAAACATTAATGCATTACCCGGTTCTAAGTTAGGCGCAATTGCTTCTTTATATAATTTCGCCTGCTTCTCATCATTAATAAGAATCATAATGATATCTGCCTTCTTCGCTGCTTCCGCTGCCGTATACACTTCAAAGCCTGCCGCTTCCGCTTTCGCCCATGACTTGCTTCCTTCGTAAAGGCCGATAATAACATTTACACCGGACTCCTTTGCATTCAATGCATGTGCATGACCCTGGCTGCCGTAACCAATCACTGCAACCGTCTTTCCTTCTAATAAGGAAAGGTTACAATCCTGTTGATAATAAATCTTTGCCATCCTATATTCCTCCTAATTTGTATGCGAGGATTTCTCCTCATTATTTATTTCAGGTAAATTACTCCCTTAATTATGTCCATGCCCATCATTACGGGCATTGCCCTTACACAGCACAAATCGCCCTGAAAGTGCCGGCATGGACCCAGTCCACCTTCGTTCATTAATTTTTATTTCTTTTAACCTTTAATCCTCAATGTATTCCGAAATATCACCAAAGCCCCTTGCCAATCCGGTAATACCGGTGCGGACAAGCTCCTTAATTGTATATGGCTCCAGTAATTTAATAAAGGCATCCAGCTTCTCCTGGCTTCCGGTTAATTCTATAATAAGTGATTCCGGCGCCACGTCTACGATCTTAGCTCTGAAGATATCCGCAATCGAGATAATTGCCTGACGGTCCTTTTCCGGTGCACAGACCTTGGCCAAAATCAATTCCCTGGTTACTGATTCACCGGGCACTAGCTCTTTGATTTCTATAACGTCCTCCAGCTTAAACAGCTGTTTACTGATCTGCTCCAAAATCTGGTCGTCACCATGTGCCAGAACCGTCATTCTGGAAATCGCAGGATTTTCAGTTTCACCCACCGTTAAGCTATCGATGTTATACCCTCTTCTACTGAATAATCCTGATACACGGCTCAGGACACCTGCCGTATTATCCACCAGAATTGAAAATACCATTCTCTTCATAGCATACTCCTCTCTGTATATGTAAATAGAATGCAGAAATCGCATTCACATGGATGCAAAAAACACATTCACACAGAATGCAAAAACGCATGCATTAGGGAAATTACCAGAGCAATCTCCTAGTGAAAATAGAATGCAAGAAACGCATTCATTGGCAACTGTGCAACAGTAGCAGCTTATAAGAAAAGCCCGTCACCACAGGTCACTCTGCAATGGGGCTTCTGTTGCTGTATAAAAAGTAAGTTTATTAAGTTTAAGTTATTGTATCAACTGTATTTGTATTTGTCAAGTGCCGAAACGTGCTTAACCACACATTTTTTTATTAGTTTAAATCACTAAAGTAAATGTATAAAAATACAATGCTTTATAACACAAGAACAAATCTTTTAATAAAAAGTCAAAAGACAGCTTCCCATAGCTTATATTATCGAATCAAAATCCATGATTCAATAATCATGATGCACGGTGCAAAAACAGCGCCTTTTATCAGAAGTTAAAAGGTAACTTTTGATAACTTATATAATGATCATGAGCCCAATATTGCGTACAAGGCCGGTCTTAAAAAACTTATAGCGCAGGATCACCTGTCTGCGTTTGATGTATCCCAGCCTCCCTAAATCTGCAAAGCTACGTATGATCTCCCTCTTCTCTTCCGGTATTTCCTCCTGATAGATAGCTATAAATTCATCCGCCTGACGCCCCAGTGCCCGAAGCGCCTCCCTTTGGCTGCCCAGGGCAGTGATCCGTTTTTTAACATAGTCCGCAAAGCCCTGGCCGCCGACAACGTTCCCTCCGTGCTGGCGGTAAAGCAGTGTCCCTTCCCTCACGAAGCTAATCCTGCCCATGGATGCCCCAATCAGGCCAACCCACCAGTCGTGGTATCTGGCATTGTTCGGAAGGTGGCTGCTTTGCAGAACTTTACGGAGTGCGGCATTGATCATAACAGTACATCCGATTAATTTATTTTCCATTAACATGTGGGGCAGGTCCGTCCTGCATGGATTTAAGTGGGAGCTGCAGAAAAAGGAATTTGAAATCACCTTCAAATCCTGGTCCACCATTACCGCATCCGTAAATACCACCATGGGTACCGCCTTGCCGGTCTGTGCTTCCATATTCCTCATGCGCTTTAGCGTAATTGCAATTTTATTTGGCTTCCATACATCATCCTGGTCACAGAACATCACATAATCCATAGTAGTCTTACAAACACCCTGCAAAAAATTTGACACAAGCCCCAGGTTCCCGGCATTCTGATGCAAATGTATTTTATCCGGGTACTGCAATTCATACTCCTTAAGAATGGGCAGAGTACGGTCCTTTGAGCCATCATCAAAGATAAATAGTTCAAAATCCTGATAAGATGATGCCAGAATAGAATCTACCTGCTCCCTTATATACTTCTCTCCATTATAAGCAGCCATAACAATTGCAACTGTACTCATGCCATAATCATCTCCCTATCTGTTTATCAATCAGTACCCGCTAATCCCAATAGGATTTATTCATACTGCACCTTTTTACAAACTCCCTGGGAAAAAGCTCATAGTGCTTCCCCAGCTGGTAACCCAGAAATTTGCATCCGCTGCTGATAATCAAATCCGGTATCATTAAAAATTGCTTCTTTTTAATAAGGTAGTCAATACTGCTCACTACTAACCTGATTCCCTCGGATTCTGATTTTAAGCCCCGGAACACCTCAGCATACTGGCTATGGGAAACTCCAAGGTCAAAATTCCTTGTGAACTGCTGCACATAGCTGTATCTATGGGAATGGACCACCTTTGCTTCCGCGGTGTAAGCCACCTTATGGCCGGCCCGGATCATAGCCGCCGCCATAATCATGTCCTCGTTAAATATGGTCCTGTCCACAAAGCCCCCGAGCTGCTGGTATACGCAGCTGCGGTAGGTTGCACATACATCGGAGCAAAAGAAGGTCTTGATGCCAAGCTCTTCCATATCCGCCTTTGACTTTACCCTGCTGTATTTGGGATAATTAAAATGCCTCGTATACCGTTCCAGTAAATCCGCCTTCTCATCCGGCAGCTGTCTTGCATAGGTTGCGGAAACCTCCGGATCCGCATAGGGTTCCAGGAGCCTTTCTATCAGATATTCATCCACGGGAACCGCATCCTGGGTCATAAACATGAGAACATCCGCATCCGACAAGGAAGCTCCATATTTACGGGTGCCTCCATGGTCAAAGTTTTTTTTCTCAATCGGTATTACTGTGATATTACTACCCTCGATCTGCGGATAGCTTTGCTCCTCGCCCTCCTTCTCCACGGAATGAAGAACCAGCACCCGGTCCGGCTTAACCGTCTGGGCATAGAGCATGTTTATCAGCTTATCAAATTTCTCCTCCGAATGATAGGTTGGAATAATGACATCGATTGTATACTTCCTCCTGGCTTCACCTTTCTTTTCTTCTAATGCTTCGTTGTTCTGCTCCATAATCCACCTCATAATTCAGATTTATCAGTTTATATAATAAAAACAGTATAACACAGTTTAAAGAAAAGAAAACCTGAAAATTGGAATTACAAGGTAATAACAGATACTTTTTATAAAACATTTATAATTTTTATACTATTTCAATATTATACTATTTTAAAACCATGGAAAGTTAGCTTGACATTCCACTTTCTTCATGTTATGATTTAGTTATGGAAAGTTAACTTTCCATAGAAAGGAGTCAACCTGTGAAGAATCGTTTAGAAGAGCTCCGAAAACAGCGTGGCATCCGACAAGAGGAATTGGCCGCTATTCTTGAGGTATCAAGGCAGACCATCGGTTCCCTTGAAAATGGGAGATATAACCCCTCCATTGTCCTGGCTTTTAAAATAGCCCGTTATTTCGAAATGAGTATTGAGGAAATATTTATCTATGAGGAGGATATTGTATGAAACAAAAAGCTTTTGACTACCTGCTTGCCTTAGTCGGATTTGCGCTTCTGGCTGCCGGCCTTTATCTTGTAAAAAGAGGAATAGCCTCACCGGAAATTTTTAAGGCTCTACCCTATGTCAGCATTGGCCTCGGCTGTGGTATATTTGGTCACGACATGGGTAGTATCATTAGCCGAAAGGCAATTCAACATAATCCAGACATACAGAAGCAAGTGGAAATTGAAAAAAAGGATGAACGTAATATTGCCCTTGCTAATCGTGCAAAGGCAAAGGCTTATGACCTGATGTTGTTTGTTTTCGGCGCTTTAATGCTAGCCTTTGCCCTGCTGGGGGTAGATTTGGCCGTAATTCTGCTGCTGGTATTGGGCTATCTCTTAGTTATTTTTTATTTTATTTATTACCTTGCAAAATACAACCGTGAAATGTAGGCCAATCCATTACTATTCCATTAAAATATGGCAGAGGGTGTTAAAATAAGAAACGCCTATACCATATTGCAGAATCACCTCTGATATCTGCAATATCCCGTATATTCCTTCTATTTTGCAACACCCTCTGCCACCAGGGTATGTCTGAAAACTGCTTGTGCCGGGCCATTCAGAACGGTACAATGAGTTTTCAGACACGCCCTAGTTAAATGGATCATTTTGGCACCGGTTTATTTCATTGTAACGGACTGTCCTGAACGGAATATGGAATAATTGAAGTCCCTGAATTCCCGCCCTGAGGCCGCCCGTCTGATTCTTGCGTAATAGTCCTCCTTCATGGCTTTCGCAGACTCTTTATATCCATAATCCATATAGCCATATTCTCCGTCATAATTTCCGGTATATTCTCTATCATAATCCCCAGCGTATTCTCTATTATATTCCCCGGTATGCCCCTCCGGCTCCCCGTCATCTATCTTCTCATCAACCCAGCGTTCCTTATCCGATAATACCGGAAGAACCGCCGGAGCCGCATCCAGGGACAGCTCCCTTGTCAGATAACCCATATCCGAATAGCTAAGGGTATCAACATGGTCAAGTAAGTACTCCGCAATATAATGGTCCGGCTTTGAAAAGGAGAAGACCAGATAGCTCGCTGTTACTACCACTACACAGTACTGGAACAGCGGGAATTCCTTTTTAAATTCTGTAATAACAACTCCAGCCAGGACAAATGCGATAATGAACAGGGACAGCAAAACAAATACCCTTAAAAAAGTCAGATGATAAGCCCCAATATACAGCAGCATCCGGTAGGTGGCAGAACCAATCATAATATAAGTACAGAGTGACATGATTGTAACCAGGACACTTACGAGCCTGCTTTCCCGAAACAGTGCCTTTTCCGCCAGCATCAGGATAATATTGATTGAGGCAACCGCCAGCAGTTCAAAAAAGCCCCTTCTGGCATATTCCGCAAAGGTGAACTCCTCAGGCAGCACAAAGATACCATTTGCGAACAGATAAGTAAGCTGGATCCCGCAGAAAACCACATAGACAAAGCACAGGATCAGCATAACGGTAACCGCAATGGACGCATCCACCTTCCTTCCTGGCACAGAATCCTCCTTTCCCACCCGTGCAACAGCCCCGCAGAGGATGCAGTAACAGGCCAATATACCAAAGGCCAGCATAAAGCAGATGCCAAAAACATCCCCGGAGAAAATGACCTGGAACAGGCTTTTTGTCATCTCCCCAAATAATATATCCGCACTGGATAATAATGCAAGAATAACCAAAAGCAACGGCACCGAGATAACAACACCTATGAAAATATTGCGTACCCTATCATTTTTCAGCACCTTAACCTGCTTCATGAACTCCGCTCCATGGACAAAAGGCTTTCCAAGGGATGCAATGCTTAGAAACAACAGCCCAATCATTTTCATGAAATGCCTGGTAAAATCCCATTTTCCATCCTCATAAAATTGGTGGAGCAGGGACAGGTCCAGCAACAGCAGTATTCCGATTACATTAATAAATTGGAGATTCCCGCTTGAAGTAAGCATCGTGGAAAGCCCCAACAATATCGCCCCCGCATAATATAACAGGGTTGTTCTTTTCCTGGGAACAGACAGCTTATCCGTAGCAAGGCACAGCAGGCCTACCATAACAATAGTAAATGCAAATACATTAAGTCCAATGGAGACCTCATAAAATAACATGGTAAACAGCAGTCCAAAGACCAGACTGATGCCACCAAAGACTCCAAATTTTTGGCGTATTTTAATAAGCAGGGGGGCTTCTTCCTTCCTCAGGAAATCCTCAACTGCAGGCTTTTTCTCTTCCTGGATTACTTGTTCAGGAAGATCCTTATTTAATTGTTCCATTTCTTAAACCTCCTTTTTAGGAGCTTTCCCTCCTAAGAATTAATTCTAAATCCAACAGCCCTTCTCTTTCCCTAAATGCCCATAGTGATACAATGGCCCACCTAAGGTTAACCGGCTGGCTTTTCTTCATCCACATATTTTAACAGGTCACCCGGCTGGCAGTTCAGCGCCTTGCAGATTGCTTCCAGGGTACTAAAACGGACTGCCTTTGCCTTATTATTTTTTAAGATAGAAAGATTCGCCATCGTGATATCCACTTGCTCCGCTAATTCTGTTAATCCTATTTTCCTTTGTGCCATAACAACATCTAAATTCACTTCGATCATAGCGGCACCTCCTTAAATGGTCAAATCATTCTCTTGTTTATAGGTTACGGCCTGATCAAATACCATCGACAATACCAGGGAAAAAAGCCCTGCGATCATAAAGACTACAATTAAAACAAGTGCTGCCGGTGTTATGACTAAGAATAACCTGGTGGCCATACATACAGCAATAATAAAGGCACATGCTCCCATTCTTTTCAAGGAAATAACATTCTCTTTTACAAAGGGATCCCCACTTAGGACCGTCCGGAACATCCTCCGGAGCTCCCACAGGATGACAAGTGCAAATACTCCCGCGATCATGAATATAATACAGAAGGGCAAATAAAACCTTTCAAAAATTTTATAGACGTACTTTCCCACATAGTGGAAGCTAATTGGGACTGTAGCACAGACTATAATCCCAGAATAAAACATAAAATCTAATATCAGCTTTGTAAATTTCACAAATGGATCCTTGCTCATCCACGACCTCCTGCATTCTTAGCTTTTTTCATTTCATCCAAAATTAAATGTATCCTATATCTCCTTACCCCGCTGTTCCTCACTGGAATGCGGTATCACCCTTTTTTCATAGCTGCCATTCCCACAGCTACCTTTTCGATAGCCCTTTTCATGGCTATCATTCACGCAACTACCTTTTCGATCGCTCTTTTTCACACTCCTTTCCATAGCTACCCATAGCTATCCCTTCATTCTTATTGAATAATATAGCATTTGCCCATTCGATTGTCAATATTTTTTTATTGTTATTCGATAATTAATTGTTGTTCTATGATAAGACAGAGACACAATTACAGAGACACAATTGAGGTTGAGGAACTTAATAGTAGGAACTTAATAGTACTTAATAGTAACCGATCAAAAAAAGCGTACCATTATTCTCTAATAGTACGCTTGCATTATCATATACTTTCTATTACCATTGGCCCACCATCAGGCACTGCCCGTTTCCTTATAGGATTTGCCTGACAAAAAGCTTCTTTATACTAGCTCGGTGAATATGGGTGTATTTATATCCACCTCACAGCCTAAATCCAGCCCAATCTCTTGCTACAGCATTCATACATCACTATCCATAACTGCTTCTAATTTGAATATAACCGGACGGATACCATCCGTACAGCAAAGAATTTGCATTCCATCCTGATTATTCCAGGGAGCATATGTAGCACCGGCAGAAAGTGCGTTTACACCCCTATAAATATCAATCCAAGCCCATGGACATAGTCCCTTTGGCATTTCTGCACCGCCCTCATAGAGAAATTCATCACCAACATCCAGAATTGGACATGGGCCGGCTTCCCTGCCATCAGTCAGATAACTGTCAGCAAATTCAGGATAAAATTCTTTCCGTATAACAACTATTTTTACCTTCTTCATCATATCCTCCTCATAAAAAATATAACCTTGCTTATCCGGCGCACTCTTTTACCAACCAGACCTTGACCTCCCTGCCGTCAGCCCGCTTCCCCCATTAGCTTCCGCTCCTTGAACCGGGAAATGACCAGAATGGCCAGCAGATACAAAAAGCTGCTTAATACAAATGGGAGCCTCCGGTCAATGCTGGAAAGCAATCCTACCATATATCCAAAGGGCGAGGAAAAGCCAATCATAAAGGCGGTCAGCAGTGCAACGATACGCGCCCGCTCAGCCGGATCTACACTCATCACCTGCATGGCATCCTTGCGGGGCATCACAAGGGCATTGGCTATCGCCTCCAGCAAAGTGAACAGTACCACCGGCCAAATCCTGCCCTTCGGGCCAAAAATCAGCAGCATTTGGCAGAGCACATAAACCACTAATCCTACCTGCATGGGAATTTTGAGCTTCAAGCGCTCCAGCCGGTGCTGGATTGCAAACATGAACACAATCATCACAATAGCACGCAAAATAGGAAAGAATGCCAGATATTGCTCAGGAATACCCATCCTCAGGTTAACATAGAGCCCAAAAAAATTGTTATTTATCATGCCGGTTATGTAAACGATCACCATGATTGCCAGGGTTTGCATTGTCGCCTTATTCCGGAAGATATACGGCACCAGCTGCTTATATTCCGCTACCAGCTTCCATACCGACACGCCCTTCGTAGCTTGCCTGCGTACCATTCCCTGCCGCGTCTCCTTCGTATAGCGCATTGTGATAAAAGTTTTAAGCAGCATGGAAATACTGAAGGAAAAATACACCACCCTGATTACTGGCACCAGTGAGAAACGACCAATCAGCAGGCCGGATATGGGGGCGAAGAATACTGCAACCAAGCCTCCGATGGTGATCCAGTTAAAGATATTTAGAATATCCTTTTCCTCGGAATCCTCAACCAACAGACAGTACCAGGCGGTCTGGTTAATCTGCTCAAAGCTGTTCATTAACACTGCAATCAGAAAAAACCAAAAATTCTGGGAGATCGCCCAGATAAAGCAGGCAACGCTCCAGCCAAAGAAATCCCCCAGCATCGTAGTGATACGCCGGCCTAGTTTGTCTGCAATAATCCCTCCCAAAAAGGAAAAGGCCACCTGCACCACCATGGCGATAGAGAGAATCAGGCCAATCTGCACATCGGTAACCCCCAGCGCTACCATATACAATGTAATAAAGGGAGCCAGCAGATTGAAGGGAATCCCCCATAGGGGTTCAATCAAAATCAAGGGCTTTGTATTCCCTTTCACGGTAAATAAAAACTCAAATAACGGGTGGGAACGCATCGCCCTCACCCACCTGTTCTTTTTCATTGCTTCCTCCCGTCACCTTCTACTTTTTGTCCTTTACCATCTGTACATAATCAAGAGCTTCATAACCAAGCCTATAATATAGCTCGACCGCTTCTTCATTATCTCCCCTGACTTCAAGGCGGATCCGCTTGGCAGACGGGTATTCCTGCTCTACAAATTCTAAGAACCGGCTGCCATATCCCTTACCTCTGTAGGCTTCACTGATGTAAATCTCCTCAATCCATACCACAAGTCCGCCTGCTTCATTTGAATGGGTAAAGGATAAAAGCGCATACCCTATAGGATTTCCCTCGTCCTCTATAATAAAAATGCGTATGAACGGTGATTTGTCCATCGCAGCAGTAAAGGTTGCCTCGAAATTTCCAGAATCAACATTATGGACCACTGCGCTTGATGAATAAAAGCTTTTGGCCATTGATAAAAATATCTCACGGTCAGCTGATAATATGTCACGGATCATTTTTTTCCTCCTTATTATATAAATAATTCCAGGTCACAGTTACACTCAGATCTGATTATATCAATAAACCAATAAATATTCAATTTTCTTTCAGCACTTTCTTTTCACTATCTTTTCATTTTCTTTTATCAGTTGCTTTTTCATAATTTCTGCTATATGATACTGAATAGTGCTTTTAAGCAATTCCCCATTTACTTATTATACAATAGATAAATAACCTGGAACCCCCCTTATTAAGGAGACACAAACAGAATGCCAGAAAAGAATACCATCATGAATACAAATACCCGCCATAACCTATTTACAAAACCGATCAACATACTATTATTGTCCATGCTATGCACCGCTTTGTGGGGAAGCGCCTTCCCCTGCGTGAAAATCGGGTACCAGCTATTTTCCATTGCTGCGGAGGACACCTCCGGGAAGCTGGTATTTGCCGGAATTCGGTTCTTCTTTGCTGGGGTAATCACTTTAATAATTTCTACGGTCCAAAACCATAAAATCCCCCTGCTGCGCCCTCACAATGTTAAGGGCGTATTGATGGTCAGCCTAGTTCAGACCGTGCTGCAATATATCTTCTTTTATATCGGCTTATCCAATATAACTGGCGTAAAGGGATCCATTTTGGCTGCGTGTAATTCCTTCTTTGTAGTTTTACTTGCCCATTTCTTCTATAAAAATGATAGGCTATCCATTTCCAAAATAATTGGCTGCTCCATCGGCTTTGCCGGAATCATCCTGGTCAACCTGAATGGAATGAGCTCAGCTGATCTTGGCTTTAACCTTTCAGGTGACGGCCTTATGTTATTCGCTGCACTTTCCTTTGCCATCGGCTCCCTGATCAGTAAAAATGTATGCCAGAAAGCAGATGCTACAATCGTCACCGGTTATCAATTAGGGATCGGGGGTCTAGTCTTAATGCTGCTCGGCTTCTTAAGCGGAGGCCGCTTATCACAGGTTACTTTTCCAGGTATCCTGCTGTTAGCTTATATGTCTCTACTCTCTTCCATAGCCTTTACCGTCTGGACGATACTGTCTAAATATAATAAAATCAGCAGGATAGCCGTCTATAATTTCCTGACACCCATCTTTGGCGCACTTTTATCGGCCCTGTTCCTCGGCGATGCCTTGTTCAGCTGGAACAGCCTGCTTGCACTGGCTCTGGTCTGCATCGGAATTTACATTGTAAATGCGGGAAAGCGAGAAAATGCCCAAAAATGAATTATTAATTCTCTGTTAATCTCTTTACCAGGGCTACAGCGGACTGGGCATCCTCCGAATAACCGTCCGCACCGATTTCCTCGCAATAGCTTTCGGTTACAACAGCTCCTCCGATAATGATCTTAGCCCTAAGACCCTGCTCCTTTGCTTTGATAACCACATTCTCCATTTCAATCATCGTGGTTGTCATCAGGGCAGAAAGGGCGATGACGTCCGCATCCTCCTCCCTGGCAACCTGGAGGATTTTCTCAGTGGGAACATCCTTCCCCAGGTCAATGACGCGGAAGCCATAGTTTTTCAGCATCAGACTAACGAGATTCTTACCAATATCATGAATATCACCGGCTACCGTCGCGATAACAACTGTTACCTTGTCCTTGGAGGTTCCCTCCTTTGCCAGCATTGGCTCCAGGTAATCAATCGCCACCTTCATCGCCTCCGCGCCACTGATGAGCTGCGGAAGGAAATAAATCTGGCAGTCGTAAAGCCGCCCCACCTCATTGATGGCCGGAATTAAGGTGTCCGCAATGAGTGAATCCGGAGAAACCCCATCCGCCAATACCTTATCAACCAAGGGCAGGATATTCTTCCTGTTTCCTTTCACCACGGCTTGGAACACAGCCTGCCGGTTCTCACTCCCGTCCTCCGGCATCATATTATCCGTTGTATTATCAGTTATATTACCAGTCACATTGCCCGTTATGCTACCTGTCGCATTACCAGCCGCATTACCCGTTATGCCGCCTGCTGTATTACCAGCCACATTGTCCGTTATGCTGCCTGCTGTATTACCAGCCGCATTGCCCATCATACTGCCCGCTGCATTACTAATTCCGTTAGCAGTCTCTCTCTCTGCAGCTTTACCGGAGGCCAAAGCCGGTGCCGGCGGCCTTGCTTCCTTTCCCGAGCCGCCGCCCGGCGTGACCGAAACCGTTGCCGGTCTGGTGGTAACACGCCCAATATACCTCTCAGCCGCATCCTCCACACCTAACAGTAAATCAGCTGCCAATGCGGAATTTACCAATAGATCCTGGGAAGGGTTTGCAATAGCCATAGTAAGACCTGCCTGGATTGCAAAAGCCAGGAAGGTGCTATTAATGAATTGGCGCTCCGGCAGCCCAAAGGAAATATTCGATAAGCCTATGATGGTTGCAAGCCCCAGCTCTTCCTTACAATAGCGGATAGTCTGGACCGCTTCCCGTGCCGCATTTTTATTTGCTCCCACGGTGTTCACCAGCCCGTCGACGATAATATCCTCCTTTGTTAAGCCTATTTCCAGGGCGCGGTCAAGGATTCTATGGATGATCTGCTTCTTCTCTTCCATACTTTTTGGCAACCCCTGATCAGAAAGCGGCAGAAGGATAAACATTGCACCATACTTTTTCGCAATGGGAATTAATTTTTCAAACTTTTCTTTTTCCAGGGAAATGGAATTGATCAAAGCCCGTCCCGGATAGATTCTTAAGGCAGCTTCAATTACGGATACATGGCTGGAATCGATACATAGGGGTAGCCGGGCCGCAAGAAGGGCTTCCTGCACGGCCTCCAGCATCATCGCCTTTTCGTCAATGCCATTCATTCCCATATTGATGTCCAGGATATCAGCGCCCAGGTCTGCCTGCTCCGCCGCCATTTCGGATACCAGGGTCAGGTCCCCTTCCCGCAGTTCGGCCTGCAGCGCCTTTTTTCCGGTTGGGTTAATACGCTCACCAACAATCATAAACCGGCCATCCAAAGGTATTTCTACCGTACTTATCTCCGTTGTCAGCGCTCTCGTCTGCTTTGTCTTCGGTGCCTGGGGAAGCATATCCTTTACTGCCTGGACCATCCGGTCCATATGCTCCGGAGTTGTCCCACAGCAGCCTCCGACAATGTTAGCCCCCGCATCCACCAGCTTCTTCATCCCAGCGGCAAATTCCTCCGCCTCCATCGGAAATACAGTTTCATTCCCTACCAGCTTCGGAATCCCTGCATTGGGCTTTGCTAAAACCGGAATACAAGCATATTCCTTCATTTCACGGATCATTTTCTCCATTTTATCCGGTCCCGTGGAGCAATTCACCCCTACTGCCGCTGCCCCCATGCTCTGCAGCACAATGACTGCCGTCTTAGGATCCGTACCAAAGAGGGTTCTTCCATTTTCCTCAAAGGTCAGGGATATCATAACCGGTATATCACTGATTTCTTTCGCCGCAAGCAAGGCCGCCCTGCATTCCTGCAGGCTCATCATCGTCTCTACTACAATCAGATCAACACCCGCCGAAAGTATATATCCCAGCTGTTCCTTATAGATATCCACCAAATCCTCAAAGGACAGGGTTCCAAGAGGCTCCACCTGTTCTCCTGTCATGGTAATATCTGCCGCAATATAGATCTCCCTCTGATTGCCGGTTGCTTTACGGTATTCCTCCACTGCCTGCTTAGACAGTCCAACCAGTCCTTTATTTATCTCTGCAATCTGACTCTTCAAGCCATATTTGGCCAGCTTAATGCGGTTTGCCGTAAAGGTCGGAGCAAACAGGATATCTGTCCCCACCTCAAGAAATTCTCTCTGAAGTCCGATTAGCACCTGTGGATTCTTAAGCATCCAGTCCTCCGGGCATACCCCTGCCGGCATACCCCGTTTTTGCAGGTTCATTCCAGTTGCTCCATCCAGAATAACGATTCTTGACTGGGCAAAATCCAAAAATTCCTTCCTTGTCATGCAAATCCCTCCACTTTTAATCCAAATTTATTTTTTTAATATTTTATCCATAAGACTAACCCGGTTAAAAGGCAGCATAAAATAATATCCGTCTGTCACCGGATCCAGGAGCTCCATCATCTCACGGGCTATTTCAACTCCAACATTCTCGGCCTCTTCCTTGCTCATATCAGGGCTGTATCTGTCCACAATTTCCTCCGGGACACGAATACCGGTAACCTCATTTTTAATAAAGCATGCATTCCGGTAGCTTACCAGGGGCATAATACCGCACAGGATCTTAGTATCAACCCTTTCCTTAATCTTCTTTATCCGCTCCACGTCCTCCACCGAATAGATGGGCTGTGTCAGAAAATAGGCTGCTCCGGCAGCTATCTTCTTCTGCATCCGCTCAATCTCCCGGTCCAGGTTTCCTCTGCCATGATTTAGCGCACCTCCAAAATACAGGGGCTCGGACGCAAAATGCTCCAGGTTCATTTCCTTTACAAAATCCATCAGCTGGACCGAGTTATAATCAAATACCGCTGTTGTCTTTGCCCTGCTTGTACTGGGAACCGGATCCCCGGTTACAATGAGAAGATTACGGATACCGTGGATATAGGCTCCCAGCAGGCTGGAACGGATAGAAATCATATTCCGGTCCCTGCAGCAGATATGGGGCATGACCTTCAACCCGGTTTCTCCTGCTATCTTTATGCTCATAAGGATGGAATCCACCCGGCTCCGGCCCATGGGGGAGTCCGCAAAGGTTATTAAATCCGCGCCACTGCTCTTTAAGATGTGCGCACACTCCATGACCCGGTCAATATCCGCATCATAGGGCGGATCCAATTCAACTGCAATTACCTTCTTACCGCTTAACAACAGCTGGTAGAAATCATTTTCCTTATGGGGCCGGCTCTGGCTCTCTGTCTTTGCAGCCTCTGTTTTTCTGGGATAGATACGTTCTTTATTTTTAATCCTGAGATTAAGGGCCTTTATATATGCCGGCGTAGTTCCGCAGCAGCCGCCAATCATATCCACACCCAGACCGGCGACTAATTCCATATTGTCCGAAAAATATTCTGCATTGTCCATAAATACCATGCGGTTTTGCATCTGCTCCGGATAACCTGCATTCGGCGCTGCATAAATATACCGATCCTCAGGGAATTTGAGCTTCTTCAGGATATGGTACAGGTGTCCGGAGCCAACGCCGCAATTTAAACCGCAGGCATCAATACCGCCGGTTTGTCCGGCAGTATCTAGTAGCCTGGCGGCACTGATTCCAGCCTCCGTATACCCATTCTTGTTGACGGAAAAGCTGACCAGGATAAACATATCTGATTTTTTATTCTTAATATAGGGAAGTAGCTTCTCGATATAATGCAGGCTTGAAAAGGTCTCAAAATGAATTCCCTCCAGCCCCTCCTGGATAAAGATGTCGCACATTAATTTGTATTCGGTTAAAATATCCTCCTCATTAGTGCCGGCGTCCTCCGGAATCGGGCCGATATCTCCCAGGATCCAGCTGGCTGCCCTGTCTTCCGGGGTCAGCCCCGCCTCTTCCAGGGCACTCTTTGCGATATAGCATGCCTGGCTAAGCAGGCTTTTCTGCTGTTCTTCCCCAAGCTGCAGCACTGCACGGTTGGCAGCGAAGGTGTTCGTGCGTAGGAGCCTCGCTCCGGCTTCAAGATATTCCTTATGAATTTGCTTGATGATGTCCGGCTCTGACTGGTTGGCATATTCTGATATTGCACCTGGCTTGCCTACCAGTTCAGAGTAATAGGTTCCCATGGAACCGTCCGGTATCAGCCTATATTTTTTCAAATAATCCTTTAACCTCATATTACCTCATTTCATCCAATGCCCGTAGAAAGCATGGTTGCTCACATTTGTATTTAAACTCGAATTTTCCCTATTATATCTCATAACCTTTTATATCACAAGCATTTCTTCCTATTTTTCTATTTTCTGTTTTCTTTGACTTTCACCTGGATTTTTCAATCCCTATATCCGCTTTTTAACTTCTCCCTATACCGGAGGCTTGAAATGGCTGCAACATTGGTTTAAAATAGTATATTAATCGATTTAAAATAATGTATTAATTCAGCTTAAAATAATATATTAATCCAGCTTAAAACACTATATTGATCCGGCTTAAAATAATATATTAATCCAGCTTACGGATCATCGGGCACTACAATATAATTCCATGAAATGAGGCTGCCATGTCAAACAAAAGAATACCCAAATTATTATCTGTCCTACTACCTATAACCGCTTTATTCCTAATAATCTTCCGGGAGAGTGTTCTAGCCTTGGTGCCATATTTTCCAAGCTGTTATTTTTATCAGCTATTCCACCTTTATTGTCCTTCCTGCGGTAATACGAGAAGTGTGGTTTCCTTACTCCACGGCGATGTGCTGGGTTCCTTGCGCTTTAATGTTGTCCCTGCCATAATGCTCCTGATTCTTTTTCTGGCTTATATGGAGCTGGTCACCTATAGCTTTGGAAAGCAGGTTCGGCTGCTTCCCAGAAAACTCAGCTTTTACTTAATCCTCATTGCCGGATTAGTCCTATACTGGATTGTCCGCAATTTTATACCCTATCTGACTCCGTGATATCATTGTATGGCAGATGCCGGGATGAATCCAGAAAGAATAAAACCTGTATAAAGAATAAATTCGTAGAAAGATTAAATTGCAGAAAGATTAAATTGCAGAAAGATTAAATTTACACATATAAAGAATCTATATAAATAAAGAATCTGTATAAGAAAAAGAATCTGTATGAATAAAGAATCGTATAAATAAAGAATTACATAAATAAAGAATCGTATAAATAAAGAATTACATAGATAAAGAATTACATAGATAAAGAATTGCAAAATAAAGAATCCGCATAAAATATAAGCCATCTGTTAAGATATCCTGGTCTGCACTACAGATCAACATAACAGATGGCTTTTTTCATGAAATGAACTATTAATTAGCTGTTTTACATGAATTGATTTTTAATAATAAGAAGATTCAAACCCTTCGTAGAAGCTTTCCCAGAAGCTTGGCGAATTAGTCATGGCAACCGTTCCTATAAGCGCTATAATCGCAATTACGATACCAATTGACGAAAGTACAATTCCAATAATCGCCAGGTTTCTATCATCCTTTTGTTTCTTAATGCTAATAATTCCGAGAATAAGACCTGCAATTGATAACGGCAACGCAAAAAAGGAGAAGCAGCATAATACAACACTGCAAATACCGCAGATTAACGATGCTATGGACAAACCATTATCCTTCTTCCGTGTAGATGAATATTGCTGGTACGGATTCTGCTGGTATTGCTGTCCAGATCCCTGTTGATACTGCTGGTATCCAGGCTGACCATTATACTGGGATTGTTGATATTGGGACTGGTCATTATACTGGGGCTGCTGATACTGGGACTGTCCATTATACTGGGGCTGCTGATATTGTGGATTCTGATATGAGCCCTGATTATAGGTCTGTTGGTTATACTGCCCCTGCTGGTACGGATTTGGCTGCTGTGGCTGTTCACCGCCATTTACCTGCTGATATTGATTCCCTTGCTGGTTCAAATCATTTTGCGGATTAAAGCTCCCTTGTGAATCCAAATTAGGCTGCTGGACAGAGCCTCCTTGTTGGTTTAAATCGGATTGTGGATTAGAAACGTTTTGTCCATATGGATTATTCTGAACGTTGGAATCCCCTGCCGGAGGGCTTTGCTGGCCATCATTATTTGGATTATTGAGGCCGTCATTACCTCCGTCTTTGTTAAAGTCTTCCATGAAAGATACCTCCCCTGCTGTATTAATATAAATAAAACATTTACCAAGTCTCATATTCCTCGAGACTTTTGTCCCGTATCTTTGCGAAACTTTTAGCTCGCGTCTTTGCAGGACTTTTGTCCCCACGTCTTTTGCGAGATTTCGGCCCGCACATCTTTTGCGGGACTTTTCACACCTATGATACGCCTAAAAAAAGAAGCCTATGCTTCGAGTGAAGTATGGAAAATTAATTTAATATCATTTTAATCCTAACATAATCTCGCCATTTCTTCAAGTTATTTAACTAAATATCCCAGTAGATAAACCTAATCCTTTCATGTATATACTATATACATATATACATGCAGCACAGTTATACCTTATTATCCGTATTTATTAAGCCTTTCATGCAGATAAACCATAACGGAAAAATGCCGGGATAAATTTATCCCGGCTGTAATCCCTGTTACTTAATTCCTATTATTGAATGGCCATTATTGAATTCCTGCTATCAAATCCCTGCTATCGAATCCTTATTATCGAATCCCTATTGTCGAATCCCTATTGAATCTCTATCCTCTTCGCTTCCTCAATTACTGCCTGTTCCTTCGGAAGAGTAATTCCAAGGACGCCATTGTTATATTCCGCAGAAATATTCTCCTTTTTAATTCCAGGAATGTGGAAGCTTCTGCAATAGGAACTATACCGTCTTTCCTGTCTTACATAATTATCCTTCTTTTCCCTTTTCTCTTCGTTGTGTGCCGCTGTTATCGTCAGGGTATCCTTGTCCAGGTCGATCCTGATATCCTCCTTTTGGAAGCCGGGAAGCTCTGCCTCCAGCAGATAACTATCTCCCTTATCGATTACATCCGTATTAAAGTTATCAAATTGGTTGAAGCCATTCCCAAAGAAGTCATGAAAAACTCTGTCAAAAAATAAAGGTCCCGTAGTTTCAAATAATGCTGGTCTTAACATATTTACCACTCCTTCTTTAAAATATAATTTTATAGTTCTAAATACTATGTGATATAACAGAACCAGATGGATCCTACCTTGATCCAACTTTATCTGTATATCTCCTTGCAATATATGTTATACAACATATAGAACATACTTTCAATATATTTTTTATAAAAAAAGTTTAAAATTTTTATAAACCTTCGTAAATTCCAAACGGAGACTCTTATTATTTTATTTTCAGCTACGCCTTACACAATAAAAGCATATTCCGCAAAAGAAAACACAGCTTTCATTGAAATAACCGGCTGGACCACATGTTGCGAGAACAGCGTATATTATTACAAGCTCTGGGAATCCTAATGCTATCGTAAAGATAAATTGTGGTTGAATTTTATTGAAAGGCATGGGATGAAATATGTCATATGTTGCTCCTGCAATAAAGGAAAAGTTTGAAACCTTATCAGTGGACTTAAAAAATGCGATTCTAGAACGTAACGTGGAGTTGAATAATATCCACGATTTAATTAACGTGCTTGACGCGATTGTAAAAGAAGCCGAAGAAGAAGACAAAAAGCAGTAGGCTTACGGGAAAAGAATGCTTTACCAAAGCCTTCCAGCTTATATTTGCAAAAAACCAGCCCCCAAAAGCCGGTGCTTCTACAGGGGACTGGTTTCTATTCTTTATAATTAACAGCATAAAAATCCTTCATTAATAAAGGATTCAACATCTCAACAGGTACAGGCTTGCTAAGCAGATAGCCCTGTCCCGAATTACAGCTTCCAGTCCTTAAAAACTCCAGCTGTTCCTGGGTCTCAATCCCCTCGGCAACAACATAAAATTCCAGGTCATGTGCCAGCCTCAGGATATTCTTTATCAAAAGCATATCAACACTGTTTTCATTAATCGCACGGATAAAGCTTTGGTCAAGCTTTATAATATTAATCGGGAACATCTTAAGGTAATTCAAGGAAGAATAGCCCGTACCAAAATCATCCAGCGCGATCCGTATACCCATATTGCGGAGCCGCTTTAAATGCTCAATTACAATGTCAACATCCGATATATTGGCAGTCTCCGTTATCTCAATGACGACTCCTTCATAATTCACCGGAGCCTCCTGAAGGATCTGTTCGATTTCACGGAAGTTAATGGTACTTGTCAAGGTCTTTCCAGACAAGTTAATCGATATCTCCAACTCCCCGTAGCCTTCCAGCTCCCATTGTTTCTTCTGCCTGAGAGCCTGCCTGACAATCCAGCGTTCTAGCATGTAGATCTGTCCGGATTCCTCCGCCAGCGGAATGAACTCAGAGGGCGGGATGAAGCCTTCCTCCGGATGGATCCAGCGGACCAGTGCCTCGACCCCCAAAACCCTTCCCGTCTTCAAACAAAACTGCGGTTGGTAGTATAATACAAAATGCTCGTTCTCAATACCATATTGGAGGTTATTAATCATTTTGATCTGCCGTGCATTATTATCGTATATTTCCTTTTGATAGAAAAGCACACGGTTTTTGCCTTCCCTTTTTGCAGTATACATAGCAATATCCGCATTCTTTAACAGGGTTGTGGAGTCGGTTCCATCAAATGGGTAAGATACCACCCCCACACTCATGGAGATATAAAATTGCCGGTTTTCAATGGTCCAGGTCCTGCTAATCCTCTGTATCAGGGCTTCCAGCTTTAATAAAACCTCATCCTTCAGCATTCGGACAAATAGGATGGCAAATTCATCTCCCCCCAGCCTTGCCACAGAATTAGGCTCACTAATTTCGTCCCTCAGCCTCTCTCCCAAGTAATTCAGGAACAAATCTCCGACCTGATGCCCCATGGAATCATTGATATTCTTAAAATTATCAATATCAATATAGGCAATCATGAAATAATTACCTTGGATATTCCGGTTGATCTGCTCATTTATTTCACTCTCGAACTTGGCACGGTTTGGCAAGCCCGTCAATCTATCATAGTAGGCCAGATGCTCAATCTGATCCTCATAATGCTTTCTTTCATTGATATCGACACCGATGGATACAAAATAATGCCCCTCCTCATCCTCCCTGGAGCTCATCATCGTGCTATTCCATAGGATATTGATCAAAAATCCATCCTTGGTGATGAGAGGAACCTCATAATCCTGGAGCTGTTTCCTCTCCCTGATACCCTTAAAAATCTTCCTGACCTGATCCCGGTATTCCGCGGGGACCAGGATTTCAATCCAATTCTTTTCATGAAGGTCTTCTATCCCATATCCACACATTTTTTGCGCAAAGGGATTGAGGCTGATCATGCTCTCTTCATTGTGGGTAAAGATAAACACCGGAGCATCATTAATAATACTTTCCGTCAGCTCCTTCTGGAAAACCAATTCCGCCTTCGCTGTTGTAAGCTCGCCATGTGCTATACTAAGCTTGTTGTAGGCACCCTGGGTTTTCTTATTTTCATCCCTCAGCAGGATGATCCTGTCACGAATTAGGAAAAAGAGCATTAGTGTTGTAATCAGGATATAGAACCAGCCCTTATAGGTTTGTAAATGCTTATAAGCTTCCATGTTTGGAATAACTAGTTCAAGTATTCTGTCCGATAATATTATCCATAATGCGCCAAAGACCCAGTAAATAGAAGCAATGATTACAGCCTCATTTTTGAAAACAGACGGCCTTCTTTTTCTATTGGCTTTCTTTGCTTCCTTTACCTCATCTTTTGAAAATTCCCTTGACATCGTCCTACTCCCATCCGCAGCTGCAAAGCCGCTTAGCGTATATAAAAAGCTATAACCAGGATAGTATTTTATCTTAAGCCAGTACAGAAATATTATAAAATACGTGACGATTTTTGTCAATTTATTACTCAATTTATACATTTTTAGACAATGCCTTAGCTATGTGATCCACCTGGTTTTTAACCTGTGGATTCCTTACTTCATGGGATCACGCTTTATATTTTAAGCTGACATCTGTCGCGCAAATCTAGACCAAATTTCCTAAAGGAAAAGGAATGTATATTTTACTCCCATCGACAAATACTAATCTAAACTATAGAAAGGAGGCTTAGCCAATGAAGAACAATAAAGCAACGCCCTCTAAAACCGGAGGCGCCAAAAACAACGACTCTAATAATGATGTGGACTATAAAAACAGCAATTCTTCCCGCGACAAGGTAAATTCGACTACTTCAAATAAATCCTCAAGCAAGGGAAGCAAATAAAGGAAGGTGAATTTTATGGATCCGATGCAATATTCATCAACAATCATACCTGCCTATATGCCTTATGGGGGCATCGCATTTGCCGCCGGTATCTTCATGACTGACGGTGATAGGGATAGCTATTTATCTTCACTTGATTCTGATACCCGCAGCTACATTTTAAACCATCCCGAAGAATTTGGAACCCGGCAGGAAATCGATGATTTTGTCAGCCAAATGCACCGGAGCTAAAGGACAGGGATAAGCCAGGAATCCACTGCCCCGGCATCTGGTCAGCAAAAAAAACTCAACCACAACGAAAGGAGACTCATTTCATGGATAGCAGTAAAAATACATCCTCAAAAAAGCAGGGTAAAAGCAGCGTATCAGATAAAGCCTACGACTATACCTATAGTCCTAAGGTCGAACCTCCAGACCCGAAAGCTACTTCAAACAAAGCACCCTCCTCTGGGAATAAGAGGGGGATCTAAGATAGAAAAGACAGCAGATAGGTTGCGTGTGACTTATCTGCTGTCTTTTTCTGCCCTAATGAGATTTTATTTTACCTTTATATCAAATACATATGCCTCTATTTCTTCCTTCCGGCTCTGTCTCTTGCATTCAATATAGTTCTCAAATAGTATCCCATGACTTTATAGATGAATTTTTCAATTAGATCATACAAAATAAATTTTTCAATCAAATTCACTTGTCCAAATCTCTGATCCATGTTATAATTCTTTATCATGGAGGTATAGCTCAGTTGGGAGAGCACTTGCTCGACAAGCAAGGGGTCGCTGGTTCAAGTCCAGTTGTCTCCATTCTTTTATTTGTTTTTTGATGTATTTGTTTTTCAAGTATTTGTTTCTTAATGTTAATGTATTTCTTGCTTGCTTATAATTAGCATTTGCCCGTTCTGCAATACTTTAATATTCAGCTTTTCCCAAAATCAAGTTAACTCCTACCCATCTTTTTTCCTATTAGATTTTCGCTTTCATGGACTCTTTTGTGCGGATAAGCCTACGTTATCCTCGGCTGTCTTGTTAAGTACAGTATACCCTATGGCTAACTGAATAAAAAAACAAATCATTCAAAAGAAAAAAGCCACTTCACAGCGACTCTTTCCTACGATATATTATTTTAACTGCTTTGGAATAAACTCCAGTTTTAATATCATATCCATGCCTTCGGCAAGACGTTTCAATACCTGCAATGTGGGATTGGCATTTCCAGTCTCCAATTTACTAATATCTGACTGGTCAATACCTGTTTTCTCAGCAAGCTGCTTTTGTGTAAGGTTACTTCTTTTTCTTGCATCAATAATTGCCTGAATTGTATTATAATCAGGTTCCAAGCTGTCCCATTCCTTCTTGAATTCTGTATCCTCAAGCTGTTCGCTCAAATAATTTCTAAAATCGCTCATGAATTATTCTCCTTTCGGCTTAAATATTCGTCTCTATATTTTTTGGCAGTATCAATCTCACTCTGTGGTGTCTTTTGTGTTTTCTTAACAAATCCGTTGGTCAATACTATTTTCTTCCCAACCATAAAGAAATATAACACTCTTGTTATATCTGTTCCCTGTTGTGCCCTAACCTCAAAAATACCATCCTCCAGAAATTTTGAATATGGCTCTCTTAATTCATTGCCATGTTCCTCAAGCAATAAAAGCATTCTTAATAATCTTGCACGCATCTTTTTATCAAGGGAATCCAAAAACTTTTCCACTGGACAACTGCCATCATCCTTTTTAAAGAAATCCACATTAAAATTCTGCAATTTAGTTTTTCCTTTCGTATTTCTTACATTATATTATATGGGATAAATCCCATATAGTCAAGAAAAAAGCCACTGTATGAAAGCGACTTTTCTGATGGATGTACATATTGTAGTTTTCATCAAGAGATATGTCCAGTAGTGTTTTGTACGAGTGCGGACAAAAAAAGAGGATTTCCCAAACCGTTCTACGACTTGAGAAATCCCCTAAACAGGACATTTTATTAGAATTTATCAGCTTCTGAAGCTTCCTGGATGGCTACTGCAACGGCCACCGTCATCCCGACCATTGGATTATTACCTGCTCCGATCAAGCCCATCATTTCTACGTGGGCCGGTACGGAAGAAGAACCTGCGAACTGGGCATCAGAGTGCATTCTACCCATTGTATCCGTCATTCCATAGGATGCAGGACCTGCTGCCATGTTATCCGGGTGAAGGGTTCTGCCTGTGCCACCGCCGGAAGCAACGGAGAAGTATTTCTTTCCGAGATCTACGCATTCCTTCTTGTAGGTACCTGCAACGGGATGCTGGAATCTGGTAGGGTTCGTGGAGTTACCGGTAATGGAAACATCTACACCCTCCTTGTGCATGATTGCAACACCTTCCGTAACGTCATTTGCGCCATAGCAGTTTACTGCTGCCCTGAGGCCTTTGGAGTAAGCCTTGCGGGAAACTTCCTTAACCTCACCTGCATAATAATCCATCTCAGTCTCAACATGGGTAAAGCCGTTGATACGGGAAATGATCTGGGCTGCATCCTTGCCAAGGCCGTTTAAGATAACTCTTAAAGGCTTTTGTCTAACCTTGTTAGCGGACTGGGCAATACCGATAGCACCTTCCGCTGCTGCGAAGGACTCATGGCCTGCCAGGAAGCAGAAGCAATCCGTAGTCTCTTCCAATAACATCTTGCCAAGGTTACCATGTCCTAAACCTACTTTTCTCTGGTCAGCAACAGAGCCAGGGATACAGAAGGACTGTAAGCCTTCGCCGATTGCTGCAGCTGCATCAGCAGCTTTTCTGGCATCCTTCTTGATTGCGATTGCCGCACCAACTATGTACGCCCAACAGGCATTCTCAAAACAGATTGGCTGGATACCCTTAATCATATTGTATATGTCAAGTCCAGCATCTTTTGTGATTTTCTCAGCTTCTTCGATGGAAGCGATACCGTAGCTGTTTAAAGCAGCATTGATTTGATTAATTCTTCTATCATATGATTCAAATAAAGCCATTGTATGTATCCTCCTTCACTATTCGTGTCTTGGGTCGATGATCTTGACAGCATCAGCTACACGACCGTATTGGCCTTTAGATTTCTCAAATGCTGTGTTTGCATCGTCACCTTTTTTGATGAAGTCCATCATCTTACCAAAGTTAACAAACTGGTAACCGATAATTTCGCTGTTTTCATCAAGTGCAAGGCCTGTTACATAACCATCCGTCATTTCAAGATAACGGGGTCCTTTTGCAAGAGTACCATACATGGTACCAACCATGCTTCTAAGACCTTTTCCTAAATCCTCAAGACCTGCACCGATTGGAAGTCCATCCTCGGAGAAAGCACTCTGGGTCCTGCCATAAGCGATCTGCAAGAACAGCTCCCTCATTGCTGTGTTGATCGCATCACAGACTAAGTCAGTATTTAAAGCCTCTAAAACTGTTAAGCCCGGAAGAATCTCGGATGCCATAGCTGCGGAATGGGTCATACCTGAACATCCCACTGTTTCTACTAACGCCTCCTGAATAATACCATCCTTTACGTTAAGAGTTAATTTGCAAGTACCCTGCTGAGGTGCACACCAGCCCACACCGTGGGTTAAACCGGAGATATCCTTTACTTCCTTCGCCTTTACCCATTTTGCTTCTTGTGGGATTGGTGCTGCGCCATGATGAACACCCTGTGTTACCGGACACATCAATTGAACTTCATGTGAATAAGTCATGATTTTGAAACTCCTTTCAATATACATAGTATCGCATTTCCTTTAGTAGGAAAATACAGCTTATACTTAGGGAAGCCACATCCTGCTGTCGCTCCATACAAGTGGATCCATATCCGTATGTGTTATGCCAAGATATATCTTTGGACATACCTCTGGATATAAATGCATCTTGATACCCTACATATTCTCGCATAAAACCCCAAATAAGTCTATAGTTTTTTGTAATAAAATTAACAATGTTATGTATCAATCCTTATGCATGTATTCTACAAAAAATTACACCACTTTATAAAAGCAATTGTCCCTACAGCTATATTCTATTTCTGGGAATAAACATACCCAGCCTATAAGGTAGAACTGGAAGAAAAAAGCCACAAATAAACCGCATAAGAAATGCGGCCAACAATGTGGTCGCATCATCTTATATATTTTTGATTATTTTTCTACCTACTTGAAGGGGTCCGTTCAAAATCCCCGGCTTTTATTACATTATTTCATATGATCGGAACAAAATTATGTTCCGGTCTTCCGCCCTATCTTTTTACCACGATTTCTCCCGCTTTTTTATAGATACCGGCTTCCGCCACATAGCCTCTTACGCTGGAAAGCGGATAGATATTCGCATTGCGTCCGATGACCGTACCTGGATTCAATACACTGTTGCAGCCAACCTCTACATAATCCCCTAGAACCGCTCCGAATTTCTTCAGCCCTGTTTCTATCTTCAGCTCGCCGGAGTTTACGACTACCAGGGATTTGTCTGATTTTACATTCGAGGTAATTGATCCTGCTCCCATATGCGCTTTGTAGCCCAGGATGGAATCACCGACATAATTATAATGGGGCACCTGTACCTTGTTAAACAGGATAACATTTTTCAGCTCCGTCGAATTTCCTACCACTGCACCTTCCCCGACGATGGCACTGCCCCTGATGAAAGCACAATGCCTGACCTCAGCATCCCTACCGATAATTGCCGGACCGCTGATGGAAGCCGATGGCGCTACCTTAGCTGATTTTGCAATCCAGATATCTTCCCCTATTTTGTCATATTCCTCAGAAGAAAGAGTGCTGCCAATCCGGAGAATTTCACCCTTAATCCTGCCAAGAACCTCCCAGGGATAGGTACAGCCATCAAAAATACTTGCGGCTATTGTTTCCTTTAAGTCAAACAATGATTTAATCATTAAATGTTCCGACATACTCATTCCTCCGTCCAATTATATTTTTTCTATTGAAGCATATATATTCATAAATATAAGTTATTCAGAAGTTGTATTTTAACTTCTGATAAAAGGCGCTGCCTTTTCACCGTACAAAGTATGAACTGGGGGCGCACTGATTATAGGAACATGTCTTTTGTTCCTATAATCCATTTTATTCCACCGTCACCGATTTTGCAAGGTTTCTTGGCTTATCTACATCAAGTCCTTTGCCAACTGCCACATAGTAGGAAAGCAGCTGCAACGGAATGACGGACAAGGAGGTTGCGAAATGCCGGTCCGTTCTTGGGATCTGGATTACCATCTCAGATAACTTGGCTGCCTCCTCATTTCCCTCGTTGGTAATCGCAAGAACCTTAGCTCCCCTTGACTGTACCTCCACCATATTGCTGATGGTCTTCTTATATAATCCCTCCTGGGTAAGCAGTGCAGCGACCAGGGTTCCCTCTTCAATCAAGGCAATTGGTCCATGCTTTAACTCGCCCGCCGGGTAAGCCTCGGAATGAATATAGGATATTTCCTTCAGCTTTAGGGAGCCCTCCAGGGCTGTGGTATAGTCGACACCCCTTCCAATGAAAAAGCTGTCCTTCACTGCCACATAATGGGAAGCAATGTATTGGATTTTGGATACCGAGTTATCCAGAATGCTTTGGATCTGATCCGGCAGCCTCCGTAAATCCTCCAGCATCCCGTCAAATTCCTCCCTGCCGATGGTTCCGCGGACCTTTGCAAAATGCATTGCTAACAGGTAAATGGCCGCCAGCTGTGTCGAATATGCCTTCGTTGTGGCAACTGCAATCTCAGGCCCTGCCCAGGTATACATTACATTGTCCGCTTCCCTTGCAATGGAGCTTCCTACGACATTGATGATACCCAGCACCTTCACGCCCTTCCCCTTTGCCTCCCTAAGAGCCGCAAGGGAATCCGCTGTTTCACCGGATTGGCTTATGATAATAGTCAAGGTTCCTTCCTCTAAGATCGGATTCCGGTAACGGAATTCCGAGGCCAGATCCACCTCTACCGGAATTCTTGCCAGGTCTTCAATCACATATTTGCCGGTCATGCCCGTATGGTAAGCAGAGCCGCAGGCTACAATAAAGATTTTCTTCAGCTTCTTAATGTCTTCCTCGCCCATATTCAACTCGTCAATGACAATGCCATTATCCCGGATCCTCGGGCTTATGGTATCACGGACTGCCTTTGGCTGTTCGTGGATTTCCTTTAGCATAAAGTGCTCATAGCCACCTTTTTCAGCAGCCGATATATCCCACTGGACCGTCTTCATTTCCTTTTCAATCGGCTCCAGGTCCGAATTATAGAATTGTACCTCACCCCTTGTAAGGCGGACAATCTCACCATTTTCCAGATAATATACGTCCCTGGTCTGCTTTAAGATAGCCGGTACATCGGAAGCGATATATTTTCCTTTTCCAGAAATACCTACGATCAAGGGACTGTCCTTACGCACTGCAAACAGCTCCTCCGGACGGTCCTTAAATACAACACCCAGGGCATAGGAGCCATCCAGCTTCGTCATGACCTTGGCGATTGCTGCAAGGGCATCCCCCTTGTAATAGGAGTCAAGAAGCTGTACGACTACCTCTGTATCTGTCTGGCTCTGGAACTCATACCCTTTCCCCTCTAAACGGTTCTTGATCTTTAAATAGTTCTCAATGATCCCGTTATGGACAACAGCGATGGATGAGTTTGCATTGATATGGGGATGGGAATTCGTATCCGAGGGTGCCCCATGGGTTGCCCACCTGGTGTGACCGATGCCAAGGGTTCCCTTCATTACGCTTCCACCCTCTGTTAAATCACTTAGAGCCTTTAACCTGCCCTTGCATTTTGATATCTCAATATCAGAGCCATCGTGAATGGCTAAGCCCGCGGAATCATAACCCCTGTATTCCAGCTTCGAAAGTCCTTCCAATAAAATCGGTGCTGCCTGTTCTTTTCCTATATAACCAACTATTCCACACATAATAGTACCTCCATCTGCCGCCTGGCGGCATAGCAAATAATTTTAAAAGCTGCCAAAAACACTAATCTGACACTCTTTTTCCAATGCAAAGGAATAAAATATCGCTTCCTGTTCTACATTTTATCCCTTCTTTACGCACTTTAATAAGGCTCCTATAAGCCCTTCTCCAAGCCCTGCGTATTCTACACTGAAAAAAGCATGAATTCTCAAAGCAATGCATCTCATAAATTTATGGGAAGGATTGCCTCTAATTCAATCTATCGCTTAGCTATGACGCCTTTGTAATATAGTTGCCTATAGTTTTTTCGTCATATCACGTGTCTAAGTACACGAGAGAGCATCCGCCGAATCCTTCGATAACTCCCTACCTCGTTAACCTCCAAACTACAAAGCCGATTGTAATTGGCTTTTACCCAATGGAGGTGCATGGCGCTAATTTTTGAAAGCAGGCTCGCTTACTGCCTCTGCTTCCAGGACATTTCTGTCAGACAGGTCTTGGGTTGACCTTGTGTATGGGTTACATTTCATTCTACTTTTATTCTATGTACTTCACCTCCCAATGTTACTGTCAGCCATAGAACTGGAACAATTTGTCCTAAGGGTCGTCTGCCCTGGGGAAGCTGCCCTTATTCCCAGGCTACAGACATGGTATCATACCAATTTACAATAGTCAACCGGAAGATGACTGACCGTAACCGCATTATGTGATGGCTGACCGTACCGCACCACAATCAGCATTGCAGCACAGTCGGCCTAAGTTTACTTTTTATACCTTACTTTTTATAGAATGGAACTACTTCATTATGGTACTTAGCTAACGAGGCATGGTTGTTCAATTGCTTTACCCCCTGTACCATCTTTCCCACAAATGCTTCCAGCTTCTGCGTATATTCCTCCTTCGTAATCTGTCCCTCTGCCACATAGGTCAAGCCCTTCTCCCAGCTGGCGGTTAATTCTGCATTTAACAGGGATTTAATTGACGCATTTACCACATCATAGATTAGCTCTCCGAGTAAGGTTGGGGTGATGATCTGGGTCTTCTTATTTAAGCTTAGATATGTAATGTTAACTAATTTGTTCAGGATTTCTGCTCTCGTCGCACTGGTCCCGATGCCGCTGCCCTTAATCTGTGCCCGCAGCTCCTCATCCTCAATGAGCTGTCCTGCATTTTCCATTGCCAGGATTAAAGCACCGGAATTGTAGCGTTTTGGGGGAACAGTCTCACCTTCCTTGATCATCAGCTGATTTACCGGAAGCTTCATCCCCTTTTTCAGATTATTAATAATCTGAAGCAGGGACTGGTCTGCATTGTCCTCTTCCTGGCTCTCGCCATCCTCGGAAGCACCAGAGTCTTTTCCCTTTCCTTTTTCTTTATCGGCTCCGGCCTGGGCAGCCTTCTCACCCGGGGAGCCCACCACCTTAAGGTAGCCCTCCTTTTCCAATACCCGGAAGGATGCAAAGAAGCTTTCTCCTTTGATCTTTACCACGATGGACACCTTACGGTATTCCGCTGCCGGGAAAAAGATACTCAGGAAACGCTTTACAATGGTTTCATATACTCTGCCCGCCGTATGGGATAAGGAGCCCAGGGCATTCAGCCCCTGTCCTGTAGGAATGATTGCATAATGGTCCGTGATTTGGCTGTCATTCACATACCTGGTCTTGGCTATGTTTTTATAGCTGCCCTGCTCCAGTATTTCCGTTACAAAGCCAGAGAATTGGTTCAGGCCCTGGAGTCCTTTGATATTCTTGTATATTTCCTTCGCTACCGCGGTTGACAATACCCTTGCATCCGTTCTCGGGTAGGTGACAAGCTTTTTCTCATAAAGCTCCTGGGTTATCTTTAGGGTCTCATCCGGGCTGATCTTAAACATCCTGGAGCAGTCGTTCTGCAATTCCGCCAGGTTATATAATAGGGGGGGATTTTTTGTTTCCTTCTTTTTCTCCAGCTGGCTGATCTCTGACAGCAGCCTGTCCGGCTGCTCCTGTGACGGCTTCGGGGTCCAGGTACCGTCATCATTCATTTCCGGAAAACCCTCTGCCAGCTCCGTAATCATTTTTACGGCGGAGGTTTTCTCGGAAAATCCATTCTCTTTATATAGCAGCCGGGAATTATAATACCTGGAGCCCTCTACTGCACGAAACTCCGCCGTAAATTCCTTGTCCTCTGCCTGGATCCCACTTAAGACCCGGTAAAAGGGCGTCTTAACAAAGCTTCTAATCTCCCTTTCCCTTCTGACTACCATTCCAAGTACGCAGGTCATGACACGCCCCACAGAAATAGCCGTCCACTTCTGGGACTTAAGGAGGCGCTGTACCTCATTGCCGTATTTAAGGGTCAATATCCTTGAGAAATTGATTCCCATCAAATAGTCCTCCTGGGCACGGAGGTATGCCGCGTTCCCCAGGTTATCATAGGAGGACAGGGGCTTTGCTTCACGAATTCCCCTTAGGATTTCTTCCTCTGTCTGTGAATCGATCCAGACGCGTTTACGTGTCTTGGAAGCAGGAACCCTTGCCTCCTGGTCAACCAGCCGGTAGATATATTCCCCCTCCCGCCCGGAGTCAGTGCAGACATAGATGGTATCAATGTCCTTACGGTTCAGCAGCTCCTTTACGATATTAAATTGCTTCCTTACATTCTCTATGATTCCATATTTATATTCCTTGGGGAGAAACGGCAGCGTCTCCATGCTCCATTTTTTCAGTGCCGGATCATATTCCTCCGGGTAGCTCATTGTAACAAGATGTCCCACGCACCAGGTTACGACAGCCTCCTCTGATTCAATATAACCATTCTGCTTTCTGCCCGATATTTTTAAGGCCTTCGCAAATTCATTTGCAACACTTGGTTTCTCTGCGATATATAAACTTTTTGACATTCTGTACCAACTTTCATCTCTTTCTTGCGTTAACCATTATACACCAAAAATCATCATTTTGCTATGCTAATTGCTTGAATTATGAATTTGGATCCGTTACAATAGATTCATTATCATAAATCACTACCTGATCAGGAGCCTTAACGAAAGGAGGGTTCATAAATGGCGTCAAAGGATTGCTGCCCATCAGAAAATTCAGAAAACGGCGTAATCGTCCGCGTGAATGTAGACGTTCCTAAAATTATTAAATACCTTTGTATTACAGGCATTATTATTGTAGGAATTATCTTTGGGACGAAAACCTTTAAGCATATGCTTGAGCATGGATTTTTTGAGATTGTAGAATAGAATAAATTTTAAGAAAGGGAAGCACCAGGTGCTTCCCTCAGATTGTAGACAAAGTCAATTTTCATCTTATAGTAATGCATATTGAACTATTAAATATGCACTACTATATTTTGGACCGATAGTTTGATATAATTAGTATATCAGAATTTATCGAGTAACTTTGAACTGTTGATTATTTATATAATGGTCTGCTGTAGATTGAAAGAGAAATGTTGTTTTCTATAAGTTTATAAGCCCTTCACATAGGCGACTACCGAATCTATAGCTCCCTCATCCTCAAAATTCACTTTTGAATTATAAGTATCGAGAAATTCTTTGTCATCAGCTTCTCGTTCAGATTCAGGCTTTCTTTGAATCATGCCTTTCATCATAGCCATCATGACTTTATGGACAGGGCCAAGTTTTTTGTAGTCTATGCCTCCGCGCAGATGGAAGAATTTTGTTTTTGCAAGAAGCTCTGGTGTAAAGTTTTTATTTATGATTTCACTATAGTCTGTTGAGTTGGGATCGGCTAATCCAACGGTAAACACGATAAGATTTTTGCAGGGATTCTGAGTAACCAGTTTTACACCCCCGATACCACCTGCATACAAACCACCACCATATATAACGATGTCGTACTGACTTAGAATTTTTGGTTCAACCATTTGGGCTGCGAATAAATCTGCGTTCAATGCCGAAGCAATCCATTTAGCATACTTGCAAGTTGAGCCGTACTTGGATGTATATGCGACTAAAATTTTTTTAGACATTAGCTGTCCCTCCGTTTATATTATCTAGATTATCAAATATCTTCATTAATGAACTGCTTAGACGAGCAATTTCATCCATGTTCATGCCAGAAAACATACTATCAATAAACTGCGTTGCTATTTGTTCATTATCTTTGTCCCACTGCTCGCATTTAGCGTTTGCTGTTATCCGCATGGCTCTGCTGTCTTTCTCGTCGTGATGGACTGTCACAAAGCCCTTTTCGACCAGTTTCATAACAAGCTGCTTTGTGTTTTGGTGAGAAGTATCGCAAGCTGCCGCGAGCTGCTTTAGCGTGGGCGGCTGTTCAAATAATCCCAATGCCAGGATTACAAACCATTGCTTGGCAGTTATGTCTTGCATCTGCGAATCCATTTTGCTTTGAAGACGATTAGCAACCCGAAACAGATAGCCAAATACTATTAGTCTTTTATCCATCGTATCAAAATCGTACATCAGCACTCCTCCATGACAGGTAATATATTCCCTATATAGGTATTATATTACCTATATACATCTTTTGTCAATAAAAACATCAAAAAGATGGATAGTTCACATATACAGAGCCTCGCTTATCCCAAAGTATTATTATAGTAAGGTTATCAAGAGGTTATTTAGGCAGATTTCCTATCAAACAGATTTATCTAAACGCCAATTTAACGGGCAATCTGAATTCTCGTTATGAGCATAATGCGAAACTGACAAATTGCAATTTTAATAATATTAATTTATAAAAGCACGAATATTTTTTCGTGCTTTTGTTTTGCATAAATATATGATTATTGTATACTGGCAAACCGAGAAATTGGTTTGTCAACAGTCTGAGGGAAGCACCAGGTGCTTCCCTCTTTGATATTTTAATATTCCAGCACTTTAATAATTTCTATACTTTAATAATTACTATGCCCTAATGGTTACTATACTCTAATCATTTCTATCCTTTGGCGTCTTAACCCTTTACTTAGTATAAAGGATATTTGTCCGTTAAGGTCTTAACCATTGCCATCGCTTTTTCTTTGTTTGCCTCCACATCCTTAACCAATAAGTAGATTGCTTCCGCGATCACATCCATATCCTCTGTATTCATACCCCTTGTGGTAACTGCCGCCGTCCCCAGACGGATACCGCTGGTAACAAAGGGTGATGCAGGATCATTTGGAATGGAATTCTTATTGCAGGTAATGTTAGCTGCATCCAGAAGCTTCTCCGTATCCTTTCCTGTCACGCCCATGTTCTGGAGATCCACCAGCATTAAGTGGTTATCCGTACCTCCGGACACCAGGTTAAAGCCCCTCTTCATCAGGCCGTTTGCAAGAGCCTGTGCGTTTTCTACTATCTTCCCTGCATAATCCTTAAAGCCAGGATCAAGTGCTTCCTTAAAGCATACCGCCTTTGCAGCAATTACATGCATCAAAGGTCCGCCCTGGATTCCCGGGAATACTGCCTTGTTTAGCTTATACTCTTCTGCAAATTCTGCGCTGGAAAGAATCATACCACCCCTTGGTCCCCTTAAGGTCTTGTGGGTCGTGGTAGTTGTAACGTGGGCATATGGGATGGGGCTCTCGTGCACTCCACCGGCAACGAGACCGGCGATATGGGCCATATCCACCATCAGGAATGCTCCCACCTCATCCGCAATTTCACGGAAGGTCTTGAAATCAATCTTTCTGGCATAAGCGCTTGCTCCGGCAATAATCATCTTTGGCTTGCACTCATGGGCAATCCTTCTTAATTCATCATAGTCAATGAAGCCCTGCTCATTTACTCCATAAGGAACGATATTGAAATAGCTTCCGCTCATATTAACCGGGCTTCCGTGTGTCAGATGTCCGCCATGTGCAAGGTTCATACCAAGAACTGTATCGCCGGGCTTTAATAAGGCAAAGTATATAGCCATGTTCGCCTGTGCTCCGGAATGGGGCTGGACATTTGCATAGGTACATCCAAATAGCTGCTTTGCTCTCTCTATTGCAAGATTTTCTGCCATATCTACGAATTCGCAGCCGCCATAATATCTCTTTCCAGGATATCCTTCCGCATATTTGTTGGTCAGATGGCTTCCCATGGCAGCCATAACTGCTTTACTTACGAAGTTCTCGGAAGCGATTAACTCGATGTGGCTGTTCTGTCTGCCGACTTCAAGGGATATCGCCTCAGCTAATTCAGGATCAAATGCTTTTACTTCTTCAAATGAGTACATTCTTTTCATTTCCTTTCCGTTTCTACCGTACTTTTACCTGCGTATATGTGTCAGGAACCAAAGTCCTGTCCCATCCTTCTTCGCATATACCAAATAGAACAAAGCAAGCAGTACCTCGTCCTATTGCTTACATTCGCTAACATTGTAACATATCATTTTTAAATATGGAAGAACAAATACGGAGATATCAATTTTTACACCTATAATATTTTTTAATATGAATTATTCCCATAAATTATAATAGCATGAAACCGGAACAAATCCCCCATCGTCTATATATCAAAGCCTTTCATATATGAAGAGCCATAGAAGTAAAGGGTTATATCAAATTGCATGGAAAGATTTTATAAAAGGTGGGAACATGCAAGAAAAATCACGGGCATTACAAAAAAATAGGTAATTACGCTCGGAACCTGCACCAATGTATGGAAATAGCGCAGCTTCTGAGCTTCACAATCATCATCTAATAACAAAAATATGTAGAAGGGAGGGTATGATGTAATTAATACATCATACAAGTAGCTGATATGAATAAAACCATAAAATTTATAACGCTTTGCCTGGTGCTCATGCTTTTTGCAACCGGCTGCGGCACCAGAGGTACAACCGGAAATAACGGTAACAACGGTGGTAATAACAGCATTACAGATATTCCGGGCGATGACGGAGACAGTTCAGGGGATAAGACCACTATGGTGGATTTTGAAGCTGAAGTGATAGAAGCAGGCACTTTCCTGCTGGTTACCCCGGATAAGGAAAGCAATGAAGCCAGATCCTCGGACAGGATCTCCGTTAGCTTCACTGAGCCTGCCCTCAAGGACCAGAACGGGGCAGCGATTACCCTCAAGGACCTGAAGCCGGGCGACATTCTTAAGATAACCTATAATGGCATGATAGCGGAGTCTTATCCGGCCCAGATCCAGGCTTCTGAGATTACAGTAATAGGCCATAATAACTTAATAGACGGTTACCTGGCCATTATCGACGATGTCTGGCAGGAGGACAGCGGATTAAACAGTGACATAGAAATGATAACTGTTGACACAACAGGCTGGATAGAGCTGTCCGACATTGAGAAAGAGATCATCCTGGCTAAGGTGAAGGAAACCTACGGCTTCGAAATTACTGTGGGAACCTTTGATGAGCTGGCTGACCAGGGCATTATTGATAAGAAAAACCTGTATTTTGAGAACGGTGTCCATATCGTAATCTCCGATATGAAATATGATGGGAAGGCTGGGAAGATCACTTACTCCATTTCCAAATGGAGAAGCGGTGATGGTGCCGTAGGCTCGGATGGTACTACGGCTGAGCTTAAAGACGGCAGCTGGATCATCACAAAGGGAACCAGGTGGATCAGTTAAATTTATGGGGCGTGTCTTTAGCTGACACCCAATAAGAAGTGTCAAGGAACATTCAGCTTAGGCAGTCGGCAAGCAGAATATGGCATCAAAAGACGGACTATCGGCGGGAAGCTGATAGTCCGGTTTCAACAGCGGACAGGACGTAATGTTCAAAAGAATACGAAGGTTATCCAAGCAACACAACTGTAAATTGTAATCTTTATTACACATTTGCATTACTCAAATAAGTTTACATAAATCTTGGGTTAAAATGCAGTGGAAAGCATAGTCAAGAACAGCATCTTTCATCTAAAAACAACTCTCTCACTTTATTTACCCCCGCATCATCCAAGGGATAGACATTGTCTGCAGCACCGTTCTCAATAGGCAGTATGTGTGTGCAGCATTCCAAAACAAACTCTAAATCATGGGTAATGATGAAGACGGTCTTTCCCAGCTCCCGCAGGTCATTCAGGCCGGCGGATACTTCCCGCATATGCTTCAGGTCAAGGCCGCTTGTCGGCTCGTCAAAAATGATGAAGCTACGCCTGCTGGCAAGGGCGCTGGCAATCGCTACCCTTTGCTTTTGCCCGCCGGAGAGGGACATGGGGTGCAGTTCCTTCAAAGGAAGCAGATCCAGGCTATCAAGGATATTCTCGGCGGCTGCTTCCACCTCGTTTTCCATACTGAGCAGTACTTCATCCAACACGCTTTCGGTAAAAAGCTGATGATTTACATCCTGCATCACCATATACGATTTTTTCAGCAGCTGCCTTGCCCGCAGCCTTTGATCCCCAGCTTCCACCCTGCCGCCAAACTTTTTCTCCAAGCCGCACAGGCACCGGGCAAAGGTGGATTTTCCTGCTCCGTTTTTTCCGACGATGGCGATAATGGCGCTCCGGGGAACCGAAAAATCCTTCATGCTGAGTGCCGGCCCTATGGCATGCTTGTAAGTATAGGAAAAACCCGAAAGAGTCATGGTCTCCTTTGATTCAGGCACTGTGGGGTGCTTTCTTACGATGTCGGAAAGGGAAAGCGGGCGCAGTCCCATCTCCGTGAGCTCATCCGGCGAGAGGGACCTGAATGTCCGGGCGGTGTATTCTCCTGCGATGATACCGTCTTTCATATAGACCACACGGTCGACCAGTTCCCGCAGATAATACAGCCGGTGCTCGGCAATGATAACGGTTTTGCCTTTCTTTTTCCACATTTCAATGTGTCTGCGCAGTTCCTCCACCCCAGACCTGTCCAGATTAGAGGATGGCTCGTCCAGCACAAGAATCGGAGGATCGGATGCTGCAACGGATGCGCAGGCAATTTTCTGCTTCTCTCCGCCGGAAAGCTTAAAAATACTCCGGTCCATCAGGCTTTCGATTTTGAACTCACGCACCGTTTGATCGAGCCGCCTGCCAATCTCAGGAACGGGAAGCGCCATGTTTTCACAGCCAAAGGCGATTTCACCGGTAGTGCTGACGTTAAAGAATTGGGAACGGGGATTTTGAAAGACCGAACCCACCAGCCGTGATGTCTTGTGCAGCGGCAGTTCATGAATTTTTTGTTCACCGATCAGAACCTCGCCGCTCATCTGCCCTTCATAGTAATGGGGTATCAGGCCATTGATCAGCCGGGTCACTGTTGTTTTGCCGCAGCCGGACTCACCGCACAGCAGCACCACTTCGCCTTCGACCACTGTCAGATTGATGTTTTTTATTCCGCTCTCCCGCTCACTTCCCGCATAGGAAAAGGATACATCCTTCAGATTAATCATGCACATCCCTCCCTCTACAGAATGAAAAATAGGATTGCGGCCGCCGTCGCCCAGAGGCCAAGCATAGCATCCATCACACCAAATCCGACTTTATATATATTGGTACGCTCTCCTGTGATGCAGAGACCCCTTGTAAGCGCCGCAGCCGACAGCTCGTTGCCGATCTTGGCAATCGACATCATCAGGGGAACAAGCCGGTATTCCAGCATAGCCACCGGACTCCCGCGAAAACCAATGCCGCGCATTCGCATGGCGTCATTGATAGCACGGGATTCCTCCACTATGGTTGGAAAGAAGCGGAATATAACTGCAAGGGGAATAACGATTTTCCTCGTAACATGCATCCGTTCCATTGCAGCGATAAAGGCACTGACTTCCGTCGTCCTGACCAAATAGTAGGCCATGATGACAATTGGAACGAACCTGTTAAGCATCTGCGCGGTAAAACGCATCAGAAGCCCCCACAGTCCGGCGGCGTATGCGGTAAGATAGGTTTCTGCCAGTTGTCCCGCCACATATAAAACAGCGTAGATAAAACCCTGCTTCCACTTCCCGGCACTGCACAGCAGCGCAAAGGGTATGGCCGCCAGCGCTCCTTTTGCCAGCAGTTGGAAGCCGCTGGGATTTGTAGCGAATATGACAATGTTTATGAGCAACAGAAGGTATACTTTGGTCCGCGGGTCAAGCTGCATACCTTGTGCTGTCTTCATTGGCGGTCTCTGTGGCATCATGCAATCCCTGCCCTGACAAAGTGCTTTTTGAGCACAGCCTTACCTAAATACGCTCCGATGATGGCTGCGACTGCCGTCAGAACCATAAGCAGTGCCAGCATCCAGCCGGTGACCAGAGACTCCAGCGATTCGGCAAAAGCGGCGCCCTGCATATCACTTATCATTGCAAAATAGCTGTCTTTCATAATCCACATGGGAAGCATTGAGCCGATCACCCATTCACTGAACACGCAAAAGCAGGCAACCATATGCTTCCAGCTCTTATACTCCCCGGCCTTGCATATCAGGTCGGCGAGCAGACCGCAGAGAAGGCCGGTGATAATCGAATACCAGCCAGCCCCAAAGGCCAGGTTCAGGATCCCCAGAAGCACGCCCATAATAGTAATCAGGCCAAAGGTCTTTGTCTTTGTCAAAAAGAGAACAAAGGGAATCCCGCAAAGAAGCGCAACCACAATCGGAAACAGTACCGAGAAAATAGGGATGTATCCCAAAAAACCAGCTACGACCAGTAAGATATAATAAATCGCGCTGAAGATGCCTACGTTGATCAAATCCTTGACGTCCAGTTTTTTCTTGCTCATTCCAATACCCTCCATAAAAATAATATATTAGCCTTGTGCGCCGGTAATTTTCCAGCCCACGGCCTTTTCGCGGACATGAATAAAATCCGCGTAGAGCCCTTTTTGTGCGGACAGCTCATTGTGTGTGCCTGCCTGCACGATTTTTCCTGCATCCAGCACGATGATCCGGTCGGCGTTGCGTACCGTTTTGAGACGGTGCGCAATCATAATAACAGTCTTATCTTTGGTCAGCGACCCGATTGCCTGCTGCAGGGCATTCTCGTTTTCCGGGTCTACATTTGCAGTCGCCTCGTCAAGTATAATGATGGGCGCATCCTTCAAAAGCGCACGGGCAATGGAGATACGCTGCTTTTCCCCGCCTGAGAGCGTAGCACCGCCCTCGCCGATGACCGTATCATAGCCATCAGGCAACAGGCTTATAAAATCATGGCAGCAGGCTTTTTTTGCAGCTTTCATGACTTCCTCCCGGGTCGCCGACCGCTTTCCGAGCCGGATATTATTCATGATGGTATCATTGAACAAATATACCTGCTGAAATACCATGCTGATATTTTGCAGGAGGCTGTCCAGCTTATATTCGCGGATATCTATACCGCCAAGTGTAATGCTGCCTTCGTCCACATCCCAGAAACGGGCGATCAAATTGCATAGCGTGGTCTTTCCGCTGCCGGACGGTCCTACAATCGCCGTGGTCGTTTTTGCTGGTATCCTAAGGCTGATATGGTCAATAATCATTTTTTCACTATAGGAGAAGGATACATCATTGAAAGCAATATCCATATTACCGGGCTCCTGCTGTGTCCCCTCAAGATCCATGACAGGGATGGTCTGTATTTCATTCACCCGGTCAATGGAGGCGTCAATCAGACGCAGGAAAGCCGACATACTGCCGCCACTCTCCAGCTCGCTAAACACAATAAAGCCGGAAAGGAGCATCAGCAGGCAGATGAAAAGCTCCATAGACCCATAAAGGTACAGCACTACCGACAGAGTGATCATAATCGTGCTGGTAACGCGCAGGACAAGCTGCTGCACGGCCATAAAAGGGATGGTCTTTTTTTCAAGGACGATGTTCCTGCGCTCGCTATCGGCGATTGCCCGGTGGATTTTCTGCCCGGCGGTCGCCCAGGTTCCGAAGGATTTTACAACACTCATGCCCTGTATGTATTCCAGCACCGAATCCACCAGCCCGGCCTGGGCCTCCTGCCTGATCTGTGATGCCTTGCGTGCGCGCTTGTGAAGCGATATGTTAATAAGCAGAAACAATACCAGCCCCGCCATGGCAACCAGCCCAATCCGCCACTCAAAGATGGTCAGCGCAAGGGTCAGGACAAACCCATGGATTAAGCCGTTGAGATAGTTGACGATGATACGGGGCGCGGTGTTTTCAATGTCCTCCATGGTAGAGGTCGCCGCAGCGGTGATGTTGCCCAGACTGTGGCTGTTAAAATACCCCATGGGCATCAGCTTCAGGCGGTCACCAATCTGTATACGCTTATCCCCACTCATGATATAGCATCCGACGGACTGGCTGCTTTGGGCCAAATGCCGCATCACAATGGTGCCGAGGATACTCACCAGCATAATCCCCAAAGCGGCCAGCACTGTTGTATTGGTCACGCAGTCCGTGGCAATCCCGCGCAGCACGATGGCGATGGCAAGAAGCTGGGTGGATTCGAAAACGGACTTGAACAGGGCAAAGACAATACTTTTCACCCATTTTGACTTCTGGCTGTCCGCGAACCGGAAGAACTTTTTGAACATATCAAGCAAAGATATCCCTCCCCTCAAGACGCATCGCGCACTTCCATGTGTGCTGCAAACATACGGTAGTATAGTTTACATCCCTCCAGAAGCGCCTCATGCGTTCCTTCCGCCACAGCCCTGCCCTTTTCAATGACCACGATTTTATCCGAATCGGTGATGGTGGACAGACGGTGGGCGATGACAATCAGCGTTTTTCCGAGGATGAGCTTAGATACCGCCGCCTGGATCACTGCCTCGTTTTCCGGGTCGGTGTAAGCCGTTGCCTCGTCAAAGATAATAATACCTGCGTCCCCCAGCATGGCCCGGGCAATCGCAATACGCTGCCGTTCCCCACCGGACAGATGGTTTCCGGCTCCACCGGCAACGGTCTCGTAGCCCTGTTCCAGCTTCATAATAAAGTCATGACAGCCGGAGGCCTTTGCCGCCGCTTCGACCTCCCCGTCCGTGGCACCCGGTTTTCCCATGCGGATATTGTTGCGGATGGTATCGTTGAACAGATAGTTGTCCTGGGATACATAGGCAATCTCATCCATCATCTGTTCCAACGGTATATCCCGGACATCTATGCCACCCAGCGTAATGCGCCCTCTGCTTACATCCCAGAAGGAGGCGATGAGCTTTGCGATGGTGGACTTTCCTCCGCCGGACGGCCCAACAAGGGCTGTAACCGAACCCTCCTTGATTTTCAGGTTTACATCCGAGAGCACCTCTTCTTTCCCGTAGGAAAAGCAGACATGCTCAAGCACAATGTTTCTGTTTTCAAGCTTTTTGTTTTCCTTCGGCCGGTTTAGCTCCGGCAAATCCAGCACCTGCCCCACTTCTCCCACAACAGCGGCGATTTTAGCGATATCATCCGTATAGATCATGGCAGATAGAATTGGTGCGGAAATGCCAAGGGACAGGATTGCGATCGTGATAAATTCTCCGCCTCCCAATGAGCCGTCCATGTAAAACAGGCATCCTACAGGCAGCACGCCCAGCAGCACAGCCGGCCAGACTCCCTGCGAAATGGTGGAATACACCTGTGTGGAGCGGATCCAGTCCAATACTGCGTCCACATTAGCCTTCACCGAACCGGTGAACTTGGCGTAAGACTTTGCAGACTGATTGAAGGCTTTGATGACCTCAATACCGTTTATGTATTCCACCATGGTTCCGCTCATGTGCTTACCTGCCTTCATAACACCGGCATATTTTTCAGGGTAATCCCGCATCATTATCATGTAGAAGATAAACCCAAGGGGAAGTGTGACAAGTGAAACCAACGCCATACGCCAGTCCAGAATAAACATGTATACGATAATACCCAGCGGAATCAAAAGATTGGAGGTCATTTCCGGCAGCACATGCGCCAGCGGCGTCTCCAGACTGTCCGCCTTTTCCACAATGATGTTCTTGAATACGCCGGATGGCGTTTCAAGTACATACCCCATGGGGACACGGGCCAGCTTCCAGGCCAGCTTGATGCGTACCTTGGCGATGACTGAGAATGTCGCCTCATGGGACAGGGCGGTTGACCAGTTCATGCAAATGGTTTTGAGGATAAGCCCGGCCCCCGAAATGCCGCACCACATCAGATAAAACCCTACATCGCTCTTTGTCCCGGCCAACAGGCGGATGATAATCCGGGATACGCCCACATAGGGAATCAGCCCCCCGGCAACACCGACAACCGCCAGAAGCACAGAGGCAATATATTTTTCCTTATGGTGCGATGCAAAACCCAGGAGCCTTCTGAACGGGCTTTGCGCTTTTTCTTTTTCCAAGTGTGTTCACCCCTTCTCTTTTTTTGCGAACAATTTAAGTTAGTGTTAGCTAACCCATAAAATGAAAAAATTCAGGGAAGAATCCCCGAAATTTTATCTTGTAAGTTTAGTTTTAAGCTATGCCTTCCATACCGAAAGCCTTTATCCACCCAGGAAATAAAAATTCCATCAGTGTTTTGACATGTGTAATGGCCTTTTCCCGTGGATAGTCGTGAATGACCACTTCAAATATTGAGGTGATATAGCCACTTATGAGCATATGAAGCTCATCCTGTGAAATATCCTTCACCGAAAAACCTCTGCTGCGCAGCTCATCCATTAGTCTGGTCATTTCCTTGGCTTCCATTTCCGAGACATCGTGGACAAAGTTCTGGTACTTGGTACCATTCGAACGGGTTAGCAGGAGCTTGAATTCCTCAAATTGGTCATAGATAAAGTTTACATATTGCAGACCCTCCTCTTTGGAGATCACCCAGAACTTTTTGATTTCTTCCGCATCCAGAAGCGCATAGTTGCGCTGCATGGATTCCTGATAGTTGCGAAGGTATATATCCACGAGTGGGGCAACCAGCGCATCGAACATCGCTTCTTTGTCCTTAAAATGGCGGTAGATACCAGCCGCCGACATGCCCGCCCTGCTTGCAATTGAACGGACAGAAGCTTTTTCAAAGCCCTTTTCCAGGAATTCAGCTTTAATGCTGGGCATTAGCCTGTTATAAGTATCCGTCTTATCCTTCGGCATACTAACCCTCCATCTGTATAAACAACGTTAGCTAACGTGATTCGCTAAACAATTATAACAGTTATTTTTTGAGAATACAAGAGGTTTTTTCTCGTTGTTATCCCGTTGTTATCAGAAGTGCTTTTTGTTGTTATCAGAAGCGGCCCTGCCGGAGGCTTTTCATACAGCGGATGACCGGTGCTTTCCGTTTTGCCGGACATAAACGAAACAAACAGCAAAACGGCATAGCCAAAACTGACTATGCCGTATGCTGTATACTTTATAAATGTTCCGGTCCAAAGCTTAAGGGCAGCAAGGACTCCAGGGAATAAATCGTATAATCCTCCTCCGACCTCGCCAATATGACCAGGAAGGCCTTGGGATCAACAAATTCCCGGAGCACCTGCCGGCACACTCCGCATGGAGGGCAAAAATCAGCGATAACCCCGCTACTTCCTCCAACAACTGCGATAGCCGCAAATTCTCTTTCCCCTTCGCTGATCGCCTTAAAAAGGGCTGTACGCTCCGCACAGTTTGTGGGGCCATAGGCTGCATTTTCAATATTGCAGCCGGTATAGATCTTCTCCTTTGCCGTAAGAAGTGCTGCCCCTACATGTAAGTCGGAATAGGGGGCATATGCATTCTTCATGCCATCAATGGCGGCCCGGATCAGGTTCTTAACCACTGATCTGGTTACTATGTCACTTTGGAAAAGTAATTCTCCTTTTTCCTGGGGTATCAGGCTGTTCTTCTGAATATTCTCCTGTTGTTCATTGCCATGTTCACTCATAACTAAAACCTCCCTGAAAAAATAACATAAGAATTAATATCCTGAGCCTTCCTGATTTTTCGCAAGCTTAACAATCCTGCTGGTTCCAAGCCTGGCAGCACCAAGCCCGATAAACCTCTCGGCATCGTCAAAGGAGGATATCCCCCCAGCTGCTTTAATCCGGACCTTTTCGCCTACATGGGCTGCAAACAGGGCCACGTCTTCAAAGGTGGCTCCTGAGGTGGAGAAGCCCGTGGATGTCTTTATAAAATCAGCCCCGGCGGCTGTTACAATTTCACACATTTTAATCTTTTCTTCCTCCGTTAACAGGCAGGTTTCGATAATCACCTTTAATATCCGGTCACCGCAGGCTGCCTTTAATTCCTGGATCTCCTTTTGGATCAAATCATACTGCCTATCCTTTAGCAGGCCGATATTGATTACCATATCTATCTCATCTGCGCCATTTGCTATGGCATCCTTTGTCTCAAATACCTTGACCGCAGTAGTGTTATAACCGTTAGGGAAACCAATTACGGTGCATACCGCCATCTTATCCTGGACATACTCCTTTGCCCGCTTCACATAGGAAGGGGGAATACATACGGATGCCACCTGATAAGCTATGGCATCGTCACAGATCTGCTTAATTTCCTCCCAGGTGGCTGTCTGGGCCAAAAGGGTGTGGTCCACTTTTCCAAAGATTAATTTCTTATCCATGCGTCCATCTTCATCCTTTCCTGTTATGCGATTTCCAAAGCAATTTCCATCATGTCACGGAAGGTCAGCTGTCTGTCTTCTGCCGACAGGGACTCCCCGGTAAATACATGGTCAGAAATTGTTAAAATGCACAGGGCTTTTTTCCCTGCCCTGGCAGCGTTCATATAGAGGGCTGCCGCTTCCATCTCAACGGCCAGCACATTCATTTTGCGCCACAGCTCATTGGCCTCCTTGTTATCATCATAGAAGGTATCGGAGGACAGGATATTGCCGACCACCGTCTTAATATCCATGCGCTCTGCAGCCTCTACTGCCTTCCTGAGCAGCCCGTAATCGGCAATCGGTGCAAAGGTTCCCGGAAGCTTATATTGGGCTGCGTAATTTGAATTCGTTGATGCACCCATTCCAACCACGATATCCCTCACCTTAATATCCTCTGCAATTCCACCGGCTGATCCAATCCTGATAATGTTATCCACATCATAAAAATTAAAAAGCTCATAGGAATAGATCCCAATAGAAGGCATACCCATTCCACCTCCCATGACAGAGACCCTCTTTCCTTTATAGGTTCCTGTAAAACCAAGCATATTTCTTACTGTATTAAAGCATACCACATCTTCTAAATAAGTTTCTGCAATAAATTTCGCCCTGAGCGGGTCACCGGGCATCAGCACTGTTTTTGCAATGTCTCCGGCCTTCGCCTCATTATGGGGTGTTGCCATAGCAAATTCCTCCTTTATCAAGCATATTTGTAATCCATATTAATATTCCATTTTGATTTGCTTTCGTGCAAGCAGCTCTTTCTAAACTTGTGTTGGTACTAGAATTAGTACTAGATAATTTTAGCATATTTTGAATCAATTAGCAATCCGGGTTTCCTTTCCTCTGTTTCACCTGTTTTATCCATTTCAATATTTTCAGCCGTTGAAAACCGGGCAACGTTTATCATTAGCTATATTTAAGTATTATCTATACGAATCTGTTTTATGTTCCTATATATTTCACAAAACTGATTTATGCCATTGGATTTCCTAAAGAAAAGTGCTAGAATTGCTTTATGACTGTTAAAACCTATGAGGAGCTGATTTATTTGCGATTATCAAATTTAATTTCTGTACAAGGCATGCTGAAAAAGGACCAAATTCTTGGCGCCCTTCCAAAATCCCGCGATACCTATAAGAATTTCTATAAAATAGCCTGGCCTTCCGCCCTGGAAGCCTTATTGGTAGCCATGATTGGTGTTGTCGATACGATCATGGTCGGAACCCTCGGAACCGGAGCCATTGCGGCGGTGGGTATTACCATACAGCCTAAATTCATCCTGCTTGCCATGATCTTTTCCCTGAATATCGGCATTACAGCCGTTACGGCAAGGAGAAAAGGCCAGGGCAACCAAAAGGCGGCAAATAAAACCGTGCGTGCAGGCATTATAATCAGCGCTGTCCTATCCGTCCTTATGTCCGTCCTCGGCTTTCTTTTTGCAGGGCCGATCCTTACGGTAGCCGGCGCTGATAGCTCCTATCTGTCTGATGCGGTTATTTTTTTCCGCGTATTGATGTTCAGTATCCCCTTCCAATCCTTAAACCTTACCATCAATGCAGCCCACCGCGGCTGCGGAAAAACAAAGATTTCCATGACAACAAATATTATCAGCAATATCATCAATATTATTTTTGATTATTTACTCATCAATGGAATCGGCTTTTTCCCTAAATTAGGCGTGGCAGGTGCAGCACTTGCAACCACTTTGGGCGCCTTTGCCGCTTTCCTTATCTCGCTGAACACTTTATTCCGCAAGAATGGCTACCTTTCCTTTTACCAAAAGGCCGGCTGGCCCTTTCACATCGGCGGTATAAAAGCCTCTTCAAAAGAAGACCAGGAATCGTATTTAAAGGAAGTGATCCAGCCCATCATGAAGGTGAGCAGCAGTGCCTTTGTGGAGCAGGTATTTATGCGGATCGGCTTCTTTGCCTATGCAGCGATTATCGCAAGGCTTGGTACCCTGGAATATGAAACCCATGTCATCTGCATGAACATACTGACCCTTTCCTTTTGCTTCGGCGACGGCCTGTCCATTGCCGCCTCCGCCCTGGTGGGACAGAATTTGGGCGCAAAAAGACCGGATATCTCCATTATCTATGGAAAAACCGGTCAACGTCTTGCATTCCTTATTTCCTGCATTATCTTCCTGGTATTCATTTTCGGGCGAAGCTTCCTGGTGTCCCTTTTTACAAAGGAGGCCGATATCATCAGCCTGGGTGCCGGTATCATGATCCTGGCCGCCCTGGGAACCCACCTGCAGACCTCACAGGTCGTATTGACGGGCTGCCTGCGGGGTGCCGGGGATACTGCCTATGTTGCCGGCGTTTCCTTTATCAGCGTCGCCCTCGTGCGCCCGCTGCTCACCTGGCTGCTCTGTTATCCTGTGGGCTTTGGATTATACGGCGCCTGGGTTGCCCTGTTGATCGACCAATGCTTCCGTTTTGTGACCAGCTACCACCGCTTCTCCGGAGGAAGATGGGCCAAAATAGCTTTGTAGCCCCTGACCATCAATATTGAAGCATCTCCGTAATCCTGCCGGTTTCCCGGTCTACCCGGTACCAGCCATAAGTAACCGTATGCCCGATACCGATTTCCGGTTCATCTTCTACGAATTCGTAGAGATGGATCAGATAATCGGTGCTTGCTTCCGTTTCCTCCTCATAAGCTAAATAGTATCCTGTATCTTCCAGCTGGTAATAATAGGTATCTTCTGTCAACCCAACCTTTTGGAAATTAGCCGCATACTGCTCTTTAATAATATCCAGGGCATCCATGGGGCTTAATTCCTTTTTTGCGGCTATGTCTGGTTTGTCACTCTCTATCGTATCCTGGGTATGGATTTCAGTTCTTAACTCTGGTAAATTTCTTAACTCAGCCTGTACATTACTGATCATTTGATAAACCACTGCGGTCAAATGATTCTCCTTGGTAAACAAAGAACCCAGCAAGAATATTGCCGAAAACAGAATAATTCTCATTCCTTTTCTCCTTATTTACCTGATCCAACATTGTGTGTACCGTACACAGCATTTTGTACTGTATACGGTATTATATACTGTACACAGCACTTTGTACTATATTCGGCATTTTATACCGTATGCAATATTTTACGCTGCATACAGTATTTACGCCATGGATACCATGTCCTGGTCTTAATCCATTGTAACACAATAAACATTTTTTTCCAGATAAACAAGAAGCTAATTATCGACTAATTATTATTTTTATCCTTTTGCTTTACCAGGCTTGCCCGCTGGATTGCCGCATCCCCAAAGCGGTTCCTGATCTTATCAATGGCCTGGTCCAGCCTCTCTTTTTTCTCATCCGTTTCAAAGGAGAAGAGATTCATCTGCCGCTCGGTCTCCTTAGGAACCACCTTACTGGTCTGGATTGCCAAAAGCCTTATGGGTGAGCCATCCCACAGCTCGTCGAAGAGGATACAGGCCTTCTGGTATAGTTCATCCGCGTTGTGGGTCGGACTGAGCAAGGTCATCTGATGGGAGCTGTTGTGGAACTCTGAGTCTACAATCGCCACGGACACCACATTTGCCATCATATCATCATTTCTGAGTCTGGCTGCCACATTCTCCGCCAGGGACAGTAGTATTATTTTCGCCGTCGCTTCATCCTCAACATCAAAGGGAATTGTCGTTGAATTGCTATAGCCCTTATTCTTTACTTCCTCCCCGGACAGGATCTGGGTATCTATGCCATTGGCAAAGCTGTGGATCACTTCACCGTGCTTTTTTAAATGGGCCTTTAATATTTCCACATCCGTATTTGCAAGATCCCCTATCGTATAGATCCCAAGGGTATGCAGCTTTTTCACCGTCGCCTTTCCCACGAAGAACAGCTCCTGGACTGGCAGAACCCACATTTTATCCTTAATTTCCTCCGGATACAGGGTATGCACCAGGTCCGGCTTCTTAAAATCGGAGGCCATCTTTGCCAACAGCTTGTTGCTGGAAATCCCCACATTCACCGTAAAACCGAGCTCCTTCTTAATCCTGTCCTTGAGTTTATGGGCCGCCTCCACCGGGGAACCGAACAGCCCTGACGTTCCTGTCATATCACAATAGGCCTCATCTACGGAGCATTGCTCCACGCAGGGAGAGAAGTCATTTAAGATCCGGATAAACTCCCTGGAGTATTCCCGGTACACCCCATGATGCGGAGGAACCAGGACCAAATCGGGGCATTTCTTCAAGGCATCAACCACAGGCTCCCCTGTCTTGACACCATATTGCCTGGCAACCGTTGATTTCGCCAAAATCACGCCCCGCCGCTTGTTCCTGTCACCGGCAACCGCAGAAGCAATTTCACGAAGATCCTCCGTCTCTCCCTGCTGCAAACGATGTATCGCCTCCCAGCTTAAAAAGGCGGAATTGACATCTACATGGAAGATCACTTTTTCCAACCTTCTCCCTCCTATCAAATTCTTGCACCCTTATAGCCTGTCTGCTCCTAACTTATATCATAACAAAGCAGTGTAAAACTGTAAAGGCACTTAAAAACAAGGGTTAAGGGAAATACAAAATTACAGCGGTAAATATTATTGTCCATCAGGCGTATCCGAACCGGACTGACCATTGTTTACTATGATAGGCGCTGGAGCCGTACTCCTTTTAGCCTTATATTTCTTAATCCTGCTCCGGGCAATGATTACAATAACTGCAATGATTACACCCCAAATCAACAGGTACGGAAGATTAACCACGAACCAAACAAAGAAATTCTGGAAACCTTCACTTAAGTTATACAGGGTTTCACTAAGGCCGTTCTGGATTCTGGTTCCAACTGTCTCCTTCTGCTCTGACACCGGAGTAAGCTTTGCCACCTCCTGGATGCTCAGCGTAACCGTGCTGTATGCTACCTTGTTATCATAATACCTTAACTGGGATCCATAATTTTGCAGCTCATAGCGGATTTCGCTCAGCCTGTTCTCCAAAACAAGGATGTCATCCAGGGTGTCCTCCTTCTCCAGCAATGCATAAAGCCGTTCCTGTTCTATCTTTAAGGTTTCTATCCTGCCTTCCGTCTCTATGTACTGTAGGGAAACATTCTCTGTAGATTCCTGCTTATTCACCACATTTGCATTTTTATCAACGGTATTTACAAATCCGTCAACCTTGGCGCTTGGGATGCGTGCAACTATCTCTCCATAACGGGTCGCGTAGGAATAGGAATAGCTTCTGCCACTGATCTCGGAGCTTTCTACATAGCCGCCCAGCCTGTTAATTTCTGAGTTCAGCTTTGTAATCAGGGTATCAAATTCCTGGGTTTCAACATCCATGTAAAAGGTACGGATGATTTTTTCATTGCTCTGTGCCGCCGTATTGCCGGTGCTGGAGGAATTCGTACCTGTAAGGGCCGAATCCGAGGAGCTTTGCGGGGCTTTTGCCTCCTCTGTATTTGTTTCTCCTGCCCCTTCCCTTACTCCTTCATATTTTGTGTCTGTATATTGCGCGCCATTTCCGTCGTACTCCCCACTTGTACCGTAATCCGCTTTCTCACTGCTTGATGTTGTCGACATGTCATAGGCCGACTTAGCGCTGCAGGCCGTCATCACCAGGACCAAAGCTATCATTACCACAGCCACACTTAACTTCTTCCTTCTTTTCATAACACTCCTCCATTCCGCCTTTGAAAGGCTACGTTTTTATTTCTTAAACATTAGACGTTTCCTGCTAATGCACGGTTCCAGAATATATCACTTGTAGAAAAAATAGTTATAGCAGAAAAAAATGATAGGGCAAATCTATGGAGACGGGCACAAAGAAAAAGACTGTACCCAGGCAGTTTATCCTTGCATTTCCAGGTACAGTCTTATTTTATCATAGCATCGCTTACTTTTCCACTATACTTGCGGTAGCCCTATTTTTACACTGTGGCAGTTCTTACCTTTCACCAGCCTCCGGGGTAATATATTTCATTAGCTGGGGCTTTATTAATTCCATTAAGCGATCCAGCCTGTCCGTCAGGTACAGATAGCCTACCAAGGCCTCCAGACCCGTTGCAGTCCTGTATTCCACTATTCCCGCATTCTTTGCTGATGTGAAGGATTTTGCATTTCTTCCCCGTTTAAAAACCGCCGTTTCCTCCTCCGTAAGGGATTCCTTGATACAATGGTACAGCTCCGCCTGGGCAGTGGCCTGAACCATTTTGGAAACCCGTTTGTGGAGCTTGTTCACTGGCGCATTACCGCTTTCAACTACGGCGGTACGGATAATCAGGTCATAGATGGCATCCCCTATATAGGCCAGGGTCAGCGGGGAATAGGTCCTGATGTCCGTCTCAGGAAGCTGGAGCCCGGTCCTGATATAATGGTTCAAAGCCTGGACGGCCGTCCCCCTGTTTAATTCCTCTTCCATCTTACACCCTCTCTGGTATCCTCCAGGATAATTCCTTTTTCCAACAGCAGGTTGCGTATTTCATCCGCCTTTGCAAAATCCCTGTTCTTACGGGCTGTTTGCCTATCCTCAATTAATTGTTCAATTTCCGCATCCAGTAATTCTTCCTTTTTCTCCGTTTCCAGTCCAAGAATGGAGCATAGTTTGACCAATTGTTCCTTCAGCTTCTGGCCCAGCTCCTTACTGCTGTCCGCAGTACAGTGGGTATTTGACAGCTTCACCAGCTCAAAGATTGCGGCAATGGCATCTGCCGTGTTAAAATCATCCTCCATGGCATCAATGAATTTTTTGTCCAGTTCCTCTGCTTCCTTTAAAACCAACTGCTCCTCCTCAGAAACGGATTCCCTGGATAAAGCCCCGCTTCCCAGCAGATGCTCCAAGGCTCCGATTGCTGTCAGTATCCTGTTTAAGGAGCTTTTTGCAGACTCTACCAAATCCCTGCTGAAATTTAGCGGGCTGCGGTAATGGGAATTCAGCATGAAGAAACGGATTACCTGGGGATCAAACTGCTCACATATCTCACGCACGGTAAAAAAGTTTCCTGCTGATTTTGACATTTTCTTATTGTCTATGTTCAGGAAGGCATTGTGCATCCAGTACCTGGCAAATTCCTTTCCGTTAGCGGCCTCACTCTGGGCGATTTCATTTTCATGGTGGGGGAATACTAAGTCCTCACCGCCGGCATGGATATCGATCTGCTCACCCAGGTACTTCCTGCTCATTACGGAGCATTCGATATGCCAGCCGGGACGTCCGTCACTCCAGGGGGAGGGCCAGAAGGGTTCTCCCTCCTTCTTCGGCTTCCAGAGCACGAAATCCATCGGATCCTCCTTTTCTTCATTCACCGCAATGCGGATTCCGGCCTCCAGGTCATCAATTTTCTTTTTTGAGAGCTTTCCGTAATTCTCAAAGCTTCTGGTCCTAAAATATACGGTACCGTTCTTTTCATAGGCATGACCCTTCTTAATCAGGTCGCCGATCATCTCAACCATGCCGTCAATCTCCTCCGTAGCCTTAGGATGCACCGTAGCCTCACGGACGTTCAGCGCATCCATATCCTTACGGAATTCCGCAATGTAGCGCTCCGATATCTCCGTAGCGGATACGCCCTCTTCATTGGCTTTCTTGATGATCTTGTCATCCACGTCCGTAAAATTTGATACATAATCCACTTCATAGCCACGGTATTCCAGATACCTTCTTAAGGTATCAAAGAGGATTGCCGGCCTTGCGTTTCCTATATGGACATAGTTATATACGGTAGGTCCACAGACATACATGCGGACCTTTCCTTCCTCCAATGGGATAAATTCTTCTTTTTTCTGGGTTAAGGTATTGTAAATCTTCATCTAATTCCTCCATTCTGCCGGTATGGCAGGGTTATTATGTGTATTAATTTATTTTTCTCACTTTTGTCCGTCAGGGGCTTAGCTATCCCTGCTTATTCAACTGCTTTTCCAGGGCTTCCACTCTGCCGGCAAGCTCCTTCAGCTCAGTTTCCAGGCAGAGGTTTTCATTCCTTAAGTGATCCAACTCCTTTTGTATCGGGTCGGGCAAATGAACCTGGTCCATCTCTTCCCTGGGCAGCTTCATATCATTTTGCTTTACCACCCGTCCGGGAACACCTACAACGGTTGAATTTGGCGGCACCTCCTGGAGCACCACGGAGCCGGCGCCAATTTTCGAATTTTCACCAATGGTAAAGGAGCCGAGAACCTTCGCACCGGCGCTGATCATAACGTTATTTCCCACGGTAGGGTGGCGCTTCCCGCATTCCTTCCCGGTGCCTCCCAGGGTTACGCCCTGGTACAGGGTCACATTATCCCCAACAATTGCGGTTTCACCGATTACCACTCCATGCCCATGGTCGATAAAAAGTCCCCTTCCGATCGTTGCGCCCGGGTGGATCTCTATCCCAGTTTTCCTTACGGTCCTCTGGGAATACCATCTTGCCAGGAAATAATGCTTTCTGACAAAAAGCCAGTGGGCTATGCGATACCTGACAATAGCCTTAAAGCTCGGGTATAGCAATACCTCAAGGGGAGTTTTTATCGCAGGATCCCGTTCTTTAATTATTTGTATTTCTTCCTTGATATATTTTATCATCCCCATTTTTCCATCCTCCTAACATTCCGTAAGTACTAAATTTACTAGAAGTTATCATATTTAACCAGGAAGTAAAACCATCTCCCTGTAATCGGTGTCCACCCAGGTGTACACGCTGCACAGCGCAAAGACGGCTCCTTTTATCAGTAGTATAAGTCAGCTTTTGATAATTTAGTATTTAGCGCATAAAAAAACCGCCCCTAACTACATAGAGGCGGTGATGCTCGCGGTTCCACTCTATTTGTATACCACTGATAATAACGGTATACCTCTCATGCAGATAACGGCTGCTACCGTATCCGGCTAACATTGGGATCCCCCTGGCTGCTCACCGAACAAGCTCCCGGATGCACTTCACCCATAATTTCATAAGGAATGCTTTCAGCCGGTGGCATTCCATCTCTGTTACTAGGCTATGAGCTACTTTTCCGTTCATCGCTTTTTATTCTTTTATTATTAATTTGATTTATTTTATATTTATTGTATGCAAGGATAAATCTTTTGTCAACAGCAACTTTCTTAAATGATGCCTTCCTACTTTCTTAAATGATGCCCCCCCTACCTTTTTGAGCAGCCCTGGCATCCATTGCAGCCCATCTCAGTGCGGCTGCGGGGTGTCACATCAATCTGGTAATTGCCCATGGATTCCAGCAAGCATACTGCATTCGTAGCAATGCCCAGCCCTTCGCCGGTAAAGCCTAAGCCCTCCTCCGTGGTAGCCTTGATATTAATCCTGTCCTCTTCAAGCTCCAGGGCTCCGGCAATATTTTTCCTCATTTCCGGTAGGTAGGGAGCAAGCTTGGGCCTCTGTGCGATAACCGTGGCATCAATATTTTCTATGAAATAGAGCTTATCCTCTATTAACAATCTTACCTTCTTCAGCAGCTCGATACTGGAAGCTCCCTTATAGGCAGGATCCGTGTCCGGGAAATGGGTTCCGATATCGCCAAGTGCCGCCGCGCCAAGGAGTGCATCCATAATTGCATGGACTAATACATCCGCATCGGAGTGACCCAGCAGCCCTTTTTCATAGGGTACCTGAACTCCTCCCAGGATAAGCTCCCTGTCTTCTACCAATTTATGAACATCATAGCCTGAGCCAATTCTCATGTTGTTATACCTCCAATCTATACTGTTACTACAATTTATATTACTGCCATCTATATTACTACAATTTACAATACAAAAAAACAACAATAACCCTCTGATTACTGTTGTCCTTTAATAGCGAAGGACGGATTTGAACCGCCGACACCGCGGGTATGAACCGCGTGCTCTCGCCAACTGAGCTACTTCGCC
>DUNO01000067.1 GCA_012839295.1 Clostridiales bacterium
ATAACGGAAAAAATCCTTCAATAACTGCCAGTTGTGCATGGAAAAATCACGCAGCTTATATTTCAGCTTTTTATCAACGAAAAGGACATAGCCTACGACAATAATAAATTCTACAATTCTGGTCGTAAGGGTAGCCGTTGCAGCACCAACGATCCCTAATTTCGGAGCGCCAAGATGACCGAAAATAAGAATCCAGTTTAATCCGATATTCAAAATGAAGGATACGATGGAAATATATAGCCCAATCTTAACGGTTCCAATACATCGCAGGGATGCCATCAGCACATTGCTGATACAAAAGAAGAGATAGCTGAAGCAGACAACCCGTGCAAACTTCAAGGCCTCCAGGAGTACCTGCTGGTCGTCCGTATACAGCCCAAGCACCTTCTCAGGGAAGAAAAAAACTACTGTCCAAAAAAGAAGGCCACATAGGATTGCAATCCGGAGGGCGATGTTGATAATGTTTTTAACACTCTCTTTATCACCCTTTCCCCAGTACTGTGCGGCTAAAACAATCTGTGCCGCACCAATGCCTGCTGCGAGCATCTGCAGGACCGTCTGGATCTGGTTACAGATATAGACGCCGGATATGGATAATTCGCCTAAGGATCCGACCATCACGCTGTCTGCGAGGCCGATTGATAATGATATCATATTTTGTAAAGCAATCGGAACCGCCAGTATAAATAAATTCTTATATAATGATTTCGTATTCATAAGTAGCCCTCTTCTGTCTGATATAATGATTTGCCATCATTGCAGTACCGCATAGACCCTGGCCTGTAATAATAGGTAATATAGATAGTCTAGCATTACCTTATTTGATTATCTACTCAAAAATAGACCTGTTTTTATCGGATCGATGTCTAAAATTAATTTATTTACAGAAAAAATAAAAGACACGGCAAAGAAATCTCAAAAATTTAGGGTAAATATTAGCTCAGCCTGCGGGAATGGGTTGAAAAATATTTTAATGCTGCCACAAAGTATTTTTGATACTGTCAATTTATCTATTATTATAGTATAATCGGATCATAAAATAAGGTTTATTGAGAAATTGCATAATCCGTAGGCTTCCGCTCCTAAGGTAATTGCTGCAGCTGATAAGAATACAAAAATTTATATGCATATTTTAACATGCAGCTGTCAAAGCATCAGGGCATGGATAAAATATGACATAAAATAAGCCGAAATATAAATAGGATTTACTTCTGGCCTGCGGTATTATATAATGTAAAAATATAATTTGATGAGGTGTGATGAATGAGAGAGTATGTATTTGGTGTGGATCTTGGCGGGACGACGGTTAAATTAGGCTTATTTAAAACAGAGGGGCTTCTGATTGAAAAATGGGAGATTCCAACCAGAACTGAAAATAATGGTGAGCAGCTGCTTCCCGATATTGCAGCATCTATTACCAATAAATTAAAGGGATTCAAAATCCATAAAAATGATATCGAAGGTATTGGTATCGGAGTTCCCGGTGCGGTGCTGAATGGAAAATATGTAAAACGCTGCGTAAACTTAAACGGCTGGGGAGATTTTGATGTCTCTGAAAAATTGTCCTCCCTGGTAGGTATCCCGGTAGAGGTCGTAAATGATGCAAATGCCGCCGCGCTGGGCGAGATGTGGCAGGGTGGGGCAAAAGGCTTTGCTAACGTCATCTTTGTTACCCTGGGAACCGGAGTAGGCGGAGGAATTATCGTGGATGGCAAGGTGCTTACAGGCCATCACGGGGCTGCCGGCGAAATTGGGCATATCAAAATAAAACGGGATGCAGATTTTAACTGTGGCTGCGGTAAAAAAGGATGCCTGGAGGGATATGCCTCGGCAACAGGAATTGTCCGGTACGCAAAGGAGCTCATCAAGGAAAGCCAGGAGGAATCAAAATTAAGGGATATAGAGGATCTGGAAGCAAAAGATGTCTTCAACCTTGCAAAGGAAGGCGATGCTGTGGCGCTGAAGGTAACGGAGCTGATGTATGATGACCTGGGAATGGCACTGGCTGCAATCTCCTGCGTAACAGACCCTGAGATTATCGTACTGGGTGGAGGAGTGTCAAAGGCAGGAAGTGTTTTACTGGAGGGCGTGAGAAGTGCCTTTGAAAAATATGCGTTCCCGGCTTCTGAGCAGACACAATTTAGCCTGGCATCCCTCGGTAATGATGCAGGTATTTATGGCGGGGCAAGGCTGATCATGAATACATAATTATTCCGGTTTATAGGAATATTATTATTGTTTATCCCCCATGATATATATGAAAAGAGAGAAGAATCCACCTGAGTGAAGTACTTCTCTCTTTTTGTGTGAAGCATTGCAGGAATAAAACCCATCCTTATGATAGTTGGAGTTCATTTCTGTTAATGGTTCTTATTTCTGCCGCCGGCCCGGCTTTTTTCATGTTTACCCTCATGAACGCCAATAACCTGCCCATTTATGATACCGTGGTTCGCGTTTCCGGTGGGATCAATTTTTCGAAGCTCAGGGTTGCTTTTTTCCCTGTCCTTCATCCGGTTTTTATTGTTATCCAATGAATTTTGCCTCCTATCTTATTTTGATGGACCGGTATATACGAATCTTGCTGGGATGATATATGCTGTTTTGCTGGAATAGCATACACAGCTTTGCTGGGAGAGTATATACCGATTTTGATAAAATAGTATGTACAGGCAGCTGTGCTTTATTCATTTTCACGTATAAGTAGCACTTGCGGGGGCAATAATTTAGCAATTGCTTATCTTGCGCATTTTCTTTGTTTGGAGTAGAATATGATCTTAGATTTTTACAAGAAAAAGGACGAACCCTGTCAAAGAGGATGAGGGATTAGGGATGAAGAATAGGGTAGGACAAGTCAACGGCATTACGGAAGGGGTCATCTGGAAGCAGCTGTTATTGTTTTTCTTTCCGCTGCTGTTTGGTACGTTTCTTCAGCAGCTTTATAATGCGGTGGATGCCATCGTCGTGGGGCAGTACCTTGGAAAAGAGGCGCTATCCGCAGTTGGAGGTGTAACGGGCACCTTAATCAATGTATTCATTGGCTTTTTTGTCGGTACCTCCTCCGGTGCGACAGTGACCATATCTCAATATTATGGTGCTGGGAACAAGGAGGGAGTCAGCAAGGCAGTCCATACAGCCATTGCCCTGGCAATTGGAGCCGGAGTGGTAATTATGGTTGTGGGTATCTTTACTGCACCGGTGGTATTTCGGTGGATGGGGACACCGGAGGATATCATGCCCTATTCCATTACCTTTATCCGCATTTATTTCTGCGGTACAATCCCTAACCTGGTTTATAACATGGGAACCGGAATCCTGCGCGCTGTAGGGGACTCCAAGCGTCCCTTATACTATCTGGGAGTCGGAGTAGCCTTAAATATTGTTTTGGATCTTTTGTTTGTAGCGGTATTCCATATGGGGGTTGCGGGTGCGGCAGTTGCCACTGTGATTTCCCAGGCGGCTAGTGCGGTATTAATCTGCATCACCCTGATGAAGACAAAGGAGAGTTACCGTTTATCCATAAGAAAAATAAGGTTCCATAAAAAGGTGCTCGCGAAAATTATTCGGATCGGACTTCCCGCAGGGCTCCAGTCCCTTATGTATACTTCCTCTAATGTTATTATCCAATCCAGTATTAACAGCTTTGGTACAAATACCATTGCAGCCTGGACAGCCTATGGAAAGATTGACGGCCTCTTTTGGATGACAATGAGCTCCTTCGGTATCTCAATTACGACCTTTGTGGGGCAGAATTATGGGGCCGGTAAATACGACCGTGTCCACAAAGGAATCAGAACCTGCCTGATTATGACGGCAGCGGTGGCAGTGGGCATAAGCCTGGCTCTTTACCTGGCAGGTCCCAGTGTCTACATCTTGTTTACCAAGGATGCCCAGGTTATAGAGCGGGGTGTCGAAATACTCCATTTCATGGTTCCGGTCTTCTGTACCTATGTATTGATTGAGATTATTTCAGGAGCCTTAAGGGGGATGGGGAACTCCTTTATTCCCATGATTATGACAGGCCTTGGGATCTGCGCACTCCGTATCGTCTGGATTGCTACCATGGTGCCTGTTTGGCATGATATCAGGACATTACTTTTTTGTTATCCATTAACCTGGGTCATAACCTCGATTTTATTTATTTTCTATTACCGCTATTCGGTTAAAAGGGATCCGGGCCTTCAGGCCTTAAAAGGATAGGAAGAATAGGGAGCGGAGTTGTATTAGGTTGCGAAATTGTATAAGTTACAGGTTTTTATAAAAATGAAAGGTATGGGACTATATGAGGAATATAAAATTGATATTGGAGTATGATGGAAGCCGTTATAGCGGATGGCAGCGCCTTGGGAAAGATGAATCGGAGAATACCATCGAGAATAAGCTGCTGGAAGTCCTTCATAAGATGACGGGAGAGCAGGCAGAGCTTAACTGTGGCAGCAGAACGGAAGCAGGAGTGCATGCCTACGCCCAAGTGGCAAACTTTAAGACAAATACGGGTATGAAATGCTATGAGATTAAGAACTATTTGAACCGGTACCTGCCCATGGACATTGCCATAACTGGTGTAGAAGAAATGCCGGAGCGGTTTCATGCCAGCTTGAATGCGAAAAGTAAAACCTATCTATACCGCATTGCAACCGGTGATGTTCCAAGTGTATTTGACCGCAAATATACTTACTATTGCTTTCATCAGCCCAATGTCATCCATATGAAGGAAGCGGCTAAATTATTATTGGGGAAGCATGATTTCAAGAATTTTTCTTCTGTAAAAAAAGGTAAATCTACCGTGAAGGAGATATATCTTATTGATATTAACCAGGATCCAAAGGAAATCCAGATTACAATTAAGGCAAATGATTTCCTGCATAATATGGCACGCATGCTGGTGAGCACCTTATTGGAAATCGGCCTGGGGAACCGGAGCATGTGGGAGATTGAGAAAATACTTGATCCTGACCAGCCGGAAGCGGGGAATATGCCTGCCAGTGCCCAGGGCTTGTTTTTACAGGAAGTGGAATACTAGAAGTGGGATGCTGGAAGTGGGATACTAAAAAGGTGGAGCATTCCTTCCTCAGGTTATTTTAGGGGAAGTAGGTGGGGCTATTGCATAAAGAACAGCAATAGCCCCATTATTCTACTGAAATTAGGCCTCGGGTTTGGTTTTCAGCCTAGGGATAATTCCTTTGATGAAGAACGCCTTGCCCCTGCCTTTGATATAAAAATAACCGACAATGGAGAAGACGGCAGCGCCGATAAAATTAACGATGAGATCCATCATGGTATCATAGAGGCCTAAGTCGATATAAGCGTCCCAAGGCTCCCCGTTCACCACCAGGCTTTGGACGTTTACCTTAACAGGAACGTTGGTGCCCTCCGGATTTAATAACACGGAGGTGAAGCTATGTACGAAGGTATCCTTTTGCATATCATAACCTGTCAGATGGTCTACGCCAAATTCGAAGAACTCCCATAATACACCGATGGTCATAGAAAAGCAGAAGGCAACTAAGGCTACGAATACCGGGGACAGGGATATGGCAAATTTATCATTCTTATTTAAGATATCGATCAGTGAAAAGCCAATGGCCGCGGCAAGGAAGCCGTTAATCGTGTGCAGCACTGTATCCCAATAGGGAAAGAGGATATAATATTCCTGTATCTCACCCAGGATCTCAGCAGAGAAGATAAAGAGCAGAATAATGACCTCAAGGGCATCCGGTATGTCGATATGTATCCTTTTCTCGATGAAGCTGGGTACCAGAAACAACACCAGGGTTAAGATGCATAGGAACAGGTTTTCAAAGTTCCTGCTGCGCAGCTGGTCGATGGCAACAAGAACGACAAGCAGCCTGAGAATAAAATAGATCACATGAAGGCCAATATGCCCATCTCTTTTTAATGATTTAAAAAATTTATTCATAGAACCGACCTCCATAAGATTGCAATGTAACTATTGTACCATTGAAAGAGAGAAAATCCATCATATTTTGCTTAAAATTAAGATTAATTTTAGATTTTTGCCTGGGGTATGCCTAAAAAGAAAATAAACCGGAGCCGCACCTTTGGTGCTACCCCGATTTATTTATGGCGAGGAAAACCAGGTGATGGTGCATTCCGGTTTCCCTGCCCTTTTAAATGTTTCCGGTCTGTAAATGCGTTACCATGCGTTCATGCCTGGCTTTGAGATATTGCTTAAGGCATCCTCTGCACAGTCCTGGCAGGACGGTTCCAGGGAAATATCACCCAGGGCAACAATACCGACAAGGCTGTTGTTTTCAACGACGGGTAATCTACGGATCTGACGGTCGCTCATTAATCTTGCAGCATCCCGGACATCTGTTTCCGGGCTGGCAAATACAACAGAATCCGTCATAACGTCGCGAACCTTCTGATTTGAATCCTGACCGGAGGCAACACTTCTTAAAGCAATGTCACGGTCTGTTACGATACCAATTAATTTATCCTGGGTGCAAACAGGAATGGAACCGCAATTATACTGCTTCATAAGCTGGGCAGCACGCTCAATAGAATCGTCCGATTTTAAACTGACAACATCTTTTGACATAATATCACGTAATTTCATAAATACCCTCCATTTGACCAACCTTGATTTAAGCTGGAACAACTTTGGCAAAGATTTTAAAAAAACTTGCCCCAGCTTATATGATTAGATTGCCCGGAGAGAGTAATTTTTATAAAGCTAAATTTTTCTTAAAAAATAGGGGTGCTATTCATCCTCATTATTTTCATCATCACAGCTGCAATGGGTAGAAAGGGGATTGCGCTTGCAATCGAAGCGGTCAAGGGGTTCAGGGCCTCTGACCACCTGGCGTTCTATTTTTATTACTCCATCATCATTGGCAAGGATTCGCCAATCCACCATTGAAATTTCGTCATTTTCGATTTCAATACAGCAGATTCCTCTGGTATGGATGCAGCAGCCGGTATTAAAATATGGCAAATCACCGTGTTTAGGATACTTTGGCCTGTGGGTATGGCCGCAGATCAGCATGGTTTTATGCTTTTCAATCCACTTATTATAGGCCTTTTCCACCTTATGCCGTTTAAATAGGTTGCGGGCAGGGCTGGCAGGGTTCTCAAAGCCGACCACGTGCATGAACCTCCAGAAATACCGTAAAAGGAACATGGAAATACGCCAGCCCTGGTCATTCATGAAATCTCCCTGGTGCCCGTGGACCACCAGAATCTCCTGGTCTGTTTCCTGATGCTTTAATAACAGAGCCTCATAGGGCGTAAGATCCTTAAAGAGTTCCACTCTTTCCTGCTTGTACTCATCATAAAAATGGAAATAATTGCGGCTGACAAAATCCTTGTCCTTTAAAAAGATGTTATGGTTACCATATAGCATAATGAGCCGGCGCTCGTCAAAGAACTTTTTCAGGACAATAAAGCAATCAGTGTGTGCAAGGCGTATATGCTTAAAGTTAGAATATTCCCAGAGCTCATCCCCATCCCCGACCTCTACGTATACAAAGCCCTGGTTATGATAATAATTCAGGGCATGGATGAAGATGTTTTGGTTTCTGGCGAACTCGTCTGATACGCTGTCGTCACCGCGGTGAACATCACTGAAAAATACGTATTTGGAGGTTTCATCAAAATATTCCAGCTTCGCATTCTTATATGCGGCGGTTAATCTTTTTTCCGTTTGCATCAATTCACCCGACTTTCTGGTTTGGTTGCTTTCATTATATCATAACTCTTAGTATGCAACTGATAAAACAGGGATATACAGTCAAAAAAAATTGAAGAGGCCGGGTTAAGTATAAAAATATTAAAGCGCTGCTCCCGCGCCATGCAAAATGTACCTTAAGGGACACATCGGTAACCATAGGTTGACCAGCCGGGTTGATAATGGTATAAATAAAATAGTGTGTCCTGCAATGCGAAGAAATGGGATCCAGCGGAATGTGGAAAGAGGAATGTCATGGGAAAAGCAAAGGTTAGAGATGCAATAGCCACCATGCAAATACCTATGGATGATCCAAGTGGAGGAAATAGCGTGTACAATTATAAGTTGACAATTCAATACGATGGAGGCCGTTATAAGGGCTGGCAGAGACTCGGAGGAGGGGAGAATACAGTTCAGGGAAGGATTGAGCATGTACTTTCTGAGATGGTTGGATATGAGCTTGAAATCATTGGCTGCAGCCGCACGGATGCCGGTGTCCATGCAATAGCCCAGATTGCTAATGTTAAGCTGAAGGAATATGTGCCTGAGGATGAGATAAAGAGCTACCTGTGCCGCTACCTGCCCCAGGATATCAGTGTTACCTCGGTGGCCCCGGTTGACGGGGGCTTTCATGCGAGATACCTTGCGAAGGATAAGACCTACCTGTATAAAATCTGGAATGAAGAGTATAGCAATCCTTTTATGAGAAAATATAGTATGCATATAAAACAGAAGCTCCATGTGGCAGCAATGGAGGAGGCAAGCCGGTATTTTCTGGGGGAGCATGACTTCACTGCCTTCTCCAATGCAAAATCAAAGAAAAAATCAATGGTACGTACCATTATTTCCATTCGTTTTGAAGCTGCTGGAGGGTTTCTGGATATCAGGATCCGCGGTGACGGATTCCTATACAATATGGTCAGGTGGATGATAGGAGCCTTAGTAGAGGTAGGCTTAGGAAACCGAAAGCCGGAGGACATCAGCCAGATGCTCCTGTCAAAGGAGAGGGGCAATACCGGCAATCTGGCCGAGGCTTGTGGACTTTATCTGGAAAAGATCTGTTATTAGTAATAGATTATTTAAGGATGAATAGAGTATAATGATATTGTTCATGATATGATTCGAGCGGCAGATGACTGGGATTCAGGTGGTAAAATGGGCGCTAGATGCATATATCTGCATTCGCATTCATTGCGCTAGCTATAAAAAGACTTTGTCAGGAGAATCATGATATAATGTGGAAATAATAATGAAGTAAGCAGGTTTCTGTGGATAAATAAGCTAAGAAGGTGAGAAATGCTGATTGCGACGATGAAAATTAAGCTTCATCTGCCCTGGGTCCATTCCCTAAAGGAAAAAAGAATGGTGGTAAAAAGCCTGACTGCCAAGCTTGGACATAAGTTTAACATATCCGTGGCAGAGGTGGAGGGGCAGGATTTACACCAGATTGCCGTGCTGGGAATCGCGGGAATCGCAGGAGATAGTGGTATGGCGGATAGTGTGCTGGATCATGTATTAAACTTTGCCGAGGAGAATACCGAAGGTGAAATCATAGGCATAAAAAGGGAAGTTATTTCTATGTGACATAACCGGATATGGCCGATGGAATTGTACATGCAATTGGTGTAATATTATGCATGTGATTGAGAACTGTGTACGATATGGCGAATAATCTGTACGGAATTCATTTGACATTGTATTGTTGTGCATATAGAATAGAAGTAATATATGCTAAAAAATACAAAGGGAGGTGAATTCGATGGGAGATAAGAATCCGAAAAAGGCGCCGAAGAAAAAGGGCGGATCAAGCGCGGCCGGCACTACAAAGAAAAAATAGCAAGCTAAAATTCCCTCCTTCCTTTGCATGAGAGGGAATTTTTGCATAGCGCTATAGTACCTGGATTAAATGATTAATATAAAATAAATCAATGTAAAATATAGATACGAAAGGGGAAAATAAGCATGATTTTTTTGGATGTGGCAAAAGAAAGATATTCCGTAAGGAGCTATGAGAAGAAAGAGGTAGAGAGGGAGAAGCTCCTTCAGGTGTTGGAAGCGGCACGGATAGCACCCTCTGCAGTTAATTTCCAGCCAGTTCATCTAATTGTGGTTACAGAGCAGGAAGAGAAGGAAAAAATCTATCAGACCTATAAAAGGGATTGGATTAAAGAAGCCCCGGTAGTTATCGTTGCCTGCGGCGACCATAAGGTTTCGTGGGATAGAAAGGATGGCAAGGATCATTGTGATATTGATGTTGCAATTGCTGTTGACCATATGACTTTGGCGGCTGTGGAGCAGGGGCTGGGAACCTGTTGGGTATGTGCCTTTGATGCAAAGCTGTGCCATGAGCTTCTTGGCTTACCGGAGAATCTGGAGGTGGTCGCACTTCTGCCCCTTGGGTACCCAAAGGGTGAGAGAACCACGGAGCCCCGCCGCAAGAAGCTGGAGGAGCTTGTAAGCTGGGAAAGATATTAAACTGACCTGCAGAAAAAAATTACAAAAAAAGATGTATCATAAGGAGAAGGCTGATTATTTTGTCCGATTCCTTCCGATACATCTTTTTCTATATTGCGTAATTATTTGTATTGTCCCATGATCTGCATGACATAATCACCTGTGTGGCATAATTATTGTATAGCATAATCAATTTGTAAGTATTTTGAAACTATTTTAAAACTATTTTAAAACCGATGAAACTATTTACCTGTTAGGTTCAATATCTTCTCCGCCCTCGGGGCACGCAGCATGTGGGCAGCGGGCATATCGGTGCCTAACAGCGGCTGTAAATAGTACTTGAAGGCATCCGTAACGTTATTGCCCTGGCTGTTGATAAAGTTGTCCGGCATTAATTTTGTCTTACCGGCAACATTCTTTAAGTCGGTCATTTGATAATCCACGGAATAGAGTCCCGTACGGTTAATTGTAATGGAGCCGTCAATATTATGCCAGATGGCAAACTGGGCAGCCTTTTCACCGACCTCCCTGGCCTCATATTGGTCAATGCGGGAAACGCAGCCCATGAAGGATCTTTGCAGATATCCCAGGGTATCGGAACGAACCCTGGTAATGCCAAGCTTTGCTTTGATTTCGCCGGCAAGCAGGTCGCCTAAGGCTCCTGTGCCGGATAACTGGGTGTTTCCGTGGGAATCTGTTTCCCTGCTTACTAATTTTGTTACAATCGGAACACCATTTTCATCCTGGATTCCTTCCGACACGGCTATGATGCAACGTCCGTATTTGTCATAGACTTCCCTGACATCCATAAGGAAGCGGTCGATATTAAAATGACGCTCCGGCAGGTAAATCAGATGGGGGCCGTCATCAGGATATTTCTGGGCAATGGAGGAAGCGGCTGTCAGGAAGCCTGCGTGGCGGCCCATGACAACACCGATATGTACACCCGGAAGGGCTCTATTGTCAAGATTAAGACCGATGAAGGACTGGGCAACGAACCTTGCCGCAGACGGATAACCAGGAGTATGGTCATTCATCATCAGGTCATTGTCAATCGTTTTTGGAATGTGGATAGCCCGGAACTCATATCCGGAGGATTCCGCCTGTTCATTAACAATTCTTACGGTATCGGCAGAATCATTTCCCCCAATGTAGAAGAAATAGCGGACATTATGGGCTTGAAATACCTTAAATATTTCCTTGCAATACGCCTCATCAGGCTTGTCCCTGGTTGAAAATAATGCGGAGGAGGGAGTGATGGCAACCTGCTCCAGGTTATTGGTCGTCTCCTGTGTTAAATCCATGAACTCCTCGTTGATAATTCCGTGAACCCCATTAATTGCTCCGTAAACCTTTGTGATCTGTGGAAATTTCCTAGACTCCAGCACGGCTCCTACCAATGACTGGTTAATAACAGCGGTAGGACCTCCACCCTGTGCTACAACTACTTTTCCTTCAAGTACCATAAATTACTACACTCCTTTACTTTTAGTTAAAATGCTGAATAAGATTGTCAAAACTTATGCCATTTACAACTTAGTGCGCTACGTTAGTGGTAATCTTTGGTGATCATAAATATTAGGTCAAATGAAATTCTGCACCGGCAGGTCTGTCTTATTTACTTGTAATAAGTATTGTACCACATTTTAACAGTCAGTGTAAATACGGGCTTATAAATTATTCCAACCATACCAATTACTACACAACTGTTACGATAATTTAAACTTATTTGATATAAATTTAAATGAAACGTAAGAAACCAATTACCCATTTTGTGATATAATTCGATATATATATTAAAAATAAATTGCGGTATAGCGCAGTACAACGTTATCAGGAAAGGGACAAGGAATGGGAAAAACGGACTCTAATGAAAAGAATGGAAAACAACAATTGAAAAAGGTATTCCTTGTAATCGGTGCGGTGGTTATTTTACTGCTGGTGCTTGGCTTCTACTGGTTCTTAAACAGTATCTGGCCGGGAAAGAACGGAAGCAAGGGGAAAGCGGAGCAGACACTTCAAACCATACAGACGACCCCGGAGGGGACAACGCCGCAGACAACCCCAGAAGGGGCAGAACTAACTCCAGGAGGCGCAGCAGAAGGGACAACCCCGGGAGATATGGCAGAAGGGACAACCCAAGAGGGGGCATCACCGGGAGCCGAAAATCCGTCAGGGAATACAGATAATAAGAGTTTTGAACGGCAGGAGCTGCTGGGTCAGGCGGAGCGGTTGGCCCTGGGCTATGATTATGAGGGTGCCCTCAGTTTAATAAAAAGCTACGGGGAAGAAGCTGGGGCATATAAGCAGTATGCGGAGTTGTCAGAAGCCTATGAGAGGCTGGAGGAGGAAAAGGAAACCCTGGTACTGTATGGCGGAGCGTATACCTCCATTACCCAGATCAACCATATATTTTTCCACTCCCTGGTGGCCGATAATTCTAAAGCCTTTGACGGAGACAGGAGAAGCAGGGGCTATAACATGTATATGACGACCATACCGGAGTTTAATAGGATTATTGATAAAATGTACCGGGACGGCTATGTCCTGGTCAAAATGGCCGACCTGGTGAAGAAGGAGACCCTGGAGGACGGAACAACACGTTATGTTGAAAATCCGATTTATTTGAGACAGGGGAAAAAGCCCTTTATACTTTCACAGGATGATGTGAACTATTACAGCTATATGGACGGGGACGGATTTGCAACGAGGATAGTAATCGGTGGGGACGGCAAGCCTGCCTGTGAAATGCTGCAGGAGGATGGCACTACCACCACGGGGGCATTTGATATCGTGCCGATCTTAGATGCATTTATTGAGGAACACCCGGACTTCTCATATAAAGGAGCCAAGGGATTACTTGCCCTGACCGGTTATGAAGGTATCCTGGGCTACCGCACCAATGACGAAACCTCCCCGACCTATGAAAAGGATAAAGAGGACGTAATGGAGGTGGTTAAGGTATTAAAGGAAGAAGGCTGGGAGTTTGCCTCCCACAGCTGGGGACATAAGGATATGTATGCCATATCCTATGAGCTGTTAAAAAGGGATACAGACCGCTGGCTGAAGGAAGTCGCCCCATTGATTGGAGGGACAGACATCCTTGTATTCCCCTTCGGAATCGATATCGAAAAGACGGTAGGCTCCTACGGCAGTGATAAATATAAATATCTGAAGGAGCAGGGTTTTGATGTCTTTGTAGGTGTATATAAGGAACCCTGGATGCAGATTAAGAAGGACTATGTCAGAATGACGCGAAGACCCCTGGATGGACAGGCTATGCTCCAATTTCCAGAAAGGCTGGAGGATCTGTTTGATGTAAAGGATATCCTGGATCCCGAGCGGCCGCCCAGGGACTGGTAGGGTATACCCTCCGCCCGGGGACTAACATTCAGCGCTCGCGCAAAATGGGCTATTGCATGTCAGGGGGATTTGTGTATAAAATAGGTTAGAAGTATTTTTCCTAAGTTAATAAAAGTGAGAATCCTGATGCAGACCGCAGAAAAAAGGCTCAGGAAGGTTTATGGAACATATATGGAGGGATAATCGTCCAATTTATGCAGGGAAAAATATGCCTCATGGGATCTGGGGGTCTTATGGGGAAAAGTTTAATACCGTTACGGCGGTAGAAGGAGGTTGCTATGAAAAAAATAATTCTGTCATTTGGCATCATTATGCTGATGATTTTTCTTGGTGCATGCAATAAGGGAAAGCAAGGGAATGGAAATGAAACAACGCCAATGGTAACGCCGGATATCACGCAGCCGGCAGAGGGTGATTCCCAGAATGGTGAAGTAGCCAGCCAGGAGGGTATAGCTACAATCGCTGATTATTATCCCATGCTCGCCGACACGGAGTATGTCTATGAGGGCGAGGGCAACGAATACGCATCCTACAGCCAGATTACGGATTTTTTGAATGCGGCGGATAACAGAATCCAGACCAGGACCAACAACGGTGGGACAGAGACTGTCCGGGTAATAGAAATCAAGAAAGGAAAGCTGGAGGTTATAAAAACAGTTAACGAATGTTACTATCGGGATAATTTGATGCTAAGTACGGTATCGGAGGATCCGGCGGAGATTTTACTTATGGAGCCCTTGGTGCAGGGAACCCAGTGGACCTTACCGGACGGTAGGAAGCGTTATATTTCCGCAGTTGATGTGGAGGTGACAACCCCCTCCGGCAGCTATAAGGCGATTGAGGTAACCACGGAAAACGGGGACAACCAGTCAAAGGATTACTATGCGCCCCAGGTCGGACTGGTAAAGAGTGTCTTCCAGGCAGAAGATATGGAGGTCATATCTTCACTAAAAGCCGTCAATTCCAACCAGCCCTATAAGAAGACAATTGATATATATTATCCGGATGTGGATGAGAAGCTTTATATTGAACCGCTGGAGCTGACCTTCCATACAGGGGATGAGACTAAGGATATCCTTCAGAAGGCGATCAGCAGGGAAGCGGAAAAGGATACCTATCTTCCGTTGACCAGTGTCAATACAAAGATCAACAGCCTTTCCCTGTCGGAGGACGGTATCGTCCAGGTGGACTTCTCCAAGGAGTTTATCCAGGATATGAATGTCGGTGCCGGATACGAGATGTTGATCTTGCAGGGTATTACAAATACCCTGGGGGCATATTACCAAGCTGAAGAGGTAGTGCTTACTGTGGATGGAAAACCCTATGAATCAGGCCATATATTAATGAAGGAAGGGGAAACCCTCCGCGTGGATATGGATAATGTAGCCAGCAAATAAACACTTTGCCATGTACGAAGTCCTGTATGGATTGGTACATGGCATTTTTTTGCTCCGTTGGTTTCGGTGGTCTCCTAGTATTTTATTGTAAGAAATGGACATATTAACTAGTAAATATTGATTATCTTATTATCTTAGTATGGAGGTTTTTATGTCTGAGCAAATATTAGAAAAACCCGTAGGGCGTGTGAGCTATCATGATTCCGTGGAGGAAATGCTTCTTAGGATCAAGGAGGATGGGCTGTCGAGCGTATTCTCCAGATGGACAGAGCAGGAGAAAATCAGGTGCAGGTATTGCTTGGCAGGCTTAAGCTGCTGGCTCTGTACCAACGGCCCCTGCCGGATCAGTGAAAAATCGGGAGCTGATAAAGGGGTATGCGGCATTGGGAATGATGCCATGGCGATGCGGAACATGCTGATCCGAAATATCATGGGTGCAGCTACCTATGGACACCATGCTTATGAGGCCTTTCGGACCTTAAAGGCAACCGCAGAGGGAAAGACACCGTTTCAGATAAAGGATTTTGATAAATTGAAATGGATGTGTGAAAAATTAGGCGTGAATACGAACCAGGACGCGAACCATATGGCCATGGAGCTGGCAGACCTGCTGGACAGGGAAATGAAGATAACACCGGATGGGAACAGCCTTATGGTGGAGGCCTTTGCCCCAAAGGCGAGGAAACAGGTGTGGAAGGATCTCCATCTCTACCCCTCCGGCATCCAGCATGAGGTGGAGAACAGCATCGCAAGCTGCCTTACAAATGTTGACGGTGATTATGTCTCCCTGGCAAAGAAGGCGCTGCGGCTTGGGGTATCCACCATCTATACTGCACAGATTGGGCTGGAAATGGTGCAGGATATTTTGTTTGGAACCCCCATGCCCCATGAGGTGAACGTGGATCTTGGAATCATGGATGGGGACTATGTCAACATTGCATTTAACGGGCACCAGCCCTGGATTGGGGTTGCAGCCTTACAGAAGGCCAGGCTGCCGGAGTACCAGCATAAGGCGATCCAGGCAGGAGCGAAGGGAATCCGCATTGTCGGATCCATTGAGACGGGACAGGAGCTTTTACAGCGCTTTGAGGTGGATGATGTATTTGTAGGGCTGATGGGTAACTGGCTGTCAATAGAGCCGTTTTTGGCAACGGGTACGGTGGATGCCCTGGTTATGGAGGAAAACTGTTCTCCTCCGGCTATGGACATGTATGCGGAGAAATACCAGGTAGCCTTAATCAGCGTCAGTACCATCATCGGCGTGCCGGGGGTTGGCCATGAGATGCCCTATTATCCGGCAAAGGCGGATCAGATGGCAGAGGAGTGTATCGATATTGCCATTGAGAATTTCAAAAAACGCCATGGTAAGATTAAGCCATTTGTACCGAAGCATACAACAAAGGCGATTGCAGGCTTCTCAACGGAGGCTGTCATGAAGGCGATTGGAAATGACCTGAATGCATTGGTGGATGTCATTGCCAAAGGCCAGATAAAGGGAGTGGTTGCCCTGGCAAATTGCTCTACCTTACGGAACGGCCCCCAGGATTGGAATACGGTTAACCTGACGAAGCAATTGATCAGCCGGGATATCCTGGTGGTTGCCGGCGGCTGTGGCAACCATGCCTTAGAGGTGGCAGGGCTATGTAACCTGGATGCGGTGGAGCAGGCAGGAGAAGGGTTGAAGGGAGTATGTAAGGCTCTTGGGATACCTCCGGTACTCAGCTTTGGTACCTGCACGGACACGGGCCGGATTTCCATGCTGGTTACTGCCCTGGCGGACCACCTGGGAGTGGATATTCCTGATCTTCCCATTGCTGTTACCGCCCCGGAATGGATGGAGCAGAAGGCTACCATTGACGGATTATTTGCTGTTGCTTATGGTGCATATACCCATCTGTCCCCGACCCCGTTTATTACAGGCGCACCGAACCTTGTAAAGCTGTTGACGGAGGATGTGGAAGAGCTTACGGGAGGTAAGGTCGCGTTGGGGGATGATCCGGTCCAGGTGGCGGAGGGAATTGAATCCCACATTATTTTAAAGAGAAGGAAGTTAGGGTTGGCATAAAAGGCCCCCCTTAAATAGGCGCAGGAAGAGAAGAGGGATAAATTAAAACGTCCGTAGAAGCATGTTATTCTATGGACGTTAATTTATTTTCCAAAGGGATTCAGGGCTCACCATTACCTGGCAATAAAAATCCCATCCTTTAACCGGTATTTATAGTCAAAATCTGCATATCCTATTAATTGCACAACACGCCTTATGTATATAAGAAGGGATACAAGCCATATGGTGAAAGCGGTGGGTAATTATTGGGAAAACACAAAATTGCATTTCTATAAACATAGATATATATACCTCATTCTAATTTCAGTCTTTTTAGTCTATATCCTGCCTTTGCTCTTCGTTCAAGTACCGTTAGGTCATGATATTGAATTTCATTTAACGAGAATCGACGGTCTTGCTAATGAGCTGAAACTCGGTCATTTTCCGGTAAGGATATATTCAACCACTTATGCGAATTACGGTTATGCTGCACCTCTTTTTTACGGTGACTGGCTTTTGTACTTTCCGGCAACTCTTGTTGTCTGCGGAGTGAATTTGGTTAATGCATACAAGACTTTTATCATGATCTGCGCTATTCTTACTGCCCTTTCAATATATTTTTCAGCGCAGGTTATACTTGATAATAAAAAAGCGGCTGCCTTTACGGCAGTGATTTACAGCATCTCCACCTATTTTGCGACCGATGCGATTATACGTCACGCGAACGGAGAAATGCAGAGCTTTATATTTATACCGATTGCTTTTGCCGGTTTGTATAATATTATTTTAAGCGATGGGAAAAAGTGGATTTTGCTTCCTTTTGGTTTATGCGGCATTCTGGTAACACATATGCTCACTGCGGTAATGACAGTTGTTTTTATGGGGCTTTTTGCATTGCTTTTTGCTGTTCCGATGATACGGCAGCCTAAGAAGTTCCTTTATATCCTTTTGTCTGCGGGCTTATTTTTATTACTTTCCGCATCCTTTATATTACCTATGCTGGAACAACTCAATTCAACAAAATTCCTTGCAACCGACGGAACCAGCGCAAACACATTCGGTTCACTGGAGACCAGATCCATGCAGACTATCCTCAGCTTAATTTCGGTATTTAATGTAAAAATAACGATAGATGGAACCAAATATTTCATCCCGCAAGGGATCGGACTTGCTCTGCCTGTTATGATCGGATGGCGTATCGCCTATCTCAGGAAAACAAGCTCAGTGGAAACAATTGTATTTCTTGCATTCGCTTTGCTGGCTCTGTTTATGACCAGCCGTTTTTTTCCATGGGAATCTCTCCAAAATGAACTCGGAATACTGCAGTTCCCATGGAGATTATTTGTGTTTGTAACCTTTTTTGTTGCGTTGTTCGGAGGAGCTATGGTGAAGAAATTAGAAGGAACAAATACTTTATTGATTTTTATGTCTGTTGTGGTAGTGATTTCATTTGATTCGGTGACCAACACACTTTATACAAGCTATAAAAATGTATATGAAAAAGCTATAAAAGGCGAAAAAATAAATTATCTTTATGAAGATAGTATCGGACTGGGCGAGTATCTTCCTACGGGAACGAAGCGAAATACGGTTGTTAACAAAAATACGGTTAATTACTTTAGAAACCGCGGTGATACAATAACCTCAAATGCAGAGGTTTCCAGCGTTGATATTAAACGAAAGGATGGGGTTCTTAAGGTACGCTTCCAGATAGCAACAGAAAGCGCCGTTGACGAAAGTTCTGTTTATATTGACCTGCCTCTTATCATGTATAAGGGCTATAAAGTGGTGCTGGAAACGCCTGAGGGCACTTCGGAATTGGATATGGCTTACGGAAAAAACAATGTTATTCGTGTTTATATCGACGATGCCACGGAAGGTACCATCACTTCCTGGTATGAGGGTACGGTAATACAAAAAGGTTCTTTCTGGATCACTCTTGTGACATTCGTCGGTGTGATCGCTTATTATACTATTAAAAAACTTAAAAATAAGCAGGGAAAATACTCTGCTTGATATATTTCAACGGGAGGGAGATAATGTTGACTATTATTTCTCTACTCTATTGAGGATTTAATTAAAGTGAATTTGAAAACCAGTATGAAATTAAATCTCTTACTAAGATTGAAAAAGATTCTTGGTTGCAGTGAGAATACGACAGCATAATTTATAGAAATTAATTTTATTTCCTATATAATCCGCTATCTTGTATACGATGACACCTATCCCCATGTAACACAAACAAGCAAGTGATAACATTAATATATTAGGCATGAATTGTTTCTTGAAATTATTGATTAGTATTCATTGGAATATCCATACATCTTTGTTATATGAATTCCTTGCCTTAAGGGAGGTTATGGTGGTAATATGTGATTAAGAGCTGGAATGCTTGGAAATTATCTATTCCATAATGACAACATTAGGTATATACTAATAGTAAGTGAATTACCCAACACTTAATCTATGATTTGAAGTGTGGGCTTCTTGCAGAATATGATAAACCAGGTAGAAGGGGAAGCCCTTCCTGGGGGAACAGGGAAAAGTGTTGATAGGAAAGGAGTGGGAAGATGTTCATTGACTGGTTGCTTATTTTGATCATTGGCCTATTTATCGCCGGATTTATCTTAGTAGGAATCGAGATGGTCACTCCGGGTCTCCATGCGCCTGGTGTCCTGGGCATGGCGTGCCTGGTGGTTGCGGTTTTCTTAATTTCCGATACCTTTGTGGAAGGAGCCATTATTACGATTATAGTTCTGGCGGTACTGGCAATTATGCTGGCCCTTATCCTTGGACTATTGTCAAGGGGAAAGCTGAAGTCCCCGATTATCTTAAAGGAGGAGCAGAATAAGGATAAGGGCTATATCAGCTCTAATGACCTGAGCTACTTGTTAGGGAAAGAGGGGATTGCATTGACTGATCTAAGGCCGACGGGAATCGGGAATTTTGACGGGATTGATTTTGATGTACTCTCGGAAGGAAAATATATATCAAAAGGTACAAAGTTGGTTATTTTTAAGGTACAGGGTTCAAAATTAATAGTAAAAGAAATGAATTAAGGCAATACTATAATTAAAATAACTACATAGAAAGAAGGAAAAAAATTATGCCAGAATCAATAGGTTATCTTATTCTCATTGGAATTATAGGTTTAGTGATTGTATTATTTTTCAGTTTTGTACCGGTTGGATTATGGATCTCTTCCTTGGCAGCCAATGTTAAGGTCAGCATCTTTAATTTAGTGGGTATGAGGCTCAGACGTGTTATCCCGTCAAGGATCGTACTCCCTTTGATTAAAGCGACAAAGGCAGGACTTAGCCTGAATGTAAACCAGCTGGAAGCCCATTACCTTGCCGGCGGCAATGTAGACGGCGTTGTTAACGCGCTTATTGCGGCGGAGAGGGCGGAAATCATCGAGCTTCCTTTTGAAAAGGCAGCAGCTATTGACCTTGCAGGCCGTGATGTATTTGATGCGGTAAGAATGAGTGTTAATCCCAAGGTCATAGAAACACCTATGGTTTCAGCAGTGGCAAAGGACGGTATTGAGCTTCTGGTCAAAGCGAGGGTAACCGTGAGGGCAAATCTGGAGCGTCTTGTAGGCGGTGCCGGGGAGCAGACGGTCCTTGCAAGAATTGGTGAGGGTATTGTAACTACGGTAGGCTCTGCTTCAAGCCATAAGGAGGTGCTGGAGAATCCGGATGATATCTCCAAGAGGGTATTAAACAAGGGACTTGATTCTGGTACCGCATTTGAAATCCTGTCCATCGATATCGCAGATATAGATGTCGGCAGGAATATTGGTGCCCAGCTGCAGACCCTTCAGGCAGAGGCGGATAAGAATATCGCCCAGGCAAAGGCTGAGGAACGAAGGGCAATGGCAGTAGCGAAGGAGCAGGAAATGAGGGCTTATGTCGTAGAAGCGGAAGCAGAGGTGCCAAAGGCTATGGCTCAGGCTCTCAGGGAGGGACACCTTGGGGTGATGGATTATTATGACATGCAGAACATCAAGGCAGATACCAGGATGAGGGAAAGGCTTTCCGAGAACTCAGCAAAATCAATAACCGATGATAAGAAGGATAAAGGCTGAAAGAAATTAAAATGATAAACGGAGGGAGGGCCGGGTTCATGCCATCACATTCCCAGGAGATTGTGCTGTATATGGGGCATGAACATAATAATGGAGAATAGGAGCCGGGATACAATCGCTGCCAGGGCAGCTATATTAAATGACAGGAATACCATGGCTGACAGAGGCATTGCCTGGAAAAGCGGTAATACGATAGCTGGCAAAGCGGCCGTATTAAAGAACCGCAATTCTGAGCCACCCCAAGCGTCGCCCAGGAATCCCTATGGACAGCCGCCGGAGCAAATGGATAGACACCGCCCTGAAGGTTCAATAAGGGCAAATGCCCCAGCTGGTGGTGCAGTCAGCAGTGCAGGCGACAGAAGGGCAGGAGCCTATCCGGGAGAATTAAATCTGAGGGTAACCCCACCTAAAGAGAACAGGGCAGCCTGGATGGAAAATGGTATGCAAAGTAAGGGAAACACTTCCCCGGTCTATGGGGGATATGGGATGATTTCCCAGGAGCGGTTACAGGAAGCCGTTATTTGGTCAGAAATCCTCGGAGCGCCCTTAAGCAAGCGCAGAAAGAGAAGATAGATAAATTAAAACGTCCGTAGAATCATGTTATTCTACGGACGTTAGTTTATTTTGCACATTTTTATTTTTACCTTAAGATATGTATGTTAGTGAGGGAATAGAAATTGCTTGACTTGAAGCGGCCGCGGATGTAGATTATAGAAAAGTATGCCGGAAGTAATAACTATAATGTGGATGATAAATAATTAATAGGGAGGGAAAAACAGGATGAAACATCTGGGAACAAGGATAATTGAAACAGATAGGCTTATACTTAGGAGGTTTACCCTGGAGGATGCGGACGATATGTACAGGAATTGGGCAAATGATGAAGAGGTAACCCGGTACTTGACTTGGCCTCCGCATACAAGTGTGGAAGCAACAGGGGAGCTGCTCCAGGGCTGGATAGAAGCTTATCAGGATATCCGCAATTACAATTGGTGCATTGAGTGGAAGGAGAACCACGAAGCAATTGGCAGCATCAGCGTGGTACATCTGAATGATGTAATTGCTTCGGTGGAAATTGGCTATTGTATCGGGCACGGTTATTGGAGGCAGGGGATTACCTCGGAAGCCCTCAAGGCTTTGGTCAAGTTCTTCTTTGGGGAAGTGGGGGTAAACCGGGTTGAAGCAAGGCATGATGTTAACAATCCGGGCTCAGGTAAGGTCATGTTAAAATGCGGATTAAAATATGAAGGAACCCGAAGAAAGGCGGATAAAAATAATACGGGGCTTTGTGACATGGCTTTGTATGGGATGCTGGCAGAGGATTATTATAGTATTGGATAATTAATATTTTATGAGATAAATTGACCAGGCATAAGGTATAATGAATTCATAACAGCTAAGGAGAAGAATCGATGAAATCCATAATTGAAGTCAAGAACTTTATCAAGAAATATGGTGATTTTGTAGCCGTGAATGATATTTCCTTTGAGGTGGAGGAAGGAACTATTTTCGCATTTCTTGGACCTAACGGTGCCGGGAAGAGTACGACGATTAATACCTTATGTACCATATTTGAAAAGACCTCAGGTACTCTTATCATTGATGGGAAGGATGTCAGCACCAGAAAAAGTGATGTCAGGGCGGCCATCGGAGTGGTATTCCAGGATTCAACCCTGGATACCAAGATGACAGTTGAGGAAAATCTCAAGCTGCATTGTGTATTTTATCATATACCTAAAAATGAAGTGGATGATTGTGCTTGAAAAAACACAGCTCTCAAACACGGAGCTTGTAAAAGAAGGCTTAGCTATTAATATTAACGGCTTTGTCGTAGTGTCAGTGTTATTCTTTACCATTATTATGGCGATTGGGGCGGTGTTCTTAATCCTGGCAACCCGTTCCTTCATCAAGACGGATTTCTCGCGTTTGAACAGAAGTGCCAGTGATGCCAGTGCCCTGTGGGGATAGGAGATATAAGCTATGGATTATAAATGCTTGATTGTGGATGATGAAAAGGAATTAGCTGAGAGTACCTGTGAATATTTCAATCTGTTTGACCTGGAAACACATTATGTGCTGTCCTACCAGGAATGCCTTGAGTTTTTTAAAGAGAATAGGGCGGAATTGATTCTGCTAGACATCAATCTGGCAGAGCGGTCAGGCTTTGATTTATGCAAGGAGCTAAGGAAAACCATGGATATCCCCATTTTATTTATCAGTGCCAGAAGCAGTAATGACGATATTCTTTTGGCACTGAATATTGGCGGGGATGACTATATACAAAAGCCCTATACCCTAAGTGTATTATTGGCTAAGGTAAAGGTTGTGCTCAAACGGATGGACAGTA
>DUNO01000003.1 GCA_012839295.1 Clostridiales bacterium
CGAGACGGGATTCGAACCCGCGACCCTCGCCTTGGCAAGGCGATACTCCACCACTGAGCCACTCGCGCATATTTTGTTTTGGCCTGTTTTGCTAGGCACATTTGATAATATACTATAGAATGGTTCGTTTGTCAACAGGTTTTTATAAGATTATCGCATTTGATTATCACATTTATGTCAACTAAACCAGTGGTAGAATTCCTCTAATTTTGGGTATGGATCGTATTATTTAATATATTGACCAATGCATCCTGGAGAACTTGGGAGAAATTAATATTTTGCTTCATTGCTGCTTCATTTAACCACGACGGAATACTTAATGTCTTTTTAACAGCTTTCGACTCATGTTTCTTCAGATATTCCAACATGTCAAATTGTATAATAACAATAGACTGATTTTCATCTAGCTTTATATCCTCCGGTTTAGACGGCCGAGGAACCGATATCTTGTTGTCTCCCATATATGATATCATTAATCCTAATGCATCAAATGCCATTTCATATGCCTCATTAATATCCTCACCCTGTGTATTGCATCCTTCTATATCCGGAAAAAACACGAAATATCTTCCATCATTTTCTCTCTGAAATATTGCTGGATAGAATATTTTTTTCATAAATACCTCCTGTTTATAAAAATACCTAATGACTTATTAAAGAACAAGGAACTCATCTAAGTCCTGCATCCTTGAGGATTTTATTCTCTAATCCCTTTGCTAAACCTTTACTATGATAGGGAACTGTTGTGCACCTGTTAGTTTCCGGGTTCTTAAAAAATTTATGTGAACCGTCCTGCCGCTCTTCATAAAATCCATGTTGCCTTAATAACTTTATCATTTGTTTTGGTGTCATTGGCATCTTCTGTAATATCCTTTCCTCCATCTATGTACTTATTATATTACGTATTATTACGTATGTCAATATTTTTACGTATTATTACGTACTAAAAAAATAGGATGTATTGTATTTCTGTTTTTATCGTCAGATCAAAAAAGTGCAACTTCATTAAGCCCTATAAAACAGCGGCTTTTTAAGCCACCGTTCTGGTCAATGTTAAATTTAGACATAATACTTCCGCAAAATCAGTAGTATCAAAAGCTGATTCTACCACCTAAGTACAGCTATTCACCTGATCAGCTGCTGTATGGCTGATGCCATCGCATGCAACATCAAATAACAGCTGGTGGCACCGGCATCAAGCACTCCCCTGGAGCGCTCCCCCAGCCTGCTTGCCCTTCCGATCCTTGCAACCATCTCTTCTGTTGAGCACCATCCTGTCCTTGCTGCCTCCTTCAGCTCCACCAAGGCCGTATAAAAGTCCATTCCCTCTGCTAAAGCTGAGGAATAAGCTTCTACCGCGGGAATCAGCGTATCCAGCAGTGTTTTATCACCGCGTTTCGCATTCCCTATTTCCTGTACCTCTTCCAAGGCAGCCTGCAGCATTTCCCCAAAAATAGCTGCATCGATTTCCTCTTTACCCTCTGAGGCATCTGCCATTGCTTCAAAAAATACGCCGTACAGGGGGCCCATGGAGCCTCCGATATCTGTCAGCAGGGTGGAGCTTAACACCTGCAAGGCCTCCGACATGTTGTACTCCCTTCCTTTGATCCGTGCCCCGCAGAGGGTAAACCCCTTATTCATGTTGATGCCATGGTCACCATCCCCGATTTTCCCGTCGATTTCGCTCAGATAATCCCTATTTGCCTGGATTGTGGTAATCAGGCTTTCAACAATGGCTATTCCGTCCTTATTTTTGAAAGTCATTTGCCTTCCCTCCCCTCTAGAATTGTGTTAATCCTACGGATTCTGCAGGCATATCGATCAATTCCTTCAATTCTTCATCCAGCCTCATGACCGTTAAGGTAACTCCCATCATTTCCAGTGACGTAAAATAATTCCCCACATAGGCCCGGTGAACCTTGATTTCTTTTCTGTCCAGGATTTCAGCCACCTTATTGTAGACGATATACTGCTCCATGACGGGAGTCGCCCCTAACCCGGATAACAACACAACTACCTCATCCCCCGTATGAAAGGGCAGATCCGGCAGGAGGATCTCCAGCATCTGCTTCGCTATTTCATCGGCTGTCTTCAGGGGCTGGACACTGACCCCGGGTTCTCCGTGGTGTCCGATCCCTACCTCCATCATGCCCTCTTCAATTGTAAAATTAGGATGACCCACTGCAGGAATTGTACAGGGTCTGGTTCCTATTCCTACGCTGCGCGTATTGTTGATGGCCTTTTGTGCCGCAGCAATTACTTCATCCAGCCCGGCTCCCATGGCTGCTTTGGCTCCGGCGATCTTCCACATAAGGACTTCCCCGGCCACACCCCTTCTCCGCTGTGCTTCCTCAGGGGGTGCAGAGGCGGCGTCATCATTTGCAACTACGGTTTTTACAAGGATTCCTTCCTTCTTGGCCATTTTCACCGCCATCCTGACATTCATATTGTCTCCGGCATAATTTCCGTACAGGCACGCTACTCCCTTACCGGAGTCAGCCTCCTTCATCGCCTGGAAAAATGCCTGGGCGGCCGGGGATGAAAATATCTCGCCCACGGCAACGGCATCACACATGTTTTTCCCTATATACCCAATGAATGCAGGCTTGTGGCCGGAGCCTCCCCCGGTTACGATGCCAACCTTACCCTCCACCGGGGCGTTTTTATATTTTAACACCCGGGGATTGTCCGTCCCTGCCAAAAGGTTGGCATGGGCTTTGACGTAGCCCTTTAGCATGTCTTCTACAACAAAGTCAGGATTATTAATAATTCTGCTCATGGCATCCTCCTCCGATTATCGAATATACTCCCGTTCTATCTCTGTAATGCGGGCTACCTTCTGCTTGGAGGCACCGCCTGCAAAATCACATCCTAACCAGATATCGACAAGGCATTTGCACAGCTCAACCCCTATGACACGCTCGCCCATACATAGGATCTGTGCATTGTTGCTTTTCCGGGAACGCTCTGCGGAATAAGGATCATGGCATACAGCTGCCCGTATTCCCGGAACCTTATTTGCCGTAATCGCCATGCCGATACCCGTGCCGCATAAAAGGATCCCACGCTCAAAGCTTCCTCCAGCAACAGCTTCGGCAACACTTTTCGCTATGTCAGGGTAAAAAACCGTTTCCCCCGGACCAGCCCCAAAGTCTTTGAGCTCTATTTCTTCCCTGCCCTTTAAATGTCCTATAATCTCCAGTTTTAAATGATATGCCGCTTCATCGCATCCAATGGCAATCCTCATACAATATCCCCCTCATCATCAAAATCATTCCCCAAGTACTTCCACATCGATTTCCAGCATCCTGCAGATAGTCTTAAGCTCATCTATGCAGTCACCATATACGGCATGGCAATGGTTCGCGCTGAACCGTTCCAGGAAAATCCTATGATCGAAGGGCAGCTTTGCAAACACATGGGGCCACTCCCTGGTAGTCTCCGCCATCTTTTCCTCGGGAAGGCTTACAAATTCGGCAGGTATGACCGTCATGCGGTATTTTCCCTTATAGCGGTTTAAACGGGCAATGGTGGCCTGGCCGGGGCTCGTCATGCAGTTCACGTGACAGCCGCCTCCTGCGTAGATCTCCAGGCAGGGATACAGCTTTACTTTCTTTAGGTTCTCCTCGGGATCCTTACTGCGTCCCGCATAATAGGTTGATTCCGAGCCGCAGTTGCAGAAGACCATGACATCATAATCCGAATCATAATGGCGGACATCCATGAATAAAACAGGGTCATCTGTCAGCAGCTTCAGTATCTGCATTGTCATGGCCGCATCAGAATCCGCTTCGCAGGCATAGGCCACCGGCTCCTTTTCCCCGTCCCAGTCATAGGGGTCATTCATAAAGGCTGCCGCGATACATTCTGTACAGTAATGCCTGCTCATTTCATAATGGCATTTCACACCTACAAAATCATAGCTGTTGTCCCTTACGATTTTTTTAACCGCCTCATAATGCCTGATCTGCTCCTTTAATTTTTCCGGCGTCAGACGGTTACCGTCATATAAAATCTCGCCGCAATGCCCACTGAGCCAGTCAAAAGCCTTCTCCACCTGCTTCTCCGGCACTTCCTCCGCCAGACGGACAATTTCAGATTGATCCATGTGGTCCACATCTACACCGAATTTCTCCTGCCAGTCCTGCATGCTCACGGTGGCGCTGTACATCCCTAAGCTTCTTCCCCCGATCAAGCCGTATTTCTGTCCTTTCAGCCTGTTTACGACGCCGGCGCAGCGTGCAAAATGCACTATTTTCCCTAATATCTCCGGATTCCTGAAATCTCCGGCCACCCGGAAATGGTCAATTCCCAAATGATCCAAGGCTCCTCCCGCTGCCAGCATGGATACCATTCCAGGCCAGTCAGGATTCAAATTCGCACACAACAGGAAAGGTCCTTTTCCAAATTTTGCAATGATTGCTGAAAAATTAGGGAAGGCAAAGACACCATGGGAGATAACCGTGCCGTCAACCCCCTGCTTATTCAGAAATTCCGCCTGCTCCTTCGCTGACTGGACGGAATTAACCAGACATTCCGCCCGGACGACCTCTATCCGCCCGTCCTTCTCCAGCTCTTCCACTATCGTATCAACCTGGGCCTGGACGATCTCCTTTAGGGTCTCATGAACCTCCATATCCCCGTCAGATACTCCGACAATACCGATCACCGGTTTTCTACCCATAATTAGTCCTCCTATCCTTCTCCTATCTCAAACGGCTTCTTATGTCCTGATATTTCTCAAATAATCCGTCATAATCCTTTGATGCATAAAAAACCTCTTTTGTCCTCACAAACTGGGCAACCGCCTCCCCATAGCTGCCATAATCGCCGCATGCCACAGCGCAGATAATGGCAAGCCCCGTAATTCCAGCCTCCCTATTCTCCAGCACATGGATCTCCTTCTTCAGGATATCCGCCTTCAGCTGCATAAACATCCTGGATTTTGTAATTCCTCCCGTTGCGCTGAGGTACCCGATGGGGAACCCGGTTTTCTGCAGCGTATCCAGGTTGATCCTGGATTCAAAATTCAGCCCCTGCAGCACCGCCCGGTAGAATTCCCACCTGTCCGTATCCAGGGTAATGCCGATAAATGCCCCCGGCACCTTCGACTCAGGATCCATAATATTAACCTTGCTTAAATGGGGCAAAAAAATCAGCTCCGTATCCTCCCGGCTGTTTTTCTCCAGATAGGCATAGATATCCTCCCCTTCCTCCAGGCTGTCCTTTATCCCCGCCTCAAAGGTGCGGATATACCATCGGAGGGCGTTCCCATAGGTTAAGAAGGAAGCCGGTATCAGGTACAGACCCTTTTCCAGGAAGGGCTCCACACACATGCTGCGTTTGACCAGCTCCCCGGAAGACTGGAATACGGCTTCCCCCACAACAAGATTAATGCTCTCTGTCGAGCCTTCTCCGATCATGGCTGCACCCGGCGCATACACACCGCCTCCGATGGTTGCACTGCACTGGTCATGGCATCCCAGATAAATCCCAAGCTCCGGGGACAATCCTAATTCCTCTGCCAGCCCGCTCCTGATCTTCCCAAGGAAAGTCCCCACCGGAAGCACCGGCGAAAACCACTCCCCGGGAAGCCCAAGGGCTTCGAGCAGCTCCTCCGACCAGCTGCCCAGGTGTATGTCAAAAAGAAGGGTTTTGGATGCCGTGCCTGCATCTACACCCCTGCTTCCGCTCAGCAGATAATTATAATAATCATTTGCCAGGTAGATGCTCCTTGCCTTCTCCATGACCCCGGGACAGTTATCCCTCAGCCATAAAAGCCTAAACAATGAAAATGTCTCGTTCGGCACAACCCCTGTGATATCAAATATTCTTTCATCCGTATATTGTTTGGACAGCCGCTTCTCCATGCCTTTGCACCGGCTGTCTGCATAGGTAATGAAATTATGTAACGGGACATCACATTCATCCAGGAGGACGAATGCTTCCCCAAAGCTCGCAAGCGATAAGGCCTTTACGGAGCCTGCCTTTGGCGAAAGCTCCTTCAGAACCTGCTTCACCTTAGCATAAATCTCTAATGGGTCTAATTCCACAAAGCCCCGCCGGGGAAATTTCAGGCTATATTCCGCATGGGCAGCAGCAACCACCTCAGCCTTTTCCGTGATAATGGAGGCTTTGCAGCCGGAGGTTCCTATATCAAGTCCTATGTATGCCATTTCAAGACTCCTTTCCCTAAAATCTTGACACAGATAATGCGAAACTCAGAAATTGCTGCTGTTTTTCACTGACTATACTGTTTTGCAATTCCTTAAAATCTCGACAGCTTTAGCTTAGCCTCTAAATATGTTTCCAGCCTTTCCTGCACGAACCTGGGAACCTCCAGAAGCTTGAAGGGATTATCCTCTTTTTCCTTTAGTCTTGTATAATCCACCAATGCTTTATAATATTCCCCTATAAATTCAGTTCCTACATTGAATTTATTGATGCCTTTTTTGAAGGCTTCCCTCAGCTGGTCATCCGGGATCCCGCTGCCTCCGTGGAGAACCAGGGGCACCTTGGTAGCTGCGTTGATCTCCTCCAGCCTTTGGATATCCAGAACCGGTTTCTCCCTGTATACCCCATGTGCATTTCCAATGGAAATAGCCAGGGAATCAATATTGGTTTCCCTGCAAAAGAGCCCTGCTGTCTCCGGGTCGGTATATATTCCCTTTTTCTCTGCACTGTCCGAGGTTTCCAGACCTATCGTCCCCAGCTCGGCCTCCACGTCCGCACCCAGGATATGGGCTGCTTCCGCCACTTTTTTTGTCAACTCTATATTTTCCTTTAACGGCCTTGCGGAGCCGTCAATCATTACTGAGGGAAATCCCAGACGGATTGCCCTGATTACGCTTTCATAGTCATAGCTGTGGTCCAGGTGCAGCCCGATGGGTACCCTGACCCCTGCCGCCAGATCCTTTGCTGTCTCCGCAAAACCTTTGATGCTAAAGGTATTATTCTTCCCTGAGTGCTCCGGCAGCAGCATAACAAGTGCAGGTGTGTTTGCCTTTTCAGCTGTTTTAATCACGGAATACACCATGTTGTAATCAATACAGATGAATGAGATGACCGAAGTACCCGCTTCATCCGCCATCCTTAATATGTTTTTAACACTCTCCAGTGCCATAGCTTTCTCTCTCCTATTGCCTTCTACTTTTCTAGCGTCACCTTCCTGGCATTGCTTTTCTTAACACTATTTCTTCTGTCATTACTTCTCTAACGTTACACTTCCATAACATTACTTTTCTAACATTACTTTTCTAACATTACTTCTCCAGCATTACACTTCGCTAGGGTTGCTCCTTTAACATTGCTTTTCTTAACATTTCCTTTTCCAACTTCACTTTTTCCCAGCCTTACGCTCAATTGCACTTTTTGCCTTGCCTACAATATTCTCCACTGTAAGCCCGTACCGCTCCAGCAGCGCTTCTGCAGGCCCCGAGTGGCCGAACTCATCTTCCACTCCCACCCGTTCAACGGGTACCAGCACATTCTCTGCAATTACCTCTGATACTGCCGAGCCAAGGCCTCCGATGATGTTATGCTCCTCGACGGTAACAATTGCCCCCGTCTCCTTTGCTGAGGCAAGGATTAATTCCTTGTCAAAGGGCTTCATGGTATGCAGGTTGATTACCCTTGCCGAAATCCCTTCCTTTTCAAGCTCTTCTGCCGCCGCATAGGCTTTCTGGACCATAATCCCATAAGCTGCAATCGTCACGTCCCTGCCTTCCTTTAAAATAATTCCTTTTCCCAGTTCAAATTTATAATCCTTTACCCTGTCCGTAATCTCCTCCACAGCCAACCGGCTGGTGCGCAGATAGCAGGGGCCGTCATAGGCAATCATAGCCTTTACCGCCTCCCGTGTTTCCCTTGCATCACAGGGGATGACCACCGTCATATCAGGGATGGTCCGCATGAGGCTCACGTCCTCGATACATTGATGGGTGGCTCCGTCCTCCCCGACCGTTAATCCTGCATGGCTTCCTACCACCTTTACATTCAGATGGGGATATGCCACGCAATTGCGGATCTGGTCATAGCCCCTCCCCGCCGTGAACATGGCAAAGGAATGGCAGAAGGCAATTTTCCCCGTGGCGGCAAAGCCTGCCGCAATATCAATCATATTGGCCTCTGCAATTCCTATATTATAGAATCTCTCCGGATATTGCTCCGCAAAATTAACGGACATGGTACAGCTGGCTAAATCCGCATCCAGCGCCACGATATCCGGGTTATTGCCAAATTCACACAAGGCCTTCCCATATGCAACCCTGCTCGCTATTTTTTCACTCATCTGATCAACCCTCCAGTTCCTTCCGCCTGGAATCCAGCTCCTTGAAAGCAATATGAAATTCCGCCTCCGTCGGCCTTCCTCCATGGAATCTTACCTGATTCTCAAACACGGAGCACCCCTTGCCCTTTGTGGTTTCCGCAATGATTGCGGTCGGTATGCCCTTTTTCTCCCTGGCCTGCCCCAGCGCTTTTGCAATCTGTGTGACATCATGCCCGTTAATGGTTATGGTATTCCACCCAAAGCTTTCAAATTTCTTATCAATCGGCAAAGGTGACATGATCTCCTCCACGGTGCCGTCCAGCTGGAGCTTGTTGCTGTCCACAATTGCCACCAGGTTATCCAGCTTGAATTTGCCGGCACTCATGGCCGCTTCCCACACCTGGCCTTCCTGGAGCTCTCCGTCCCCAAGGATGCAATAGGTTCTGTAGCCCTTCTGATAGGTTTTCGCTGAAAGCGCCATTCCTACCGCGGCGGACAAGCCCTGCCCCAGGGAGCCTGCGGACATATCTACCCCGGGCACATGCTTCATCTCGATGTGGCCGGACAGATAGCTGTCTATCCTCCTTAAGGTAGCCAGATCCTCCATAGGGAAAAATCCTTTGATTGCCAATGCCGCATAAACAGCAGGGGCACAATGGCCCTTTGACAATACAAACCTGTCCCTGTCCTCCATTTTTGGATTTTCCGGGTCTATATGCATTTCATGAAAATATAATACTGACAATAGCTCTGCTATGGAGAAAGAACCCCCGACATGGCCGGAACCGGCCGTTTTAATTGCCTGAAGGCTTTCCTTCCTGATTTTCACAGCAATTCTTTCTAAATCACGCTTTTTTTCTATATCCATAGATTACCTCCCAGCGGGTGTTAAAGTAAATGGTTGATTTCCTTAAGCTTCTGGTACAATTCTTTATAAATGCACAATTTCTCCCGGTATACCTTTACAAAACGGCTCTCCGGTTCATAAGTCCGTCCCATCCTTACCATCTTTTCCACTGCCTCGGCAACCGTAGGAAAATCTCCCGCCGCTACTGCACCCAGGATGGCACCGCCCAACGTACCTGTCTGTTTGCTTTCTACCGTATGTACCTCCATGTCCAGCACATCTGCCTTAATCTGAAGCAGCTGCTCTGAGAGGGCACCTCCGGTAGCCGTCAGCCTCCCAGGCTGCAGCCCTGCCTTTCTCAGGCAATCCAGAATCAGTGCCAGCTCATAATTCGCCCCTTCCATAAGCGCCTTATAAATATCCTCCCGCCTGGTTCCCAGGGTCAGGCCCAGGATGGCACCCTTTGACCTGTCATCCATGTGGGGGGTGGCTGCTCCTGAAAAATGAGGAAGCACCAGCAGTCCGGTAGGCTCTGCCGCCATCCCTTCATTTAATTTCCTGAAAACTTCCCTTATGCCTGCTGTTCCTTCCTCCCGGACAAATTCCTGCACAAACCATTTCAGCAGGATACCGGAGGTGTTATTCCAGGCAACGGTATTGAACATCCGGGGCAGCACAAAGGGTTCACAGGAAATCTGGTACCGGTTGATGCTGTCGGTGCTTAACTGTGCCCTGTGCAAAAGAGCCGTCAGACCCTCCGTGGTACCCACCGTGTTGGCACAGTCCCCATAATTGACGGAGCCGCTTCCGATGGCATTGCAGATATGGTCATGGGTGCCCACGACCACCTTGATACCGGGGGAAAGCCCCAGCTCCCCTGCCACCCTTCCCTCCATGGTTCCCACGATACTTCCGCCCCTGGCCGGCTCTGACAGCTTATTCCTGTCAATTCCAAGAGCCCGCAATATTTCCTCCGACCAGCTGTTCGTACCTATATCAAAGAGCAGGGTGCGGGAGGCCATGGAATAATCGATAACTGCACTGTGGGTCAGGCGGTATATGACATAATCCTGGAAGGTCACGATCTTCCAGGCCTCCTCATACAATTTGGCAGCCTGTTTCTTTAGCCAGAGTATTTTATTCCCGGAATAAATCGTACTGAGGTTTAGCCCGGTGATATCCGTCAGCCGTTCCCTTCCCAGCAGGTACTGTATCTCCTCCAGCTCCTGTGTACCCCTGATGTCCGTTCCGCTGATGCTTTTACACAGGGGTCTGCCGGATGCATCCATCGGAATTATGGCTTCTCCCAGAGCAGAGACCGTAATGGTCCTTATGCCCCGGTGGCCTCCTACCGCAGCTAGGCAGGCCTTCACCGCATCCCATACCTCATCTGCATTAAGCTCCCGGTAACCATTTTCTGTATTGCAGAATCCATACGCAACCTGGTGATCCTTTAACAGCCTTCCTTCTTCATTAATTAAGGAGGCCTTTGTTCCAGATGTCCCTATATCAAGACCTATGTACATCTTCATTACGCCTTTCGTTCAAAATTTACCATGATTTTTTACAGGTCATGAACAGCTCCAATGCCTGTTTTGCACCCTTTTTCAATTCCTCCATGGCTACATTGACCATTAAGGAATAATTTAAGGGGCGGCCTTCATAACCATCAATCATCTGCTGTATTGCAGGGGTGATACCGGTATCCATGGCGGTAAAATAATTGATCTTCCTGATTCCGGCATTGATGGCGGCGACCACCTGGTCAGGCTCCGTCCCGGAGCAGCCGTGGATGCCAAGATATGTACCGGTTCCTTCCACGGCCTTTTTGATGTCCTTGATGCGCTGTATGTCCAGATTTGATTTTTCCGTATACATACCATGGACAGTGCCTATGGAAATGGCCAGAACCTCAACTCCCGTAGCCCGGGCAAATTTCTCGGCCTCCTCCACCCTTGTAAAATACTTTGTCAGGTCGCTTAAGTCCGACTGCTCCTGGCCCGGGACGCAGGAAGGCATATTATTAGGCATTGCTCCCAGCTCCGCCTCTACCGTAATTCCCAAGGGGCGCACCAGATCAACGAAGGCCTTCGTTAAAGCGATATTTTCCTCCAGCGGATAGGCGGAGCGGTCGCACATAATGGAAGTAAAGCCGGCCCTGACCGCCCTCATGCAGAAATCAATATCAAGACCGTGATCGATATGCATAGCCACCGGAACCTTCGCATTCTCTGCGTACAGCTTCATTAACGGGGCAATAACCTCTAAGGCGACTACCGGCTCATGCCCCTGGGCATGGTTAATGATAATGGGACAGCCCAGTTCCTCCGCTGCCCCAATGACAGCCCTCAGGGTTTCCAGGTTCGGCGTGTTTAAAGATCCAATTGCGTAATTGTGTTTCTCGGCATCTGCGAGCATTTCCTTCATGTTAACTAACATAATGTTGTCTCCTTTAATAATTTATTGTCATTCACTCCTGGCTTTCTTTTTATTCTGCCGGATCATATCCAGGTAGACAGCCAGCAGTATAATGATTCCCTTTGCAATGTACTGCCAGTTCGAATTTACATGGAGCAGGGTAAGGCCGTTGCTGATAACACCGATCACCAACACCCCTATCAGGACGCCCCCGGCTCCTCCTACACCCCCGTACATGCTCACCCCGCCCAGGACACTTGCGGCAATGGCATCGGTTTCCGCACCCACTGAGGTGCTTGGCTGTCCTGAGGATAATCTTGCTGCCATGACGATGCCGGCAAAGGATGCCAGCACACCGCTGATGGTCCAGACCATGATTTTGACTCTTTTGATGTTAATTCCGGAAAACTGGGCAGCCGTGGCATTTCCACCCACTGCATATATGTACCTTCCCATCCTTGTTTTATTTAAGAGCAGATACAGCAATAAAAAGCAGATCAGCATATAGATGATCGGATAGGGGATGATCCCCAAGGATCCGGTACCAATAATGGGAAATTTCTCGTTCACATACAGGGATACCGGCTGCCCGTTGGCGATCAGATAGGCCGCACCCCGCAAAATACTTTGCATGGCCAGCGTCACCACAAAGGGGTGGATCCCGCTGTAGGCAATAATGACGCCGTTTAGAAGGCCTGCCCCGATGCCCAGGAGGATTCCAAGCAATATGGCGATGGCCATTGGGATCCCCAGCCTTTCCATGGCAACCACACAAAGACATCCGGAACAGGCAATCATGGCTCCTGCAATCAGGTCAATGCCTCCGAGCATAATGGCTAAGGTAACACCGATGGCCAGCATGCCTGTGGTAGATACGGTGCGCAAAATTGTAATCCAGTTATTTACGGTGGCAAAATTAGGTGCTGCAAGGCCCAGTATGATACACAAAACGATAAAGGCCGTTAATATGCCCAGATTTTGCTTAAAGTACCGGTAAACCGATCCTAAAAGCGGATTGTCTTCATATTTATTGAATCTATCCTTCATTTAATACCCTCCGCAACTGCATAATGCAAAATTTTCTGCTGTTCAAACTCCGACCTATCCAAATTGCCCCGGATCCTGCCTTCGCTCATGATTAATATCCTGTCGCACATATTAATAATTTCCGGCATCTCGGAAGAAATCATGATGATGGCCATTCCTCCCGCTGCCAGGTTATTCATAATACTGTAAATCTCCGCTTTCGCACCCACGTCCACTCCCCGGGTGGGTTCATCCAGGATCAGCACATCCGGGTTCGAGGCCAGCCATTTTGCCAGAACCACCTTCTGCTGGTTTCCACCGGATAAATTGCTTACTGTCTGGTCCCTTGACGGTGTCTTAATATTCAGGTCGGCAATTCCTTTGTCTACGATAGCCTTTTCTTTTTTTGTATTCACCCGCAGCTTCTTAATAAACTTTCCCAGTACGGAGACACTGATATTAAATTGGATGGTATTTTTCAATATTAGGCCTTCCAGCTTCCGGTTTTCCGGAACCAGCGCCAAGCCTCTTTCCTGTATTTTCATCGTGGAAAGCTTCGATACATCCTTTCCCTTTAAAAATACGGAGCCGCTGTCCCTGGGGTAAAGCCCCATGACCGCTTTTATGAGCTCGGAGCGTCCCGCACCCACCAGCCCATAAAATCCCAGGATTTCCTTCTTGCGGACCTGAAAGCTGCAGTCAATTACCCGGCTGCCGGAATTGATGTTCCTGGCCTCTAATACAACCTCCCCCGGCTCATTGAAGGATCTCACATAATAACTGCTCAATTCCCTTCCGACCATCATCTGCACTAATTCAGCCTGGCTGCTTTCCTGGGTAATGACAGTTCCCACATAACCGCCATCCCGCATGACACATACCCTGTTTGTAATGGCAAAGATCTCCGACAGCTTATGGGAAATGTAGATGATCCCAATATTTTTTTCCTTAAGCCGGTTGATCATGGCAAATAACAGCTCCACTTCCTTTTCCGATAAGGAAGAGGTCGGTTCATCCATAATCATAAGCTTCATGTTCAAGGAACAGGCCTTTGCAATTTCCACCATCTGCTGCCTGCCAATGCTTAAGCTGTTTACCATGGTTGCGGGATTTACATCCAGGCCTACCATCTCCAGCCACTGCCTGGCTTCCCTGTACATCTTGTTCTTATCCACCATGCCCGCCGTCATTCTTTCCCGTCCCAGGAAAATATTTTCTGCCACGGACAGATAGGGCACCAGCGCTATTTCCTGATGGATAAATGCAATTCCAAGATTCTGGGCAGCCACCACGTTATCAATCCTGGCATCCTGACCGTCAATCCTTATCTCTCCTGAATCCGGTCTGTAAATACCACCAAGCACATTCATCAAGGTGGATTTGCCTGCCCCGTTCTCACCCAGCAGCCCAAGAACTTCTCCCTCATATAATGTCAGCTGCGCATTATCGAGTGCCTTAACCCCCGGAAAAGTTTTCATGATATCTTTCATTTCAACTAATACTTTTGGTATCCCTACACCTCTTTTTTAACTAAGGGCAGCAAGCCTGCCGCCCTTAGCCATCGATACATTATATTTTGTCTAATGCCTTAATTCCCCTTACTGCCAGCCGTCGGTACCATACTGGTCTACGTTATCGGCAGAGATTAAGAAGGTGTCGACCACCACGTTTTTCTCAAGGGTGCCGCCCTCTAAGAAGGTAAGGGCTGCTATCATGGAATCATAGCCAAGGGTCTCAGGAGATTGTGCGCCGGTTCCTTCCATCTTTCCGTTTTTAACCATTGTCTTGGCATCCGGGTTCCCATCCACTCCGTATACCATGATCTTATTTTCTAAGGTAACGCTGGACTGGTCAATTGCATTTACAGCGCCCATGGCGGAAGGATCGTTAACCGCAAATATGATTGACAAATCCGGGTCAGCCACGACTGCATCTGCAACCAGGCCCATGGAGGTCTCCTGATCGCCCTTCCCATCCAGTACATTTACCACTGTGTATTTCTTTCCGCTCTCATCCAGGGCTTTTATAAATCCGTCATAACGCTGTACACAGGCACTTGCCCTCGGGGAATGCAGCACCAGTATTTTAGCTCCGTCCTTCATCTTCTGGGCCGCATCCGCTCCTACTACATAGCCGGCATTATAGTTATCCGATGCGATGATCGTCTCAACAAGATCGGCTGCATCCACAGGCGTATCAAAGTTAATTACCGGAACGCCCGCATCCTTCAGCTGGTTTAACGCGGAGGTACAGGCCGTTGAATCTGCCGGAGCCAGTAACAGGGCATCTATGCCGGAGCTGATGAGGTCGCTGATCCTGTCATTCATGATGGATTGATCCCCGTTTGCATCAACCTCTACTAAATTTACCTTTGCACCTTTTTCTTCAATGGCTTTTTTCACGCCGTCCTCAACTGCCAGCCAGAAGGCATTGTTCAAGGTGGCCGGTGAATACCCGATTACATAGCTTTTACCGCTATCCGTTGCTTCTGCTGTCCCCCCTGCCGTAACAGTTTCACCGGTCTCTTTTGTCCCTGCCTCATTTGTTGTCTGCTGTGTCCCTGTTTCTTTGCTTTTGTCGTTTCCATTGCCCGCACATGCCGATAAGCTAAGTGCTACCAATACTGACATTACTACTGCTACAAATTTCTTTTTCATCTTAAACCCTCCACTTTTTTATTATTTCAAAACAACGTGAGCCTCCCAATATAGCCTCCGTCATTATGACCAATAATTAATCCCCCGTGATGTTTATTATATGTATTTTGTCTAGCTATAAGGTGATTGTAGCACATGGCTGTCGTCATTACAATACTGTTTTTAATTTTTTTTATTATTTTTTATTTATATTAAATTTTTTTTACAACATAATACATGTAATTTCTCCCGCATTCTACCTACCACCACAAAAACCTGCCTGCAAAATCCAACATGGGCCTTTGGACAAGGCCGGCTGGCAGGGCTGCTTCACCGGCCACGAAAAAAGGGCAAAGCCCTGGCAGGCTTTGCCCTTAAATTAAACAGTGGAACCTATTGGTTTTTAGATTGTTATATGCTTAGATCCTTTCACTTTCCAGGCACTTCGTAGTCTCATAATATTTATCTATGATAGAGCCCTTTACCCGTAAGGCCGTATACATGTAAAGGCAATCCACCAAGGTTATTTGTACCACGTTTTCGGAGGATGGCTCAAAGGGTGTGGTTCCTTTCCTGCTAAGGTTATCCGTACCGGATACGGAGAAAAACGGATATTCAACGGCGTTGGCAAGGGGTGAATTCTTCGCGCTGGTAATCCCCACCGTAATAGCTCCCCTCTCTCTCGCCAATTCCGTTGCATTGACTACGGACCTGGAACGCCCCAGATTACTTATGGCTATCACTACATCCCCCTTCTCGCACAGATAAGCTCCCACGATCTGTTCATGGGGATCACGGTAGCAGACGCTGTTAATTCCCATTCTATAGAACCTGTTTTTGCCGCTCTCGGCTGCCAGGTAAGAACGCCCGACTCCAAAAAACAGGACCCGTTTTGCCTTTAGTATGTATTCACTGACCTTGCTCATTTGTTCCACATCCAGGATGGAAAGGGTGTCTGTCAGCATCTGGATATTGGTACGGAATACCTTTTGGCAGATTTCCTGCATATCATCATTTTCAGATATTCCTCCATAAATGAAGGGAGCTGATTCCTCTTCCGCCTGGCCAGTATCCTTCTGTCCCATGGAAACAGCAATGGCAAGCTGAAACGCCTTATAATTCTTATAGCCCATCTCCTTCACATATCCGGTAACAGAGGCCGCACTGACACCGCTGTTTTTCGCCAGCTCATGGATTCCCAGGAAAGCAGCTTCGCTATAGTGGCTGATTAAATAATCGGAAATCTGCTGCATCGCCGGATTCATGTTATTGTAACGGTTATTGATTTCAATTATGATACTCGGAGTAGTCATTTAGTACCTCCCTTGGCTTTACTTTGATTTATTTTGACGCTGCTTTTGCCCTACATTTACTTTATTTCTCCTACAGAATTATTTTGCTGGTTGATCTCAATATTAAATTTAATTTATCATTATAATTTATAACAAAATAAATTTTATCAATATTATTAAAATATATCAAGTTTATTTTTGTAAATTCAGTTATTTATTCCTACATTTAAGATCCATATGAACATTGAAGCTAAGCCAAAAGCCTAAAATCACCTTAAAATCAGGCTGGAAATGCCCCCTTATTTTCCCCCTGAAATATAAAAACAGCGGAGAATCCCAGAATATCATCTGTCCTTCCCCGCCGGTAATAGCATCCTTTACTTTATCTCATGATCTTTAAAAAAGACGTCCCTAAATTCATTTCAGGCGGCAATGAAACGCAGCCTTCAATTAATCGGAAAATACATGATATGCATATCCGAATACGTACCATCCTTTAAACGGAAGCCCCCAGGAATTGTTCCCACAATCTCAAATCCAATTTTCCGGTAGGTATGGATCGCCGCCAGGTTCCCTACCACAACCGCATTAAACTGCATTCCCTTAAAGCCCAGCTCCTTTGCCTGCTCAATTGATTTCCTTACCAATGGCTCAGCTAATTTCCTGCCGCGGTACTCTTTGGCTATGGCATAGCTGGCATTTGCCACATGGCTGCATCTTCCGATGTTGTTGGGATGCAGGATAAAGCAGCCGGCAATTTTCCCATCCACTAGAATGCAGGTCACGGCGGATTGTTCCTCCAGCATTTTCTCAAATTCCCTTTCGTCATATGGATTTTCCCCGGGAAAAGCAACCCCATCGGTTACAATGTCATTCCAAATATCCCTCAGTAAGCCTATTTCTTCTTGTCTATAAGATCGGAACGTAATGTTCATCCTTGTTCTCCTTTGTTATTATAATAAATTATCATATAGATTATGCCCATAAATATCAAGCCCATCTTTTGTTAAAATTAAAAAAGAAAGAGCCATTTCAATAATCCTCCGATTATTAAAATAACTCTTTCCTTTGCTATATTATATTGCCTTTTCGTACAATAACCAGGAATTATATCTTACAAATTACTCGATAACTCCGCCCTCGACAACAAGGTTATCCGGAGATGCAGCATCACCATAAACGGGTGCTAAGGTTTCAGCATAATTTGCATGGAAGAACTTCTCCTCCCCTAAGGCCTTGATCTCATCATTTAACCAGGTTAAAAGCTCTGTATTTCCTTTTTGTACTGCCGGTGCTATGGAATCAAGGCTGCCTAAGGATTCAATTCCAACGGTAAAGCCTTTATTTTCAATCGCCCACGCCAGTACCTCAGTGTTATCGGTAGAAAATGCATCTCCCCTGCCATCCAGCAGTGCACCGTAAGCATCAGCATACTGGTCAAATTTAAGCAGCTTTACATCAGGATAGTTCTCCGTAAAATATGTTTCAGCCGTAGTTCCTTTTGCAATGATTAAGGTTTTACCGTTCAGCTGCTCCGGTGCTGTAATTAATGCGCTGTCAGGAGATACCACACCAAGTGCTACCTTCATATAAGGAAGGGCAAAATCAACCTTTTCTGCACGCTCCTTTGTAACGGTAAAGTTCGCAAGTATAATATCTACCTTCGCTGTTTCCAGGTATTCCACACGGCTTGCAGGATCTACTGCAACATACTCCACCTCTACTCCCAGATCCTTTGCGATCCTGTTCCCAAAGTATACATCATAGCCCTGGTATGTGCCATTTTCATCCACATAGCCAAAGGGCTTCTTATCACTGAATACCCCGATAATAACCTTGCCGCTTTCTTTAATCTCGTTCAGTGTCCTGGCGGTTCCTGCGGGAGTTTTCGTACCTTCTGCTGTGGGAGCAGTCCCCTGGCCATCTGTTGTTCCATTATTGCTTTTGCAGGCTGTAAAAGCTGTTGCCAGCAGGGCAAGGCTTAAAAGTAAGACTAATAATTTTTTTGTTTTTTTCATATTCCTTCCTCTTTTCCTGGGCAATAGTGCCGTGCCCGGCACTACCCCATAATTCATAATTTATTTATTTGAACCGTGATGCACGGAATCAAAATCAAAGATATTTAAGAATTGCTTTGCTCTTTCTGTCTTTGGATTCGTAAAAAATTCCTCCGGCCCGCTCTCTTCCACGATATTCCCTTCATCCAGAAAGATAATACGGTCCGCTATTGCCCTGGCAAACTGCATTTCATGGGTTACAATGACCATGGTGCTGCCTTCCCTTGCCAGCTCCAGCATAACATCCAGCACTTCCCTGACCATTTCCGGGTCAAGGGCTGCCGTCACCTCATCAAACAGCATGACCTTTGGATGCATGCAAAGAGCCCTGACTATGGCCACCCTCTGCTTTTGTCCGCCGGATAATTGTCTGGGATAAGCTTTTTTCTTCTCGTACAGGCCTATGCGCTTTAACAGCTCCTCCGCTTCTGCGGCGGCTTCTTCCTTCTTTCTCTTCTGCGCCTTCTTAGGCCCCAGAAGAATATTGTCAAGCACAGTCATATGGGGGAACAGGTCATAGCTTTGGAATACCATTCCGATATGCTGCCTGACCAAATGCATGCTCTTCTTCTGGTTGCTGATCAGGTCACCATTTAACAGGATCTCTCCTTCCTGGATCCCTTCCAGCCCATTGATACATCGGAGCAGGGTACTCTTTCCACAGCCGGAGGGGCCTAATACAACCACCACCTCACCCTTGTGGATATCCAGTGAAATATCATTTAACACCGGCGTATTGTCAAATTCCTTTTTCAAATGTTTTATCTCTAATATTTTCTCAGTAGATTCCATGTTAACCTCCCATGCTTACCCAGCGTTTCTCCAGTTTTGCTGAAAGCCGTGAAATCGGGTAGCAGACGATAAAGTAAAGAAAGAAAATAAATCCATAAATCCATAGGGATGCCGTCGGAGTTGTCAGCCTGGAGGCCTCAATGATCTGCTGGCCTACCTTTACCACCTCAACGACACCGATCAGGACAATTAATGAGGTGGTCTTAATCATTCTCGTAACCAGATTGATCGCCAGCGGAATTAACCGCCTTACTGTCTGGGGGATTATGATATATAAGTATATCTGGAAGCCCGTAAGCCCGATGGCCTTTCCGCTCTCGTACTGGTGCTTTGGGATGGAGGACAGCGCTCCCCGGACCAAATCCCCCATTTCCGCCGTTCCCCACATGGTAAATACAATGATGGCGGATACTTCACCGGACAGGTTGATGTGAAAGGTCCTCGTCACTCCAAAATACACAAGAAATAACAGTACCAGCTGCGGCATAATCCGTATAAACTCCAGATATATCCGGGTGACAGCTTTTGTAACCGGATTTTTAAGATTCATGACCATTCCCAATATAATCCCCAGGAAGATGGAGATGATTACCGCAATTAGGGAAATGCTGACCGTTACCCATAAGCCCTCTAAAATCCTGACAAAATTCCTGCCCTGAAAGAATAAATTAATTCCCAAATCCTGCATATCTCAGTTTCCTCTCTATTATTCTAAATACAGCCGATATTGGCAGTAAGATAATGCAATAAGCGGTTACCAGCATGAGCAGCGCTTCATCCGTCTTATAGTAAAGCCCGATCAGATCCTTCGCCACAAACATCAGGTCCGCCAAAGCTACTGCACTAAATACTGATGTCTCCTTAAATAAGAAGATTACATTTGCACTAAAGGCAGGTATGGATACCGATATGGCCTGGGGCAGTATGATATAGCGGAACACCTGCAGGTTCGTCAAGCCTATACTGAGCCCCGACTCCTTTTGTATATCTGAAATGGAATCCAGCCCGCTCCGGAATGCCTCTGCCATGTAGCTTCCTCCCAGGAAAACCAGGCCTATGATTGCACATGCCTCTGAGCTAAGCATAATCCCCAGCTTTGGAAGACCAAAGTAGAGAAAGAATAATTGGATCAGCAAGGGTGTATTTCTTGACAGCTCTATGTATATTACTGTGATCCTGTTCAGTACCGGTATTTTAAAATATCTGACCAGGCTGCAGATTAACCCTAATAGAATCGATAACAAGACACCTTTGACGGTAATATTCAGCGTCAACAATGCGGCTTCTACGTATAATGGCGTGTATTGTTTTATAAAATCAAAATCCATTGTCTCCTCTTTTCCCGAGAAACAGACACCTCATGTATCTGCCCTTTCCAATAATTATATTATCGGAACCAAATACATGTTCCGATAATCGAGATGCACGGCGCAAATGCAGCGCCTTTTATGAGAAGTTAAAAGTCACCTTCTCATAACTTATATTATCGGAACCAGATACATGTTCCGATAATCGAGATGCACGGCGTAAATGCAGCGCCTTTTTCCCTGGAGTAAAAGGCAGCTTCTGATAATATATATTGGTAATATATATTATTGAAATAATTATATTATTAATCCAAGTGGGAACATGTGAATGAATACAGCTTAAATTAATCTGTTATGAAATATCCAGACAGCATAGTTTATCTTACTGATACTGCTTGCACCATTGTTTGTGTCATCCGTCTCCCTTGGTAAACATACAATGTATATAATATATATAATTCATATATTTTTTATATGTTTTATATCATAATACCATTTTATGCAGTTGTCAATAAGTTTGTTATATTTTTTTGTCATCTTTTTTTAACAGCTTTTTTAACGTAGGATGGGATATTTTTATTTTTGGAAACCGCTTGAAGCTACAGCTTAAAGCCGGTCATAGAATAGATAAGAGCATTGGAATTCCCACAACCCGGTTTATTCCAATGCTCTTATTGATCTTCGACCCTTCTGTTACTTGAGCCGGATTTAGCCATTTACGATAATTCCGCCATTCACATGGATCGTTTGGCCACTCACATAGGAGGAATCCCCGGAAGCCAGGTATACATACGCTTTTGCCAGCTCCACGGGCTGTCCAGGCCTTCCCATCGGTGTATCCCCTCCAAACTTTCCAACCTCCTGGGGGCTAAAGCTGGCAGGGATTAAGGGGGTCCATACCGGTCCCGGAGCCACCGCATTCACCCGGATATTCATTTCCGCCAGATTAAGGGCCAGGGAGCGTGTGAAGGCTAAAATTGCACCCTTGGATGCCGAGTAGTCAATTAAAGTTTCATGTCCTTTAAAGGCAGTTATGGAGGTTGTGTTGATGATGGCGCTTCCGCCTGCTAAATGGGGCAGCACCGCCTTTGTCATGAAGAACATTCCGAAAATATTCGTTTTGAAGGTTCTTTCCAGCTGTTCCTTGGTAATGTCTAAAATACTGTTCTGGGGATGCTGTTCACCTGCATTATTAACCAGGATATCAATCCTCCCCAGCTCCTTCACCACATTATTTACCACCTTGGAGGACAGGGACTCTTCCCCTATATCCCCGCTATAGACCAGACATTTCCGGCCGGTGCCTTCAATGATTGCTTTCGTTTCCTGTGCATCCTCATGCTCATTGGAATATACAATGGCAATATCCGCACCCTCATGGGCGAAAGCGATAGCCACAGCCCTTCCGATGCCGCTATCCCCACCGGTAACCAATGCCACCTTACCGGCCAGCTTGTTGGAGGATACATATTGGGGCTCCTGGTCTATGGGCTTGGGGTTCATTTTACTATTTAAGCCGGGTTGTTGGTTTTGATGCTGCTCCGGGACAGTCTTTGGGAATGATTGAATAAAGTTAAAATCCATGGTTGAGCTCCTTTGGCAATAATATTTTAACCTTATTATGAGCGATATCCGGTCAAATATTCCAAAGATCATCTAACTTTCCTCTTGTTTACTGCGGCTGCCTGCTAATGTATGCAAGGATACCCCATCAACATAAAGTACATGCCCTTTTACAAAACGGATGCACCGGATGCAAGAAAGTGGAGCTTATTCAGCCAGGCATAACGCCTCCGCCAAAGCCAGGATTGTCAGAGATTGTCCATACGCCATCGGCGCAATCACAATGTTCTTATAATGCTCCGCATCATATCCCATGCCGGTTCCGGCGGATACGTTTAGGACTGTTCCGCCCTTGTCAATATTCTTCAAAATTGCCTGAACGCTCTTTTCCGCGCATCCCAGATAAGAATCATCCAAAATACCATACCGGATCCCTTTTAAGATACCGGCAGTGATCGCAGCAGAGCCTGATACCTCCTCATAGCTTGAGGGATCCGGCAGAACCGTATGCCACAGCCCGCTTTTGCCCTGCAATTCCTTCAGCCTCTCTACCTGAGCCTTATATGTATCAATAATAAAGGTCTTAACTCCCGGGTTTAATGTGCCCTTAAACATATCCACATAATCCAGGACACCAAGGGTGAACCAGCTGTTCCCCCGGCACCAAAAAACTCCGCCAAAATTATCCCTTCTATTAAAGGACCATCCATGATAGAAAAGTCCAGTCCGCTTATCATATAGATATTTGATGTGTAGCAGCATCTGATGGAGGGATTCGTTGATCCATTCCTGCCTCCCGTACCTTTGGCCCATCTTATTCAGGAATAAGACTGTCATAAATAAGGTATCAATCCACAGCTCGCTTTCATTTAGTCGAACTCCCTGTCTGTCCCCATTTGCACTTGTAACATGCTGAAACCCGCCTTCCTTTGTCCTTGGAATACAGTCCATCAGCCAGTTCGCCCAATCCAGGCACAGGTCTTCAAATTCTTTATCCTGATACCATCTACTTAATTCTGCCAGTGTCAAAAGAGGTGTCGTTGTGTTGATGTTCCTGGAGGGGAGGCCATCAGCAATATTTCCCTTAAACCAATCATACAGGTATTTTTTATAATCCTCCTTTCCCTGATATTCCATAACCTTCAAAAGTCCATAAAGACCTACTCCCTGGGGCCAATCCCATTCCGCAATTCCAAAATCACGGCGAAAGAAGCCGGCTGCTTCCCCGCCCGCTTTTAGTTCCTCTTCATTTTCCGGTCCGCCGAGATTCATTAGCTTTTGGGTCACTAGATCCAACTTCTGTTCAATGATTTCTTTTTTTATATTCTTCATTTCCTTTGACCTGCGCAATGTGCGCTAATCCTTTCTATTTTCAATTATTATCATCGCTCCCTTAAAGAAATTTCAGCTTGCCTGCAATCTTCCAGTTCTGTCAGCGGATACTGCCTTTTACATGTTCCATCTTTATGTGCATAGCATAGACACAACTGCCAAAAGCAAATTTACTGGCTTTGTAACAGCAACTACGGATATCTTTTCCACAGTTCTCTCATATATAAAATGTCCTTCTGTGCTGTTTTTGGATTTAATTCCTCACGTACAACAACAATGTCAGGTTTATTTCTATTCATCCACTTCACAATCTCCGGATAACGTATTACACCTTCCCCGAGACAAACCGGGCAATATTCTTTATTCGGCCCTTCTATGAAATCCTTCATGTGGATGGCCTCTATTTTATCTCCGAGCAAATCCAGCCATTCTTTCCAGCAGGCCTCCTGATCGACTCCAGGGAATTCCAGCACATTAGCAGGGTCAAAAATCATTTTCAAATGACTGCTGTTTATTTTTTCAAAAACAGCCGCCGTAGTCTCCAGATCTTCCAATGGATGCCAATATACCGGCTCGATGGCCATATCCATATTCAGACGTTCTGCTTCTTCCACAAGGCCCGCGATACTGTCCAGCATATATGGGTACCAGATTTTCTTCTCCTCACGGCTTAAACGCGGATATGCCGTCTCCGTTCCTACAATAGATGCCCCCAGAAGCTTATTCCATGCCAGACACTTCTTAAAGGTCTCCACTGCGTCTCTTCGCACTTCATCCTCCGGATTCCCTAAGTCCATATAGCAGCCCAAAATGTGGATTTTGATTCCCCCCTCTTCAAAATTCCGATGGATTCTTTCTATCAATTCCGGCGTTACATCATCATAAGAGTTTATTTCTGAAAATGCTTTTGGCAGCACAAGCTGCGCTGCCTCAATGCCTTCGGATTTCAATAAGCCCGCAAGCTCATCGACTGGCTGTTTCCCATAATCATGTGTTCTCACTGCTACTAACATATCATTCTCCTCTTACTTTAATATAAGTATTAAAATTTATTACTCCTCTCATAGTAATAACCTCAAATAATAGCTAATCCCATAACAACCTTAAGTAATGAACTCAAAGTGGGTTCTTCCTGGATACCAGACTTCCCAGACAAAATATAAGAAAGACTTATTCCAAAAAGTAATCCAGAAAATACCTGGCCTGCTCCAGGTGTTTTGACTTCTTAAGTACGCATAAATATGCCGGGGAATAAGAGGTATATCCTCCCTCTTTCCATTTTTTTATACGTGACAAATCGATAACGTCATCTGCCATGTATGCCTCATATTCTTCACACTCATCACCCAGAATCTCCTTCCAATCCAGGAAAACCGATTCCTTGTGGAATCTGTCATACACCTCCTGGTTGCAGACTACCACATCCGTGTCACTAAGGACTGACATCACCATTACCAGTTTTGCCATATTTTCTTCCGTATCCGCAGAGGATGCCGATGTATCAATCACAACTTCGTCATGTTTATCTTCCTGCCCGATATACTGAAGCAAATTTTCTTCTAATTCCTCCATTGCTGCCATCTTTCCAAGATCAGTATCAATAATTGCGATGGATAACACTTGTGTCCGCTGCTGATTCCGAAGCATCGTTATACCTGTACCGATAACCAGAACCACAGCCAGCGCAACAAAAATAAGATACCAGTAATAGGTCCACAAATATTCCACTCTCTTTTGCCCTCTCAGGCTTTTTATTTTCTTCCACTCAAACCTCACCTTCTCGTTGAGTGTAAGGTCTGATTCATATTTTTTCTCTATCATGCTTAACCCTCTCTAGAGCCGTTTATATATCAACCATCATTCCCCGCCATCTTAAGAACCACAGATTGAATTGCAGGCAACCCTACTAATTCCTTCCTAATCCCATTTCTCCTTCATCAATACAAACAGCTCTTGATCCTTCAGATGGTTTTCCATAACCAGAATCAGCATGACACGCCGATCCTCCTCGGAGTAGAGGAAGTCCCGCTGCCACTGGTAGAAATGAGGGCCATCCCCCAGATTTCTTACATAGCTCATGAGACCTTCCAGCATCCAGGCACTCTGCTTTATATCTGCCAGACATTCGTTGGCATAGAAATTATGCCACTTCCCATGCTCCCTGGAACGCATCACTGCATCAGCCGCCAGGTATTCCTCCCTGGCCTTCCCTGCATAGTAAAAGGATTTTTGGTACTGGCCGTCCATGGCCGCCAGAAGGCTTTGGCATACCTGGTATGCTCCGGTATAGCAGTGATAGTGGATTTGAACCTGCAGCAGCAGGGAATCCTCAAACAGCCTGCGTGATCCAGATATCGGCTGCTTGGATACCGTATTGTTTTCCTCTGTTATTTCCGCAGCCACCTTCTCACATCGATTTAAATATTCCCTATAGTTCCTTTCCCCTGTCAGGCATAACTGCTGATACCACTTCACCTGCCCCCTTAAATCCCCGGCATCCGTAGCCCACAGCAGGTGCCCGGAAGGGACGTCCTTCTGCTTCATATACTGGGAAATGAGCATCCTCGCCACATGATTGGAAAACTGCTCCCCTGCACGGTCATCTTCATTCGGTCCGTAAGAAACGGCATATTTCGGATAATCTGCCAGACATGCCGATATCCTGCTCTCATTTTCCGCCCCATAATAAGTGGTAACATAACGTCTCCGGTGCTCCTCTATATCAACACTGCCACTCCGCCAAATCTGTGCCAGCAAATCCAGAAAATATACATGGGGCTTTACATTGGAGCAGTTCACCAGCCAGTAATCCTTTACCCCATGCCTCATCACCTCCTGTAACTCCCTGTACACAAGCTCCGGAGAATTTGGAAGCATGGTGATGTGGTTGGCCGCTTGAAGATCGTAAAAAGACACATGATAATAAATCCCATGGCTTCCCCTGTCTTCCTCAGCGGGTAATGCGGGAATTCTCGGATTGTGGTTTTCCTGGCGTCTGGTCACCATTTTCCCAAAGCCATTGTCTGCCCAGATCTTAATTACCTCCTCAGGCAAATCCAGGTATCCGTCCCGGTACAGCTCCATGGTTTCCCCGTACAGATTGGTACAGCACAGAGCCTCCGGTATCTCCTTCCTTACCATATCATATTGCATCCGGATAAGGCTGCTCATCAGCTTTCCTCTGGATTCTTGGGTCTGGTATCTGAGATCATCCTCCCAGAAGGGGCGGTCCCCCTGTCCCCGAAAGCCCAAATTCCAGACGACTTTAAACCTTCTTTGATCCTCAATCCCCTGCCGCCAAAGCCCCTGAAATTTCTCAGGGTGAGCTTCATAAGACGGGTTCAGCTCCGGATAAGCCCTGGAAAACATCTCTGCCCCCAAGGGCTCCGCATGGTGGTGGGTAATATAAAATCCCATAGCCGCTGCCAACCCCCGGTAACGCTCCGAGCTTTTATCCGTTCCCGGTATCACCATGTTCCCGCCGCAGCGCAACAGTGTCTCAAATACCATTTCCCAAGGCTCTTCCTCCCTTCTGTTCACACTCCATGTGCGTATCAGCACCTCATCATTCACAAACCACCCCCGCAAGTCCACCGCATAAGGCTCTGAATCAAACCGATAATCCCCGTCCACCAAGTAACCCTCACGCCGCTGGATCTGCTGGTCATTCCAAAACCAGAAATCTGTAATCCCCAGTATAGAACGGCTGATCTCATAGATCCCATACACAAAGCCCATTTCATCCCCTGCACAGAGGTACAGCCTGTTATTCTCCTGATCAGCAGCAAGAGAAAAGCATTCCCTGGGAAGCGGTTTTTCCTCCATAAAAAGAACGCACCCCTTCTCTCCGGAAGCCAGACACGCCTTCTTTATATCCCTTTTCAGATTCTCCAGCGCCCTCCTGACCGGCTCCGAAGCCAAAGAAACCTTCGATACAATTTCCATATTCCTATTAATCACTAATCCCATATTTCTTTCTCCTCCTAAAAACCACAAAACCCGTCAATCTATAGACAATGGCGTACTTTTACGCCACCTCCCCCTTCAATACAAAAACAGGACTGCCGCACCTAAAGCACAACAGCCCTTCCCCTTAACCTTTGATGCCATCCATAGCGATGCCGTCCACCAGATATCTCTGAAAAATGATAAAGAATATAAGCGTGGGCATAAGGGACAATACGGACATAGCGAACAGCCCCCCGTAATTGTTGTATGCATTCGGATCCAGGAACATATTTAACGCCAGCGAAAGAGTATATTTCTTGGGCGTACTCATGAAAATTAATGGTTGGAAGAAATCCTGCCAGATCCAGTAAAAGGCAAAAATGGATGCCGTAACGAGAGCCGGTTTTACCACTGGAACCAGGATGCGGAACAGGATGGAAATTCTGCCGCAGCCATCAATTTCAGCCGCCTCATCCAAATCCTTCGGCACTCCCCTAAAGAACTGTACCAGCATGAAGATAAAGAATGCCGTTCCAAAGAACCATGGCAATGCAAGAGCGGTTCTGCTATCAATCAGATCCAGCTTCTTTAAGATAATATACTGGGGAACAACCATGACCTGGGAAGGAATCATCATCGTAACCATAACGCAGGAGAACCAGAAATGTGAGCCCCTAAACTTAATTCTGGTAAAGGCATAGGCCGCAAACAGGGATATCATAACACATCCTGCCATACCGGTCACCGTGACAAACACCGTGTTTGAGAGGAAGGTCATGAAGGAAACCCCTCCAACTCCCCTCCAGGCACTCAGATAGTTTGTTCCCATATCAAAAACTTCCGGAATCAGGGAGTAGGCATCCTTAAACATAGTATCATTGCTCTTCATGGAGCTTGCAAAAAGCCAGAGCATAGGATAAACCATCAAAAGTCCGACTGCACAGGAAACCAAATGGAACAGAACGGAATTTACTCTCTTTTTTTCTTTCATCCCTACCATTCTAATCATCCCCTCCTGATTCATAGTGCACCCAGTTGTTCTGGGTCTTAAACAGTATTACCGTAAATACCGAAATAACGGCTACCAGTACCCAGGCCAGCGCACAGCTGTAACCCATATCGAAATAATTAAATGCCCGGCGGTATAAATACAGCACATAGCTTAAAGTACTATTCAGCGGACCTCCATCCGTGATGACATAGCTCTCTGTAAATACCCGGAATCCATTTACAATCTGAAGAATCAGATTAAAGAAAATGGTAGGTGTCAGCATGGGGATGGTAATCTTAAAAAAGATTCTTAAACTTTTTGCGCCGTCTACTCTGGCTGACTCGTACAGAGAGTTTGGAATCTGCTTCAATGCCGCCAGAAAAATCAGCATGGAAGAGCCGAACTGCCAGACACCCATCAGTATGATAACTGCCAGGGCCGTCTTAGTATTTCCAAGCAGGGACAGCTTCTGTTCGATTCCAAAAACGGAAAGCAAGGACATGACAACGCCCTGGTTACCAAAAATCTGCCTCCATACAATTGAGACCGCAATACTTCCCCCGATAATAGACGGAATGTAGTAAATGGTCCGGTACAATCCCAGTCCCATATGCTTCGTATTCAACAGCATTGCCACGCAAAGGGCAAATGCCAGACGAAGGGGAACCAGAAAAATGGCATAGATAAAGGTTACCTTAAATGCCTGCCTGAATGTGTCATCAGCGGTGAATATCCGGATATAGTTCTTAAGTCCAATGATTTTTGCCTCATTGAGCAGGTTAAAATCCGTAAAGGAATAGTAGATGGATATTACCATTGGAAGAAACCACATCAGGATAAAGCCAAACAACCAGGGGGAGAGCATGATATAGCCCGCAATATTGTCCCTGCGCTTATAGCCTGATTTAGCCAAAGACCGTTTTCCTCTCACAAAACTTACCTCATTTCTTTATGTTATGCATGAAGGAGGGGCTTTTCTTTTAACAGCCCCTCCTTCCATTGTCTACAAATTATTTAGCGGCATTGTTTCTTTCTAAAATCTCTGTAGCCTGCTTCCGGAAGGTTGCCGCAGCTTCCTGCGCCGTTGCCTGTCCGTACAGCACGCTGTTTCCTGCGTTTGCAAATGCTTCGTTTACCTCGGCGATTCCGCTTGGATCCGGCGCGGGGGTCTTACCGGCAACTGCCGCTGCCTTATCCACATATCCAAACATCTCAACCTGCTGTTCTGTCATGGTACCGGATTTCATCATGTAATCACGGATTGCAGAGGATACAGGGGTTCCCCTCTCACCGGCGATAATGTCGTTAGCCTCTTCGGAATTAATAAACCAACTGATGAATTTTGCACATTCCTCTTTCACCTTGGAGCTTTCCGAAACACTAAAGAACATCCCGGGCTTCAGCCACAGGCCGTTACCCTCAAAAGAGGACGGCATTAATGCCAGCTTTAGCTTATCATTGGCACCACTTACAATGGAGGTGAAATTGTTCCACTCAATGGTGGTAGCTGCCTTATCATTTACAATCGGAAGGGCCTCCTTGCCAACTGCTGCCAGCTGGGACTGCTCATCCGGATCCGGAGACACATTTGCATCAGACATATCCTTCCACATCTGGAAGTACTCTGCTGTGATGGCATCATCCTCGAAGCCAAGGCCTGTTCCGTCTTCCTTAAACAGCATCCCTCCATGCTGCCTTACCCAGTAGTTGAAGAAATTGCTGTCTCCAAAGGGGCCAATGATGGAATTCAGCGCGCTGGGCTCCCCGGTTTTCTGCGCCACCTTTGTATTCAACTCAATATAATCCTCCCAAGTCCAGTTGTCTGCAGGCACCGTGGCACCGGCCGCTTCAATTGCCGCAGGATTATAGGTGACTGCCAGGATGGAAGTGGATAATGGAATACCTGTCCTCTTGCTGCCGATGGAGCCCGTATTTAAAATATTTTCGTCCACGTTACTTACATCAAGGACACCGCTGTCAATGAACTCCTGCAGGTCTGCCAGGGAATTGTTCTTTGCATAGGTAGATATGTACAAATAGTCCATCTGAACGATGTCCGGCATGCTTCCGGATGCCGCCTGGGTGGACAGCCTCTCAAAGTAACCGTCCCATCCACTGGGTGAAGCTTCAAATTTCACATTAGGATTCAGCTCTGTGTAAAGATCCAAAAGCTTCTGGGTGTACTCATGTCTTTTGTCACTGCCCCACCATGCAATCTTAATGGTGACCGGCTCCTTCGCCGCCTCAGTGACCTTTGCATCACCGGATGTATCCCCTGATGCATTGTTTGATGCATTGTCTGATGTATTACTCGATGTATCGCTTGTTGCTTTGTCAGCGGGATCGGACTTGCCGCCGCATGCTGCCATAGAAAAAATCATTGTGCCTGCCAGAAGAAGTGCTGCAAGCCTTTTCATTCTGCTTTTCATTTTCATAATCCTCCTTTTTCATCTCTTTTTATCTCGCTGCTCATCTATCAGCTTTGATGATGTTATTCTAGCAAAAGAAAGAAACAATAAGAATGGAATTACGGGATGAACGATTTGAAAAAATCCGACTTTTTTAAATCCATTCCATCGCCCCATCGGATCTTACACCTCTGCATTCCCCTTCGTAACCTTTGGTATGCGGATCTGTATCTTTGTACCCACTCCTACCTGGCTGTCAATTGAAAATTCAAATCTTTCGTAGGTAATCCTCAAACGCTCATAGATGTTTTTAATCCCAATTCCGTGTCCCTTTGGCTGTACGGTAAAGTTCCGGACCTTTTCCAGCTCCTCCTTCTCCATGCCGGGTCCGGTATCCTGCACTGCAAATAAGATGGTATCCGCTTCCTCTACCGCCCGCAGCCGGACCAGGCAGGTTTTGAGGGAATTGTCCACTCCATAATAGATGGCATTTTCCACCAGAGGCTGCAGGATCATCCTGGGCACCACATAGTTTTCCAAATTCCCCTCCGTGCTTACCTCAAACTCCGCACGGCTCTGATAGCGGAATTTCTGAATCACAATATAGCTTTTTACCATCCTGATTTCTTCATCTACCAGTGCGTAGGGAGCATTTGCGAAGGTAGACCGTAACAGCGCTCCCAGCTCCACGATCATCTTCCCCGCGTCCTCATTGCGCCCCGCCTTTACCATCCAGTGGAGGGCATTTAAGGTATTATATAGGAAATGGGGGTTAATCTGAGCCTGAAGCATCTGGTATTTGGTTTCCTTCAATAAGATCTGTTTTTCATAATTTTCGTGGATCAAAACGTCGATTTTGTCCAGCATGACCTGGAATTCCCGGGTCAAAAGCCCGACCTCATCCCTCCTGTCCCGTTCCACCGGAATCAGCTTCGCTCCCTGGAAATCTCCTGTTTCCACAATCTGCATGGACTGCGTCAGCTGCTCCAGAGGCTTTGTAATAGCGACAGAAACTCTGTTCATGATAACCAGAATCATTACAAATGCGGTAGCAAAGCATATCAGCATGATATAACGGACCGATAGAAGCTGCCCGTAGATATCCGAATAGGGAAAGAAATTGACATACATCCAGTCTGTGGAGCTGGAATTGAGAAAACACATAAAATAGCGCTTCCCCTGATATTTGACAATCTGATATCCCTGCCCTTTCTGGAACGCGGGAAGCTTTGGCTGATCTTTCTCTTCCATGTCCTGATAGATGATGCTGTCCCGGGAATAAACAAACAAAGCCGCATTCGGAGATTCCAGGCTGTCTTTATATTGCGCAATGATCTTCCCCACATCACAGGTCAGTACCACGGTTCCCAGATTATCCAGGCTCATGTCCAGACTCTTTAATATGTCCCGTCCGCAGAGCAAATAAGGACACGCCTCTGTGGGACCATACATAATAGCGGCACCCTTGACCTCATGGAACTTCTCAAGCAATTCCTCATAAATCTCACTCGGTATTTCCCAGGAAGAATCCCCCACCTCCAGGGTGGTATTATAGCTGTCCGTATAGCGGATGGAACGAATAGCAGAGCCCGGCTTGTATTCGTAGATCAGCTTATAGCGGAGCTCTGTCAGTTCCCTCGTATACTCCCAGGAAAGCATTTCCACTTCTGCTATTTTCGAGAGCCTCTCCTGTATCTCCCTGTTTAGCGCCAGCTCATAACTGTAGCTTTGCACTTCTTTCAGGCTGTCATTGACATTCTGGGCATAAAAATCCAGCTCCTGCAGGGATTTCTCATACAGCTTTTCTGCAAAGATATCCAGACTGACCTGCAGGGCGGCGGTAGAAATGCCGAAAAAGATACCGGCAAAGATAAAGTATACCAGCACCATTTTACTGGGCAATTTTAGGTTTTTAAATTTTTTTCTTATATCTTGTAACATAGACATGCCTCCCAAGCGAAACTGGCCTCTGACTGTATTTCCGGCAGCTGATCTTTCTCCGGTCAAAATCCCCGTGGTTCCTTAATTGAAACATAATGATTTGAAAAAACCGACTTTGATTTATATAGTCGGTTTTTACTACGATTTTTCATGATACCTTTATACCTTGCAAGTGATATCTTTGGACTTCTTCCGAATATCTTTATCCTTTGCCAGTAATCCCTCTGCGGTTCTTCATAGCCTCCTTATACTCCGTCGGTGACAATTCTGTAATTTTTCGGAATACCTTTGAGAAATACTGTCCGTCGGGAGAATAGCCGATCAACTCAGCCACCTGTGAAACCTTTAGCTCCGGATCATATTGCCATAGTCTTTGTGCAAGCATGATCCGCTGTTCCATCAGATAGGTCGAAAATTTTACTTTTCTGTTTTTGACAAATAACCTCCCAAAATAATCCTCGTTCATATATAAGACCTCTTTTGCCAAAAACTGAATTCCTAATTCCTGATTTCTGATATGTAAAAATGCGGCCAGTAAAACACTTTTTAAACGCTCTCCCTCTTTTCCCCTGCCAATATCCATCGCTTTCAGCCGGACAATGGCATTCACCAGCTGTTCTAAAAGCTGCCATGGCTGCGGTTTATCTTCTGTGCTTTCATAGGTTATATTTAGCGATGTGCCGTAGAGTACCTTCACAATCCAATTACAAACCTCTTCCTTCTTCTGCAGGGTATAATGTTCCAAATCCATTTTCATAAATCCGAGATAAATCTCAAATAATAGTTCCCCATAGTCCTGTGTCTCCCGGATTTTGCCGTAATCCACCAGAAAAGATGAGCTGTCATGCATTTTTCGGAATAATTCATAATAAAGAAATCCCGTCTGGTGCTCTGCAATACCGACCTTTATTAATTCCTGGACTTGTTTATATAGATGACTTACCTCCTTCAGGGATCCCTGCTCACTGAGAACTGCCAGGATTGGCTGCACGCTGATTCTCCCAAATTCCAGCCGGATTCTCTCTACCGCGCTTTCTACCTCCGGCAAGGCCTCTTCATCTATTAGAAACAGCACCTCATTCTGGATGTATGTAAACAAATGAACATGGGATGTGCCGACCAGCTCTGTTAAGACATTGCCAAGGATAAAATACTCCAGGTAATCAAAGCCGGATTCCGTCCAGAAGGCGAGGATTGCTGCCTTCGTATCCTCTGTACCGAATTCCTTCAGAAACATTTCATAATCTTTTCCGCTTTGCTCCTTTTCAAAGAGCATGTCCCGAAATATCTGCTCTTTGGCACGGGGCAATAACCGGTTAACCGTCCTTCTATATTCTTTTTCCCTTTGCTCTCTTTCCCGTTTTATATTAATTTCTTTCTTTACCTTATCCAGGACAACGGTAATCTGCTCTTCCGCACATGGCTTCAACAGGTAATAACGAACCCCCTCCTCCATTGCCTGACTGGTAAATTCATATTCTCCATAGCCGGAAAGAACGACAAATTCCACACCCGGAAAAGTTGATTTTGTCCGTCTGATTAACTCAATGCCATCCATCACGGGCATTTTAATATCAGTCAGTACAATGTCCGGCTTTTCGCTTTGAATTTTTTCAAATCCTTCTGCACCGTTCCAGGCAGTCCCTACCAATTCAATATCAAATTGTTCCCATGATATGTACTTGGCCATTCCTTCACGTTCAATCTCTTCATCATCTATAATCAGCAGTCTGTACATAATCGTCCCCCATACTTGCATTCATTAGCTTGCATTGATTACCCTTCCAAAACACCCTGATTTTATAATACAGAGATACTTATTTTCACCCTTCTTTCCTTTGACCCTTGCACCCATAGTACAAGTTATAGGTTATAAGAAGTTGTATTTTAACTTCTGATAAAAGGCACTGTATTTCGCGCCGTGCATCTCGGTTATCGGAACATGGCTGCGCCTTCATTATATCTTTTTTTTAACTGCTTGTATACGATGCATTTGTAATTTTATAGTAATTCCAGCACCCTTTATGTCTTCTTTCAGATACCTGTCATTTCCATAGTTTTTCCTGCCTCTCTTTATCCTTTTTGGTTTTATGCTTTGTTCCATTATAAAAATAAAACTCTAAAAATCCATATAAATATGAGTTATAATTTAAACCTTAGAACTGCATGTGCTAAATCTGCAGAATTCTGATTTAAATTACTTGCCGACTGATGTAATGCTCCAATAGAGCCCACCTGATGATTGGAAATCTGGTTAACATTATTGGTTGATGCAGCGATTTCCTCCAAAACTGCGGATATATTTTCAACTGCACCTAAGGTACTTACCCTTGATTCTTCTATATTATTTACACTATCTATGACATACTTTACTTGCAGCATTAGATTGTCTACACTTTCATTGATGCCCTGATAAGAATCTGTTGTATTTTTTACTGCCGTATCCTGAAGTATTAAGACATCTTCGGCATCCTTCGTTGCCTTTGACAGATCATTTGTATCATTCTGAATATCCTTTATAATAGACTGGATATTATATACAGATTGCTGTGTCTGATCTGATAATGTCCTTATTTCATCTGCAACTACTGCAAAGCCTTTCCCCAACTTACCTGCTCTCGCCGCTTCGATTGATGCATTCAGGGAAAGGAGATTTGTCTGGCTGGAGATGTCGCTGATGACCTTCACAATGTCCCCGATTGATTTTGATTTCTCATCCAGTTTTTTAATGCCATTCACGACCTGCGTTGTAATCATTATCGTAGAATTAGTCTGGTCAGTAAGTTTTTCTGTTACGATTGTCCCCTCCTGAATCCGCTTCTTTGTATCTTCCCCTATTTTACCAATCTCATTGATGCTTTTGTCCATTTGTACTATCTTTTGAGACAGACGATCCATCTGATGAAGGCATTCTTCTGCGTCCTTCGCCTGCTGCATAATTCCTTGTTCGATCTCTTTCATTGCATTTGATATGTCCTTTGTTATTCCTGAAAACTCTTTGGAGGTATCTGATATACCTGCTGCTGCGGCTGATACACCTGAGCTCATCCTCTTTACCTGGATTATGAGTTCCTTCATATGAAAGAATGTATTATTTATTTCAGAAATCAAAATTCGGAATTCATCCTTCCGTTTTGTTATAAAATCAACCGACAAATCACCCTCCGCAGCCTTTTTTAAATTTGCTATGATATATTTAATCGTCCTATCAATACCTGTTGATAGGTATAATCCAGTTATAATTGCAATTGCACAGGCAATGATAACAATAATAACTGTCAGCTTCTTGATACTGTCTGCCTGACTCACGATCCTGCTCTTCGGTATCAATGCACAGATCATCGCTCCTGTATTACCGATTTTGGAATAAAGAAATAGATTATCTTCTCCATGATAATCCACATAAAATGCGTTGCCGGTCTCTTCTGCTGTTACTGAATCCCGGTAGAACTCCTTGTCAAAGAAGGATTGATCAGCACCAGCTTCCTGATTTCCGGATATTATTTCTTTTCCATCCGCTGTGACAAAGCCGATCATCCCTGTTTCCTCAAACCCCATGCCATTAAGGATATCCTGAATCGTTTTTACATCCATGTCAATTACCGCCAATGCATCTGCGGATTGGATTTTTCTCACAAGCCGCAACGAATAGCTATCGGTTCCACCTCCGATATTCTCATCCAGGAAGGGATCTTTTCCAATCCAAAAAACCTCACCCGATTCGCTTATTCTTTTTCCTGTCTCTGTCTCTAAAAACCCTTCATAAATATTATCCCGGACAGAAGCAGCTGTCGTTATTGCAGCTACATCAGCGGAAAATACGGAAATGCCGGATATAAATTCATCCGTAATTTCTTTTGCTGAAAAAGAGTTATTGATTGATCGTTTATTCTGATTATTTTCCACTTTATCATTACTATAATTATATAGATACTTTAATAACATATCGTCAACTATATACTGCGTTGATAATGCTTCTATGGAAGCTGCTCCGAACTGAACATATCGTGCAGTCGCGTTTATTGTCTGTCCTGCAGAATTTTCATAGCTGTTGCAAATACCCTCTGCTGCCTTTTCATAGGATGCGATACCAAGGAGGATAATAAATGCTATTGGTACTAAAAAAGCGGCTATCATTTTAATGCGTATTGTTGATGAAAACCAAACTGCTGAACCCTTATCCACAACATTACCATGTTCCATATCAACTTTTTTTAATGATATTTTCTCCCCAGATTTCATTATAATCCTTCTCCTTTGATTAAGCTTAAAAATTGTTGGCACCATTTGTCCTTATAACAATTCTCACTTTATCTGTCTGCGTACAATAAATCCTTTATCCTATTTACATAAATACAATAGCTCTTGCCCATAAAAAGCCACTGGATTTACGTTATAAAAAATACAGCTCCCCTCCTCTTGGCTTTTACAACTACGTTATGTAGGTTCAAATTTTTCACATTATAAGCTTATTTCATCCATATTTACGTTACCTTGTACATTACCTCTTGAACTCCGGCAGTTAATTCCGTCTATGATTCACCTTTATTATAAGAAATATTGGTTGAAAGAATAATACAAATATCAGACCCTTAGCCTGAAAAAATCCGATATTTTTTAAATACTCATTTTTTTAAATGCCATCTCAAAATAATATTCCCAACATGATACGCATTAAAATATATCAAAATTTCTACAAAATATATTTATATCAAAATCATAAAAATATATTTATATCAAAATTTCTATATTGACATTTGAGTTTTCTGACGTATAATTCAAATGTATCATATTACAAAACCACGTTTCATATTATGAAACATTAAGGAGATAATAAACAGACCATTAAACAAAGGCCGCAAGCAGATATCACACCTATGTAAAAAAATATTGTTATTAGTCCAGGCTGCTGCCAATATCCTAATAAAATGCAGCACAAAGTAAATATTTTAACAGATATACAAGGAGGAAAATTCATGAACAAGCCCTATGATCTTTTAACTTTAGGCGAGGTCTTATTGAGACTATCTCCGCCTACCGGTGAGCGTCTCACCAGTGGAGATATGTTTCAGAAATACGTTGGCGGTGCCGAATTAAATGTCGCATCCGGTGTAGGCCTTCTGGGTCTGCGTACTGGTATCATTACAAAGCTTCCTCAGAATGCTCTCGGTATTTATGCAAGAAATACGATGCGGAGCTATAATGTATATGATGCCTTTGTTTCCTATGACGATGATGCTGATGCCCGCCTGGGTATCTACTATTACGAAAGCGGTGCTTACCCAAAAAAGCCACATGTCGTATACGACCGCAAGTATACTTCTATTAATAAAATCTCTCTTTCTGACTTTACGGATGATATGTATACCGCTGCCCGCTGCTTTCATACCAGCGGCATTACACTAGCCTTAGGTCCCAGGTGCAGGGAAACTGCCACCGAAATGATAAAGCAGTTTAAAAAACAGGGAACCCTCATTTCCTTTGACGTAAACTTCCGGGGCAATCTCTGGAACAGCGCCCAGGCAAAAGCCTGCATTGAAGAAATACTTCCTTATGTAGATATTTTCTTCTGTTCCGAAACCACTGCCCGTATGACCTTCTTAAAAGAAGGCTCCCTGCAAGAGATTATGAAAAGCTTTACCCAGGAATATCCCATCTCCATAGTTGCATCCACACAGAGAATTGTACATAGCCCCAAATCCCATACTTTTGGATCCATTCTCTACCATGCAGGCCAGGATACTTATTTTGAAGAAGAGCCTTACCGTTCCATCGATATCGTAGACCGGATCGGAAGCGGGGATGCATATATCTCAGGTATCCTGTACGGGCTATTGACTGACCCGGATAACTATAGCCGCACACTACAATTCGGTAATGCTGTCAGCGCCATAAAAAATACAATCTCCGGGGACATGCAGGCTACCAGCCTTCCGGAAATAGAAGCGATTATCCATGACCACAAGAATATGGGCTTCCAATCAGAAATGAACCGATAATATATTCCAAAATAGAGAACAAGCTTATCACCGCTTTTCTGATTGGCTCCTGTTCTAGTATAGAACTAATCTATATAGAAAGCACCGGTTGAAAACCTGATTTTCAACCGGTGCTTTCCAATTATATTACATCATGGCTAAACATATTTTTTTAAAGCTGCCCTTACCGCCCCTGGGCCTGACAGCATCTCATTTAAATAACCAACTACAGTCTCCGCCATCTCCACATCGTACAGGTTGACTCCGAAAATTCCCGCATTTTCCAGCAATGGTTTCAGCCTGCCTATATCCGCCTTATCTCCAAGCTTCAAGTCTGCAACATATGGCGTTACCGCATCCAAAAGGGGATCCGGGCTTAAGCGGAATTCGTTCCCTTCATCATCAAGCCCTGTCAGATAACGTAGCCAGCCGGCAAATACAAGCGGAATTCGTTTCAGGCTCTTTACCTCCAGTTCGGAGGACGCCTGATATGCCTTAATTGTCTCTCCAAAGCGGATTGCCAGCTTCTGGGACGTATCTGTGGCAATGCGCTGGGGTGTGTCCGGCATAAAGGGATTGGGGATACGCACCTTTAATACGGTATCAATGAATTCTTTCGGATTCAGGATACCCGGGTTAATGACCACCGGAAGTCCCTCCTCATATCCTATGGCTTCTACCAGCTTCTTCAGTTCCCCGTCCTTCATTTCCTCGGAAATCTTCTCATATCCAAGGAGGCAGCCGAAGATAGCCAGTGCCGTATGCAGCGGGTTCAGGCAGGTGCAGACCTTCATCTTCTCCACCTTATCTACTATCTCGCGGCTGGTAAACATCACACCGCCTTTTTCCAGCTCGGGTCTTCCGTTCGGGAATGCATCTTCAATTACCAGATACTCACATTCTTCTGCGTTTACAAAGGGCGCTACGTAAGTATTTTTCCCTGTAATAACCGGCTCCAGCCCTTCTACGCCGTCATTCTTTAAGATTTCCTCCACGGATGCATCGGGGCGAGGCGTAATCTTATCAATCATGCTCCACGGAAATGTTACCCTATCCGAATTTACATATGATTCAAACCCGGGATCCACAAGCTGGTTTCCTGCCCATTTTTTCGCAAAGGTATGGACTGCATCGTACAATTTATCACCATTATGGGAACAATTGTCCATACTTACCATGGCAATGGGCTTTTCCCCTGCCTCGAACCGGGTATACAGAAGGGCTGCCACCTTGCCGATATAGCTCCCCGGCTTCTCCGGTCCTTTCCTGAAGTCCTCCTCTACATCCGGTATCAGCTCCCCCTTCCCCGTCACAAGGCTGTATCCCTTTTCTGTAATAGTGAAGCTTGCCATCTGAAGGGAGTCCTTTCTGAAAATCTCTTTCAGCCGCTGAAAATCGGTCCCGTTATCAGAATCTAAGGTAAGGGATTCTACTACACTTCCCACAACTTTCTTCTCTATGGTTCCATCTGCTTTCAAGGTGACCAGAATACTATAGTCATCGTGGGGACGGTTCATTTTTTCAACAATTTCATAGTCGAACCCTTCCGCCACGACCAGACCACGATCCAGAATCCCCTGATTAAGGAGGTTCTGCACTACATTGGCCTGGAAGGCACGGAAGATGTTTCCTGCCCCGAAATGTACCCAAAAAGGATTCTCTTTTGTCCTGTCAGCTACCTTTTCCCTGTCAAACTCAGGAAGTGCGTATCCTCCAGCCTTCCACTGCTCTATGTCTGCAAGCCCCTGTTTATTTAATTTCATACCTGTCTTGCCCCTTTCTCAATTGCTTCCCACAGGCCGTTCAAATAAGCCGCTCCCAGTGCCCTGTCGTAGAGTCCGTAGCCTGGCATTGCTACCTCGCCCCAAATCATGCGCCCGTGATCCGGACGGATAGGGCCGTTAAAGCCGGTTTCATACAGGGCTTTCATAATCTCATACATATCAAATGTCCCATCCGAGGATAAGTGCGCCGACTCCTCAAAATCAGTGGGGGAATTAAACTTTAAGTTACGGACATGTGCGAAATGAATTCTTCCTTTCAGGGAACGGATCATATCCGGAAGATTATTCTCCAGGTTCGTTCCGTAAGAGCCGGAGCAGAAGGTCACGCCATTGTGGGGATTATCCACCAGCTTCATCATCCTCAGGATATTTTTCTTATTCCTGATAATCCTGGGAAGTCCGAACACGCTCCAGGCAGGGTCATCCGGATGGATTGCCATGTTGATATCATATTTATCACAAACAGGCATAATCCTGTCCAGGAAGTATTTCAGGTTTTCAAATAACTTCTCTTCATCCACATCCTTGTACAGTTCAAATAATTCCTTTACATGCTTCATTCTCTCAGGCTCCCAGCCAGGCATAACCATCCCGTTGGCATCCCCTGCAATGGATTCAAACATTTTCTCCGGCTCCAGTGCATCCACCGCTTCCTGGGAATATGCCAGCACGGTAGAGCCATCCGGCCTTACACGCGCAAGCTCCGTTCTGGTCCAGTCGAACACCGGCATAAAGTTGTAACATACCAGGTGGACATCTTCCTTTCCAAGGTTCTCCAGTGTCTCAATATAATTGGAAATATACTGCTCCCTGTCTTCACTTCCGACCTTAATCGCATCGTGGACATTCACACTTTCGATTCCTGCAACATGAAGCCCTGCCGCCTCGACCTCCTCCTTCATTCCGCGGATTCTCTCCCGGCTCCAGACCTCTCCCGGTGCCATATCATGCAAGGTCGTAATCACTCCTGTAACACCCGGGATTTGGCGGATTTGCTGCAAGGTAACCGTATCAAAATCGGAACCGTACCATCTTAATGTCATTTCCATAGTTTCACCCGTGCCTTTCACTTTTTGATGACCTATTCAAAAAGTGAATAG
>DUNO01000068.1 GCA_012839295.1 Clostridiales bacterium
AATATAAGTTATGAGAAGTTGCCTTTTAACTTCTCATAAAAGGCGCTGTATTTGCGCCGTGCAAAGTGTGCCCCATGGCACACGGATTATAGGAAGCTGTATTTGCTTCCTATAATATAGTCTGGATAGCTTCTATCATCTCATCCTTTGAAACAGAAGGGTCAATGACCGCGTCGCCAATGGCTCCAAGCAGGATAAAACGGATTTTATCGGAATCCATCTTCTTATCCGATCTGGTAACCTCATATACCTCTTCCGCAGATAAGCCGGAGGCATGGACCGGCTGCTTGAACTGCCCAAGGGTGGCCAGGATATCCTGGTATTCCTCCTGGGTTATGTTACCCCGTTTCATGGACATATACGCCGCAGCAGCCATGCCAATACATACACATTCTCCATGCAGCAGCTGGAAGTCCATCAGCTTCTCAACGGAATGGCCAATGGTATGTCCGAAATTCAGCAGGGCACGTTCCCCTTGTTCCTTCGGATCCTTTTCCACGACGGCACCTTTGATCTGGCAGCTATGATAAACCATCTCCTGCAGTGTTTCATAATCCTTTTGGTGGATCTTCCCGGAATGCTCCTTCAGCCAGCTGTAATACTCCAGGTCTTTAATCAAGCCATGCTTGATAATCTCAGCCATACCGGAAAGGAATTCCCTCTCAGGCAGGGAATCTAAGGTGGCCAAATTCATATATACCAGGCTTGGCTGGTGGAAGGCACCTACCATATTCTTATAGGCCTTATAATCAACGCCTGTCTTGCCTCCAATACTGGAATCCACCATGGAAAGGAGCGTGGTAGGAACCTGGATAAAACGGATCCCGCGCAGGTAGGTTGACGCCACAAAGCCAGTGAGGTCACCTACAACCCCGCCGCCTAAGGCGATTAATACATCCTTGCGGTCAAAACCGTCAATAATTAACTGTTCATAGCATTGGCTGACGGTATCCAGGTTTTTGCTCTGTTCACCCGCCGGAAAGGTATGGATCTGTATGGACCTGGCAAAGGGAGCCAACAGCTGGAATAGCTCGTTAGCATAATGCTTCCCCGCATTGCTGTCTGTAATAATCATAAATCTTCTGTCAAGCATTCCAAGGGCTTCAATCTCCAGTGGAAGCTTTTTAAAATCCGGCTCCAGAAGAATCTCATATGCCGGCTTATCTTCATAGCTTACAGAAAGTCTGTTATTCATAAAAAATGCACAACCGCATCAAAACATGAGACGAGGTCATGCCATCCTCCTTATCTATTTATCTTTTATAGTGGAATATATAAATTGTATGGTCCAGACCCTAAGTCTGTAGCCGAATTATTGCTGTATCAAAGATTTCCTTAAATATATAATAAAATCTTTACCGAATACCTGCCCTTCTTCGTCTGGTAAGAGGTGCCTGTATAAATGAACTTTCCCATACCCCGGACAGAAACCACATCATTTTCCTTTAGGGTATAGCTGTTGGATAAAACCAATTTACCGCCCACATATACCTTGCCGCCTTCAATCAATCCGCTCAAGCTGCTTCTTGAGCCGTTAAAGGCTACGGAGAGGATACTGTCCAGCCGGACTGAGGATACGGTGCCGGTGATTTCCTTAAAGCTTGGTTTATAATCGAATTCCGTCCGGTCAATCAGCTGTGCCTTCACTACAGTGTGCTTAATTTTATACAGCTGCTCTGCGATAAATTCACTAATTCCGGAATGGGCAAACAGGTAGCCCTCATTATCCGTAATCAGGATGTCACCGATCTTACTGCGGTCCAGGCCAAGATTTAAGACTGCCCCTAGAAAATCACGGTGGTTTAAGCTGTCGCTGAACCTCTGGTTGCTGGGAACGATCTTAATACAGGAAATGGGATAATCAACCTCATCCTCAGAAAGCATGTCGTTACCACAAAAGCAAAGTATTTTCCTCTCAGCTTCCTTAAAACCACCGAAAGTAAAATACTTTATCCTTGGCAATTCATTTTTTAGATTCATCCAGATATTCTGTTCATTCAGGTTTAAAAAATCAGAAAAGATGCAGATATTTCTTGTATGGGCCATATTAGCCTGGTCAAGGAGCCGTTTACGGAAAAGCTGCTCATCCTTATCTAAATGCATCATGGTCTAAAACCTTGACTGCAATGTCGGCGGCTCAAAGCTGCTCGACTGGATTAAATCAGAATAATCGCCGGAAATATCTACGGTATCCGGTGATACGATAAAAATACAGTTGGATATCCGGTGCAGCTTGCCATTAATAGCATAAACGGAGCCTGAGATAAAATCCATCGTTCTCTGTGCCAGCTTATCATCAAAGCCTTCCAGATTAATGACGATGGCTCTTCCGGTCAGCAGCATATCACAAATTTCCTGGGAGTCTTCAAATGTGGTCGGTTTCATGATACAAACTTCAAGACCTTTTGCAGTGGTACGGATCGGCACCACTTTATTGGATGAGGTTCTTTCCATTCTGGTTACCACCTTTTCATTTTTGAAGTCGCTTGTCTTTTGTGAGGACTGGGCTGCGAAGGCTTGCTTTGCCTGAGCCTCCTCATAACGGTCCATTTTTTGTTCCTTCTTCTCGAAACGCTTCGACCGCTTTTCTTCCTTTTCTAATTCATCCTGTACGTAATCATCATATTCTTCATCATCTTCTGTTAATTTCATGGTGCTCAGAAAATTCTTAATAAGATTTGCCATTACTCTGTTCTCCTATCTCTTTTTGGGCACCCTCTAAAGCTTCCCGAGTGTGCTCTTGTTGCTATAATCACGTTCCCCAAAAATGCCTGTCCCAATCCGAACCATTGTTGCGCCTTCTTCAATTGCTACTTCAAAATCTCCCGTCATACCCATGGACAGAACATTAAAATGCTCCAAATAGCTTTCCGGACCAGCTTCCGCTTCATTTAATAAAATGGTTCCATTACCAATATTATCAATGTTTTTTGATTTTATGTCAACATATAATTGCCGCAATTTCTTAAAATACTCCCTATTTTTCTCGGGATTTTCCACAAATGGTGCTACCGTCATAAGACCCCTGGGACGGATATGGGTCAAAGGTCTTATTTCCTGGAGAAATGGCAGGACCTCCTCCGGAGCAACCCCATATTTCGTATCCTCACCTGCAATATTTACCTCAACCAGGATATCACAAATAAGTCCCCTTTTTGCAGCCTCCTCTTCGATTTGCTCCGCCAGGCGGATGGAATCAACGGAATGGATCAACGCCGCCTTATCAACAATATACTTGACCTTATTCCTCTGCAAATGCCCAATGAGATGCCACTGTACTCCCGTAAACCCTTCATTAAGCTCCTCATACTTCTGCTTCAGCTCCTGGACCTTATTCTCACCAAAATGCCTCATTCCCAAAGAATAGGCCTCCAAAAGCGCCTCATTCGGCTTCGTCTTACTAACCGCAATTAAGGTAACCTCACTCCTGTCCCTACCAGCCCTCTCACAAGCTGCCTGAATCCGCTGTTCTATCTGATCAATATTATTCTTCATCATAATTATCTCTCCTATATCAATCTCAATAAATAATCGCCTGCTCAATCGCGTTAGACCCATCAAGGGCAATCTGGTCATAGGCAGCTAGGCCGCCCGTCGTACTGTCGCTGACGATACAGTACTCCTCATCCTGATAGAGTATCTCTACCCTTTTAAATACGGCATAGCCCTGGTTAACATTATATACACCAAGTAATTTTCCCGTCTTGGACAGCGTATATTCACTGGAAGCGTTCGGCAGCTGAAGGACAGTGCCTGCATCAAATAAGGAGGTATCTATGTACTTATAAGCACCATCATCATAATAAGTATCCGTCTTCACGAAGGGATAGGTAATATCCCCGTTCTTGGAATACTGCTTTTGAATGACACCCTCGTCCTGGCTGTTGGCCCCCAAGCAGAAATATTCCCTCGGCACTAAGTAACAGTCCTTCTCCACTAAAGCGCTGACCGGTATCTTTAAGCCCTCCACTGAGTTGAAATCCAGCTTCACCTCCAAGAACCTGTCCTCTAAGTAATTGGTCATATACTTGTCCATCGTTAATACCGCATAATAATCGGAGGCCCCTGTGATAAAGGACAGATCCGCGGTCATCTTAAATTCATCCTCAAGCACTGTGAATTTTATCTTTGTGGATTCACTGATGGAATCATACTGGCTTTTCGTCAAAGGCAGGACAAGGTTCCAGGTATCAGAGGTAATGAGCTTGTATACCGGGCTGTCCTTTGTCAGCATCTCCGTAGTGCGCAGGTTCGTCCTCTTATAATTCTCCCTGTTAAACAGATCCTCCGTAACTGTTTCAGGGGTAATAGCCTCATAGGAATCCATGTGGTAGGAGATAATGCCGCTTTCCGGGCTTTTTACCATGTTCAAGGCAACGGCTGAGCCTAAGCTGTCCTTAAGTGCTCCGCCTTCATTGATTACCGTGGTATTCAGTAAATCCAGGGCCGTACTCTGGGTAGCTTCCTTAAAGCCGTAGACACCTGAAAAGTCCGAGTCGGAGTACTTCTCCCGGAAGGTCCGGATATCATGCTTGATTTTTGCATTATCCCTGTCCGTAATACTCACCTGCAGGTCATTGCTCTCCAGAACATTATAAATCTGCCCGTTCGCATCGGCGCAGTACACGGAGCTGTTCTTTGCGACCTTGGCTCCCTCCCTTTGAAAATAGGAGATGTAACCGGCTGACTTAGAATAAACAAGCTTTTCCTGACGTAAAATAATTCCTGTAATTTTATTATCAACTGCAGTTGTGCCCTCATGTACCTCATAGATGGACAACTGCTCTTTTGTTAAATAAATGTACACATTGATTGCTACATATAAAAATAAGATCAAAAACACAATGATACCGATATTAATACCCCTGCGTTTTTTAAATTTAACAACCTTGTTTTGATTGCCCAAGCTTTCGCCCCCTATGTTTCTTCTCGATATTCTTTCTTATTATACTTAGTTTCTCAGTATTTTTAAACCCTTTTTTTAATTTCTTTACCAGATATGCATAATACTTGAAATAATAGCCTGGAATCCCACTCTTTCTCACCGGCTCATGCATAATCACCGAAAAAATGGGCATTATAAAAAAGAGCAATATCCCTTTTCATTATTTTTTTGTCATGAAAAGAGAATAAGGTAATTTTAGCCATATATAATTATTACATTTTCCAAAAGGAAATGCAAAGGGCAAGAAGGAGGGTTTTCATGAAAACATTAGACTATATTGCTTTGATATTAGTCGTAATTGGAGCCGTAAACTGGGGCTTAATCGGATTTTTTGACTTTGATCTTGTGAGAGCAATTTTTGGTAATATGACATTAGTTTCTCGCATCATTTATTCTGTAGTCGGAATCGCGGGCTTATATGCATTAAGCTACTTCGGCCGCTTAAGAAATGATTAATAGAAGGGGAGCGCCCGCAAGGGCGCTCCTTTCACAATGTACCCTGGGGCACACGTCTATTCATAAAGGTATCCGTTACAAAGATACAACAACATTCTTTTTCATATAATCAGGAAGATCCTCATAATTCCTGGAGATACTTAGAATCAGGTCAACCTTGAACTGCTCCGAAATCTTCTCTAACTTTGAATACACCGTATCAAAATTATTCTCATTAATATTCGCAATTTTAAGGAAACTATCTAGAAAAACCGCTTGTAGATCATGATCACCCGAAATAATACCACAGATAAAACCGATAAACTCACTATCATTCTCAATGAAATAATCCCGTACGTTTTCCAGCCGAATCTTATTACTCAGCTCGTACATATGCTTGTTGCTTTTGTCAAGATAAACAATGCTTCCTTTTGCAGCTCTCACTTCAGTGTTGGCTTTGTCGATAAGGATCTTTGTCTTTCCCTTACCCTTCTCACCTGAAATTATCTGTATCATTGTAATCTCCTCCTTATGATGGGCGCAACATAAGTTGTGCGGTACCAGATATTAAATTTTTTGAAAATTATAGGTTAAAACTATAATTTATAGATAATATTATAGTACAAATACAACTGAAAAACAACTAAAAAATTCTTTATTTCTGTGAATTTAATAGTTGTTTTTTTTAGATTTAAATTCAAGTTTTAAACAATTCACGCCAATCCAAATCACCACGGTCCAAAGCCTTAATAAGCAGCTCCGCGGTAGCAAGATTCGTTGCTAAGGGTATGTTGTGCTTGTCACAAAGCTGGAATATATTATTTACATCCGGCTCATGGGATTTCGGGGAAATTGGGTCGCGCAGGTAAATCACCAGGTCAATCTGGTTATGCTCAATCTGTGAGCCCAGCTGCTGCTCTCCTCCCAAATGTCCTGCCAAAAACTTATGGACACTAAGGTTAGTAACTTCCTCAATTAAACGACCGGTGGTACCGGTGGCATATAAACTGTGTTTGCTTAAAATCCCGCGGTATGCAATACAAAAATTTTGCATTAATTTCTTTTTTGCATCATGTGCAATCATGCCGATATTCATGTTAACCTCCCTTCCGCCGCTTGTTACGGCCATGTAAGTTTCAAATTTTAAATCTCTAACTTCTTCCTCTTTTTGGCTGCAATCTAATATTTAAAATTAATCCAACCGCTAACATTCCACTGATCAGGGAACTCAGTCCCGAGCTTAAGAAGGGCAGGGGGACTCCGGTATTTGGTAAGAATTTAGTAGCAACACCAATGTTTACAAATACCTGGAACATAAACATGGAGGCTATCCCGACGGAAATCAACATTCCCATATAGTCAGGAGCTTTTCTTGCAGTTGCCAGGCAGATATATATTATTATACCATATAAAGCCAGGATAAAACAGCATCCAATAAAACCAAATTCTTCCCCGGCAACGGAAAAGATAAAATCACTTTCCGATATGGGAATTGAATCATAGTTACGCTTATCGGTACCATCAAATATCTTGCCGTATAATTGCCCGGAGCCTATTGACAGCTCAGAGTTATCCTGCTGGTACATCGTTTCAGGATATTCCTCCGGATTCAGGATGGATAAAACCCTTCCCTGCTGGTAATCATTGAGCAAAACCTGATAATCCTGCTGGATATACCAAAATAGCCCCAGGAAGGCAGGGATCCCGATGATGAGCACCGGCAATATGATCTTCCAGCTTAAACCAGCTGCAAATATCATCATGCAAAAAATAAAAAGTATGATCATGCATGTAGACAGATTCGGCTGATCCTGAATAAAATAAATTGGAATTGCTACCGAGATAAAGGATAAACCGATCAAAAGGAAGTTATTGATCTTCGACCGGAATATCGAAAAAACTGTGGCTAAAAATAAAATCAATATGATCTTCGACAGCTCGGAAGGCTGGAACTGTATCGGGCCGATCATTACCCAGCGCTGGGCATGGTTGATTGTCCTTCCGAACAGTTTAACCATCACAAGCAGTACTATACCAATGATATATAGTATAATATAAAAATTGCAGATAAAATGATAATCTATCAGGGATAGAACTAAAACAATCATAATTCCGCCAGCAATGCCGACCAAGTGCTTTAAAAAGAGGTTCTCGCCCTCTGCCTGGACTTGTTTGATCAAAAATGCGCCTATTAAGCCTAGGATAATAACTATGATAAGCAAGGTTATATTATATCGTTTGAAGTCATATCGTTTTAATTTTGATAACATCCTGTCATTCCTTATTTTTTAGAAGACTTTAAGTCCTTGATGGGGATATTAGCAAACAAAGCAGGTACGGTACCGTTATTTGTTTCAGAATCCATCTGGGTAATCTTGATGTCAAGTCCATCTAAATCAATCTCAATGTATTTTGATATTACGGCAATAATATCATTCTTAATTTGCTCCATAATCTCAGGTGAGCAGCCGGCACGGTCAGAGACCAGGACTAGCTTTAAACGGTCCTTAGCAATGCTGCTCGTTCCCTTTTTCTTAAAAAAATCTGCAAAACCCATTACGCTACCTCCTAGCTTCTCTTGCGTTTACCAAACAGTTTCTCGAAAAAACCTGCCTTTTCCTCTAGATCCATGAAGGGTACTTCCTCTCCGACAATCCTTTTACAGATATTCATATATGCCCTGCCGGCTAGGGATTCAGAACCTACCAAAGGTTCACCCTGGTTTGTGGAGATAACGATATTTTCATCATCAGGGACTACACCAATTAAGTCAACAGCTAAAATTTCACAGACATCCTCACTTGACATCATATCCCCGCGTCTCACCATATCCATGCGGATGCGGTTAACAATCAGGTGGGTCTGCGTCATTTCATTTGCTTCCAATAATCCAATAATCCGGTCAGCGTCCCTGACTGCTGAAACCTCCGGAGTAGTGACAACTAATGCCCTGTCCGCACCGGCAATGGCATTCTTAAAGCCTTGCTCTATACCTGCTGGGCAGTCCATTAATATGTAATCAAATTCATCTCTTAGCTCATCAGCCAGCTTTTTCATCTGTTCCGGGGTGACGGAAGTTTTATCCCTTGTCTGGGCGGATGGTAAGAGGTATAGATTTGGATAGCGCTTATCCTTAATTAAGGCATTTCGGATGCGGCAGGTGCCCTCAATTACATCGACCAGGTTATATACGATCCTGTTCTCCAAACCCATAACCACATCTAAATTTCTTAAGCCTATATCCGTGTCAATTAAAACCACTTTCTTGTCCAGCATTGCTAAGCCGGTACCTACATTAGCGGTTGTTGTTGTTTTTCCAACACCGCCTTTTCCTGATGTTACAACAATTACTTCACCCATTGTTATCTAATCCTCCTGATCTTTAGGGGGATTTCTCCTCCTGGTTTTAGGAGATCTCTCCTCCTATTTATGAATAATCCGGTTTATAAACGGATATCATTCAATATGCTTTTGTTCAAAGGCTCAATGTAGATATTCTCACCTTCCAGGAAGGCGATCTTAGCTTCCTTTACCTCTTCCTTTACCGGTTTATCGGGAGCCCTTGCAATCATATCAGCGATACGGATCTGGGTCGGGCTCATGTCAAGAGCCACCACAAAGGCATTGGTGTTCCCTGAGGCCCCTGCAAAGGCGTTTCCCTTTAATGCTCCCAGCACAATAATATTTCCCTTGGATACGACACTGGCCCCATGGTTTACGTCACCTATGATGATGACACTGGTTTCAAAGGACAGGGATGCACCGGAACGCAGGATTCCTTTGTAAAACTGTCCCGTATTATTCGATAATTCCATGAGCTTTTGTTCCACGGTTTTTTTGAACGTCTCTTCTGTTGCAGGATCATTTTCCATCACGCAGACAATATGCATCTCCGTATTTTCCGCGATAATATCAAGAATCTCCTGCTGGTGTTCATTTGTCAGCTTACGCCCTTCGAAGCTGATGGCCATTTTCGCATTATCAAAAAATTTGCTGGATTCCCTGAATTTTTCTGCAACCAGTTGCTTCAATTCCTCAAAAGGTACATCGGGACTTAATACGACAATGATGCCATATTTATTACCTTTTATCATAACTGAATTATTCATTGCTAAACTCCTTCCCGGTTAAACTTCCCGGATTTATTGATAATAATAAGACGTTCTTCCTTAGGGTTTATTCCAAGGCTGCCTATTCTAAAGCGCCGCCCTTTGAACCGGTTTCAGCTTCCCCGTTTAACAGGGTCTGTGCATCAGCTTTGCCAAAATACAGGGAATAGATGTCCTTACAGAGATCCGCTGCATTATGGGAGGTATAGCCATTCGCAATAACTACAGTTGCGGAAATCTGCGGCGCCTCATAGGGTGCAAAGGAAACAAACAAAGCGTTGTTAGCATGTGTCGTGCTAATCTGTGAGGTTCCTGTCTTACCGGCAATTTTGACATCAAAATTGGAGAAGTCCGTATATACGGAGCCCCCATAGGCATTGGCTACGGAGTACATGCCATCCCAGACTGCATCCCAGGTAGAGCTGCTTACATTTGTCAGGTCATGGTCTACCGTCGCACTGTTGTCAAGGATTACAGTCCCGTCCTTATCCTTAATCTTATCAAGCAGGGTAAGATTATAGCAGGTTCCACGGTTTGCCAGGGTTGTAACGTACCTTGACAGCTGGGCAGGCGTATAGTCGCCGGAGCCCTGTCCAATTGAAGAACGGACTGCGTCTAAGGTGGAAAACCGGGGACTTAGCTCGTCTAATTCCACTCCTGAGGTTTCATTTAGCCCAAACAGCGTGGCATATTTTTCAAGCTTTGATAATCCCAGGTTCGAATTATATTTGCCGGTACCGTCAATGCTGAGGCGCCAGCCCATTTCATAGAAGAAATAGTTACAGGATACCTTCAGGGCATCAACAATATTCACGGAGCCATGGGAACCGGGATAAATATGACACTTTGCCGGTCGGTCAATCTTATCAAATATACCCAGGTCAAGTATTTTTTCGGAAGGCGAGGTTACACCCTCTTCCAAGGCTGCCACTGCCGTCACCATCTTAAAGGTGGAGCCGGGGGCAATCCTGGTGGATACTGCACGGTTCAGCAAAGGATAGGAACCGTCGTTTAATAGCCGGTTAAAATACTTGGAATCAATCTTGTTGGCAAATAAATTGTTATCATAGCTGGGATAAGTTACCATGGCTAACACATCCCCTGTATTCGGATCCGTAAGAATGACGGATCCGCTGCAGGGCTCAAGGGCAAGCATTCCGGGAGTGATATCCAGCTGCCTGATCTTATCCGTGATGAATTTATAAGCGGATATACTTCCATTTTTTAGGCGGTCAATATCACTTTCATTATATTCTAACACATCTTGGTCAAATAATAAAAGACAAATTTCAGTTCCTGATAATTTATATGAAAAAATTAGATTACGGTAGATCATTTTTTGAAATTTATTGTCTTCTTTTAGCAGGTTCTTGGTATAATCAATTAATTTCTGGTATAGTTCCTCCGCACTATAATATTCACTGCCGATGCCCAGGACTGATAAATTAATCCAGTTGTTTGCCAGGGCACTTTGGAGGAAGGAACTTAAGCTGATGTCATTATTAGTATAGGAGTGGTAGGCTCCATCATTTTCCGGGATGCTATCCTTTAACAGGATTTTCTTTTCAAGCAGCACACTGTAGAAATAATCAAGGAAGTCCTTCATATCCCCCGCCTTATCGTTGGTGGTCGTGCTGTCTAAGGCTAATATCTCATTGTATTTTCTATCGATATCCTTTAATGCGGTATCATATTTCACCTTTGTGGACTGTTCAAGGGAGGTGGCATCCGGGGCATCAAAGGCATTGACATCGATAATGTTATTATTAATCAACGCGTTATATACTTCATAGACCGGGATCGTGATCTCACTGGCATTTGTCCCCTTGCTTCCATAGCTCATGGTAGGTACGATGCAAGAAAGCAGGATATCTGTAATCTCCTTTTCCAAAAGGAGGTACACATTCTTCTGGAGGTTAGCATCTATCGTTAAATAAAGGTCACTACCGGCGATTGGATCCGTGGTCTGCTTAACTTCCGTAACCCTTCCGCTTGAGCTGATAGTTACGGTTTCAACCCCCTTCGTCCCGGACAGGTATTCCTCGTAGACCTTTTCCAGGCCGGATTTTCCGAGTACGTCCGTGGTATTGTAGCCCTTATCCTCATATTTTTCTAATTCATCCGCACTGATTAGCCCCGTATAGCCCAGGATATGGGAAAAATACAGGCTGTCTTCATAAATCCTGCTGGCCTGCTGCTGTACGTCAACTCCTTGAAGCTCCGCACGGTTTTCCTTAATGGCTGCTACGGTACGGTCGCTTACTTCGGAGGCAATGGTAACCTGGAGGTACTTTGGATAGTTACAGAACAGGGCAAAGCGTATGCTCATGATCTTTAAGGCTTCTTCGTCAGAATAATCATCCGAGATGCCGAACATACGGGTGACACCGCTATTCGTACCTTTTTTCAAAAACTCAAAGACTTCCCCTGCGGTAGCATTACGCTGCTCCTCCGTAAGGGCGCCGTCTTCCAGCACGTAAGCATAAGCATTCTTTAAGAACCTGGTCAGGGAATTTCCCTGTACGGTGAACTCAAATCCACCCTCAGCATTTAATTTGATATAAAATTCTGTATCAAGGGTATCCCCGTTTTTCTCAATCAGCTTTACCAGCCTGTCCAGGATGGAATTATATTCCTCATTGGAAACAGAGATATCCTCCATGACAACGGAGTAGGATAATTTATTGGTAGCCAGCAATACGCCTTTCCTGTCGTAGATATTGCCCCGGGTACTTTTGATATCCCTCTGCTTTGCGGATTTCGCCTCGCTTTTTACGGATATTTCCGGGCCCTCCACAATTTGCAATACAAAAAGACGGTTAACGATTATACCAAATAAAACAAGGTAAATAAGGGTAACCGGGAACAGCCTTGATTTAGCAAGCTTTTTAAAATAATCTAAGAATACATCAAGCAAGTCTATACCTCCTCATCCTGACTTCGCTCCAAGCGGCTGTTAATCGTATGTAACAGCTTATATAAGAGAACTGAGACAGCAACCGTATATATTACCTCCGGCAGGATAATCCGCCTTAAGTAAAAGAGTAAATCCAGTCTGCCCCGCAGTAAAAATTCAAATACGTAATAGAAAAAGCCATAGAGAAAATCACATACTGCAATGATCCCAATCGGCAGGGTGTAATCATCCTTTGAATAAAAGCGGTGGGTCATGCCTGCCAGATATCCGATGATCAGATGGAGTAAGGCATACAATCCGATAATATAGCTGGCATACATCAGGTCGACCAATAAGCCGCTGGCCAGCCCCAGCATCATTCCCGGGGTCCGGCCCCGCATATGTCCCGTAGCCACAACAAGAATCAGGAGCAGGTTGGGCATAATATCAGCCAATGCAATATAATGGAACATTGCACTTTGTATCAAAAAGCATATGATGATTTCTATTATATATACAATCAGTCTTCTCACAACAATACCTACTTTATGTTAGTCTGCAGGAGCTTCATCCAGCATGGGCTCCTTTAACTCCGTAATAATGAGTACTTCCTCTAAACGCTCAAAATCAACGACAGGTGTCAGATAAGCGGTCTTGGTCATGTTGCTGGGATCAAGCTCGATATCGCTCACATACCCGATGGTAATTCCCTCCAGGAAATTCGGGCTGATATGTGAGGTAACAATCTCATCACCGTCATTTACATCGGGATCCTTGCTGATAAGCTCTACCCGGATCTTGCCTTCGTCCATCAGCTTTAAGTCACCCTGCACGATACAGGTATCGGAGGTTTTAATAAACATACCGCTGACATTGCTGTTATCATCAATGATGGCCCTCACACGTGAATAATTGTAATAAACATCCGTGATAATTCCGGCAAGGCCGTTTCCGGCAAGGACATTCATGTTCTTTTGCATTCCGTCCCGCTCGCCCTTATCAATTGTAAAGACATTATACCAGTTATTAGAATCCTTGCTTATGACCCTGGCAGCAACCTTAGGGAAATCCGCATATTTTTGGTCCAGGTCATAAAGCTTCCTGAGCTCATCCAATTCATATTTATCCTGCAGCAGCATCCGGTTCTGGTAGGACAAAAGATCCACCTGATCCCTTAACTGCGTATTCTCCTGCTGAAGTTCACCGATCCGTTTAAAATGGTCCAGCTTTTCGGTGATATAGCTTCCCACCGTATTGATCCCCCGCTGCATCGGAGTGATAACCGACCCCACTGCGTCTTTCACCGGCGACAGCTGTTCACCGAACCGGAAGGAGATGATTATCAGGCCGATACATAGAATGATGCAGGTGATAAGGATATATTTCGGATTAAAATTTATCTTTGCCCTTCGTCTCATTGAAAGTCTCCATTTAATTTATTCCATTTATTAAAGTCCGCCCGGTTTAAATAAGTGTTTTGGGACGTAAGGTATCCGCCAGGGTAGCAAGCCCCGGATCCTCCAATATTTTACCAAGGCCGTTAACGACCGTATTGGCAGGATCCGTGCAGATATTAATCTTCAAATCAGTTTCTTTGCGCATCAGCTCATCAAGTGCGAAGATGCCTGCCGATCCGCCTGTGATATAGATTCCGCTGTCTATGATGTCGGAGGAAATCTCCGGCGGGGTACGCTCTAAGATAATCCTGATCGCATCAATAATGGAATACATATATTCTGAAATTGCTTCATAAACATCGTTTGAATTGACCTCCATCAGGACGGGAAGCCCGCTGACCACATCACGGCCATAGACCTTGACTGCCGCCTCTACGGAGGTAATGGCGCTTGCCAGCTTCTTTTTGATGTTCTCTGCCGTCTTATCGCCAATGTAGAGGTTGTATTTTCTCTTCACCATGCTTTTAATGGCTTCATCCAGACGGTTACCGCCCACCGGGATTAATTTGCTGAGTACGATACCGCCCAGGGAAAGTATGGATACCTCGGTAGTGTCTGCACCAATGTTCACAACCATTACGCCACGTGCGGTCATGACATCAAGACCTACTCCCACTGCATCCGCAATCGGTTTTTCCACGATCTTAATACGCCCTACCTTTAAGCTGGAGCTGGCAATCAGGTCATAGAAGGAACGGCGCTCCACCTCAGTAATATCTGTCGGCGTTGCCACAATATAGTCCGCCGCTGAGGAGCCGAAGTGCTTTGGTCCGTTGATGGTGCCCATAAAATGCGTCAGGAGCGCCGTCATGTTCGCAACATCTGCAATAACCCCGTTCTTCACCGGATAGGATACGTTTATATTTGCAGGGGCTTTTTCATACATCTCAAAGGCGTCATTACCGGCGGCAATGATATTTTTACGGTTTGAGATAGCCACGATGTTACGCTCATCTAAAACGATGCCCTGCCCCTTTTTATATATTTTGATTGTGCTTGTACCAAAATCTATTCCGAATGCTTTTGAAGCCATATCGTCCGTTACCTCCTGTTATTCGTGTATCAACCGGCAGTTTGCGCCGGTTATCTGCGGAATTGTAATTCGAAAATTACAATTTCCGTTCGTGTAATAAAGTTCCAATGCCTGCCAAAGGAAGGCTAAAACAACCCCTGCTCCCTTAAGCTGATATATCTATTATCCCCAATAATGATATGGTCCATAAGCAGGATGCCCATTAAATTTCCAGCTTCCCAAAGCCTTTTGGTTATCCTTATGTCCTCTGCACTGGGTGATGGATCTCCGCTTGGATGGTTATGGAGAAGGATGATATTGACCGCTTCATATTTTACGGCATTCACATAGATCTCCCTTATGGGCACGAGGGAGGTATTAATTGTCCCCTCTGATACTATGATGTCCTTGATTAACCTGTTTTTTGAATCCAGCATAAGAAGCTTGACGATCTCCCTGGTTAAATGCCTCATATCCTGCATGTAATAATCCGCCACGCTTTGTGGTGTAATTAATCTTAAGCTATCCTGCCGCAGCTGCTTTGACATACGCCGGGTGATTTCTGTCAGGCACAGAAGCTCAATTGCTTTTACCCTGCCCACGCCCTTTATCTGGGTCAGCTCCTTTAGGGTTAAGTAGTTAAGTCCCTTTAAACCAGGGTAGGCAGTGGAATAATTTAATATATTCACTGCCAGGTCAATTACTCTTTGACTTTTTGTTCCTGTCCGGAGGATGACTGCCAATAGCTCAGCATCTGATAGGGCAGCGGCCCCATATCTTTCGCATTTCTCATAGGGACGTTCGGATTCAGGTAATTCCTTTACTGTTAAATAACGATTAACCATATATCTGCCTCCTTCTTCGCCTCTCTCCAGGGGAATCATTCGGCAAAACTAAAAACAGGGTTTATAAACAAGTCATAAGCAGACTCATATTTTCCGGTAAATCAATATAGCTGCAGCCACACCCAGGATACTGCCAACAGTCACCTTAACGCGCAGCCCAAAATTAATCACCAGGACTCCCAGGATATCCAGGGTTACGATACTTGTCCCCTTCGTGTCACCAATGGAAAAATGAAAGCCATAATTAAGCCAGTGCAGGAAATCAATGCCCTTCACCAGATAACCGAGAAAGCTGCCAAGGACAATTCCAAGCAGGATAAAAAGAAATAATGTCCAACCGTTTTTATTAAATACCTTTGCTGTTCTGGCCATCTTAAGCTACCTCCATTTGCAACAATGCCTTTTTATTTCCATATCATAATCAAATTACATTTTATCACAAGAACGGGAATTTGTATACGTTAAACTGATTTTTATTCCATAGGAAATACCGCCCCTGTTAACCAGGGGCGGGAATTAAAGCTGCAGGATGCCTTCCTCATATAGCTTTTGGAGGGAGTTAAGGATACCGAATTTGGCATGGTACCAGGTAAGCCCGCCCTGGAAAAATACAGTATAGGGAGGTTTAACCGGGGCGTCGGCGGATAATTCGATGGAGGAGCCCTGGACGAAGGCTCCTGCTGCCATGATCACATCACACTGGTAGCCGGGCATTGCCCATGGTTCAGGCACCACATAGCTGTCCACCGGCGCGGCGGCCTGGATGCCGCGGCAAAAGGCAATGACTGCCTCCGGTGAATTCAAGGTAAGGGCCTGTATGATATCATAGCGCTCCTCCGCCGCATTTGGATGCACGCTGTAGCCGAGGGGCTCATATATATTCGCCGCATAGATAGCTCCCTTCAGGGCTCCCGCCACTACGGTCGGTGCGAGGAAAAGCCCCTGGAATAAGGAAGGGGTGATACCCAGGGTTGCTCCAACTTCCTTTCCAAGGCCAGGTGCGGTCAGACGGTATGCGGCATTTTCCACATACTCTGCTTTACCGGCGATATAGCCTCCAATGGGTGCCAGCCCGCCTCCCGGGTTTTTAATCAGGGAACCCACACATAGGTCTGCACCGACCTCCGTCGGCTCCATTATTTCAACAAACTCGCCGTAGCAATTGTCCACCATGCAGATGATGTCCGGCTTTTGCTCCTTCAGGAACCCGACCAGCTCCCCGATCCGCTCCACGGATAAGGTGGGGCGGCTGGCATAGCCCTTCGAGCGCTGGATCGCGGCAAGCTTGGTCTTTGGACCTACGGCCGCCTTGATTCCCTCCCAGTCAAAGCCTCCGTCCGGCAACAGGTCCACCTGGGAGTAGGTAATACCAAACTCCGCCAGGGAGCCCTTCGATGGCGTGATGCCGATTACCCCCTCCAGGGTATCATAAGGCTTTCCAACGGGGGAGAGGATCTCATCCCCAGGCCTTAAGTTCCCGGATAAGGCAACGGTGAGGGCATGGGTGCCGCTGATTAGCTGGGGCCTTACAAGCGCATCCTCCGCCCTGAATACGGCAGCATATACCTGTTCCAGGGTATCCCTTCCCATGTCATTATAGCCATAGCCGGTGGTTGCGGCAAAATGGATATCGCTCAGACGGTTGTCCTGCATTGCCTTTAATACCTTCAATTGGTTAAATTCCGCTATTTCATCGATCCTTTGGAAACGGGTCCGCAGGTTCTGTTCTATCCCAGCTCCATATGAGATGACCTTAGGATCCAAGCCAAGTCCCTGGTAAGCCTGATTTATATTTGTGTTATCCAATTTCTACACCCGTGCCTTTCACTTTTTGATGACCTATCCCAAAAGTGAATAGGCCTTAATAAATAGTTTGAAAGTGAATTGCTTTCAAACTTCCGAAGAACTTCTCTTCACATTTTTTCCTCCAGTATCCTTAACAGCTCCCTTAGCAGCTCATCCTCTGATTTAAACCCGTCCTTATGGATCCAGGTCACTTCCTTTTCCCGCTTAAACCAGGTGATCTGCCGCTTTGCGAAATGCCTTGTATCACGTTTTAATAGTTCTATTGCTGTCTCCAGGGAATATTCACCCTCGAGGAACGCGAGGATTTCCTTATAGCCTAAGCCCTGCATGGAAACCATATCCCTGGTGCAGCCCCTGGCCGCCAAAGCCTTCACTTCCTCCACAAGGCCATCCCTTATCATCTGGTCCACCCGCTGGTTAATCGTCTCGTATAGCTTTGCCCGTTCCTTATTCAGGACAAAATAGCAGAAACGGTAGGGTGATTCCCTCCTTCTCTGCTCCTCATTATGCTCCGAGATCCTGTCGCCGGTCAGCCTGATATATTCCAGGGCACGGATTACCCGCTTGCTGTTGTTAGGGTGGATCTGCGCGGCACTTTCCGGGTCAGCTAAGGCAAGCATGCCATGTAAATGCTCCGGGCCTTTTTCCCGGGCCAGCTGCTCCAGATAGCTGCGGTAGGTGGTGTCAGTTTCATTTTCAGTAAAATTAATATCGTAAAGGACCGCCTGGATGTAGAAGCCGGTTCCACCAACCAGCAAAGGGATTTTATTCCTTGCGTAGATTTCCTCCATATAGGCTTTTGCCAGCTGTTTGAACCTGACGACGTTGAATTCCTCCTCCGGCTCCAGCTCATCAATGAGATAATGGGGTACCCCTTCCATCTCCGACGGCTTGATCTTGGCAGTACCGATATCCATATGCTTGTAAACCTGCATGGAATCCGCAGATATAATCTCCCCTCCCACCGCCTTCGCTAACGCAATAGAAAGGGCTGTTTTCCCGACAGAAGTGGGACCGGTCAATATAATTAATGGCTGTTTCTCCATGTATATTCCTTTCAAACTATAAGATTCTTTCTTAAACTAACACGATTCACCTGGCACAAGCCCTTCTAAAGCTAACGCGATGAATCTGAGTGCATATATCTTCGCATGGTGCAGACCGGGCTTCCCATGATTGCCTGCAATTGGGAATCATGGGAAGTTAAAGGCAAGCCAGGTGAAGATATATGCACTCAGATTCATCCCACAACCTAAATCCCGCCCATTTACTCCCGAATCATAAAATCCTCTTAAACTTCCGTTCCAGCTCGTATTGGCTCATGGATACAATGACAGGTCTTCCGTGAGGGCAATGATAGGGATTTTCCAGGGTTAAGAGCTCATTAATCAAAGCAGTCGCTTCCTCAAAGGAAAATGCATGGTTTGCCTTGACCGCCGCCTTACAGGAAAGGGATGCGGCCCGCTCCAGGATAGAGACGGAAGCCAGGCTGCCGCCGGTAGCTTCATCTCCCAGGGCATCAATAAATTCCAGCAAAAGCTCCTTTTCTGAAATACTGAAGAGATCTGCCGGCACCGCCCGGACGGAATATTCCTTCCCTCCAAAGTGCTCAAATTCATAGCCAATGCTACTTAGCACCGCTTCATGCTTATGTAGTATCTCCTGCTCCTTCAGGGTCAGGGACAATACAATGGGGGGAAGGAGCTGCTGGGAGGAAAAGGTCTTTTCCCGGGAAGCCCTCATCAGCTTTTCATAGAGCACCTTTTCATGGGCTGCATGCTGGTCTATGATATATAATTCCTTTTTGTACTCCACCAGCCAATAGGTAGAGAAAACCTGGCCGATAATCCGGTGCTCCCTGGCGGCCTGCTCCGATAAAAAGGGAGCGTTTTCCTGCGTGGTTTCTTCTGAAAAAAGCTTCAGCTGCTCAGCCTTTTCACTACCCACATCCATCGGTTGCTGCAGGGGCTCCAGCTTATTATTTGCCCCATCCCCTGATTTATATTCCTCTTTGTGAGCCTCTTTATATTCTCCAAAGGACTGATGGCTCCCGGCAGGGGCTCCTGAACCGTTTTTATCTGCGCCTGATGCGGGGGCAGCCATATTACCAGGCGTGCTCCCATAAGCCTCCTGCATCGTTCTATGGTTGTCGAAGGCTCCTTTCCCAGCGCCTGCCAGCGCCTCGGATAAGGGGCTGGCAGGATTGATCAGGGGTTTTGTCGCGGTAATGTAATCCGTGGGCTTTTCTGCAACCTTGTGGGGCGTATATGCCCCCTCCTTCCGGTCGGGATAATGGTAGGCCAAGGAATTTCTCCTGTTTTGCTCAAAGGGCTCCGGCATACCTGCCGTAACCGGCTTCTTTTCCTCCGGCTGCGGTGTCAGGGCGACCTTTGGGATCATCTCTTTTCCAAGCAGCGCATTCCTGATCAGGTTATAGGTGAGCTGATAGATGGCCTCCCCATTGTTCAATCGGATCTCCAGCTTCTGGGGATGGACATTTACATCAATGTGGGAGGGGTCAATCTCAAAATAAATTGAGGTAAAGGGATATTTATGCTGCATCAGGAAGGGCTTATAGGCCTCTTCGATTGCTTTTGTGATGATATTGCTCTTAATATACCTTCCGTTAATGAAATAATTTTCAAAGTTGCGGTTACCCCGGGTAATGGTCGGCTTACCGATAAAGCCGGTTACCTTTACGTCCTCCGTATCCAGCTCCACCGGGAGCAGCTCCCTGGAAATGTCCCTGCCGTAAATACTGTACAGGATGTCACGGGTGCTGTTATTGCCGGAGGACTGGAGCTTTACCTGGTTGTTGGCAATGAATTTAAAGGCCACGTTTGGGTGGGAAACGATGAGGCGCTCCATCAGGTCACTGATGTAATTTGCCTCCGTCATGGCTGATTTTAAAAACTTTCTCCTGGCCGGGGTATTGTAGAAAATATTTCGCACTATAATTGTAGTACCGGCCGGTGAACCGATTTCCTCAAAGGTCTTTTCCTCACCGCCTTCAATGATATAACGGAAGCCGTTTAACGCAGTCGGCGTTTTTGTAATTAATTCTACCTGCGCAACAGCGGAAATGCTTGATAGTGCCTCACCGCGGAAGCCCAGGCTGGTTACGCTGAGCAGGTCCTGGGCTGAACGGATCTTACTGGTAGCATGGCGCAGAAAGGCCAAGGGGACGTCCTCCTTGGCGATTCCGCAGCCATTATCCGTAATACGTATAAAGCTTAGACCCCCCTCTTTTATCTCAGCCGTAATTGCCGTCGCCCCGGCATCCACCGCATTTTCAATAAGCTCCTTTACTACTGCACTGGGGCGCTCCACTACTTCACCCGCCGCTATTTGGTTGATCGTAGATTCATCAAGTACCTGAATAAGTGACATTAGCTACCTCCTAACTTTCCCAAAGGAGAGAATTTTGCCCTATGGCAATGTGATTTTGCACCCAGTGAACCGGCAGATTGGCATCGGTTCCTATATTCTATCTTTAATCCTTCGTTGTAATTGATATAATTTATTCATGGCATCAATCGGTGTCAGTCTCGCGATATCCAGGTCACGCAGCTCGGTGATGACATCCTCATTGCCCAACATGGAGAATAAGGAAATTTGGCTGGTATCCTTTGGCTTTTTACCCTTTTTTGTATCCGGGGCTGCCAGCTTCATGGTTTCCAGCAAGGCATCAAAGGATAGTTCCTCCTGGACAAAGCCTTCCTGTGCCGGAGCCTCCTCCGGATGGGAAAGGTTCTTGGTCTTTAGGGCTAAATCATTTCCCGTAAGCTCCACGACGATTTCTGAGGCACGCCTGAGCACGCTGTTTGGTACACCGGCCAGCTTTGCCACCTGGATACCGTAGCTCTTATCGGCACCGCCCTTTACGATCTTACGCAGGAATACGATATCCTCCCCCTGCTCCTTCACCGCGATGCAATAATTATTGACACCCTCCAGCCGGCCTTCCAGCTCCGTCAATTCGTGGTAATGGGTAGCAAACAAGGTTTTGGCACCCAGGATCTGGATATTGCTGATATGCTCCACTACCGCCCAGGCAATGCTGAGGCCGTCAAAGGTACTGGTTCCCCGGCCTATTTCATCCAGGATTAACAGGCTGTTTTTAGTCGCATTCCGCAGGATATTGGCAACCTCCGTCATTTCTACCATGAAGGTACTCTGCCCGCTGGCAAGGTCATCGGAGGCTCCCACACGGGTAAAGATGCGGTCCACGATACTAATTTCAGCAGAATCTGCCGGAACAAAGCTTCCGATCTGGGCAAGCAGCACGATTAACGCTGTCTGCCTCATATAGGTGGACTTACCGGCCATATTGGGTCCCGTGATGATGGAAACACGGTTTTGCCGGTTGTCCAGCAGGGTATCGTTTGCCACGAACATATCGTGGGAGATCATGCGCTCCACAACCGGATGGCGTCCATTTTTGATCTGGATGGAGCCGCTGGTATTCATGGACGGGCGGATATAGTTATTCTGCTCGGCAACCAGGGCCAGGGAAGCGAATACATCAATCCTGGCAATTGCCTTTGCCGTTCTCTGGATCCGCTTCACCTCCAGGGAGATCCGGTCACGGAGCTCGGCAAACAGGTCGTACTCCAGCGAAAAGAGCTTATCCTCGGCTCCCAGGATGATATCCTCTAATTCCTTTAATTCCGCCGTGGTATAACGCTCCGCATTGGCCAGGGTCTGTTTGCGGATCCAATTTTCCGGAACCAGGTTCTGGTAGGAATTCGTCACCTCCAGGTAATAACCAAAGACACGGTTGTAGCGGATGCGCAGGTTCTTGATTCCCGTCGCCTCACGTTCCTTTGTCTCCAGCTCCATCAGCCAGTCCTTGCCCTCCGTCTTTGCCATGCGCAGGCGGTCAACCTCTTCGTTATAGCCGGTTTTAATGATGCCGCCTTCCTTTACGTTAATCGGTGGTTCCTCAGTAATTGCATCCGCGATTAACTGGGCGATATCCTCTAAAGGATCCAGTTCCTCATAAATCTCCTTTAAAAGCCGTGAATCAAACTCCTTCATTAAGAATTTGATATGGGGCAGCATGGACAGGGAGGAGCTGAAGGCGACCAGATCCCTCGGGTTAGCGCTTTTATAGCTGATCTTACTCATCAGGCGTTCCAGGTCGTAGATGGGACCTAAGTATTCCCGGATTTCCTCCCTGGAAATCATATTATCCTTCAGCCCGGCAACCGCTTCATGGCGCTGGGTGATCATATCAAAGTCAATCAGGGGCTGCTCGATATAGCTGCGGAGCAGCCTGGCACCCATGGCGGTCTTGGTCTTGTCCAAAACCCAGAGCAGGGAACCCCGCTTGCTCTTTTCCCGGATTGTCTCCGTCAGCTCCAGGTTACGTACTGTGGAGCTGTCCAGCAGCATGAATTTTTCATAGGTGTAGGGGGTCAGACGGGTTATATGGGACAGGGAATTCTTCTGGGTCTCCCTTAAAAACTGCATAATGCAGCCCGCCGCGATTACGCCGATGGTATAATCCTTTAAGCCAAGCCCGTCAACGGTTCCCACATTAAAATGCTCTTTTAAAGCCCTAACACATAACTCATCATCAAAATACCAGGGCTCTAAAGGCGATAATGCCAGATTTCCTATACTCTTAATCGTCTCGATATTGACGCCGGATACGAAAAAGGTATCATTACAAATGATTTCGGAAGGGGACCATTTATAGATTTCATCCATTAATTTGCGTTCCGTGTCAACCTCAGTAACATAATAATCGCCTGTGGTGACATCCACAATGGAGACACCATAGGCATTGGTGGTATGTACGATGGCCATCAGATAATTGTTCTTTGTTTCATCTAAGACCTGTGTATTTAAATTGGTACCCGGAGTGACGATCCGGATTACCTCCCTTTTTACGATTCCTTTGGATGCCTTTGGATCCTCTACCTGCTCACAGATGGCAACCCGGTAACCACGGCCGACTAATTTGCTCAAATAATTGTCTACCGCATGATAGGGGATGCCGCACATGGGAGCCCGTTCCTCCTGCCCCACATTTTTTCCGGTTAAAACGATCTCCAGTTCCTTCGAGCAGATGGTCGCGTCCTCGTAGAACATTTCATAGAAATCACCTAAACGATAGAATAAGATACAGTCCTTATATTGCTCCTTAATCTGCATATATTGCTGCATCAGTGGTGTTAACCCTGCCATGGTGAAATTTCCTTTCCTTTGTATTCAGATTATGTCCCTGCCCCACATATAGTATAAAGCCCCACAAAATAATGGCATGGACCTGGTTCTTACAGTACGAATTCCTATCAATTTAAAACCATTACAATTATACCATATCGATGATCAATTGCAATGGCTTCGCTTTTATAAAACGACATCCTCCGCCAAATCATCCCCGTCGGCGGCCGTTGTCGCCAGCAGGTCACAGCGTTCGTTCATAGGGTGCCCGTTATGGCCCCTCACCCATTCAAAGGTTACATTATGGGGCTCCATCGCCTTTAAAAGCCGTTTCCAGAGGTCCACGTTCTTAACAGGCTCATTCTTCCCCCTCTTCCATCCTTTTTTAATCCAGCCCTCCAGCCAATGCTCATTGAAGGCCTTTACCAGGTATTGGGAGTCCGAATAAAGGATTACGTTGCAGGGCTTTGTCAGAGCTTCCAGCCCGACGATTGCCGCCATCAGCTCCATCCGGTTATTGGTGGTCTTTTTATAACCGGCGCTGTATTCCCTTTCATGGGTAACCCCCTTGGGGTCAACATATACAAGGATTGCCCCATAGCCTCCCGGGCCATCCGGATTTCCCCTTGCTGCCCCATCCGTATATAATTTAACGTCCATGACTGACCTCCCTTCTTCTTATGAGCACTCCTTATGGAATCTTCCTATGGGACATAGCTATAACAGCCATATCCCAATTGTAATGGGGACTAATTAAGACCCAATCGGCCTACTCAATCCGGCCCCATTCACCGGTCTGTAAAAACTTCTCGGCAGAGATTTCCGCCGCCTCAGTGATTTGCTTTGGGAACTTCAGCATGTCAAGGAGCTTTATGGCATTCTTGGACACTGCTTTTCCCCCATATAGCTTGTAATCAAACAGCACTGCATTATCCTCAATTCTTTCCTGGAAATGATAATTGGAATAATAGTTCTCCAGGATCTGTGTGAGCTCGATATCATGGGTAGCCGCGAATACCAGGGCATTCCTGCCGGCGATATCTGCCAGGATCCTTGAAGAGGCAGCAATACGCTCCAGCGTATTGGTTCCCCTTAAGACCTCATCGATAAAGCACAGCACCGGAATATCCTCATTGATTACGTCCAGGATCCGTTTCAGGGATTTGATCTCCACCATATAATAGCTTTCCTTGCTGAAAATATTATCCCTGAGGGCCATGGAGGAATAAATAAAGAAATAGCTGGCTTCATAGCTCCGGCTCGTGGAGGTGTATATGGTCTGTGCTAAGATGGCGTTGATGGCCAGGGTCTTAATAAAGGTAGATTTACCGGAAGCATTGGAGCCGGTGATGAGCACGCTCCGGTTTTCCCTGATGGAATTTGGTACAGGCTCCGCAATCAGGGGGTGGTACAGCGCCTCCGCTGCAAGCTGCGGCTTTTCATCCCTAAGTCCGCGCTGTTGCGTGGACTTTTGTTCAGACCCGGGTGTAGGCTTTGGTTCATTCCCGGGCGTAAGCTCTGTTTCCTGCTTGAGTGTGGACCTTGCTTCGCGCTCAGGCATGGATTTTGCTTCATACTTAGACGTGGTTTTTAACATAGGCTCACAGTAATAAGGCAACAGCTCCCGGAAGGATGCGGCAGCGGTCATGCTGTCGAGAAACCCGATATTTGCATAAATCCGGTTTAAGGTAGGCCGGTTCGCCTTAAAAAACGCAAGCAGCTGGTTATACCTAATTAAATCAATATGGGTCAGCATACGCACATAATCAAACAGCGCATCAAAGAAGCTGCCGGAGGGCTGCTTTGGAGTAACCCAGGAGGATCCCTTCTGGAAGGTCTTGAAGGCCTCACAGTCTTTTGTCAGGCTGTCCGTGTAAGCTTTAAGCGCCGGGATATCCATGTTGCAGATGGCCTTTGTACTATCCAGCAGCCGGCAGATATAGGCGACCAGCATAAAATAATTTTCTATCTGTGCCTTCTCTTTATAATATTGGATGATGTTGTTGACTATCATAGCGAGGGTCAGTATCCCGCCGGCAGGGGGATAGATAAAGATAATCCCGATGGAGGCCAGCAGGCCAAGTATCATCAGGTAATGGGGTAAATTACTCTTTACCTCCCTTTCACCTAAGCGGTTAATGTATTCGTATACGGAAATAACCGTCTGCTTCCCTACGGGATATAACTTCATCTGAACCTGGAGCCTCTCCTCCTCCTGTTCCTGGAAGAACTTTATCAGGCGGTTCCGTTCCGCCAGCTCCTCTCCCGAAAGGCTGGGCTTTCTTAAAAGGGCATAGAGGTACTCTTCGCCAATGGAGGTCTGGGTATTGTTCATCAGCATAAAAATTTCATCCATATCCAGGTCATTCCAGGTGATGTCATCCACATCAGACCTGTTATTACGGACGGATAAATAGTAGGTTTTCAAGGATTCAAACTTTTCCGCAGTATACTCCTGTGCCGGAACGTCCCCCCACTGTTCCTTTATTTTAGCCAGATGTATTTTCTTTAAGGCTTTTTCCTGATAAATACTATATATGATAAAAACAATGATAACGGCAAAACCAGCAACTAGAAATTCCATAAAATTCTCCATTCTTGCGCACGTTCTTTAGGCATAACAGGGTTGTGGCACGCAAGCACAAGCCTACAGGTGGATTAGTTTTTATTTTCCGTCATTCCGTAATTATAAATTTTCGCCCATTTCTTGTCAACCCGGTTATGGGAAATCGATGGAATTCTGAGAAATTTAATCATTATAAAAAGGTTGAATCCTAGGTGATCCAACCTTTTCATATAATCATTTCATTTAGATGATAATTTTTTAGGTGATAATTCCAGTCATGAATTCCATATTGGAAGCTTTAATTGCTGATATACCTTACGCATTTTACCGGTGTCCTGTAGTACATATTGGAAATCTTGATGCCATCCCTTTTATTGCTGGCATGGATTACCTGACCATTACCAATGTACATTGCAACATGGTTGATATAGCTGGAGCTTCCGTAGAAGATCAGGTCTCCCGGCCTTAGGTCTGAAGCAGAGATGGAAGATCCGCCCCTTGCCTGTTCCCTCGAGGTACGGCTGATATAGTAACCGAATTTTGCATAGATAGCCCTTACAAATCCGGAACAATCAACACCGTTACTTAAAGAAGTACCACCCCATACATATCTGCCGCCAAGGTATTCCTTTGCTTTGTTCACAATATCCATACGGGTCTGTGATACACCGGAGCCATATTGGATCTCCTGTATTGATAGGGCGCGGACCAGTTCATAGGATAAATCCACGAAGTCCCTAACAACATAACCTACGGAGCCTTCCTCCGTATCACTGTCCAGGCTGACCTTGACCCATACCTTATATTGGTCATCATCCGTAACTACTTTGGAGTCTAATACAAGTAATTCCTCGCCCTTTGCGATGATATCAATCTTAGAGGCTTCCGTTGACGCTTCCGACCTTACATTCAGCCCGTCCGTATTAGCGGTGGCTATATAGAAGCCGACTTCCTTAGCTAGTGCGGTAGCTGCTGCTCCCTTAATCAGATAATCGTTTTTCACATAACCCTTCAGGGTTCCTGAGGCCGTCTTGGCAATAATCTCAGTCCATCCGTTGTCAGTAACGGAAAGCACCTCGCAGCCGCCATTCTTCGGCAGCTTACCGATAATCTTATAGTCCTCACCGGCGCCGGAGCGGATGCACAGGTTCGTGTCAACATCTGCGATAGCAATATCATTGAAGCCAGGGATCGGAATATCCTCTAAGGTCAAGCTCATTGTAGTCGCCGTAGCTGTACTGGAAACTAAACTGGAAGAGATGCTGTCCTTATCATACACATAACCTGCGACAGCTTCTTCATAAGCCGCCATTGCTGTTTTGGGAGCTGCTGTGAAAAATAGTGTTCCTGCGAAACAAGCCAATGAAAGCTTTAGAAGTTTTCTGATCATGGATTGCGTCCTCCAAATGTTTTCTTCTTATTCTCTATCTTTTGTGGATGCTATGTAATAAGCAAGGATACGAAATATTTAAACAATTGTTACGTAATTGTTAAAAATATTACATACAGATTATAGCAAACCATATAGAATTTGTCAACTATGTGTCAAACTTATTTTAAAACTTAGTCATTCTTAACAAATATGGGAAAAAAAGGCCACCTAAACACGGAAATCCCGCATTTTTGGTGGCTTTACATGCAATGATTGCTACGCTTTTATTAAATGATGATACAGATCAGTCCACCATTGCTTTCGTTGATAATTCTCTGCATGGTTTCCTGAAGCTTCAGCTGACTCTCATCGGTCAATTTATTTATTTTCGTATTAATTCCGTCGTCTACAAGCTGGCGGATTGTTTTTCCAAAGATGTTTGTCTCCCAAATCCCCTCCGGATTTTCAGTAGCATTTGCTTTTATGTAATTCATTAAATCATTGGCCTGCTCCTGGGAGCCGACAATCGGCGCAACCTCCGTAATGATATCCGCCTTGATCATATGGATTGACGGTGCGGTGGCTTTTATTTTGACACCATATTTATTTCCGTGCCTCATAACCTCAGGCTCTTCGATCCTGACCTCATCCCTCAGCGGCGATACAACACCGTAGCCCTTGCTGCGGACCTGGTCCGTGGCCATGGATACCTTTTCGTATTCCGCCTTCTTTGCTGCAAGCTCCCGGAGGGTAGAAATCAGCTGGTACTCCCCGGTAATGGGAACACCGATCAAATCGCTGAGGATCTTATAATAGTACATATCATCAAATTCTACGTCCACGCTGACGGTGCCGTTTTGCATATCCACCTGGTCGATCTTAAACCTCCGCACATAATTGCTGTCCGTAGTGCAGTTGGAGGGTTTGGCATCCTTGACCTCCGTGATTCTGCTAAAAAGCTCCCTAACGGCTTCAATCAGGTCCACCTTCAGCCAGTGGTCATGGGGAAGCATCTCAGCCCATTTTGGCATGTAAAAATCCATCTCCGTAATAGGAAATACGGATACCAGGGTCTCCATGATTCTGGTGATATCGTCCTTTTTCAGCTGCTCCGCATTCACCGGGACTACGGGAACCTCATACTCCATCCCCAGCTCCTCTGCCATCCTGACGGTTTCATTGGAGTAGGGCTTGCTGGAGTTCAGCAGAACAATAAAGGGTTTTCCCAGGTGCTTCAGCTCCGCAATGGTTCTTTCCTCCGGAGCCCGGTAATTATCCCTCGGCAGCTCGCCAAAGCTCCCGTCCGTCGTAACGACGATCCCGATGGTCGAGTGGTCATTGATAACCTTTTTCGTCCCGATTTCCGCTGCCTGGGTAAAGGGAACCTCATAGTCCAGCCAAGGGGTTTTTACCATTCTTTCATGCTGGTTTTCGATATGACCGGCAGCTCCGTCTACCATATATCCAACACAGTCGATCAAACGGATTTTTACCTTGGATTCATCATTAAATGCGATTTCGGCAGCTTCCTTTGGTATGAATTTAGGCTCGGTAGTCATGATCGTCCTACCGGCCGCTGATTGGGGCAACTCATCAATTGCCCGTTCCTTGCTATGGACATCTTCAATATTCGGAATTACCAAAAGGTCCATAAACCTTTTAATAAAGGTGGACTTTCCAGTTCTAACCGGGCCAACTACACCTATGTATATTTCACCGCCTGTCCTAGCCTGAATATCATTATAAACATCAAACTGCCCTAACATATGCCAACCTCCTTGTGGTTATAGTTAAGCATATGCAGTTGGTTTTAATTCTATGAATCAAGTTGTATCAGGAAAATGAATATATTTTTTCGCCGCTTATCACCATTCTTCCTGTTTTTTTGACCTCAAAAAGGATTGGTTTCCATTGATGATCATTGATCCGCATCTGAAGCATCCAAAAGCTTGGGTGCAGTTTTAGCATTCTTATCCTTGCTTTCGCATAATTCCTTCTGGGTCAGATAAGTCGCCAGGGTATCCCCTAGCTGCGTAAAGGCTGCCGCCATAATCGTGAGGTCCTCCTCCGGGCAGCATTTGATAAGGCCGCAGGCTATGGCCGTTATCGTCATAATTAATTCACAATCATTCATGCTATTCCATACCTCTAACCCACAAACCTTAATAAACCTTAATAATCCATAAAAATTCCTGAAAAAAGGTCTACTGATGGCAAATGGGCGCCGCTGGATTGATAATTATTATATTATATGCAGCAATTATGCCTGGGAGCTAAAATAATTCAAAATACTGCTGGATGGAAGCCTTGTTTCCCGCCAGGACGGAAACCGGCCGGTCAAAGGACAGCGCCCTTCCCTCCATAGTACTAATCCTGCCTCCCGCTTCCGTAAGAACCAGCGAGGCCGCAGCATAATCCCAAGGGGACAAAAGCAGCTCATAATACAAAACAATACGCCCGGCAGCCACATAGCAGATATCCAGGGCCGCAGAACCGCTCCTTCTCAGATCCAGAGCCTTATCATAAACCGACCGGGCAATCCGAAAGGTTTCATCTGCCTTCTCACGGTAATATGGAGCCGTACCAAAGGCAACAACACCATCTTCCAACCGGGTATCCCTGATCCGCAACGGTCTTCCATTCAAAAAAGCCCCCTTACCCTTCTCAGCAGTAAATAATTCTTCTAAATAGGGATTATAAACCACCCCCAGTATAATCTCCCCCCGCAGCATCAAAGCCACTGAAATACAACTATGCCTATAATCAAAAATAAAGTTCGTCGTACCGTCAATGGGATCAATAATAAAGCAATAACCATCATTAATCCGGTCATCCCTCCCATCATCCTCTTCCCCAATAAATCCAGCCTGGGGAAGCACTCCGGAAAGCTCACGGTATAAAAATTCCTGAACCTCAACATCATACTTTGTCACAAAATTAGCCTGCCCCTGCTTACTCTCCACATGCTCCTGAATATGCCGCGCCTTCAAAATAATATCTCCAGCATCCTTCACAACCTTAACAATATTATCAAGCATCCGTCATCCTCCTTATCGTCTCTGTAAAAAAACATATCCCGCCATCCCCCTAAAATCTTAATCCGGCAATTAAAAATGACCCCTCCAAAACCTCATGACAGTCAGAGTGATCATTTTCATAGTTATTATCATCAGTTATAAAGCTCAATCCCATTCCAGGGTTTTATATTCTCTTTTCTTATCCCTGTTCAGCAGATCCTCCAGCGCATCCCTGGCAGTCTTACCTTCAAAAAGCACCTTATTAATCTGTTCAACGATAGGCATTTCCACGCCATGCTGGTGCGCAAGGGAAAGAGCCGCCTTTGCGGAATTCACACCCTCCACCACCTGGTTTACCTGCTTCATAGCCTCTTCCATGGTCTTTCCCTGCCCCATGAGGTAGCCCGCATTCCAGTTACGGCTGTGCTTACTGGTACAGGTTACAAAGAGGTCCCCGAAGCCTGACAGACCGGCAAAGGTTTCGATCTTGCCTCCCATTATCATGCCGAGGCGGCTGATTTCCGCCATTCCCCTTGTCATCAGGGCTGCCTTCGTATTATCACCATAGCCCAGGCCGTCCACAATTCCGGCAGCTAAGGCAATTACATTCTTCAGCGAACCGCCAAGCTCAATGCCTATGATGTCCGGGCTGGTATAGACACGGAATACATCCGTCATAAATACATCCTGAATAAAATGGGCTGTCTCCATCGTATCCGCACCAACAACGATGGTGGTCGGAACCCCGCGGCTTACTTCCTCCGCATGGCTGGGTCCGGATAAAACAGCAATGTCCGCCTGTGGAATCTCTTCCTTAAGAACCTCGGACAGGGTATGCAGGGTACCGTCTTCAATTCCCTTGGATACATTAACGATGATCTGCCCTTCCCTGACATAGGGGCTTGCAAGCTGTGCCGTTGACCTGATATAGGGGGATGCCACTGCCATCACAAGGATATCCCTATCCCTGCAGGCCTCTTCCAAATCAAGAGTGACTGCAACCTTATCCGGCAGCTCCGCTCCCGGAAGGTTCCTCATGTTCTTCCTGTTTTCCTGTAAGGCCTTTGCTTCATTTTCAATTTTAGTCCAAATGGTTACATTATGCCCTTTTCCAGCAAGCACGATTGCGAGGGCGCAGCCCCAGGTTCCGGCTCCTAGTATACTTACCTTACTCATTAGCTCCTCCTTTACGATCTTACCATTTTAGGGTCAAAGCTGCATTTCCTTCAACCCAAGTCTTAGATCTTAACTTTTTGTCCAATTTTATTTTCTGTCCCATTCATTAATCTCTTAATATTTGAACCGTGTTTAATAAATGCCAAAACCATAAATACCAATGACAGGATTAGCATATGTAGGTTACCCTGGTACCGGATCAGGATCCATACAGGGAAGAATACTGCGACAAACAGGGAACCAAGGGAAACATAACGCGTAACAGCAACAATAAGTACAAATAAGGGCAGCGCAAAGGGAACGATTAAAAGATCAAAGGCCATCATCACTCCGCCGGTGGCCGCGATTCCTTTTCCGCCCTTGAATTTTAGCCAGGCAGGATAGTTATGGCCCAGCACTACGCCCAGTCCCGTATATAAGCTTAACAGCTGGGCAATATCAGTATTTGCAAAAAACACAAAACGAACCAGCAGCATGGGGATCACTGCCTTGAAGGCATCTCCCAGCAGGGTGACTGCGCCTGCCTTTGCCCCAAGGGTCCGGAGCGCATTTGTAGTGCCGATGTTGCCGCTTCCATATTTGCGGATATCCACCTTCTTCATCCTGCCGATCAAGTAGCCTGTTGAAAAACAACCGAAAATATATCCAAAAACCAAACAGAAAATGATTTTAAGAACCATTTATGAGTTCTCCTTCCGCTCCCTGATAATAAATTTTAATGGTGTCCCGGAGAAGCCAAAGGCTTCACGGATTTTATTTTCAATATATCTGGTGTAGGAATAATGCATTAATTCCTTGTCATTTACGAAAATAACAAAGGTAGGCGGCTTAACGGACACCTGGGTAATATAATACAGCCTCAGCCGTTTTCCCTTATCCGAAGGTGGCTGCTGGAGTGCAACGGCCTCCATCAGGATTTCGTTGAGCACACCGGTGGCAATGCGGAGGTTCTGGTTCTGGATGACCACCTCAACTGCCTCGAATAAACGGTGCATCCTCTGCCCTGTCTCGGCAGAGATGAAGATAATCTCCGCATAAGGCATAAAGGACAGGATACTCTTAATGTTTGCCGTATATTCCTTTACTGTATTATTGTTCTTCTCGACCAGGTCCCATTTATTAACCACGATTACCATGCCTTTTCCACGGTCATGGGCGATTCCTGCTATCTTTGCATCCTGCTCCGTAACGCCCTCCGTCGCATCGATAACCAGGACCGTCACATCGGCACGCTCCACCGCCGTTACGGTACGGATGATGGAGAAGCGCTCCAGCTCCTCCTTGATCTTGCTCTTTCTGCGCAGTCCGGCCGTGTCGATCAGGACGTATTCCTTGCCGTTGCGGCGGATCGGTGTATCAATTGCATCCCTGGTGGTGCCCGCAATGTTCGATACAATTACACGGGTCTCCCCGACCAGCTTGTTGACGATGGAGGATTTGCCCACATTTGGCTTGCCCACAATGGCAATCCTGGGACGCTCGTCCGTAGATTCCTCCGTATTTCCAGAGGTAAAATGGCTGACTACCTCATCTAACAGCTCTCCAAAGCCCAGCTTACCGCTGCCGGAAATGGGAAATGGCTCCCCGATGCCCAGATTATAAAATTCATATACATCGGGCATGAACTTTTCAAAATTGTCCACCTTATTTACTGCTAAAACGACGGGCTTGCCGGAGCGCCTCAGCATATCTGCAACCTTGGAATCTGCGTCCACCAGACCCTGTCTTACATCCACAAGGAATATAATGACATCAGCCGTATCAATTGCGATCTGGGCCTGTTCCCTCATATAGGACAGCATCATATCCTTGCTGTCCGGTTCAATACCACCGGTATCGATCATTGTAAATTGTGTATTAAGCCAGGTAACATCGGCATATATTCTGTCTCTGGTAACACCGGGATAATCCTTGACAATAGAGATTCTCTCTCCTGCCAGGGCATTAAACAGGGTGGACTTACCAACATTCGGTCTGCCGACGATGGCTACGATTGGTCTGCTCATTTATCTATAACCTCCAAGATGCGCGGCTGTATTTTTAAAGCGTACGCATTAATATTTCTTCCAAAGAAAGACTTTCCATCTGATTGTACAATACAGATATTAGTTTGTAAAGACTTTTCCATATCCTTAAACGGCCGTGAACTTCCCTCTTAACAGCCGGCGCCTCCTTATTCCGCTATGGTCAGGAAGGCTCCTAAATTTCCTCTCTTCCCCTGGGTCTTTCTATGGGAAAATAAGAGCTCGCTGTTGCAGGCGGTACATACCCCGGATATATGTATATGATCAGGGGATAGGCCGGCCTCCAGGAATACCTCCCTATTTGCTGACCATAGGTCACATAGGTATTTTCCATCGCCTTTATGGGTCAGGATCCCTGATTTTTCGTGTCCAGGAAAGGCTTTTTTAAATTCTTCCGCCACCTCTTCCGAAATTTCATAGCATTTCCTGCATATGGAGGGTCCTATGACTGCAATCAGATCCGAGGGATGGCTGCCAAAGTTTTTTTGCAGCTCTTCTACCGTTACCTTACCGATCTTTAGCACTGTTCCGCGCCAGCCTGAGTGGGACAGGCCAATGGCTTTCTTCACCGGATCCACCAGGTAAAGGGGAACACAGTCCGCATATTTGGTCACCAGGGTAATGCCCGGACGGTTTGTAACCAGCCCGTCGATTTCATCATAATCCCGGGGGACGAAGAGCCCTTTGCCATAATCTCTTTCCTCCACCAGCCGGATATTTGTCTTGTGTACCTGCAGGGATATGACCACTTTATTCACGTCAAAGCCGATGCTGTCCGCCATCCGGCGGTAATTTTCTTCTATATTGGCAGGGTCATCTAAGTAGGGGCTTGTTTCACTTCCGAAGTTCATGGTCGAAAACATGCCCTCACTCACACCGCCAAGCCTTGTAGAAAACCCATGCTTTATAAAAGGAAGGTCAGAAAGCACGGGAAAGGTGATAAAGGGTACTTCCATATCCAAATCCAACTGTGCTGCGTCACTATTTTTAAATATCATATCAGATAACCCTTTCATTAGATATCCTATCAAATATTATACCCCATCAAATGCAGCTTTTATTAAAGAAATCTCCTTATCCAGGATTACAATAGCATCAAAGCGGCATGGCGTGTTTTGCGAAATCCTGTGTAAAAGCATGTAAGCCTGCGCTGTACGGGTGATCCGGCGTATCTTATTATAGTTTATCGCCTCTGCCGGAAAGCCATTGGCGGTACTGGAGCGGTATTTGACCTCAATAAAGCAAAGGTAACCGCCTTCTCTTGCAATCAAATCAATCTCACCCTGCTTGCAGCGGAAATTACGCTCCAGCAGCTGGTAGCCGTTTTTAACCAGGAAATCAGCTGCCTTTTGTTCGAAACTTGCCCCAACCTCTCTTTTATTCATTTGATCACCCTGTTCTTGATGTTATCCATCTTATCTACAAAGAGAAGGACCTCCGCCACTACCTCATACAATTCTGGAGGTATCATATCGCCTATCTCTATTTTGGACAGGGAGCTGGCCAGCTTCTCATCCCTGTGCAGGGGGATATCCTGTTCCTTTGCCCGTTCAATAATCCTGTCAGCGAGGAAGCCCTTGCCGGAGGCGATGACCTTCGGGGCAGCATCCTCCGGATCGTAGGAAAGCGCTACAGCGGTTTTTGATTTCTCTTGATTGTTATTCTTATCGTTACTCTTATATTGGTTCTTATCATCCATAGTTATGCCCATGCATTTACTACATAAATTGCCGCGAAAGTGCTTGCATGGATCCGGTCCCCCCCTTCGTCTGGCATTTTTATTTCAACCTTCCCGGCATGCTGCCGTAGGCAGCACAAACATAATCAGGCCATCTCCCGCTGTTATATGAAATTTGTAATAAAGCTCATTCTATGTATCGGGGTCGGCCCCAGCTTTTTAAGCGCCTCAATATGCTTTGCTGAGCCATAGCCTTTATTGCTTGCAAAGTCATAGCCGGGAAATACCCTGTCATATGCTATCATCATGCGGTCCCTTGTTACCTTCGCTAAAATACTGGCAGCCGCAATTGAAATGCTTTGGGCATCCCCCTTAATGATGGGCACCTGTTTTATGTCAACGCCTGGGATTGTTACTGCATCATTCAGCAATATATCCGGCTTGACGGACAGGTTTCCAATGGCCTTGCGCATTGCTTCATAGGTTGCCTGAAGGATGTTCATCTCATCAATCTGGTTCGGGGGAACGCTTCCAACGCCATAAGCAACCGCCTCCCGGATGATCTCATCATACAGCTCCTCCCTTTTCTTTTCCGACAGCTGCTTGGAATCATTTATGTACAGGATATTGCAGTCCTTTGGCAAAATGACGGCAGCCGCAACTACCGGGCCTGAAAAGGGACCCCTTCCTACCTCGTCAATTCCGCAGATGTACTGGTAATCACTGTACTTATTCTCATATTTTCTCATTTCGGCAAGGCGTTCCATCTCCTTTTGGAGTGTCCATATCTTATTGCGGTATTGGTTGCAGATGGTAATCACCCCGCTTCTTTCATCCTCCTTGTATTTCGTGAGCAGGGAGGGGATATCTTCATCCTTTGCCTGCATGAATTCTAATTTTACTTCTGCAATTTTCTTTGGTGCAGCAGGTTCTTTTCTTTTTTCATCCATTGTAGCTTCTCCTATCAGCTCTCCTGTCATATGGGACTGCCTTAAATCCTGGCATCAGCCTCTCCCGTTTGACTAATCTCCTTTTCCTCCGCCGGCATATCTGGAAATTCCAGCGTGATATTCCCCAGCTTCGTACTTCTAAAATCATCGATCAGGAAGGCTGCCGCACGGTCAATGTCCGGCATTCCGCCTTTTAGCAGGCAGGAACGCTTCACTGCAATTGCCTGCAACAATTCCATAGCCTCCCTTTGGTCTTCCACTTTAGTTGTCTCCACTCCATAGCGGTTTATCAGGACCTGCGGATAATACTTGCCAAGGATCAGGATCAGCTCCAGGGCCATATTGGTGGTATCAATAATATTATCGTTGATGGAGCCGATCAATGCAAGCCTCAGCCCGACTAATTGATCCTCAAATTTTGGCCATAGGATACCCGGGGTATCCAGCAGCTCCGTAAATTTATTTAAACGGATCCATTGCTTTCCCTTCGTAACACCCGGCTTGTTGCCTGTTTTTGTGGAAGCCTTCCCCACAAAGCTATTGATGAAGGTGGACTTTCCCACATTCGGGATACCCACAATCATTGCCCGGACCGGTCTGTTTAGGATTCCCCTGCGCCTGTCCCGTTCGATTTTAGCCTGGCAGGCTTTATTTACTATTTCCTGAACCTGCTTTACGCCTGCCCCGCTTTTTGAATTTACAAGCGCAACGTAATAGCCACGGCTTTCAAAATACTCCTTCCAGGCATTGTTATATCTTTGGTCTGCCATATCGGATTTATTTAAAAGGATGACCCTTGATTTATTTTTTGCTAATGCATCAATATCAGGATTTTTACTGGAATGGGGAATCCGTGCATCGACCAGCTCGATTACCACATCAATCAGCTTCATATCCTCCTGCATCATTTTTTTTGCTTTGGCCATATGGCCGGGGTACCATTGAAAATGCATAATACTCTCCTTATTCCTCTTCCGGGAGAGGCTCCTCTTTCTTCAGATTCAGCTTATTAATAAAATTAAAGGGCTTTAGCCGTATAAAGGCCTTTCCGATAATTTCTTCCCTGCGGATCGTCCCTACACTGGCGAATCTGCTGTCCTCGCTGTTGTTACGATTATCCCCAAGAACAAAATATTCATTCTCCTCGAGGGTAATTTCCTCATCAGCCAGGCCGTAATTATTCATCACATCGGCATTGATGATGTCTTCCGTCACTTCCCCATTGATGTATATTTTGCCGTCTTCTATCTGAAGCTTCTCACCGGGCAGCCCGATAATCCGCTTAATGTCATAATAACTATGCTCCTTGCCGCTCTGCTTAAATACAACCACATCAAACCGCCTCGGATCTGTGATACGGTAGGTCAGCTTATTTATGATGATCTCATCCCCGTCATTTAGGGTAGCCTCCATGGAAACTCCTACCATCGCTGTTTTTTCGAGGGCATAATATATGATGAAATATGCCAGGAAGATAACCGCTGCAATTTGAAGACCCCAAACCAATATTTCCTTCAGAACCTTTTTCCGAAAGGATCTCTTCCCTTCCTGATCAAAATCAAATTCCACTCTTTTCGCCAATTTCTTCCCTTCCTTCATCTTTTTGATCGAAGCAGCCTTTTATGGGAAATGAAAGGGCTGCTTCCCATAGCCTAACAATTAACATGTTAAAAAAGGGACAATCGCTTAAGTATTGTCCCTTCGTTGTACTATCTGATTACTTCTTTAACCTTAGCTCTCTTACCTACTCTGCCGCGTAAGTAGAACAGCTTAGCTCTTCTTACCTTACCGCGTCTTATGACTTCGATATTTTCAATACTAGGACTATGAAGCGGCCAAGTCTTTTCTACACCGATTCCGTTGGAATTCTTTCTAACGGTAAAGGTTTCCCTTGAGCCACCGTTCTGTCTTTTCAGTACGGTACCTTCAAATACCTGGATTCTTTCACGGTTACCCTCTTTTACTTTAGCGTAAACCTTAACAGTATCGCCTACGTTAAAGCTTGTTACCTGAGCCTTTAACTGCTCAGCTTCAATACTTCTAATAATATCGTTCATTTTGTGACCTCCATTCATATTTAGATGTTCTTGACACGACTCGGCAATTTACCATGCATCAGAGGACCATCCTATCTCACAACAACTTACTTTAACATAAGGTACCGTAGAATGCAAGTACTTTTTATAATTAATAAACATCATAATTCTTTTGGAAAATAAGTTTTGTAAGGAACTCCCCTTCCTCCTCCGTCAAGTCAGCTTTTTCCAGAAGGTCAGGGCGGCGTTCATAGGTCCTTAGGATGGATTGCTCCCGCCTCCAGGCATCAATATTTGCATGGTGCCCGGACAAAAGCACCTCAGGTACCCTCTTTCCCATAAATACCTCAGGCCTTGTATATTGGGGATATTCTAATAAATTTCCATGCAGGGATTCGAACTCGGAGGATACTTCATTATTTAGTACCCCCGGTACCAATCTGGAAATGGCGTCGATCATGACCATGGCCGGAAGCTCTCCGCCGGTGAGGACATAGTCCCCGATGGATATATTATCGGTAACAATCATATCGAGGACACGTTCATCGATCCCCTCATAATGCCCGCACAGGAAGATCAGATCCTCCTCCTGGGCCAGCTCCCCGGCCAGGTTTTGGTTAAAGATACTGCCCTGGGGCGTTACGTAAATTACCCTGGGCTTTTTGTAAGAAGCATGCCCTTCTTCTGGAAGTCCATCTTCTCCAGCTTCTTTTTGGATTATATTTTCCTTTGAGATTTTTATGTGGTTAGCCAGATATCCATAAGCCTTGTAGACCGGTTCAGCCTGAATTACCATCCCGGCACCTCCGCCGTAGGGATAGTCGTCCACCCGCTTGTGCTTATCCTCACTAAAATCCCTGATATTTACCGTATTAACTGAGATCAGTCCCTTATCGATGGCTCTTCCCGTGATACTTGTATTCAGTCCCTGCTGGATCATTTCCGGAAAGAGTGTCAGTACATGAAAATTCATAGTTATACCCGTGCCTTTCACCTTTGATGGCCTATTCAAAAAGTGAATAGGCCTTATCTGCTATCTTAAGCCATTTAATAAATGTACTGTAATTTTTTTATGCTCAGCATCCACGTCCAGGATACATTCTTTAATAGAAGGAATTAACAGCTCTTTTCCCTCCCCTGTTTTAACGACATAGACATCATTCGCCCCAGTTGCAAGGATTTCAGCCAGGGAGCCCAGGGTTTCGCCCTCATCCGTGATTACCTCGGAACCAATCAGGTCATAGATGAAATACTCTCCCTCTTCCAGCTTGACCGCATTTTCCCTGTCCACAAGCAGATCCCTTCCGCGGTATTTTTCTGCATCATTAATATCGTCAATCCCTTTGAATTTTAAAATAACCATCTGCTTAAAGAATTTAACCCCCTCAATTTCTAAGGAAAGGAATTCATTTCCCTTTGGAATAAGTTCGTCTCCCTTGGGAATGGGTCCATTTTCTTTCAAAAGCCCATTTTCTTGTGACACAGGCCTCTTTCCCTGTGGATGCAGATTTTTCCCTGTATCCAGGAATACGGTCTTTAATTCCTTAAAACGGTTTACATCATCCGTGGTCGGAAATACCTTTACCTCGCCCTTGATTCCATGAGTGCTTGAAATCACTCCTACCCGCAAATAATTGTCCATACAAATCTCCATTCTGTAATCATGTTAAATCTATCTTCTCAGTCCTTACCCTGTTATATTCCATCCCTGTAAAAAACCCTTCCAGATGAAAAAAGAAGCTCTCTACTATGCCATTAGGAAAATACATTCTCATGGGACATAACAGACAGCTTCCTTGATCCTGTAAAGGAAACTTTGCAGTTGCATTTACTTATTGTAAAATCTCAACTATTACCTTTTTATCATCCTTTGTTGCGGCTGCTTTAACAACGGTACGAATGGATTTTGCAATACGGCCTTGTTTGCCGATTACTTTCCCCATATCCTCAGAAGCGACTTTTAATTCCACAACAATTGCCTTATCGGTTTCCTTTTCCGTAACTACAACCTCATCGGGATGATCAACGAGTGATTTAGCGATTACTTCGACTAATTCCTTCATTCTCATTACCTCCGATATTTATTATAGAATACCAGCGTTCTTGAAGATTTTACCTACAGTATCTGTTGGCTGTGCACCATTTGCTAACCACTTCTTTGCAGCTTCTGCATTTACGTTGAAAGCACTCGGATCCTTAGTCGGATCATAGGTACCGATTTCCTCAATAAATCTACCATCTCTTGGTGTTCTGGAATCAGATACAACGATTCTATAGAAAGGAGCCTTTTTCTGTCCCATTCTCTTTAACCTAATCTTTACTGCCATTTTAAATTCACCTCCTTAAATATTTAATACACATTTATTATTAAAAACAAGCAACCCTATCATTACATGCAAAATTCTTTGCGGTAATTTTATTGGTTAACCTATTCTAATACCGAGTGACATGCTCCGGGGCTTTTGCGGTTTAGACCCTTTAAAATCCAAAGGGCATACGGAATTTTCCCATGCCTCCGCGTTTTCCTTTACCGCCCATCATACCGGAAAATTGCTTCATCATTTTTTTCGATTGTTCAAATTGCTTCACCAGCGCATTTACCTCGCTGATATCCACACCGGCTCCGGCGGCAATCCTCTTCTTACGGGACGGATTTAAGATGTCCGGGTTGGAACGTTCCGCCTTTGTCATGGAATAAATGATTGCCTCGGGCTTCGACAAAGCATCCTCATCAATTTCTACATCCTTAAGCTGCTTATTCATACCTGGCAGCATGCTGAGCATATCGCCTAAGCCGCCCATCTTTTTCACCTGCTGCATCTGTTCCAGGAAATCGTTAAAGTCAAACTCAGCCTTTTTCAGCTTGCGTTCCATTTCCCTGGCCTTTGTTTCATCAAATTCAGCCTGCGCCTTATCAATTAAAGTCAGGATGTCTCCCATTCCAAGGATACGGGAGGCCATACGGTCCGGATAGAACTGCTCCAGGTCTGTCAGCTTCTCTCCCATACCTGCATATAATATGGGCCTTCCGGTCACGGCACGGATGGATAAGGCCGCACCACCCCTGGTATCGCCGTCCAGCTTTGTCAAAATGACACCGTCAATGGACAGCTTCTCATTAAACATCTCGGATACATTGACTGCATCCTGGCCTGTCATTGCATCAACCACCAAAATAGTCTGATGCACCGTAAGGTTATTCTTAATCTCCTGCAGCTCCTCCATCATCGCTTCATCGATATGGAGCCGTCCTGCAGTATCGAGGATTACTACGTTAAAGCTGTTTTTCTCAGCATGCTCCAGGGCTGCCTTTGCAATATTAAGGGGTTTATGCTTATCACCCATTGCAAATACTGGAACACCCTGCTTATCACCGTTGATTTTCAACTGGTCGATTGCCGCAGGCCTGTAGATGTCACAGGCTACCAGCAAAGGCCGTCTGCCCTTGGATTTTAGCTTGCCCGCCAGCTTTGCAACCGTGGTGGTCTTACCGGCACCTTGAAGGCCGCACATCATAACCAGGGTTATTTCATTGCTTGGCTTTAACTGGAGCTCGACAGTCTCCTCACCAAGTAATTTGACCATCTCTTCGTTAACAATCTTGATAACCATCTGGCCGGGAGTTAAGCTGTTAAGCACATCCTGTCCAACGGCACGCTCCTGGATTGTATTTATGAAATTTTTAACCACCTTGAAGTTAACGTCGGCTTCCAACAATGCCATCTTAACTTCTTTTAACGCCACCTTAACATCAGCCTCGGAAAGTCTTCCCTTCCCTTTCAGGTTTTTGAATATGTTCTGCAGCTTATCGGATAAATTTTCAAATGCCATGTAAATCTCCTTTCCATCACCCGGGGTGATTTACCTCTTCCAGAAAAGGATCGCTGTCTTTTCTTAAATGAAATACTGTCACATTAATATCTATTAGAATACGTTCTTATTTGTAATTCCGTTAATATATCTTCTTTAATAATTGCTTTAATTGATGTCTTTAATTAAGGTGTTAATACATTTTCTTTATAATTCCTTTAATATGTCTTCTGCCAAGCTTGTAATAGTGCCCAGCTGCTTCCAAGTCATGGCCGTCTCCTCCGGGGCTTTATCCCTTGAATTTGAGATATCCGCAACAATTTCTTTCATATGGGCCACTTTATCTTTGATGGTCTGGAACTTCTTCATCAAACCAAGCTTTGCCTCATAGCCCTTCAGCTCCAGGGTACAACGCCTCACAATATCGTAAACGCCCTGCCTGCTGATTCCCTGCTCCGTGGCTATTTCACTCAAGGATAAGTCGTTCAATACATAATCCTCAAAGATCCGCTTTTTATGATCGCTTAATAACTCACCATAGAAATCATATAAAATGGATTGTAATACAATTTCCTCCAGCTTATCAAGCTGTGCTTCGTTCTGCTTCACAAAAACCACCACCTGTAAAGGAATTTTCTTTACAGGTGGTAGTATACCCAATTATATGAATCTTGTCAAGCATAATCTTGATATAAAGTTATGAGAAGTTGCACTTTACTTCTCATAAAAGGCGCCGCATTTGCGCCGTGCATCCCGATTATAGAAAGATGTACTTTCTTTTTATAATATGAATGTCACTTTTATTGATACTAAGGTCAGGATTATTAATATAAAGGTCACCTTTCTATTGATATGGAAATCAATTTTCCTATCTTAATGTCCAAAGCCTTCTATCTTCCACCCTGTCTGAGGTGATTCATAAACCATGCTGCAATCCCAAAACTGCTCCCCGTTGTTCATGGTTTGTTCCTTCTCATATTGAAGGTCCACATAGACCCGGAAGGTTTTGGTGTCCTTATCCGGTTCTCCGACTGGTTCAACCTTTGACAGCTTTGCGGATTTCAGGTTAAAATTTGATTTTGTTGACCCCATAACGGCATTTATAAAAGGCAGTTCGACCCCTTCATTGAATAGCTCCTCATCCCTCATATTGACGGATAAATTATCAAGCAGGGTTTTCTTCGACATACAGTATTTTGCAGTCACGGAATCTTCTTTATCCAAAGCCCTGAAATATTCTTCAATAATCTGTTCCGGCTCCAGCAAAGACAGTTTTTCTTCTTCAGCGCCCCTCTTGACTTTGTCCGCAAGCCAGCCATTAACGGTCTGTCCTGTCACTTCCTCAAAGCTGTTTCCTTTCAGGCTGCAGGCGTTAAAGGTACTGTGCCTCCCGGCACTGATGAAGGCTCCGATAATTTTACCTCCGCTTTTTACGGCAATTCCCCTGCAGTCCTGGATCGGATAAAACTTCTGGGGCAAGCTCTCATGGACTTTATAAATTTCAATGTCAAGGTCGGCGGTATTGGAATATGGGCTCATGTCAAGGCCGATATCCTTTGATAGCTCATTGTGATAGGCAAAATAATATGGATTTGGTTGAAAGTCGGACAGGGTATTGATGTCGCCCAGCTTATTTTTCATCCCATTTATCTGGTAATCAAGGGTCCATCCATAGGCTTTGAACAATGCTGCGGCATCCCTGCCTGCTATGTCGAAGGTAATATCCGCATGCTCTAATAGTGAATCAACATAGCGTGCGAAATCTGTCCCTATGTCGGAAAGGCCGCCGTCTCTTCCGATATAGGCCTTCTCATAGAGAGTATCATAGTAAAGCTGGCAGCTGTATCCGCCGGTCCTATTTGACACTTCAATCTGGTACTGGTTCGTATGATTGTTTTCCAGGTCATCCTTATAATCGGAGGCTTTGCTTTCCCTTATGCTCCTGTCAATGTATGACACTGCCTGGAGATCGGTTGTTTCAAAGATATCTGAGGATGCAAAGCCTTTATTTCCGGAAAGAAGTGAAATTTTTACTGTATCGTATTCTGTGGTATAAGCAGCTTCCGGGGTTACGGAAGAATCGGATGCCTCCCAAATTGGCGTATCACTTTGGCTGCCCGGGATATTTTGGTCAGCAGGGGTTATTTCTGTCTGTCTGCTGATGATAAGCACGAGGCTGACCGTGGCGACAATTATGATCGCCATAACGCTTACCCAGAATCTGGGCTTTTTATAATGCAGCACATTTTTCACTCTTTCTTTTACGCCTGTTTCACCAAAGGCGAGGGGGCTTAGCAATCCGCTTCTCTTGACCGACAGCGCCAGCAGGGAGCTGGCATAATCACTCCGGACGTCAGAGGCATAGCCCTTCATGACGCTCTCATCCGCGGATAACTCCATGTCCTTTACCATAAGCCCATAGGAAAGCCATACAAGGGGATTAAACCAATGCAGGGCTGTGACCAAAAAGGCCAGGGGCTTTATCAGATGATCGCGGCGTCTGATATGGGCTTGCTCATGGGCCACGACATACTCCAGCTCATTTTCACCCAGCCCTGTAGGGACGTAGATCCTGATGCGGATAAAGCCCAGCACGAAGGGGGTTTTGATCAGATCCGTTTCATAAATATTGTCTTTGATACGGATCGCGGTCATGATCCGTCTTTTTAAATGCAGATAACTGATAATCCCATAGAGCAGGAGCACAAGAACGCCAGCCAGCCAAAGTACGGCTCCAAGCTCCAGCAGGATTTGGATGGGATTTACGCTGCTTACGGGATTAACCGGAGGCAGGGAGGTTTCAATGGCGTTATTTACAGTCCTGTCAATGGCCGGAACCCCGCTGTTTATGGAGGGCTGTCCGGAATATACAATATCCTGGGGTATGGTCTGGGGCTGCACGGGAACGGCGCTTACCGGCAGTTGGATCGTAAAGGGGCAGATGAGGCGGAAAAACACCACAGCCCAAAGGGCGTAGGAATATATTTTCGGAGCCTTTTTAAGAGCCAGGCGGATCACTATGACGATCAGGGCAACATAGCCTGCGCTAATGCTCATATTTAGAATCTCAATAAACCATTTGCTCATTTTGCCGCCTCCTCAATCATTTTCTTGATTTGTTCCGCCTCACTTTGTGTGAGCCTCTTGTTTTGTAAAAATGCAGCCACAAAGGAGGGCAATGAATTATCAAAAGCCTTTTCCAGCAGCTGCTCGCTCTCGTATCTTTGTACCTGGATGCGTTTGACAAGAGAAGTCACGACGGCATTTTCGTTCTTTAACACACCCCGCTCTGACAGACGTTTAATAACCGAGTAGGTGGTGGATTTCTTCCAGCCAAATTCGCTTTGGCACAGCCTGACCAGCTCTGTCGAGTTGACCGGTTCTTTTTCCCAGACAATGGACATAAAGCGGTATTCGGCGTCAAATATTTTTAAGCTCTCCATTTTGATACCCCTGCCTTTCAATTTTTTTGGTGCCCTATTCTAAAAGTCGAATGCGTTAGACCTTATTATAAGTCTAACGCATTCGACCTGCATTTGTCAAGAAGGAAGTTTATCAAGACCCTGTGGATTTATAATGCCTCATTCCAACCCTCCATAGCAGGTAGCTGGGCAGCAGGAACAGGCAGCCCAGGACGGGAAGGAGCATGTACCACTGCCGGTCCGTCCTGCCGGTAAGGTACAGGAAGGGATAGTACTGGAATAATGTATATGGAACCAGATAGGTACAAAAGCGGAATACGCCTTTTCCATAGACGTCCAGAGGATATTTTCCATATTCCCTTGCCCCGTCGGTTAATATATTCATAAACTCCAAGCCCTCTATCGTAAAAAAGCAGATGCTTGCATAGATCAGGAACAGGCAGCCAAAAACCACGCTTCCGCCCAGCACCATCAGCAGCAATGTGACCGTCCTTTTCATATCCCATTGGACATCGGATTTTGTGATTCCATAGGCAAACATAACGAGAGCCTGGAGCATCCTCCCGATCCGGGTAAATTCCAGCTTTCCCGAAACCACCTGGAAAATACAGCTGCGCGGCCTAAGGAGCATACGGTCGAATTCACAATTACTGATTGTGCCTGCAAACATATCAAAGCCCCTCATGAACATCTCGGCAATGGAATAAGACATTAATATTATCCCGTAACACAGGACCACGTCACTAAGGCCGTATCCCTTCACCTCGTGAAAACGCTGGAGCAGGAAAAGAACTCCCAGAAACACATTAAAGGAAACCAGAAACTGTCCAATTGTCGTAAACAGGAAGGATAGCTTATACTGCATGGCTATCTTTAAATGCATCACAAAAAACTTGAAATATAATCTCATACTACCTCCCTTATCCGCCTTGTATGACTACCCGCTTTAAAGCGGCAGCCGTCAGCCTTTTGCCAAGCCATACCAGGGCTATATACCAGAACAGCTGCAGTCCTGCCCTTGTATAGATTTCCATCCCGCTGATATCCCCCGAGTAGATCCTAAAAGGGACGTTCTGCATGGAAGCAAAGGGAAGCAGCTCTATAAGCTGCCTGAACCCCTCCGGTAAAAAAGGCAGGGGAACCACGGAACCGGATAAAAATTCTACCATTGATATGGCAACCATCCTGATGCCCACCGGTGAATAGGTATAAAATGTGGCAATGTACACCAGCATACAAAAAGCCACTACAACCAGGAAGCCAAGGAGGCCTGTAATAAGAAACCATAATCCGGCCTTTGGGCTTGCCGGCAATCTCATCCCATAGGGTGCAGGTAAAAAGGCGGCAACAATAAGGATGGGCAAACATCGGAGGACCGCTTTTGATAACCGATTTGCCATACTTCTAAAAAACCACATAACATAGAGGTCTGTGGGTCTGCATAATTCATACGCAATCCCGCCGTCCGTGATGGTATGGAAGATATCATTTTCTAAAAACCAGGTCATGAACAAGGCCAGTAATGCCTGCTGCAGCCAGATATAGGAGGACAGCGCCTCCCTTGTCATAGGAAAGGCTCCTGGATTCACCTCATAAAATGCCCGGAATACCAATATCTCCATGAACCCCCAGGCAAACTGTGTAATGACTCCCGCAAAGGCAGCCGCCCTGTATTGTAATCCGGCCAGAAAACGCATCCGAAAGAAGGACATGTATTTCTGGTACCGGAAAATACCGTTTATCTTGCCCATATAATCTCTCCTTTCTAAGGATAATGAACAAAACTTAATACCACCCTCAAATCTGATACTGTTGGTATAAATTAGCCACAATCTTATCTATGGATGCACTTTCTACGGAGAGATCCCTGACCTCTACCTGGCTGGATATATGGGCAATCGCATCCGATACGCCCAGCTTGTCCGGATTGATCTCAAAGGACGCAATCTGGTTGCTGGAGGAGCAAAGCTCCATCCCGTCACAGGGTATAATGTGCTTTCCCCTATATTCCACTGTCAGTTTCTTAGTGGCGGAAAAGCGCTTTCGGATATGCTCCAGACTGCCATCCATCAGGATTTTTCCTTTTCCGATCAGGATAATCCGCTTTGTCAGGGTCTCAATATCCTGCATATCATGGGTGGTCAGTATGACGGTTGTCTTATGCTTCCGGTTCTGTTCCAGGATAAAATCCCTTACTGCGATTTTGGAAACCGCATCAAGGCCTATGGTGGGCTCATCAAGGAATAATATCTTCGGACTGTGAAGCAGGGAGGCTGCTATCTCGCAACGCATCCTCTGCCCGAGGGAAAGCTGCCTGGCGGGTGTCCTGACCAGCTCCTCAAGCTTAAGTAAGGTAACCAGCTCCTCCAGGTTACTGTCATAAAGCCTCCTGGGAACCCGGTAGATATCCCTAAGAAGCTCAAAGGAATCAATTACCGGGACATCCCACCAGAGCTGTGACCTCTGTCCGAATACAACCCCGATTTCATTTACATGTGCTGTTCTTTCCTTCCATGGGATCCGCCCATTGATGCTGCAGGTTCCACGGTCAGGTGTCAGTATTCCGCTTAACACCTTGATCGTGCTGCTCTTACCCGCGCCATTGGGACCGATATACCCGACCATCTCCCCATCCTCAATCCGAAAGGAGATATCATCGAGGGCTTTGATGCATTCATACTGCCTGTGAAAAAGCGCCTTGAATGCTTCAGAAAATCCGGCACCTCGCCGGCTGACCTGAAAGGTCTTTGAGATGTGTTGGACCTCAATCATATGAATTTCCTCCTGGTAGTAATATTTTTTCAAATATCTTGCCAAGCGACGGCGTACCGCTATGGGTACACTTTTTTCCTTGGATTTTGCCAAGAAAACCCGTGGTAAATATTTACGCTGTTCCAGCGGAAATATAGTGTACCCCTTTTTGTATGAATAGTCAATCTGAAAATCTGAAATAAGGGCTTCAGAAATGCCATACCTGGCATCCCTGAAGCCCTTATAAATAATCTGATTATTCTTTTTTATCGGTGCTTATACCGGATAAGCCTTGTTTTCTTTGTCAGCAGCCGTCACATCAACGCCAGTCTGCTGAGCCTGGCGGTATTTGAAGAAATCAATTGCCACCTGAGGGAACAATGCATAGGACAGTACATCCTCATCCTGCTGCTTCCACTGGGTGATCTCCGCCTCGATCTTATGAAGCTCGGGCTCCAGTAAATCTGCGGGACGGCAGGTAATCGGCTCTTTGTCTCCGATAACCTTTTTCTGGACCTCTTTATTAAAGGGCTTTACTGTCTGGCCATATTCACCGGCAAGCAAGGCCTTTGTTTCCTTGGTTACCATCTTATAGCGCTCTCCTGCCAATACATTCAAGACAGCCTGTGTACCTACGATCTGGCTGGACGGAGTAACTAACGGCGGCTCACCGAAATCCTTACGAACCCTGGGAACTTCCTTTAATACCTCGTAGTACTTATCCTCCTGCTTTGCTTCCTTTAGCTGGGATACGAGGTTGGATAACATGCCGCCTGGTACCTGGTACAGCAGCGTCTTAATATCAACACCCATAACCTTAGGATTCAGCAGTCCGCTTTCCAATGCCTTGTCACGGATCGGACGGAAATAATCTGCGATCTCTGCCAGAAGGTTCTGGTCATAGCCGGTATCATACGGAGTACCCTTAAAGGTCTCAACCATAACCTCTGTTGCAGGCTGGCTGGTACCCATGGCAAAGGGTGACATAGCCGTATCGATAATATCACAGCCCGCTTCTACGGATTTTAAGTATGTCATGCCGCCCACACCGCTGGTGTAATGGGTATGCATATCAATGGGAATGCTCACGGCACCCTTTAAAGCACTGACCAGCTTAGTAGCCTCAAAGGGAACCAGCAGACCTGCCATATCCTTAATACAGATAGAGGAAGCCCCCATCTCTTCAATCCTCTTAGCCATGGATATATAATAATCTTCTGTATACGCATCACCAAGGGTATAGGAAATAGCGATCTGAGCATGGCCCTTTTCCTTATTGGTAGCCTTTACTGCGCATTCCAGGTTACGGATATCATTTAACGCATCAAAGATACGGATGATATCAATACCATTTGCAATTGATTTCTGGACAAAATACTCAACTACATCGTCCGCATAATGACGGTAGCCGAGGATGTTCTGCCCACGGAATAACATCTGCAGTTTGGTGTTCTTAAAGCTTTTTCTGAATTTTCTTAATCTTTCCCAAGGATCTTCCTTCAGGAAACGTAAGGATGCGTCAAAGGTTGCGCCACCCCAACACTCTACGGCATGATATCCTACTTTATCCATTGTCTCAAGAATAGGAAGCATCTCTTCCGTTGTCATTCTTGTTGCAATCAGGGATTGGTGGGCATCACGTAATATGGTTTCGGTTATCTTAACCGGTCTTTTTACTTGTTCTGCCATTACTCTACCTCCTGTGAGCTGAAAGTTACTAGTTTAATGTAGCAAGTAAGGCACCCGCATCAACAGATTGCCCTGCTGTAACATTGATGCTTGCTACGGTACCGTCCTGGGGAGCAACAATTTCATTTTCCATCTTCATCGCTTCCAGAATCAGGATGACATCACCCTTCTTTAAGGTCTGTCCGATCGAAGCCTTTACGGATACGATCTTTCCAGGCATAGGGGAGCTTACCTTAAAGCTTCCTTCTGCGCCGCCTGCTGCTGGAGCCGGTGCGGCTTCTTTTTTCTCAGCAGCTGGTGCGGGGGCTGCAGGAGCTGGCGCGGGAGCCGCTGCCCTTGGAGCCGGTGCGGCAGCAGGAGCTGCTGCAACTCCCTCTTCTACGGATACATTATAGGTATTACCATTCACTGTAATTGTATAATATTTCATTTATGAAATCCTCCTTATTTAATATGCATTAAGATGCATTTTGCGCTCAGGTGCATTATGCACTGGGTACATCTTGCACGGAGTGCGTTGCACCCTCCGGTGCTGTCTTCACGCAGGATGAAGCCCGCCCCGGAACAAATTGTGGGCAAGCTGCCTGCTTTCACAATAGTTATGCATTCATCCATTTCTTATTGTTCACTCTGCGGATGGAGCGTACCACAAATCCATCCTTCGGAACGGCATCACCCATCGAGGCATAGATTGCTGCCGTGATAACCGCCACCAGCTCACAATCACTGGCTAATTCCACTTCTTCACTTTTTTCAATCTGGGCAATCGTATTGGCTACGGCATTGCTCGCGGGAGACGGTGCTTCCGTGGGATCATCCTTTAAATTTGGCTTGATATTAACAAAATAGGTGATTAACATCAATAAAACTACGACTGCTAAAACTACAACTGCACCAAACAATGTATTTAAAGTAATATAACTGCTTAAACCACCTGAGAGCATTGCTTGGCTGACTAATATGCTTCCCATAATTATGTCCATGCCCTTCATACAGCACAAATTTCTATAAAGGTGCTAGCATGGATCCGGTCCCCCCTTCGTTCATTAATTTTATTTTTTCCAACTTGTCACCTCATTTATATGGTGCCATGCTTTTTTGCAGGGCGGGTCTCTCGTTTAGTGAAAAGCATTTCAAAGGTATAAATCAAATGCTTACGGACAGAATCAGGCTCGATAATGCTGTCTACATAACCGCGTCTTGCTGCTGCTTCCGCGCTGGACTGGAGGGCTGCATATTCTGCCGCTTTCTCCTTTTGGACTTCTAATGCCTCTCCCTCATACATGATCTGGGCGGCAAGTGTGGAATCCATCATACCGATCTGGGCGCTTGGCAGGGCAAATACCATATCCGCGCCTATGTGCTTGGAGTTCATGGTAACATAAGCTGTGCCGAAGGCCTTTCCAATGATTACGTTTACTTTAGGAACCGTTGCATTTGCGAAGGCATAGGTCAATTTTGCAGAAGCAATGGCAATGCCCTTCTCCTCCTCAACAGTCGCTTTATAACCGTTCACGTTGGTAAGTGTTACTACCGGGATGCCAAAGGCATCGCAGATCCTTACAAAGCTCTCTGCCTTATAGCAGCCTGCTGTTGTCAGGGTGCCGTCAAACCGCTCTGTTACTTTACCGGCGTCGTCGGCAATTTCGCTGCGGTTAGCAACCGCACCGATGGTCATGCCATTTAAACGGATGAAGCCGGTCACCATTTCCTTGGCATAGCCAGCCTTGATTTCGAAGAAATAGTTGTTATCGGATATATCTATTAAAGCTTTTTTTGAATCATTTACTTCTGCCTGCAGCCCAGGAAGCAGCCTGTTTAAATCATCCGTGCACTCATCAAAGGAAGCATCATCCTCATTATTGGAAGGTAAAATTGTAATTAAATTGCGGATCTGGTTAAGTACATCAGCTTCATCCCCGCCTACATAATCTACCACACCTGCTTTCCCTTGAAATGCAGCCTGTGCCGTATCACATTTTTCTTTTCTGTTACCTGTTAAAGCGTTTGGAGAATTAACAAATAATTTCGCATCTTTTCCTTCCATAAAAGAAAAATCACTTAAAGATGCCAAAACCGCCAGACCACCTCCGCAGTTTCCAAAGATTGCAGTAATCTGAGGTATCACACCGGAAGCCAGGGTTGATTTTAAATAAACCTCCCCAAAGCCGTTTAAAGCATCGGTTGCCTCCTGCAGCCTAAGACCTGTAGAGTCAATCAGCCCAATGACAGGAGCACCTACCTTAAGTGCCAAATCATAAATATTCGCTATTTTCTTAGCATGCATTTCACCGATGGAACCGCCCATTGAGGCTGCATCCTGACTGTATACATAAACAAGATTGCCATCAATTACACCGTAACCAGTTATAACGCCGTCAGCAGGTGTGTCCTTCTGCTGTAAATTAAAGTCTGTACTTCTTTTGGTAACGAAAGCGCCGACTTCTACAAAGCTATTGTCGTCAAGCAAAGAAATAATTCTTTCTCTCGCTGACAGTTGTGCCGTACTGCTCATTTTCAGCCCTCCATTTTTTCAATTCTTGGCAAATGAAACTGCTTGCTGTCTCATTTGTAGTAAACTTAATCAATTCTCTGCCAATTTTAATTGTATATTATTTAACAGCAAAAGGCAAGGACAAAATCATTATAATGGAACATTATGTCAACTAGTTTAAAAGTTTTATATCAATTTATTCAAAAAAGACAAGTGAACAGGGAGCTTTGCCTGCTTATCACAAAACTCTTTGTTCACTTGCTACAAAATTCTTTATTCATTTATTACAAAAGGGTTAACTACAACTCCTGGTTAAGTACCTGTTTAATTTTACCAATGTCGAAGCCTTTCCGGTAAAGGGAGGCAATCAGCTTCTGCCTCGCCCCGTAATCCATATCCCCAGGGGACTTAACCTTCTTTGCGACCGCTTTTTTGATGGCGGTTATTTCAGGATCCTCCTGGTCATCTGCATCGTATTCTTCAGAAAGTGCGAGCTCAATCAGCTTGGGGTCAACACCTTTTTGCTTTAATTCCATTTTAATGACCAGCTTACTTTTTGTGCTCTTCCTGGTACGGACATAGGCGGATGCCAGACGTCCATCATTCAGATACCCATAACCATCCACATAACGGATTGCCCGTTCAACAATATCCTGGGAATAGCCTGCGGCAGACAGCCTGTCCCTGAGCTCCAGCTCCGTGCGGTCCATAAATTTCAAGAGGGATAACGCTTTTTGCTTCGCCCTGGGCAGGATGATGTCTTCCAGCACTGCCTCATAAAAGGAGTCCGGCACCTCTCCCCCTTCCACCAATTTCAATTGCTGGACTTCCCTGGGGGACAGGAAGAATGCGTATTCACCGTCCAAATAGATATGTATCTTATTCTTATGGGATGCATCTACTCGTGTAATGACCATAATATCCGGCTTACTCTAAAGCTTCTGCCGGTTCTTTTGCCTGGCTGAGGCCGTATTTCTCCCGGACCTTTTCTTCAATCTCCTGGAATATGCCGGGATTCTCCATCAGATACTGCTTTGCATTCTCCCTGCCCTGGCCAATCTTTGCATCATTGTAAGCATACCAGGCACCGCTCTTTATTACGATATTGCTGTCGGCAGCCAGATCCAGGACATCGCCTTCCCTTGAGATACCCTTACCGAACATAATGTCAAATTCCGCTTCCTTGAAGGGAGGCGCAATCTTATTCTTAACTACCTTAATCCTGGTCCTGTTACCCACTACTTCACCGCCCTGCTTTAAGGCTTCAATTCTTCTTACATCCAGACGGATGGAGGAATAGAACTTTAATGCCCGTCCACCTGTAGTCGTCTCAGGATTACCAAACATAACACCAACCTTTTCACGGAGCTGGTTGATAAACACGACGATACAGTTGGACTTGCTGATAACTGCAGTCAGCTTTCTTAAAGCCTGGGACATGAGCCTTGCCTGAAGTCCTACATGGGAATCACCCATCTCTCCGTCGATCTCTGCCTTCGGAACCAGGGCTGCAACAGAGTCCACGATGATAATATCCACCGCACCGGAACGGACCATTGTTTCCGTAATCTCTAATGCCTGCTCACCATTATCCGGCTGTGAAATATACAGGTTATCGATGTCAACACCGATATTCTTGGCATAAACAGGATCAAGTGCATGCTCCGCATCAATGAAGCCTGCAATCCCGCCCCTCTTTTGCACCTCGGCTACCATGTGCAGTGCCACGGTGGTCTTACCGCTGGATTCCGGTCCGTATACCTCGATGATCCTTCCCTTCGGCACCCCGCCTAAACCAAGTGCGATATCCAAACTAATTGAGCCTGTAGGGATTGTCTCAATATTCATATTGGAGCTATTCTCCCCCAGCTTCATAATGGAGCCCTTACCATATTGCTTCTCAATCTGCGCTAAAGCAGATTCCAACGCTCTGATCTTATCATCCTTAGCCATATCCAATCTCCCTTTTTTAGCTTTTTAAAGCTCTGCTTTTTTAATATTTTCTGGATTTTAAAAGCTTCTTTTCAATTCTAACATCCTGGAGCTTCCAAACACGAACTTATGTTCTTTTCTACATATTAACGTATTTCCGGGGTAATGTCAATAAGAACAATCAACTAATATCAATACTTTAATCAAACCCACTTCAACGCGGACCTGTTAAAGAAACCTCTGATGATCCTGCCAAAAATTGTATTGTGCCTTGAATTTGCGGATTGTTAAAGCTTGAATCCAGATGATTTTTAAAGAATAACAGAATATAAAGATACTTCTATTATAGCAATCTCCCCATATTCTGTAAACTCCCGATGCCAAGTAATAATCACGAAATTTTAACATTTTTTTATGTAAAAACACGGACTAATACAGCTTGCTCGGCATGCACAGCTTAGGATTATAGCCATGGTCCGTCAGGGCCTGTACTATCTCCTTTTTGTGCTCATGGCCAAAGGTTTCCATTGTAATCGTCAATTCCACCGCTGAATTCCGGTTGATACTGACAAACTGGTTATGGTCCAGGCGGATTACATTTCCCTGGTGCTTTGCAATGATAGAGGCAACATTTACCAGCTCACCGGGACGATCTGGAAGAAGGACGGATACGGTAAAGACACGCCCTCTTTGGATCAGGCCATGCTGGACCACGGAGGAGACCGTAATAATATCCATATTGCCGCCGCTTAAGATGGAGACCACCTTTTTGTCCTTGCATTTCAGGTGCTTTAGTGCAGCTATGGTAAGCAGGCCGGAGTTTTCCACCACCATTTTATGGTTCTCCATAATATCCAGGAAGTTTACGATTAATTCGGAATCCTCTACCGTAATGATATCATCCACATATTGCTGGATATATGGGAATACCACATCTCCCGGTGTTTTTACCGCAGTACCGTCCGCGATGGTATCCACCTTGGGAAGGGTAAGAACCTTCCCTGCCTTTATGGATGCCTGCATACAGGCCGCTCCGGCAGGCTCAACGCCGATTACCTTAACATTGGGGTTCAGCATCTTTGCCAGGGTTGCCACACCGGCAAGCAGGCCGCCCCCGCCAACGGGAGCAAGGATAATGTCCACCGTCGGCAGATCCTTAAAGATCTCCATGGCAATGGTGCCCTGGCCCGTTGCTATGATCTCGTCATTAAATGGATGGATGAAGGTATACCCCTGCTGTTCGGCTAGCTGGAGCGCATACTGGCAAGCCTCATCATATACATTCCCATATAGAATTACCTCTGCACCATAGCTCTTGGTTCTGTTCACCTTAATTAAGGGTGTCGTGGAAGGCATCACAATAATCGCCTTCGCCTGGTAGAGCTTCGCTGCATAGGCAACTCCCTGTGCATGGTTACCGGCAGAAGCGGTAATCAGCCCCCGCTCCCGCTCTTCGGCCGTCAGGGTACTGATCTTATAATAAGCACCCCGGACCTTATAGGCACCGGTATATTGCATATTTTCAGGCTTCAAATATACCTTGTTCCCTGACTGCTCCGAAAAATATTCACTGTAAACCAGGTCAGTCCGGTTAATAACCTTTTTGACCGCTTCCGTAGCTTCCTCAAACTTATCTAATGTCATCATGGTACTACCTCCATCCACGCTCCAATTGTGACAGGCAATCGAATACGTTTTCTTTTTATTTTGCTGTTCCCTAGTGGACTATATTAATTCACGTTTGTCTGGAACAGGGCATCTACGAACTCCTGTGCATGGAACCTTTGCAGGTCATCTATTTTTTCCCCGATGCCGATATATTTTACCGGGATACCAAGCTCAGCCTGGATTGCAATTGCAATACCTCCCTTGGCGGTTCCGTCAAGCTTTGTTAATACGATACCTGTAATATCTGCCACTTCACTGAATTCCCTTGCCTGGACCAGCGCGTTCTGTCCCGTTGTACCATCCAGTACCACCAGGGTTTCACGGTAAGCCTCCGGGTACTCCCGCTCAATTACGCGGTTAATTTTCCTCAGCTCCTCCATAAGATTCTTCTTATTGTGCAGACGCCCTGCGGTATCACATAACAGGACATCCACATTGCGGGCCTTGGCAGCCGTAACCGCGTCATAAATGACGGCGGCAGGATCTGAGCCTTCCTTCTGGGCTATGATCTCCACATTTGCCCGGTGGGCCCATTCTGTCAGCTGTTCAATGGCGGCTGCGCGGAAGGTATCTGCCGCCGCAACCATCACCTTTTTTCCCTGGTCCTTCATCTGGCCTGCGAGCTTGCCTACGGAGGTGGTTTTACCCACACCATTTACCCCGATTAAAAGTACGACTGATTTTCTGTTCTCGAAGTCGTAAGCATCGTCCTTAAGCTCCATCTGTTCCTTCATGCTGTTCATCAGCAGTACGCGGCATTCCCCTGGCTCCTTGATTTTGTTTTCCTTTACTTTTCCCCTTAAATCCTCGATGATTGCGGTTGTAGTATTGATTCCGATATCAGCCATGATGAGGATTTCTTCCAATTCCTCGTAAAAATCATCGTCTATGCTGGAAAAGCCGCTAAAGATTGCATCAATTCCATGCGCAATATTGTCTCTGGTCTTTGTAAGACCCTGGACTAACCGTCCAAAAAAACCTGGTTTATCTCCCATATAACCTCCATCTTTGAGCACACCCAAAACCATCTTGTACAAGGACCTTAACTTTTCTACCAGAAAACCATCCCACAAATTTGTATACAAAAGGTTTCAGGAAATACTCTACGCTATTTTAATCTAATGACCTGCAACACCGCAGGATTATTTATCAAGTTCATTCTCAATCAGGTTGACCGATACAAGGGTGGATATCCCCTTTTCCTGCATTGTGATACCATATAAAATATCCGCTGCAGCCATCGTACCCCTGCGGTGGGTGATAATAATAAACTGTGTATCCTTAGTCAGTTTATGTAAATATTTTGCGAACCGGTTTACGTTGGAATCATCCAGCGCCGCCTCAATCTCATCTAAAAGACAGAAGGGGGAAGGCTTCAGGTTCTGGATGGCGAACAACAGGGATATGGCAGTAAGGGCCTTCTCCCCGCCGGACAGCTGCATCATATTCTGCAGCTTTTTACCTGGGGGCTGTGCATTGATCCGGATTCCGGCCTCCAGGATGTCCTCGCTTTCCGTTAATTCCAGGTCAGCCTTTCCGCCGCCAAAGAGCTCCTTAAAGACAACATCAAACTGCTGGTTAATGGCTTTGAATTCTTGCGCAAACCGGATCCTCATCTCCGTATCCAGCTCATCGATAATCTGCAGCAGCGCTTCCTCCGCCTTGATTAAATCCTCTCTCTGGACATGGAGGAATTCATACCGCTCCGATAAATTCTTAAAATCCTCGATGGCATTGACATTAACATCCCCAAGCTCCTTAATCCTCAGCTTGATTTCACCGACCAGCTTCTTCGCCTGGGGCAGGCTTATCTCTTCCTCCACCGGATATTCCAGGGCAGAAGAATAGGTCAGCTCGTACTCCTCCCACATGTAATTGATCTGCTGGTCCCCTTGCTCGTTTAATTTTTCCCTCTGCCCGTTCAGGCGGTAGCATTCCTTATCCAGCTCGTTCATCAGGGCGGATAATTCCTCCCGCTTTGCAAAGAAGTTCTTATGACCTGTATTGATCCTCTCTTTTTCCTCCGTGCTTTCCTTCAGCTTAAGCTCTAAAGCCTCAATGGCACTCTGGTATTCCTGGATCCTCTCCTGAGTAAGCCCAATCTCCTTCTCCTTATCGGATACGATTTGCCCGGCTTTTTCGATATCCTTCCCCAGGGTGGCCTGCTCCTCATATAAGCGCTCAATCTCTCTTTTGACGCGTCTTATATTTTCCAGCATAAACTGGTTGTTCTGTTCCAGGGTGGAAAGCTCCAGCTTTAGGCCCGAGGATTTTTCGTTAGCCTCCTGTTCCTTTGCCCGCTCCTGCTCCAGCAGCCTGTTAAGCTCCTCGATTTTTTCCTCGATTCCCTTATTGCGCTGTATGTTTTCTGAAAGAGCCTCCTCCAGCCTGCCTAAATTGTCTTTTAAATCCTTTGCCTGAAGTTCAATTGCCTGGAGCTCTTTGACATATTCCTGGTAAACGGCCTCTGATTCAGCTTTTTTTGCCATTTCCTGCTCCAGGTTCATCCTGGCTGTATTCTGTTCCAGGAATCTTTCCTGCAGACCTGCCTTAAGCTCCTCCAGGCTACGCCGCAGATCAGCCTTTATTACCTTGTATTCCTCTCTTTTTTCCTGTAACTCCAGGCTTTTTTTCTGGAGGGCAGCAATGCTTGCTTCCATTTCTTCGATTTCACGCCGCCTGCCCAGCAGGTTGCTTGTGTTCTTGTAGGCACCGCCGGAGATGGAGCCGCCGGGTGACAAAAGCTCACCCTCCAGGGTTACGAGCCTTAGGCTATAGTTATATTTTTTTGCAATCAGCGTTGCATTATCCATATTATCTACTACAATAATTCTGCCAAGTAAATAACTGGTTAATGCATCGAATTTTTTATCCGTTTCTACCAGGCTGCTGGCAACCCCGAGCACTCCCTTTTCTTTAAGGACCTTGTCATTTTGGAGCCCCTGTCCCGCCGATATATTGGTCAGGGGCAGGAAGGTAGCCCTGCCGAATTTATTTTGCTTCAGGTAAGTGATTAAATTCTTTGCTGTGGCCTCATCCTCGGTAACGATGTTTTGTATGGTACCTCCGAGGGCGGTTTCAATGGCTGTCTCGTAAGTCTTTTTTACCTTTATGATATCTGCTACGACACCGATAATACCAGGCATGGCAGGCTTACGCTCCATTACCTTCTTGATGCTGATGCCATAACCCTCATAACGCTCCGTCAGGTTCATTAAGGACTCAAGCCTTGAGCTTTCGCCAAGGTACCTGGCATGTACCTCATTGTATTCCACGCCCAAGAGGTCAATCTTTGTCTGGGTATCCAGGATGGACTGTTCTAACTGGGCGTTCTCCTTACTTCTTGCCTCTATCTCCTCTGAAACCTTTTTCAGGCTCTCCTGACAGGCCAGAATGGATTCTTCATACAGGCATTCCTCGCTTTTATTTTTCAGGATCCGTTGGTTTAAATCCGCCTTCCGGATCGTATTTTGCTCCAGCATTGTCTCATAACGCTGCATGTTGCCCTTAATGCCGGAATTGATATTTAAATGCTCAAAGATATTATTGTTGCATTCTTCGATTTCCCTGCTGTAGCCTATAATGGCTTCCTTGATCCGGTTCGCTTCCTTCAGGGCGCCGGTGAGGATGTCGTCCATACCGGCGATTTTCTCATCAATGGCCGCCTTTTCAGAAAGGTAGCGGCCTTCCTCCTCTTTTTTGGCCTCCAGCTCGGCATCAGCGCTCTTAATGCGGTTCTTAATATAGTCATCATTTTGCCGGACCGAGGTAATCTGCTCCTTTAATACCTTAATCTCACCCTCCGCCTTCTCCTTGGCAAGCTTTAACCCGCTTAAGGCGGTGCGGTCCTCTTCCATGGCCCGGTCGCATTCCTCCAGCTCCTTCTCAAGGCGCAGATACTCTTCCTTCGTATTTTCATATTCTGTTTTCGTCCGTTCATAATCCGAGGTGGCAATCGACAGCTTTTCCTCCAGCTGCTCCTTTGAAACGCGGATCCTTTCATATTCCTTTAGGAATTGGTTTACCTCAAGGCTCTTTAACTCTTCCTTTAATTTCAGGTATACCTTGGCAACCTCCGACTGCTTTTCCAGTGGGGCCAGCTGCTTCTCTATCTCCTTTAAAATATCCGTGATCCGGGACAGGTTCTGCTTTTCCTCCTCAAGGTTCTTTTCCGCTGAATTTTTCCTGCGCTTGAACTTTACAATACCGGCAGCCTCGTCAAAGAGCTCCCGGCGGTCTTCCGGCTTACCGCTTAATATCTTATCAATCTGGCCTTGTCCGATAATGGAGTACCCTTCCTTACCGATACCCGTATCCAAAAACAGCTCGTAGACATCCTTTAGGCGGCAGGAGGAGCCATTGATCAAATACTCACTTTCACCGGAACGGTACACCCGCCTGGCAACAGTAACCTCGTCATATTCAATCGGAAGCTTATGGTCCGAATTGTCCATGGTCAGGGCAACATAGGCATATCCTAAGGGCTTGCGGGCCTCTGTCCCGGAGAAAATAACATCCTCCATCCTGGCACCGCGCAGCTGCTTCGCGCTCTGCTCCCCCAGTACCCAGCGTACCGCATCTGCCACATTGCTTTTTCCGCTGCCGTTAGGTCCTACAATGCCGGTAATTCCATCATGGAATTCCAATACGATTTTATTTGCAAAAGACTTAAAGCCGTGGACTTCAATACTTTTAAGATACATTCATCGTCTCCCATCTACTAACTTCTATTTACGTAACCGTAAGAATTTATAAATTATCCTGCAGTTTCAGGATTGCCTGGTTTGCAGCCTCCTGCTCCGCTGCTTTTTTAGTCCTTCCGGTTCCGTAACCAATCTCATCATTCCCGATACATACGGCAACCCGGAAGGTCTTATTGTGATCCGGACCTTCCTCTGAAATCAGCTTATAACGGAGCTTTTGCTTGTTGTTATCGTTCTGGATGATCTCCTGTAAGATAGTCTTGCTATCGAAAAAGAGGTTCTTACCCTTTAAATCGGCCAATATAAAGCCTTTAATAAACTCTTTTGCATTAGTAAAACCACCGTCCAGATAGATTGCCCCGATTACGGCCTCCAGGGCGTCGGAGAGTATGGAATTGCGGTTTCTTCCGCCAGAAATATCCTCTCCCTTTCCAAGCAATAAAAACTGCCCAATATTCAAATCCCTCGCGCATGAAGACAGGGTCTGTTCACATACAATGCTGGCACGCAGCTTTGTCAGATCCCCTTCCGACAGCTCCAGATACTCCTGGTAAACATATTCACTGGTAACAAGCTCCAACACCGCATCCCCTAAAAATTCAAGGCGTTCATTATTCTTTTCCTTCTCCAGCCTCATCTCATTGGCATAAGAACTATGGGTTAAAGCATGCAACAAAATGTCCGGATCCGAAAAGCGGTACTTTATCCTTTCCTCCAGCATAACCAGCTTATCCTCATTCCTTTTACGTCCCTTCACAGCCTGTCCAACCTCCCTTCTACTTCCATATATTTATGGTCAAAGCTTTATATATGAAAAGCCCCTGGATAAGGCAAGCCTTATTCACAGGGCTCTACATATGTTCCTATATTGTCCTTCCTGTTAAGCGGAAGCAGCAATATCAATGATTCCTACTTACATCATGCCTTTTCCCCTGCCGCAGCTACAGCCCGGGCAGTAATTATGTTCAGCAACCAGGTTACGTCCAGAAGCCTAGTTAATCGCATTCTTGATCTGTTCAATAGCATCCGCTACCGTAACGATATTCTCAGCCTCTTCATTGGCGATTTCGATATCAAATTCTTCTTCGATTCCCATGATAATCTGGAATACGTCCAGGGAATCTGCGCCCAGGTCATCCACAAAAGTGGTTTCCATTGTGATCTCGTCTTCGTCTACATTCAATACTTCGCTGATGATTTTTACTAATTTTTCAAATTCCATGATAATTTACCCCTTCATTATATTATTTGTTCGGTGTTTAGATTTTTTTTGATTTTATCATTAATATGCTGTTCTGTAAATGTAACACATTGAAGAATGGAGTTACGCACTTCTGTACTTTTTGCATTACCGTGTGTTTTCACAACCAGTCCATTTAATCCCAGCAGGGGAGCGCCGCCATACCGTGAGGCATCAAAGTCCTTTAAGGTTTCCTTGAGCGCCGGTTTAGCAAGCAATGCACCGATTTTGCTTCTTGTTGTACTCATCATTCCTTCTTTTATCTTCTGCACCAAAGCGCCGCCCAAGCCTTCATAAAGCTTTAGGATGACATTTCCAACAAAGGCCTCGCACACGATCACGTCTGCCCCGCCATTAGGAATCTCCCTGGCTTCAATGCTTCCGATAAAATTAATGTCGCTACAATTTTTCAACAGCGGGAAAGTCTCTTTTACCAATTGATTTCCCTTTTCTTCTTCCGCGCCGATGTTGACAATCGCTACGCGGGGATTTTTAATACCAATGACATTTTCCATATAAATGGAGCCCATTTTAGCAAATTGAACCAAATGGGAAGATCTTGCATCCACATTTGCGCCACAGTCAACTAATAAGGAGACGCCGGTCATTGTAGGAATCAGGGGCGCCAGCGGCGGTCTTTCCACACCGCTAATCCTGCCCACAATTAATTGTCCGCCAGCAAGTACTGCCCCGGTGCTTCCAGCTGATACGAAAGCATCCGCTTCGCCCTTCTTCACCATGGTAAGGGCAGCTACAATGGATGAATCCTTCTTACGGCGGATTGCCATAACCGGTGCTTCGTTGTTTGTAATTATTTCCGGAGCATGAAGGATCTCAATTCGTTCCTTGTCATAAGTATACTCACTTAGTCCCTTCCCAATGACAGTTTCATCACCGGCCAAGACTACTTTTATCTCTTTCTTCTCGCCTACTGCAAGAACCGCTCCTTTGATAATCTCAGCCGGTGCATTATCTCCGCCCATTGCATCTACTACGACAGTTATCCTACTTGGCATAGTGCCCTCCATTCCACTGTTAGTCCAAAATGCTGTACCTATACTCCCCCCTCTAAACGGAGTTTCGTATAAAAGTATTTTTTTAGCAGGTTGCTAATCTATAAAACAATATACTCGATATTATACTAAAAATCAACCACATTTTTGAAAATGTAAACAGAAAAAAGATGCCGCCAAAATGATAGATTTTATCACCATTCTGCGGCATCCTCGGATTATCTCGTCATACCTTTTTGTAAAAGAAGGATTTAAAATTTCCAAAGCCAATCTGCTGGGCCTGGATAATCTGTTCAGTACTGCCTACAAACAAAAGTCCGTCTTTTTTCAAAGCCTTGTGAAAATCGGAATAAATTTTATTCTTTGCCTCATCCGTAAAATAAATCAAAACATTTCTGCATACAATCATATCACAATTGGCAGGATAGGGATCCTTTAACAGGTCATGCTGCTTGAACTCAACACAGTGCTTCACCTGATCCGTTATCTGGTAGGTTTTATCATTCACCTTGATAAAATACTTATCCACAAACTCCTGCGGCAATGCTTTTAAACTTTTGACATTATAAAAGCCTGCTTTCGCTTTTTCCATGACCGTCCTGTCAATATCCGTGGCGGTAATTTTAATACGGCTCATAGGTACAAATTTCGATAAAAGCATGGCTAAGGAATAGGGCTCATCCCCGGTGGAGCAGGCTGCGCTCCACACCTTTAAATCCTTGCCGAAATGCTCCAGCAAATAAGGAAAGACTTCCTTTTCAAGCAAAACCCACTGTTCCGGGTTGCGGTAAAATTCCGATACATTAATCGTAATATAATTAATGAACTCATCAAAGGCTGCTTTGTCGGTTTTGAGTTTGGTAACATAATCAGAATATGAATGAATACCGTGCTTTGTAATTAACGCCTCAATACGGCGCTTCATCTGTCGCTCTTTGTACGCATTCAAATCAATCTTTGTCATTCCATAAATGGACTGCTTAAATGACTCGTAACTATCCAGCACGACAAATCTCCTTTATCTTTTGATCTTTATCATTTACAAACGATAATTTATCCTCAGCAAAGCCAGCTAAAACAGGGATTATTCCTCCACTGCCTCCGCAGGTGCCTCACCTGCTTCTTCCACTGCTTCCGCTTCTTCCTTCTCAGGAGCTTCTAATGCTTTCACGCTTAAGCTGATCTTCTTCTCTTCTTTATTGAATTCAACAACCCTTGCTGTAATTTCTTGTCCAATTTTTAAGACATCAGCCGGCTTCTCAACATGCTCCCTGGAAATCTGGGATACATGCAGTAATGCATCAATACCTGGCTCAAGCTCAACAAATGCACCGAAATCGGTCATGCGGGCAACAACACCTGCTACTACATTGCCAACAGCATATTTTGTCTCGGCACTGATCCAAGGATTCTCACCCTCGAATTTTAAGCTGAGGGCAATCTTATCGCCCTGGATATCCTTGATAAAGGCCTTTACAGTCTCACCAACCTTGAATACCTTCTTAGGATTCTCAACCCTTCCCCAGGACATCTCGGAGATGTGGAGGAGGCCGTCAGCTCCGCCAAGGTCAATGAATGCACCAAAGTCTGTAATGTTCTTAACTGTGCCTTCTACGGTGTCTCCAACCTGAATCTTCTCAAATAATTCTTTCTTTAATGCATTCTTCTTGGCAACGATCAGCTGCTTACGGTCACCGATAATTCTTCTCTTCTTAGGATTGAATTCCGTAATAACGAAATCAATGGTCTCACCTGCATATTTTGCAAGATCCTTCTCATAGGTATCTGAAATAAGGCTGGCAGGAATGAATACCCTTGCCTCGTCAATGATAACGCTTAAGCCGCCATTTAAAACAGCTGCAACCTTAGCGGAGAGCACCTCATGATTTTCAAAGGCCTCTTCCAGTCTCTTGTTGCCCTTTTCTGCTGCCAACCTCTTATAGGTTAATGCGACCTGACCTTCGCCGTCATTTACCTTAAGGATCTTAGCGGTCATCGTATCACCTACGCTGACAACGGTTCTTAAATCCAGGTTCGCTGTATTGGTGTATTCGCTTCTTGTAATGATACCTTCGGACTTGTAGCCTATATTTAAGATGATCTCATCTTCCTTAACACCCAAGACAATTCCTTCTACAACATCACCGTTGCTTATTTTCACTACCTTCTCTTCTTCTAATAACTGTTCAAAACTCTTCTCTGACATAGCGGTATGAACCTCCTTGATAATATTGTTTGGGGTCGATGCCCCTGCTGTAATACCTACGTTTCGATAAGATTTAAACATACTTAAATCCAGGTCATCAAGTTTCTGTATATAGTAAGTATTTTCACATTCCTTTTTGCATATTTCATATAGCTTCCTGGTGTTGGAGCTACTTTTTCCACCTATAACAACCATGGCATCAGACTCTCTTGCCAACTGATAGCTTTCTGTTTGTCTCTCCTCGGTGGCATTGCAAATCGTATTTAAAACAAATATATCATAACCCTTTTCTGTTATAATTTCAACTAAATCTTGAAATTTCTTGTAATTAAATGTCGTCTGGGCAACGATACATAGCTTCCTATCCCTTGGAATATCCAGGTTTCTGGCTTCCTGTTCATTTTCAATCACGACAGATTTACTGCCTTTGCACCAGCCAATAATACCCTGAATTTCAGGATGGGCGGCATTGCCAATAATGACGATATGCCGGCCTTCTGAGCTTTTGTCCTTGACAGCCCTATGTATTTTCTTCACATAAGGACAAGTGGCATCGATTACTTTATGACCATAGGAAGTCAGCTTTTCCTGAATTTCCTCAGAAACTCCGTGGGAACGTATGATTATTGTTCCCGCCGGCAGTGCTTTTAATTCTTCCGGTGTTTCAACTACGATAACACCCTTACTGCTTAAATCTGCAACCACTTCCTCATTATGGATAATGGGACCATAGGTATATACGTGTTCACCGGCATCAACCTCTTTATAGACCAGGTCTACAGCCCGTTTTACTCCAAAGCAGAAGCCTGCGCTTTTTGCTGTAGTAATCTTCATATTATTATTTTTTATTCACTCCTTCATACAAGGAAACGATTTTTGCAACCACCTCGTCGATGGACAAGTCGGAGGAATCAAGATAAACGGCATCCTCAGCTTGTCTTAACGGTGCAAACTCCCGGGTCATATCCCGGTGATCCCGGCTGGTGATGTCCTTTTCAATTTCCTCAAGATTCGCGGTGATCCCTTTTTCCTTTAGCTCCAGCCAACGCCTTCTGGCCCGTTCCTGGGTACTGGCCGTTAAATATATCTTAAGGTCAGCATCCGGCAGCACATAGGTTCCTATGTCCCGTCCGTCCATTACGACATCCGCCTTTTTTGCCAGGCTTTGCTGAAGCTCCACCAGCTTCATGCGCACGGCTTTGTTTACGGAGGAAGCGCTGGCCATGTTGCCCACTTCTTCCGTCCGGATGAGGCCGTTTACATTTTCCCCATTTAAAATGACAAGCTGTTCACCATTCCTGTATTCAATGGTGACATCCACCTTCTGACAAGCCTTTTCAATAGCCCCGCTGTCTGTGGCATCGATTTTGTTCCTTAGGAAATACAGCGCCATTGCCCTATACATTGCACCCGTATCCACATAGATAAAACCCAGCTGCTTTGCAATTTTTTTGGCGATGGTACTTTTTCCGGCTCCCGCCGGTCCGTCAATCGCCAGGTTAAAATACGACATTACAATTTCCTGCCTTTCTATCATTTAACGGAGCTCCCTGCCAGATAAGCTGTCGACCAGGCTATCTGTAGATTATAGCCGCCGGTCAGGGCATCCAGATCCAGGACTTCTCCTGCAAAATAAACCTGCTTCACCAGCTTGGATTCCATCGTGGAAGGATTGACCTCCTTCACGTTGACCCCACCCTTCGTGATTACCGCCTGGCTGTAACCACCCAGCTTTGTAACATGAAGCGTAAGGCTTTTCAAAAGATTAGCCAGATAAAGGCGTTCCTCCTTAGTAATAGAATTCACTTTCTTTTCCGGATCAATATTACTAAGTCGAATGATAACATCAATTAATTTATTTGGCAATAGGCGGTCTAATGAATTCTTGAATTGTTTGTTCTTGGATTCTTCAAAATCCCTTAGTATTCTGGTATCCAATTGTTCAATCGACAGAGCGGGCTTCAAATCTATACTGAGCTCCAGTGCTTCCTTCCTTGCCAGGTAAGGGATGATGTAACTGCTTGCGCTTAGGATGACCGGGCCGCTGACTCCAAAATGGGTGAATAAGAGCTCGCCAAAGTCCCGGTATACATTCTTTTTCCCTGAGGTAATGGCAATTTCAATATTTTTCAAGGACAATCCCATCAGCTCCTTGACATAGGCCTCCTTGACATGGATAGGAACCAGAGAGGGGTACATCTCTGTCACTGTATGTCCCATTTCCTCCGCAAACCGGAAGCCGTCCCCGGTGGAGCCTGTTAACGGGTAGGAAAGTCCTCCGGTACAGAGGATCACTGCATCTCCTAAAAGCTCTTCCTGGGAATTCTTCAGTCTGAGGCCATAAAAGCTCCCATCCCTGACCAGCACTCTGGAAACCTCACTTCTATAGCGAAGCTCCACGCCCTGTCTTTCCAGCTCCCGCTTAAGTACGGCAATCACATCCGAGGATTTATCCGATTCCGGAAAGACACGGTTTCCTCTCTCTGTTTTGATCGGCAGGCCGATATCCCCGAAAAAATTCATTGCATCATAGTTACTGAAGGAATGGTAGGCACGGTACAGGAATTTTGGATTGGTAACAACCTGCCCGAAAAACTCCTCCTTATCGCAGGCATTTGTAAGGTTACATCTGCCCTTTCCGGTAATAAAGAGCTTCTTACCCAATTTTTCATTTTTTTCAAGCAGTATGACCTTATGTCCATTCCTGGCAGCAGCAATTGCCGCCAGCATCCCGGCTGCACCGCCTCCGATTACGTATACCTTACTCATAGCTTCCTCCGCATCCAGCTTTTGTACCTACTATACATTATTATAGAAGCAATACTTAATAATACTTACTTATTTATAGAAGCAACACGGTACCATACTCGTCCCGGAAGCATCAATGCCTCCCAAATAGTATGCCAAGCCACATGATATTTATCATGGATCACCGGATTGCTTCATATTTTCATGGTTAAGCTTCATTTGCATAAAGATACATAGAAAAAGATACCATAAAATCTCTTAATTGTCGAATACAACTTTCCTATAATCTTAAATAATTTTAAATAATGACCATGGCATGAGCTTTTAGCTTGCTATTACCACCCCTTCCTATAAGAGAAAGGCTGCGTCATAGAGAAACGACGCAGCCTAGGTTGCATGATCCATGACAAGTGAACCAGCGTACTGGTCCAGCTTGTTGCGGCTATTTTTTTCCGGAATACGGATTATTCCTCTAAATACACTTCATTAATGCCATATTCAAATGCACCGCCTGCATAGGCCTTATCATCTATCCGGAAAATTATTTTATGGTAATCCTTCAAATTATCCAGCAGACTTTGTGCAAAGGCATTCAGAATGGCTCCTTCATAGCCGGAACCAAAATTTTTATAGGGTGGGTTATCCTTATTAAAATTCACTATAATACTATCATCCTTGGTGGTAACATCCTTAATTCCTATAATAATGGACTGATCCGCCATGGATTCCACCACCGTATCTGTAACTAATTCCGGCGTCAGCTTGCTGCTCTTTGGAATCGATGCCGTTACGGCCTCAATATCACCTGTCGTTGCATTTACCGTGTATATTTGGAGATCAATGCTCTCCGTGGGCTGGATCAGGGATGGTGTAGGTGTTGACCCACCGGTTTTTTCTGTGTTGTTATCGGAGGAAGCTGGAGTTTTGGTTTCTTCATTATTTGTTCCGATTTTCGTTTCGGCACCCGTACTTTCCGTATCCTCCCCTGAACTGTCAGGATCCTTATCCGCGTCCTTTGTAATCCCGGCATCTGTTTCTTCTTTTGATGCATCAAAGGTTGAAAAGTTGAATTTATCGCATCCGGTAAGAAGCAACATTCCGACCAGCATGATTACCATGATAAATAATTTGCTAAACTGTTTCATAATAACACCTCCGTTTATTGCCTGGCGTTGCACAAATGATTTAGGAAGAAAGTGCAACCTTTCCAAAAACGGATATCAGCTAATCGCCCTGGAAAGTGCTGTTCCTCCCGGCCTCATCTCCTGTCATTTTTTACAATAGGCTATAACTGTGTCAATCTTATGTTATTATGAGTACAATTTTTTGTTATTTTGCCATAAAGCCTATAGCTTTAGCAGCCCCCTCCTTAAAAGATCCAGCCCATAGATAACGCTAAGCTCCCTTATCTTCTGGCGGTTTCCTTTTAAGCGGAATTCCCTGACGGTAACCTCACTGCCTACCAGGCAGCCGATATACACAAGCCCTACAGGCTTTTCCTGGGTCCCCCCCTCAGGTCCGGCGATACCGGTGACGGCAATTGCGGCTGAGGCACCGGAAGCTGCTGCCGCACCAAGCGCCATTTCCCTGGCGGTCTGCTCGCTTACTGCCCCGTATTTCCTTAGGGTTTCCTCTTTTACACCCAGGTACTTCATCTTTGCTTCATTAGAATAGGTGATAAAGCCTTCATTAAATAACCCCGACACACCGGGAACATTCACCAGCCTGCCGCTCAGCAAGCCGCCCGTACAGGACTCGGCGGTTGCCACCGTCAGGTTCTTTTGCCTAAGGAGCTTTGCTACTACGGCTTCCAGGGTTTCCCCTTCCTCCGTAGAGTAGATATTGTTCCCAAAGCGTTGGTACAGCTCATCCACTACCGGCGCAATCAGCTTTTTGCCTTCTTCCTCGTTATCCGCAGCCGCCGTTACCCTAAAATGCACCTCCCCGCTTTTTGCATAGGGGGCAATCGTGGGGTTCGTCTGCTTTTCTATCAGGTCAATAATATCTGTTTCCGCCTTGCTTTCACCGATTCCGCATATTTTTACCATGGAGGAAATGAAAACCTTATTCTGCTTCTGCTGCAGATAAGGGATTACATGGGCTTCAAACATGGGTATCATTTCAGAAGGTGGTCCCGGCAGCAGGATTGCAGCCTTCCCATTTTCCTCAACGATATAGCCGGGGGCTGTTCCATTATCATTGTCAAGAACCATGCAGCCATCAATTTTTAAGGCCTGCTTCCAGTTATTTTGTGTTACTACATCATCCAAGGGATTTCCCTTGAAACGGAACTTAAAATAGCCTTCGATCCTTTCCCTTGAGACCTCATCCATCACCAGCTCTTTCCCAAATACCTTAGCCACGGTCTCCTTTGTCATGTCGTCCTGGGTCGGTCCAAGTCCCCCGGTCAGGATTACAATGTCAGAACGCTCCATGGAGGACTTTAACACCTCACGCAGCCTGCCATCATTATCCCCAACTGTTATCTGATAATATAGGGAATAGCCTAATTCCGCACATTTTTGCGAAAGAAAATTGGCATTTGTATTCACTATGTTTCCCAGCAAAAGCTCTGTTCCTACACTGATTAACTCTACGACCATATATCCTCCCATTGCAAAGATTATTATTTTAATGTTTCTCTTTTAAAATAGTTTTATTCTTAACCATATAATCAATTAAGGAGACCACCGTTAATATCAGGGAGAGGTAAATAAATATCTGCTCCAGCACATTGATGGCATAAAAATCCAGGTCAAAAATCAAAAGCACGCTCATAATCATCTGGACATTGGTCTTTATCTTCCCCCACCAGCTGGCTGCAATTACTACCCCATTGTCGGAAGCAATCAAGCGGAAGCCGCTGATAATAAATTCCCTTGCTATGATAACGACGACAATCCAGGCCGGCATCAGCCCCAGCTGCACAAAGCAGATCAGTGCGCTGGAGACCAGAAGCTTATCTGCAAGGGGATCCATAAATTTTCCAAAATTCGTGATCAGATGGTACCTGCGGGCAAGATAACCATCCAATAAATCAGACAGTGCAGCAATAATAAAAACGGCTGCCGCAATATACTTCCCGCCGGGAATATCAGGAACCAACATAAACACAAGAAAAACCGGGATCATAATCACTCTAAAAATCGTAATTTTATTCGGTAAATTCATAATCTTCTCCATTCCGCCGACAACGGCACTGACTTTTGCAAGGCTTCCCTATATTAAACACTAACGCGGTGAATCTGAGTGGAGCTATATCCATCTGGGCGCAGACCGGGCTTCCCGTGATTGCCCGACATCCTATTCTATCTATGGCAGAGAAGGCACGATCTCCCCCAGCAGGTCATAACCCTTTGCCCCTGTAACAACAGCTCTTACCACGTCGCCGGAGATCAGCTCCTGCTCCGAATTAATAAATATAAAGCCATCCACATTCGGTGCATCCATATAGGTCCTGCCGATATACACATTTTCCTCATCCGTAATCCTGCCCTCTACCAGCACCTCATAGCGGTTGCCCTCCAGGGAAGCCCCCCGCTCAAATACAATTTCCTGCTGCAGCTTCATAATCTCCTTTTGCCTCTGCTTCTTCACCTTTGCCAGTACCTGTGGCTTTAGCTTTGCTGCAGGCGTATTGTCCTCCTTGGAATAGGTGAATACACCGAGGCGCTCGAATTCCATCTCCCTTACAAATTCCAGCAGCTCCTCATGCTCCTCCTGGGTCTCCGTAGGAAAGCCGGTAATTAAAGTGGTCCGCAGTACGATATCCGGCATGCTCTTACGCAGCTTTGTAATGATTTCTATCAGGTCAGCCTTATTCGTCCTTCTTCCCATAAGCTTTAGGATCCGGTCTGAGGCATGCTGGATCGGGATATCCAGATAGCGGCATATCTTCGGCTGGCTTTTCATGGTTTCAATTAATTCGTCGGTGATTTCCTCCGGATAACAGTATAAAATACGGATCCATTCAATCCCCTCCACCTTGCAAAGCTCCGTAAGCAGCCCTGGCAATTCCTTCCTGCCGGTTAAATCCTTACCGTAAAGGGTAGTCTCCTGGGCGACCAGGATAAGCTCCTTCACTCCCTGCTTTGCCAGGTAGCCGGCTTCCTTTAATAAATCCTCCATGGGCACGCTCCTGAAATTCCCCCGTACCTGGGGAATAATACAATAGGTGCAATGCTTATCGCAGCCCTCCGCTATCTTAAGGTATGCGCTATAGCTTCCGGAGGTAAGCATGCGCTTGCCGCTGATCCTTGGCAGCCGGTCCAGCCCTTCAAATACGGCCTGCTGCCCTCCCTCCGTGATTTTCTCCACCACCTGGAGGATTTCATCAAAGCTGGAGGTTCCAAGGAGGGCATCCACCTCCGGGATTTCCTTCAGGATTTCATCCTTATAGCGCTCTGCAAGACATCCGGTTACAATCAGCGCTTTGCAGGAGCCTGCCTTCTTATATTCGGACATCTCCAGGATCGTCTGGATGCTCTCCTCCTTCGCATCATGGATGAAACAACAGGTATTGACTATAATAATTTCCGCATTATTCTCTTCATTCGTGATCCGGTATCCATTCCCATGGAGGATCCCAAGCATGTTCTCGCTGTCTACAAGATTCTTGTCACACCCAAGAGAAACAAAAAATATGTTCATATAAATCTAAATCTCCATTCTTTAATCTTCAATAGGTTCTTCTCACTTCAATAGCTCTTCCATCTTTCATAGCTCTTCCATCTTTCATCTGAGAACCCTAACAGCTGCTTCCTTACAGGGCTGCCTCCACACAGTTATTCATCAGCATTGCAATGGTCATAGGCCCCACGCCTCCCGGAACCGGGGTAATTGCAGAAGCAACCGGCAAAACATCCTCATAATCCACATCGCCGCAAAGCTTGTTGTCCGCGTTTCTGTGGATGCCGACATCGATGACCACGGCACCTTCCTTTACAAAGTCCTTTGTAACAAAGCGGGGTTTTCCTATAGCTACGATTAAGATGTCCGCACGCTTTGCGACCTCCTTCAGGTTCTTGGTCCGTGAATGGCAGATGGTGACCGTTGCATTTTCACGGAGCATTAATAAGGCCATGGGCTTACCGACAATATTGCTCCTTCCGATAATGACGCATTCCCTGCCTTCCATCTCGACACCGGAACGCTTCAGCAGCTCTATAATACCGGCAGGGGTACAGGAGACAAAGCCCTTCTGCCCTATGCTTAAGGCTCCTACGCTTTGGGGGTGGAAGCCGTCCACATCCTTAAGGGGCGAGATTGTCCTGATAATTGTATCCTCATCAATATGCTTTGGCAAAGGGAGCTGTACCAGGATCCCGTTTACGCCTGCATCCTTATTCAGCTTCTCCACAAGGGCAATCAACTCCTCCTGGGTTGTCTCCTCCGGCAGCTCATAAGCCAGGGAATTAATTCCGATATATTCGCAGGCCTTTTTCTTATTTCCCACATATACGGAGGAAGCCGGGTCGTTCCCCACCTGGATTACTGCCAGTGTAATCTGGGTTCCCGCTGCCTTAAGCTCTGACGCTTTTCCCTTTAATTCATCCTTGATTTCTGCTGAAATTTTCTTTCCATCAATGATCTGTGCCATTATCATCTCTCCGTTTCTTATTAATTGCTTCTGCTCTCCGATTACTAATTGTATGAAAAACTTCATTATCATGCTACTCTATCCGAACTATATTCTAATATATTACTCTGTATATAACAAGTTCAATTTTTAAACGAATCTGATAAATGGTTAAATATGCTGTCGGCATAAGAAATCATAAAAGCGAAAAAGAGCCAGATGCATATATACGCCCGCATTCATTTCACCACCTAAATCCCAGCCATTTGCCACTCAAATCATATGATAATTAAAGGGCATAATAATAAGGATTAAGACGACCTTTCGGAAATCCTAATCCTTATGAAATGTTTTTTAGCTAAGGAGATTGTTTAGCTGTGCGGTTCTATATCCTTTTGTGAAAGGGTGTTGCGGTATTCATTGGCGGATATGCCAATGCTCTTTTTAAAGACCCGGGAGAAATGGGCCATATCCATGAAGCCTACCTTTTCCGCGATATCCCCGATTCTGAGGGCGGGATCACGGAGTAATTTCTGGGCTTCCTTGATACGGATATTGTTCAGTATCTCGGAAAAGTTTTGTCCCAGGTGGCGGTTGAGCAGCTTGCTCAAGTGCCATTGGCTGACATAAGTTTTTTCAGCCACCTCCGATAAGGTTATTTTATGGGGATAGTTCTGTTCAATATATTTTACCGCATTATTTACGATGAAATTACTTGCCTCCGTATCCAGCTTTTCCTCTTCTGCCATAGGCTCCCTGGTGCTGTCTCCGGGATGGATGCCCCGCTCTTTAAGATTTTGAACCATGGCTTTGATGGCTTCCTCGATTTCTTCCAGGTTTGAGGGCTTTAATAGGAAACGGGTCACTCCCAGGTTAATTGCTTTTTGTGCATATTCAAACCTTCGGTAGCCTGTAAGGATGCTAATTTCCATATCAGGAAATTCTGATTTTACTCCTGCGATCATGGACAACCCGTCCAAGTCTGGCATTGAGATATCCGTGATGATAATCTGGGGGGCATGCTCCCTGATTATCTGGGTGCCCTCTACCCCATCATTCCCAGTTGCTATGATGCGGCATTCAAACTGCTCCCAATTGATCATCCGGGAGATTCCTTCTACGATTATGGGTTCATCATCAATTACAACAACCTTATACATAGTCCACCCCTAAACTTTTTATCCAATCTTTACCTTATTCTAGCCCTTGATCGCACCGGCTGTCAAACCCTTAATGATATTTTTCTGTAAAAAGATGTATACGATCAGCACCGGGATGATGATGATTGCGATGGAGGCTGCCATCAAGCCATAATCCGTCCCGTACTTGGAGCTGATTTCGTTTAACAGGGCACAGATCGGGTATTTTGTCCTTCTGCGGATCATAATGAGCTGGGTAAACAGATCATTATAGGACCACAGGAAGCAGAAAATTGCGACTGTTGCCAGGGAGGGCTTGCACAGGGGTACAATGATCCTTGTGAATACCTGACGCACCTTCGCTCCCTCCATATAGGCAGCTTCCTCCATTTCTATGGGAAGATCCCGCATATAGCCTATCATAACGATTGCGGCAAAGCTTAAATTGCCGGCTATCTGGGGAAGGATTACTGAAACGGATTTGTTGATCAGGTTAAAGTTTGACATCATCTTAAATACGGGAATGATCGTTGAGAATATGGGGAACATTAGGCTTGCCATGATCAACGACAAAACCAATTCCCGTCCTCTAAACTGGTACCTTGTCAGTGCAAAGGCCATCATGCTGGCAAGCACCATCACGCCCAGGGTAACGCTTCCCGAAATCAGGAGGCTGTTCTTGTAAGCCTCAAGGATATCCAGCTTACTAAAGGCGTTCAGGTAGTTCTCCCAGGTAAATTGGAGCGGCAGGGAGAAGGAGCTGTTCACCACCTCCCTGGAGGGCTTAAAGGAGTTATTTATGATCCATACAAAGGGAAATACGGTGGTTAATCCCCATAGGGTCAGGAAAGCATATATTATAATATCAGATATTTTTATCTTCTTTTTTTTCTTGTTCTTAACAGACATCGGTTACCTCCATTCATTCTTATAACCATACTGTTGTCAGGCCAGCCTTATACAGCAGTATATAAATGTACCAAAGGGATCGCTATATTGCTACAGGTTTGCATCCGGCCTCATCAGCTTAGAAACCAGCTTTGATACCACCACTCCCAGGATAACAATCAGGAAGGCAATGGTTGAGCCGTAATCAATATTGCTGATCGTAAATGTCTGTTCGTACATATAGGTTCCTAAAAAATGGGTTGTTCCCTGAGGTGCACCCTTTGGCACGATAACCCAGGGTAAATCAAATACCTTTAAAGCACCCGTTACAGCCAGGGTAACACAGGTAGTCATTGCTCCGCGGATCAATGGAATCGTAATGTAAAACACCTGCTTGAATTTCGGGCAGCCGTCAATCGCCGCCGCCTCATAAATATCATCTGAAATGGCATTCAAGCCCGTAAGGATGATAACAAAGTAAAAACCGACATAGCTCCAGATAATTGGTATGGATACCATTTTAAAAGCATTCTCGACGGACAGCCAGTTTATTGCAGGTACATCAAGAGCCTTTAATAGCTGGTTGAGCATACCGCCCTTATAATTATAGAACAATTGGAATAACAGGCCGATTGCTGTTGCAGATATTACAATCGGGAAAAAGTAGACCGTCCTGAAAATATTTTGTCCCTTTTTGATCAGGCTGACAAGTACAGCAAGAACAAATGCTATCCCTACTTGAAATACCACTGCTAATATCATCATTTTTAAGGAGTTCATAATTGCGATCTTAACCTTGGGATCGCTAAACATTTTTTTATAATTGTCAAATGCAATGAACTTCCATTCCTGCCCCGGTAACCTGATTACTGATTTCATGTCATAAAAGCTGTTTATAATGTTTTCTATAAATGGTTCAAATAAGAAGATCAGCATTAACAGCAAGCCTGGTAACAGAAATATAAGTAACGGTAATTTTTTCTTATATAGCATAATTTTCTCGCCCTTCCTGTAATTCATGACAGATGGATCCGCCTATGGATTCCATTCCTAATTTCTGTAATATAAGGAGAGAGGGGCGGTGAAGGACCCCTCTCCCTGATAACAGTGCCCAGCGGGCACAGTGTACCCGCCGGCACATATATTATTTTGCGTTGATGGCTAATACCTCATCAAGTAAATCCTTGGAGGTCTTTTTGCCCGTGGATACGTCTACAATACCTGCAACCAGTGTATTATAAGCTTCCTGGCTGATACGGGAATCCGTAGGGGAGCTGATGCTGGTAGCTGCCTGGCTGTATTCCATACCGGAGATTCCAAGTGGTGTCATGTTATCTACTGCCTTAACGGCTGCTGCCGCCTGGCCGTTGCCGTTCCAGTATTTCTGTACAGAATCTGAATTGGTATGTGCCATAACAAATTTAACAGCTGCATCCCTCTTGTCAGGATCTTCCCAAGCCTTCTTTGTAATATAGAAGCCGGAGGAAATACCGCCTACCATGCTGCCCGGCTGAGCCTTGCCGCCAGGGATTACAGGGAAGGATACTAATACGGTGTTATCCTGGTCAGGAATACCGCCAAGATACCAGGAACCGTCTAACTGCATCGCTGCTTCTTTATTCTTGAACATCTCACCTGCAAAATCATTGTCGATGGTGTCTGTGTCTACCGGGAATGCTCCCATATCCCTTAATGTCTTGAACATGTCAAGACCCTTGCACCAATCCTCCGGTGCTGTCTCAGGAACAGCCTTGTAACCATCGGGGCCTGCTGCGGAAAGCATTAAGAACTCAATCCAGTAATGAGGTACATTGTTTAAGGAAACAGCGATAGGAACGATATCGTTCTGCTTGAATACATCAATTGCCTTTAACATCTTATCCCAGTCTGTCGGAAGCTCCAGGTTGTACTTGTCAAATAAGTCTTTGTTGCAGAACATGCCTTCCCAATAACCGGTAGTAGGAACTGCCCTCTGGACGCCGTCAGGATTTGCTGCTGCAGCAAGTGCAGAATCAAGGGTATCCTTTGCATAGTCAGGATACTGGGCTTTGATTTCATCGATGGATACGAATTTATCTGCTGCCAATACATCACTTGCGTTTGCGTCCGTAAAATACTGGATAACGTCCGGCTCGTTGCCAACAGCAAAGTCTGCCGCAATCTTTGTCTTCCAATCCTGGTCAGCTGACTGTGAATCATCTTCAATCGTTATGTATGGGTAATCTGTCATAAACTGTGAATTAATTGCCTGATAGTTTCCAGCATTTGCGTCTGTTCCGCCATGCATGGAGACGGTCATCAGGGTAACCGGGTTCTGGGCCGGTGGATCTGTAGGGGTGTCCTTTGAATCTGCTGCCTCAGTAACGGCATTATTATCCTTGGCCTGATCCGTCTCTGTAGATGTGTCGGCTGCCGGCTTCTTGCCGCAGGCAGCTAAGGATAGCATCAAAGCAAATACTAGGATGACTGACAATACTTGTTTCCATTTTTTCATAAAATGAATCCTCCTTAAAATATAATATATTTCCAAAAGAGACATCCCATTTCTTTTGGTATATATATATTATAGTTGCATTTTCACCAAATTGCTTTAACCCAACTTGATATTATTTGTTTATTCTTGCCATCCTGGTTCCAAAAACAGTCAAATCAGTTGTTTATTTTTTGGATTTGGTCCATATTAAATTCGGTGTCTTAGTAACCGCCTTATTCGGGTCATACTCCAGGGGAAGCGTAATCGTTGAGGCGGTCTCCCCCGGGCCTATGGGACGGATCGTCAGGCCATATTCCTCCCCATAGATCAGCTTGATCCGCTCATTTACGTTATAGATGCCAAGGGATTCATGCTTTTCCTTCTCTTCCGGGTTCTGGCTCCCATCAAGGATGCGCTGTATCCGTTCCTGGTCCTCCCTTGTCATATCCTTCCCGGAATTGATGATCTGCAAAAAGGCATTTTCCTCATCATGGAAAACCTTGATCCTGATGGTGCCGCTTTTGACCGTCTCAACGCCATGGACTACGGCGTTCTCAATCAAGGGCTGGAGGATCAGCTGGGGCACCTGGATCTGGAGCATGGTATTGTCCACCTCCTTTTCAATCATCAGGCGCTTGCCAAAGCGCATGGAGATAATATAGCAATAAGCATCCACACAGCGCAGCTCCTCCGCCAGGTTGATCATTTTCCGGTTTGAGCGGTCCATGCTGTAATTAAGCAAGGTTCCCAGGGCTTCAATCATTTTGGAAACCGTAATATCCCCTGCCATACGTGCCTGCCAGTTCATCATCTCCAGGGTATTATTCAGGAAATGGGGATTGATCTGGGACTGCAGCGCAAGGATTTTCGCATCCTTCCTGGCCAGCTTCTCACTGTAGGCATAGTCAAAAAGGTATTTAATCTCTGAGGACATCTGGTTAAAGGACACCTGCAATACGTCAAATTCCTTGTTCGGCATGGGCTCACCCCCGATCTGCATACCGATATCACCCTTTTCCAGGGTCTTCGCCGCATCGATCATCCTGCTCATGGGCCTGGTAATATGGTGGGAGACAAAATAAAGCATATAAATAAAGATGGGAATGCTGACCAGCATAATGGTAAGCATAACCATGTAAAGTCTCTTTAACTCAGAATACATTACATTCTCATCTGCAACCAAAATGCCCCCGAAATGGAAATCATTAAATTTCTGCTGATAGATCAGACCTGTATAGATCTGCCCCTCCACCCGCATCACCTTCCGGTTTACCTTCGTTGAATAACAGGCGGATACCTTATTTAGGATGTTCCTCTGCTCCTCCTCCAAAAGCTGCTTGTCATAGGAGATCAGGGACTCGTTATTATTGATGAAAAAGGCCAGCTCGTAATTTTGGTTCAGGGAAATCCCGTCCACCAGCTTATCCTTATCCAGCTCCAGGACCAGGGTTCCAAACTTTGTATAATTGCGCAGGGTGTACAAATTCCTTATGACATAAATCCTCCCATTGATGATCCTGACCTGGGCATCGGAGGTGTTTTGCCCCGAGATAAGCTGTGCCTCCTTTGCTACCTCGGTCTTATAGATGTCAATATAGTTATTCTGCTTCTGCCTTGTGTAATAAATCCTGTCCGGCTCCTCCGTCAGATAAAACACCGCAATCTCAAAACGGTTATTGTTATAAAACTTGCTGGTAAGGTTGCCGGTAATCTCCCGGTACAGCTCCGTCTTCGTAAAATACCCCATCTGGTATTTCTTCCAGGCCTTCTCAATAATCTGCTCGTAGGAGGTATTCTTGGAGGCATCGATGGCCTCCTCGATCCTCTGGGCATTAAAGAAGGTGAAGTTTTTCAAGCTTTCCTCCATCAGCACCGTGGTTTTTTCGATAATATCCTTGCGGTAGGACAAGGTCATAAAAGCATAGATTGAAATAACCGGAAGCATCCAAAATGCCACCACCATGAATAATAGACGCCTGCGCAATGAAACCTGTTTTCTCATAAGCAACCTCCGTAAAGAATTCCATCCGGCTTATCTGCTTCTCTTTTCTTTACCGGACATTATTATCTGCCAAAGCAGGAAGAAAGCCTGTTATAGTGAAAATGGGTTATCCAAGACAGATAACCCACCATTCATTCTTTACTAATATTAACATATTTCCAGAAATATTTCTATTTATTTTATTTCCCCTCATGAAAGGAGCTGGAGCCCCAGGAAGCTTTCGTATATCCCGCAGACCTCCTTTGCCGCTGCCTCCTCCGGCATCTCACAAAAGATCCTGAGCAAGGGCTCCGTGCCGGAAAAGCGGGTGATGATCCAGCCGCCGTTCTTAAAATATACCTTGCAGCCGTCCAGATAGGATATCCGGTCTATTTCATAAGGCACCTCGGGAATTAATTTATCCAGCATCAGCCGGTCAAAGATCTCCGCCTTCTTCTCGTGGGAAAAGACATAATCCCTTTCTTCCATATGGAAGCTGCCAAACTCCCCGGCAATGTCCTGGCAGATCTCGGAAAGCTTCTTGCCCAGGACGGCAATCATCTCCACCAACAGGGCTGCCGCATATACACCATCCTTTCCCTTGATATGGCCCCGGACCGTCAGACCCCCGGAGGATTCCCCTCCGATTACCGCATCCGTCTCCTTCATCTTTGAGGAAATATGCTTAAAGCCTACGGGAACCTCGTAGCATTTCTCACCGAAGCTTTGTGCTACCTTATCAAGCAGATGGGTAGTCGCAATGTTGCGGACTGCCGCCCCATGCCAGCCCTTATATTTCACCAGGTAATAGTACAGCAATACCAGAAGGTCATTGGGATGGAGGAATTTCCCGTTATCATCAATAACACCAATGCGGTCCGCATCCCCATCCGTCGCGATTCCGATATCACAGCGGCGCTCCAGTACATAAGTTTGCAGGCTTCTAAGGGTCATTGCCGACGGCGAAGGAAGCTTTCCTCCAAACAAGGTATCATGTCGGTCATGGATGATGGCCACCTCACAGCGTGCCGTAAGGAGAATTGTCCTTAAGGAGGTCTCGCTTACCCCGTACATGGGATCCAGCGCGATCTTAAGTCCCCGGTCACGGATGGCCTGCATATCAATCGCCTCAATGATATTATCAATATATTCATTGATCGGGTTGATCTCCCGGATCAGTCCGGCTGCAAGGGCTTTATCATATTCCATGGAATCAACATAGGTTTCGTTGATATGGCTGATGTAATTTTCTATCTCCTGGGTCTGGAATTCATCCGCATCCCTGCCTCCTGAGGTAAATACCTTGATCCCGTTGTAAATCGCCGGGTTATGGCTGGCCGTAACCATCATTCCATAGGGGAAGTCATGGCTCATGACATAGTACATAATCAGCGGGGTCGGCGATGATTTATTGATCAAATAGGACTTTATTCCTTCTGCTGCAAAGACCTCCGCCGCCCATCTCATTGCTTCCTTTGACAAAAAGCGCCGGTCATATCCAATCACGATCCCCTTTTCCGCAACGCCCTCATCCATCATCTTCATAGCCAGGCCCTTTGACAGGAGCTGGATATTTGCTTTTGTAAACCCATCCCCGATTACGGCCCTCCAACCGCCAGTACCGAATTTTATCATTGTTTCACCCGTGCCTTTCACTTTTTGATGGCCTATTCAAAAAGTGAATAGGCCTTAATAAATAACTTCTTTTTACACTGTGCCCATGAAAACTGCAATCTCATTTATTGTACCCTCTGGCTGAGCCTTAATATGGTCAACTATTTCCCCGTTCAGGCTTAAGATTTTCACACCCTTCATGATCCTCTCCGGATTTTCAACCCGGATATGGTAGACTGCCCCCCTCCATTCACGGGTGGCCTCAAAGCTGCTCCAATCCGCAGGAATGCAGGGGTCAACCAGCAGCTCGTCAAATTGGGGACGGATCCCTAAGATGTACCTGGTTGCCGAAAAATAGGCCCAACCGCCGGTGCCGGTCATAAAGGGATGCCTTGCCCGTCCAAAGGCAGTATGCTCCTTTCCTACGATAAACTGGCAGTAGGAATAAGGCTCTGCTTCCCTGACCTCAATCCTGTCATTCTGGTGGTAGGGGCACAGGGCATCATAGAACTTCATGGCACGGTCGCCGCGCCCAAGCTTGCACTCCGCGGCCCAGGCCCAGGGATTGGGATGGCTAAATATCGCCCCGTTCTCCTTAAGTCCCGGATAAACCCTGGTAACAAATCCAATGTCATCATCCGGCCTGGTATAGGAAGGACCGTTCAGCATAATTCCATAAGGGGTATAAAGGTATTTGTCAACGGAGTCCATGGCACGGACCGCCTTCTCCCCGTCGGCAACGCCGGAGAGCACGGCCCAGGCATTGGATTCCAAATGAATCTTCCCCTCTTCATCCTCCATTGTTCCGATTTTCCTGCCTGCATGGGTAATACCCCGGATATACCATTCCTGGTCCCAAAGCTCCCTGTCACATGCGGCTTTCACCTGATCCTGCATCGCCTCATATCGTTCTACATCTGTAGATTTTCCAAGATACCGGGCAACCTCAAGGAAATTACCAATAGCCCAGTAATGCAGGAAGGATACCATGGCGCTTTCCCCCCCGCCCAGGTTCAGGCAGTCATTCCAGTCCGCCCTAAGCCCTTTGCAGATTCCATTTGCCCCGACCTGTTCGAAGGAAAAATCAAGGATCCTTGTCATATGCTCATAAACCGTACCGCTCCCTCCGTCCGCATAGGTTACCACCTCATCCAGGAAGGAGAATTCCCCAGTCTCCTTGATATACTCCACAATGGAGCTGACCAGCCACAGGGCATCATCAGAGCAGGCCTGGTCTATGCCGTGGATCATGTCATCCTTATCAGGGACCGGTATCAGGGTCGGTGACTTGAAGGGCTTTATTTCATTATCCGGCTCGAACCACTCCGGCTGGAACAGGTGCAGGCCATAGCCTTTAGAAACCAGGGCCCGCAAAAGCTCCACAATTCTCTGCCTGCATTTTTCCGGATTGGAATGTGGAACCGTCATGGAATCCTGGGAGGTATCCCGGTAGCCCAGTCCTGTTCTTCCACCCACCTCGATAAAGGAGGCAAACCTGGAGAACATGATATTGATCTCCGCCTGATATAAGGTCCAGATATTGATCAGGGTGTTCATGCCCTCATTCGGGGTCTTGACCTGCAGCTTGTTTCGCTTCTTATCCCAGAAAGCCGCCAGCTGCCGAAAGGCTTTATCTACCTGTGCCAGGTCGGAGTATTTCTTACGGATGCTCCTGCCTTCTGCCCGGTTCCCTTCCCCCAGCATAAAGACAAGCCTGATCTCTTCCCCTGGCTGCAGCTTAAGCTTTTTATGGAGGGAACCGCAATGGTTATTCCCCTTTTCAAAGGAGCCGCTGCAAATCCCCCGTTCTACAGCAATAGGATTGTTTTCCGTCCGGTACAGCCCGAGGAATTTATCCCGCAGGCAATCAAAGCCGTCAGGCACAAAGCTGGCCGTAAAGTATTGATAGCCGAATTCCTCATAGAACAGGTCATGCTCAATAATCCCGTCCTCATAAGAGGAGCCGGCGGCATAATTGCTCATTTGAAAATTCCGGTTATCCATGTCAATATGATGATAGGAGAATTCCAGGTAGGAAAATACACTTAGGCTCCTCTCCCTATTGTCATTGTTCTTAATCCTGACATCCCACAGCTCCACAGGATCATCTACGGGAATAAATAATGTCTGCTCTGCATGGAGCCTGTCATAGTCACAGGAATAGGTGGAATAGGACAGGCCATGCCTGCATTTATAATCTGCCTCGTTAAGGGGCTTTCCAACGGGCTGCCAGGAGATGCTCCAGTAATCCCCCGTCTCCTCATCCCTTAAGTAAACATAATGTCCCGGCCGGTCCATGGGGATACTGTTGGCACGGAACCTGGTAATCCGATGGTACTCCGGCGATTTATAAAACAAATACCCCCCGGCAGTATGGTTCACTACCCCGCACATATCCCTGACACCCAGGTAATTTGTCCATGAGGTCGGCAAATCAACCCGTTCTATTACATACTCCCTCTTGCCGTTGTCAAAATAACCATAGTTCAAAAAATACACCTCCCATTTTATCCTTAAAACAAATGGAGGAACCGCAGGGGAAGAAACCCGGGCTAAAATAGCGTCAGCTGCCCAAGCTTCCCGCACTTGCAGTATCTTCCTCTTATCTTAATTATATTAAATAAGGAGGTGATTACTATTGCTGAGAATGTCAATATTTGATTTTAATTGCTCTAGTTATTATCACTAAATGGATTACACCTATCAAGGCTTCCGCTGTCAAAACTGCTATTTCCAAAAGCCTCCATTATCAGAAGCTGCTGCTGCAAAAAGTTGCTATTATCAAAAATTTCCATTGCTGCAGCTGCTAAACTCCGATCCGGGTAACGGCGGCGAAGGCTTCCTGAATCTCCTCTACAAGCCCGGAAGAAAGGGGTGCTGGCTCCGGCTGGGGCCTTGCAATATAGTATCCCTGCACATAGTCAACCCCCAGCTCAATCAAGGCATGAAGCTCAGCGGAGGTCTCCACCCCTTCTGCAATCACGCGGATACCCCTGCTCTCCGCATAGGAGAGCAGATTCTGCAAAAGCTTGCGCCGGTTTACATCCGTGTCAACATTGCGCACAATTGAGATATCAAGCTTCACAAAATCCGGGTTAATGGCCAACAGGGCCGTGTCGGAATTATAGCCTGTGCCGAAATCGTCCAGTGCAACCTGGCAGCCCCAACCGGCCGCCCATTCCAGCTTCCCGTGGGTCGCTGCTTCAGTGGACCGTTCCTCTTCCGTAATCTCAATGACCACCCGGGGCAGCAAATGGGAGAACCGTTCCTGAAGCTCCTTGATATCCTTCTCCCCTAACAGCTGGTTGGCGACGGAATTGATGAACAGGCGGATCTGCCGGTCGACATTCGCCAGCTTTTCAAAGTCTGTAAGGCTGCGTTTCCAGGTAAGCCGCTCTATGGCATGGAGCTTGGATTGCATTTTTGCCAGGGCCAGGACCTTGGCCGGAGTTTTGATAGTATCCAGCAGCGGGCGCATCAGGGCTTCATAGCCGAACACCGCCCCGCTTCTGGCATCTACGATGGGCTGGAAATAGTAGTCCACCAGCTCCTGGTCGATAAGCCGGTTGATCTCCTCCCTGTTTTGCAGCAGATAGGAATTTTGGCTATAGTCCTCCAGATCAAATTCCCCAAACTCGCCCTTCGTGGTCTTTTTCACCTGATACATGGCAAAATCAGCGTATTTGAGGAGCTTTTCATAAGTGGTCGCATGCTCCGGATACCAGGCAATCCCCGCAGATGCGCGGATATTGAAGCGGGAATGGTCCGGCAACGGAAAGGTCGCCTGCCTTAGCCCCTCCTTCAGGATGCGGATATCCTCCTCAGCCTCCTCCCGGGAGGAATAGCCGGAAAAGAGCACATAAAATTCATCCCCGGACATGCGGGCAATGAGTGCCTGCTCCGGCGAATAACAGCGCAGCGCATCCGCCGTGCTGCAAAGATATGCATCCCCGCAGTCATGGCCATAGGAATCATTGATGAATTTAAGGTTATCCAAATCCAGCATTACCAGAGCAGCAATCCCAAGCTCCTGTGGATCCTTAAAACGCCTGGCTATCTCGGTACTGAAGGCACGCCGGTTGAGCAGGTTTGTCAGCGAATCATAATCCCGCTCCCTCTCAATCTTGCAACGCTCCAAAACCTCCCTGGTAATATCACTGACCACCCCCGTAATATGTTCCTTGGTAGCCACTACCTTAAGCCTCACCCAGCGGACCTCCTCCGGTGTACGCTGGATCCGCAGAAGCTTTATGCTCCCATCCTCCGTCTGGTCCTCAATCCTCTCCGTAAGGGTCTCCATCAGGGTATCAAGCTCCCTCTGGCTGATGGTGCCATCCTGTTCCAGCTTCTCCTCAATCCCCAGCATCTCAAAAAAGCGGCCGGTGCAGAATACCCGGTCGTCGCCGGGCAAAGCTTCAAAGGCACCAATTTCTACCCCGGCCATGTCAATGATCCGGGAAAGGCGGCTCGCTTCCCTCGCCACCCGGGTACTGAGGATTTCAATTGCCCCGGACAGCTCGTCTATTTCTGAAATCTGCAGCTTATCCAGTGCCAGGGAATGCCGGGGATCACTTTTACGGAGCTGCCGGAGCAACCGGGTGATGGGGCTTGTAAGCAGCGCACTGGCCGCCCAGGCAGTAGCAAGCCCTAACAACAGGGAAACTCCCAGAGTCACCCAGATCGAATTGGTTACTCCCCTGGAAAATCCCAGGAGCTGGTCCTTTTCCTGCATCCCGATGAGTGCCCAGCGTTCCTTTTCAAAGGGCGTATTCGTATTATATAGCTCGAAATACTGGATACACCCGTATACAGTATCCTCGGGGCGGGAAAGGTTCCCGGATACCCGGAAGGCGTTTCCATACCCCTCCTGCCGGACAAATTCCATTGTTTTTGCCTTTCCGAAGAGATGCTTATATACCGGTCCGGTGGAAAGCTGTGTATCAAAGGCCAAACCATCACCATTGGCAATGCCAATGAGATACATGCCCTGCTTCTGTGTATTCAGCTCCTGATACGGAACCAGCTTGCCCAGGTAATCGGTGGAAAGCTCCACTCCCAGTACCGCACGCACAGCGCCCCTGCTGTCCCTCAGGGGCATCGAATAGGTAATTGTATCCAGGCTGTCCCCCTCTGTCCGGAAGGCCGGGCTCCAGTATCCCAAATTCTTTTCCCCAATCTCCGGATAGGCAAGGGCCGCTTCATAGGGTTTGCGGTAATAATTCCAGCTTGCCGACTCCCCCGGACTAAAGCTTACATAGGATGTCCAGTTAGAATCCAACGGAATGGCCAGCTCCTTCGAAATACGGGCAGGCGCGTGGAGCAGTAATAAGTCGGAATTGTTTGCCGAGCTGGTCTCAGGATCCATATCCCGGATATAGAGCGCATGCTTTTGCAGCCGTCCGGAATCATCATAAACCTCCCCATCCGTCAAAACAAGAAACACTCCCGTCACTAAATTACGGCGCAGCAAGCTAATCAGCTCCGGCGCGCTTTGCATCAGAAGCTGGTTCTGAATAGAAGAATTTTCTTCTGATCCGCCCTGCTTCTCTTCAAGAATCCTATGGATATTCTGTGCTGCCGGATCCAGGTTCGACCAACGCCCCAGCATCTCACCCTGGAGGTAGTTACGCCTGTTTACCACTTGCCCGTTCAGGATATCAAAGGCATTGTGGTTCAGCTTATCAAGGGTACCTCCCCATATAATGTTAATGGAGAACAGCCCTGCCTGCACAAATATTGCAATAACCACTGGAAGCAGGATACGGCTCATAATCGAATTGCCGGGCCTGCGCGCTTTTTCTTTGGTGTATTTTTGTCCCATTTCCATCCTCTTCCTGTTCATCCGCACCTTAATTCATATCGATTGCAGCGCGGACCCCATCAACAAACTCCTGGTACCAGCTCTGGAAGCTCTGGTCAGTTGCATAGCTGGCCACCGCCTCAGCCAGGGGCATCCCTCCCTCTGCCAATGCGAGAACCTGTTCACGGTCTGCTTTTGCACGGTCGGAAAGGGAATACTCCATGACCCTGCGGGCATCGGAGGAGCCGGAAAATGCGGGTTCAAAATACAGTTCATATTTATTGACTACGTCAACCGATACAGAAAGGGCATCCTGCACTGCTGTGGGCAGCTCCTGAAAGCCCCCGGACTCCCGGATGAGGTCCATATCATTTGCCTCCTCCTTCACCGGCAGATAGGCGGAGGAAATAGAAAAGTTAATATTGCGGTCTGCTTCAACAAACCATTTTAGAAAGGTTGCCGCTGCTAATTCAGTCTTTGGATCCGAGGCGATAACCGCCATGCCGGCTCCCTGCTGGATGGCGCTGGGCTTCGCCCCTGCAAAACAGGGGGCTGCAAAAACCGCTGCTTCGATAGGGTAGCTGGTATCATCAGCCCGTGTGACCTGGTCAGGGAAATAATATGCACCCGTCGTTGAGCCTACCAGCGCAATAATATCCCCTGTCTTGGCATCATCTGAACGAAACCGGCCATAGGAGCCGAACCAGCCATTGATGTAAGGGATATAGTAGCTATCCCAGAGCTTGCGGAAAGCTGCCTCCTCCGGCTCGAAGGTTACCTTCCCTCCTTTATGGGAAAAAAGGGATTTACCGGTCAGCTGGTAATATCCCAGAATAATATAATTTGCCATGGCATCCCGTCCGAACATTGCCTTGCCGTCACCTTGGATGTCCGGCGTTTTCGCATCTGTCCAGTTATAATAATCCTCGGAGGTGTCTACCAGCCCTTCGATGGTCCCAAGGTCTGACAGCGAAGCACCCGTATCCGCAGCAAACAGATCCCAGTCGGTTTTATTGACCATCAAGGTTTCTGTGGATTTTCCTGTAGGTATGATTTTTAAGCTGCCCTCCTCGTCAAAGCGGCCTTCCCCAATGTAGGCATCCACATATTCCTCCAGCTCCTCTTTTGTAAAATAGCTGTCCAAGGATGCTATAACATTTTGCTTATCCAGGTCATATACCGTATCGATGTAGGTGGAGAAAGCCGTCGGTACTCCACTTGCACCCACCTTCTTATCCACCGCATCATGGATCTTCTGGGACAGTTCATTTATATTGCCCTGACTAAAGGCCTCTACCACAATACCCTTCTCCTGCCCGACAGTCTCATTAAACTGGGTTACCAGGCTGTCAAAGGCCAGCTTCTGCGGTCCATTGTAATAATGCCAGATTTCAATTGAAACCGGCTTGTCGGGATCCAGCATATTCTGGGTACTCCGTGAATCTCCTGCGCAGGCACCTGCCAGCAGCATGGCTCCCACGGCAGCTGCCATAATCCAAACTCCGGACTTCTTCATCGGTATTAATCCTCCCACTGCTTTGTTTTCTTTGATTATACTACAGTGGTAAAGGAAAATGAAGTAAAATGCGACATTTTTCATAGGAATAATGCCGCATTTTGGAGAATAATATAGTATTATTCATACACTGTGAAGGGCGATTCCCTTCTTCAGTCCTGTTTTTTTCTGGATTGATACATACCATAAATACTTTTTTCCAGCTTAAGGAGGCACTCACCAAAAAAGTTCATTAATTTTCCGTATAAAATACCCCATCCTATAAACCAAAGAACAGCAACAAATAAACGCAAGATTTGTAACATGAAATCTCCATTCCACCGCCAAAGATAGAGGCATAAATATTGTGAACCTTCCCCTTTTTTACACTTCATGTAAATTTTGATTGTTTTTATTATTCGCCCAGATATTCTTAAACAAACTGTGAGGGTATCCCCATCTTCCTGCCTGGTATACAAACTCACTGTACGCCGTGCTTCAGACACCAACACAATTTCTTAATATTTCCTATTATTATACTTTAATTCATTACCTTGCGCAACCTAAACCGGTATAAGGTATACACCGGCACCATAATACCTCTCTTATTTCCTCAGGCACATTTCCTTGTACTTATATGCTAAAAGCGCCGTGGAATTTTACTTCCACGGCGTCCATATATCATACGATAGCTTTATTAAATTTACTTAGCAGAAGCCATTTGGGCAGCAACCCGCCAAATAATCAACCCCTGTAGTAGTTAATCAGACATCCCTTCAGGATAATCTCCCTCTCATCATCGGTCAATTCCCCTAATTGCAGGGTGAATTCCTTCATGCCCTTATTTACCACATATGCCTTGATTTCAGGAAACTTCTCACTTACTGCCTTCTTAATATCCTTTACAAAGATATAATCCCCATTTTCAAAAGGAAGGTCACCCTTGAACAGGAAGGGCAGCATGCCCCAGTTAATGAGGTTGGAGCGGTAACGCTTGGTTGCATATTCGTTTGCAATATTGGCAAAGCCCCCCAGCACCTTCTGGCAGCTGGCAGCCTGCTCCCTGGCGGAACCGTCGCCGGGCTTTACGGCAAAGATGGTGCTGCCGATCTGCGTACCTGCTTTATCCACTGCAAATTTACCCTCTATCTCCTCATAGACCTCTTTTAATTCAGGGTTGGCAGCGGTAATATCCTCCCCTGCAATCCTTGCCTTTTCCGCCTTCTGGACAGCCTTTGCACGGCCAACATATTCCGGATCCTTACGGGACAGGGTAAATTCCGCAAGTCCCAGGGGATTGGAACGGTAGGATGAGGTCTCACCGGAGGGGATCAGCTCATCGGTGGTCGTAACCGGATCATGGATCTCGGATACCACCTTAAGGATCAGATCCTCGCTTAAAGCTGTCATTACCGGCCAATCTACGATACCGGGGCCGAACTTAATGTCGGCCTCCACATCAGCTTTCCCGACACCGTTATATACACGGTTATCATAAATGGTGCTGTCAAAGAAATACTTCGGTTTTGTAAAGCTTACATCAATATCCTCTGCTGAGGTTAAATATCCCTTATTTGCAGCGGTTGCAGCAATTGATTTTGCATCCATTAAGGCTACGGAGGCAATCTGTCCGCTGGTGATCTTAGAGCCCTCACGGTTCGGGAAGTTCCTGGTGGTATGGCGGATACTAAAGCCATTATTGGCCGGAACATCACCTGCACCGAAGCATGGCCCACAGAAAGCTGTCCTGATTGTGGCGCCGGCCGCCATTAAGGTGGCAATCGCACCGTTCTTTACCAGCTCCATCATTACGGGCTGGCTGGCAGGATATACGCTTAAGGAGAACTCATCTGCCCCTATATATTTACCCTTCAGGATATCGGCTGCATCACAGATGTTTTCAAAGCCGCCGCCGGCACAGCCTGCAATGCTTCCCTGGTCCACATATAATTTTCCGTCCCTGACCTTATCCTTTAAGGTGTATTTTACTTTATTCCCAAGGCTGACCAGAGCCTTTTTCTCTACTTCGTCCAGGACGTCGTAAAGGTTTGTGTTCAGCTCATCGATGGTATAGACATTGCTTGGATGGAAGGGCATTGCGATCATGGGCTTGATTTCGGAAAGATCAACATATACCATACCGTCATAATATGCCGCCTTAGCCGGCTTCAGCTCCTTAAAGGAGTCTGCCCGCCCGTGCAGCCCATAGAATTCCTTGACGGAAGCATCCGTTTCCCAGATGGAGGACAGGCAGGTGGTCTCCGTTGTCATAACGTCAATACCAATCCTGAAATCCACGCTCAGGTTCTTAATGCCGTCCCCAACGAATTCCATAACCTTATTGTTGACATAGCCATTTGCAAATACCTTGCCGATAATTGCAAGTGCAACGTCCTGGGGACCAACTCCCTTTCTGGGTGTGCCCGTCAGGTAGACCGCAACCACCTCCGGCATATTAATGTCATAGGTTTTACTTAACAGCTGCTTTACGAGCTCAGGGCCACCTTCACCCACCGCCATGGTACCGAGTGCGCCGTAACGGGTATGGCTGTCAGACCCAAGGATCATGCCGCCGCCCTCCGCCATCATTTCACGGGCGTACTGGTGGATAACGGCCTGATGTGGGGGAACATAGATGCCGCCGTATTTCTTGGCGCAGGATAAACCAAACATGTGGTCATCCTCATTGATGGTGCCTCCTACCGCACATAAGCTGTTATGGCAGTTGGTCAGGACATAGGGCACCGGAAATTTCTCAAGTCCGCTGGCTCTTGCCGTCTGTATGATGCCGACAAAGGTAATATCATGGGATATCAGCTTATCAAATTTGATCTTTAATTTCCTGTCATTGTCTGAGGTGTTATGGCCTGTTAAAATCCCATAAGCCATTGTCCCTTTTTTCGCATCCTCTTTTTTGATCTCTGCACCGAATTTTGCGGATAATGCTGCACCTGCCTGGGGCTGGTCTTCCAGGATATCCGTCCCATTCAGCAAATAGACGCCTTGCTCGTATAATTTTACCATTTGTACCTCCCGATTGCCCCAAAAGTCAATTGCCAGGGGCTGTAAGCCGGTGGTAATTGACTTTTGTAAGGGTTAAAATTTAATCTAATAACATGTTCTGACTGATGTCAATGTTATAGGTTTCGTCACAATTGATTTCGTTCGTATTGCCAAAGATACCGTTATGGGCTTTTACTGTCATTTTAATGATATCAGGATCCTTTGTCTTATCAAACTTAACTCTGATATTACCGCTGAACTTACCATTAAAAATACCTGAATCAGTAAGCATTTCATCCAGGTTTTCAAATTTAAAACGAATTTCCAGGTTAGCTTCGGTACCGGTTAAATTAATTTCCTTAGCCTTTTCAGAGTAGCTGCTGCCCGGTTCAATGTTCTCCGCAGCCACCTCCTCCGTTAAAGGACCTTCTTCGTATACGTAGTATGATTTTACATACTCCAGCTTTAAGTCCGTATTATTGGTAATCTGGTATTTGTCATATCCACTTTCAATGAACATAAACACAGCGGATAAAACCAATATAATAATTGCGGCAACACCAACCAATGCCACGTTTGCTTTTGAATCAAAAAAACTTGGTTTCACTTCAGGTGCTTTTTTAATCCTCTTCATGTACGTTCCCTCCATACTATAATCTTCTGATTTACAGACATCCTTAATGATAATCGGATACGCCAAAATAATCAAGTACTAATTTACTTTTTTCTTGTTTTTCAGCCAAGAATTCAATGGTAAAAACAGATTAAATACTGCTTAAAACCGTTAATCCATTAATATCCTGCCCCCCACATCTTCAATATTTCCTTCAGGCAATAAGGGTAGTCGATCTTTGAAATGTCCTTTGTCGTATAAATCGGTATTTCCGTATAAAGGCTCCCTCCAATGTAATACTTTGCACTGCCGACGGCGGTTCCTGCCTTCACAGGGGCTTTCAGGCTTCTTGGCACCTGGTATACTATTTTTACCTGCTCATCCTCCCGCATGAGCAGGGACAGGCTGCCTTTCATATCCAGGTATTCATATTTTTGCTGTCCATCCTCTACAAAGACGGGCTCCAGGTCCACGTCCTTAAAGATCTGCCTTTCCTCGTAATTCTCCACCCCATAAGTCATCAATTCCTTGGTGTCCGACCATTTCAGGCTCTTATTGGGAGGCCAGCCGCAGCCTAGGACCACAGAGACCAGGGTTCTGTCCGTCCGCTTAATTGCGCCTACGAAGCAGTAGCCCGCATCCCCCGTAAAGCCTGTCTTGACGCCAATGGCACCCTCCATCATGTACAGGAACCTGTTTTTATTCGAAACATGAAAGCTTCTTCCGTTTTTGATTTCCTTAAAGCTATGGGTAGAAGCGTTTGTAATCTCTATAAATTTTTGGTTTTTGATTGCGTAGCTGGCTATTACGGCAAGATCCCTGGCTGTGGTATAATGCTCCTTTGCATCAAGGCCGTTGGGCGTAACAAAATTCGTATCCTCGCATCCAAGCTCCTTGGCCTTTTGGTTCATCATTGCAGCAAAGCCTTCCACGGAACCGCCCACATATTCCGCAATGGCCACCGCCACATCATTGTGGCTTTCCAGCATTAAGGAGTATAACAGGTCGCCCAGGTAGAATTGCTCGCCCATCCTAACATTTAATTGGACATCCGGCATGGAGGCCGCATAGGATGATACCGTCACCACACCGGTTAGATCAGCATTTTCCAAGGCCACGATACAGGTCATTATCTTTGTCGTGCTTGCCATGGCCAGCCTCTTATAGCCATTCTTCTCATATAACACACGGTTATTTTCCGCGTCCAGGAGTAAGGCCGCATTCGCCCTTAGCTTAGGGCTCTCCGGCTGTACAGCTCCGGCGGTATCCTGTTTCTGGGCCTTCTCCAGCGGATAGGCCATATCCTCCCCGCCGGCTTCCTCAGGATCCTGGAGCAGGTAATCGATCATTCTCTGGTATGCCACCTCACTTTCGATAGCCCTTTCATTCTCCTCCTTCAGCTTTTCGAAAAAGTCCTTATGGACAAGCCCCGTCGAATTCAACACCTCTTCATAATATGATTTCAGATTTATAACACCGATTGCCATTACGATGAACAGCAAAATAATGCAGGGTATTATTGATATGTATTTTTGTTTCAATGATATCATCCTATTTTCTTCCTCACTCTAAATTTATTGTCCAAACAGCAGAATATTCATACAAGTTAGGAAACATTTTTATAAATTTGTTTTTTGAGGGGGACTGTGTTATTATTGGGGGTGGAACTGCCGATATCCTGTGATAATGGATTTGTTAAATGGGGGGATTTGGGGTGGGTTGTGAGGTGAATAGGAGTGTCCCTATATCCACCTGGGCTTGCCTTTAACATCCCATAA
>DUNO01000004.1 GCA_012839295.1 Clostridiales bacterium
ATTTATTAAGGCCTATTCACTTTTTGAATAGGTCATCAAAAAGTGAAAGGCACGGGTATAGATATGGATAAAGTGTTGTGTCTGGACTGCATTAGAAAAGGGCAGTTTGCTCGAATTTGTATCTGCAGCGGAAAGCTTGCAGGCAGTGAAGAAAGGTAAGGTATTTTATGAAAAAACAAAACATGAAGTTAGTTTTATCGGCACTTTTTATTGCTCTGGGGATTATACTGCCATTTATTACGATGCAGATACCAAGGATCGGGAACATGTTACTTCCGATGCATATCCCGGTTATGCTATGCGGCTTTATTTGCGGAGGACCCTATGGTTTTATTGTTGGGCTGATTGTTCCTCTGCTTCGAAGTGTACTGGTTGGAATGCCGCTCATGATGCCGACAGCAGTTTCCATGTCACCGGAACTGGCGGTGTATGGACTGGTAACCGGTTATGTGTATCAAAAGCTGAAGGACAGGAGATTTGGGATTTATGTTGCCTTACTGACGGCAATGATTTTGGGACGCATTGTATGGGGTGGTGTTTCAATCGGGCTGTTCTCGCTGATGGGTAACTCCTTTACCTGGAAGCTGTTTGTTATGAACGGCTTTGTTAATGCAATCCCCGGAATCGTGATTCAATTGATTTTCATTCCCTTGTTAGTGAAGAGGCTAAAAAGGAACAAAGAGGTCGGTGCATTTTTATAATGGAAGGCTATAAGATATGGAAGAACTGAGCTGCAAATTAAAGAAAATTAAGGAAAAGTGTAAAGAGCGGTTTAAACCGGCTGTTATGGAAATTGAACAGCGATTATCAGAAAAGGACAGAAAGAGAATCGTTGTTGCCATTGACGGCAAGTGCGGAAGCGGAAAGACAACGTTGGGATTATATTTGCAGGGGAGATTTGACTGTAATCTTTTTCATATGGATGATTTCTTCCTCCAGAATCATCAGAGAACCGCTGCAAGATCGGAGGAGGCCGGCGGAAATGTGGATTATGAAAGATTTAAAGCGGAGGTGCTTGAGCCCTTGCTGTCAGGAGGGACAGTGAGGTACCGGAGCTTTAACTGCATAACGCGGGTGATAGACAGGGAATGGGAGGTTCCTCCGAAAAGGCTGAATATTGTAGAGGGCTCCTACAGCCAGCATCCCTATTTTGGGAATCCCTATGATCTATGCATCTTTCTGGACATTGACGACCTGAGCCAAATCGAGAATATCAGAAACCGCAATGGGGAAGAAAAGCTTAAACTGTTCCAAAGGGAATGGATCCCCAAGGAAAACCGGTATTTTAATGAATTTAAAATTAAAGAAAAAAGCCTGGTTATTCACTGGAATTAACGGAAGCGGATCCGTTAATAAAGCCGGAAAAGGCGTATTGGCTCCTTCGGAAAAGCTTTAGACAAACGTTTGCGTAAAATGATGGCAAATATAGCCCCAGGTTATGCTACACTGGAAGAAAGCTACACTGGAAGAAAGGATGGGTAATATTTTATGGAGAGGAATATTTTAATTGTACATGGCGGAGGCCCCACGGCAGTTATGAATGCTTCTTTATATGGAGCGGTAAAGGAGGCCGGGAAATATGCTGAACTGACCCATATCTATGCTGCGAAAAACGGAACCGGAGGTTTCTTAAGAGAGGAATTAATTGAGCTGGAAAACACGCCGGAGGCTGACCTGGCATTATTGCTGCAGACACCGGGAAGTGCAATCGGAACCTCAAGGGATGAGATAGAGCAGGAAGATTATGAGAAGATGACGGAAATTCTTGTGAAAAAGAAGATTCATTACGTACTTTTTAACGGTGGAAACGGAACCATGGATACCTGCGGAAAGCTTTATAAAACCTGCCTGAAAAAGGGCTTGGACATTAAGGTCATGGGCATTCCTAAGACCATAGACAATGATATCTCAATTACGGACCACAGCCCGGGCTATGGAAGCGCAGCGCGTTTCCTGGCGCAGAGCGTAAAAGAGGTTTGTGCGGATGTGAAGGGGCTGCCGATCCATGTGGCTGTGGTGGAGGCACTGGGAAGAAACGCAGGATGGATTACGGCAGCCAGTGCCCTGGCAGGGGAGGATGGAATAGGCCCGGATCTGATCTATCTGCCGGAGCGGCCCTTCGAGGCGGATCGGTTTATAGAGGATGTCAGGAAGCTGCTGGAAAAGAAAAAGGGAATTGTGGTTGTAGCCAGCGAAGGACTGAAGAACGCAAAGGGAGAGCCGGTTGTGGAGCCGGTCTTTCGGACAGAGCGGGCAATTTACTTCGGGGATGTCAGCGCCCATCTTGCCAACCTGGTAATCAAAAGGCTTGGTTATAAGGCGAGGAGCGAAAAACCGGGGCTGCTTGGCCGGGCTTCTATTGCTTTGCAAAGCCCGGTAGACCGTGAGGAAGCCAGGTTAGCCGGAGAAATAGCCTGCAGGGCAGCGATGCAGGGGGAAAGCGGAAAAATGGTTGCCTTCAGGCGTATTTCCACGGAACCATATGTGATGGAGCCGTTTTTGGCGGATATTGATGAGGTTATGATGCATGAACGGACGATGCCGGACGAATATATCAACAGCGAAGGGAATGGCGTGACGGAAAGCTTCAAGGAATGGTGCCGGCCTTTAATTGGCGGGGAATTACCGAAAATGGTGTCCTTTAATTAAGAGGATCCGAAAAAGCGAATGGAGGATGAGATTATGTTAGTACCTATGCGGGCTATTTTAGAAGCGGCAGACCGGTGCGGTTATGCCCAGGGGGCATTTAATGTCAATGCGGTGGCTCAGGCGAAGGCAGTGATTGGTGTGCATGAGATGTTCCGCAGTCCTGCAATTTTACAGGGGGCCGATCTGGCCAACGGATTTATGGGCGGAAGATGCGATTTTATGAATGCCACCCTTGAGGATAAGAAAAAAGGCGCAAAAAACATTGCAGATGCTGTGAAGCTGTATGGGGAGAACAGCTCCATTCCAGTTGCGCTCCATTTAGACCATGGAAGAAACCTGGATTCCTGTATAGCGGCAATTGAAGGAGGCTATACCAGCGTTATGATCGACGGAAGCTCCCTGCCCTTTGATGAAAATGTGGAGCTGACAAGGGAGGTCGTAAAATATGCGCATAAGCTCGGGGTGTCCGTTGAAGGCGAGCTTGGAGTTTTAGCAGGGGTAGAGGATCATGTATTCAGTGCGGACAGCACCTATACCAATCCTCTGAGCGCGGTGGATTTCTTCCGGAAAACGGGAGTGGATGCCCTGGCGATCAGCTATGGGACCATGCATGGTGCCAATAAGGGAAAGAATGCATTGATCCGTAAGGAGATTGCCATTGCTGTCAAGGAGTGCCTGCGCCATGAAAGAATCCAGGGCTTCCTGGTAAGCCACGGCTCCTCTACCGTGCCGGGATATATCGTGGATGAAATCAATGCCCTTGGCGGCAATCTGACCAACGCGTTCGGTATCGACGTAAACCAGCTGATCGAGGCCTCCCACTGCGGGATCAACAAGATTAACGTTGACACGGATATCCGTCTTGCGGTAACCCGTAATATGAAAGAATTGTTTGCAAAGGAGCCATCACTTAGGACCAGTGCCTCAATTGGCGGGATCTATGAGCTGCTGGAGAAAAACAAGACAGCCTTTGATCCCCGGGTATTTATTACGCCAATTATGGATACTGTAATGTATGGAACTATACCGGATGATGATGTGGCGCGTATCTGCGGCTGTATTGAAGCCGGTGTCAAGGAAGTTGTGGGCACATTGATTGTACAGTTCGGCAGCTTTGGAAAAGCACCCAAGGTGGAGTGTGTTACTCTGGAGCAGATGGCCGACAGATACAAAAGAGGAGGAATATAAATGAAGCATATCTATCTGAACTTAAAAAGATTTGATGTTCCCACAGAATTCGGAGGAGTGAACCGGATTGCCCCTGTAAAGGACTGGGCATCCTATATCATTACCAATACCCAGGAAGAATTAAAAAAATATGATGCGGATAAAGTGGAGTTTGCCATGTATTTTCCGGAAGCCCATCTGTTGGAAGCGGCAGCTGCGAAAGCAGCGGACAGCCGGATTAAAATAGGGTGTCAGAGTGTTTACCGGGCAGATGTTTCTGTCGGCGGCAACTTTGGGGCATTTACCGGGAACAGGCCGGCAGCGGCAATGGTCGGTGCAGGCTGTGAAACCACCATCATAGGTCATTGTGAGGAGAGAAATGACAAAGCAGGAATCCTTGCGGAAGCGGGTATTGTTAATCCGGATGCAATTAACAGGATATTAAACCAGGAGATCAGATGTGCCATCACCCGTGGCATGACCGTGCTTTATTGCATCGGTGAAAAGGCGGAGGAACAGACCCAGTGGATGGAGGTTCTTGGAAAACAGCTGGAGCTTGGATTAAAGGATGTGGATACCTCCAAGGTTGTGATAGCTTATGAGCCGATTTGGTCAATAGGACCCGGAAAAACTCCTGCGGATAAAGAATATATAACTAAAATAGCACGCTTTGTGAAGGATAAAACCGGTGGCATGGATATCGTTTACGGCGGCGGGCTGAAACAGGAGAATGCGGCAATGCTGGCCTCCATTGGGGAGATTGACGGAGGACTGATTGCGCTCACCAGATTCCAGGGAGAAATTGGATATTATCCGGAGGAGTATCTGGAAATTATAAGACTTTATATGAATGGAGGAATGTAAGATGAAGATTGAATTTGAATATGGACAAGGAACCATGGCAGCAGAGCTGCCGGATCAAGCAGACATTTTTATTCCCGGTGAAACAGTGAAGGACCCGGATTTTATTCCGGAGGATAAATTAGAAGAAGCATACCTGGAAAGCCTGGCCCATCCCATCGGGATGCCAGCACTGACAGGGCTGGCGCATAAGGGGAGTACGGTCACCTTTATTGTCCCGGACCGTGTCAAGGGCGGGGAACAGGCTACCAGCCACAGGAAATTGAGCATCAGATATATTTTAAAGGAGCTTTACACGGCAGGAGTGGAGAAGAAGGATATTCTTTTCATTATTTCCAACGGACTGCATCCCAGAAGCAAGGAATCCGATGCAAGGGCAATCTTTGGTCCTGAGCTTTTTGACGAATTCTGGCCTACCGGACAGATCATCAGCCATGACAGCGAGGATCAGGAGCATATGGTCAATCTGGGGACAACCCACCGGGGAGATCCGGTTTATATGAATAAATATGTCTTTGACAGCGATATTCCCATCCTGATCGGGCACGTACAGGGAAACCCTTACGGCGGATATTCAGGAGGCTACAAGCACAGTGCCACGGGTATCACCAACTGGCAGAGCATTGCGAGCCACCATGTGCCCTCCGTTATGCATAGAAAGGACTTTACTCCGGTGAACGGCGCAAGCCTGATGCGCACTAAATTTGATGAAATCAGCATGCATATGGAAAAAGAAATGGGGCATCCCTTTTTCTGCTGTGATGCGGTACTGGATACCCAGTCCAGACAAATTGCGATCTTTAGCGGATATGCAAAGGAGATGCAGCCGGTCAGCTGGAAGACAGCGGATAAGAGAACCTATGTACACTGGGCGGAGAAAAAATATGACATTATGGTATTCGGAATGCCCCAGAAATTCCATTACGGGGATGGAATGGGAACAAACCCGATTATGATGATGCAGGCCTTAAGTGCACAGGTGCTGAGATATAAGAGGATCATGAGCGAGAATTGTGTTATTATCTGCTCATCTACCTGCAACGGGTATTTCCATGACGAGCTGTGGCCCTACTTAAGGGAGCTGTATGAGCTGTTCCAGCATGACCACATGTATACCCTGCCGGATATGAACAGGCTGGGTGAATACTTTGCGACAAATGAGGAGTATATCCGCAAATACCGTTTTACCAATGCATTCCATCCCTTCCACGGATTTTCCATGATGTCCTGCGGGCATATTGCCGAAATGAATACCAGTGCCATCTATATTGTCGGAGCAGAGGAACCGGGCTATGCCAGGGGAATGGGGCTAAAGACAAGGGAGACCTTTGAGGAGGCCATAGAGGACGCGAAGAAAAAGTTTGTTGGAAAGAACCCGAATATTTTAGCTCTGCCGATGACGTTTAAAAAATCAGCAGTTCATCTTTGCATGAAGAACAAGGAAGAGGATTGCATGGATGCTTATGGACATATGAACCAAGGCTGCGGATGCTGTGGCTGATATCTGATATAAAAGGCGCTGCCCCTTATTGAAAACCGGAAGACTTTTCAAAAAGTATGATAAAAGTTCATACTTATTACCAAAATAAAAACATGGTATTATTTGTACATGGCCGATGCGGAATAAAATTGTATCTGCCTGCAAGTGTTGAGATGACATGTTAATATTAAGGAGGAAAAGGGTATGAGAAAGGTTTTAAGTTTATTTATGGTGCTTGTAATGATTGCTGCATTTGCCTCAGGCTGTTCTCAGGGAAATAAATCTGAAGAAACGGGTAAGGGGACACCAGAAGTGACTTCAGCAGGAGAGGACACGGTGGAGGCATCAACACCAACGGCAGCGCCGGCAGAACTAAAAGTAATAACCGTTGGTTATATGCCAAATTACGCAAGCATGTGTACTGTGGTTGCAGGTATTCAAATGAACTACTTTGAAGAGCAGGGCTTGAAGGTAAATCTGGTAGAATTCGCGGACGGCCCGACCATTATAGCAGCCATGGAATCAGGTGCTGTTGATATTGGATATATCGGACCTGGAGCACACAAGCTCTGCATTCAGGGAAAAGCTAAGATTTTTGCGTTTTCCCATTATGGAAATGCGGATGCGGTTATTGGCAGTGCAAGTAAGGGAGTTAGTAAGATTGAAGACTTAAAAGGGAAAAAAATCGCAATGGCTTCCGGCACCACCAGTGAGACAATCTTGAATCTGACACTGGCAAAAGGGGGATTAACGAAGGAGGATGTAGAGATCCTGGATATGGATGCATCCGCCATAGTTACAGCCATGATTTCAAGAAGCGTAGATGCTTGTGCGACCTGGTCTCCGAATACAAATTCGATTAAGGAAGAACTGGGAAGTGATGCGGTTACCCTCACAACGAATGTTGATTTTACCGATATATCCCCTTCCATCTGTTCCTGGATCGCAAACCCGAATTATATAGATGCAAATGCAGATGATATTTTAAGCTTCACCAAGGCACTCTATAAGGCAATGGATTATAGGGCACAGGAGGCAAATATAGATCAGGTGGTAGAGTGGGTAGCTGATCAGGTCGCCCTTGACGTGGAATCCGTAGCCGCCCAAAAGGGAGATGGCGACTGGGAGACAGCAGATGAGCTGATAGCAATGATAAACGATGGCTCTTTGGAAAAGGCATTTCAGGCACAGCAGGATAACTTTATAACATCAGGGGATGTAAAAGAAAAGGTTGCTGTAAGTGATTATGTAATGTTCCAGAATATGCTTGATGCCGCAAAGTAATATAGAACAGGTAAAATGTAAATACAGATATTACCCCCACACTTATTTGATAAATATAAAAAAGAACTATCATCTGCGATAGTTCTTTTTTTGAATAATTCATATAATCCCCAGGACCGGCGTTCCTGAATTGTTAATTACAGGCAGCAGATATACAGGAGAAGTATGATAAAAGTTCATACTTAAATCAGATGCCCATATCTGTTACTATTGATACATGAAAGTTAGTCAATATTATTTAGAAGGGACTTTAAGTATGAAAACAAACAATTACACAGCGACTGGTAAAAATAACGGAGGCAGTTTGATTAACGGGATTCCTAAATGGCTATGGTTGCTCCTGTCCTTTGGGGCGGCAATGCTCCTCTGGACTTTATTATCCTTCAACCCCAAAACTGCACGGAGTTTTCCGAATGTAATCGTTGTGGGGGAAGCGGTTATCACAATGATTAGCCGCGGGGTATTTTTTGCGGACATAGCCAGCAGTTTAATTTCCGTCGGCGCAGGCTTTGCCCTCGGCTTTGTCATTGCCCTGCCGGTAGCCATATTGATGGCCTGGTATAAGCCGGTACGTAACATTATTGAGCCATGGATCCAGTTTATTAGAAATATCCCGCCGCTTGCCTATGTACCCCTGATTGTTATCTCAGCCGGAGTTGGACGTAAACCACAGATTATCGTAATTACGATTGCGACTTTTCTTACCATGGCAATTACCATCTACCAGGGTGTTGTTAATATTGATACGACTTTGATTAAAGCTGCCAGGGTTTTGGGAGCAAAGGACAGGGATATCTTTTTAAGGGTAATTGCTCCGGCGTCACTGCCGTTTATCATGACAGCCGTCAGACTTGGTTCATCCGTAGCTCTCACTACCCTGATTGCCGCAGAATCCACGGGAGCCTCCGCCGGACTTGGTATGAGGATCCGGGCTCTGAATAACTCCTTTGAGTCGGCACCAATGCTGTTATATATCATTATAATAGGCATTATCGGAATGGTCATAGAGAAAATTATTAAGGCACTCGAAAGGAGACTGACAGGATGGCAGGAAAAGAGAGAAATGTAAAGGTAAAGATAGATAATGTTGTTAAGAAATTTAATACCCGTAAGGGTGAAATGACAGCTTTGAATGGAGTGGACCTGGATATCCTGGAGAATGAATTTGTAAGTGTGGTTGGCCCATCAGGATGCGGCAAATCGACACTCCTGAATATCATAGCCGGATTATCGGAGGCAACCTCGGGAAAAGTCTACTGTGACGGGCATGAAGTAAAGGGTACCGGAACGGAAAGAGGAGTGGTGTTCCAGCAATATGCCCTATTTCCTTGGCTTACGGTCAAAAAGAATGTAGAATTCGGACTTGGGATTAAGGGCATAAATAAGGAGGAAGCTTCGGAAATTGCGATGAAATATATTAGGATGGTGGATCTGGAGGACTTCGCCAATCATTATCCCAAGGAACTGTCAGGAGGGATGAAGCAGAGGGTGGCCATAGCAAGGGCATATGCGGTGAACCCTTCCGTATTGCTGATGGATGAGCCCTTCGGAGCGCTGGATGCACAGACAAGGACCCAGCTGCAGGAGGAGCTGCTGCATACGTGGGAAAAGGAGAAGAAAACCTGTTTCTTTATCACGCATGATGTGGATGAAGCAATCATTTTGGCACAGAGAGTGGTAATCATGAGTGCCAGACCCGGCCGCATTAAGGAAATTGTGGATGTGGATATTCCGTATCCGAGAAACCAGGAGACAAAGCTGACGCAGGAATATATAGAAATCAAGAATCACATATGGAAACAGGTATATCAAGAATACCTGGAGGTCAGAAAATAACCGGCGCTGCCGTAAAGAAGCAGCTTCCGTAAATAGGCCGTAAAAGCTTGATACAGCCAGATAAATAGACTATCATAGATCTTACTTATGAGAAGCTTTGAATATGATGAAGAAAGCTTTATGGAAAAGGAGAGTAAGAAATGCTTATCGTTTTTTTAATATTTCTTGTTGTTGTTTCTGTCTTATTGCTGCTCAGCAGCAGGAACAAGGAAACCTTTTATCTGGCTGGAATGTGCCTAAGCCTGGCTGTCATGCTGACAGGGATTTTGATCTTTATAGCAAAAAAAGGCGGCATATCGAAGGAGCTGAGCCAATTCTTCTTTTTATCCATATCAAATAAAACAAAGATACAGTATATGCTCATTCTTGTGGATCAACTGGGATATATTATTGCAATAGGAAGATATCTTTTCCCGGTATTCCTCATGCTGACGGCATTGAATTACAGCATGCTTCCCGTGATACGAAATAACCATAAGAAGAGCTGGCTGACCTTCATCATACCGGTCACTACCTTAATTGTATATTATCCTAAGGTATTCCGGATGCTGGTCTCCTATGGGAGCAAAGCCCAAACCATAATCATATCCATCACGAATTATTGGATCGTGGCATACGTTGCAATTGCTGTTCTTTTGCTGTTGATTGAAACCTACTCCATCAGCATGTGGTATTTTCGGAAACGGATGATTCTTATTGATATATTCATTGTTTCCATCGCCGGTTTATATCTGCTTTATGTCGGACAGGATCCGGCGCAGGTATATCAGTTTTATGCGGATGACTACATCTGGAAGCAGGGGATTTATTATATGCGTGCTACCCTTTCCATTCCGGCGTATATCGTGATTTTGATTGCCAATCTGATTTGTGCGGTTGTGGGTATCGCAAGTGTAACAATCTATACCCAGGTGAATTTTGAAGCCAACAGGGAGGAGGTAATCAGACAGCGCAAATTTAATACCATTAGCGCAGGAACCTCCGTTTTCATCCATAGCATAAAAAATCAATTGCTGGCAAACCGGGTTATATATAAACGGATCGGAAGCATCTATCAGGAGGACAAGCCGGATATGGATAAGGTAAAGGAGTATACGGATGCCCTGCAAATAAATAATGAATTTATGCTGTCAAGGATGAATGACTTGTACCGCTTTGTAAAAACGAATTCCGTCCATTTGATTCCGGTTTCCATAAAAGAGCTGCTTGAAAGCGCGCGGGAAATGTATCTGAGAAAATATCCCGAAGGTCAGCTGGAGGTGCAGTATTCACAGGGGACTATGGTATTAGCTGATATCAACCATTTATGTGAGGCTATCTATAATCTGATGATAAATGCACAGGAGGCAATCAATGACGCAAACAAAGGAAATGAAGGGGGAATTATTCTATGCTGTTACAATGTCCGGTTATATACGGTGATTGAAGTGGTGGATAACGGTATCGGAATGAGTAAAAGTACCCTGAAAAAAATATATGATCCGTTTTATTCCAGCAAAAACTCTAATTTCAACTGGGGAATGGGGTTACATTATGTAAGGGAAATTGTTAAGGAGCATTTTGGAACCCTTAGATGTGAAAGTAAAATTGGGGAAGGAAGCCGTTTTTACGTACTACTTCCTAAATATAAGGAATAAAGAGGGATAAATTACTTGAGGCTATTGATGAAATGATACAAAGTATGTGCAGTGTCCCGGGCAGGACAGGAGATGGGGGGAATATGAAAAAGCATATTAAAGTAATGATTGCAGATGATTTCCAATTGCTAATAGAGGATATGGGAGATGTCATTAACAGCCAGCCCGACATGGAGGTGGTAGGTACGGCCTGCTCAGGAACTGACATTGTTAAATTGGCGGGTGAAATGGATTACGATATCATTCTGATGGATATAGAGATGGAAAACATTATTGCAGGGATTACTGCAACTGAGGCAATACGTGATATGAACAGGGAGGCTAAGATAATTTTCCTGACTGCCCACGAGACCAATGATATTATTTTATCTGCCATGGGAACGGGAGCAATTGACTATATTGTAAAAGGAAGCCCGGATGAGGTGATTTTGGAGCATATCCGGTGCGCTTATAAGGGAAATCCTATTATGAGCGTAAAGATCCATGAAATAATCATGCAGGAATATAAGAGACTCCAACAATCGGAACAAAGCCTGATTTATTTTATTAATAACATATCAACTCTTACTAATACGGAACGTATTCTGATACGTATGCTTCTTGATAATAAAAAAGTAGTAGAAATCGCGAAGGAGAGAAGTGTTGAAATTGTAACGATAAAAACACAGATTAACGGACTGCTGAAAAAGTTCGGTTGTTCCCGCAGTAAGGATATTGTAAATATAATAAGGAATTTGAATCTGACGCATTTATTTTGATGTTAAGATAGAATAGGGGGAAGGTTATGTTCAATTTGGTGATACATAATGATGAAGAAATCAAATCAGAGCTGGATAGAATGTTATGGGAGAATAAAGAAGTTGTGAAGGAAGCCCAGAGGGGTGAAGAAGTTTTTGCCGACAACCAGGGCTGGCTGGACACGGAAGAATGGGCAGACAATAAAAGCATTTATAGGCTGGAAATGCTTTCAAAGGAGATCAGGGAAAATGCAGATGTTTTTGTACTAATCGGCGTGGGCGGATCAAACAATGGAGCCAGGTCTGTAATCAGCGCGTTGCAGAAGGAAGGAACTCCGGAGATCATATATGCAGGAAATACGCTTTCTCCTAACGCCTTAAATAAAATACTGAAACGGCTGGAGGGTAAATCAGTTTATTTAAATGCAATTGCAAAAAATTTTGAAACCTTGGAGCCAGGTGCTTCGTTCCGTGTTTTTCGCAAATACATGTATGAAGCCTACGGCGACGCTGCTGCAAAACGGATTATTGTCACAGGCACAAAGGGAAGTTCCTTGGAAAGGCTGTGTGAAGAGAAGGGGTATCCCTTTTTAGATTTTCCTTGGAATATTGGCGGCTGTTATACGGCCATTACCAATGTGGGGCTTTTTCCGATGGCGGTAGCAGGAGTTAATATCAGAGAGCTGGTGGACGGAGCACATAATATGCAGAAGAGGCTGCATATACCGGAGCTTGAAAATAATATAGCATTCCAGTATGCCTGCTTAAGAAATCTTTTCTACCAGAAAGGTTATAGAGTTGAAATGCTGGCAAGCTTTGAACCGCAGCTCCGTTGGTTTTATAAATGGTGGATCCAGCTATTTGCAGAAAGTGAAGGAAAGGATAATAAGGGTGTTTTCCCTGTAGCGAGCGAGTTTTCGGAGGATTTACATTCTGTTGGACAGTTCATACAGGATGGGTCACCAATTATGTTTGAAACCTTTTTGGAGGTTTTGGAACAGCAGGATTCCCTTATCGTAGAGCAGGATGCTTTGGAGGATGGTTTTGATTATCTCGAGGGCAAGGATTTCCGGGATATCAATAAAATTGCTTATAAAGCGACGGTAATGGCGCATAGCAGGAAACTGCCATGTATTACGATTGAAATTGGTTCCTTGGACGAATATCATTTCGGACAGATGTTCTATTTTTTTCAGTTTGCCTGCTATTTATCCTGTAAGATGATGGATGTTAATGCATTTGATCAGCCGGGAGTGGAGGCCTATAAAGAATGGATGTTTGATTCATTAGGAAAGCGGTAATAATTTTAGATAAAGTGTGCGAAGAGAAAAGGGCGGCTTCTAAATTAACATTTGTTGGTTTAGAACCTGCTCTTTTTGCTATGCCGATGTTTTCCGGAGGTTTCGGACGGATAATGACTTATTTACTGCAATATAGTGACAAATATCATTTAGTGATAGAAGCTTTTTATTATGTATATTATAATATTGACACAAAGGTAAGAATTTCAACAGGAAATAGAAATATATATAGAAATTAGCTGACAGGGAGGAAGGGAAATGAAAAACCGCTGGACCTTAAATATCCGCTTATTTGTTGTCACCCTATGTGTATCCATCCCCGTCATTGCGATGATTTTGTGGATTAATTCCTATAACTTAGAAAACCTCCGGAAGGAGAGGGTCGCGGAAAGCCAGGCTGAGGTGGAAGCGGCCGTATCCCAGCTGGATACCATGATGGAGCTGCTGGAGAACTCGGTCATCAACCTGTCCATCAATAACCCGGATTTTCAGGTGGTGGCAAAAGCGACGGAGGAAAATACGGACTTCTGGCGTGCGAACCAGAGGCTTATGAGGAAAATAACGAACCTGACGAAGGGCTCATCCTTCCAGTTCTATATTTTCGTATATTATCCGAAGGTTGATCTATTCTATAACAATAAGGTGGATCCGGAGATGACAAAGGCGATCCGGGATTTAATTGACAATAAGGATGAAGTTCCCTTAAAAAGACGGTGGAGCACAATTTGGAGCAATGACAAGGCCTATATTGTACGGATCATTGATTACGAAAGCTATGACCTGGGAGCCTGGCTGGAATATGGCAGCCTGTACCGGAAGCTGGGTCTGGTTTCAGATGAGGATGTAAAATATTATTTTGTAGATGAGAATGGTCGGGTTCTAAACTCTCGGGAAGAGATAAGTATTGATACCAGCGGGAATGTGTACCGGGATGGCCGGGGAAGCCGCTGGTATGTAGCATCTGCCCTTAGCGGGGAGACGGACTACCGGTTTGTGAAGCTGATTAACGAGAAGGCGTTGAAGAAGGAGCTGCCTAAGGTAACAGAAAGCATTTTCCTGGTAGCAGGCATACTGGTACTTCTGTTCACCGTATATATCCTGTGCATCTACCGCTGGGTAATTGGACCGATCAGCCATATGAAGAAAAGCATGGCAGTGATTGAAGCCGGTAACATGGAATACCGCATCCCCAACGCGGACAAAACCAGCGTAGAATTTGAAAGCGTGATTGACCAGTTTAACTCCATGATGGATCAGCTCCAGAATCTTAAAATAGAGGTATACGAAGGAAAATTGGAGCAGCAGGAGACAAAGCTGCAATATTTGAGCCAGCAGATCCAGCCTCATTTTATGCTAAATACCTTGAATACGCTGTATAATTTCAGCGACAGGGATAAGCAGGCGACCAGGGAAATCATTATGCTCCTTTCAAAATATTACCGGCACGTTGTCAATGTTAACTCAAAGTATGTTTTGCTGGGGCAGGAGCTGGAGCATATTGAGAACTATTTGAAGCTCCAGAAGATACGCTATCCAAAGGCCTTTGAATATGGTATTAAGTGCAGTCCTCCTCTGGAAATCATACCTGTTCCACCCTTTATTATTGAAAGCTTTGTGGGCAATGCCATCAAATATGGCCTGAGGCCGGGAGAAACCTCACTGCTTCAGATTGATGTGGAGGAGCTGGAGCAGTTTAAGATCCGCATTCGGATCTCTGATACGGGAAATGGATTTTCAGAGGATGATTTAGACAGTATCCGGGAATTTATTGAGGAAGGCAGTGTATCGGAGGAGCTTGGGGTTGGGATCCGTAATTCCATCGAGCGCCTGCGCTTGATTTACCAGAATAGGGCAGCGATCCGGTTTTATAACCAGCAGCCCCACGGTGCTGTGATTGAGATTGATATAGTGTTACAGGAATAAAGGAGGAGCGGAATGGGCATTAAGGTCTTGATTGTGGATGATGAGGAAAACAGCGTAAAAACCCTGCAGGCAGAGATTGACTGGGACAGGTACGGCATTGACCAGGTCTTTGGGGCTTATAGCGCTGAAGAGGCGAGGAATGTCCTAAAGCAGGAGGCGGTCAACCTGCTGCTCTGCGATATCGAAATGCCGGGAGAGAGCGGCCTGGAATTTATTGAATGGATCCGCGAGGGAACCCGCCTCGCCGGCTTTAATATGGAGTGCATCATCCTGACCTGCTATCCGGAATACAATTTCATGCGCAAGGCAATGCAGCTGGGCTGCAGTGATTACTTAATCAAGCCTATTGACTATCAGGAGCTGTATCAGGTGATTGAAAAGGCAGTCCGGAGGATAGAGGAAAACCGGGAGGAAGAAATGAAGCAGGACATGGTCCAGGAGCTTCTGTCAGATTCCGAAAAGCAGGATATTATCCATACAAAGGTGATACCATATATCAGGGAAAACATAACAAACCCCTTCACCATTACCGACATTGCGAAATACGCCGCGTTAAATCCACAGTACATGATGCGCCTATTCAAGAAAACCACCGGGAAATCCATTGTGGAATATGTCACTGCGTACAAGATGGAAATGGCAAAGGAGCTCTTAAAAAAGTCCCAGTGGACGAATGAAATCATAGCGGAAAAGGTGGGCTATGTGAGCTCGAATTATTTTATCAAGCTGTTTAAAAAGCAGTATGGGATTACTCCGAGGGAGTACCGGAAGCAATTGGGTGGAAAATGAGAAGAAGTCATTATTAGATAAGTCATTATCGGATAGGATAGAGGTCATTATTGATTAACATGGGCTGTAATGGATATGGTATCTTAATAGCAGATGAACAACAACGTTTATCTGCTATCTTAAATTTATGGGAGGAAAAGTATGAAAAACATGAAAAAGTTTTTAGCTCTATTGTTAGCCCTGATTCTTGTGGTCAGTATGACTGCCTGTGGCAAATCAGCTGACAAAAGCGGGGAGACGGGTGCACAGGCAACAAAGGCACCGAGTACGGATGGACAGACAGAATCATTAATAAATTTTGACGAAGAGCCATATGAAGTGGCAATTGAAAATGTTACCTTAGGCCAGGAGTATGCTGATACAGCAGCAGTGGAAGCAGCAATCAATGCAATCACGGTGCCTGCAATTAACTGTAAGGTTAAGATTGTAAATTACCACATTGCAGACCATGCAACCAAGGTATCCCTTGCAGTAGCAGGCGGCGACAAATTAGATTTAATCAACACAGGTCTTACCACTGCGCTTTCAACCCTTGTATCCGATGGCGTGGTGATCTCACTGGATGAGCTATTGGCGGAAAGAGGAAAGGAATTGCTTGCAAAGGCAGTTAACCTGGTAAAAGCAACGACGGTAGACGGTGAGGTTTATGCGGTTCCGGCAAGCCTTTACCCAAGTAAGGCGAATGGTATCGGTTATAACCAGCAAATGGCGGATGAATATGGAATCACAATTCCGGAAAATGTTACCCTGGAGCAGCTGACAGCAATCGGCGCGAAGCTTAAAGCGGCAAATCCGGACCTGTATTTGAATACCCAGGGAGACGGCTCCCTGACAAGCTTGAATGTTTACTATGATTTAGAGGCTTTTGGTGGGGATTTAAACTATGGCGTAATCTTTGATCCTTTAAACAGTACATCTATAGTAAATGCTTATGAATCCGAGCAATACAAGGAATATTGCAAAGTATTTAAAAATTGGAAGGATCTTGGCTATATACCCGCAGATTCCCTGACCAACGGACAGAACGGGCAGGATGTATTCAACGCAGGACAGACCTTATACCAATGGATCAGCGTATCCCCGACCTCAGAGCAGGTTGTTGCAGGAAAAGGATTAAGCTTTACGGAGACCCTGGTACCGATTACTCCGAATGAGCTGTCAACCGCAGCTGTCCAGGAATTTGCATGGGGTATTACCTCCTCCTGCGACCGTCCTGACAAGGCGATGGATTTCCTGAATTTCTTATATACCAATGCAGAGGTTGCGAACCTGTTACAATATGGCATTGAGGGAACGCACTACGTTAAGGTCAGTGACAACATCATCACTTATCCGGAGGGTGTGAACCCGATGAGTATCGGTTACGGCAGAATCTTTACCCAGTTTGGCGACACGCTGCAGCAGTTCCAGCTGGCACCGGCTACGGAAAGCTACTATGATGATTTAAAAGCCTTTGCTGCCGAAGCAAAGCCTACAAAAACCTTAGGCTATGTATTCAACACCGATAACGTGGCTACGGAAATAGCCGCAGTTGCGAGTGTAGTATCCGAATACAGACCGGTACTTGAGACAGGTATGTCAGATAATGTCGATGCAACACTGGCAGAATTCAACGCTGCGTTAAAGGATGCCGGTATCGAAAAAATCATTTCAGAGAATCAGGCTCAGCTTGATGCCTGGCTGGCAGAACAATAATTAGTCCGGGTAAGGAGCCGTAAGGAACCCTTCCCCGGGATAAGGTTAAGGGGCATCTGATTTCACAGGGGATGCCCCTTAACATACGAAATAGGAATAGATTCATCTATAATAAAGGAGTGGGAGCATGGAACACCAGGTAATGCCTAAGAAGAAAAAGAAAAAGTGGAAACATTGGTTGCCTTTATATCTGATGGGCATACCAGGTATGGCTTATTTGTTGATTAATAATTATATACCCCTGTATGGACTGCAGATCGCGTTCAAAAAATTTAATTTTAACAAAGGAATCTGGGGCAGTAAATGGGTCGGTTTTGATAACTTTGAATATCTGTTTACTTCCGTCCAGGCATTCCGTATCACAAGGAATACCCTATTGTATAATTTGGCTTTCATACTTCTGGGAATGGTGCTGGGGGTAACCGTAGCCATCTTAATTAATGAAATCGTGGGAGAAAAGATTAAGAAGTTTTATCAGACAGTAATTCTATTACCCTACTTAATGTCCATGGTAATCATCGCATATCTGGTATATGCGTACTTAAGCCCGACCAACGGCTTATTCAATTCAATTTTAAATACATTTGGAATCGAAGATATCAACTGGTATGGTGAAAAGAAATATTGGCCATTTATTCTGGTATTCGTAAACCAATGGAAGAATATCGGCTTTGGGATGATCTTTTATCTGTCTTCCATCCTAGGGATAAGCAAGGACTATTATGAGGCGGCTCAGATCGACGGTGCCACCAAGTGGCAGCAGATCAGGAAGATTACGATTCCGCTGCTTGCCCCTACCATAATTACTCTGCTGATCATCAGCATGGGACAGATATTCCGCTCCGACTTTGGTCTGTTCTATCAGATCCCGATGCGCCAGGGAAGCCTGATGCCGGTAACGGATACGATTGACACCTTTGTATACCGGAGCTTAATGCAGAAGCCCAATATGGCCATGTCATCAGCGGCAGGCTTTTACCAATCAGTTGTTGGATTTATATTAATTGTTACCGTAAATGCAATCGTTCGTAAAAAGAGCAAGGAAAATGCAATGTTTTAGGAGGAAATGATGCGACGTTCAGATCAAAAATATTGGGAGTTGTCGGCCCATATCGTACTTATAATCATGTCATTCTTGGCAATCATGCCTTTCGTCCTGCTGCTGATTGCTTCCTTTACCGACGACAAGGTAGCATTACTGCAGGGCTATTCCTATCTGCCGAAGAAATTATCATTAGCAGCATACGGCTATATCTGGAATGAGGCACAGACCATCCTGAGGGCTTATGGCATCACGATTACGATTACTGTAATCGGAACCCTGGTAGGTATGATGATTACTACCATGCTGGCCTTCATGCTGTCCAGGGAGGGGCTGCCGGGAAGAAAGGTATTGAACTTTTTATTGATATTCACAATGCTGTTTAACGGTGGGCTGGTGCCGCAGTATATCCTGTATTCCTCCACCTTCCATATCAAGGATACCTTATTTGCTTTGATTGTTCCGAACCTGTTAATGAATGCCTTTAATGTAATCTTAGTAAAGAATTATTTCCAGTACAGTCTGCCGACAGAGCTGTTTGAGGCAGCCAGGATTGACGGGGCATCAGAATTCACCGTGTTTAAAATCATAGCGCTTCCTTTGTCCAAGCCGATTCTTGCAACTGTCGGGATGATGACGGCCATCAGCTACTGGAATGACTGGCAGAACGGTATGTACTATTTAAACAATACGAAACTATTCAGCATCCAGAGTATTCTCAATGCGATTAATAACAGTGTGCAGTTCTTGGCTACGAACAGTATCGAAGGGGTCCGTATGGATGAGATCCCGTCCACTACGGTACGTATGGCGATCTGCGTGGTTGGTGTTATACCGATCATTATCGCGTATCCGTTTTTCCAGAAATACTTTGTAAAGGGTATTACGATGGGAGCGGTGAAGGGTTAGATATGGCATGAAAAAGTCAAAGTAATCATCTCTAAAATGATTACTTTGACTTTTTCATGCCATTTTATATTTACCAATATCAAACATGCTTATAGCATTGTCCAATTCTTCTCTTGCCCGTTCAAGTCGATACTGGGATAATTCATTTATGCTGCTTGCCATAACACGACTCCCTCTTTTTTTACGTTTATATAAAAAGGCATAGTATCTTCCCATTTTCTGAATTTATCATAATCGATGTGCAGGACGGATAAAACCTGATCGAATTCCAGTTCCAGGTCTACAATCAATTCAGACATTTTATCCTTCATTTCTTTTGTCAGTCCCTTTTTTACCAGTACTGCAATATCAATATCAGAATCTGCTTGTTGTGTGCCGCGCGCTACAGATCCGTATAATACAATACTAATTAGCAAATCGCCATATATTCCAAGCAATCCGTCTGTTAAACGTTTGAATAATTCTATCTGCATCCATTTCTCGGCATGAATGTGATTTTGCATAGATACAGCCTCCTTTCTAAATCTGAATATAGCAAGATTATTTCCCTGTTTGTATATCTTTACTATATCGGACATTTACATAATCTACAAGCTATTGATGGGTTGATTTTTCTCGATGGAGGCTTTAATGAAACTTTTTAACCTATCGAATAACCTACAAAAAAACCGAATTATTAATAACAGAGTCGGGAGAATATCTATTAAAATATTATTATCTTGGTTATAATTGATGGAGGCATTATGCATTTAAAGAAGAATACGAAATTAGTCAGGTTCATGGGACAAGTGCAATGTAGGCGAGTTGAAGTGTCGAAGACACGTTAGCACCGTTTTCATGTCCAGTCATATAGCTAAAGGGATGGGTCATCAAACTTTGCAGGAATAATAATTTCGCAGACAGCCCCATGGTTGTTATAAAAGTGCCATCTTGCTTTTCCTTCAAATAATATTTTAAGGCGTTGGATAGAATTGCGTATTCCAGTATGTGAACCTTCCGAATCTATGATTTTTCTTCCCTCATTTAATAGTGGCAGCAGCTCGGTGGGATAGCCGTTACCAGTGTCTGAAATAATGATTTTTGCATATGGGTAATAATCTATCTCAAGGAATTGGACACTGACAGTAATATGGATTTTATCTGCCATATGGAATGCATATTTTATGGAATTCTCCACAAAGTTCTGGATTAGTGCGGGAGGGATCAAGATATCCCCGATCATATGGTCAATATCAATCGAATAGGTAAATTTATTCTGGTAGCGGATTGACTGAATCTCCAGATAGATCCTGACATGGCTGGCTTCTTCACCCAGGGGAACGAAATCAGCATCAATTTTGATCATATATCGGAAATAATCAACATAATGGACAATCAGCTTGCGTGCTAATGCATTGTCCTGGTTCACCATCAGATTATAAACCATATTCAATGAGTTGATGAGGAAGTGTGGCTTGATCTGTAATTGGAGGTTGTTAAGCTGTGAGCGCTGTACTTTTAACTGTTCTTCATAGATACCAATCTTTAAACCCTGTATCTGGCTGACCATTGAGTTGAAGGTACTGTTTACCAACTGGAACTCATTGGAATCCTGCTTCAGGGGAATACGGTAATCCAGATCCCCGTCCTGAATATGCCCCATAGCAATGGTGAGCCGTTTTAAAGGCCGTGAGACAGTATTGTTGGTCAAGAGCAGTAATATTGGAACCAGCAGGATAAGCAAGATGGAAATTAATAGGGTATATTTTTGGACAAAAGGCAGAGCATCAATGATTTCCTGCTGTGCCAGGACCTCTCCCAGCAGCAAAGGAGCTCTGTCTAATTGGGCCGTCAAGAGTACCATGCCGGGCGTAAGCTTCTGGTGTTGGGATTCAAGCCCATCTTCCCATATGTAAATCATATATGCATCTGTGCCGCTCGGTGTCAGGAGCGTAAGGAGACGGGACATGTTGATGTATGCACCAATGCATATATTGCTGCTGGCGACATTTAAATGAAGAAGATAATCAGTCCCTTCAATTGTGTATAACTTCCATGCTGACCGCTCGCTGAACAGGTTAGGGCTCAGTAATTCCGGCCGTGAGTTGAGATAATTCAAGATTGCGTTCCGGTCGGAAGCGAGAGCATGTATATTGTTACTGAACATGAATGATTCCTGCCCATGATTCGTAAGGCGAATAAAATAGCCGTCTATCATTCTACCTGATGGAATCTGCTCTGCAAGGCTATTCCTTAGGCGTATCTTTGCATATTGGACAGTTGCCTCATCGGTACTGTTTGCAGCCAAAGAGCAGTCGTTATTGTCAAATGCAAGCCTGAACGTATACGACATGGCAGCAGATAACTGTCCGTTCATCTGTTCAGCGTAGGCATGGAGCATGTTTTGGTGTGTCTGCCGTACCTGGGACAATAGAGTCTGCTGGGATTGGAAATTGTTATAGATAAGGAGTACGATCAGAGGAAGCATAAAGATAAGGATCCGGGAAATTAGTTTCCATGATATGGAGTTGAACAGATGGCTTAAGTGGTTTTTCTTCACGAGGTTACCTCCTCTCAGTGTAGCTGGATTGTTATATTTGTTTTGAACATTATAAGAAATGATAGGGGGTTTGTCAACTGAACGGAAAATGCAATCATTTAGGACGGAAAATGTATACCTTGAGAAGTGTGGTCGGCTTTATAATAAGGATGCATGGCAGGCAGCCCTAAGCTGCCGCATGACATAATATTTTGAGGAGGATTTTATGATGAAAAGATTTTTAAGCTTGCTGTTAGTGGCTGTTATGCTGCTATCGGCTGCGGGGTGTAATTCAAGGGCATCATCTGATAAGGGAAGCACTCCGACACCGGTCGGCGAAAGCTCCGGACAGTCAGACACGGACGAGACTCCTATTAGCAAGGGGCAGATTAATTTTGATGAGGAACCGTATACTATCACCGTATGCTATCCAGTAATGGGAGTGGCATCACCAGATCAGGAACTGATCCAGGAAAAGATAAACGAAATTGCTATTAAGGAAATTAATGCATATGTTCAATTGGAAGCCATAGACCTGTTCAGCATGTCAAATACTTATGCACTAAAAGCTTCCAGCCAGGAAAAGATGGACTTGATCATGCTGATGCCGGGCGGTAACTATTTGACAACCTTTGTTAATACGAATATGATTGTGCCCATAGATGATTTGTTGGACGAATGGGGACCGGTTATTAAGGAAACAGCAGGTGACTGGCTGCCGGTCGGTCAGTTTCTTGGGAAGCAGTATACAGTTCCGCAGAACTCCACTACACGTACCATGGGCTATGGATTCAATGTGTCTGTCCCTCTGTGTGAAAAGTATAATATTGATATCGAGAGTATCCGCTCTCTTGAGGATCTGGAAGCGGTCTTTGAAATCATCCACAAGAACGAGCCGGACATCACGGTGTTAGCGCCTGAGTCTACTGGTGGCTCAATTATTGGGCCGGTACTTGGCCTCTATGATACTTTGGGTTCAAGAACAAGCCGGATGGTAATCCAGGAAGATGGCAGCCTGAAGGTGGTTTTGGACATGGAAAGTCCGGAATATATGGAAGCGGCTAAGAGAGTGCGTGATTGGTACCAGAAGGGATATATATCAAAGGATGTTATTACGACACAGGAGGCGGGATCCACCCTTTTAGAGGCTGGTACTTGTTTTGCGACAGCTATAGCATCTGTAGGTGCTTCCGGAGGTACTATTGGGGCAGGAGTTGAAGGAAGACATGTTGTGTTTGAAAGCGGCCTACCCCTTCTTCGTACAGCGGACAGCCAGCTGTTTATGTGGGCTGTACCGACAACCTGTACGCGACCGGAAAAATCAATCCAGCTATTGAATCTGTTTAATTCCAGCGCGGAATTAGCCAATCTGTTCTTTCATGGCATTGAAGGAATGCATTATGAGATTAATGACAAGGGTGCCGTGGTACCATTTGAAAATGCTGGTTGGGTGAATTACTGGCCGCTAGTAGGGGATGCCTTTAAGTTACTGGCATCCAAAGGTGACGTGAAAGACGGTACTGTTGAGGAATTTCGGCAAAAGGAAGCCGAATTTAATAAACTTACTAAGATATCCCCGGCATACGGCTTTACCCTCGATACTACTGACATTAAAACTGAAATAGCTGCGTGTAATGCTGTAGGTGATGAGTTTGGTGCAGCAATCGGCAATGGTGCAGTAGATCCGGAAGTTGAGATCCCGAGGTATGTACAGAAGCTGTATGATGCTGGCGTACAGAGAATTATTGATGAACAGCAGAGACAGTTGGAGGCATGGGTTGCTCTGCAGAATTAATTTCCTAGACATAGATCATTTCAAAAGAGGGAGGACCGATTGAAATATGAAAAAAAAGAAGAGGATCATATGGAAGAAGTATATCCCTCTTTACATCATGGCATTGCCGGCTTTAGTGTATGTAATTATCAACAACTATATGCCATTGTATGGCATGCAGCTAGCGTTCAGGGAACTTGATTACAGTAAGGGCGTTTTTAGTGGTAAGTTTGTCGGGTTCCAGAATTTTAAGTTCCTCTTTGCTACTAAGGATGCGTGGATGATGACGCGTAATACCGTGCTGTATAATCTATTGTTCATTGTCATCGGTACAGTGTTTGGCGTAACAGTAGCAATTTTGTTTAATGAGATCCGCTGCAAAATTGCAGCAAGGATATACCAGTCTGCAATATTGATTCCATATTTTATGTCCATGGTCATCGTCAGTTACTTGGCATTTGCGTTCATGGGTGGTGAAAATGGATTTATCAATAATACGTTATTGAAGCTACTCGGTAAGGAACCAATTTCCTGGTATTCAGAAGCAAAATACTGGCCATTCATCTTGTTGTTCATACATACATGGAAAGGGATCGGGTATAGCGTACTGATGTATACCGTCCGCCTTCTGACGATCAACGATGAGTATTATGAGGCGGCTTCTTTGGATGGCGCTACCAAATGGCAGAAAATATGGCACATTACGTTGCCTTTCTTGAAGCCTGCCCTTATATTGATGACCATTCTTTCTGTCGGCAGGATGTTCTACTCGGATTTTGGGCTGTTTTACCAGATTCCGATGAATTCAGGGCATTTGTATAATGTTACAACGACGATTGACGTGTATTCCTTCAGGGCTCTGATGAATTTAGGTGATATCACGATGGCATCTGCAACGGGCGTTTACCAGTCGGCAGTTGGGTTTGTCCTGCTTTTAGGGGCGAATATGCTGGTACGGCGGTTTAGCAAGGATGATTCGTTGTTTTAGGAGGGTATAAAATGAGAACCAAAAGTGACAAACAGTGGGCTTTCGTTGGACATATCATAATGATTTGCCTCACTATCTGTGCCATAGCCCCATTTATCCTGTTGATTACTGCATCGTTGACCGAGGAGGCAACAGCGCTTCGCGATGGTTACAGCTTTTTTCCTGCAAAGTGGTCTTTAGATGCATATGGGTATATAGTAAAACAGTGGGCAGTGATTGGGCGCAGCTATCTTGTAACCATCACCGTAACTGCGGTAGGAACCTTGGTTGGTGTGTCCATTTCGGCAATGCTGGCTTATGTCCTTAGTCAAAGGGATCTTCCGGGACGGGGAGTGATACTCTTTCTGATCACCTTTACGATGTTGTTCAATGGTGGACTGACCTCTACATACATCATCTATACACAGGTGTTTCATGTAAAAAACACGATTTTTGGCTTGCTCCTGCCTAATCTTCTGCTGAATGCCTATTATGTAATGATGTTCCGTAACTATTTTGAAAACAGTATTCCGAAGGCATTAGTTGAGGCAGCACATATTGATGGTGCATCAGAGATGAAGATTTTCAGGCATATTATTGTGCCCCTATCCTTGCCTATGGTAGCTTCGGTAAGCATGATAGTCGCGTTGATGTATTGGAATGACTGGACAAACGGTCTGTACTACCTGTCATCAAACAGTAAGCTTCAGAGTATCCAGACACTTTTGAACAATATGAACGAGAACATTAAGTTTTTGCAGCAAAATAATAATCCGGCTCTTTCCGGAGCCGCTGTTAATATCCCATCAGCCACAGTACGTATGGCGATTGCGGTAGTGGGTATCGCCCCAATTCTCTTGATGTATCCTTTCTTCCAACGTTGGTTTGTCAAAGGCGCGACGGTAGGGGCGGTAAAGGAATAAGTGAATAGATGGGAGTGAGTGAGAAATGTCCGGTATTTTCAAATATGACAATGCTTTTTTTCGGATTATGACTAAAGTAGCATATATATTTTATTTAAATGCCCTGTGGCTTCTTTTTTCTATTCCTATCATAACGATCGGTGCGGCTACGGCCGCACTGAATTCGGTTGCTTTAAAGATGGTAAGGGAGGAAGAAGGTGCCTTAACTAAAAGCTTCCTGAAGTCATTCCGTCAGAATTTTAAGCAGGCTACACTTATCTGGCTCGTTTTTTTTGTGGCTTTCGTGGTATTGATTGGTGATATCTATTATTTTGCCTATATAGGGGGCTTTGCAGGGACACTCTGTGCGGGGATATTTTTTATGCTGGCATTGGTGGCCGCTTTGGCATTTATGATGGTTTTTCATCTACAGGCTTATTTTTGTTACAATGTCCGGGGTGTTTTAGCTGCCTCCTTTAAAATGGCGTTAGGACACCTTGTCTATAGTTTGGCTCTGTTGGTCCTTTTCTGCTGCATATTATATGGTATCTATGTTTCAGTTTTTTTAATGGTGGTTTTAACTTTTTTTGGCGCCGGGATATTTTCGATGATTTCTGCTTACTTAATGAGAAAAATTTTTGACCAATATGGATAAGATAACTGGTACCGGAGGAGTGATAGAAGCATGAAAGGTCGAAGCATAAATATTCTTATCGTAGATGATGAAAGTAGTGCAGTACAGGCAGTCCAAAATGGGGTATGCTGGGATAGTCTGGATTTTTCCGGTATCTACACAGCATCCAGCATGGCAGAGGCGATTGACATAATCCAAGACTGCCATGTGGATGTGCTGTTATGTGATATTGAAATGCCCATGGGTTCTGGCCTTGAGCTGCTTAAGTGGGTAAAAGACCATAAGTCTGATATATGTTGTATTCTAATGACGTGCCATGCGGATTTTGGGTTTGCCCAGGAAGCGGTGCGCCTGGGGACTTTGGATTATATCTTAAAACCTCTGGATTTTGAAAAGCTGGAAAAGATCCTGCAGTTGGCTGTGGATAAGGTTTCTGAGAAGCAACATCTAAATAAGTTAAGCTCTTATTGGAGCAGCAGCAAAAAGGACGTTGTGAAGCAGTTCTGGAAAGATTTTTTGTTAGGAGATATCCTCCCAAATGAAGACGGCGTCCTGCATTACTGCAATTATAAACATTTGGACATTTTTGTGGAGAGCTTGTTTCTTCCGATAATAATTAGTGTGAAGCAGTGGGACGTTGGGCTTACGAAGAATGACCAAAAGCTTTTTTTTTACGCATTGCGTAATATTATTGATGAATTAATGGAATTTGAGGATATACACCGCGAAGTATTTCCATTTCATGAAAACGCCGTAATAATAATACTGAACATGAAAGATTCCAACCAAAAAGAAAGGTTAGATCAGGCAATCTCGTATAGATGCAGCCAGATCATAGATACAGCCAGTAAGTATATCAAGGCGGTAGTTTGCTGTTATGTTGGAGGGGCAAGTGGGATCTGCGGAATTCCTGCCCAAGTAGAGATTTTACAAACCATGGATTTGAATAACGTGGTTTTTTCACAGAATATCCTGTTTATTAGCCAGTATAGTGAAAATGATTCGGTCACAAAGGATAATGGCTTTGCTGTATGGTGGGAGTTGTTCCGGTGCAAGGGATATGACCGTGTATTAAAAAAAACCAAGGATGAATTGTTGCTTCAGGATGGAAATGAAAAGTTAAGCCGTAAATCGCTTGACAGTTTGTACTATAATTTCTATTTTATGTTAATTGATTTCTGCCAAAGACAGAACATCCTTTTGAAAGATTTATTTGGCGATGAAATGTCTGAAAGGCTATCGGAAGCTGGGAAGGTTTCTGTGGATGGTTTTATCCGATGGGTGGAATACGCGCTTAAGAAAGTTGGTGAATATGAAAAGAAAAATACCGCAGGAGAAAACCCTGTAGAGCAGGCAAAGCAGTATGTTAAAGATAATCTTTCCAATGAGCTTTCCATTGAAGAAATTGCTGCATACGTATATCTGAGTGCAGATTACCTGACCAAAATCTTCAAAAAAGAAGAAGGCATGACTTTGCATAGGTATGTAATTAAGAAGAAGATGGAGAGAGCAATGTGGCTTTTGAAAAATACCCAAAATTCTATCGGTGATATTGCTTCCTTGGTTGGATATTATAATTATTCTAGTTTTGCGCGGTGCTTTTTGAAAGAAGTTGGGAAGTCGCCACAGGAATATAAGGCAGATATCAATCAATGATAATTCAACATGGAAGAAAAGATGGTAATAGATAATTGAATAGAATTCATTACAGAGCTTAATGAAATACTTTAAGTTAGTGATTATCCTACAAATATAGCGAATTATTAATAACAAAGTCAGGAGTATATCTGATAAAGTGCTATTATATTAAAGAGAGAAGGGGAGTTGCTAATGAAAAGTAGGACTAAAAATAAGCTTACTAAGGAAGAAGTTAAAGGTTTAGTAATTGAAAGCTTTGGAGATGTTGGATTCGTGGAGATAGAAGAAATGAAGGAGCATTTTGGGGTGATCCCTTGGCCGATTTTACGTCAGCTGCTATGAGAAGAAGCAGAGGGAACGTTTATTTGCTGCCTTGAAATTTCGGGGTTATGCCAAAGTGTTCCCTATATTGTTTATAAAAATAAGTGGCATTATGAAAACCGTATTCCTCTTTTGGAAATAATCCTTTAGGGAAGTTTGAAACATTTGGCATTTTTAATGCCCATATAAAATTGGGAGGTATAGTAAATGAAGGCACACAAAAACAGACGCAATCCCATCCTGCCATTGGAGTATCATATTCCAGACGGCGAGGCACATGTCATGCCGGATGGCAGACTTTACATCTATGGAAGCTTTGATAATCAGGAAGATACATACTGCAGCGACAGATACCATGTAGTTTCAACTGCGGATATGGAGCATTGGACGGTTCATGATATTTCTTTAAAGGGTCAGGAAATTCCTTGGATAAATGATCCTGATGCGCCGAAATATCCAGGGATTGACTGGAAAAATCCCACACCTTTCATCCGGGAAATGTTGAAAAAAATGCTGGAAAACGCTGATATGGAAGCGATGAAAGAAAAATTCGGGGAACAAGGTAAACTGGAAAAACCACCTTTATTATTTGCGCCGGATGCCATTTGTAAAGACGGGACATATTATTTATATTTCTGCATGTCGGATGACAGTGAAGGTGTAGCCGTTTCAAATAAGCCGGAGGGACCTTTTAAAAATCCGGTTCGGCTGCCCTGCGGCGGTATTGATCCTGCAATATTCATAGATGATGATGGGAAAGCCTATTACTACTGGGGACAGCTGTTTGCCCACGGAGTGCAGCTGAACGAAGATATGATATCCTTTGATACAGAACAGGTAATAGACAACCTGGTTACTGAAGAAGAGCATTACTTTCATGAAGGCTCTTCCATGAGAAAGATAGGGGATACGTATTACTATGTCTATACAAATATAGAAAGAGGAAAACCGACTTCATTGGGGTATGCTACCAGTAAATCACCCCTTGGACCTTTTATCTATCGCGGCATTATTATCGATAATGACGGATGTGACCCGGCTAGCTGGAATAATCATGGTTCCATTGAAAAGTTTGGGGATCAATGGTATGTATTCTATCACAGATGCAGCCGTGGATGTGAACGATACCGGAGACTTTGCATTGAACCGATTACAATTGAAGCAGATGGGACAATTCCTGAGATAAAGATGACTTCCCAAGGCGTCGGTGATCCTTTTAAGCTGGGTGAAGTAATAAAAGGCTATCAGGCATGCGGAGGAAAAGGCAGTGTTTATATAGATGTTGATCATGCACATGGAGAAAAGCTGACCAGTATAAAAAAAGGAGATGAGGCGGTATTTCGCTATGTACGAAGTGATGAAGCATTTTCTGGAATTAGGATATCGGCAGCCGGCAGCGGAGTCATTGAAGTCGTGATGAGCGGTAAAAAAGCCGGTACCATTGTAATTGAGGCTGGAATCCAGAAGGAAGAAAATATTAAAATGGAACCGGGAGAACATGAATTGGTTCTGCGTTTTACGGAGAGTAATGACCTTGAGATATTTGACATTGTTTTGTTGTAACCATTAGAAGTTATCGCCTGATACATGTTTTGGGAGGGCAGGTATGTTAAAAGTTTATAATTTGCGAACAGAATATTTAGAGGATCCAATTGGGATAGATGCCAGGAGACCCCGCTTTAGTTGGAAAATAGAAAGCGATAGAAAGAATGTAATGCAGAGTGCGTATAAAATCACAGCTGCAGAAGATCCGGAGTTTAAAAAATTATTATGGGATAGCGGGAAGGTGGAAAAGGATACATCCCAGTGTATCCGCTGGGATGGTCCTGAACTGGTATCCGGGCAGCGTATTTTCTGGAACGTAACAATATGGACCATAGAGGAAGAAAGAAAAAGTGGGGTGGCTTTCTTTGGAATGGGATTATTGAACCATACTGATTGGAAAGCAAAATGGATTGAACCGGAAGGAGAGATAGATCCGGATGTTGAAAAGCCTGCTCCATATATCAGGAAGGAGTTCGCCATAAGAAAGGGGCTTGTTTCGGCAAGGGCTTACATGACAGCCAGGGGGGTGTATACTTTTTACGTAAATGGGACAGCCGGTACCGATGCACTTTTTACGCCTGGCAATACCTCTTACTACAAACGCTTGCAATATCAGGTTTATGACATAACAGACCTTTTAGGAGAGGGCAATAATGTATTAGGTGTCATTTTGGGGGACGGGTGGTGGAGAGGCTCTACAGGTATTTATGGTATTAAAAATAATTATGGATATAAACTGGCCTTTCTGGGGCAAATCTTATTGTCCTATGACGATGGTACGGTAGAAGAAATAGGCAGTGACTCATCATTCAAAACCTCCTATGGTCCGATAATAATGTCTGATTTGCAGATGGGCGAGAGATTTGATGCAAGGATTAATATAAGCGGATGGGATAGGCCGGGCTATGATGATTCTTCCTGGAGGAATGTAACTGTCATTGATGAAGGCTTTGAAAATCTAATCGCTACGCGCAGTGTCCCTGTGAGGAGGAAGGAAAGATTTAAGCCCAGGCTCCTGGAAACCCCCAACGGCGAAACTGTATTGGATTTTGGACAGAATATGTCCGGCTGGGTTGAGCTGAAGGTTCAGGGTACTGCTGGCAAAGAGGTGGTTCTTGTCCATGGTGAGACCCTGGATAAAGAGGGCAATTTCACCTTGCATAATCTTGGGCTTAGTAGCGGGCTGAAAAGCTTCCAGGAAATCCATTATATATTATCAGGAACAGGAGAGGAAACCTATTGTCCCCATTTTTGTATGTTTGGTTTCCGGTATGCGCTGGTTAAGGATTATCCAGGGGAAATAAAAGCAGATAATTTTACTGCAGTTGCCATATATTCTGATATGGAGGAAACAGGCAGCTTCTCCTGCTCCAATCCTATGCTCAATCAATTGGTATCAAACTCAATGTGGAGCCAAAAAAGTAACTTTGTCGACATACCTACAGACTGTCCGACAAGGGAAAGGGCAGGCTGGAGCGGCGATGCCCAGCTATACAGCAGGACAGCTGCGGATTTTATGAATGTCTATTCCTTCTTCGAAAAATGGATGGCTGACCTGGAAGCTGAGCAGTATACAAATGGGGTAGTAACCAATACTATTCCGGATACAGGGTTCCATAACCCGGCTGAAGCCGAACGGACGAATATGATAAATAAATATCCAATGCTGTCGATGGCGCCACAAAGCAAGCATGGGGAACCGGGAGTATTTGAAGGAGCTGCCGGATGGGGGGATGCTGCTGTAATCATTCCCTGGACAATGTATTTATGCTACGGCGACCAGAGTATTCTGGAAAACCAGTATAGCTCAGCTAAGGCCTGGGTTGATTATATGGATAGCTGTGCAAAAAATGCAAATGAACGTTACAAGGATACACCCGCATATCATAGCTATACGGATGGGGAGCTGGATGCGGATTATATTTGGGATACAAAGTTCCATTGGGGAGAATGGCTGGAGGCGGATAAAGCAGGAGAGGATACCAACGTCCTGCTTGGCAAACAATTCTTATTGTCAGATCCTTTGACCGCCACGGCTTATTATGCCTATTCTGCAGGACTGCTCACTAAAATGGCGGAGCTTTTAGGTAAAAAAGAGGATGCGGGCAAATATGGAAGGTTATGTGAAAAAGTCAAAAGGGTATACAACAAGTATTTTATAAAAGAAAACGGTCATATCCTTGATGATAGGCAGGCGCCTAATGTCAGGGCGCTTGCATTTAACCTTGCTTATGAAGATAAGAAGCAGGCGGTGGCTGCAAGATTGGACGAATTAGTAAAGGAAAAGGACTACCATCTGAATACCGGATTCCTTTCAACGCCTTTCATACTTCATGTCCTGGTAGAAAACGGTTACGTAGATACGGCGTTCCGATTGCTGGAGCAGGATACATTTCCATCCTGGCTATATACTGTGGGGAAGGGTGCGACTACTATTTGGGAAAACTGGATGGGAATCAGCCCGGAAGGAGAATTATCAGGTTCACAAAATCACTATTCCTATGGTGCTGTGTGTGATTTCCTGTTTGCAGGTATAGCAGGAATACGTCCGGTTATTGAAAAGCCTGGTTATAAGCACTTTGAGCTTAAACCACTGACAGGGGGGACTTTGACTCATACAGCGGCGAAGTATGAATCCATCTATGGAACAATAGAATCGGGCTGGGAAAAGAAGGACAGGAATATATTATATACTTTTGTGATACCTGCAAATACTACCGCAACTGTGCTGTTGCAGGGTGATGAAAGGGATGTAGATGCTATAAGTAAAGAGTTTAAGAATGCCTGTTTTGAAAATGGCCGCATAAAGTTTGAGGTGGGAAGTGGGTATTATAATATTATGGTTTAGTTCTTTGCCCATGAATAATCGGAGTGAATTATAAATACAAGGCGAATTTTTGATAAAAAAAATGATTTAATCATAACAATACTTCTGGAAATTTGTTATCATAATAGAATAAAGAAAAAAGTTGAACATAGAAACATATGCGAAAATATCCTGCTTTTTTAAATTCTATGACAAACAACGGAGGTATTATGTTTTTAAAAAAGAATATTGAATTAGTTAAATTCCTGGGTCAGGTTAATAAATGTAAGGAAGATATTTTATTTTGCACAAATGAAGGGGATCTGTTGAATCTGAAATCCACCCTGTCCCAGCTTGTCTTCGCCAGTATAGCAGATAAGCCAGAGATTCTCTATTCTGCTGAAATTAAAGTAAAGAGGGAAGAGGATTATCAGCTCCTTAAAGATTATCTCATCGGCTAAGTGATAGCAGGTAATAGGATAGAAAGGGGATAGCAATGGATAATTTAGAAAGTAGAATTGAAATTGTAAGGGAATTGCTGACCTGTGTCCATAATCTCTATTTTACAGAATACGATGCAGCATTCAACCCTTTATATACCACTGCACCGCTGTTTGGTGCTATCATTATCTTTTTATCCATGGACGGCGGCATGAGTGCTATCTCACCAAAGGATATCCGTTACGAGGGGAAGCCGGTGATAAATACGAATTCTATGGGAATGACCTGGATCTCGGACATAGAAATGCATGATGGAGAGATCTATAAGATACATGTCCTGGGACCAGTGTTCCTGGATGATTTTTCAGTCCAGAAAATTGAAAGTTCATTGCAGAAAATGGATATTTCTGCAGCTTTAAAACTGCAGGTTAAGAGCATAATTAAGGAATTGCCCATCATCCCCATAATTAAGTTCTATGAGTATGGAATTATGCTTCACTATTGCCTGACCGGCGAAAAAATGTCAATCAGTGAATATGTATATTACAATTATGGGCAAAGACTTCAACGGGAAGATGAAATCATATTTGCAGAGCGTCATGGAACTTATATGATGGAACAACAATTAATGAAATTTGTGGAAGAAGGAAATATCAACTACCGCAAGGAAAAAGACAGAATAACCTCTTCTGGAAAGATAGGCAAGATGGCAAAGGGTGATTACATGCGCCAGACGAAAAATATGGTAATAACCCATGTAGCCCTTTGTTGCCGTGCGGCGATCCGTGGAGGAGTACCCCCGGAGACAGCGTACCTGCTTAGTGACAGGTATATACAAAGTGTAGAAGAATGCAAAACCTTAGCAGAAATAAATGAAGTCAGTACTACCATGTATGATGATTACGTACAAAGGGTTCACCAGATTAAAACCAGCAATGGGATATCCCCTCAGATCCAATCCTGTTGTGATTATATCTCCCTGCATGTGGAGGAGAAGCTGGATGTACATACGATGGCTTCCAGGGTTGGATATACTGATTATTATTTCACTAAGAAATTTAAGCAAGAGACAGGAGTCAGTGTCCGGGAATTCGCGACGCAGAAGAAGATTGAGCGGGCGAAGGATTTGCTTAAGGGTCATGATCTGAGTATCCAGGATATCAGTGATGAACTGGGCTTTAGCTCACAGAGTTATTTTGGGGATATTTTTCGTAAAATGACAGGCATGAGTCCTGGTGAGTTTCGTATGAAGGGTGACAAGTAGATCATGATTTGAAGGGTTAAAAATCGGATTTAAGTATTTGGATGAATCACCATAATTTCGATGAATTGTTGTAATTTCATATAGAAAGATACAAGGTGGATATCTCGGTCATTTTAGGATATCCATTTTTTGTATCTATTGTGATTAATACCAATAAGAACCATTCATTTATTAAAAAACGAAGTGAATAACTGATAAAAATGCTGAATTGCTTATAACAGCTTTTTCAATGGATTTGATAAGATATGGATATAAGAAGGAGGGATATGTTGAATTTTATAAAACAAGAGTTTTTGTGTGCAGAGCACAGTTTCCAATTAGATGAAGAAACAAGAGGCATAGTAGTAAATTTTTTGTGAGAATAATATTTCACTGTTTATAGTGGTGTAAATATTAATTTTATAAGGAGGAGAACGCAATGAAAAAAAGTTTTTACAAGGTTGTCAGCATGATGTTAGCCGTAACGCTGGCATTCGGTTTACTTACCGGATGCAGTAGCGGCAAATCAGGTGGTCCATCCAAGGATGCCCAATTTACGTGGTGGATCGATAATACGGATGGGGCAGGCACTTATTATACCGATTACAGTGAGAATATGGCCGTCCAATATCTCAATGCACAGTATTGGGATACGGAGAACCATACCCTGGGGACAAAAGAAAATGGTAAGAAGCTCAGCCTGTCATTTCAGGTACCGATTACTGGATCGGAAGCAGATAATTTCTCAACTATGATAGCGACAGGGGAGTACCCGGATATTATGAGCTTATCCTATTCCTCACAAAGTCCCCAGCAGCTGTATCAGGATGGTGTCCTGATGGATCTTACAGAATATGTAGAGAAATATATGCCAAATTATATTACTGTATTGAATGAAAATCCTGACCTTAAGCAGTTTACTACGGTTACAGATGCAGATGGGAAAGATCATTATTATGCCTTATATGCAATCGCAGATGGTGTGGGTGAACCTTGGCAAGGTTATATGTACCGTCGTGACTGGGTGGTCAAATATGCACAGCCCACTGAATATATCTGGGATTGGAACAGCGATTACGTGAAGCAGAATGGACATCCGCTGTATACTCCTTTAGCTGTGGCTCAGGAAGCCGGCGACTATACCGGTTGGACGGAGAATCCGGTTACGGAATTTACATTTTCACAGGGGGATGATCCTAATAATGACTGGACGGATAACGTAATCTTTCCGAGCGGTAAAACAGAACCATATACCATCAGTGACTGGGAATGGATGATGGAAGGTTTTTCTAAAGCTCTGGAGGAAAAAGGCTTTGCTGGGGATTCCAATGCGTATTGTCTGTCCTTATATTACCCTGGCTATATGGCTACCGGAGATCTGGTATCTTCCTTTGGTGGAGGTGGACCTGCAGTATATAAGAACGATCAGGGAAAGGCGGCATTCGGTGGTACTGGAAGTGCCTTTAAGACCTATCTGGAATGTATGAATAACTGGTATAACAAGGGGTGGCTTGACAAAAAGTTTGAAACAAGATCCTCGGATATGTTCTTCCAGATTAATCCTAATGGTTATAACCAGGGTATGGTTGGGATTTGGTGTGGGGGAGTTGGAATTCTGGGTAGTTCCATCCGCTCTACCTGTACCGATGCAGAGGATCAAAAGGATGCTTTTGTTACTGGTTGTTCTTTTCCTATCAATGACGTATATGGAGATGAAAGTAATAAATATAAAGAACCGGATATGATGTATCAAGGAGGAAAGATTGGTGCAACAGTAGGAATTACTACAGCTGCCGAGGGAAAAGATTTGGAACCCCTATTCTCAATGCTTAATTACCTGCAATCTTATGAGGGTGCAAGAATAGTAGCTATTGGCTTAGACAAGGAACAGTATGCTTCTATGGAATTCAGTCCAGATTACTATGCTTCAAACGGTATTGATTGTGCATATACAATAGAGAACCGAGGAGATGGTGTTGATACTTATGTGCAAGCAGTGGATGCCAGCAGTGAACTTTCACCTGCAATCAGGGGACAGCGTTTACTTAGTCGGGCATTGTGTGGGAATAGGGAGAAAGGCTATCTTTTTGATCGGGGCTATGCCAAGGTAACGCAATCTGCAATTGAGTCCTGGCTTGCATATACTAGTACGGCGCAAGTATTGGATTATCCAAGCCTTATGGATGACGAACAGTCTGCTTTAAACAGCAAAGTTGGAGCGTATATTGAGGATTATATGAGCATGTCGGTTCCGGCGTTGATTAAGAATGGCTTATCGGATTGGGATAACTATTGTAAGAAGCTGAATAAGTATGGTCCTGAAAAAATAACAGAAATATATCAGGAATTATTTGATAAATATAATATTAATCTTAACCAATAGGAGGATATATGCTATGAAAAAAGCTTTTTCTATCGTTTTAACACTGGTTCTTTGTATGACAATGCTGGCTGGCTGTGCCAATAAAGGCGAGGAGGCCACAACGGATGGAACAACAGCAGGGGTATCCGCAACTGTTGCCCCGACGCAAGCTGCCGTGGAACATTCCACAGATCCGCTTGAGATGATTACAGATGGCTATTATGTTTATTCATTCTTCGTTGAAGGGTATGGGCAATATGACCATTTCTTCCATTTTTATAAAGAGGCACCGGTTGTCGGAGCGGTTTTTTATGCTGGTTTTGCTAATAACCAGGTAACCCTTGCAGGTACCTATACAGTTGAGAAAAAGGATTTCAGTTATAAATGTGCAGCAACCAGGGATGACCTTGTGGAAGGCAATCTGACAGAGGGAACAGCGCCCTATACGATTACCTTCTATGATTTTAACGGTAATGAGTTAGACAGCTGTGGATTTGACGGTAATGTATTGTACAACGATATGACAACGGTCACTGGCTCCGGCGGTGAGGATATGCAGTATCTGCATGATATTGATGGGGATTCCTCTAAGTTTATAGAGACTTATAAGGCAGAGATGGGTGTTAAGTATCTTGATTTTGTGTCTGATGCGGATGAGAGTTCCACATTAACACTATTCCATAATATGACCTACCTTGATATGGTGGATATCATGGTAGAAGGCAGCTGGGGCATGGAATCAAATGCGGATGGAAGCTTTACATATACCCTGACCCCTTCCGATTCAACAGGAACCGGTGCAGTATTATCAGTAGCTGCTGATCAGGCAAGTGCTTCTTATACTCCGGATGGCGGTGAAGCAGTTGCCATGACAAATACAGCAACCTTGGTGGGCGCCGAAGCAACCTCATTAGTAGCCTTTACCGGAACCTATACAACCTTTGATTTATTGTCAGATGGAACCTATAAATTTGAATATGCTGCAGCAGGGGTAACCGAAACTGGAACCTGGTCATATGACAAAGCAGCCTATGCCCTGACGATTACCCAGGAAAACGGCAATGTGATTACACCGGAATTGGACGGGGATTATAACATGTCCTTTAGCTATACGGCGGTTGTCAGTGATCAGTTGGTGGATACCTTCATCTGTGATTCCCAGACCTGGGGAGCATTGGCTAAATAGGTTCGAGCTTCGATTGACCTTTTATATTAATCAGGATTCGAATTGTTGTAGAATCATGTTGTTATAAACAAACAGGGTGAGCTTGCTCACCCTGTATTGTTAAAATTGTTGTTGAAAGTTATACCCTTCATAATATCATGTCGGGATGGACGTAGTAAGGAGATTACAAATGGGAAACCAAGTAGAAGTAATGCAGACACAAAATAGTGCGAAACAAAGAAAAAAACCACAAAAAGAGAGCACGGATAAATTAACCTTGAAAAAGGATCTAAAAAAGAATGGTGTTTTATATCTGATTTTTCTGATACCGGCAGTCTACCTGATTATTTTTAAATATATCCCCATGGTAGGTATTTTGATGGCCTTCCAGAATTATAAGGTTTCAAAGGGATTATTTCATAGTGAATGGGTAGGGCTAGCAAATTTTATTGAATTATTCAGCGGGGATCAACTGCCGATAGCATTGCGAAATACCGTTGCCATGGCACTGCTTAATTTAACCTTAGGTTTTATTGTACCGGTTACTTTGGGGCTATTAATTTCCCAGGTTAGGAGTAAACGGACATCCCGCGTAGTACAGACGGTAACCTACCTTCCGTATTTTGTATCTGCAGTCGTTGTTTGTTCCCTTGCCCAGGAGTTCCTTAACGATTCCGGTGCAATTACGCAGGTATTATCCTTCTTTGGATTACCGGAGCAAAACTGGCTTGCGGTAAATGGCTCCTCCTTTTGGATGATTAATACTTTCCTGGGAATATGGCAGGGTGCCGGTTATGGAGCCATTATCTATATTGCTACGATAAATGGTATTAGCAAGGAGCTTTATGAGGCTTCGGCAATTGATGGAGCTAACCGCTGGAAACAGTTAACCAAGATTACCTTACCAGGAGTTTTACCCATCATCGTAATGATGTTTACAATACAGATTGGTTTGGTATTTATGTCTGGCTTTGATAAGGTGCTGCTGCTTTATATGCCCTCCACCTATGAATATTCCGATGTCTTATCTACCTATACCTACCGTATGGCGTTCGGATCGTCAATTAACTATGGTTTATCTACGGCCTCAGGATTATTCCAATCCATAGTCGGAACAATCCTGCTAATTGTGGGGAACAAGTTAAGCTCAGCCATGACTAAGATGTCATTGTATTAGGAGGTACGGAAAAATGAGTGATAAAAAGAATATGATTATTAAAAAGGCGAGCAAGGATGGCATGGTAGTACATCCAAGTATTTCGGGAAGGATAGCGGATATACTAATCATGGTGGTGTTAATCACCTGTATGTTTATCTGCCTTGTTCCTATGTGGCATACTCTGATGTGCTCCTTATCTGATGGGAAGCAATTACAGGCTCACAATGGTATGGCATGGTGGTGGGTTACTTTGGACGGCAAACCTAATTTTATGGGTTATCTTAAGACAATAAACTATGGCGATTTTGCTATTATTAAAAGCTATGGCATTACATTGCTGTATGTTGCCGGAAATGTATTTTTTGGTTTAATACTGAATGTTATCTCCGGTTACGTGTTATATAGGAAAACTAAATTCGGTGGTGTCATAGCAATCTTTATTTTATTGACCATGATGTTTGGCGGCGGTATTGTACCGACCTATATGGTAATCAAGAATCTTGGAATGGTAGGAACGCCATGGGCTTTGATGCTTCCCGGATGCACCAATGCAATGTTCATGCTAATTGCATCAAATGCCTTCCGGCAGGTTCCGGACAGTACTGTAGAGGCGGCGGAGATCGACGGAGCCGGTCATTTTACCGTGATGTTTAAGATTATGCTGCCACAGGCAATGGGTCTTATCATGGTAATCATTATCAACACGGCAATTTTGTCCTGGAACTCCTGGTTTGAAGCTTCGATCTATGTGCCGAACAGCCAGCAGCTATGGCCGTTACAGCTGTGGATTAAGAAGGTGGTTGCTGATAACGCCTCCATCGTAAATGTAGCTGTTCCTGACTGGAATAAGTATTTAGTATCCTATTGTGTTATTCTGATCGCCACGATTCCTGTCTTGATTGCTATGCCATTTGCACAGAAACAGTTACAGAAGGGCTCCTTTGTAGGAGCTGTAAAAGGTTGAAATAAAATTAGTGAAGGAGGGATCAGGTTCATGCCAGCACTTTCATAGAAATTTATGATGTATGGCATAGGGCATGGACATATCTATATGAAACGAATCAATTTTAATGATAACTGGAGGGTAAAGCGGGAGAATGACCATCATTCTTCTCCAAATCCCGCAATTGAGGTACAACTGCCCCATGATGCCATGTTCACTACACAGCGTAATGAGAAGGCATGGAATGGGACGAAAAAGGCATTCTTTGAAAATGGCACCTGGGAATATGCAAAAATCTTTGAAGCACCTGAGGAGTGGAAAGAAAAGCACGTGGTTTTGGAATTTGAAGGCATATACAGCCAGTCCATGATCTATTTAAATGGCAGCTTTGCAGGCCAGCGCCCCTATGGTTATTCAGAATTTGCTATCGAACTGGATAAATTCCTACGGTATGGGGAAAGGAATGAGTTAAAGGTAATCGCCCGCAGTTCGGATGATTCTAGATGGTATTCCGGTGCCGGTATCTATCGCAATGTGAATCTACTGGTATCTGAATTGATACATATTCCTGTTAACGGTGTCCGTATCTCTACCCAAGAGGCTTCAGAGAAAAAAGCTGTAATCTATACTGAAATAAAGGTGGAGAATCTGTCGGTGCTTCCCTGTGTAACGGCTCGTGTACATACAGAGATCTGTGCCCTGGACGGTACAGTGGTGGGTAAAGATACGTCGCCGGTCACACTTACACGAAGTGAGACAGTAAAGATGAATCAGCGTATCCATATCCCGTCCCCCAAGCTGTGGAGCGTGGATACACCGGAGCTTTATACCTGTAAAACCACTCTTACGGTAAATGGGGAAAAGATAGATTCGCAGGAAAACCGCTTTGGAATCCGAACCCTGATGCTTGACGTTATAGATGGCCTTCAGATCAATGGTAGTACAGTGAAGCTGCGTGGCTGCTGCATCCATCATGATAATGGTGTCATAGGTGCACGGACATTCCCGGCGGCAGAATACCGGAGAATCAGGAAGCTGAAGGAGGCCGGCTTTAACGCAATCCGTTCCTCCCATCATCCGGCAAGCCGTGCACTGCTGGATGCCTGTGATGAGCTTGGCATGCTGGTCATGGACGAGGCCTTTGATATGTGGACCATCTGCAAATCCTCAGGTGATTATGCCCTTCACTTTCCGACCTGGTGGGAAAAAGACATCGAAGCGATGGTGAATAAGGACTATAACCATCCCAGTGTTGTAATCTATTCTATCGGCAATGAAATATCAGATGTAGAAACAGGGCTTGGTACTGCCTGGGGTAGAAAAATAGCGCAGAAGATACAGGAGCTGGATACTACACGCTTTACGACTAATTCCGTGAACGGTATGCTTTGCGTCATGGGAAAAATCCAGGAATACATGGCTAAAATGCAGCAGGCCATTGATGCTAACAATGGTGACATCAATGCGACCATGGCAAATGCAGGACAGGGAATGGGGAACATCACCCAGATACCGGAGATCGGCCATGCGACAGAGGAAACCTTCTCTACTGTGGATATTGCCGGATACAATTATATGGTCGCACGCTATGATATCGACCATGAGCAGTACCCGAACCGGATCATTGTAGGCAGCGAGACCTTTACAAAGGATATTCCTGAGATATGGAAGCTTGTCACAGACAATGCTCATGTAATCGGGGACTTTGCCTGGACAGGATGGGATTATCTTGGGGAAACCGGCATCGGCAGGGTAGGCTATGAGGGCAACCTGAAATTAACGAACTTTTCCTTCTATGGTGAATATCCATGGATAACGGCTTGGTGCGGTGATATCGACATTACCGGATACCGGCTTCCTGCATCCTATTACCGTGAGATTGTATATGGCCTGCGTAACCAGCCCTATATAGCGGTACAGCGTCCGGAGCATTACGGCAAAACACCTTCCATTTCCCCCTGGAGCTGGAGCGATAGCGTCAGCAGCTGGAGCTGGGAAGGCTTTGGAGGTAAGCCAATCGTCGTAGAGGTGTATTCTGCCGCTGATGAAGTGGAGCTTCTGCTGGATGGAGCGGTGATCGGGCGGAAGCAGGCTGGGGAAGGCAAGCTCTATAAGGCTGAATTCGATACCACGTACCGGCCGGGGAGGCTGGAGGCCGTTGCATATACGAATGGAGTGGAAACAGGGACGTATTCCCTTGGCAGTGCAGCAGAGGAGCTGATCCTTACTGTGCATGCGGAGCGTCCTTCTGTTAAGGCGGACGGGAAGGATCTGGCTTATATCAATATTGAACTGACGGACAGGAACGGGAACCTCCATACAGGGAAGGACAGGGCAGTAACCCTCACATTGGACGGGGAAGGTGAGCTGATCGGGTTTGGAAGTGGCTCCCCGGTGACAACGGAGAGCTATCTGGACGGCGAATGCACAACCTATAACGGACGGGCACTTGCGGTAATTTTACCAAAAGATACGGGGGTACTCAAAGTGGCGGCTATCACAGAGGGCTGTGAGGCTGTAACAGTGGATATTCTTGTGAGTTAAATAAAAATAGAAACCAATAGAAGATATACCCTAGAAGCGACAGACTGCGGTAAGGAGATAAGCATATGACAATAGAGAAAATTAGAGAGTTAATCGGCAAGATGACATTAGAAGAGAAGGCGTCCCTGTGCTCCGGTGAGGATTTTTGGCATACGAAGGCAATCGAGCGTCTTGGAATACCGGCAGCAATGCTGACGGATGGACCACATGGGTTAAGGAAACAGGATGGAAGAGGTGACCACCTTGGTTTGGGGGACAGTATCAAGGCAGTTTGTTTTCCGGCAGGCTGTGCCACGGCTGCTTCCTTTGACCGTGAGCTCATCGAGAAGATGGGGGAAACCATCGGCAATGAATGCCAGGCAGAGGGTGTTGCCGTCATCTTGGGTCCTGCTGTAAATATCAAGCGTTCCCCCCTATGTGGGCGTAACTTTGAATACTATTCTGAAGATCCCCTGGTCGCATCGGAAATGGCAGGAGCCTTGATAAAGGGTGTCCAGAGCAAGAACGTTGGAACCAGTATAAAGCACTTTCTGGCAAATAACCAGGAACACAGGAGGATGTCCTCCTCTTCTGAAGTAGATGAGCGAACCCTAAGGGAGATTTACCTGGCTGCCTTTGAAGGTGCGGTGAAAAAGCAGAAGCCCTGGAGCGTAATGGCTGCCTATAATAAGATTAACGGAGTATTTGCCCCTGAAAATAAAACCTATCTGACAGACGTCCTCCGTAGTGAATGGGGATTTGACGGTTATGTGGTAAGTGACTGGGGTGCAGTCAATGACAGGGTACTCGGATTGGAAGCAGGCCTTGATCTGGAGATGCCTTCCACGAAGGGTGTAAACGATAAATTGAGTGTAGAAGCAATCAAGGAAGGCCAGCTGGAGGAAAAATACCTGGATCTGGCCTGCGAAAGAATGCTTGATGTACTATACCGTTATATTGAAAACCGTGACCCTGAGGCAGTCTTTGACAGGGAAATGGATCATGAATTCGCAAAAAAAGTAGCTGAGGAATGTATCGTATTACTAAAGAATGATGGCATACTGCCACTAAAAAAGAGCGCCAATATTGCATTTATTGGAAAATACGCAAAACAACCGAGATACCAGGGCGGAGGCAGCTCCCATATCAATGCAGCTAAAATTACATCAGCGATGGACGCAGTAGAACACAGGAATAATATCCTCTATGCCCAGGGCTTTGATGATAAGGCGGATGTTGTTGATGAAGTCCTGCTTGCAGAGGCCGTGGAGGCAGCAGGGAAGGCTGAGGTTGCAGTTATCTTTGCAGGACTGCCGGATGCATTTGAATGTGAAGGCTATGACCGCTCCCATATGAGGCTGCCAGGTTGCCAGAATACCTTGATTCATGCTGTTTGTGAAGTCCAGGAAAATGTTGTTATAGTGCTACATAACGGATCACCGGTGGAAATGCCTTGGATTAAAAAGGTAAAAGGTGTGATAGAATGCTACCTGGGAGGAGAAGCCGTAGGTAGTGCTCAGGTGGATATTTTATTCGGAGATGTAAATCCCAGTGGAAAATTACCGGAGAGCTTCCCTATTAAGCTACAGGACAATTCATCCTATCTGTATTTCGGGGGTGAAGGCGATATCGTTGAATATAGGGAAGGTGTTTTTGTAGGTTACCGTTATTATGATAAGAAAGAAATCGAGGTATTATTCCCCTTTGGACATGGTCTGTCTTATACGGAGTTTGAGTACTCGGATCTGAAGCTGGATAAGGAGCAGATGAAGGATACGGAAAACCTCCGGGTATCTGTTATAGTAAAGAATACCGGAGCTATGAAAGGAAAAGAGGTCGTCCAGCTTTATGTAGGTTGTGAGGGAGGATCGATCATCAGACCGCTGAAGGAATTAAGAGGCTTCGAAAAGCTGGAACTAATGCCGGGAGAGAGTAAGGAAGTAACATTTACCTTAGATAAGAGAGCCTTCGCATACTGGAATACGACCCTTCATGACTGGCATGTAGAAACAGGAGCTTATAAAATCATGGTTGGAAGGTCATCCAGGGATATTGTATTGGAGCAGGAAATCCAGGTCGACAGTACGGTTAAGGTGCCTAGGGTCTATTCCTATGCCTCTACCATCGGTGATATTATGGCAGATCCTGATAAGGCTGGAATTATTAGCGGCCTCATGAGTAATATGGGAGGCAGAAGGGAAGCAGCTGCGGAAGTGCCGCAGCAAAATGATGCAATATCGCCAGAAATGGTACAGGCCATGATGCAGGGGATGTCTTTAAGAAATATCCTTACCTTCACGGGAATGCCGAAAGAAGTGTTTGATAATTTGATTATTGAATTGAATAAATAAGTAACAAAAAAAGATTAATAATCAGTAAAAAAGTAAAAAACATGATAACGCTATTTTATTGCATCCATTTATAATTAAGCTTGTAAGCGAAGTCAAGATACAAAAGCAAATGCTTTTGCCCTTACGTTATTCATATTACAGTCATTGAATTATCCTATGGAATATTAACATCTTTAATTAAAGGTGTGATATTAATAAATTTTATGGAGGGTTTCTTATGAAAGGGTTTAAAAAAGCTTTAGCGTTACTCGTAGCATTAGTGATGGTTTTTGGAGTGAGCGCAACTGTATCAGCGGCTACCTCATACAAAGACGGTTCCTATGATGCTGCAACGGATGCCGATGCCCAGGGGACATCTTACAAATTGCATGTGGATATCAAGGATGGAAAGATCAATGCAGCCACATTTGTTATGGTGTTAGGAAACGGGCAAATGGAATTAAATGATGAAAGTGTAAATTGGCTGCCAGCTGAAAACCAAAGTCAGTATAAGAGCATACTGCAATTGACGAAAACATATGCAGCAAAGCTGGTTGAAACAAAGGATGGCTCCAAGGTCACGGCCATGCCTCTTGATGAAACAATTTATCCTGCTTTTGCAGATTGCTGGAAGAAGATTGCGAAGGAAGCTGCTGCAGCAGAGGTCGCTGTTACCAAGCCTACTGTTGCAAAGACAAAAGTCACCCTGTATTTAAGCGGATCGAATAAGAAGCTTACCTACAAGGTTGCACTGAAAGATAACGCCGGTTACACCGCTACTTACAAATCCAGCGACGCGAAAATTGCTACGGTAAGTAAACAGGGTGTGATAACAGCTAAAAAAGCCGGTACCGCAAATGTAGTTGTAACGTTCAAAAAAGGAACGGATACTTATAAGAAAACCGTTAAGGTTACCGTAAAAGCTAAATAATAGGGGGAGTTGGTGATCCTTCAAAGTTGTATAACTGCAAATAACTGATAAAAAACAATAGCCACATACGGGGGCAAGAACAATAGTAAATGTTCTTGCCCCCAAAATGTATACAAAAATACTGTTAATTATCTTCAGTGGAGGATGAGATGAGAAAAATAAATTTGAAGTTACATATAATGAAGCCGAACCTTAAGAGCAGGTTGAAGAATGCTTCTAATAAGGTGAAGAAAAGTGAGGAATTAAAAGTTGATACAAGTGAATTTATAGGAAGAAAAGCTGGAGCACGGAAGCTGAGGCAGAAGATGTCCTCATCAATACGATCTGAGCTGATTCTATCATTTCTCGTCCCTATTGTCTGTATTGTGCTTTTGGGGATTGTATCGTTTCTACAGGCTTCCTCAGGGATACGTAGCAATTATGAAAAATCTGCCGAGCAGTCGGTTCATATGACGGGAGAATATCTGAATTTCGGTTTAGGCTCAGTGAAGGAAACGGCCAAACAGTATATTAATGACAATAGCTTAAGCTTATATTTCATGGGCTTTTATTCGGATGATAATATAGTGCAGAACGAGGTTATGAATAATATCAGCACCTCCTTTATGAATAAGATACAGACGGATAAATTTATTTCTAACATTTATGCAATTTCGGATACCCTTCCCATTGTTTCGACAGCGAAGCTTCAGACAGAGAATTTATATAACGAATTTATAAAAACAGAAAGCGGTGCAAAGGTAGCTGGAAATAGCCGTGCCGCCTTTTGGCTGGGCAACGACGCCTATCTGGATGAGAAGCTTACAAGTGATAGCAGAACTTATGCGATCCGGCTTGTGCAGCATCTGAGTGAGGCGGATGGAATCCTTGTGATAGACATTAAAAGAAAAACCGTGGAAGGGATCCTGAATGACCTTAATTTTGGTGAAAAAGGGGTCATCGGTTTAATAACGGGGGACGGTAAGGAAATCATGGCAGATAAAGAAGCTGCTACAGAGGGAGGCGTATTTGCCGATAAGGATTACTATAAGAAGGCAGTGGAAGCAAAAGAAGATACGGGTTCCGAATATGTCAGGTACCAGGGAAACCGCTATCTGTTCCTGTATTCTAAAATCGGAGACACAGGAGCAATGCTCTGTACACTGATACCAAAAGCTACAATTATGAGCCAGGCTAACAAAATCATGTATATTACCATCATTATCGTAATACTGGCATGCATTATAGCGGTTTCCACAGGAATCATAATATCAAATGGTATTGATAGGACCATAAAGATGATTATCGTTAAGCTAAAGGAGGCTGCAAAGGGAGATCTGACGGTAAGCTTCCATACAAAACGCAGGGATGAGTTCCAGATCTTGATAGAGGAAATACAAGGGACCTTTGCCAACATGAGAGGACTCATTTTGCAGGTGAAGGAGCTTTGCGGGGAGGTGGCTGATTCTGCCCAGAATGTCAGTACTACCTCGGAATTATTCCTAAAGTCCTCATCAGATATATCAATGTCCGTGAATGAAATAGAGCAGGGCATTATGCAGCAGGCAGTTGATTCACAGGAATGCCTGCTCCAGATGGATAGTCTTTCCGGCAAGATCGTGACAGTAAGTGAGAATACAAAGAAAATAAGCAATATCACGGATAACGCAAGGAAAAGCATAAATGAAGGAACCTCAATTACGGAAGAGCTAAACCTTCAGACGAAATCTACGATGGAGATAGTGACGGATATTTTAATGGATATTGAAAACCTGGCAAATGAATCCCTTTCCATTAAGAAAATTATCAATGTAATTAATGAGATTGCAAACCAGACCAATCTTCTTTCCTTAAATGCCTCTATAGAGGCAGCGAGGGCTGGAGCCGCAGGCAAGGGCTTTGCAGTTGTGGCAGAGGAAATCCGCAATCTGGCGGAACAGTCCAAGGAAGCTGTAAAGGACATAAAAGCCATTATTGATAAAATTCAAAATAACACACAAAAGACGACGGAAACGGCAAAGAAAACAGAAAATGTCATGCTGCTTCAGGAAAGTGCTGTTAAGAATACCATTGATTCTTATCAGAGCATTAATGATAATGTAACAAGGCTTGTAATGTATCTTAAGGAAATATCGGATAATGTGGACAACATGGAAGCAGCCAGAACAAGTACTTTGGGTGCGATAGAAAATATTTCTTCAGTTCTGGAAGAAGTTTCTGCATCTTCCAATACAGTAAACCAGAATTCCAACGAGCAGCTGACGGCGGTTGAGTCACTAAACAGATCCGCATTGGGGTTAAATAGCAGTGCACAGAAGCTTGTACAGGAAGTAGAACGATTTATTGTATAAATATTTAAAAGGGGCTGTCGGGAAATTAGGTTTTTTAGCCCGTTCAGTCCCATATAGAGACAACCCCGTGACAATCAGGCTTTCACTGCTTGGAAAAATCACCCGGGGTTGTTTTTATGTGCATTCGTTTTGAAACTTTTCTGATTTTTGGGTACAAAAAGCTAAGCCGTCCTTCCTGTCTGGGC
>DUNO01000079.1 GCA_012839295.1 Clostridiales bacterium
GATTCTTCTCCAAGAGCAAAAACACCCCCTTTAGCGGGCGCCGGCTCACCGGTAAAGTAGTAGCTACCATTGTCGGCGGCCGGTTAGTGTTTAACCACGGGGAGATCGTTTTTGAATAAAGTATGGATAACCCCTTATACCCATCCGTTTGTCATCCTGAGCGAAGCGAAGGACCTATGAATCCTTGAAAACACGGCTTCTAAGTTCCGTTTTTGAGCGGTTAGTAAAAAAGATGGTTTCTTGGTGGTCTCGTACCCGTCCATGCGCTTGAACAACAAAGCCTTCGGCAGAATCTAACCTGCTGAAGGCTTCGTTGGTTTGAAACTAAGAGAGCAAACGTTTGTCACCTTACTTCTCGAGTACCTGGCTGTTCCTTAAGGACACTCTGCAAAACTCGAGAAGAGTTGAGTCCTTTCTCCCCAGCAGCCCTTTCTAACCAAGCCGGGAGCGTCACGTTCTTACGGACGTAAGCATTTTGAACAGACTCATGGTGAACAAGTATAGACACCATTCTTTATCTCTACTCAACTCTTGCCCTCATTCTTGTTGGCTTATTTTTCTGCCCTTCAGTTAATATTTCTGCTCTATAAAACTTTCCCCTTAGCCATTAGTTCCGCAGTTAGTGTACTATAAATTGTTGCCGCCTGTCCCAATACTTCCTCATCGAAATCAAATTCACTGGTGTGATGTCCGGTCCCCACAGGAGTTCCAAAGACAATGTAAGCTGCCTGGCCCCCTTGATCCTGCACAGCCCGCATCATGTAAGCTACATCTTCACTGCCACTAAAGCGAGCTTCGGTCACAAACTCCTTGAACCAAGGCTGATCTTGAGCCATCTGTCGGACCTGACCTATTAACGCTGGACTGCTTTGAGCGGTAGGTGCGCTACCCACCACGTCAATTTGGCAGCCGACCTGTTGTATTTGGGCTGCACCAAGAAGAGCTGCTCGGACTCGTTCCTCCATATCTTGGTTAACCTCGGTGGTTTCCCCTCTGATTTCTAGTTCTAGCACTGCTCGCTCCGGGACCACATTGCGCCCTGAACCAGCCACGAGGTAACCGACGTTTACGCGGTCGGCCCCACCTTGATGACGGGGGATTGCGTGGATAGACAATGCCGCTAAGGCTGCTGCCAAAAGGGCATTTTTCCCGGCATCGGGATTCATGCCGGCATGGGCTGGCTTGCCGGTGAAAACAGCGTCTAACTTAGTCGTGGCCAAAAATTTTTCCTGACCACAGCCTATTTCCCCTAGGCTACTATTACCAAAACCTAAGTGCCCCGATAGAAAATACTTACATCCGGTCAAAACATCGGCTGCCACCATCGCCTTAGCTCCCCCCACGTCTTCTTCAGCTGGCTGGAAAACAAGCAATACCCGCCCTGACAAGTTGGGAACTAACCGTGCTAAAATATGGGCCGCACCCAGGCCAATGGCCACATGGCCATCGTGACCACAAGCATGGGTAGCACCTGGATGTCGCGACGCGAACCCTTCGCGATACGGGCGATGGTCTTTGAATGTGGATTCGTTCAAGCGGTTGGCATCCATATCAAACCGTAAGGCTACCGTCGGACCAGGGGAAATACCCTCTAAGATACCAACCACGCCGGTAAATCCACCCTTCATAGGTTCTAAGAACTCTCTGGGCGCCCCCTCCTTTCTGGCTCGTTCCCAGGCTTTGTCCAGTTCTTCTGTGTCCGGAACGCCCTGCCTTGACTGCTCGGAAAGGACCTCCCTTCCCAATTTGATGTCATAACCTAGCTGGCTCAACTCTCGTGCCACCAAAGAAGCGGTGCGAAATTCTGCCCACCCCGTCTCTGGGTACATGTGAAAGTCTCGCCGCCAAGCTACCAATTGAGACTGCAATTCTTGAACCCAAGTACTTATTGCCGACTTCACTAGAACCACCTCATTACCATAATATTAGATATTGATTGCTTCTCGCGCAAGTACCTCTACTCCCACGGGCAGGCATTCTCGGCTGGGAAAACTCCGGATTATGAAGTGGGATCACCTAATCGCCCCAGTCTGGTACAACCCAACCAGAAGAATCCCTCTGGGACCTTTTCAAGGAAGAAGGCAAAGTCCTTAGCTCCTATACTTGAATAGGGAGGTATTATTACTCCCTGTTATCCTACCGCCTCTAACCCTTGCCTGGCAGAGTAATGCAAAGCCTTGCTAGCTATTGACAGGAGTCGGGTAGTCGTGCACGTAACGTACCGTACATTCAACCCCTAGCCCAGCCATTACCTGAGGAGCTAGCACGGCCACGGGAGACTATGCTTCTTAAGTCCATACTCGCCATTGCTTTCTCAATCGTAATGTTGATATTTGATATACATACACTACAATGTCGTTGTATTTATCTTCGGTATACTGATTCATTTCGAGTGCATCTTAAACTTGTATACAACGTCTTTACGCAATTCCCTGTGCGGCAATACGGTTACTCAAATACAAACACGGTCTTTGGTATTTAGAAATCAACTGAGGACCGAACTGCTACAAGCAAACAATTAATCCGCCGATAAGTTCAGATACCGATGCCACTTCCTGCTCCTCTAAGAATCTTTCTAGCCCCTGAACAACCTTAAGCGCCCCTAGCGGATCCATAAGATTGGCCGTACCTACACCTACAGCCGTGGCACCAGCCAAAAGGAACTCGGCCGCATCCATCCCTGAGACAATACCACCGACACCAATAAGAGGTATATCCATAGCCTGAGAGACTTGATGCACCATCTTAAGAGCTACCGGTTTTACCGCCGGTCCAGAAAGACCTCCGGTAATGTTGCTTAGAATAGGACGCCTGGTTTTGGCATTTATAGCCATGCCACTTAGCGTATTGATCAGGGACAGAATATCGGCCCCGGCTTTAGCAGCACTAAAGGCGATTTCTGTAATATCGGTTACATTCGGACTCAACTTTACAATAAGTGGTACATCGCATACAGCACGAACACCAGATACCACTTTGTATACTGTGTCCGGGTGCGTGCCAAAAGCTAAACCCCCACCCTTAACATTAGGGCACGATATATTTAGCTCGATAGCATCGACTAGCCCTGAATAAGACAGCTTCTTGGTCACCGTGCAGTATTCATCAAAACTATAGCCCGATACATTGCCAATAACCAAAGTGCCTTGGCAGCGTAGGTCCTGTAGAGGGGGTAATTCTTCGGCAATAGCCACGTCCACCCCTGGATTCTGAAGCCCAATAGCATTTAGGATCCCGCCTGGTGTTTCGGCAATACGAGGCGGAGGGTTGCCCAACCGGGGCTGAGCAGTCATAGCCTTGACGATGATTCCGCCAAGGGCACTTAAATCGTAGTACTGTCCGTACTCCTGCCCAAAGCCGAAGGTACCGGACATAGTGAGAACTGGGTTTTTGAGCTTCAAGGGACCTAACTGTACCTGTAAGTCAACTTTGCCCACAAGAACAACCTCCCTGCTTCGTCACTTCTTTGGGCACCGAAAACAACACTTCATGGGCCCCAAAAACAGGTCCATCGTGACAGACCCGCTTGTAGGTATAGCCTTCGGGTGTAGCGGCTTTAACCGGGAAAGCACAACCCAAACAGGCCCCTACCCCACAACCCATGCGTTGTTCCAGGGACAACTGTGCCTTGATCCCTTGGGTTTCAACTATACCCGCCAGTGCCTTTAGCATGGGAGTTGGACCACAAGCAAGTATCAGATCTAGCTGTTGGTTCTGTAAGTACTCTTCTAGAGGTTTACTTACCAACGCTTTCTCGCCCACACTACCATCATCAGTAACTACAAATACTTGGCCCAGATGCTCAAACTCTTCTTTAGCCAGCAAATAATCGCCTGTTCTAGCACCTAGAAATACTACTACTTCTATGGCCTCCTGAACAGCCTGCTCAGCTACAGCCAGCAGCGGAGCTATTCCCATACCACCACCCACTAAGCCGACACGTTTACCTTCCTGCAAACAAAACCCATTGCCTAACGGTCCTAATATCTCCAGCTGCTCGCCTGGCTTCCTCTCTGTGAGAATATCCGTGCCTTTACCTATAACCTGATAAATAATTTCTACTTGTCCTGCTCTTCGGTCCAACCGGTGCAAGCTGAATGGCCGCCGCAGCGTAGGCTCCAAGCCCGATGCCACCTTGACCATCACAAACTGCCCCGGTTTAGCTTCTGACGCCAATTTCGGTGCCTTAAGTATCAAATGATAGACATCCGAGACGAGAGGTCGATTATCCACTATGATCGCCGTCTGGATCTTTTCCGCATCTTCCCTTAGCACACGCTTTCCTCCTTCTACCAAGGTATATACAATCTTCTTCCTCTAGGAGCCATGTAAATAAACCTGTTGGCCTTAGCTCATAGTTATATTTCGAGAAAGAGAACGTAATTCCATTTGTTCTGCCTACCAAAAGAATAACCCTTTTGGTGTAACCTAACATAAGACTCTACCTGGGCTTATCTTCGCAACACTGCGGCTACAGCACGAGAGACCTCACTCCTATGGTAACACCAAGGAATGTGAGATCTCTGTTGTAGGTGACATGTTGACTAGTGCCAATGCGGGCTCATAGCCCACATTTACAGCTTACAGTCCCCAGTGCTGGCTGTAAACCTTTTCTACGTGGCAATAATTATCCTGATTAGCAGCTATCCATTCATCCCGTGCCTTAGCCAGAGCAGGTGCCATATCTCTGGCCTCAGCTAAGACTGATTGTTCGTCAATAGTAGTCAAGCGTCCTTCTTCCATTAGGATCTTTCCACCCACCATAACCAAGTCCACACCTTGGCCTGTTTCTCCATGTACTAGTTGTGATACAGGGTCTTGCAGTGGCTGATAAGTTGTCTGTGCCAGGTCAATTGCTACTAAATCAGCTAATTTGCCAACGCTGATGCTTCCAAGTTCGTCCGCCGCCCCTAAGACTGTCGCTCCGCCTAATGTCCCCATTCGGAAAACCGTTTCCGCCGAAGGCCACTTACGGTAATCAGGATTAGAGATACGTGGCAGTACTGCTGCTAGCTGCATGGATTTGATTATAGACTGACTTCCGCCACAGTTGGAACCATCTGAACCCAGTGCTATGTTGATCCCTGAATCAATGTATTTGCTCAGCGGTGCAACACCGCTACCTAATGTCAAGTTGCTCATTGGATTGTGGACCACGGACGCTCCATATTCAGCTATAACCTCAATCTCCTTATCTGTTAACCAAACAGCATGAGCCAGCGATGCTTGTGTTGATAGCACCTCTAATTCAGCCAAGTGTTCCACCATGCCTTTTCCCCAAAACTCTGTGGCTGTTTGGGCCTGAATACGGGTTTCCAGCAAATGGGTGTGGAATCCCAAGTTGTATTTTTTAGCCAATTCATAGCTTCCTTGCAGCAGCTCATCGCTGCACCGTTGCGGGCCGGATGGCCCTATCATAATACTAAGCCGGTTATCATGACCATGCCACTTCTTAACGAGAGCCTCACACTCATCGAGAATCTCTTGCGGCTTCCGGCCTCCTGCGCCCGGTACAACTTTAGTCCGTTCACCGCTGAGTGGCGGTAAGGTTTCTGTATATCCGAGATCACCAATCATTGGAGCTAAAGCTGCCCTTATCCCTGTTCGATCATAAACATCCATAACTGTATCCATCCCGACAAAATCTCGGGCAATATGGTCGACAAAAGCAGTACATCCGGTTCTAATGTTTTCAATCACTTGCAGCGACGCTGCTACCCGGAGCTGTTCTAATGTCATCTTACCTACTAACATAGCGTAGTACATCCACGGTTCCAGTGGCAGTACTTCTCCCATTCCCTTCACCATATTAGCGTACGAATGTGAGTGCGCATTAATTAGCCCAGGGATCACCATTTTCCCGGAAAGGTCAATTACCCTTACCTCTTCGTGCTCTGCTATTTCAATATGATCACCAATCGCTTCAATATAACCATTATTTATCAAAATATTTCCTTCCGATGGTAGATAATTACCATTATGGTTTGTAATTACCAGTCCATCTTTGAGCAAAATTTGCACAGCGGTAACCCTCCTTGGTTTAAGATGGTACACGACTTTAACCGCCTGATACCACCGGATAAACCTCAATTGTATCGCTTTCTTCTAGCAAATCGTGGGGATCATTTACTGCAATTCCATTCCTGAGAACAATTACATCACGGTGTTCAATCTCTAAATTGCGTAATAGCTCCGCTAGCAACACCGGGCCTTTCATGCTAATATCTCGCCTATAAGGGTGTCTTACCTTAACTTCCATATTGTCTCACCCTGTACATTATTCTAGTGCCAAAAACATCCTACGCCCCCAACGTAAATCCAAGTCCCAATTCTTTTAATTTCTCCGGAGTAGGTATACCCGATACCACATCCCATCCTCGTGCCTTGTAGTACCCATCAAGTAGTTTTTCGATATTAAAATATTCCCCTTGTGAAGCCCCTTCTTTAAGAGGCTGTTCGTATCTCTTAGGCAACCTATCGTCCGCTCTTCCTAAGCCCAAACGAGCATTGTACATACGCTCTAGATTGGTAATCCGTTCACCAATTATAAGCAGTTCATCGGCCTCTACTTCCCACCCAGTTACCGTCCACAACGCTTTTGCTATCATGTCTAGGGGAATACTCAAAGCTACCAAGGCTTGTTTGCAGATTGTCAGCGAATCGGCCAAGGAGCTTACTTCCTCTGACCATTTCACTAGAACATCTTTGCCCTCATAGGCTAACCGATCCACAATGCTGGCTTGGCCAAAAGTCCTTATTGCATCATCTTTCGTCCAAGTAGTCTCGGCCAAGGGAAAGGCCCGCAAATGGTCGGCACCACGACTGGATACGGCCCATCCTAGACCCCAAGCTTTCATCCCTCTTGGTTCTTGTTCCGGCGGCTCCAATCCTTTTATATGCAGTGCAAATTCTTCTGAGCCAGGAATATCCTGGGACAATCTACGTACACCTCGAGCCAGCCACTCACCGCAGCCTTCACGCAAAGCTATTTTTCGTACCAACGTTACAATGGTCTCATGGTTACCCCAAGTTAATTCCAAATTATCTACCTGGTCTGGCTTAATCAACCCTCTCTGGTAACATTCCATCAAGAAAGCAATTACCCCACCAGTGGAAATAGAATCTAGACCAAATTGGTTGGTGAGTTGGTTCAGTTTTAGTATCGACGGCAAATTGTAATTACCACACCGAGGACCTAAAGCCAAAATAGACTCAAACTCTGGGCCTTCGCTATAAGCGTCATTATATATGGCATCGTCGTTTACTTTGGTAAAGCGGCTACAGTGTATAGGGCAAGCAAAACACCCTTTCAGTCCTGTGGTATAATGAGCTATCTTATCCGATGTTACCTGCTTAATCTCATCGGAATAAGCCACTTGAGCGTTCTGTATTGGCAACGTACCATTTCGCATATAGACATCAACAATAACAGTGGTACCCAATTTAGAGCGGACAGGATAGCCTGGTGAGTTATAAATATGCTTTAGCATGTTGTCAACTACATCTTGATGTTCTTGAGGATGTGCCACCTTAAGTGCTTGTGTCCCCCGTACGGCAATAGCCTTCAGCCTCTTGGACCCCATTACCGCCCCCATACCGCAGCGGCCGACCGCCCGCTTAAGGTTGTTTATAATGCAAGCATAACGGACGACGTTTTCGCCGGCTTGACCTATGGCCGATACCTGTACATTGTCATCCTGAAGCTCTTCTTTGATCATAATGTCTGTTTCCCATATATCTTTACCCCATAGCTGCTCTGCATCTCTGATTTCTACTTTTCCATCGGTAACAAACAGGTATACCGGCTCTTCCGACTTACCTATTATCACCAGTTGGTCAAAACCCGCATACTTAAGTTCTGATGCCCAAAACCCGGCCGCGTTACCGTCCCCTAAAATTCCTGTAAGAGGCGACTTTGCCGTAACACCGTAACGGCCATTAGCCGGAATTAGGGTGCCAGTCAACGGACCAGCGGCAAAAATCAGCGGGTTATCCGGACCAAGGGGGTCTGTTTCCTTGGCTGTCATTTCATACAGAGCCTTAATGTTCAGGCCGCGCCCACCTAGATATTGTTTCAAAGTGCCATCATCAATGTTTTGGTACTGCACTTGTCGGCTTGTGAGATCGATTAACGCTTGTTTTTTTGTCCAACCGAACATCGTAGCTTCCCCCTTAGACCTGGTTAGATTCTGGCAATTCCATGATCTCTAGCGATTTCGTGGGGCAATACTTGACACAGGCGGGATCTCCCCCGCAAAGATCACATTTGAGGATAATATCATCCCGACTATCCAACCAAATAGCTCCCCATGGGCAGGCCTCAACACAGAGTCCGCATAAGATGCACTGTGCCTTATCATAAACAACGATGCCAGACACCTCATCCTTAGCTAGGGCACCAGTTGGACAAGCTTGGGCACATTTCGGATCCCCGCATTGCCTGCAAACAACAGGTTCTTCTACACCATTGACCTCGTCCTTTTTTATCCTAATTCTACTTGTAAAGGGATCACAACTTTGGCTCTTATTAAAACTACAAACCACTTCGCAAAAGCGGCAACCGGTACATGTAGCTAGATTTGGTCTTACAAAGGCCATAAACGACATCCCCTTCAAGATAATACCGCTAGATAAGAGAATGCTTCCTATCAATGTGTATCCGAAACAATAGTAATAATATGGTTAGATAGTCCATTATCTTAATCGTTAGAATACCCAATCAAAGGAACAATAGTTAGCTGAGGCCCTAATTCGATGGCCAACAAAGTACTGGCCGTCAAAGCGCTTCGTAACCACAACCGCCTACACACTCAACCCTCGGTAACTACTTATAACGCCAATTGTACTCCCAACTCTTTGAGAACCCCGGTTACCCAGTCCTCTGAAGTCCTGGTTTCCCCAGCCAGGAATTTTACCTCAACATTGGTGAGACAACTCATTCCACTGTTCTCCACGGCTTTGCGGATATACGACCAACGCAACTTATCTAGCGAATGCTCAGTGACATGCAGCTGCTCAAAACGTTGCGGAATAACGATCACTCTCCCTGGGACATTATCGTCAGGATCTCCCCGCCTCACTTCAACACCCATGGACTTAGCAAAGTTTAGCTGGGCCATCGGGTGCTTCCCGGCACCAGTGTATTCCGTTTCTTGAACAACAATAATATCATCTTGGTCATATTCAGCAGCAATAGCCAAAGCAGCAGCCAAAGATGTGTTGCCCGCAGGACCACGTTCCATTCCTTCCACTTCTGATAACGCCTGAGTGACATAGAAAACCTCGCCCTGGGTCACAGTCACATAGCGATCTAAGTAACGCAACGGCCTAGCCGCACTACGCGGGACATCGGAACGGTCCGGCCAGGTGGTAAAGGGTACACTAAAGCCAGTATGCCCCGTTGTAAACGACTTGCGGTTAAAGTCAATATCAGAGGCCATATGCAATCCAGTCAGGTCAACACTAACCCCGACCATAGAAGTGTTGGTACATCCAGCTTTGAGTAAGCCGCGAGCCGTACCTGTTACGTTGCCTCCGCCAGCATGGGTAGTGATTACTGCAGCTGGCTCTTTGCCATAACGTTCTCTTACCTGAGTAGCAATCTCATAGCCCAAGGTTTCTGTACCAGAGATGCCTAGTGGGCTATACAGTGATGCATTGAAAAAACCTGTTTCTTCCAAGAGGCGTAAGGACAAGTAAAACAGCTCTGGACCAACTGTTAGCTGAACAACTTCTGCACCAAGGGCCTCGCACTTACGAGTCTTTTCTATTATCTCTGGTTGACCGATACGCTTCGAGTCATAGACTTCTTGAACAATAATACATTTTAGGCCCATCATGGCCGCCTGAGAGGCCACAGCGGCACCGTAGTTACCACTGGTGGCTGCAATAACACCAGGGTAGCCGTTTTTCTTAGCGTGGTAAACAGACACGCTAGCTCGCCGGTCCTTAAAACTTCCGGATGGATTGGCAGCCTCATCCTTAACGAGTATCCGAGCACCTTTTCCTGGTCGTGCGTAAGTCCGTACAAGGGCAGTAAGGTTTCTCAATTCTAGCAGGGGAGTATTACCAACGCCAGCCTTCCTCTGAATAGCCTGTACTACTTCTAAGAAATAACCCGCCTTGTTCATGAGCCCTTCATAATCAAAGGCCAAGGGCGATATTTCGAAGGCCCCATAATCGATTCCCATTGCTTTACTCATGATCTCATTGTTTCTGGCCAGCACTGCCTCGTAAGATAGGTCTTTCATCACTTTACCTCCCGCAATTCTTCACGTAATTCCGTACCAATAGACTGAAGTTCGGGTATGACCGGCCCAAAGCTGTGGCTATAGCCAGGATTTATTTCTGTCAACACTCCATCAACTGTCCGCCCTGTGATAGTCTTCACCCGGCAGTTCTGCCCTACTTCACTCTCTTCAAGAGCATAGCCCTTAACCCACATCTCAAAGGGTACGGACCGTGTTTCTTCAGGTAAGGATGATGCCCTTTCCTCAGGTGCCAATATGGTCTGGTGAATCTCTACCCAATTCCCTAATTTACACTTATTATTCATCGTAATCTCCCTATTCCCTATTTTACACTTAGTATTCATCGTAATCTCCCTTCATTACCAACCTTTTACGGTTTCTAGAACACTATCAGGAACTCTGCCGCTTATAGCATCACCAATTGCTTCTTCAAGAATAGAGAGCCCTTGGTCCAGTTCTTGCCAATTTATTACTAGCGGAGGGCAAATCCTAAGAACTGACCCACTAAAGAAGGTAAGGTATAGTCCCCGCTCATAGCACCGCCAAACAATCTTAGCTGCTAAATCACGGGCTCTCTCTTGGGAGGCCCGATCTTTAACTAATTCCACCCCAATCATAAATCCTAGACCTCGAACCTGGCTAACTTGCTGGTACTTAGTGGTAAGAGTGTCCAAGCGTTCTTTGATATACCGACCTGTTTCTATTGTCTTCTCAAGCAATCCTTCGCGCCGTATTACATTTATGGTAGCAATTGCTGCTGCACAGCAAACGGGATTGCCCGAAGTTGAAAAAACATGACCAGGCGACGACCAAGCATCGAAGATGCCCCCTCGTGCGACCAAAGCTGATAAAGGCATACCTGATGCTAACGCTTTGCCTACAACAATAATATCTGGTTCCAGATTAAAGTTTTCTATACCGAACCATCTGCCTGTACGTCCCATACCAGTCTGAACTTCTTCTGAGACAAAGAGTATGCCATTGTTCTTACAAAAATCGTAGATGTTCTTCATATAGTCTTGCGGCGGAATTATGATACCAGCATCTCCCTGAATTGGTTCCATGATGACAGCAGCCACCTCATCAGGAGCAAATAAGGTTTCAAACAATCCGAGAAAATAGCGGTAGCATGCCATCTGGCATTCCTGATCGTTACAGTGTCCCATTGGACAGCGATGACAATCTGGATATGGGATATGGTATATCTCAGGAACACCAGGACCAAAATTGTAACGCATCGGTAAGCTAACGGCAGAAAGACTCATAGCTCCATAGGTATTGCCATGGTAAGATCTCAAGAAGGCAATGATCTTCTGTCTTCCGGTGTAGGCTCGGGCTGCTTTAATTGCACCGTCGTTAGCATCTGCCCCTGACAATCCGTAGGCTACTTTCTTATTGCCTGTTCCTGGAGTAATGGCTACAAGCTCCTCGGTAAGTTCGGTAAGTCTTTCATTAAACGCATAGGCTGGATTACAGTGTATCAAAGTCTCTGCTTGAGCTTTAATAGCTTCCACTACTGCAGGGTGGTTATGACCCACATTGGAAATGGCGCCAAAAGACAGGAAGTCAATATATTTTTCCCCTTCTAGGTCTTCTAAGATAGCTCCTTGGCCAGTCCGAGCAACTAGTGGAAAAAAAGGTATACGGACGGAACGTGATAGAAGTCTGCTGTCCTTCTCCATTATCGACTCAGTCGAGTTACGGCCATTCATTCAACTGTCCCCCTCTTTGGAAACACCATTACTACAAATCCTTAAATCAAATCAGCCCTTTGCCCTACACCATGTGCTAAAGCCTGGCGGTAAACATGCCTTCCGCACAGGACATCCTGTGCAGCTGTTCCAATGGTCTTAAAGAAAGTCCAATCCTGTGGAGTTTGGCGTCCTTTAACTGTTCCGTCCAAAATATGGCCTATTTCAATAATCTGGTCTTCCGTAATTAGGCCTTGGTCCAATGGGCGTGCAAGATCCCCCGGTACCAAAGCACCCGGCTTCGTATCCACTGTAACTGTACTCGCTCTCTGTATCAACTCCTCATCAACTTCCTGCATGGCAGAGCTAAACGCTCCAGTAGCGTTAACATGAGTTCCCGGTTTTAGCCATTCGCCTCTAACAACAGGTCGGAGAGAAGTAGTGCAAGCGCAGATAATCTCGCTGTTGGCACATACCTCTTGGCCCGAATCCGCTATTTGGATACTTATATCCTTACCGGCTGCCTCCGTCAGTTCTTTCAGTTGGTCTATCAAAATCTCAACCTTACTCCGGGTTCGGGAATATAACAAGATCTGCCGAATCGGCCTTACGGCTAACACTCCCTCGACCTGACAAAACGATATACTCCCGGCCCCTAAAAGCCCCATGGTAGAAGCCGACGGGTTGGCCAAAGCTTCTGCAGCTACGGCTGAAGCTGCCCCTGTACGAACTGCTGTCAAATAGGTGGCATCCATGACTGCCTCCAGCTCCCCCGTCTTATTGTTAACTAGTGCCAACGAGCCGACTGTTGCTGGCATCCCCCGCTTAGTGTTCTGGGGAAAAAGTGATACTATTTTTACACCTAGTAACTCGTCATCTCCCACCAAACCCGACATAACTAACATATCCGCTTCTTGGGACGGAACGCGAATATTATGCCGCAGAGGCACATTAACTTTTTTGGCAGTTGCATTTGTATAAGCCTTTGCCGTGGCTTCAATCGCCGCTTCCATCGGAAGAAGCTGACGTACTTCTTGTTGGTTAAGCACTAACAATTTCCTACCCCCACTTTTTCACTGTTGTGGTCTTAACTGTTGTGGTTTTAGTTGTAAGCCAGCTGACGAACCGCTTCTGCCAGCACGCATACTCCGGCTAGACATTGGTCCGCTGGGGTGTATTCCTCGCTACAATGACTTCTGCCCCCGGCGCTAGGTACAAAAACCATTCCCACCGCCGCAATCTCGGCCATCATAAGAGCATCGTGACCAGCACCACTGACAATTGGCTGACAATCAAGCCCTACTGTCTTGGCGGCTGCGGCTAACGTTTCTCTTAGCCGTACACTGCAAGGTACAGGCTCAACTGTTAGTATTTCTTGCCAATCGATTTTAACACCCGCCTGTGCGGCTTGTGTTCTTGCCTCTTCTAGACATTTTTCGTAGAGCCCGCTTAGCTTGCTGGGATCCGGGTCCCGTAGGTCAATGGTAAAAGCACAACGTTCAGCCACCACATTCACCGAACCAGGATTAGCATCAATCTGTCCCACGGTAAAAACGGTGTCCCCTCCCGATTGGCGAACACAGGCATCTAATGCTTTAATGATCTTTACGGCAGACAATAAAGCATCCTGTCGCATATTAAGGGGAGTGGTTCCAGCGTGATCGGTACGCCCGTGAACTATGACTTCCGCCTGTCTCATACCTGTTATAGCGCTTACGATACCAATGGGGCAACCTGCAGCTTCAAGAACAGGCCCCTGTTCAATGTGCAGTTCCAAGAATGCTTCAATGTCCTTGCGAACAGCAATAAGCTCTTCCGACAGATTATAACCGAGAGCTGTCGCTGCTTCTTTTACGGAAATGCCTTTTTCGTCCTTACTATTAATATCTTTTTCTCCTAGAGCACCAGCCATCCATTTGCTCCCTAGAAAACCACCGAACCTGCTTCCTTCCTCCCCGGTGAAGGCAATAACTTCAATGGAATGCTCGGGCTGACCATAGTTTTTGAGCAAATAACCAGCTGCGATAACCCCCCCCACAACACCTAACATCCCATCATATTTGCCCCCGCCTCGAACTGTATCTAGATGAGAACCAGTAGCGATAACCTTCACTTGGCTGTTCGTGCCCTCAATACGTCCGATGACATTGCCAACCTCGTCTTTCCTAACTTCGAGCCCGTGCTCCCTCATCCAGGTGGCAACCATTTGGGCAGCTTTTTCATAGTCAGCGGTGAAAGGCCGTCGACAAAGGCCAACCTCGCTAGTGCCAACCTTACCTAGTTCCTCTAGGTAGTAGGAGAGCAGTTGTTCATATCCCTGTGACTTAATACTTGGTACATCTATAGACTTATTCATATTCTGTCAGCCTCTCCTCATGCATTTGGGTAGTATGTGATCAACACGCATTAACCTGCAGTCTGGTTTAAACTGAGGATCCCGTATTCCCATATTCTTAATAAAGGACCAACACATAGCTAGATTAGTGGATACCACTGGAATCCCTAAATCGTCCTCTAAAGGAGTGATTACCTCAATTGTTCTTAAGTCAGTGGCCAGAATGCAGACAGCTTCAGCGTCTTTGATGTCCATAGATTTGACTGCGCGATAAACGCTTTCCGGGGTTACTCTTGTTACGGCATGATAATCGTCAATATCCAAGCTCTCTAATGATACCGGATTAAGACCCCATTCCTGGAAATACGGCGCTACTAAGGATTGAATCGCAGCCGGATAAGGTGTAAGAATGGCCACATTCTTAATATTAAGGGAAAGTAAGGCGCTGGTAGTACACTGGGCAGCAGTCGTGATCCTCACCAACTTACCGGGTAAACGCTCTTGGAAAGACTCGTCCCATTGTTTACCCTTGGCTAAACTGGTTGACATGCAAGAATAAGCAATCATGTCAACTTGTGACATCAAAAGCTCCTCTGTCCCTCGGCTCGTTTGCGTTTCCATCCGGTGCAACGCTTGAGCATCAAAAGCCCCTTCCACAATCATCCGGGTCGAAAATAGTGCTGTTCCCATAGGCAGTATTCTGCCTAGTTCCGGTTCTATAACCGTATTGTTCGCTGGAACCAACAGTCCAAGTTTTCCTCTCCACCCATACATGCTAGCCCCTCCCGTTGCATTTCATAGCCGAGATGCTGTGGCCGTAACCTGGTTTGACAAGTATCGAGCCATTCCCATATACCCAGTTACCACGGATCATAGTTCTCTCAACTCGACCCTTAATAGTAAATCCTTCAAACGGAGTCCACTTGCATTTCCCTAAGAGATCCTTACCTCTTATTTCCCAAGAATAATTTGGATCAATTATGACCAAATCAGCATCCGATCCGACAGCTATTGTTCCTTTGCAAGGGTACAAGTTTAGCCAGCGAGCCGGACTTTCGGACATGAGTTTCACAATCTTTTCTATGGTAATTCTCCCCTGGTTGGCTGCATTTAGCATAAGTGGCAAAGCCGTCTCTAGCGTAGGCACACCGCTAGCCGCTTGCCAGATGTCCCTTTTACCAGCCATTTTTTCCTCCAAGGTATGGGGCGCATGATCCCCTCCGATCATGTCAACCGTATCGTTACTCAGCGCTCTCCATAGAGCTTCCACGGTCATCCTATCCCTCAGAGGTGGGGCCATTTTGCCTAAGGGACCGAGACGAAGAAAAGCCTTACTGGTCAAGAAGAGATGATGAGGATTGACCTCAACACTGATATCTGACTGAAGGCTGGATGATTTTGTAGCCTTGAGAATGTCCAAACTCAACGCTGTGCTCACCTGCCGGAACAAGACTCTTGCCCTCGTATCTTTGGCAATTTGGCTAAGACGAGCTACCTCTGTTACTTCTGTGATTGGTGAACGCGCTTCAACCCAGGCCAAGGGATCTACCCTGCCTTCATCTTGTAGAGCCTTCGTCTGACTGCCAACCATGCTAGGGTCTGTGGCATATACAGCTACCGGCATACCCAGCCTAGCTGCGTTAGTAAACATTTCCCAGAAATCTGCCCCTCTTAAAACCAGCCAGTCTTCTGGCACATCACAAGTAGCCGCATCTAGAATCAAAGCCCCTGCCTCTTTTAATTCGTCTAGGCTTTGTATGTTATCGGGTGTCACCTGTGCACTTACTGCAAAGTCAACAACACTCTGAGCTTGCCCAAGTTCAAGTAAGCCCTTAACACTTGACCGGTCCATAGCCGGCGGGGAAGTGTTGGGCTGAGCAACTACCGTACCATAGCCTCCTGCTGCAGCGGCACACGTTCCTGTGTAGAAATCTTCCTTATGTGAATAGCCAGGTTCTCGCAAATGAACATGTGTGTCTACCAAAGCCGGTATTACTAATTTGCCGTTGGCATCATAGTAGTCCGTAGCTTCTAATTGCCAGTCGTTAGTCGATATTGCCGCAATACGCCCGTCCTTAACAGCAATATTGGCTCGCCCGCACCAAGAGGCTGTTACAATCTTTCCATCAACTACAACGTAATCAAACAAGCATATCGCTCCTTCAGCGGAACCCGTTATTGCTGAATCTGAATACAAGTTCCACTTGTCTTGTAACACTGCCAAACTACCGAGTCGTTGAACCTTTGCAGTTAGGCCTGCAACTAACAGCTACACAATGACATCTCAATCGCTACTTATATGTACGAACATTAACAAAGGTATGGTTACCAGCATATCGACTTTACATAAGGTCATACAATCGATGTAATAACTCGAAAGCATAGCGACATTTTCTCCTATCCACGGTGCTGCTAACATGAGTTAACAGACCAAGAAGCACCGGCTTAGGTCTTCAAAAATGACAGCCAGTACCACTGTGTATCATACACGATATTGGATTACCACGGATGCAAAAACAGACCAAATTAAAATAGACATTACCAATCACTTACACAATTATTAGTATTAGCTAAGTGGCAGCCAAAGATCTGGTTATGGTGCTTTGACTGCCACTCTGCATAATCAACCAGTTAGACCCAATACCCCACCATGCTCTTTTTCACTGATTCTAGACGGTTAATTTAGTACAAACGAGCGCTCAACGCCAAGGGGTTGGATTTACTTCTGTTATTATTTCGCAACCATCTTCGTTTACGATAACCATTTCTTCAACTCTAACACCTAATCCTTCAGTTGGTAAATAGAGCCCTGGCTCAATACAGAGAACACACCCAGGTTCAATAACGGCTTGCTCGCCTTCAATAATATGAAAAGTGTCACAAACCTCTATTCCTATGTCATGCCCAGCTAAGGTTCCCGGGCGCCTCTTATTAGCAATCGATGTGCCGCTATAGTATTTTTCTGCCATCATAGTAAGATCGTGTGCCGTCATTCCTGGTTCTAAGTTATTAATAAGATGCATAGTGGCACCATATTGCAGTTCTAGCATCTCCAGTTGAAAATCATTCGCTTTGCCCACCACTGCTGTTCGTGTAATATCATAACTGTAGTCTTCAAAGGTTCCAACGAAGTCCATAACAACTATGTCACCGTTTTCCAAAGCCCTATTGGTTGCTGGAGGCCACCTCACAGGTTGGGACGACCAAGGACCTGACTGTACGCGTAATCGACCGGTTTCAGAACCTTCGCGCATTGCTCTACCTACAGCTGCCGATGCAACTTCCCACTCTAGAACTCCGGGTTTCATCAGTTTCAAGGCTTCCTCCATAGACACATCGACAATCCGAGCACACTCGCGTAACAGAGTCAATTCAGTCGAGCTTTTAACTCGTCTCATTTCCAACAAGATCTCGTCCACTGGTTTGAATTTTGCTGAGGGTAATTGCCTGCGAATATCATCAAAAAAGGCAAATGGAAAAATATCGCTACCAATCACACCAATGATACCTTGACTTAAGCCTTTTTCGTTTACTACTTCAATGACTGCTGCAGGTACGTTCGGATCTACTTTTACAGCGTCAATAGCAATTTTGTCCTTCCGAAAATACCAAGCATCAGATATCAACGTTGCTTCACCATTGGTTGGTATAACAATGGCACTGTGACCTTTAGCCCGAGAGTTGTGGGACATGACAACTGATGGGAAAGGCGGATAGTGATTACACAGATACTGGACATGTCCAGGTCTATCATAGAAACGAGAAAAGGCTATAATAGCATCTAGGCCCTGGTCAGACGCAGTACTCTGAAGCGAGTTAATACGTGTGAGAAACTCTTCTTTTGGAATAAACAAGTTTGTTCTCCTCCTTATGCTCCTTTTCCTTTCATCAAAGTACTTATATAAGCACTTTGCAAGCCTACTAACTTTTTGATAATCGGAACTTCACTCTTACGCTATTGTAATAAATGGGTTTTAAATTCGTATAGACAGATCACTAAAGTAAGCTAGCTTTCATGCAGTGTGTAATCACTCTCTACACGAACCAACTGGTGTTGCCTCCTGACAAGAAACAGAAATAACCCGATTAAACTCCAAGCTAGAATTATTCCCCACTCATAGGGCCATACAAGGGCACTTGGCCCAACTGGTAAATATAAAATGATAAAAATAATTGTACTTACTAATGCAGCATATCCTACCAGCCGCCAATTCTCAACTTTATACGGGCGTGCTATTTCAGGTTTGGTGCGTCTAAGACGAAGAAACGAAGCCGATACTAAAAAATATGCAATTGTAGTCCCTAAACCACCGGCATTTACAAACCAAAGCAATGCTTTCGAGCCTAATAACGGTGCACACGTAGTGATTAAGCCAACAAGGACTGTGGGGAAAACAGGAGATCCATACTTAGAATGCAGTTTAGTAAATGCTTGAGGTAACATATCCATTCTTCCCATTGCAAATAAAGAGCGACTGGCTGACATAAAGAAGGCGTTCCAGCTGGTCAAGATACCACAAACACCTCCTAGGGCTATAACTGCCCCACCAGCTTTACTATGCAGGAGACTTTCCATTGCTTCAGCAGCAACTATTCCCGATGAGGTTCTTACAGCAGGGGAAGCTAAGCTGATGGCCATTGTAATTGCAACATACCAAATAACTGCACAGATAATAGATAAAATCAATAATTTACCTGCACTTGAATAGTCGATGTTCATCTCTTCGGCTGACTGTGGAATTACGTCAAATCCAACAAACAAAAATGGAACCATCATCAACACAGTGAAAAAACCATCTGCTGAAGTCCATACCGGCTCCAGGTTAGACGAGTCTCCCTTTACCAAAGACGTTATGATTAGTGAACCTCCAGCGGCTACTAAGATAAGCGTGGCTATCGTCTGAAAACGAGCAGAAGCTTCAATGCCGCGATAGTTGGTATAAGTAACTAAACAAGCAAAGGCAATACCAATAATTACCTCTGAAAGATAGACTGGAGAACCAGCAACTTTCCACAATAGGAACTTTTGCGGCAATGGGACGATATAGTCTATTGCTTTAACTATGGCAATACTCTCCCAAGCGCTCACATTTAAGTAAGCAAAAGTAATACTCCAGCCGGTTATCCAAGCCCACGTTCTGCCAAAAGCATTGTAGACGAACATGATTTGACCACCAGCATATGGGAAAGCTGATGTTAGTTCAGCATATGTTTGGCCAACAGTCAGACACATAAAAGAACCAAGCAGGAAAGCCAGGGAAGATCCCACAATACCTCCGTTTGTAATCCATTCCCCAGGTAGAACTACCCAGCCCCACCCTATCATGGCTCCAAAAGCCATGGTGAGTACGTCTGTCTTTGTTAGAGCTTTTCGTAGTTGTTTCGACATATTCTCCCTCCGTTGCATTCCTATTCGTTTAACAAAATCTAAAATGTTGTGCAGGGTGTGAGTTCTAGAATAGTTCCTGAGTCAAATCGGCGTGTCAATTTCATGTACCGTATTGAAGGTGCTCGACTTGTGCCCAGGGCTGGGAGGCAACACCGCGACAGGTATATGGCAATTTTAGGCCCTCTTTTTGAAGAGGGCCCAAGAAACAAAGGTTATGAGTCCTCAGATTGCGCCTCAAGACCCTATTAAGGGATTCTCATACCTGTGCTCCATTTGGACAGCCTCAGAACATCGATGCAAGAGATCTGAAAGAAATAACCAGCCCGAATATCACAGCAACAATACCCACAACATTAACAAGTGTTGAGTTGGTATAGTCTTTCATAAGACTCTTCTTGTTGGCTAACACGAGCAAGATAATTGCAGTAATAGGGCCAAGTACCCCGTTTACGGCTTGAGCAGAAAGAATGAGTTGCACGGGTCTACGTCCGTAATAAGCCATTATACTACCCAGCACAAGATGAATAACGGTAGCAATTCGAAATGGTTTACTTTCCATGGTAGATTCGTAACCAAGGACTCCTGTCAGAATCCAGGACGATGCCATAGCTACAGGTATGGCAGAAGAAATTCCGGCGCTACTTAACCCCACAGCAAAAATGTACTTGGCAAAATCGCCGTAAATAGGTGCGAATTGTTCACCCATTACCGCAGCAGAGGATACTTCAACACCTGTGCTGTACATAGAACCAGCACTGATCATTATCATCGCTGTTGTAATTACGGCAATTGGAGCCATTATGAAAATATCGTTACGGGCTTTATAGAGGTCTTCCGGGCCAGACCATTTTTCCCTGATGGAATTAGTATGAAGAAACAAAGTGTAACCGCCAATTCCAGTGGTGCCGACTAAGGAAAGAACATTGGGCAATGCACCCTTAGGAATTGAGGGTACAAAAAGCCCCTTTAATATTGCGCCCAAGCTAGGCCCACTGACAAGAACAGTGGCCAGGAAGCTTATGCTGAATGCCAGAATCATGTACTTAATAGCAGTTTCAATAGTCTTATAACTGCCTGACAGTATCAGCGGTATACATACGAGTCCAATAATGGCGGCGAGAGAGCTGGCTTCAACGTTGGGGAAAAAGAACTGAAGTCCTAACCCAGCACCCATGATACTCCCGAATTGAAAAGACAGACATGCAATTCCAACTGCAACTGCCACAATCGTTATCGTGATGTTGCGTAATATAGGATTTTCAATATCTTCACGGATCGCTTGTTGGAACGTCTTGCCTCCACATAATCCAAGTCTGGCGGTCATGTCACGTAAGGCAAAATGAAAAAATAATAGTAGTAAGCAAACCCATAATAGTGCGTACTGATACTTAATGCCAATTACAGTACAAGTGGTCACAGTCCCAGGACCTACTATAGCCCCTGTGATCATAGCACTCGGCCCAGTCTCCCTGAGTCGTTCCCTAAATGTCATTCTTTGTTTTGCTTCTGTAGGAGCACCTAAATCCAATTCCTTCTACCTCCTTGATTTTACTATTTCAGTCTTACCTACTGCATGTACATAAACCCTCTCAAAACTTAGTTGGAATTGAAGCTCACGAACCTCCTTAATGAATGGGAAGAAGTAGCCATTCTCGGCTCAACATTTTAGCTCCTAGATACGTTGGTGATCGTTTTGAAATAAGTATCACCCCCCATAGCCCTTTCCTAGATGCTTAGGAACTCCCCTTCTTGATCAAATTGCAGATCGACCCACAGATTTTTTACGAAGTTACCAGGTCTTGTATCAAACATTGTCTTATAAGAGCAAAGTTTTCCTGTTTTTTTGTTCTTAGGTAATATTTCTATATCCTAAAGATGATTTCTTTTGTCAGGATGTACAACAATCGCTCTATTAATTGTCGATAATTACAATGTTGTCAACTGTTAGCGCTTACTCTAGACTTTTTTCCTCAGCTAAGCCAAACTTTTTGTTTAAAAGTATGGATCCCCGTGTTTATAATCATAGTGCTTTCTTTAGAAATAAAAAAGAAGGCAAACAAACCTACGCAATTAGCCCCTTTTCTGTGTCCCTCACAAAACCATGCTATTTGTGTTTCCAAGCAAAACAGCCCTAGTAACTACGTCACCTACTCTCTTTTGTCCTAATTCAGTGTCCTACTATAGTCTAGTCACACTTCTTTAGCAAAGGCAGTACACATTGTACCGCTGAGAACAACCAGCGCCCCTAAATAGAAAGCTCCGGCTAAGCTTCTGCTCATATCTTTTACCAGTCTACTCACTAAACGGCCTATTACAGCCGCCGACATCCCTATTAAGTTAAATACTTTCACGGCCGCCCCTAAAGCACCGGGGTTCTTTCGCGACACATGATCGCCGAACCAGGAGACTATCACCGTATCAGACACCGTTCGCCCGATAATCCCATACAGAATTGGTGCCCCTACTAAACCGGCAAAGATCGTACATAAGTCAGCGCAAAAATGGTGGCTTCCTGAAGAGGATACAAGGTGAGGGCTAATCGACGCCGCTCCAACTTGTCGGACAGGCGGCCCACAAAGAGGGCCGCTGGAATAGCAAAGGTTGCCGGGAGCGCAGTAAATGCACCAGCAGCAGCGAGGACTAGAGAATGTTCCTCGGCTCCAGCAGATTCCGTCGGAACAAAACCGGAACGAGTAAAGTGGGCCCAGCTAACAACAAAAACGGCAGACGCCAGCTACCGGTTCTAATATAAATGGGTCCGGAAAACACCAAGCCCAAGAAAAGCTTTGTCTTATCTTAACCAAGGATGCCCAATTATTACACAAATGGTATGTGTGACCCGGAAAAGAGAACATTTACCCCTACGGAGCCCCTTTTGAGGAAGGTGCGGGGTGTGCAAACTTTAGCGCCTGCAAAACAGCGTAATACTACGTCACTGAAATTCCACGATACTTAGGACAAGCTCCATTATTCTATCCAGAAGGAAAAGAAACGATAAAATAATTCAACTAAAAGCTGCGGATTTAGGATAAGGGAATATGAGATCTAACACATGCCCTCCCTCGGTATTGATTTTACCAGGCAAAGGCTGCGCCAGGCTGACATGAAAAATATTTTGGCCAACTGCAAAAACTGAGCGTATCCCCTACATGTTCCTGACAAAATGTGTAGGCCGCAAACCCTGTGGTTATAAGGGTTACGGCCTCTTTTTCCCTTGGTTTGCTGTAAAAGTCGGGATTATACTGTAAATAAATCATAGGTAGGGCAAAATGGTTATGGACTGTACTAAAAAGGCCTCCCCTAGTTTACCCTCTAATAACGCAGAAGGAGTCGTTAGATCGCCCGGAGCCAAATTGGTGGCTACGCTTCACGCTTGACGGTGGAATTTTTATATTTATCTACGTTGGATTCTGCCGCACCTGGGCTGCGCTAATTATGAGGTGCCTTAAAACCTTTAGGACGGTCATTGAATTCTTTTCTTTAAGCTCATGTCAGGATTTATTCCCGGTCTCCGTCAACTCTCTATCGCGGGCTTCGCGAAAGAGTATTATCATTGGTCTATTTACTTAAGCTCTATTGCTCAGTTACATGATAGGGAATGTTTTTTATTTCTATTCCCAGAGCATTACAGACAGCGTTAATTACTGCGGGTGCCGACGGAACAACAGCGCATTCAGATATGCTTTTCGCACCAAATGGTCCCGTCGGTTCATACTTCTCTATAAAATCTAACTGTAATCTAGGCATTTCTGATGCTTTGAGCATTTTATAGTTCCTGAAACTGTTGTTTCTTGCTTTACCATAAGCGGAGTCATATTCGATTTTTTCACACAAGGCATAGCCGATACCCATGTGCACAGCTCCCTCAATTTGCCCTTCGGCACCCAATCTGTTGATAACTTTGCCCACATCGTGCACGGCAATATAATCGGTCACTTCCACCTTTCCTGTGCTGTTTTCAACCCTGACTCGTGCAATATGCACCCCGTATGGTGGAGGAGAATCTGTAGCATGGTAGGTCGCAGAGCAGATAATATCTTCATTAAGTACCTGCTGAGCATAATCCATAACCTGGCATCTTTCCACTCTTTTGCCGCTGACTTTGGAATAAACATCGTTTGGTCCTAGTTCTAAATCAGCTTCATCTTCTTGCATCATGGTCGCCGCGACTCTTAAGATAGCTGCTCTTGCGGCTTCGGCAGCCTTTTTGGCGGCATGAACAGTGACATAAATCCCTCGGCTAGAGAAATCGCCCACGGTCCAGCCGCAAACATCTGTATCGCTATATACCACATCTATCATGTGTAAAGGCAAGTTAAGAATTTCTGAAACAACCTGCATCTGTGCAGTAATGGCCGCCTGACCCATTTCATGGGTCCCGGTATACATTATACAGGAAGAATCTTCATTCATTTTAATCATGATGCAGACTTGATCCAGATGAGCATCGCAGGTGCTGCTACCATGACATCCTAATGCCATGCCTACCCCTATGGAATATTTACCACCTTCATCGGAAAGGGGCTCCCAGTTTTTCTTGAGCTCCAGGGCTCGCCTCAAACAATCCTTAGGCCGTGGATTGCCGATGGATTTGCCGGATCTTTGGTCGAACCCGTCGGAGTCCATCATGTTCTTGATTTGTAACTCTGCAAAATCGATCCTTAGGGCTTTAGAAATTTTCAACAGTTGACATTGTTGAGCAAAAAAGACCTGCGGCGAACCGTAACCCCTCATTGCCCCCGCGCTAGGTGTATTCGTATGCACCGGGTAGCCCGTAAAACGCATGTTAGGTATCTTATAAGCCTTAAATACTTTATTGCTCATTGCACCGACAACATTCATGGCGCTACCAGCGTAAGCTCCGGTGTTAGATATCACCTTAAGATCTTGCGCTACTATTGTACCGTCTTTTCTTACCCCAGTTTTAATTGTAATCACCGTAGCATGGCGGGTACGGGTGGAAAGCATCGTTTCTCGTCTGTTGTACGTAAGTTTAACAGGTCGTCCGGTCTGCCTAGCCAGTTCGGCCACAACTGGCTCTAGCGTTGCTTCCAGCTTACCACCGAAGGCACCACCCATTCCCGGGGTAATGACCCTTATCCTGCTCATAGGCAAGCCAAATATCCGGGAAAGTATAATTCGCGTACCAAAGATATTTTGATTGGGAGATATCACAGTAAGCTTCCCTTTGGCATCAAAGTTAGCAATTGCAGCATGAGTCTCTATAGCACCATGATGGACAGCTGGGGTAGTATATGTGTCCTCAAATATATAATCGGATTCCTCAAAACCTTTATCCACGTCCCCGGCATTTTGACATATCTTGCCAACTATATTGCTACTGCCATGTATCGGGTATGATTCCTCTTGCATGGCCACAACAGGGTCAACGTAATGGGGCAATTCCTCATATTCCACCCTGATAAGGCGTAGGGCTTGTTTGGCAATAGCCAAAGAATCGGCGGCTACCGCAGCTACACGGTCCCCTACAAAACGAACTGTATCGTCAAATACACATTCATTGGAAATCCACTCTTGGGTTCTAAGCCGCGTTGTACTGTTGAACTTTACCCGAGATGAGTTTTTATATGTTGCCACCGCTCGTACGCCTGGGAGGGCCTCCGCCGCGGAAGTATCCAGGGATTTTATTCTGGCGTGCGGTACCGGGCTAAAAAGCACCTGGGCATAAAGCATACCGGGAAGCTTTAGATCGTCAGTGTATTTGAATTGGCCGGTTACCTTGAGCTCAGCATCTACGATGGGTACTTTCTTCCCAATAATATTATAATCTTTCACTCTACCTTCACCTCCCCCATCATTTTAGCAGCTCGTTGAATAGCCTCAATAATTTTGTAATATCCGGTGCAGCGACATAGGTTATTCCCTATGGCCTCCCGTATTTCATCCTCCGAAGGAGTACGGTTTTTATCCAACAGAGCCTTTGCACTCATTAGCATGCCGGGGGTACAATAGCCGCACTGAACTGCGCCACAGTCTATAAATGCTTGCTGCAGTGGATGAAGTTTTCCGTTTATAGATAAACCCTCCACGGTTTCAATAGCCTTGCCTTGAACTCTGACAGCATGTACTAGGCAAGAGTTAACGGCTTCTCCATCTATAATAACCTTGCAAGCGCCACAATCCCCGGTATTACAACCGGGTTTTGCTCCGGTTAAGTTAAGGATTTCTCGAAGGACATATAATAACGTCCAATTTCGTTCCACCTCAACAGTAACATCTTCGCCATTAATATTTAGTTCTATTTTTTCCATTAGCTTCACTCCATTCTTAGCATGCTTACCCAGTGCGCCGTGCTTGTAAAAATGCTTATTGTAAAATTAGGGCTTGATTACGATTCTGCCTCTATTAAACCATACTTCGTCAACTTCCTAACCATTTCTTTTGTGCATAGATACAAATAAAGCACTCCCAAACCATGCTTTGACCAAACCGCTGATCTATCAACTTCAATTATTTCCTCACCCATTCTTTTTACCGCCTATTCCCATCCCCATTGTTCGTTCGATTCAATAACATTCTACGTACACAGGCTATTTCCCTCTCCTTTGTCCCCCCACACCGCCATCGCACTCTTGCTCCCGACTTTATAAGTTAAGACCCTAAAACTCGCACGCATCTAGCTTCCTCATTTTCGCGGTGTATTCTGACGCTGATAAGTGCTAGGCTTACTTCCAGGTTGTAGCAAGTGTTGTATGGTCATACAGAAGCTGGCGGTACTAAACTTAGACTGAATTTTGCGGTTGGCAGTGAGCACATGTAGGCCTCATCAGCCCCTTCTCCTCGGGTCATGATCTACCTCGACCTAAAACCCACGTATCTATACATTCTGCTAGTTCATCCGCTTATCATTTGGCCTACACTACAAATCACGCTTTGGCCAACTATAAAAAGGAACATTCCCGACTCGCCCCTGCCATCCTTATAAGCAAAGAAGCTGCACATCACTCTTCATCACCAAAACACTAAA